>CAVQJI010000018.1:0-30407 GCA_963712715.1 uncultured Pseudomonadota bacterium | reverse complement strand
GGGTCAGTGCTTTCTCCCCGTCGACGCCTGCAAAGACAACGCCGGATTGATCACATGGACGCTATCGCCGAATAGACGTTGCAGAATAGCCATCATCTGCTAATGGCTGCAATGAGGCACAATGTTCATCGGATATTCGATTGATTTAAAAAAAGAGCTTTTTTCATCAGTGATCCGAAACTATCCCGTTAGATAAAATTAAATCGTTCCGTTTTCGTTGCTGTCGGGGGAGGTTGATGACGCCCGCTCCCACCAAAAGTACTTGTGAGATTTTGGGAAAGGGGAACAGAAATACCTAATTCTCGCGGAGGAGTCAGACACGACTTATTGCCTTTTTGATACCATCTTTCCGCCTCCTTATCATTTTTGGCTACGCCTACTCCGTTGGTATAACACCAACCCAGATTGTATTGGGCGCCTGCATCCCCCTGCTTGGCCGCTTCCAGATACCACTTTACCGCCTCCTTGTCATCTTTGATTACTCCTGTGCCGTTTGCATAACACCAACCCAGATTGTATTGAGCCCTTACATCCCCCTGCTCGGCGGCTTTTTGATACCAGATCACCGCCTGCTGTTTATCTTTGACTATTCCTCTGCCGTTTTCATAACACGAACCCAGATTGTATTGAGCGCGTGCATCCCCCTGATCGGCGGCTTTTTGATACCAGCTCACCGCCTGATTGTCATCTTCTACTACCCCTTTGCCGTTTGCATAACGCCAACCCAGATTGTACTGAGCGCGCGCATCCCCCTGATCGGCGGCTTTCTGATACCAGCTCACCGCCTGCTCTTCATCTTTGATTACTCCTGTGCCGATTGCATAACAAACACCCAGATTGTATTGAGCATCCGCATCCCCCTGATCGGCGGCTTTCCGATACCAGTTCACCGCCTGCTTTTCATCTTTGATTACTCCTGTGCCGTTTTCATAACACCCACCCAGATTGTATTGGGCGCTTGCATCCCCCTGATCGGCAGCTTTTCGATACCATCTCACCGCCTCCTTGTCATCTTTGTCTACTCCTGTGCCGTTTGCATAACACCAACCCAGGTTGTATTGAGCGCTCGCATTCCCCTGATCGGCGGCTTTCTGATACCAGCTCGCCGCCTGCTTTTCATCTTTGTCTACGCCTGCGCCCGTTTCATAACAAAAACCCAGATTGGTTTGAGCGTCTGCATTCCCCTGATCGGCGGCTTTTCGATACCATCTCACCGCCTCCTTGTCATCTTTGTCTACTCCTGCGCCGTTTGCATAACAAAAACCCAGATTGTATTGGGCGCTTGCATCCCCTTGATCGGCAGCTTTTCGATACCTGCTCACCTCCTGCTCGTCATTTTCACTCAGCTCTTCCGGGTTCGTTGAGACTGGTGGCGAGATACTCTCGATACTCTTCCATGCCGCTTTAAACCGGTCTCCTACCTGTCCCGCTGCCGGACGCCTGTTCGGGTCAGGGTTCCAGCATGCCAAAATCATTTCCTGGAATAGTGGCGGGCAGTTTTCCGGCAAATCTTCCTGTATGGCTTGCAACTTCACATACTCCAACATATACGGTTTGACCTTCTCAAATGGTATTTTGCGAGTCAGTATGTGCCATAAAATCATCCCCAAACTATACACATCCGTGGCGGTCGAGTACCGTTTATCGTAAAATAATTCCGGCGCCAACCAGCGCGGGGTTCCTACCAACCCCCCATTCACCCCTTTTTTCGATTCGCTGGGTGAGCGGAGTTTCAACGACAGGTCAAAATCCCCTACCTTGGCCTCATCGTGTGAACCCAGAAAAACGTTCTCGCCTTTTAAATCCCGATGCAAAATGTTTAAATCATGCAATATACGGAGTGCATTACACACTTCCATCGCCCAAAGGATCATTTGCTGCAGCGTTATGGTCTGGCTGGTTTTCTCCAGTCTGTCTTGCAATGTCCCACCTTCGCAGTATTCCATCACCAAACCGTAACGCGGATTCAAACAAATGCCCCGAAGCCCCACCAGATATTCCGAACATAGGTCTTTCATTATGGCGGCCTCGCGCAACATTGATTCCTTTTTGTCGACGGCCAGGTCGCCCGGCAAACCATGAAACTTAACTGCTACTTTGCTTCCATGGTAGATGGCTGCCCACACTTCGCCAGAGGAGGTCTCATCCAATTTGGTTTTTAGCTCTAATTCATCATAATTAATTTCATTAATTTCACAGCTGCGCGCCCCACTCAAAGGGGAACTCAGCGGACGGGAGGATTTTGGAGGAAGACCTTCTGATGATGACCATAATTGTTGATTGTACATAATAAACCTCATTATTCAATTTAATCCTTTCATCCTAGCATTCCTCAAAAAAATTTTAAATGGGTTAGCAGACCTGTCAATTTGTTGTCCTGGTTCAGGCAGGGCCTACGCATGAAAAATCCTCTTGAAACAAAAGGATTTTGAGTGACTGTCCCTTGTGTAACTCCTCCGGCCTGGTCGTCGCAAGTAATACGATAATATCAAATTACTTTCATCCGTGTTAAAATCAGTTACTAAAAAAAATTACAGTTTAAAGGAGGGACACAATGAAACAGGTCATCACATTAAAGAGAATAGGTGCATTTCCTGAAGATGTTCAATTGATCCCTGATGACGATGCACAAAAATCCATTCTTGTTTTTAATCATAAAGAATATAAATATGATCCTGACACACATTTACCCGTTAGAACAGGTTGGGTTATGTGTTTTCAGCCAGCATCTGACTCCAAAAGGGAAGATAAATTAGTTGTAAAAATAGCCCCATCTAATCGCTCTCAATGGGCCGAGACCAGTGTTTTGAGGTTTGTACAGTTATACCCCCAGCAGGGAGGCGTCTACGGAACTTTCACTATAAAGCATTCCATAAAGAGATTAAATGCCCCTTTATGGTCAGAGGAAGGAATGATGTGGCAAGAGAAAATAACCAATATGGATATTAGTGTATTGCCTTATTTAGGTAACGATTTGGGTTTTCTGTTAGAAGAATCCAGGCATTTAGATTTTCTGTTGGATTCCCAGCAACTTTCCAGAAAAGACATCGTAGCAAAAATCAATGTGGAGTATGCACGGGCTGCACAGATTAGATCTGAATTTTCTAACTTTCAGCTTGGAAATTTTAATGCTTCCAATATCATAGTTTCATGGAATATGCAAAACATCTATATTATTAATCAATACGTAAAGGATACTGATAGTAAATACGAACGTGCACGACTGAATACCATACGTAAAAAATTGTTAGAAGAAAAATTGCCATCGCCAATCCATGAATCTACTCCGTTAGCTATTGAGCATATACATAAAACCCTGGCGAAAGATCAGTATCTGTTGATAGAGCAAGAAAAGTATCAACATCTTTCTCAAACCTGCTTTAATGAGGTGATAATAGAAATAGATTCCAGGCTCTGTAAAATTATAAAAAGTATGCCGGCAAGGTTCGATGGCCAATGTCTTGAATTGAATACGCTCCGTGAATTTAGAAATTATCTGGAAGGCCTCTCAGAACGTAGAGTTTATTCTATCCGGCACGCAGAATTGTTGATGGAAAAAAAATTGGCTGATCGGAATATTATAGATAACTATATTTCTGTTTATGCCTTAAAAGTGGTCCAAAAATTAATGGATAAAGCCAATTATACGGTCACCAGCACTATTTTCCTGGATAATATAATTTCATATTTAAAACAGATTATCTCTTCCCCATTCATGCAAAGTACTCATACATTAGCCAGTAATGCGTTAGCTTGCGCTCAGGACAGAAAAAATCATATGGCAGAATTAGCAAAACAAAAAAAGAGCCAAATTCAACCGATGAATTTTTTCACTCAGATCGTAACCGCTCTCAGTTTAGTTACGAATTCAAATAATAAACATACCCAGATTAATGAATTGAAAAATAATTCCACGGATAAGCAAAAAATTTCAAATCAAAGGATTTACGTATTTGACAGGTTGCCGGAAACTTTGTATCAACCTATTTTTTGTTTTCTTAGCATATATAGTACCTTAACTTTTAGGATTAGCTGTAAGGCCATTTATAACATCTCGGTTCGCACCCCTCTCGCTCCGATAGCTACTTATATGTCCCGTTATAATTTATTTATTGATTTAACGAAGGCAAGTACTCATGAGCGAAATATCAACGTGATTAAAAAAGATGTGTTAGATGTGTTAATGTTTGTGTTATATATAATTAATCTCTTCATTTTCTTTGATAACACCGTAGGTTTGTAGTCCAAAACCTTTGTGAGCGATTAATTTGAAACGAATCAGAAAACTCTTTCATCCTTTTTTCAATTTCCCACTCACTTTCTTATCCAATACCTGTTTATTTTTGGATACAATTCCCCCAACCCCCATTATTTGCAAGTGCCGGGGACAGCACGCTATCACTTTATCCCGCACATAATTTACCGGCTAATTGTGAAAATAAATTTTGATACGGAAAACTGCTGGAAAGAAGAAAGCGAATCCGCCGCGTATTACGAATAATCACAGCGCCGATTTTAAATAACTTCAATCGAATCGTACCGCATTGCGCTTGCGATAATTCTGTTTGCGATAAACCGATGCGTCGGATGGCTGAAATTAAAATATAAGCAGTACTGGAAAGTAATAATCGAAATTGATTCGCCCACCAACGATGACAACTGGTTGTATCCGCAAATAAATCCAATTGCTGTTCCTTAATGCGATTTTCCATCTCACCTCGTGCACAATACACTTCGTCATAAAGCCATTGTGCTTCGCCGGATAAATTTGTCACCACGAATCGAGGATTAGCGCCTTGTAAAGTATGTTCGGCTTTGATTATGATTCGGCGAGACTTTTTCCAGCTCTTGGCCGCATAATAAAACTCAGAAAGTAATCGCTGTTTTTCCTGGGTAGTTTGATAATTTTGTTCAGCCTGCTTCTGCAAGAATTCTGCCGATTTGAGTAACCTTTCATTTTTAGCCATTCCCACGATATAGCTCACATCATGATGATCGCACCACTGCAACATCCTCGGGCGACAGAACTCACTGTCGCCTCGAAAAGTCATTTTAACTGTCGGCCAAGACTGCCGCAGCCGTTTCACCAGCAAAGATAAAATCGCCCAGGCGTGCTTTGCACCGTCTTGATTACAAGGTCTTAAATAACTCACTAACAGTTGTTGGCCACAGAAAACATATAACGGCAAGAAACAGTATTTGTCATAATAACCGTGAAAAAATCTTTTTTCTTGTTCGCCATGGACCGGATCATCGGTTGCATCAAAATCTATAATTAATTCTGACGGCGGGGCGTCAAATGATTGGATAAATTTCTCGACAAATACTCGATGAATATCAAAGGCTACTTGGCGAGCACTACGATTCTCTAGCCGGCATAAGGTTGAGGGACTTGCCCTCCAATTGGCAGACCGTCCGTAAGAAGTCTTTGCGCTTTACCGAGCGGGTGTACACAACTTCACCGGTCGTTCCTGGCCCGCAGAGTTCGAAAACATTTTTTGCCAAATCAATACCCAATATTGTAATATTTGTCATGGACTTACCTCCTTTAAAAGTTTAAAAAAACATTTTGACGCATGATGACGCCGTATTAAAGAGGTGAGTCCATTTCATTGGCAGAGATTTTTTGAACAGTTTTCTTCGTTTCACCTCATTTTATTAAGACCCGCTGATCTTTGATCAGTAAAACTTACAGCTACTCAACCCCAATGTTCGCAAAGATTCAACTACAGCTACCGATAGGCCCGTCACTTCAGCAATAACCGTGCATTGGACGAGGCCACGGGTTGCTGCTCTTTTAAAAATCGCTTATAATTAAAATACTTAGGATAGCTCCTAAAATTCAAACATTATTCTTAATTTTATAAGGTTACGTCAGATGAATTCATTACATGTCGTTTTTGATTTGCCCATTAGCCCCGCTATCGAAGTTGGCCTTACCCCTGAAACAGCCGGTCAAGAAGCAAGAAAAATGCTGGCGCTTTTTCTTTTTGAACATAAGCGTATTTCGCTCGGTAAGGCATGTGAATTAGGTGACATGAGTTATTGGGAATTTGCGGAAAGAAATCGTGAATTAGGCATCACTATCCCCTACTCTGATAAGGATTTGCAAGCAGATTTAGGGCGTTTAGCGGATGTCTAAAATCGTAATAGCAGATTCTTCTTGTCTAATTGCGCTAAGCAAAATCGGCGAATTAAGATTGCTAGAACGACTGTTTTCACACGTTTTTGTACCTCAAGCTGTCTATCAGGAAGTAGTTATTCGCGGCGAAGGACGTCCAGGTAGCAAAGAAGTATTATCTGCCACATGGATTAAAGTGCAAAACATAAGCGATAAGCTAGCTGTTGATGCGCTTAAATTGCAGTTGGGTATAGGTGAATCTGAAGCAATTGTATTAGCCGTAGAGATGAAGGCAGATTTTATTAGATGATTGGCGAGCACGTCAAGCGGCTGTGGAGCTAAAGCTGCCAATCATTGGTACTGTAGCAATATTAACCAAGGCCGCTGAAAAAGGCTATCTTCCTGACTTGACCAAGACATTGGAATCCCTCAAATTAGTTGGTTTTCATTTTTCAATTGCCAATAAAGTCCTAATTAAAAATTAGGTAAAGCAGGATACTCAGTGAAATGACTGGTATGGGCATCATAAAACACTTGGGTTTTTATGCGAATATTGGGATTTATCGCCTGTCTGTCGCGAAATACTAATTTTTTATAAATCATGTATAATCGCCCAACAGTGGGAACTATAATATTAATTTTGAAATTCATAAGAAGCCCAACATCGATTAGGCCAGGGTAGGTTTGCCAAAAATTTAAGAATTTGGCTAGCTCAATCAATGTAGGCAACCGCTGTTTCTAAAATTAATTCTGATTATTTTCATAACTTCAGGCAGTCTTAATTTTTTGCATGACTGACATCCAGCCTTTTCTCAAGGAACAGGTATCGCAAAGGGCTTACGAACCATCTGGCGTTGGTTTGAGCCTCTTGGCAAAAATCAAGGATTTTACAGTAAGTATTTATTTATATGTAATTTATTAACCTGGACGCCCTTCACATTTTGTCCAAAATTATTACAAATTCTTCAAATTGTAACCCCTTGTGACCCCTCGATTCCGGCAAAATTATGACAGGCATTTTTTGAACAATTTCCCCTGTTTTAGCCAAATTTTATAAGACCCGCTGATTTTTAGTCAGGAGGTCAAGTCAGGCCTTCGGCGACTGGGCAGTAGCTATTTTTTATCATTTTGACTATGCTAACTGCAGTTATCCAGGAAGGAGATACTTATGCATATTCACACTGCATCCAATTTTGAAAAAAATTTCGAACAACATCAGATGGTCAACAAAATTTTATCTCAAATCGCCAAAGAAAAATCGAAATCCTTAGAACGCATTAAAAAATTACTCCTCATCCAACAAAATAACGCCGTCATCCATCGCTTTTGGAAAATCCTCGATACCCAATGGCCTCAACACTCGTTTCAGTATGTGGGCTGCTGCCCAGTCTGTGGTTTCTTTGAGCTTCGAGAAGCGCCTCCTCCTCTCAATCTCAATGATCCATTTGAACAGGGATTATATATCGATCCTTACGTCACTCCCTGAAAATAGCCTACATTGATTAATCCTCATCACAGATCCCCCTCGTTGAGCTTTTTTTACGTCCATTGAAATCATCACCTTCCCCTGAAATAATCAAAACCAATAGTATCTATCGGTTAAATGATGAAAAGAAAATACACCATTAAACAAATTCTTCTTTCCAATCAAAATTGGCTCCGGTTTTATGAAAAATATAAAGACACTTTGAGAATCGGCATCCTCATAGCCGTGGTTAAATTACTCAGTTGCCGAAATATTGTTCGGGGTTATCATGAATATCATTGCTCAAATCCCGCCTGCACTCACGTCAAATATGTTTTTCATACTTGCAAAAGCAAAGCGTGTTCCTCATGTGGTAAAAAAGCTACCGAAATTTGGATAGAAAAACAAAACAACATCCTGCCCAACACCTCCTGGCAACATATTACTTTCACCATGCCTTGCGAATTATGGGATTTTTTTTGGTATAACCGCTCATTGCTCAATCAAATCTCGCGCCTGGCTGCCCACTGTATCCAAACATTCACCCATAAAAAAAAACTGACCCCTGGTATTTTCATTGCCCTCCATACCTTTGGTCGTAACCTAAAGCGTAATGTACATCTTCATGTTTCAACAACGAATGGTGGACTATCTGAAGATGGAAGCCAGTGGGAAACAGTATTTTTTGAACAGAAAACCTTGATGAAAATATGGCGATATCAAATTATCAACTTATTTCGAGAAGTTTACAAAAGTCAATCACTGATCATTCCTCCTTCTATTCAAAAGCAACTGAATCCCACTTTTACCTTTAACCATTTCCTCAATTTTCTTTACAAAAAATATTGGATTGTTTATTGCAGCAAACCCTCTGCTGATTATAAAAGAAATGTGGCCTACCTGGCTCGATATATAAAACGCCCAGCGATCGCTGAATCGAAACTGAGACACTACGATGGTCAATCTGTGGTTTTTGACTATCTTGATCACACTACCAATACTCATCAACAATGCGAACTCAGTGCCGAAGAATTTATTGCTCGTTTTGTACAACATATTCCCGATGTTGGATTTCGCATGATTCGATACTACGGTTTCCTATCGAATCGGCTCAGAGCAAAATTATTACCGATCGTTTATCGACTCATTGGACAACAAAAAAGCTTGTCCATCATCACATCCCGTTATGCTGAATTAATCGAGAAAAACTTTCACTTCAAGCCACTGGTTTGCATCTTGTGCGGGCAGCCACTTCTACTAGTCACCGTCCAGTTCGGCAAAACCGGTGTCCACCAACTCCTCAAATTACATCGTCCATTGGCGCTTTTGCAAATACCCTAAATTTTAACCACACGGGATCACTTTTTCTAAAATACAAAAGTAATTGTTTTTAATTCAATTCTTCGTCTATTTTTTGTCAATTCAAACTACTGTCATTACAACGCAGAAATTTATCCAATTACAATCCTCATCTGTTTAGTACAAAATAGTTCCATAAGCACTTTGAAATTCCTAAATATCAAGCCCGGATGCTGTCATTACATCCAAAAACAAAACAAAAATTGATTAATTTGAAACAAGCTGCTGAAGAGTCTGGTGAATACCGGGTTGCTAAACGCATTCATGCCGTTCTATTAAATTCTGAAAATTATACTGGTCCAGCTATTGCTGAATTATTACATGCGCATCGTTCTAAAGTTTCGGAATGGTTAAAAAATTATGAGACTCATGGGGAAGAAGCGTTATTGGAAGGACATCGTAGTGGTAGACCGTCATCTTTGAATGTGAAGCAAATTAAAAGTCTGTCAATCATTATTGATAATGGTCCAGTAGCTTATGGATTTACTTCGGCTGTCTGGTCATCATTGATGATTGGAGAAGTGATTGAAAATGAATTTGATGTTCAGTTTCATCCAGGACATGTTCGGAAAATTCTCAAGTCTATGGATTATTCCATGCAGAAACCCATGCGTGTATTGGCACGAGCTGGAGGGCGAGAAAAATAGGTGGAGACGATACATTTACCCGAATATTAAAAAAAAGCCAAAGAACTGAAAGCTAAAATTATTTTTGAAGACGAAGAATCGTTTCGTCAGGATGCTACATTACACGCGACATGGTCACGTAGAGGCGAAACCCCTATTGTACCGGTATCAAGTAGCCGGAACTCGATGAAAGTATTTGGCTGTATTGATATCATGCAATCAAAATTTTTGTATAATTTTGCTAATGAAAAATTTAATGCGGAAAGTTACATTGATTTTTTAGAGAAAATAATAGCTAAAAATTACTATCGGCAAAAAGTGATTTACATTCAGGACAACGCACCTTACCATAAGAATAAAATTGTATTAGAATGGTTTAATGAAAATTATAAATGGATAATTCTAAAAAATTTGCCTGCTTATTGTCCAGAGTTAAATGCTACAGAAAGTATTTGGCATTATACTCGAATGGAAGGTATTCACAATCAATACTTTGATTCAAAGGACGAGATTAGGAAGAATTTGGAAAAAATTTTTAGAGATATACAGAAAAACCCGGAGAAAATACAAGGTTATATTAATCCTTTTTTGTAATTGATTGTCCCTTTAATTATGCGCGCCTGTATATAATGCCAATTTAATAACAAAAAAACAATAACAAAATGGGTTAGAAACTGGAATTAAAAAAGTGGTTTGGCATCCTTTTCTCCTTAGATTCCAGAGACTTAATACTATCACATTATTTTCAACTGATTAATTTAGGATGAAGTGTTCGTTCCTCATGCCTTAGCTCAACATTTTGAAGCTCGGCGGATGTGAATCCGTCTGTAGTGGTGTTCTTGTTGCAGTTTGAAGGGGCGAGTGAAACGAATAAAAATTGGCGGCGGTTTTTAGGCTATCACGAGTCCTGTAATAACAATTTTGCAATAATCGGCAGCCGACGTTAGCAACGGTTTGCACTATAGTGACATTTTTATAGAGTAAAAGACTCAATCCCAGCGTACCCATAATCATGGCTCCTGCAGCGACGGGGGTGGGTAAGAATTCGGCTGATGATTCGGCTGAAGTCGGACTGGATAAGGCGGGAGGAGTCCACGTTGGCAAGGATTCGGTGGTATGGAATCCAGCGGAATGATCTGAGGTGGTGTCGGTTGTTGCTGCCAGTGGATCATTTTCAATCACTTCGATAGAACTGCCAGCGCCCCAAGTTATTTTCTGAGAAGTCTCCCTTTTAACATCCCTATCGAAAACATCATATTTGCGACTGGATTTTAAGCGATGCCGTCCATCATAAGATGGGCGGCGATGCATCGTCGATGAATCGCTTGATATTAAAGGTGCGGTGTAACCATTATATTGAGCATTGGCGTGACAGAGTTGATCTTGACAATATGCCTGCCATTGATAATTTTCGACCTGATACAATATGTCTCCAGAGATATTATTCTCCATTAAGTAGAGTACATTCAAAGAAGTATTAGGATATACCTGTGCTATGACTTGCGCACCTTTATCAGTGATGCGGTTTTGAATCAATGATAAATCTGTGATTTGCGTATCTGGTAGCACCTTTGTTAAAGCTAATAAACCCTCGTCACCGATTAAATTAAAATTTAAATAGAGAGTTTCTAATAAGGAGCCTGGCAAGAACGGTGATAGATCGATTAAGCTGGTATCCGTTAGACTACCTTCTACAATTTCAAAATAATCCAGCTTAGACATGGCTGGACCCAATAAATTCATGGAGGTGCTTATGTTATTATCCCACATAATCAGGGTATCTACAGCAGAAGCAGCAATTCCTAGAGCTAATTGAGAAATCAATTTTGGATCATTTAAATTATTATAATCTAACTCTAAGTAATTCAATTGCGTGGAAGGGAGAGTATGAGCGAGCGCCTCCATACTTTTTGGAGTAAAAGTATTATAAACTAATTCAAGGTACCAAATATTGGTTTTATTAAGTTGATTGATCAAAGTGATGATACCCTCTTCACCACTACGACTACCCATTCCTAATACAGTAACAGGCAAGTTCACTATAACCCCGGCTAACGCCATTACTCCCTCATCGGTTACATTAGTGCTTCTTAAGCCGATTCTAGGTAGCGAAGTATTTTGAATCAAATTTGCAAAATAGATCGCACCCGTGTTAGTAATAAAATTACCATCAACCCACAATTCATTTAAAACAGGACAATTTCGAACGACTGAGGATAATGCCCGGATCGTTCCGTCGCCTACTTCAGAGCCATCCATCACGATTCGTTCGATGGCTGGCATCGTTGACCAGGCTTCGGCTAATTGAATTCCTCCTGGGTCCCCCATTTTTGTATGATGCAAATAAAAACGTTTGATGTGAGTTCTATTTAATACATCAGCTAAAGCCTGGATACCTTCATCACCGATATTCGGAAAACAAATGTCAAAGGAAACAAGCTCCTTCATAAATGGCAAAACTTGGGCTAGATAGGCAAATCCTGCGTCGCTTAGATTGGTTCCTCCTCTGATGTCTTCACTATAACAACCTAACCATACATTTTGGACTATTGAATTATTTAGATAAGCGGCTAAAGATCGCATATCAGAATCGGCAAAATTGTCGAATATATTTAATACAGCAAAACCAGCTCCCCGGTCTTCAGCGCTTCTTAAAATAGCCACCATTTCTTCACCAGTTAAGTTTTTATACATAAATGTCAGATTGTGCAATCCATCCAGGTTGAAATACTGAGTCTGTTCCACTAACAGCGGAACCGAATCATTTAAATTAATGGTACGAAACTGATCAACCATTTCAAAATAGCAATCGACCGTTAAAAGATCAGCATATTTAGAATAGCCGAAACCTAATTCAAACCCTTGTTTATCAGGGCACCGAATGGCTTCCAAAATACTGAATACGATCATTTGAAAAAAATATAACTCTATCGCCAACTTCGCAGTTTTCAATAATAAGGCTGGCAATTGTTGCTTCAATACATGCGTCTTTAAGCCTAATAACCACCACAATAAATATTGACGATAGATGCGTTGCGGCAGTGATTGAATGGCCTGGCATCGTAAAGGTTTACTTTCTTTAATTTCTTCTTTCGGCAACGACATGATCACTGCTAACGCTTTTCCCTTAATGTATAACATCGTCAATAATTCTTCTTTGGAGTAACCGGCTTCTTTGAGACGAGGTAAATCTTTAAATCCCACTCCATGCGCAATCCTGGCTAAATATTGCAAGGCGTTCAGTCGCGTATTTTTTTTCCCTGTTATTGCCACTCGACACAAAGCCTCAAAAATTTGTGTCCGCTCCTCACTCGATAAACGCCCATCCCAGCGCACCAGATTTTCGAGTTTTTGTAATTTCCCGCTTAAAGACAAAAGACTGGCACTGGAAATACCTGGGAGGTATTCATAAATACCATCCCGCAGCCAACCACCCTTTTTTTGAAGATGAGTATCAATGATTTGGGTGTAATTTTTTAATGTGACCGGTGAGGTGCGCCGTGCTCTCCATAGACTAGAGATACTTTGTAACCCCGCAATGATTAAAGGACTCGTTAAAATTAACCTCAACCACTGCGTTTCTAATCCCGCTAACAGGCGCACTAAGCTATCAATCCCTTTTTGATCCGAGCTGATAAACGAAGAACGAAATTCATCCATGCTGGTAGTACCGGTTTGGATCAGCTTAACCAAACGATACAACAGCATGGAATAGATAAAAATATGAATGGATGTAAATAACCCCAACTCCAAACCGCGCGCAAATCCCTGCACCGCATACGCTTTCACCAACCCCCACGTACTTTTTAACAAAATAGATCGTTCAGCCGGTCTGACTCGCCGCCAGGCATTCTCTTTGGTTTCGGGTCCCAAATCATGAGCAGATAGCAACGGCCACTGCAAACATTTTTCCAAAGCATGATCCAGGCTGCTCCATTTCATCCAGGAACAAGCACTCATCTCACGTTGAAACAGCCTGAGCAGATATTCGTTTTCGACCGGAATATCTTTGCGCTCGATACCTAAGCCAGACAGGAACTTATCCAGTTCGGTATAATCCGGTTTTTCAAGCAGTAAATAACTGTCGTCTTTATTTTGAATACTATGTGATGGGACTAAGGGGTGGTCCGTATCTGAGGTTGCGATTTCCGTATCGAATTGCATGTCGGTTTCCTTCCTTTCATTGAAATACTCAGTAAACGTGATTTTCAACTTCTGAGCTCATTTAATCCAGATTGCATAACAATCAGACCTCATGTCATTTTGTTGTTTAACAGACCACAAAATTACAGAAGAGGTCTTATGCTATTAGAGAATTTTATCATTACAGCCTATTGTTTGATAGATAAAACGTTAAAAAAAGTCGAGAATGGCGTAAGAGTCTTATTAATTTAATCAGTAATGCCGTTAAATTTACCCTCAAGGCTATGTCAAAATCAGCGGCTTTTAACTAAAAAGACAATAAAAAATTAAAAAATATCGCTCATAATATTAAAGGAAGTGTTAGACTTTGTGTTACCCACATTTAAAAATTGCTGCTACAGAATTGGATGACAGCATCAAAGCTAATAGGAGTTATGCGTCATTAAAACGGCTTATGAGAAACTATGCCAGAAAATTGAAGCGTTACTATCAGAATATCTGAATGCTCCAAAATTCAAAAAAAAGAGTAAAATAATAAACGGAGGAAAAATTTGAGGTTTAAATAATGTATTTAATATGCCGACATTGGATAAAAATTAGCATTTAAATAATAATGGAGTATAATTACCTACTACAGTGAGCGTTCAACTGAAACTGAACTGTATGTTTAAAAAAATTGAAATTAGGATGATACGATGGCTAACCTAATAATCCAATCTCAAAGGAGTGGATGTAATGGCTAAAAGCCCGCCAAATATTTTTTACTGTGCTTTCAAGAATTTCATACTATTCACACTATGTTAGAATTCGTAGAAATAGAAATGTTGTCTTTACAACAAGAAAAAATTATTGCCAATATGCCCGGATTTGTATACTGCAAAAATATCCACTCTGAATATGTTGCCTGTAATAAAAATTTTGCTCAATTATTGGGATTCAAGACTTCCAGAGAAATAGTCGGTAAAACAGATCACGATATCGGATGGCTGGACAAGACATTGTTTATGAGAGAAGACCTGGAAGTCATTACTACTAAAGTTGAAAAATCAACAGATCACTGGTTTCCTGCCCGACAATTGAAAAATAATATTTGCATTCGCATGACAAGAACTCCTTTTTATGGTGACAATAAAAAAATTATAGGCGTTTTAGCTTTAGGCATTGATGTCACTGAAGAAAAAAAACATGAAAAGGAAGTTATTAATTTTGGGGAGATAGCGCAGATTTACCTGGAAAATATTATTTCACATTTACCAGGCAGTGTTTATTGGAAAGATCGAAATGGTGTCTATTTGGGCTGCAATGACTTTGTTGTTAAGATGGCCGGGGCGAAAAACCGTTTTGATATCATTGGTAAAACCGATTATGAACTGCCCTGGAAAGATTATGCTGACGAATTAAAAGAAATTGACGAAAGTATCATGGAAAATAATCAATCCATAGAAATCGAAGAAACTCCGGTTTTCCCTGATGGAACTCAAATGACGATGCTGACAAATAAATCTCCGTTACGTACCAAAAATGGAGAAATTATTGGCATTATCGGCGTTTCTCTGGATATAACAGCCAGAAAGAAAGCGGAGATACAATTAAAAGAAGAAAAGGAAAAAGTAGAACTGGCCAATAAGGTAAAAACTGAATTTATACAAAACATGGAGCATGACATTCGAACCCCATTCAGTGGTATTTATTCTTTAGCAGGGCTACTGAAAGAAATTGAAAATGATCCACAAAAAAAAGAGTATCTCGAAGAAATTTCCTCATGCGCTAAAGAATTATTAGATTATTGTAACGCCATTATAGATTATTCCCGTCTGGGATTAGAGACATCACCATTATTAAGCAAAAAATTTGATTTAAAAAAATTGATTGAAAGTATTGTCGCTATGGAAATCCCCAGTGTGACGATGAAAAAACTCGACTTACAAATGGAGTATTCCAATACGCCAGAAACTATTATTGGTGATCAGTATCGGGTTCAGCGCATTTTAATTAATTTAGTCAGCAACGCCGTTAAATTTACTCATCATGGATATATAAAAATTATAACCAGGACGGCAAGGCGTGTTGATGATAAGAACGTTATCTTACAGATTAGCATCAAAGATACTGGCATCGGCATTCCAGAAGATAAAAAAAATTACATTTATGAAAAATTTACCCGTTTAACGCCAGCCAACAAAGGTGTCTATAAAGGGTCAGGCTTGGGCTTGACTGTTGTGAAGCAATTAATCGAAGAATTGAACGGAGAAATTGAAGTTATAGATAACCCTGAAGGCGGCACTATTTTTATTTGTACATTCCCATTTAAATTACCTTTGGTAAGCGATACACCATCTAATCATCCCATATAAACGAGGTTTTCTATGGAAGCAAAAAAAATTAAAGTACTCCTGGTTGAAGACAACAGGGCTGCTCAAATGGCAGGGAAGATTATCTTAACGACCATTGGTTGCGATGTGGATATTGCCAGTTCCGGCGCTGAAGCTATTCATTTAACATCGACACAAGAATACGACATTATTTTTATGGATATCGGCCTGGGTGATACCGATGGCTATGCCGTAACACGGGAGATTCGTCAACAATCTACCCATAATAGTCAAAAACACATCATCGCTCTCACCGCCCATAGTTATGACTCAGTGATCGAACCGGCTATGGAATCAGGAATGAATAAAGTCATAACCAAGCCACTTCTCCCGGACGCTGCCAAAAAAGCCATTGCTGAATTTATAGAATTTCCGTAATATTCTGTTTTTTCTCCACTGCTTGCGGTTTCATTTTTTGTGAGATCAGAATACTTAAAGCATGTATGGATTGGCCATGAAAAATAATGTCTCCGACATTCAAATCAACAAATAAAGTTTTCTGAATTTCAGCGATCATGAGTACCGCTAACAGAGAAGTACCTCCCAGCTCGTAAAAATTGTCATTAATTCCAATTTTATCCATTTTAAGTATTTTCGACCAAATTCGGGATAATTTTTTTTCTAATTCAGTCGATGGTGGAATATATTCCATAGCACGAAAATTTAACCTGGCCGGAGGTAATGCCTGACGGTCAATTTTACCATTGATACTCATGGGTAAAGCATCTAACGCCATAAAGACGCCTGGAACCATATAGGCAGGAAGCCTGGTACTCAGAAATTTCTTCAATTTCAACAAAACGACATCAATTGCTTTAGTCCGTAAAGGCATATTAGAGTATTTTGAAAGCTCTGACGTAGTCTCTCCCAAAAAATTTGCGAAGTGAGCAGCGGCTCATCTAAAGTATGGTTTTTAACAAATAACGCATCTATATTATTCAACGGGTTCTTTTCAGACCAGGTTATGGAGACAGTATAGCCTAAATCTTCGCCCATTCGATATAACTCTTCGGGGTCTATTGAATGTTCTTGCGCAATAGCCATAGCTTTTTCAGCACACTCTGTCCACGGGCAAGAAGTATAATGGCCCTGAAATAAGCTTTCATCCAGGCCAGCTATTCTTTTATTAGGGATCTCCTGAATCACTAATGCTGAGGAGTTATTCTTTTCTAATAAAGATCGTATTGAATCAAGATGGAGCGATTCTTTAAACCAATTGAGATATCTCGGACTACGGGGAAAATTTGAAAAATTATGATCAATATATAGGGTGACATCGTATCTGAATAAGTTCATCTCACTGTTGCAGTGTCCCCGTTTAATTTGAATATCTACGGCACTAATGCATGGGTTCATTTTCTGAAACGCATAAAAAAAGCGATGATCAATCAAAAGCTCCTCTTCCTGAAGGATGTAATAATCTATCATTGCTCTCCACTCTGCCCACGTCATGTCCCTGGCAGACTGATTCCATTGGATGACGGTATGGAAAATAGGCAAATGTACCAAACTACACACATCACCTATAAAAATGTAACCTCCAGTTTCAGTCAAATTGATGGATTGATTTAAAACATCAAGCAAATAATCTATCGTGGGAAAATATTGAATAATAGAATTTAGAATAATCACATCAAAAGTTTGGGTAGCATAAATTTCACCTATACTTTTTGCTTCCCCCAGTTGTAAACCAATTTTCTTTTCAATGGGGTTAATATATTTCTTGATGTAACGGATCGCGGATTGAGAATAATCCATTCCTTCATAAATTAAAGTATGAGGGGCTAATTGAAATAATAACAATCCCAGTCCACACCCCACTTCCAATACTTTTTTTGGATTCAGGAAAAGTACTCTGGCCACAGTTTGTTGCACCCACTCCTGCATGACTTCATGAGACATTGGCTTCTGAGTAAAGCTGCTAATCCATCCTTGCGTATTGAAAGAAGGTTCAGATATCGATGCATGATTATCGCCTAAATCGTCATGGATTTTATGCCATTGCGCGATTTGCACCCTGGCTAAAAGTAAATTGTTGTCCATTTGATCTTGCCGTAACACCAGGTATGCTGCCAAATATTTATTTAAGTTATTTCCTGCCGCAATAACACAAGCCTGACGAACGGAAGGATGCTCTAATAGACAGCTTTCAATAGCACTCAATTCAATTCGATGTCCATTTATTTTTACCTGATAGTCTAATCGACCCAGGAATTCAATGTTGCCATCAGGTAAATATCGACCTAAATCTCCTGTCTTGTAAAGACGTCCCAAGTCTGAATGCGAGATAAACGCAGATTGAGTGCGTCGTTGGTCCCGCCAATACCCTTTAGCCAGGCCAATTCCTCCAATATACAATTCACCTATTTCATCAGTAGCTACCGCATTTAAACGGTCATCCAGAATATAGAAAGTCTGGTTTTTCATCGGTTTCCCATAAGGAACGCTTTTCCAACATTTATCGACTTCTTGAATAGGATAAAGTATAGACCAGATAGAAGCTTCTGTAGCGCCACCCAGACTGATGATTTCAATTTTTTCTCCAAATAATTCTCGAATTTTATTGGGTAAAGTGATAGGTATCCAATCTCCGCTCAATAGTATGAGACGAAGATGGTGAGTTCTGAGATCACTTACTGAAGACTGATTAAATGAATGTCCAACAAAAATATCCATTAAAGCAGGTACGCAATTTATAGTAGTTACATTTTCCATTAAAAAAAGTGGAGTCCATCGACTGGGGTCTTTGCTCTCATCGCTGGTCGGCAGAATAATCGTGCCACCGGCAGCCAGTGTTCCAAAAATATCATAGACTGATAAATCAAAATGCAACGCTGAAACAGCCAAAACACGATCTTCTGAATTAATATGAAAGCGGTGATTCATATCTAAAATGGTATTCACCGCTCCCCGGTGGTCTATCATCACCCCTTTGGGAACACCTGTTGTCCCTGAAGTGAAAATAACATACGCCAAATCTTCTTCATCCTGAATAATAGGTAAGGCTTCGCCTGAACAATTTGCCCAGGTTATTTCATCATCTACTACCAGAGTTTCCAGTTGAGAAAGACCGGACAAACGAGATTCATGCTTATTTTGTGTGAGCACACAACGCGCTTCTCCAATTTGCAACAAATACGACAACCTTTCAGGAAGTTCGTTCACGTCGATAGGTAAATAGGCAGCGCCTGCTTTTAAAACGCCTAAAACAGCAGCCACCTGTTCCCACCCCTTCTCCATCACAATGGCTACTAAGGTATTTTTTTTAATATCACTCTGTAGTAAGCGGTGAGCAATTTTATTAGAATAATCGGAAAGTTCCTGGTAAGTGATTTTTTTCTGATCTGCGATTAAAGCAATGTGATTCGGCGCATTTCGCGTCTGGTTTTCGAAAAGTGTATGTAATAATTTCATTTCTCTCCTGGTTTCATCACTTCTTAATTCGGAAAAATGAGGCTATTCTTCGTAAGTATAAAATCCTTTTTAAATTATAACCGATTAGGGTAAATAAAATGGATTATTGAGTTCACGAACAATGCCCAAATTTATAAGAAGCTACTTTTTATTAATTATTCAATAGTAATGGATAAAAAACATTTTATAACATGATGTTATCGTTTTTTCAAGAACTGATAGAACTAGAGCCAGGCATAAAGGATGGAGAATTACCATTCAATAATAATTCATGACGCTCAGGGAAACGTTTTTTAGAGTGACAAAGCATCCACTGACAACACTTCGATATTTTCAATGCGCATGATTTAGTTATAGACTGTTCTTTCTGCTCTTCTGCATATAAAGATTCAAAATCAGTCATGGCTAAAAATTTACTTTTCGACATACCCAGCATGGATTGCAGATCTTCTTCAGAACAGTGTTTAAAAAAATCCAATAGCTGATCGGGGTCAGATGGGATATGGCGCTTAAAATCCTCTATTTTTCTTTGTAAAACGGCAATTAAATGATTTTCTTCACGAGAATTTAAACTGACAAATTTTATCAAATAATCTTCGAATAGTTTTTGCATAGCAAAAAAAGACATATAGGTAACACCGGAAATAGAGACTGCTTTTAAGGTATTGAAAAAAGAAAAATCACTAAAATGGTCTTTAATCAATTCTACGGACATCGCATAAGAATAACGCGCCAATAATACGCTTACAAGAAACCATAATCCGAAGGATTTGGTATGAAGTTTTGCATGAAGAGGTATCTCTCCTTGCCCACGAAGTGTGTTATATACTTTGGTGAGGTCTGCTTGCAAGCTGCTTCCACCCATATGACCCAATAATACACCTAAAAAATAGCTGGCAAGCGACGAAATGGAAAGAGCGACATTCTTATTCATATCACTATCAAGTAAAGCACTGAAAGGATCGGCCAAAAATCCAGCGCAGCTTGAAAGTAACCAGGTAGCGCCTATGCTGTAGCCTAAATTTTTAAACTGCCTGCCTGTCCAACTCATCCATGAAGACTGCCTGCTTTCAGGCAGTATCAAAGGAGAAAAGGGAGTTTTCTCCATCATATCCTTAATTGAATTATCCCTTAAATCGTTCAAAATAGCTTCAGGTTTTGCGATGAAAGAAAACCATTTTTTAACTCCTCCAGAAAAACCATTCCATTGGAGACTTCCCTGCAAAATCTTCTTCACTAACTGATCAAGATTTCCTTTAAATATTTCGGCTATTTCATTAGATTTCCTGCATTTAAATGCCAGAAAGTCATTTTGTGCTTTTTCTTCAGGCGTGAGTGAAAGCCGATAAAGCCATTGAAAGCCCATCTTAAATGGTCTGATCGGTAAGCTAAAAACGGGATGATTAAAAATCACCAATTCCACCGGCAACAGATGCAGGGCGGTATTAACCAGTTCAATGTAGATCGTCCAGGCAATTTGCAAAGGCGGCTTCTCCCATGCATCAGAATAGCGCCAGGCGGCAGTAGCAAACGAAATAGAAGCCACTGCGGATATTAATCCAACAGCCAAATCTTCTATAAAAAAACCAAGCTTTGAGGTTGGCAAATAATATTGTTTTAACTCTTCAGGAAAACGGCGAGCATTCCGCCTTAAAAAATATTCATTAGTGGCATTAATAAGAACCGCGGCGGCAGGAAAAGCAGTACCATAGATAAATAATTGACGTTCCCAGTCTGGTCTATCCGCAGCATAACGATTAGCAATAATACCATACAATACCGACCCTGCTGATACAAATAAAAGAAAAAGGTCTTTGGCAGCTTCCTGTTTCCAGGAAGGCAAATGATCTTCTTGTATATAATAATGCCAAGCCTCTTGTAAGGCAGTAAGAGGAGAATCGTCACTTACCTGGGTATCAGATAATAAAAGAGTTTCTTGTTCCTGTAACATATAATTAATTCACTTCCACTTAAAATAAATAAAATAATCACCTGGGACAGTGATAGAATAAACTGTTTTAAGAATTAATAAAAGCAAAAAACTAAGTATATAGAATAATCAGCTACGTCACTGCGTTTTACGCAGTGACGTAGCAATTTATGGAATGCTAACCCTTTCAATTAACATAAATATTTTAGTAAAATCGTCACTGAAAACAAGGGACACTCAGGAAAAGACAAGGGACAGTTACTTTAAACCCCTATTTTTATAGGCTTTTTTATAAAATAATTTAAAAAAACTGTTGACTTCTTCAAAAATTTATATATAATGGCTGTCATGAGTCGGCATTTTACACGACATTAAACCGTAAAATATATGATAGCTTCGAGTAATTTCGTCCTGTCATTCTACACTTCTTGAGTTAGTCTGTCTTCCAGGTTAACTTTAATAATATTTCGTTAAACAAGTATTATTCTTTTCTTTGCACTTATTTCCTACTTTACTGCGGGTGATGAGTGTTTCCTTTCCTTACGGCAAGGATTCATATTAAAAAATAAAAACTTAATAGCTAAAAATATTAAATAATCATGTATTTAACTTAAACTATTTTATTAATCTTTAAAAATTAAAAAGAACAATCATTTAATTTAAGCAGTTAATTTTAATAATTCTACAAATAAAACAAATTAACAGTGATAAACATAAAAGAATTTATATTAAAAAAAAATAGAAAGAACAAGAAAAAAAATAAATCACTATTTAACTTAATTTTTAACTGAGTTATTCAATAAAAAAATAAAAATTTTATAAATCAATAATGACAGGAGAACAAACGATGACAGACAATCTAAAAAATAACAATCATCAGGAAATTAAATCTAATTACATTAAAGAAGAACAATTTGAAAAAATAAGGCAATGTCAGGCAATTATTTTTGAACAAACTCAAATATCACTCAGCGTAAAAAGAATTATTAATGAACTCATTACAGAAGACAATCTACAAAAAATAAAAGACAAATTTATTCACTTATTTCGTGGCTAAAACCCTCGATATTTAGTCCTTTAGTCGAAGCAATTCGGCCTTTCACACTTTTAACGGGGTGTGAATTGGGGCTTAACACTAACCAAAACAACCGTTAGAGGGATGTCATCAAATTAAAAGGATATAAAATTATGAGTTTCAAACAACAAATTAAACGTTCTTTATATCAGGTTTTACAGAAAGACCATGAAAATTCTTTTGCTACCCGCCATGACCGGACGCAAATATTGTTTCGGATTGTCGATGAACTATTTGACCTGGGCTATAAATTTTCTTCAGTGTACAAATTAAAAGAAAAACACGTTGTCGAACTCACGAAGCATTGGCAGGAAAAGTCCCTGAAAGTCAGTACGATCAAAAATCGACTCTCGGTATTACGCCGCCTGGCGGTCCTGATGGATAAACCCTTTGTACCCAGTAACGCGACATTACAGGTAGGCTCCCGTTATACCCAGCCTGTTAAAAATCGGGCGATTGTCAATCCCGATATTTCCAAAATTACTGATCCGTATGTGCGCGTGTCTTTGGAGCTGCAAAGAAATTTTGGATTACGCCGTGAAGAATCCTTAAAAATAAAACCTCATCTAGCTGATCAGGAAAACAAATTAGTTTTATTAGGCGCGTGGTGTAAAGGCAACCGTACCCGGGAAATTCCTGTCCGTACGGCTGAACAACGCCGATGGCTGGATGAAGCGAAACTATTAGCCTGGAACGTTAACCGGTCGCTGATTCCCAGAATCCAAAACGTATATCCAGCATCGTTATGTTTACGATAAACAATTACGCAATTCTAATATCCGGTCACATGGATTTCGGCATGGCTACGCGCAACAACGCTATAAAGAACTGACCGGTTGGGATGCTCCCATCGCCGGAGGCCCCGACCCCAAGACGTTCAATTATGAGCAACGTCGCCAGGATACGTTGGCGCGCATGATTTTAACGGAAGAACTCGGCCACGGTCGAATTCAAATTGTAAAAAATTACTTATAATAAAATACTAAAGACAGAATTTATTGACTATGGTCGATAAAAGGAGCGCAGGAACAATTGATTTTATTTTCTTGTGCAAAAGTAAAAACAAAAAGGAGGGAAAACGATGCGTCATTTCAATAGTGTTAATTTAATCCACTTATTACTTCAACTCAATGCCAAACCCGCATTAGGGGATTCCAAACAGGATCGGCTCCAGCGGCTCAATCATCATGCGGCCTTGCTGTATCAACAAGCTTCTCAGGAAGCCGGACAGGATTTTTCGAGCCATAGCCATTATCTCGATAAAGAAAAAAACGCGATCAGTGCCCGAGTCACGGCGGAATTGATGCGAGTCAATTTAACCAATAACAGCAATTCAATGCGGTTTTTAAGGCGATTGAAGATTGGCAGCCTGATCAAAAATGCCAAATGTTCGCAAAGTGTTGCTCAACGCTTTACCGAAAGCCCGGCAAAAACAGCAATTGCAGGTGATCTGCCTGAACTATAAGGCGCACCTGAAAGAAGACATCGTCACTGAATTGAAGGCCAATCATCCGCAGGAATACGCCCAATTTACCGCTAATCGGAAAATTAAAGGCGTTCCTCTGCCGGATTCCGGGAAATTGCCGGAACAGGTCACCCAGGCGGGTAAAAACATGGATCGGTTTGTCGCCGATCATCCGCAAGGCATCCCCAACGGCAGTGATAGTTTGAACGCCGCTATCAAAAAATATGCGACCGTCAATACGATGGTGAGTACCTTAACCACTCCACAACCGGTAGAGAAACAATTGCAGAGTTTTAAACAAACTTTTCAATCCCAGAGCAAGATCATTGAAAAAGACCGGGACAGTTGGGGGATGAAATTTATTAAAGGAGTGGCGACCGTCTTATCGCTGGGTATTGCCTGGGCTTGTGGGATCTGGAACGTCAAAGGCCAGCAAGCGGCGGAAAAGATAACCGAGGCTTTGAAACCTCCAGCACCAACTCCCGGTTTAAGTTAGCCCGGAGAAATCAAATCCCATTCATTATTTTTATTTTTTATTTTTTTTATGAGGAAAGAGATTATGAGCAAACTTATCGAACAATTTTTAACAACTCATCGTCAATGTACATCGCAAAATTCAGTATTCAATATCAACCAGACATTAGACCAGGAAGCCCTGGCGATTGTTGAGCAGGCCCAAACCGAAGCCCAAACACGTTCAAAAGGAAAGGGGGCTACTCAACAGCAAAAAATATTCAACACCGCCTTAGACGCACGGCTGACTCGATTGCTGGATAAAGTAGATTTATTAAACGCTGTGAATTACACCACACTGAGAAATGCGATTCATCGTTGGTGTCCGTGGCAAGCCAACCAACAGAAACGCTGTATTCAGGTTCAGCAAAGCTTATTGACTTTATTGCCGGTCGCCCGCCAAAAACAGGAATTGCGGCAATTGTGTCAGGAGTATAAAAATCATTTGGCCGTGGAAATTGAAAGCCAGGCCAAAAAGGACTCTGGGCAAAACTATTTTATCGCCGCCCAAAGCCGGAACATTATTGTTTGGTGCGCCGCCGGTGAATGAGCGCGCTCAAGTGACGGGAGTCACGGATGCCAGAACGCCGGTGGAAAAACTGACGGCGGAGCCGACACGAACGATGGGAAAACCCGACCAGTCTCCGCCTTTAGTCGTACAGAAGTATCAAGCGGTCAGTGCATTACAAGCGACCCTCAGCACGCCGGTTAAATCCGCGCCGGAACAATTAAAGGATTTCCGTGAGCAATTTAAAAAGCAACGCGAGGTCATTGAACAGGGCCGTGATAGTTTGGCGATGAAATTTGTCAAAGGAGTAGCGACGGTTTTATCGGTTGGCATTGCCTGGGCTTGTGGCATCTGGAACATTAAGGGCAAAGAGGCTGCCAAAGGTCTGCAAACAGTGTTAAACCAACCGCTTGCACCTGTGGTCACTTGCCGGGTGGGTTAGCAGTCAATGTCATCCATGGTCAGTGTTCTGCTGATCATTTGATTCAGTTCCCGGTCACAAAAAAACCGGGAACCGGATGGATGATTCCCATATCCTTCCTACGGTTAAAAGAGGTGAACCATGAAATATTTACAAACCCTGTGTGAACAAGCGGAGGTGTCACTGGAATTGAAATATTATTTACTGTATTTAAATGCCCTGGAAACAGCGCTATTAAAGGAAGCTGTTAAAAAAAATTCTGGGGTATACGCTCTGACGATACTCAAAGCCTTCGCTTTAAAAATATTATTTTTGTTGCAACATTCCCCATTTTTATTCGGAGAATCGGATTGGCAATGGCGGTTGAAACAAAGTCAATCGGCATTAACCATTTCAAAAAATACGGATGATCTGCGAATCGCTTTGCGTCAAGCCGATGATGTGATTTCAACCGCCAATGTGACGGGAGCTGTGCGTCTGAAGATTGAGAGCGAAACCAAGCATCGTGGTGTATTAACTCACGAGCAGGCTCAGTGTTATGAGTCTACTCGTCAAGCCTATATAACGCGACAAGAGGCGCTCAATGCTTTAGAAAATACGGTTGATATGACCCTCCAGGATACAGCTTCATTCATCCAGAAGTTACCACCACCATCCCAAACAATGGCTACATTTCAGTCTGATTCCCCCCAATTTTCTCATATACATCCACTGCGACCCTATAATGTGAAAATGGCGCAAGCGCGTTTTTCAATAGAAAACATTCATCATCAAATCCAATGTGAAGGCAATGCACGTATTGTTTATCATGCTTTGGCAAAAGAATTAGGGCAAAAACCAACGGCTGAGAAAATAGCCGAAGAGATTCAAAAAGCCAAAACCAGTTTGCAGCACCGAGCCGAGCGGTTAGAACAAAAAATCGAGGGGCATCGCCGGAAAATCACCCAACAGACCCAATTCGCCATTGAACATCGAACTCAAGTAACTTTAGCGCACGCCAATAGAATAGAAAGCATATCCCTGCCATTAGCCGCCATGATTCACCTCTTGCAACCTCATGTAAAATGTCCCTGCTTATTTAAGCTAATGACTGAAGCTCAAACGATGCAAGAATTGCTGAACTACGAATGCGGAGAGTGCCGACCTGCAAAGCAAATTATTAACGATACACCATCATCGAGACACTTATGAAAAATCCATTACTTCGGTTTGGAGTACACTGTTTAATCATCGACAATTGCAGTATCAAAAAAAACTCAATGCCGATTTACAAACAGCTATCACTCGACTGGTCATACCAGTGTGTGGATTTAATGACAAGAACACTGTCATAACACCCGAAAAAATTAAACAACTCCAGAAGACGGCGGATAAACTGGCGGCTCAACAAGGCTGTATTGCCCAGGAACAGGTTAAAATTGATCAGATTAAAAATACTTTTCAACTGTCATCATCGTTCTAATCCCTGCCAATCGGCAGCTCATTCAATCCATCGAGCGGGTCATTCTAATCTGTTTTTAAAAAAAATTATTTCTTTCTTTTCGATTTCAAAAATCCATATAATTGCATTTAGGCAAATATTTACCTAAATGGCGTTATACCAAGTAAATGCTTATGCTGAGTAAATAAAAAAAAATCGCAATAACATGAGGAATAATCAATTTTCCTAGTATCATACTTGACATAATTATAAGCTCTCCAAAAATTTTAACAAGTTGTCCGAAATAGGCTTATGCCTTAACCCATGTTTCGGTTCTTCAACGGCTTCTAAAATACGTTCTTTCATCTGCAAATTAGCCTCCATATATTTATGAGTAGTATTTATATTTTCATGGCCTAACCATAGAGAAATTACCGTCAGATCAACTCCAGATTGCAACAAGTGCATAGCGGTTGTATGCCTAATAACATGAGGGCTGACTTTTTTATTCTTCAACGAATGGCATTTTATTTTCGCTTTATTCACAGAAAAATTAAGCCTTTCTTCTATACCAGCTCTAGTCATCCGTTCTCCAAATCGATTGGGAAACAAAGGCGTTTCTGCTTTTTCATCAATTTCTTTTAGCCACTTATCGATAACATGGCTTGTACTTTTCCAAAGAGGAATAGAACGTTCTTTTCTCCCTTTACCATGCAAATGAATCACGTGACTTTTGGATAATTCCAAATCTTCTCGTTTTAAATTGATAATTTCAGAGACTCGCGCCCCCGTGTTATACATTAACGTCACTAAGGCTTGATCACGTCTTCCACTCCATGTGGTGGTATCTGCAGAATTGATAATGGCGTTGATTTCTTCTTTGGATAAAGACTCAATCAAAACACGATCAAAACGCTTCATAGGAATAGCAAAAATTCTCTGTATCGCAGGCAATGCTTCAGGTTCTTGATATTCTACATAATGAAAGAATGACCGAATGGCCGCTAATCTAATATTTCTACTGTTAATGACATTTTTTCTTTCTGATTCAAGATAATTCAAAAACTCCAATATCATATCTGCATTCGTGTCAGACAAGCACAATTGTGATGCCGTTTTTCCGATTTTCTCGCTAATAAATTTAAATAATAAACGGAATGTGTCACGATAAGTTTGAACTGTTCTATCGCTCACATGCCGTTGATTAATTAAAAATTTGCAAAAATAATTTTGAACTAGTGTAGAGAATTTTTTCCGATCATCCATCATTAACCTCCATTCTCTGAGCAACAATATTTTTCAAATCGATTAGAAACTATCGCCATCAATTCTGGAATGGCTGTGATATACCAATAAGTCTCCGTTATATGAGCGTGACCAAGGTAGGTGGATAAGTAAACTATGAGAGAATCCACGTCTTTCCCTTCTTGGTACCATTTTAATAGTCTTTGACAGGTGAAGGTGTGTCTAAGGTCATGTAGACGCGGCTTTTTTCCCCATCCCAGTTGTTGACATAACCACCTAAAATCTCTTTCAGTGGGTATTAATTCTAATTGGCGATTATTGTCCAAGACAAAAAAACAGGAATCGGATGATCTGGAAGCATATTTATCACGGAGAATAATGTATTCTTTTAATGCATCTTGAGTAGATGGATGTAAAAGAACATAACGCGATTTGTGATTTTTAGTTTCAAATATAACGAGAAATCCTTCTTCCAGGTTGACATCTCCAACAGTGAGCTTTATTGCTTCAGAGATTCTAATTCCAGTTGAAGCCATTAATCCTAATAAATATTTAAAAGTAATGGGTTTAATGCCATCAATGGGTTTCAGTTGGTTAGTTGCTATTAATAGATCCTGAATTTCTTTTTGCGAATAAATATAAGGTGAGCGCTTGTGTTTCATGGATCCAAAAAAATGGGCTGGAGGTATTTCTGTTTTAGGTTCAATGGCATGATAAAACTTGGCAAAACCACGAATAATTAATAACTTGTTAATCCAGGTTACACCAGCGTTATTTTTTCCTGATGTCAATATCCACTCAATAACCCAATTTGTTTTTAAAGGGCCTGTATAACCTCGATGATCCACATAATCCGCAAATTTTAGTAAAATTTTTTCTAACTCCCCACAATGATATCCCAAGCAATGCCGATGTTGAATGTAAAGCTCAATACGCTCTTTCATACTCATCTGCTTTACCATAAGCGCTCCTCTGGCCATGGTAAAGCCACTTGCCGCAGTTGATTAAAGTCCACCTTGAGATAAATAGTGGTTGTATTGATTGATTTATGACGCAACAAATCAGCAATCTCTTTTATCTTAGCGCCTTTTGTTAGTAACCTTGTTGCAAAAGTTCTTCTTAGTAAATTTGTACCTGCGGAATTATGAATTATATTCGTACGATGCAATGCTTTGCGTACAACGTCTGTCACTAGTCCAGGAATAATTCCCGCTCCTACCGGAAAACGATGATATACAAATATTTGTCTAGAAATTGTTTTAGGACGTCCATATTGCAAATATTCAATGAGTGCATCCATCATGGACTGAGGTATCGGTAGAAGGTATTCTTGTCTTGTTTTACCACGAGATAAACGGAGTGTTTGGTTTCGCCAATTAATATCATCCAGTTTCATGTTAGCGACTTCATAGCCTCTTAAACCCAGTTCTATCATGCAGGTGACCATGGCATAATTTCTTTTCCCCAGAGCAGTACTCCTATCAAATGCAGAAAAAAACTTCTTTAATTCCTGAGCGCTTAAATACTCGGGTAATG
Organism: uncultured Pseudomonadota bacterium; assembly: GCA_963712715.1. GTDB lineage: Bacteria > Pseudomonadota > Gammaproteobacteria > Coxiellales > Coxiellaceae > JAFEDN01. Next base: position 794 of record CAVQJI010000018.1, on the reverse strand, counting down.
CTCCATGTTTCCATTCAACAATGCTTGGTAAAGCAGATACCAGATTAGCAGAGCATAATCCTTTAAATTGTAAGAACTTAAAGAAACTACGGATCGAGTAAACAAAAAGAGCAAAAGTCCTTCTTTTATAGGACGATATATTCTCATATAAGAAAGAAAGCACTTTTATTGGTTTAAGCTGATCTAAATGCAATACTCCTTTGCTAAAAAATTTGTTAAGGAATACTTTCACATAATGACGCTGACAAACACGCGTGTTTTTAGCAAGACCACACGTATTTACTAAGTAATTATCAAATTCATTGATCATTTGATCAATTTCATTCTGAGGTGTCGTTTTTTCCTGTGATCGAATCAGTAAAGACAATGCTGCATGCAAATTTTGCCGACATCGTGGTGCTGGAATAGGGCATTGACAAACTGGAAGGTGTCGATCTAAAAATTTATCTACTAATGGTTGATCTATTGTTAATGGAGAAGTTGATTTTTGAGATTCCAGCCAATGAAAAAAATGTTCCGCTGAATTTCGATAAGAATACATTGCAGCATTACAATAAGGTTTTGAAATTAGATAAGATGCGAACTGATCTAAAAGAGGTTTAAACTGAGAGGCTTGTAGTCGCCGAATGACGTGAGGCTCTTTGATTAACGACTCGAACATAACTAACTCCTCCTATTAAGAGAGAGATATTTATGCAAAGTAAAATAAGCTCTTTCATATAAATAATAGCAGAAAATCCCTGTAAATTCTTAATGTAAAAATATTACTCAGCATAAGCATTTACTTGGTATAA
>CAVQJI010000017.1:0-82576 GCA_963712715.1 uncultured Pseudomonadota bacterium | reverse complement strand
TACCTTAATCTATCGCAATAAAGGGCGATAAAGCTGCGAATACATAAACGAAACTGGTGGCCATGCCCATTAACAAACCTCCAGTTACCATCGATATATTTTTAAATTGACATTGATAACTAGAGATTAAGTGGCGAATTTTTAGTGCGTGATAGTCTAGCGTGGTGAGTGTTTCGGGTAAGCGTATGACTAAAAGAAATAACAAAATGCCGTAAACTGCACCGGCGTAGAAGCAACTCATCCATCCCCAATAAGTATTGAGTAATCCGCCCAGGGCGATCGCCAACCCAGGAGTAATCGCAAAAGCGATCATCAAATAGGAAATTTTTTGCCTGGCGATTTGAGCGGAATAACATTCATTGACGAGAGTGAATGCCATCTTGAGACCGGCTCCTGATCCCAACGCCAACAGTAATCGACCCGTCACGAGCAACCAGTAGGTATGTGTTAAACCCGATGCAACACAGATGAAACTACTGATGATTTGCAAACCGATGCCAACAAACAGCGCTTTTTTACGGCCAAAACGATTAGCCAAAGGGCCGTATAGTAGTTGTCCTAGCGCATAGCCAATCAAAAACCAGGTAATGGTCAGTTGAGCTGTGCTGTCACTGATCATAAAAAAGCGTTCGATATCCGGTAGCGCCGGAGTAAACAACACCGCATTCACTGAGGCGAATGAAATCATCAGCAATAAGGTGAGTAAAGGGATTTTTGGGGTATTATTTTTCATGGGAATATTATAACTATTGATTTAATAGTAAACAATATTATAATTAGTTAATAACTATTAACTAAATGGTAATAATAAACACATGCCTCATTTCTCTCAAATTACCGCTTTTATCGCCGTTGTCGAGCAAACAGCTTCGCCGCTGCTGCCCGTCAGCTCAATGTTTCCACTGCCGCCATCAGCCGGCAGGTGGCGAATTAGAGGCGGATCTACACGTCCAATTGCTGTATCGCACCACTCGCCGGGTATCTTTAACTGAAATGGGTGCTGAATATTATCAGCAGTGTAAAAAAGCGTTGGAAGGATTAGCCGACGCAGAGCGAACGATTTCTGCCAGCCAGGCGGTGGCCACGGGTCACTAGTATCACCAGTAGTCGATATTTTGCTTTACAATATTTGTTACCACGATTGCCGAAATTTATGGCGCAAAATCCAAAATTGGAAATTAAGCTTGAACTAGCGGAACGGTTTCCTGATTTAGAAAAAGAAAACATCGATTTAATTTTTGGTATGTCGATGCCGGAGTCACTCGACTTAGTCAGAAAACGTGTCGCCACTACCCGTTATGTGTTATGCGCTTCTCCCCAATATTTGAAAAAATATCCTCTACCCAAAACACCGGAAGATTTGCGGCATCATCGTTATTTGACTCACAGTATGCGCCGGCCTGATCATGTGATTCTTTTTAAGAATAATCGCGAAGTGGCAGTGCGACCGTTTTTGCGGATTAATGATAGCCAAGCATTACGCGATTGCGCGATTCAAGGAATGGGAATTGTGCAATTGCATGATTATATGGTATCTGATGCTTTAAGAGACGGACGATTAATCGAATTGCTAAAAGATTTTAGTTCGTCACAACAGCCTGTCTACTTATATTATCAGCAGAGCCGTTATTTGCAATCTAAAATCAGGCGTTTTATTGATTTCTATACAAAGTAAATGGCTCGTTACTAAATCCAGTCTATAATCCGGTTGCCTCAACCTCTATAAGTTCTATATTTCAGTACTATTGCAATATAGAAGTATATGTGATATAGTATCCAATATGGCAAAACATTTTTATCACCCGTCTGTTGACGATTTAACTATTGACAGCGTTTTATACGCTCTATCAGACCCTTACAGGCGGAATATGGTTTTTCGGCTAATGGGGTGTGAGGGCATGAATTGTGCGGAAGCCTGCGAAGATCATCTTTCCGCTTCGACCATTTCCTTTCATACCCGAATCTTACGGGAATCAGGATTGATATGTTCGGAAAAAAAGGGAGTTTCCGTGATCAATACTGTGCGTAAAGACGATATCGAAAAACGGTTTCCAGGATTGTTACATGCTGTTTTTCAGCATCACCAAAAAGATAAAAAAGTAAAACGTTCTATTAAAAAGTAACCGAGGACTCTCATGAACTTAGCGTTATTTGCTTTGACTGCGGGTGCGTTTGGAATCGGCGTCACTGAGTTCGTTATCATGGGTCTGTTGCTCGAAATCAGCCGAGATATGAACGTCTCAATTTCCATGGCTGGTTTATTAATTTCCGGCTATGCATTAGGCGTTGTGATTGGCGCGCCGATTTTAACTGCGCTCACCACCCGTTGGCCGAGAAAACAAGTGCTTATCGGACTGATGATAATTTTTACTTTAGGCAATTTTTTCTGCGCCATTGCTCCCAACTATTCCTTATTGATGGCGTCTCGTATCTTAACTGCTTTTGCCCATGGAACATTTTTTGGCGTTGGCTCTATTGTCGCAACCAATTTAGTTGCTCCCAATAAACGAGCTTCGGCTATTGCAATGATGTTTATGGGTTTGACTGTCGCTAATATCATTGGGGTGCCTTTTGGCACTTGGTTGGGACAAATTTATAGCTGGCGTACCACTTTTTGGGCAGTGACGTTAGTTGCCGTATCGCTTTAATTGTGTTGTGGTTATTTGTGCCAAAAGAAGAGGCAAATGTTCAAAATCCTGATTGGAAAACCGATCTTAAATCGATGATGCGCCCACAGGTTTTACTGGGATTTTTAACCACAATCTTGGGATATGCTGGAGTATTTGCGGTATTCACCTATATTGCACCCATTTTAACTCAAATCAGCGGTTTTAAGGAATCAGCCGTTTCGCCGATTTTGCTGTTATTTGGTTTAGGTTTAGTGGGCGGTAATTTACTGGGTGGAAAATTAGCTGACAAAAGTTTATTAAAAACGGTGATTGGGACATTGTTTGCATTGGCGCTAACATTGGGATTCATGAGTATAGGCATGCATCATAAAATTTTATCGATCATACTGGTTGCCTTATTAGGCGCTGCTGCTTTTGCCACAGTCGCGCCCTTGCAGATGTGGGTATTGAGTAAAGCGGTTGGTGCAGGCCAAGGCTTGGCTTCCAGTCTCAACATCGCGGCTTTTAATCTGGGCAATGCTGTAGGCGCTTGCTTGGGTGGTGTTGTCATTGATCATGGCCCAGGCTTAAACTCTCTATTCTTGATTGCCGCTGTATTACCATTAATTGCCATCGGTGTGATTGGATTTTCTACTCAGGTTATGAAAACCCCTGCTTCCACTCATTAATGCAACGCTGACACCTCGTTCTACAGGAGATTGTCTGAAGATGCTTACAATAACGATCAATGAAAAAAAATATTCTATTCAAGTTGAGCGGTTTGGTCATGGAGATATTCCTATTATTATTTGTGGGCCAGGTGAGATTTATGGGAAATTGTTAAAGCAGTCATTCATACTGGGTAACTTGTTGAAGGATTATTGTTTTTTTTCACCTAAATTATATTGGTGTAAAAATTCGTCGTTGGCTGAATTGCCAAATGATGTAGTGAATAGGTTTACTTTAAACGATCTGTGTACGCATTTAGAAGAAGTGCGAATGGGTTTGGTACAACAAGGATTGTTGAATTCTGAAAAAATAGGCATTTATGGCCATTCTGGTTTTAGTGCATTGGCATTTTATTATGCTCTGTTTTTCCAAAAAAATACTTTATTTGTCGAAGCAGAGGCGCCTGTTCCTTATCTTGTGACTGATGAGTGGAAAATAACAAAAGAAAAATATTTTGCAGCCATAGCATCTGAAGAACGTAAAGAAGCGCTGAGTGCTCAAGGATTGCAGCCGGGAGATAGTGCAATTGGTGAAGAAAATTTGCAAAATTTTATCAGCTTTCGTGATGCTTATCATAAAATGAATGCTCTTCTTTGGTATGATTTTGAAACGGATCATCGCAATAAAGTATGGGGAAATGAAGAATTGAATATGATAATGTTCAAACATTATTTTCAAGTATTGCTCGCAAATTATGATGTGCGTTTATTCATGGAAAGACTGCATGTTCCAGTACATATTAGTTTAGGTATTTTTGATACGGTTGCGCCGCCACCTGCATGGATTAATTCACCTGATCAAGGAGGTATTAACTTTTTTACCAAGAGAAATAGACATTATGATATATTGAAAAAATCAGGACACTGGCCTGCGACAGAAGAGTCTGAGAAATATGGGGGATTTTTTAAACTTTTTGTCGATTCCGTATTAAAATAATTGCAGGAAAAATCTGTCCGGAGATTCACTTTATTGCTTGTGGGCAATCACAGATTCCACTGTATTCTAACCTAATCCTCAATTTCGATGTCCAGATAATCGATCTACAGCAACCATTCGTAAATTATTTGATACGTCTCTTGTGGCGCTTCTTCTGGAATAAAGTGTCCACTATTCATAGGAACCCCTTCTACTGAGTCCGCCCATTGTTTCCACACTTCTAAAACAGAATAATGCTTTCCAATAAACCCATCTTTTGCCCACAAGACTAATAAAGGACATTTTATTTTTATTTCTCTGTCTGCTTTGTCATGAACTAAGTCAATACTCGCTGCTGCTCGATAATCTTCGCAGGCGGCGTGAATGGCTTCAGGAGTAGAAGAACAGCGAATATATTCATTCAAAACTTGATCAGGGAACGCAGCTAAACCCACTTTTGACCAACGGCTCAATTTTTCTCGAATATAATAAAGTGCATTTTCACCAATTAATTTTTCCGGAAGGCCGTCGGGTTGAATGAGAAAAAACCAATGGTAATAGGCTTTGGCAACCTCCATATCAATATTCTCGAAAACATGCAGCGTGGGCAACATATCGAATAGAATTAATTTTTTTACCTTGTTAGGAAAATCTCGCGCCAAACGATGCGCTACTCGAGCGCCACGGTCATGAGCAATCACTGTAAATGTGTCGTAGCCCAGTTTTTCCATTAGTACAATTTGATCCCTGGCCATTGCACGCTTAGAATAAGGGGTGTGTTGTGCATCGCTCTCCGGTTTGGATGAATCTCCATATCCACGCAAATCCGGCATAATTACAGTAAAATATTTTGCTAATAAAGGCGCTAATTTATGCCACATTAAATGCGTTTGGGGGTAACCATGAAGCAATAGTAAGGGTTGTCCCTTCCCTCCATGTTTTAAATGGATAGTTACTTTTTTATCTACTTCAATCTTTAAATCTGTGAATTCAGTTAACATAAAATCCCCCATTATTTATTCATTGAAAAGCCTTCATGTTTCACCCGGTATCAAGTGAGATTCAAGATTTCCTTTAATTTTCAGTAGATTTTTCTGCAATTGCTCGATTTCTTCAGTCGATAAATTCGCGAGAGCAATCGGACGCATGGTATTCATCATTTTATTAATTTTAGCAAGCACAGTCCGGCATTGTTGAGTAATAAATAAGGTATTTGAACGTCTATCTTTAGGATCAGGACGTTTTTCAATTAAATTGTCGGCGACTAATTTATCCAATGGGCGAATCAAATTTTGCGGCTCGATTTCTAATAAATTAGCAATTTCAATTTGAGTAGCGCCAGGCACTCGCTCCACATTAATAATAATTCGGCGCTCGATATTTGAAATGCCGATCAACTTAGTTTGGCTGTTTAATAACCGCCGCCACAAGAGTGCGGTATCGCAGATTAAAAATTCAATATCATCATTCATGAATGCTGACCGCCATAGGTTTGTGAGATTTCGAAAGTCCTTGCGCTTGAATAGTCAGCACAGCACCCATTATGGTGATCAGCATGCCGAACATCATCATAAGATCGAGCGCAGAATGCCAAATAATCCAACCCAGTAAAGCTGAAAAAATAATGTTAAACAAATAAAGAGAAGAAACAGTTTGTGCGCTAACAAATTTTGTCGAATAGACCAATGTAATCTGGACAATAAAGAATAATGCGCCGATTCCTAATAAAACCAATAATTGATGTAAGGAAATAGAATGCCAAAATGGCGTGGCAACCATGGCTGAAATGGGTACGGAAAATAAGAAATAGTAAAAAGCACTGGTCAACGCTCCATCCGTTTTGGAAGTCTGACGTATCAGCATGATTGAAGCCGCCATACAAATTGCCGCTCCCAAACCGAGCAAGGCGGCCATTTGGAAAACTTCACCATTGGGTCGCAATACCAAGGCCACGCCAACAAACCCATCAACAAGGGTAGCCATAAACGATGATTGATTTTTTGTGACATAAACAAAAATCCCAGAATCGGCATCATCAGCGGAGCAGTGTTAGTCAGCAATGCCGCATCAACCAAAGGAATAAATTTCACGGCAGAAAATAAAAAATAGCTGATTCCTAAGCTGAATAGTGTTCTCACGATATGTATTTTTATATTTTTTGTTTTCATGAGCTGTATGGCTCGTGCACGTCCCTGCGCAAAGATCACTGGGAGAATCAGCACTGAGCAGACCATACTTTGAATAAACACAATGACTGGAATGGGGATCTCACCACCAAGTCCTTTCACAATGGCTGTTTGGACGGCGTAAACTAATGCGCTACTTAAGGTAAGAATGATACCAATCACCATTGCTCTCATAATAATCTAATTTATAATTAATATTGATAATAATATATCATTATTATTTAACTATGTCAAGATGTTCCCATCTTTATTGTATATTAGTCAGATGATATTTTTGTGGTCACAACAAATTGATTTATATCAATAAATATGAATTTTCCGCCGGGGTGTAGCCATGCCGAGAAATTAAAGGATAATCCAAGAAGTTTAAGTTTATAGTCGTTTATAGGCAAGTCATTATGGGTACCCCCTTCGTTAGCTATTTCACCAAAAATGCATTTGCATTTTTAGTGAAAAGTATGTAACCTTATCTTGTTTTCACCAAATTGACTTTTTCGTATGTAGTGAAAAGTTTTATTCAGGGATCGTATTATGACAACAATCACAACTTCCCCCTTTATTGGAAGAAAAAAAGAACTCAAGCAGTTGCAGTCCTTGCTTCAGAAATCTTCAGCGAGCTTAATTGTGCTAAGAGGAAGGCGGCGGATTGGCAAAAGTCGTTTAATTGAAGAATCTAGTGAGCAGTTCACTCACGTCCATGTTTTTTCGGGTATTCCGCCAACGGAAAAGGCCACTATCCAGGATGAATTGCATGAATTTGGATGGCAACTCGGAAAATCACTGGGAGAGCCTGCTTTTAAAGATAATGATTGGAACGATCTTTTTTTGCGGTTACGAAGCGTACACGCCGAAAAACCCTTATTTTTCTGGATGAAATATCATGGATGGGATCTAAAAATTCCGATTTTCTTGGAAACTAACAATGCATGGGATTTGGATTTAAAAAAAATCCTCACCTAGTCATGGTTTTGTGCGGAATCCGTATCTTCCTGGATTGAGAAAAATATCCTTAATAATACCGGGTTTTTGGGTCGCGTTTCTTGAAAACTGGATTTGAAGAATTACCACTTTTTGATTGTAATCGGTTTTGGTTAAAATGGGTGAAGAAATTTCTGCTTATGAAAAATTTAAGTTACTGGCGGTAACTGGTGGTGTTCCTAAGTATTTAGAAGAAATGAAACCTCAATTGCCTGCGGAAGAAAATATACGTCAATTGTGTTTTGAAAAATCCGGGCTTTTATTTAATGAATTTGATCAGATATTTTCCGATATTTTTAACAAAGAAGCCCTATTTATAAAGAGATTGTGCAATGTGTTACGAATGGTTTTTTTGAATACGAAGAGATTTATGAAAAATTAGGTGTCGATAAAAGTGGGGTAATTGGTGATTACTTAGAAGATTTAGTGACGTCAGGTTTCCTTCGGCGTGATTACACTTGGCATTTAAAAAATGGGAAATCTTCTAAACTCAGTCACTTTCGTATCAGTGATAATTATTTACGATTTTATCTTAAATATATTTTACCCAACAAAGAAAAAATTTTACGCAATGGATTGAGTCAGGTGTCATTAACCTTATTACCCCAATGGGAAACTATCATGGGCTTCCAGTTTGAAAATCTGGTTTTAAACAATCGACAAAAAATTCAGAGTGTGTTGGGTATAAAACCGGAAGAAATTGTTTATGATAACCCATTTTTTCAACGTAAAACATCGCGGCAGGAAGGATGTCAGATCGATTATCTCATTCAAACCCGGTATGACAATCTGTTTGTATGCGAGATTAAATTTTCAAGGCAGTTAGTGCAGGCTTCCATCATTGCCGAGATGCAGCAAAAACTGAGGCGATTAAAAGCCCCCCGACATATTTCAAAGCGTCCCGTATTAATCCATGTCAATGGCGTATCAGATGAGATACTCGAAAGTCAATATTTTTCGAATATTATTGATTTTTGTCAGTTATTAGGAAAGGAATCAAATAATTCATGATATTTTCTGAGCAACTGGTCAGCCCTGTAAAGCAGGGCTTTTAGCAGAATTATTTTCTTTTTTCACGTCAACCAATTCATTTCACTTTTTTAAAATAAATTAGGTAATGAATTAACCCAGTATTCCTTTTCGCCAGCTCGCAAATCTAAAATTTCACAGCCAGTGTCTGTTACTGCGACTGCATGTTCGCAATAACAAGCGTAGGAATCATCTTTAGTGACAGCTGAGCCTAATGAATTATTCACAAGCTCGGCTTCACCGTTACCGGCGCTCATAAAGGTTTCTATGGTTATCACCATTCCTGTTTTTAGTATTCTGTCTTTGTTGATCTCACTCTTATACAGTGGGATTAGCCAACCATCCATATGGCGGTTACCCAAAGAATGTCCAGCAAACAATTGACATCCGGGTAACTTAACCATGGAAACACCGCGCTTATTGGCATATTCCTCTACGGCATTAGCGATTGTTTCTACTTTAACACCATCTCGGATCATGCTAATAGCTAGCCACATAGCATTTTGACTTACAGTGAATAAGTTTAAAGTGCTAGGCGATGCTTCATCACCAATAATCCATGACTTCCTTGTATCACCACACCCCCCATTTTTTTTGATGCTAATATCAATCCCAAAAATATCACCAATTTGTAATGGAATATTATCAGGTTCAGCATTTACAATAACATTATTATGACCAAAACAAGCAGATATACGATCTGATGCATTGGTTTCAGCGTCAGTTTCTAGTCGATCAACCTCAGCGCTATATTTATTGCAAATCAAATCTTGAATTAAATCATTGAGTTTTTCTTTTGTGACGCCAGGTATTACAAAAGGTGATATTTCATCTAAGATATTGGCACAGATACTTCCAGAGATTTTTAGTTTCTCAATTTCTTGTGCTGTCTTTATAGGAATTGTTTGATATTGTGGCCGAGACAAGGCTTGTCGAATTCTTTCAATTTCATCAGACTTTTTAAAATACGCATCAAATCTTAAAATATTATTTTTCATTTTTTTCCCCTCTCATTTTTGGTTATTTTTTATATATGGATATTATATCCAATTATGATCATTAATACTAATGATATAATTTAATATAGAATATCATTTTAAATGATAGTTATTCAGATTGAATGTCTTTAGAATTACAAATTTCTTTGATGACTGAACGTAACCATAATAACCCGGGGTCATTATGCTGTTGACGATGCCAAATCTGCACGATGCTGACCTCTGGAATTTTGATCGGTGGGTTAGTATATCTCAGGTGGTAAGACTTTGCTGACTGAATAACGAGTTTTTTGGAAAACGTGCCGACTAGATCAGAATTCGATATTATTTTTAATGCAGGTAGAATTTCAGGAATAGTTATTTTTACCGCACGCTTTAAATTGAATTTTGCCAGGGCGAGATCGGTTTTGGTTAATTCATGTGAGTAGACTGCGGTTCTAATATGTTCCGCTTGTAAATAGCGTTCCAGTGTTAAAGGCTTGGCAAAAATAGGGTGATTGGTGCGGGCTATGCAAACTGCGGTATCGGTGAACAATGGCTCGTGACAAAGCTGTTTATCTAGCTTTTTCAAAACAGATACCCAGTTCTATTTGTCCGTTGGCAAAAGTCTCTGTTGGAAATTCATTCATGGACAATATTTTTAAAGAAACATGCGGAGCTTTCTTTTAATGAAGGCATAAAGATACGGTAGCAAGATAAAATCGATATAATCCGTCGTACCCAGGGTAAATAGGCGCTGTGAGGTTTTATAGTCGAAAGTTTCTGCCTGACCTAAAAAAGATTCAATCTTTCGGAGTATCTGATCCACTTCAGGGGCAATTTCAGAGCTTTCCTGGTAGGATCATTTTTTTAACGCCGCGAATAAACAATTCATCATGGAGTAATTCTCGTAATTGATGTAGGGAATTGCTAATGGCAGATTGAGTCAAGTGAAGTTTTTTTGCAGCTAAGGTAACCTGCCTTTCCTGCATCAATGTATGAAATATTTTCAGCAAATTTAGGTTGACTTTGGAAAGGGTTTTCATGGATGTATTGGAGCATTCCGAGTCAATAAATGCAAAGGCTGGTATTGTAGAATCCACTTCGACTAAGCCTGTTGAATTTTATATCTGCAGAAAGAGTGCTACACTACCCTTATGAAAAAAAGTGCGGGTATACTTATTCTTGTATTGGCTTATTTCCAAACAAGTTTTGCCGATACTGATTTAGGTAAGCGACTTTATGAATCCCGTTGTGCTACTGATTTTTACGAAAGCATTGATAATCTATAAAATAAATCATCGACGTGGAAACAATGACAATAAAGCCACCCATTAAAGTCAAAATCACCCGGTCATAGGCCAGTACGTTATGATAATTTCCCAATAAATGAGTGAAACCTAAAACAAATAATTCGATGAATAATGTTCTACCGGTGTAGGAAAAGCCAAGAAAAAAAATCAGAAACAAAAATAAGATCAAAACGGCTAAATTTATCCAAAATACCGGTGGGATGAGATAGCCAAATAATCCCACTGTAATTAAAGCGCCTGCGGTGTTGACTAATATTCGCTTGAATGACGTTTGAATTGTTTTTCTTTGCGAGCCTTGAATGACCACCAGGGCGGTCAAACCAATCCAATATAAATGTGAAAATTGAAAATGCACAGCTAAAAAAATAGCTGATTATTTCAGCCAATATTAACGATACGACGGCAATCATAGCCGTAATATGGTAGCGATGGGTTTGTTGTTCACTCAACAATGCTAAAATTTCAGTTTTTCGAGTTCGTTCGAATAAAAAATAGAAAATAATAAAAATGACAGCAACAAGGAGGCCATCTATGGCATAATGAATGCCCTCCTGCCAAGTGAAGGGCAGTGCGGTAAAGATTAAAAACATGATTGAGCTGGTCACGAAAATATTGGTTTTATATTTAACCTTGGGAAGATAAAAAGCAAGTCCGGCGTAGAGAATGGTCAATAATTTTGCCGGCAAAGAGAAGTAATATCCGAGTATGCCGCCGATGACGATCGAGAGCACGATAACGCTGCTTCCTAGAACAACATGTCGCAGATGCTTTTTCTCAACGGAGAAGGTAGCCGCTGAAGACATCACCGCCATGTTAAAGACGATTAATAAAGTATTATTGGAAGCGCCCAGCAGTTTAAATATTCCGGTCACCACTATGCAAAATAGGGTGATCTTGCAGGCTTCTAATGCAAAAGCAGAATAATCAGTATCGCTCATAATGTCATTTTGGCAGTTATTTAATCTTTAGGCAATAAATCAGCAACTTGGCTATGTTTGAGGTCTGTACGACTGACCTTCTCCATGCTACAGTTAATGTTACTCTGTAATTGAATACATTTTAGGAATATGAGAGTCTTCTTCCTTCATAATTTGTCTTTTCGGGCCTTGATTAGTCTTTTTGGGTATCAACCCTAATAGAATGCCTTTGTTAGCAGTGAGTGGTTGCCTTAAACCACCTTTTGAGAAATTATAGATATCCCTACCAAGACCACCAGAACAACCCAACAAGCTAGCTGTTAAAGTAAGTGGGCAAAGAGTGATCCAGCATGGGAACCAACACCCACACCAAATGGCAGCAGTGTCCTCCTGACTTTTAGCAGCATCACAGGGATCAAGTGTCAGCGCCCATGGTTTGATTAAATAGGTTGTAGTATAGCAATTTTGTTTGCTGTCTTGGTGTAGGCCGCGCCATCCAAGAAGAGGCACTTCGCCTAAAGTCTCTTTAGTTAAAGTTTTCACAGTAAAACTTTCTGCTTTACTTAAAAAACCAGGTCGTCCACCTTGTCCAGCTAAATGTGAGCCTACAGCTCTTAACAGAGTATGCCATTTTTCTGATCCCATTCCCTTGTGTTCAACAATTTGAATTTTTTCATCACTCAGTAAAGGTTTACGTTGCTCATTGTTTCTATCAAATATTTTCATTTTATACCTCATTTCAAGTTTTAACTTATAATCTTAAGAAATTTATCTAGACTTAAATCTAGTCTAAATTATTGAGATCGGTGAGTTATAGTTTTCATATATGAGTATTATAACCAGTACTATTTATAAATAATAATGATCAATTTAAATATTCAATATCATTCTAAATGATATTTATTTAGATTGCATGTGTAAATTATAAAAATAAATGATAGCGATAAATCGTGATATGAGGTTATATCATTATTTTAATCTTGATAACTCTTTTTCTTTCTTTTTAATTCTTGCCAACCAATTTGTAGGCCGTATTTGATTAGCATAATGAGCTAAACCGCGAAGTCGATCCAAATCTTTTTTTTGAGTAGCCTGATCAGCAGAATTTTTTCCTAGTTGGTGAAATTGTTCATGAATTTTTTTATGTATGTTATTAGGAATTCTTTTTCTTCTTTTTTAATAATAACTCCGGTAATTTTTTTTGAATCATTCACACCATAACCTCTTTCTTTTGTTTTTTTTATTTTTAAACCAGATTTTTTAATTATTTTTCGTATTAAATTTTTAATTTCCAAAGTTAAATTTTCTCCCGTGATAGTCACATCGTCACAATAGCACGTCATTATCAGATCATTTTCTCTGGAAATACGATAAATTTCATCAAACATTTCTTTATGGGTAAAAAAAGCAAGAATTTGGCTGTGCGAACCACCCGTTGGAATATGACCGTTACAAGTGCAAATTTTTGCTAAAATATCGGAGACGTGCGGACTGCAATGCATTTTTTGATTGAAAAATTGAAACACTTGTTCTTGAGTTGTCGATGGGAAAAATTTCGCAATGTCTAATTTGAAGGTTTTACCCTTTTTTAAATGTTCCGAAGCATTGGTAATATGAGATCGCTTTTTAACGCTGGAATGTAAATACACGGGCAATTCTATTTTGGATAAAAGACAAAAGATTTTTTTCTGTATTCTACTTAAACTAGGCAAGGGATGTTCAACCAATCTACGCTTATTTTTTCTTTCCTTATAAAACACATTGTAGTTAGAGGAATTTTTTAGTTTATTGAGTTCATTAAGGGAACAGCAAAGAAGATATGCCAGTTTTTTCTTACTCTTTAGTTTATATAAACAGGATTGGTTTAATGGATGAGGTCGATTATTTGGTGTTCTCTTCACTATGAGCTAATCCTTTAGCAGATATCCATTTCATTATCTGTAGTATTTTTTCTGAAAGAAAAACCTTGGTCTTCTCTGGAAACTGGTTAGATTCGAGAGATTCTGAAAAAAATAGTAGCGATGAAATCGGCACATTTAAAATAGAGCAATATTTTTTTAGTAGCTCAATGGTTACGGATTTTTTACCAGTTTCAATTTCAGATAAGTAAGAGTTGGAGATTCCCAATTTTAAAGCCATTTCTGTTTGATTGAAATCATGAAATACTCTAATCAAACGCAAAGCTTCGCCTATCATTTTCATTTGTCGCTTCTACCTATATATTTTTAAGGGTCATTGAAAGAGTTTACGGATTTCATAAATACTTTTAGCTAAAAAATAAATAAATTTTGCAATACTCACCAATATTTTCCAAAATACAGGATTCTTTAATCTTTCTCTCAATGCACGTCGCCGATGAAAAACAATTTTTATTTTCATATTATTTCCTCTTAGTTAACAACACCACACCATTGTGATATTGCTCCTCTCACACTAAGAAGATTGGGAGGGCGGACAACATGTTTACCCTTAATAATTAAATATAATCTCCTCTCGGAGATTTTAATTAACTCACATTACCCATTAATTTAATTTCTAATTTCATTTATTGAATGTCATTAATGCTATATGTCACCTCACACGTCGCACTCCATGGATATCATGCCTTGGGCTTCAACCGCAGCACGAACCAAGTGCGAAACATTATAATGCCAGGAGCATACGTCATTTATGGGTCAGTTGTGAGCTAAACAATAAAAGTCATAAAACTATATGACTCTCGCCAAGCAAATACCAAAAATATTGTGCTTGATTTTACTGAGAGGTTTCTCCCTTATATTTCTCACGCTGGAAACTATACTGAAAATATTCGCTATTGTCAAATAATTTTCGCAAACTCATGATGGCTTTATTTGATTAATATTTAAACTAAATTTTTAATATGACATGTCATTTCGCTGATCTGATCTTTTTGTTTTATTGGTCTTCGATTATTTTTTCCCCTTTAGGAGGATTTGCTATGAAACTACTTGGCCGGTACTTGAAAAGCAGTTTTATAGCTAATTTGTGGTTAAACAGTTGAGGTTTTTGCCATGATAGGATAACTTAACTGCATCCGGAAATAACGCCGGGATTTTTAGATAAAAAATTTATCTAAATGAAGCCGGTATAGCTCAGATGGTAGAGCAGCTAATTCGTAATCAGTAGAGCGTCCGTTCAGCCTCGGATCGTCATTTGTTGTTATGGACTACTTGAAGTTGAAGAAATAAATCTCTTCTGTTTTTCCATATAATCCTTTAATAAAGGGTTGATCAACTGATAATAACCGTCAACATCTTTAAAAATGTAATCATTGTCAGTTAAAGAGTTGACTGCTTTAATAACCGCTCTAGGGGTAACATTCAGACTACTAGCTACTTTTTTACTGCCAGGTTGATCAATTTTTTCTTCCAATATTAATAGCAAAAAAGCCCTTTGAGTAACGCTGAGTGAAATCAATGCCTGTGATAAAAGATGGGTTTCTTCTTGAAGACAGTGTTGCCAACATAGCTTAACCATGCGACTGTCTGGCAATTTGGAGATATTCCATAGTTTGCTGCATAGAAGGTTTAGGTAATAAGGATGATTTTGCGACAATTCAAAAATCAATCCCAAAGCATTCTCGGATAAAAAATTTTGCCAATGTTTTTGAGCTAATTTTTGTAAATGTTTAACATAATCATTTTTTGAAATACGTTCCAAAAATATTTTTTCACACAGTTGAAAGAAGGGTCTTTTCCGATCATCAAACATCATGAGTAATAATTTTCGGTTACTCCCTGAAAAAATCAATGTCACCATTTCCAGTTCTTGCGCAACACTTCTCATGGATGCCTCTATCGTCTGATGTTGGGGTAAGGTAGCAATTTGCTGAAATTCATCGATAAAAATCACCACTCGCTTTTTAGTTTTTTGAGCCATCAAATCTAACGATAACAGCGACTCTCTGATATTCGTTAATGGGTTCTCTCTTCTTTGGTAAGTCAACTCAATTCTGGGGCCTGTTTCTTCATCCAGAATCAATTTTGGCTTGAAGCTGCTCAGTAATTGTTTGGCTATTTCGTAAGCCTTTTTATAGGATGGCTGTAATTGAGTCAGCAACCGTTGTATGGCAAACAAAATGTAATCTCGGACAGATTCCTCAGTCACCACCAGTGACAAATCAATTTTTTCATAAGGAACCCGGGAATCATCCAACACTTTAGAGACGAGACTGGTTTTTCCGTAACGCCGGGGCGAACTAATCAAAGTATGTCTACATTTTTTCATATTGTTTTGCAATTGTTTCCTTTCGATAAACCGATTACAAAATGCATCCCCTTTTGCCAGTCCTAATGGGAAAAAATCTTGCATAACACGCTCTCCAAATAATGTACCTTATGGTATAATACCACAAGGTATAATACCGTCAAGTCAATGCTTGAGTTTCATTCATCACTATGCAAAGCTCTCTACTTATAAGCAATTGCTTATTGGGAAAAATGATCATTTTAAAATTAACTCTCGCAATTGTTCTACGGTATCGATGCCCAATTTTTTAAACCCGCTGGATTTGAGATTGGATACGGTGCGGATACTTAAGTGGGTAATCGCCGCAATGTCTTCGCCAGTCTTTCCTCGCGCCCACAAGAGTAATACGCGGTACTCGCGATCCGTCAAAGCATGAACGGCTGGCGCAGTCCGTTTTTCATGCAAATGTAGCCATTCTAAACCCATATCAGGTTGCAAGTAGGTTTTACCACTACGGATAGTTTCAATGGCTTCCCGAAGTGAATAGACGGAATTTTTCGTTAAAAACCCTTTTACGGCAGTGCGCATTAGGCGATTCAGTAAATTAAAATCATTGGGGGAAAGCAAACACACCATCGGCATTTGTGGAAAATACGCCGCCGCAAAATCACAGATTGTCAACGTCGCTCCATCCGGTAGATCGGCGCTTAACAGCACCATATCCGGCTGCTTTTGCCGGATCAGACGCTGGCCGGATACCCCATCAGCGGCTTCACCAATCACCTCAATTCCCGAATCAGCCAAACAGTTTTTTAATCCTATGCGGAATATAGCGCTTTCATCAATCAAAGCTACTTTAATCGTCATGATGATCTCCCACTAAGCTTTTTTCTTTAACGGGTGGACTCGCCTCTAAACCATCGTCTTTACACAGCAGTTTCCCTTCACTGAGCTGCAAAATCTGCTGAATGGAGAATGCCTGGGAGGGTAATAGATTATTCGTCCCGTTTTTATAAACTAATGCCGCCTGAGTCGGGTTGCCTAACAATACCGGCTTTTGCGACCACTCATAACCGGCGGCGGCATTGGCGGTATCCGGAATACCGGTGAGTTGACGCGGATATTTTTTCAACGGACGGTGCCGATAACAGGCATACAGGCGTTCAAATTCTCGCTGTTGAAAATTCAGTTCCCGCTCGGTCAGACGACACAGGCGCATCCAGCCGCCCAGATCGGCAATCACCGCATGGATGATGGGGTCATCAAAAACCACCGTTTTGGATGCTCCTACCTGGCGCATGCCTTTGGTGACTTTCACCCACGCCAGCAGGGATTGTTCGCTTTCCTTGCCGTGGAAGGCGGCAATGATTTCCCCCGGTTTTGGCATGAACCGGTGTCCTTCCGGGCTAGCGCAATAGCCGATGATGGCCTGTTCAATTTGGCTCAGGGGATAACCTTTCAGCAGTCGCCAGTAGTTTTCCAGGTCTTGCGCTGAAATGTCCGTGATGAAGGTCTGTGCTAGTCCCGCCATCAATTCGGCAAACCTTTTCTTGTCGGTATCTTCCATGGACTATGCCTCCCGCGGGGGTTGAGTATTCAACCAGGCTTGCGCCGCCTGAGTGTTGTGGTGCAATCGCTGTTCCGCTTTGCCGGATGGTCGAGGTGGTGAGAGGGCGTTCTGCATGAACCTGTCGATTTGATCAGCGGAGCGGAAAATCACATGCAGGCCGTCGTAACGTTCCCCCCGCTCGTTACAGCCCTGATTGTGCGGGGTGGCACTGCAACCGGTGATGGCCTGACAGCAATCGTCCACGCTGTAACCCATCCGCAAGGCGCTGCGAATCCACTTGTCGCGGCTGCTATCCAGCCTGGCTTGTGGGTGCTGCATCGTCTGCTGCCAGTGTGTAAAAATTTTTAACACGTCGTCTTTGGCGACTGGACAATGTATGGGATTTTTAATTACTCCGGTTTTAACTCTTTCCTTTCCCTTCCTTTCCTTTCCATTAAGTGCCTCACGGGTAAGGCACGTGTGATTTACCCGTGCAGGTTCGCGTAATTCACGTGTAGTTTTTGATGACCGTACCGACGGAGAATCCGATAAATCAGGGGATACCGATTCGTCAGGTAATGATTCCTGAGTCGGTAATTCTGAATTTTCAGTGAATTCAGGCGGCACATGATCTTCACCCGTGATGTGCATGTCCAGTTCTGGATTGATCGGTAACAGCGTTTCGTGGGACAAGCGGGCATGGACGGTCAACATGGATTGGGTGATCGTGCCTTTTAATAGACGACCTTCCTGAATATCCGGTAATTTACTGTCCGCTTCTTTGCCATTGAAGTACTGATGAGTTCCCCAACTTGGAATACAGCCGTAAACCAGCCCATTGACTTCATACGCCCGGATAAAACCGCTTTCAATTAACGCATTGAGGACATCATCCATGTTAACGTTATCATAAGGTAAGATATCGACTTTTAAGCGGCGGGGCTGCCATAAAAACCGGCCACGGCGATC
The DNA here is from genome assembly GCA_963712715.1 of uncultured Pseudomonadota bacterium. Taxonomy (GTDB): domain Bacteria; phylum Pseudomonadota; class Gammaproteobacteria; order Coxiellales; family Coxiellaceae; genus JAFEDN01. The sequence continues at coordinate 64,196 of CAVQJI010000017.1, read as the reverse complement.
ACAGCAGGTAAATAACCCGACAAAAGCGATGCGCAATGGCATCTGGTATTTTTCCTCGGCTTCAAATAACGCCAGATGCCGAAATAATTCCGGTTTAACGGTTCTGATTCGATTCATTCATCCTCTCCTTATTTAAATTCATCAAGCTGGGGTTAAAAATTTCTTTCTTTAAGCCTAAAATTGGCTTGACTTCTCATTTTGAGCTATAATTTCTGCATATTTCGGCGACATATTGTAAGAAATAAAAAGATATTGGCTATGGAACGGCCATTTTATGTTCAAATTTATCGTCACTTCTACATTCATAGCAGGATGCTCCTCGAATAATAACTTCCCTTCTATTGAACTGTGTTCAACAGAAGGGATGCTTTTGACTTATTTTTTTAAAAACAGGGGGGTAACTTGTTTTCATTTTCCCACCTATTTTGATGCCAAAAATCAGCATTGAAGGATTCCCAGCCTACCTAAAAAACTTCCTGCAAATGCAGGAAATTTTTTAGGTAGCATAAAAATCAAAGGGGAGCTTTGACAGGAATCCTCAAACGGATGATGGAATGACCAATATCTATTTTTTATGGGTAGCTATTAAAATCTGCAGAAGTCGCAATCGGCTCTCGGAGCTTACGGGTATTGACGTAGACCGTATTTCCGAATGGCTTAGCGGATCGCGAGCTATTACCCTGAAAAATGCGATGAAAATAGAAAAAGCGACGAATTGGAGAGTGACCAGAGATCAATTAGTTTCAGACAGAGATAAGGCATATATAGCCACCTTAAAAGCTGAAGTTGAAATCCTCAAACGCAGCCAGCCTCCACTGAGCTTTATACAGCAAGTAGAACTTGGTTTAGCCCATGAAGCGGCTTTAGGATGCCGAAAAGGGGCTAGAACTGATCTTTCACTTAGGGAAAATTTTCCCGAAGTGATCATTAATTTTGATGATATTTTAGATAAAAAACTAGTATTACGAGGTCGGACAGAAGAAATAGCGGTTAAATTGGTTGGTTTGGGTAACTACAAAATTTATTTTGATAACTACAAAACTTATCAGCAAGCTAAAAAAATAGTGAAAAATGGAGTCCCTGAATTACCAGAGGCGGTCAATAAAGGATTGTCCATTTTTCGAGCATTTAAAATAAGCGAATTCCCCCCGGAGAAACAACGCTATTTTTTGAGCTTAAGTGAGCCTTTGATGATCAAAGTGCTAAATGAAGCCATTGCTCAGGGAGGGGCCGATAAATGGGAGCAAGTCAATAGCTCAAATGCTCATGCCAAAAACAGTACAGAAGAAAAACCTTGCTCACGTTGTGAATCCTTCTCCATGTTAGCCTTATTCCAGGCTGGTTTATTCAGGAAAGAAAAAGAAAGGAAATAGTGGATGTACAAAATAAAAACACTGAAAACCAAATAGTTTCACAGAATACGATTTAGAAAATGAGAGGAGGTGATCAAAATGCTTTATCAATACTTAATCAGGTGTCATCACGCTGATTACTTGTTAAAATGGGGGTAAATTAAAAATGAAATGGGTCAAATTGAGGAAATATTGCGACGACTCAGGTGATACCGCCAATGCTGTCCATGCGAAGCGCAAACGTGGGTTATGGCTGGATGGTTTACATTGTAAAGTGGGGCCAGATGGCAATTTATGGATAAATTTGATTGAGGTTGAAAAATGGGTAGAAAACGGCAATCGAGCAGTTCTGCCAAAACTCCGCCAGGAGTAGAGGCAAGGTATGGGAAAACGGGTAATACTCTACGTATTACTTTTTATTATCGAAACGTTCAATGTCGCGAAATGCTTAAGCTGGAAGCCACTGCGTCTAACATTAAATATGCCCATCGGTTACGCGGCGAAATTATGAACGCTATTGCGCGAGGTACTTTCTCTTACGCCGATTATTTTCCGAATTCCAGATTGGCGAGGCGATTTGGCCATGTGCGAACCAATGTGACTGTGGGTGAATTATTAAATGAATTTCTTGAACTGATAAAAGCCACTTGTGAATGGAGTACTTATCTAGGCTATAAAAAAGTTTGTGATATGCATTTATTGCCCAATTTTGGCACTATTGCTATTCAGGATTTAAAACCAACCGTTATTCGTCAATGGGTGCGTGGTCTTAAGGTCACTTCAAAAACAGTGAGTAATATTTTAATACCCTTGCGTGCAGTCATAGATCAAGCGTTGAATGATGACTCTATCAAAAGTAATCCACTCGATAAAATTGTGATTGCAAAATTATTGTGTAAGGCAAGTAGTAAGAGTGATTTTAAAGTAGATCCATTTGATAAGGATGAAATAAAAGCCATTGTAGACGCAGCCCATGATGAGCAAATTAAGCATCTTTTTCAATTTGCTTTTTTTACTGGATTGCGCACTTCTGAATTGATTGCGCTGGAATGGGACGATATTGATTGGATTAATGGCGTTGTTCATGTGGTGAGAGCTGTCGTTAAAAAGCGGGTAAAAGGAACTAAAACAGAGGCGGGGGAACGTGATGTTTTACTGTTGCCGCCAGCACTGGCGGCCTTAAAAGGCCAAAAACCCTACACATTTATGATCGGTAAACGAGTCTTTCATAACCCGCGTACCCGTCAGCCTTGGGAAACTGATCATCAAATACGCAGAACTGCCTGGATACATGCGCTCAAGAAAGCAGGCGTTCGATATCGGAATCCTTATCAGACCCGGCATACTTATGCATCCATGATGTTGTCGGGGGGTGAGAACATGATGTGGGTAGCCACCCAAATGGGTCATACAGACATTCAGATGGTGATGAAGACCTATGGTAAATGGATCCCTGATACCCGAGTTAAAAGGGGCTATTTGCCAGTGAATAACTGGGGGGCAATTTACGCAAATAAACCCAAAATAAACCCACAACGGGGTAATGATGAAATTTTGTCTTTAATATCAAATAGTTATATCGTGGAGGCGGCGGGAATTGAACCCGCGTCCGCTGATCCTCTACCCTTGGATCTACATGCTTAGACTTATCTTTAATTTGACTGCTAACCACCCGATAAGCAGGGTAAAATTAGCAGCGAGCCCTTCGGTTTAACCTGCTGGTCATGAGCCATGCCAGCAGGCGATCTTAATGATTATGACCATTGCACGTCTCGTGAGAGACTCCGGCTACATAAGCACTCACCGGTCAATGGGCTGTACCGTTTTCTTAGGACGGTAGGCGACAAAATGACTTAAGCGGCTACTGCTGCTAAAGCCAAACTGTCGTTGGCAGCTTTGCTGAATAATGATTTTCCAGCTATTGGTTTTGCAATTTAGTTTTTACGAGCCTCATTGCTTGCTCGACATGCCCCTTAGGCTTTGCAACCCGCGTCGAAGCCAGGTCGCCCCCTATATATATAATTATACATTTTTTAATAAGGTTTTACAATAACCCGGGTGCCTATGGTCATAAAATTTTCACTGAGCCAGCGGGCTGCTTCGGGGTATATACGGATACAGCCGTGACTGACATTTCGGCCCGGAACTACCTCGTAAGAGCCATGGACGGCGTAAAACTTGGTAAAATGCATGCAGTAAGGCATCGGCGCACCACCTTTACCTATCGGGTAAATCGTGGATTTACACCCAGGGCCGCCTTTGTCAATCACCGAAAAGCTGCCGACCGGAGTATGGCAGGCCCTGTGAATGTCAGGACAGAAATTGGCTCCGCCTGAAGCAACCCCGCTCCTTACCAGCACACCATTGTCGTATGCGTACCACTGATGTTGGGTAGGATCGAATACAAAAGTCTTTTGCGCCAAGGCATACCCAGGAATGGCAACGCCCATCACTATTGAAACTATTATAGTCGTAAAACCGTTTAATTTTTTCATGTTTCATCTCCCGGCAAAGTGGCGTCCATGCCGTTACGATGAAACTGCTATCAGTGCAGTTTTTCTTATGTATAAATATAGGACAATTTTGGGGCGCCGAAAAACTAAATGTATAAATTATCTATTATACTTTGCTGCTGTGCCGGAGTAAACGCTGTTTTTCACGGCCCCATTCCCGTTCTTTGGTGGCGGCGCGTTTATCGTGGGTTTTTTTGCCTTTGGCAAGGGCGATTTCGGCTTTTACCCGGTTATGATGCCAATGCAGGTCGATGGCGACGATCGTGTATCCCTCCCGTTCTTTGGCTCGATGCAACTTGCTGAGTTCCCGCTCATGTAACAATAGTTTGCGGGTGCGTACCGGATCGGGATCAATGTGCGTGGATGCGCTGATTAACGGGGAAATATGCATGCCGATCAGCCAGGCTTCGCCCTTTTTAAGGATTACGTAGCTTTCCTTAAGCTGACAACGTCCGGCGCGGATGCTTTTGACTTCCCAGCCTTCCAGAACAATCCCTGCTTCAAACCGCTCTTCGATGGTATAATCGTGGAAAGCTTTTTTATTGCTGACAATGAGGCGTTCAATAGATTTGGATTGCTTATTCATAGTGGGCGTTATATTATCATTCCCCTTAGTAATTATCGAGATCAGGTTAGGTCCATGACCGTCATTAATAAATTCGCCATAGTTCCTTATACTCCCGCACAAATGTTTGATTTAGTAAACGATATTGAGCAATACGCCCAATTTGTTCCATATTGCGTTAATAGCGAGGTTATCGAGCGCAGCGCGGATGAGATTCACGCCTCGCTGACCTTTTCCGGGGCGGGAATTCACAAATCTTTTTCTACTCTGAACCGGTTGCAGCCACATAAAATGGTGGAAATGCGCCTTATTAATGGTCCATTTAAAAGTCTGGAGGGCTTCTGGAGCTTTGAAGCTCTCGATCCGGGTTCGTGCCGGGTAGCGCTGAACCTTGAATTTGAACTGGCCACGGGTGTTTTGAAGATGCTGTTTGGCCCCGTTTTTAACCAGGTAGCCTCCCTGCTGGTAGACGCCTTCCACAAACGCGCCCAGCAGGTTTACAAATAATTCACCATGATGACCAGGGCTCCCGCATTAAAATTTACACAGCGCAAAACGTTCAATTTTGCTTCAGATTTGACGAAAAATTGTCCGAAAAAGCGCAGCATAGTACTCTATGTGAGCATTTTGAGGACGATTTTTCGTCAAATATGGAGCAAAAGTGGACGTTAATGGGTTTTAATGCGGGAGCCATGCCATGATGACGATCACTGTCGCGTATGCTACTGCGCAACATCAGGTGGAAATAGCTTTAAGCGTCCCTGAAAATTGTACGGTAGCACTGGCGATCCAGCGTTCCGGCGTGCTACAGCAATTTCCCGGGATTATATTAGGCCGGGCGGCGGTAGGTATATATGGCGAACGGGTCGCTCTGGACGATTTGGTGCACGAAGGTGATCGTGTAGAAATTTACCGGCCTCTGCAAAGAAGTCCCCGGCAGGCCCGTCAGGTCCGCGCCGGGATTAATGCACGTTCGAAGTATAATGAGTCAGCCGTCCCTTCTCAAAATAAATTCTAAGCTGCTGGGTTTGAAACTCGCCATGACCGGGCTGGATGGTATAAACATAAATCATTTCGTTATCGGCGAAGCCATTCACCAAAACTGGAGCGCCTAACAGTGCGGTGACCTGTTCTTTAGTCATACCCGGGCGAAGATCATTAATTTTTTTTAGAGTAAGAACATTTCCCTGTTTGATGTCAGGTTTAAAAATAAACCAGCAGCCGCTCAGACTGACGCCGATTACGGAGAGGATTCCCAAAATTAGTATACGTTTAAACCACATGAGCGGAATCATATCTAATTTATCACCACAATACCAGCAGTGAGTGTTGAATTCGGAGTTTGACTATATTAGGCTATAGTCATCGCATCAGTCGATGAAAGTGTGGTTTCAGGACATAAGCCTGAAAACCCGGATACATTACCAGTGGAGCAGCCATTTTGTCCCACAACGACCTGCGCCAGGCAGGATTAAAAGTGACTACACCCCGAATTAATATTCTGAAAATATTAGAAAAATCGGACCCGCATCACCTAACCGCCGAAGATGTCTATCAGGCCCTTCTGGAGCAGGGCGAAGACGTGGGTTTGGCGACGGTCTACCGGGTACTCACCCAGTTTGAAGCCGCGGGACTGGTCAGGCGGCATCATTTTGCGGGTGGCCATTCGGTATTTGAGTTGGAGCAGGGTCGGCACCACGATCATTTGGTGTGTGTTAACTGCGGAAAAGTGGCTGAATTTGTCGATGAAGTCATTGAAAAACATCAGGCGGATATCGCCGCCAAGGCCCATTTTAAAATGACCGATCATCATTTGACAATTTATGGCTTATGCCAGTCCTGTCATTCCACCTCCGCCTGATTTTTTAACAGAGCTAGGTAAAGTCCTTCCAGAACGATATCGGGAGCGAAATGAGTAAATATATTTTCATTTTCAAACAGGTATGAAAATCCGCCGGTACCAATAATAATGGGAGGAGAACCCGCAAAGCATTGATCCGAAATTCCCCGGGTAAGCTCTTTCAAAGTCGCCAACTGACTGTAATACAGGCCGGCCTGAATGCATTGAATGGTGTTGCGACCCAGCATAACATCCGGTTTTACGATTTCGACGGCGGGCAACCGGGAGGCGTTTTCCTTAAGCGCTTCCATCGAAGTCTTTAATCCCGGTAGAATGGTCGCTCCCAAAAATTCTTCGCGGTCGTTGACGGCAATATAAGTGGTGGCTGTGCCAAAATCGACGATAATCAAATTTTTTTTCGGAAACTGGTGTACTCCGGCTATAGCTTCCGCGATTAAATCCGCACCCACTTCGGCAGGATTTGCGGTTTTTATTTTTAATCCCGTCTTTACTCCGGCCTGCAAAATAAACGGTTCAATATCAAAATATTTGATGCAGGCGGAACGCAGAGAATAATCGATGCTGGGGACTACAGACGCCAACGAAATTTTTCTGATTTTCTGAGCATCGATATTATTTTCCCTTAAAACGCTGCGGAAAAATACGCCAATTTGATCGGAAGTATGAGGCTGCTTGGTATCATAACGGAAGCGCAGCACAATCTGACGATCATCAAAAACTCCACCAAAGATATGAGTATTGCCGACATCAAGACATAGAATCATGAAGAGTCTCCCTGTTAATAAACCGAAAAGGTTGCGCACTGAAACCAAAAATCGCCAATAAGACCAGCGCCCCGGCCGGTGCGAATAACAATGCTCCATTGGGATGCCAGGCCAGCAACCCACCGCCTAACAGTGCCGTGAAAGACCATACCAGTGTCGCGATGGTGCGGGTCAGGCCCATCGCTTTGCCCTGCTGACCGGAAGACACCGACTGCGAAAGAAAGCCTGTAAATAAGCTAAAAAATATCACATCGCCCATCGCTGTGGGCAAAGGGCTAAACCACAATGCATAACGGCTCCAGGGGTTGAGAGAGTTTTCGCTGGCGAATAAGCTGAGCAGAGTGCCGAAGGCAACCGCGCCGATCGATAACCACATTAATTGCCGGTAATTAAAGGCCCGCAGTAACAGACGAATGACCACGCCTGAAGCCATAATCAGCCAGAAAGCGATAAGACCGACAAACCAACCGGTCATGGCGGGAGAAAAATGGAAAATATTTTTTAGCGTCGGTGGAATAAATTCATAATAACTGCTCCAGCTAAACTGGCAAAGGATCAACAGCAAAAAAAGCCAGGCGATATGGGGAGTGCGAATCAGCCGCCAATAATCCATAGCGATTTTTTTCAGAGGCCAGGACGGCAGCGCGGTCTTTTCCACTAATGTTTCCGGACAGTACTGGATAAGAATCAAACTCACTACGGCGATAATCGATGCTATTAAAAAAGGTGCGGCGTAACTGGTCTGGAGCAGAAGAGGATGGTTAGCCAGTTGACCGCCTATTACTGGTCCAATGCACGCGCCCAGGGAGATGACGCATTGCATCGTCGCCATATTAACGATACGGTTTTGAGCGCCACTCATATCGCTGGCGATAGCCGGAGCGGTTGCCAGATTCGTATCCAGCAAACCCACCAAAACATAACCGCCAATCAGTAATGCCGGGCTGTGCAGGTACAGCGCCGCCAAGCCGCAGCTTGCGACGATCAAAAGACCGGCCAGCGTCGCATTGAGGGCTGTTTTCCGGCCACAATGATCGGACAGCGCAGTGAGCAGTGTGCACCCGATAACCCCGCTGATTTTATATAAACTCAAACATAACCCAAATAGCAGGCTACGTTTGGTCATGCTAACGGGAGATGAAAAAAGCGGACTGTTGGCCGCAAAAAAGATGAAAGTCAGCAGAGGTAATAACATATAGTTGCCGAGTTCAGAACTCATGACAACCCAAAAAAGCCTTAATTTAGGTACCTGTCTCATGATCAAGTCCTCAGTTTTTGTACGAAACGTAAAGGTGTCAATGCGAAACTTATATACCATTCCGTCACTGCGGGATTATTATAATCCAGCCAGAGACAGGGATCAACGGCTTATGGTAGCATGCCCTATGTCCTTATCCGATCGTGAAAGGAGTATTTCAAATGAAAGCAGTTATTTTTGAAAAATTATCCTGGCAGATTTTGAGTATTATTATTTTAAATTTAGATATTAAAGGAAAAATTATATTTTTAAATACTTTTCCTAAAGAATTTCCTGAAAATGAAAAGAAACTCACGAGTCAATTAGTGTTTCACCATGAAAATTTCAGTCTCACTTCACAATCCTTATGGAAAGGTTTGGCAGACCTTTACCGGGGATTAAAACCGCGCATAATAGAATTAATTGAAGCAGCACAGAATCAACATATAGTTAATTTTATGGCTAAAAAACCAACCCATAATGAAATATATGGGGCAGGCGATATTAAAGAACCTGGACTGATGGAATGGGCTTATGATCATAATCAACAAAAAATACTCGATTTCCTTTACAAATTACTGAGCAACTATGGGGATAAAATTGATGATTTCCCGGATATTTGGGAGATGGCCGGAATAAATTCGATACCTCCAAATAAATATAATTTTATGATAGCGATTGCCTGCAGGCGCGTGCAGGATGTTCAGGATTCTTTTGAGCGCGTTAAATTTTCTCTAGAAAAGGCGCTATGCGTGGCTGCGCGTTCGGGAAAAATGATATTGGTTAAAGCTTGTTTGGACTTAAATGTGGATATTAATACAACCTGTATTGGGATTTGTGAGAATAAGGGGGCTAGCCCCCTGCATCTGGCCGTTAAATATGGCCATCTGGAAGTGGTTAAATTTTTAATTGAAAAAGGGGCAGACGTTAATCATGTCGACGGGAATAACATGTCAGCTATAATCCTGACAACGGTTTTCAAACAGAATGACATATTTAACTATCTGCACGAATTCAGAAGAAAGTTTCAATTTATCTAATTCCCGAAGATATTGTTTTAGAAGAATCTTCTTTTTGGTTCGCTTTCTGGTTCGGTACTAGAAAACGCTGTGAATAATTAGATTTTAAACTGAGTTTACCACTGGATTTTGAGGAATATTTTTCCCTCTCACCATTTGCAAGCGTAACCAGTTCTGAAAATTTTGGTGACTTGGTCGCTTCTTTCAGGCTTTCTCTAGTCAGATTATGAATAATCACTCCGTCTTCTTTTTTGGCATCCCGTTCAAATTTAATAGGACTTTCCATTTCCTTTACGAGAATGTTTAAACTGTTTATTAGCTCTGGTTTTAAAAACTTTGCACTCACTGTTATTACTTTATCGTCTAGCGATGCCGGAAAATTTAATTTCGGGAAAATAAAAGATAATATTTCCTCAAATTCTTCGTCTTGATCGTCGAGTTTCTCAATATAGTTTGGTTTAGAAAACTGCTGTTTTTCCTGATAGAATTCAGCGCTTTCAGTATCGTAATTAATGGCGGCATAAGTATTGCAAAGAATATTTTTCTCTGGCGCAACATGTACACTATCGAGCAGCGCACGTTTTTCCGGATATTGGGCTGGTTTACTTTCGAGTCCTTCTAAATTTAATTTTAAAGACTGACATTGAATTAAAATTCCATCATGACATTTTACTTTCCTGGCTGCGATTAGTATCTCATCAACGACTTCATCGATATTATTAAGTTCAGTTCTAATATGTTCACCGTTTTGATCCACAAAATAATAGACAGTAAAACCTTTTTCCACAGTTTTTAGAAGGCCAATGGTATGACCATCCTCTTGTAGAGCCACGTCATTTGCATCATGGATGCCTATACTATATATCCTGTCTTCTGGTATAAATTCGATAAATTTTTTTAAATTTGATTCCTCTTCCGCATATCCTATTACCTGGAATTCCAGACTCAAAGCCTGATGCGTTTCTGCATCGGTTGTTTTTTTATCGCTAACGGATATTTGTACTGCTATAGTAGGAAATATATTTTTTTTTGCCTTGTATATCTTCTTCGGGGTGGAGAATTTCCCGATCTGTTTTCTGCGTATCTACGATTATCTGAATAGAAAATAAATAATTAATGATTCTTTCACAGGCAGCATCACATGCTTGTTCCTCGCCTCGCTTTAGGGTATTGCGGCGTGCGACTATTTCGAAAAGATGACTTATGGTTTCGTAATCATCCCGGACTGTCTTGCTTTCGCTGGAAAGGGATTGATCTTTTTTGGGAATTTTACTTAATAAAGTGCTGGTTAAAATAAGCAAACTAAACGCAGAACAAAATCCGCCATGCTTTCTAAGCCTGTCCAGAGTTTCCTGCCTTGGGTGAGGAACTTTATTGGTAGTCTTTTCTTTTATTATACCTTTTTTAAGATTATCTTCTTCCAATTTTAATTCCTTACGTTTATCTTCTTCTACTATATCCTCGATATAGTCGATCAGTCTTGGCATTACATCGTATTGAAAACTGAATATCTGGATTTCTTTCTGCTTTTGCATTTTTCTTTCTTTATTGTGTTTATGTACTTTGGGACATTATATATGATTAATATTAAAAAAGTAAAGTATTAAATATGATTTTTCTCGAGAGGTCCAGACTGGGTTTAATCTGTACGAAACGTAAAGGTGTCACTGCAAAATTGGTATAGTCCAATCAGAGACAGAGATTAACAGGTTGTGGTAGTATTTCGCTGTTAGATTTTTTTCAGGAAATATCAGAACATGAAAACAGATGGTTCGAACTCCATAGTCAATTGGGTGAACGCAGGTACGGGTTCTATCGGTATCATTTTGTTGTTTCTTTCACTCAAGGAAAGAGTTCACTATATAGTTTCCAAAGAATTTTTAGCAATAATAAATGCGCATGCCCGTTTGCAATTCCGTAAATTTAAATTTGAACCTTTGACTAACCGCTCGCTATTGGAGCAAAATTTCATTTTAGATACCGATGAGGATTTGCGTAGAGGTATAAAAATATGCGCGAAGTTTAAAATAGTAAGAAAAGAACGGGAAAATGAGCCTGAGCTAAAAGATTTCATACCAAATTATGTTGAATCGATTTTTAATTTCTTGATTTGCGCGGCTATCAACGACCCGGTGATTGCTTTCTATCTCTATTCCAATCCGGAAATATTTTTAATGGACGCTTCAAGATTATTTCCAGCGTTAATTCTGTATGAAGAAAGCAGGTCGATATTTGAAGAGGGTGACAATGAGAAAAAAATTACGGAAAAGGTGATTCTGGATTCATTAAAATATGTAAAAAGGTCCGGGTTTTATACCAATCTCATTCATTCGATAAAGCCCCTGGAGAATTATTATAAATACAGATTGAACTATTTTTATATCAAAGATACAAAACTTCTGTATATTCACGCGGAGGGGTCGCCACAGGAAATCAGGATTAAAAATTTAACGGAATTTAATAAAGTTTTAGCAAAGATTATTAAAGAATGTTCTCTTTGCGCAAACACAGAACTTTTTTACGTCCCGCTGCGGGGCAAAGACCTACCCAGACTGCTCAGTTCAAATGCGGATGATTACGAAATTGAACTGCAAAATAAGATGGTTCAAAATTTATTAAGATTTTCATTATTAACCAGAAAAATCAGCTTCCAGGGCTGGAAGTCGATAGTCGGTTCCTTATCCGTGAATGCTGGAATTTTTCAGAAGATCCGGGAATGCGATGTCGTTAAAAATAGTCCAGAGGAATTATTGCCGGAGAAAAAGCAAAATCCAGCACCCCGGCCCTTGCCAGTCCTGAAAGAATCAAAGTGTTTAATTTCTTAATTCCTTCCGCCCCGCCGTGTGATCGATTCTTCGCCCTTCAGCACCAAAAGATTAATTAAATTTCGGCGTTGGGAATTCTTCTTTTGGCAATTTACTCAGGCAGTTTTCTATTTCGTTCCTGACATTGGTTGGCTTGAATAATGCCGGGAACCTCGAAGGAGAAGGGGTCTTAAAATAACGATCTTTATTCGCTTCAAAGAATTTTACGAATTGATCTAATTTCGATTTCGGAAAATGATCTTCTCTGAGAATGTTTAACAGAAATCGTGTCATTTTATGATCCATCAGACGATCCAGTTCTGGACCTTCTTTAATTTTAACCTCACCTTGAACACTGGATTTATCGTCTAGTGGAGAGCCATCTCTCTTAAATTTTTTCTTTATGGTATCTGATTTATCATATAAAAGTTCCAGATAGGATTGTAATAATTTGTCTAATGTGGAAACTGCTTTTATATGTTCTGGAGATGACAATTTCAATTCTTTAAATAAAGGAGTTTTATCCAACGTCAAATCATCAAATTTTATAGAAGGACGGCTGGACTGATGCGAGGGGGTAAGTCCATAAATAAAATTTAACAATTTTTGAGTTTTAGCGGGATTACTTTCAATATCACCAGCCAAACGCACGGTAATTCTCTGGGCAGGCTTTCCTTCTAAATCAACATAGGAAAAATCAATTTTTTGGAAAATGGCATTGCTGGCTTGCACAATTTCATCATCAACAGAAAGTGTTAATAATTCTTCGAGTATCCCCGCTGCCGGATTAATTTTTGATTCAGGCACAGGAGCAGGAAGATCGATGTGAAGTGATATTTTGTGAGGCTCATGTTTAATTTCTTTAGAAAAACCTACGGTTAATTTATTTTCAGAAACAGTTACTGTTTGAAACTTATTTTCTGTTAATGACGATTCTAAAATTTCCGCTGTCTTTTCTAAATATTCCTTACGGGTTTGAGTAGCCTTTTGTATATGCTTGTCAAAAATATCTAAAACTTTGTTAGTAGATGTTTTTGCCATCTGGTAAGGCGTTATCGAATTGGAGCCGGGAATGTCAATATTAGAGCCAGAATCTAACAATAGCTGGATAATTTCTTTATGTGCTGTCCTTTCACATCCACCTTTTTGAGTCGCCATATGCAAAGCAGTGTCTCCATTTGGCAATTGAGCATTGATATCTACTTTTTTCTCCTCTATCATCCTCTGGACTTCAGCGAGATCGCCATCAAAAGCAGCTTTTATAAAATTTTGAACTAAACTATCAACTGGTATTCTTTTACGCATATCTTATAAACCTGTTTCTATTAACTAATTAAACCTGTATTCGATACTGTATATTACATTATTAATCTTAATAGAATATTAATTTCAGGCTTAAAACCGCGTTTAACTCACATTGCACCATGTGCCGGGAGGTTATCCGGGAATGCCTTGCTGACAAGAGTCATTGCTTTACTGAGACAATTTGTTAATATGCTGGCTATGGAACCAACGCCTCAGCATTTAATTCGTAATTTCTCCATTATCGCGCATATCGACCATGGTAAATCCACCCTGGCGGACAGGCTTATCCAGATTTGCGGGGGATTGAGCGAGCGGGAAATGGTCGCGCAAGTGCTTGATTCTATGGATATTGAACGCGAGCGCGGCATCACCATTAAAGCCCAAAGCGTTACCCTCCATTATACGGCTAAAAACGGCCAGACCTACCAGCTCAATTTTATCGATACCCCGGGGCACGTCGACTTCGCTTATGAGGTATCGCGGTCCCTGGCGGCCTGCGAAGGCGCATTACTGGTGGTCGACGCGGGACAGGGTGTGGAGGCGCAAACCGTCGCCACCTGTTATACCGCGCTGGAGCAGGGACTGGAGGTTTTGCCGGTCATTAACAAAATCGATCTGCCGCAGGCTGAACCCGAGCGCGTGATGCAGGAAATTGAAGAAGTCATCGGCATTGAAGCGCTGCACGCCGTCAAAGTAAGCGCCAAACAGGGCATTGGTATTCACGACCTGCTCGAACAACTCATAGCGGTCATCCCACCGCCGAAAGGCGACCCTACGGAGCCGCTGCAGGCCTTAATTATAGATTCCTGGTTTGACAGCTATTTGGGCGTGGTTTCATTAGTGCGGATCATGAACGGTGTTTTAAAGAAAGGCGATAAAATCAGAGTGATGTCCACCGGTAAAGATCACCTCGTCGATGAAGTCGGCGTATTTACCCCCAAACGCTCGCCTTTGGACGCTTTGCACCCAGGCGAGGTCGGTTTTGTGGTGGCGGGCATCAAGGATATTTTCGGCGCACCGGTGGGCGATACCCTGACACACACCAAACGTCCGGCGGGCGAGCCCCTGCCAGGATTTAATAAAATAAAACCGCAGGTTTACGCCGGATTATTTCCCATCAGCGCCGATGATTATGAATCCTTTCGCGAAGCTCTCGCCAAATTAAAACTCAACGACGCCGCCTTATTTTATGAACCGGAATCTTCCTCAGCGCTGGGTTTTGGCTTCCGCTGCGGATTTTTGGGCATGTTGCACATGGAAATTGTACAGGAACGTCTGGAGCGCGAATATAATTTAGAGCTGATTACCACAGCGCCCACGGTTATCTACGAAGTGTTGACTAAACAGGATGAAATTATTTACGTCGACAATCCCAGCCAGCTTCCTGATATTGGTAAAATCAGTGAGATTCGCGAGCCGATTGCCGACGTGCATATTTTAGTGCCGTCCGAATATTTGGGCGCGGTGATGACATTAGCGATGGAGCGCCGGGGCGTGCAGAAAAAACTGCAGTACGTCGGCAAACAGGTTTCACTCGAATATCAAATTCCCATGAATGAGATAGTTCTGGATTTTTTTGACCGTCTAAAATCGGTTAGCCGCGGCTTCGCATCGCTGGATTATAATTTCAGTCATTTTTCCCGCGCAGATTTGGTAAAAATGGATATTCTGATTAACGGCGAGCGTCTCGACGCCCTGACGATGATCGCGCATCGCGAACATGCTTTTACCCGCGGCAATGCCCTGGTGGAAAAATTAAAAGAGCTCATTCCCCGGCAAATGTATGACGTCGCGATTCAGGCTGCCATTGGCGTAAAAATCATCGCCCGTCAAAACGTTAAGGCGCTGCGCAAAGACGTCACCGCGAAATGTTACGGCGGCGACGTCAGCCGCAAGCGCAAATTGCTGGAAAAACAAAAAGCCGGTAAAAAACGCATGAAACAGGTGGGCAAAATTTCAATCCCCCAGGAAGCCTTTTTAGCCGTGTTGAAAGTAGGTAAGGATTAAAGATGAATGACTACAGTCATCGCGAACAAATTTTCGGTATCGTCATTGCGAGCGTCAGCGAAGCAATCCAGTACGAGCTTTGTAGAAATTCTGTACCGGATTGCTTCGCTGGCGCTCGCAATGACGGCGTCTTTTTGGAAAAAAATTCTTAAACTGACGCCTATGCGAACCCTTGGCGACGGCGGGAAATATTGACGGAGTTTGGAAAAGCTCAAATATCAGGAGTACGAAATGATTATTTTTGATTTTACATTCTATCTCACGTTGGCGGTTATCGTCACCGGCGTGATTGCTTTGCTCGATATATTATTTTGGGCGAAAAAGCGCCATGCCGCGAACCAGAAAGAGCCGATGATCATCGAGTACGCGCGGGCGTTTTTTCCGGTGTTGTTGCTGGTGCTGATCATTCGTTCCTTTATCGTGCAACCTTATCGTGTACCCAGCAGTTCCCTCGCGCCCACGGTAATGCCTGGTGATTTCATCGCCGTTAAGCAATACGAATACGGTTTGCGCTTGCCGGTGCTCAACACCAAAATTGTGAAAATCAGCGAACCCAAACATGGGCAGATATTTTTATTTCGTTATCCGGTTGATCCCCGTATTACGTTTGTTAAGCGCGTTATCGGCGTCCCTGGTGATCACATTGAATATAAAAATAAAGTGCTTTACATAAATGGCGTCGAAGCCAAACAAAAATTTTTGGAATCGACGCATTACATCGACGAACACGGTGTTTATTTTCCGGAAAATCTGATGGAAGAAGATCTGGACGGTATCAAGCATAAAATTTATGTACATCCTGAAGGCGGTGAAACCCAGGACATTGACGTCGTTGTTCCTCCCGGACATTATTTTGCGATGGGCGATAACCGGGATGATAGCGGCGATAGCCGCATGTGGGGTTTTGTGCCGGAAGAAAACCTCATTGGTCAGGCGTTCTGGACATTTATGAGTTGGGACGGTAACGCCAGCGGAGTTAACAAAATACGCTGGAATCGATTGGGCAAGGGAGTGCATTGAGGATGTCCCGGGATTTTTCGCCGTTATTAAATCGAATCGGTTATCACTTTAATGACCCGGCATTGCTCAATCATGCCTTAAGTCATCGCAGCGCCGGAGATGTCAACAATGAGCGTCTGGAGTTTTTAGGCGATGCGATTTTGAGCGTGGTTATAGCGGAAGCGTTATTCCAGCATCACCCGCACGCCAATGAAGGCGAGTTAAGCCGAATGCGTTCTATCCTGGTCAGTGGCGTGCATCTCGCGGAGCTGGCGAAAAAATTAGAGCTGGGAACTTATGTCAGGCTTGGTCCTGGCGAGCTAAAAGCGGCGGCCAGCATCGCGAGTCTATTTTGGCCGATACTTTGGAAGCTTTGCTCGGCGCGGTTTATCTGGACAGCGACCGTGATTTAGAAACTTGCCGACAATGCATATTTAAATGGTATGGAGAGCGTTTAGAGGAATTGAGTGACATGCATCCAGCCAAGGATGCGAAAAGTCACTTGCAGGAATGGGCGCAGGCGCACAAATTCCCTCTGCCCACCTATACCGCGACTATCAGCGGCAAGCCTCACGAACAAATTTTTGAAGTCACTTGCGAGATCGACGGCTTGCCGCACAAAGCGACCGGCGCCAGCACCAGCCGCCGCAAAGCCGAGCAATTAGCGGCCCGCCATTATCTGGATTTATCATCATGACGACAGAACATACGGGTTATATAGCGATTATCGGTCGCCCTAACGTTGGGAAATCGACATTATTAAATCATTTGCTGGGTCAAAAAATCAGTATTACTTCACGCAAGCCGCAAACCACCCGTCATCGCATTCTTGGACTGAAAACGGTGGAAGATACGCAGTTTATTTATGTCGACACTCCAGGATTGCATAGTCATGAGGGCCAGGCCTTGAATCGCTACATGAACCGTGCGGCGTTAAATGCCCTGCACGATGTGGATGTGGTGGTGTTTATGGTCGATGCGCGCCGCTGGGACGAGCAGGATAGCTGGGTGCTGGAGCGATTAAGCCGCCTGACCGTGCCCATTATTCTCGCCGTGAATAAAATTGATAAATTGGCCGATCGGTCCCAGCTTTTGCCTTATATGTCCGCTGCGGCGAAACGTTATCCGTTTTTCAAAATCATTCCCATGAGCGCAAAAAACGGGGATCAATTAAATGAGCTGGAAAATTGTCTGCGCACTTGTCTGCCGCAACAGCCGCATTTATTTCCAGCGGATCAGTTGACCGACCGTAGTGATCGTTTTATTGCCGCCGAAGCCGTACGGGAAAAACTAATGCGTCTGTTAGGCCAGGAGTTGCCGTATGCGCTGACGGTCACTATTGACGCCTTCGAAGATGAGCCTAAAATAGCGCGAATTGCGGCGATAATCTGGATAGAAAAGTCGAGCCAGAAACCCATCGTTATTGGTGAAAACGGCGAGCGTTTAAAAACCGTCGGTCAAAAAGCGCGTCTGGATTTGGAAAAATATTTAGATAAAAAAGTTTTTTTAAAGTTGTGGGTGAAGGTGAAAAGTGGCTGGTCAGACGATGAAAGATCTTTGCGTCAATTAGGCTACGATTAATGACTTCGCGTGTATTTTTAGAGCCGGTTTTTGTCCTCCATTACCGCGCTTATCAAAACAGTAGTTTGATCGTGGATTTTTTTTCCAGACAACATGGCCGGTTTTCCGCGGTGGCGCGCAGCGCTCGGGGCCCGAAATCGCGTTATAAAGGCTACTGTCAACTGTTCACGCCGTTATTGGCTTCGTGGAGCGGGCGGCATGAATTGATGAATCTTAATCATCTGGAATTGCGAGGTTTACCTTGTCAGCTATCCGGGCAAGCTTTATTGTGCGCTTTTTATCTGAATGAATTATTATTGCGGTTGCTGGCGCGCGACGATCCGTATCCGGAAATTTTCGCAGACTATCAGACAGCGTTGCAGGGTCTGGAAATGGCGTGTCAGGCGGATTCTCTTGCGCGGGAACTCGCAGTGGAAGTTATTTTGCGGCGCTTTGAAAAGCGGTTGCTGGACCACTTAGGTTATGGGCTGAATTTTCAGGTGCGCGCGCACGAGTACTACCGCTGGGTACCCGATCAGGGATTTTTGCATTGCGAGCATTCGGGGGATGTGGGAGAATCCGTTTTTTCCGGGCGCAGTCTGTTAGCGTTGCAAACGGAGGAGTGGGAGAATCCTGAGGACCTGGCCGCGGCAAAGCGTTTGATGCGCCTGGCCCTGCGGCAGCATTTAGGCACAAGGCCGCTAAAAAGTCGTGAGTTAATAATATCCTGCGCTCGGCAGAGCCGATGCTCGGAATGAAGGGGGAGCGCTTCGCGCAGCTCCCCCTTGCGATCCCCCATCGCGCAGAGAATTTTCTGCGAAAATTTTTTTATATAGAGGCAAAACATGGCAGTGACTAAGTCTTCCATCTGTTTAGGCGTAAACGTAGACCACGTAGCGACATTACGTCAAGCCCGCGGTGTTGATTATCCTGATCCGGTCACGGCGGCAGTCATGGCGCTGAAAGCGGGAGCAGATGGCATTACGCTGCATTTACGCGAAGACCGCCGCCATATTCAGGATGCTGACCTTTGGAAGATGAAAGAAACCATCGAGGCGCCTGTCAATCTGGAAATGGGCGTCACTGAAGAAATCCTGCGGATAGCCGAAATTTTAAAACCTGAAAAATGTTGTTTTGTTCCCGAAAAAAGAGCCGAACTGACCACCGAAGGCGGGTT
Source organism: uncultured Pseudomonadota bacterium (assembly GCA_963712715.1). GTDB lineage: Bacteria > Pseudomonadota > Gammaproteobacteria > Coxiellales > Coxiellaceae > JAFEDN01. The sequence continues at coordinate 45,033 of CAVQJI010000017.1, read as the reverse complement.
AAACGTACTGGCACAGGAAGCGGATATTCACCGCGCCTGCGAACGTTTGGCCGCTATCGGTATTGAAGTCTCTTTATTTATTGACCCTGATCTTCAACAAATTGAAGCCGCCAAACGCTGCGGCGCACCGGTTGTGGAATTAACCACCGGACCCTACACCGAAGCCAAAAACGCCGAAGAATATCGGCGGGAGTTAATCCGGCTCCAGCAGGCGGCGGAAGCAGCGCACCGGCTGGGTTTAATCGTCAACGCTGGCCACGGTCTTAACTATGAGAATGTATCGCCCATCGCCGCCATTGCCTCCATGCATGAACTCAATATCGGCCATAGTATTATTGCTCATTCTGTTTATTGTGGCATTGAAACCGCCGTTAAAAAGATGAAGGATTTGATGTTGCAGGCGCGAAATTTAAAATAGGCGTCGTCTCCTCCTCAGTACACGACAAATTCGTCATTGCGAGCGTGAGCGAAGCAATCCAGTACAAGGCCTAGTGCTAAGTAATTGATTTTACAAACGCATCGAACTGGATTGCTTCGCTCACGCTCGCAATGACAAAAATGTCGTGTACAGAGTGTCTCCTCTGGAAACTTGATAGTTTTAATCTTTCCTTAATAAAAGAGTTATAGATTATAATAACGAGAATTAAGAGAGATCATCAATGTCCAGAAAACCAAATACCAAAGATTTTGCCGATAGTTTGCCCCCGCAGGATATTTCCGAATTTTTAACTTATATTTTTCGAAGCCAGAATTCCGCCTCGTTATTAATAAATCAAATTTTAGGTTTTTTAAAAAATGAAATTCTTAATAAATTTGTTGAAAAAGATGAATTTAAAAATTTACTGATGGCCGCCTGCTTTATCAAATTTGAAAAAAAAAGAGCCTTTGATGATACCACTTTAAATTATGCCTTATTTGAAAAATGGCTCTGTAATTTATTATACTGTGATGTATTCATAGTTGAAAAATTCGATCTTTTTGCTAGTGTTGCGGCCATCAGTTTGAACAGTGAAGGAATTATCACGTTTCCTCACGCGTATTTAAAATATTCTCTCGATGCTTTGGATAAAATAGAATACCCAAAAAATGGCTACAATCATCCTCAGGGATTCACACCGGCTCAATTACATTTAATTATTCTTAATAAGCTTCACCATGATCCAATCCTGGGTCATGATTCCAAAGTGAATCCGGCAATTATGGCAATGGAAAATAAATATTTAACCGGTTTGTCGACAGAAGAGCTGATTAGAATAGTTAACAGATTTGGCTGTTTATATAAAGACAGAGAGCTTAAGTATATATTGCAAAAAATTGTCACAGATCATCGTTCTCTTCATAATGACAGCAGTCGAAGAATGGCTGAGACCCAGATATCTTTTTTACTCTTTCAGAATTTAATGGAACAGAAAAGTTTAATTCCACTCGTGAAATTTTGTGAAAAATTAGATAACTTTATTAAATTACATATCAACTTTGAACATTATGCTTACCAAAGAATAGCCAATCTAATCCCGGAAAAATTAGCTTCACAAAAACAGAATATCGAGAAAATATTTAAGGTAGTTGAAGGGTCCGTAAGATATCCATTAACAGGTCATTACATGAAGATGTCTTTACTTGATATTTATGGTCAAGGGATCTATTCTCGCGGTAGTAGGTCGCTCATTGCAGTAAAGCCGAATAGTATTTTATCCTCTCAATGCGATTTGTTTTTAATAAAAGATTTTGACCAAAATAAAATAAATGAAATTAAACAAAAAGAAGCTGTCATTCTTACCGATAAAAATTCCGCCTTTCTGATCCATAATTGGGAAATTATTAGGGATAAAAATAAGCCTTTTCTTATGCAGAATGTAAATAGACAGGGGTTACCATTATGCGACTCAAAGAGTCCGGTAAAAAAAGAGGCTACTCGAAGCTTCGTCAAAAATTATTCAAACTATTCTTTTGCGCTCAGATCTTGCATTTATTTTCTCTAATAAATCTGGAATATTGCGGAGTCAGGATCCTTCGCCGTTTTTCGCCCCATCGATTGGTATGGATAACACCAATCCTCTTATAGAAAACCGCTGCCCGGATCACAGTACCTACGATGATGCCGATTTGCCATTCACCAGGGATTTATTTTCTAAAAATATACATCCATTTGTTAATTCTATTTCGGGCACTATGTTATGTTTAGTCAGAATCTATATTGTTTATTATTATGAATTAGCCAGTATTCAGCAATCCCAATCTCTGGATAAAGATTTTTTTATTTATTACCTAAAATTAATAATATCTATGTTACATGCTTTGGAAGGAGGACATTCCCTGTATGAATTTTTTTCCTGTCTCAACGTCCCCGAGGTTTCGCAGGCGATCCAGAAAATTTATCCAGGAATCAAATTAGATATGGAAACTTTTTTTTGCAAAGAAAACCCTTCTTATTCCAGCGCGATACGCGCCGCAGCCAGTCATGCTCAGATATTATTTTACAAACAAAATGTTAATCAACAAATTAAGGATCGAGGGTTCAGGTTAGGAACGGGCAGTGTTCTGGAGTACAAAAAACTCGTTTTTTTAAGTTCAAAAAAATGTGTAAGAAAAAGGCTTCCGCCTTTTAATTACCAAAGTAAGATCTAGAGATCATCAATCCGTAAGGGTCTGCAACCGGCAGCCCTCCTGCTGTGAATCACAGATTAGAACACTGCCCGCTTCGTGCCAGGCGCCCAGCACTATTCTTTCGCCGTCGGGTAGGGAATGGATGGCGGGGCGGTGAGTGTGCCCATGAATCAGTCGCAGCGTTTGGTGTGATTGCATAACACGCGTCACCGTTTGCGGATTAACGTCCATAATATAATCGGCGATACGCCGGAGACGCTGCCGGCTCCTGGCGTGAATCCATGCGCCGATACGTTTGCGCCAGCAGAGCGGCAGACGTAGCGCCAGCCATTGGCACAATGGATTGAGGGTGATGAGGCGTAACTGCTGATGTTTTTTGTCCAGAGTGCATAAACTATCGCCGTGCAATAGCAAAGTACTGACACCGTAAAGATCAATGACAGCCGTATCGGCGAGTAAACGCACCCCAGCTCTTTGTGCAAACGCTTTGCCGATTAAAAAATCCCGATTACCGCGCATAAAATAAATGGGCAACCCGCTGTCCGTCGTCTCGCGCAGCGCCTGGATGATCGTCAGGTTGTAAGGCGAAAGATCATCATCTCCCACCCAGGCTTCGAATAAATCACCCAAAATGTATAGCGCCTGGGCTTGCCGCGCCTGGTGTCGCAGGAAATTCAAAAAAATCCGTGTTATCCGTGGTTCGGCTTCACATAAGTGCAGGTCAGAGATAAAGAAAATTTTCGGCATAAGGTCCGGGCAATTAAAGTACAGAGTTTGTGTTTTAAGGATAAGGATAATATAATAACAGAAATTTTTAACAAGGACCTTTATTGTGAAGGCGACCAGACCGGTTTATCTGAATTTGTGGCGGATCAAATTTCCGGTCCCTGCGATTATATCCATTTTACATAGAATTTCAGGAGTCGTTCTCTTCCTGGGATTGCCGATTTTACTCTATCTTTTAAGTCAATCCCTTATTTCTCAGGACAGTTTCGATCACATTTCCTCGCACCTGACCAGAACGATCATGAGATGGGTGGTGTGGGTGATCATCTCCGCATTATTTGTCCATTTTTTTGCCGGTATTCGGCACTTACTCATGGATATAGGCATTGGCGAAACTCTTGCCGGCGCCCGGAAAAGCGCCTGGCTCGTTGCGGTTTTGACGGCATCAATTATTATTTTATCAGGAATCTGGATATGGTCGTAAAAACATCCCATACCGGCTTGCGCGATTGGCTGGTACAGCGAATTTCTGCCGTTGTCATCGGCCTTTACATGCTGTTTATTCTGTTTTATATGTTGGAAAATCAGCCTCTCTATTTTGCCCAATGGCGGCATTTATTCGATAGCGCCCTGGTGAAAATCTCCACGTTAGTGGTTTTGGTAGCGGTTCTCTGGCATGCATGGATCGGTTTATGGACCGTGTTGACGGATTACGTTAAGAAAGCGGTGTTACGTCTTGTATTGCAGTCATTAGTGATCATCCTGTTGGTGGCTTACCTCCTCTGGGGCGTGGAAATTCTGGTTTAAAATATGCACATGAATCAAAAACAATTCGATGCCGTGATTGTCGGCGCGGGTGGGGCTGGCTTACGAGCGGCCTTGCAATTGGCGCAGTCTAATTTTAAAGTCGCGGTCATTTCCAAAGTTTATCCGACCCGTTCTCATACGGTTTCCGCACAGGGGGGCATTGCCGCCTCTTTGGGCAATGTGGTCGAAGATCATTGGGAATGGCACATGTATGACACCATTAATGGCTCGGATTATCTGGGAGACCAGGACGCCATTGAATATATGTGTCAAAACGCACCCGCCGCAGTGTATGAGTTGGAGCACATGGGTCTGCCTTTTTCCCGGCTGGATAATGGCAAAATTTACCAGCGCGCCTTTGGAGGCCACACACAAAATTACGGCGGTGAACCCACCAAACGCACCTGCGCCGCCGCGGATCGCACCGGCCATGCCATGGTGCATACCATGTTTCAGAAAAATCTGGAAGCTAAAACCCATTTTTATAGCGAATGGTACGCGGTGGATTTGGTAAAAGACGCAGCAAACGGCGTCGCGGGCGTGGTGGCGATCTCCGTGGAAACGGGAGAAACGGTTTTTTTCAAAGCCAGAGCGACGATACTGGCTACCGGCGGGGCTGGGCGGATATTTCCAAACACCACCAATGCCTATATCAATACCGGCGATGGCTTTGGAATGGTTTTGCGGGCAGGTTTTCCATTGGAGGATATGGAATTTTGGCAATTTCATCCCACGGCGATCGCCGGGGTAGGTTCTTTGATCAGTGAAGGCGTGCGCGGCGAAGGCGGTTATTTGTTGAATTGCAAAGGCGAGCGTTTTATGGAACGTTACTCGCCGCATCTCAAGGATCTGGATTGCCGGGACGTGGTGTCCCGTTCCATCATTATGGAAATACTGGCCGGTAATGGCTGCGGACCCGAGAAGGATCATGTTCTGCTTAAAGTGGATCATCTCGGTGCGGATATAATCCGGCAGCGTTTGCCGGGCATCCGCGAGCTGGCGATGACTTTCGCCAATATCGATCCCATTAAAGAACCGGTTCCGGTAATGCCCGCTGCGCATTATATTATGGGCGGCATTCCCACCAATATTCATTCCCAGGTCTTGACTCAGGATGCCTTGGGACGGGATCAGGTGGTCAGTGGTTTGTACGCGGCAGGCGAGTGCGCCTGCGTTTCCGTGCATGGCGCTAACCGGTTAGGCACTAATTCCCTACTGGATCTGGTTGTTTTTGGACGGTCCGCTGGATTACATTTGGAAAAAGCCCTGCGCGAAGGTCTGGGCGAATCCGATCACGACCCTGCTGAACTGGATCGCGTGCGGGCGCGTCTGGATCGTTGGGAAAATCCAGCCAACACGGAAGATGCCTTTGACATCCGCCGGCAGATGCGTGAGATCATGCAAAATAATTTTGGTGTTTTTCGGGATAAAGCGCACATGGAGCCTGGCCTGCAAAAACTCCGTGAAACTGCAGAACGGTTGCCGTACGCGCAATTAAAAGACCGGAGTAAAGTATTTAATCTTTCCCGGTTTGAAATGCTGGAGCTGGATAATTTAATGGACACCGCTCTTGCCACTGCCGTCTGTGCCGCCAAACGCCAGGAAAGCCGGGGCGCGCATTCGCGTTACGACTATCCTGAACGGGATGACGTGAACTGGTTAAAACATTCTTTATATTTTATCGATGGACGTTTAGGATTTAGAGAGGTCAATCAAAGTCCTAAATATGTTCCACCCTTTAGACTCAAAGAACGGGAAGAAAAATTATGAGCTCGAAGAAGCCATCCCGAAAAATGACTTTTTTAATCTGCCGGTTTGATCCTGAAAACGGCCAACCCATGCGCTTACAGGAATATACCCTCGATGTTTCCACGATTATCGGCGCCATGCTGCTGAACGCCCTGGAAGCCATCAAGGAAACCCAGGATCCGACGTTAGGCTTTCGCCGTTCCTGTGGCGAAGGGGTTTGCGGTTCCGATGGCATGAACATCAATGGCAAAAATGGCCTTGCCTGCAAGACCAAACTCCACGATTTACCCGACCGGGTGGTGATACAACCGCTGACGGGATTTCCCGTTATTCGCGACTTAATCGTCGATATGAAACAGTTTTTTGATCAATATGAACGAGTGAAACCCTATCTGCAAAACAGAAATCCACCGCCGGCCACCGAGCGTTTACAATCTCCCGAAGAGCGCGCCAGACTGGACGGTTTATACGAATGTATTTTATGCGCGTGCTGTACCAGCTCATGCCCTTCTTATTGGTGGAATCCGGAGAAATTTTTGGGGCCGGCCGCCCTGCTGGGCGCTTACCGTTTTATCGCTGACACCCGGGATACTGAAACGGCCGCGCGCGTGGAAGCTTTAAAAGATCCCTACAGCGCATTTCGATGCCGCACTATTATGAATTGCGCGGATGTTTGTCCGAAAGGGCTAAATCCTTCTGAGGCTATCGCGAAAATACGCCGGGAAATGTTGCATCACACAGAATAAATAAGAAGGTAAATTTAAATGTCAAAGGCAAAACCGACCTTACAAAGCTGGCAGCTGACGTCTTATCTGTCAGCCGGCAACGCAGAGTATATAGAAGATTTATATGAGCAATTTCTTCAGGACCCGAATCGGGTGAGCGGCGAATGGCGCGCTTACTTTAATACCCTGGCGAATGGCTACCCCCAGGGACAACTGCAGGATTTTTCGCATCAACAGATTCAGGAACAGTTGCGACAACTGGCTCGCCAGCCAAGGATGGCCGCCGCCACGTCTGCAGCGCCGCATCAGGAGTCCGTGGATCAGTTGATTATTGCTTACCGCCGCTTTGGGCACCTGAATGCCAAAATAAATCCCCTTGGCTACGAAGAACCTGTAGACCCTCGTCTGGAGTTGAAACACTATCAACTGGGCAGCGCAGAGATGGAGCAGGTATTCTTAACCCGGAATGTTTTACCGGCGCAGAAGGCCACACTGCGGGAAATTTATGACGCGTTAAAACGGAACTATTGCGGAAGTATCGGTATTGAATACACCCGCATCACTGACGAAGAAGAGCGGGCATGGTTGCGCGATTACATGGAAAATCGCTTGCCCAATTTAGTATTGAGCCCGGAAACCCAACGCACGATTTTGCAAAAACTCAATGCCGCCGACGGCCTGGAAAAATATCTGGAACGTAAATACACCGCGCAAAAACGTTTTTCCATTGAAGGCGCCGATGCTTTAATTCCCATGCTGGATGAACTGGCCAAACGCGCTTGTGCCGCGGGCGTGCGCGAAGTGGTCATCGGCATGGCGCATCGCGGACGGCTGAACGTTTTGCTGAATATTATGGGCCAGTCGCCTTTTGAATTATTTCAGGAATTTGAAGGCACTAAAGATTACGGTTTAACTACGGGCGATGTTAAATATCATAATGGTTATTCCGGAAATATGAAGACTCCTTCAGGCTATATCCATTTATCGTTAATGTGTAACCCTTCGCACCTTGAATTTGTGAATACGGTGGTGATGGGTTCTGTGCGAGCGCGCCAGGAACGTGGATCCCCTGAAAGCGCTGCGAAAAAAGCGTATGCCATGCCGGTGATGATACACGGCGACGCTTCTTTTATCGCCCAGGGCATCACCCAGGAAACGTTGAGTATGGCGAATACCCGCGCCTATACCGTTGGCGGTTCGATTCATATCATTGTCAATAATCAGGTTGGTTTTACCACCAGTGATCCGCGAGACTCCCGTTCTTCGCGATATTGTTCAGACGTCGCGAAAATGATCGACACGCCCATCCTGCATGTCAACGGAGATGATGCGGAAGCGGTCGTTAAAGTCATCCAGATCGCCGTTGATTACCGCATGAAATTTTTTAAAGATGTGGTGATTGATTTGGTGTGTTACCGCCGTCACGGTCATAATGAGGCGGACGAGCCACGGGCTACGCAGCCGCTTATGTATGCGAAAATCGATAACCACGCCGTGCCGCGGCTGGTTTACGCTGAAAAATTAATTAAACAGGGCGTCTGTAAACCCGAAGACATTGACCAAATGTGGGAAGCGTATCGCATCCAGCTCGACGAAGGTCATACGGTGGCCCCGGTGACTCAGGAAGAGTTTAAAGAACGATTCCCGGCGCCGAATTGGGCGCCTTTCATCAATCAAACCTGGACGACTCTGGTGGACACGTCGGTACCAAAATCCAAATTACTCGAGCTGGGCAAAAAAATCACCCAGTTACCGAAGGGTTTTAAATGTCAGCGCAATGTCGGCATGATCATGCAGGCCCGCGAAAAAATGACAGCCGGCGAACAGGCGCTGGACTGGGGATATGCCGAGACGATGGCTTACGCGACATTACTGGCGGAGGACTGTCGTATTCGTTTTTCCGGAGAAGATTGCCGGCGTGGCACTTTCTTTCATCGCCATGCGGCGGTGTTTGATCAGGACACCGGTGAGGCTTACATGCCTTTGGCGCATCTCTTTCCTGAGCAGGGCCGCATGGATATTTACGATTCCTTGCTCTCGGAATCCGGGGTCATTGGTTTTGAATACGGCTACGGGATGGCCAACCCGCATGCGTTAGTGATATGGGAAGCGCAGTACGGAGATTTTGCCAATGTCGCGCAGGTGTATGTCGATCAATTTTTAAGTTCCGCCTGGCAAAAATGGAATCGTTTATGCGGATTGGTGTTGTTATTGCCACATGGCCAACAGGGCGAAGGGCCTGAACACACTTCCGCGCGATTGGAGCGTTATTTACAATTGTGCGGGCAGGAAAACATGCAGGTATTTGTACCGAGCACGCCGGCGCAAATATTCCATCTTTTGCGCAGACAGGTATTGCGGCCTTACCGCACTCCGTTAATTGTGATGAGTCCCAAAAATTTATTGCGTCATAAACTGGCCGTTTCTACGTTAGACGATTTATCAAAAGGTCAATTAAAGTTAGTGATTCCCGAAATAGATAGCATGGAACCCAAAAAAGTCCGGAAAGTGATTCTCTGTTCCGGCAAAGTTTACTATGAATTGCTGGAGAAAAGGCGCGAGCAACAACAGCAGGACATTGCCATTATCCGCGTAGAGCAGTTGTACCCATTTCCGGAACACGAATTAAAGCAGGCTTTAGAACCTTACGCGCACGTCAAAACAGTGGTTTGGTGTCAGGAAGAACCAAAAAATCAGGGCGCCTGGTATATCATGTACGATCGTTTCGTCACCTGTCTGCCAAAATCTGCTAATTTAATCTACGCTGGACGCGAATCGATGGCCGCCCCCTCCGGCGGTTATTCGGCACTGCACAAAAAGCAACAAATCGCATTGATAGAAGATGCTTTAAAATGAGTATTGAAATGAAAAATTTATTTTCAAATCTAAATAAATTAAGATGTCGTTGCACAAAAAGCCGACGACAATTATCCCTCCCTTTGAAAAAGGGAGGTTAGGAGGGATTTATATAAAAAAATCCTTCAATTTGTCCTCTAGTTGAGATGGGATGTTTTTTTAAATGAAAATTGTATAAATAATCTTTATACAATAAGGAATATTTAGATAAATATGATATTGCACTACAATAGCATGCTTAAAGAAAATTCGAGAAAGCTTCGTAGCAGTCAAACAGATGCTGAACAGCTATTATGGTCACACTTGCGAAGGAAGCAATTATGTAAAGTGCAATTTTATCGTCAAAAACCGCTAGGAAATTATATTGTTGATTTTTATGCGCCTTCAGCAAAATTAGTAATAGAAGTAGATGGAAGCCAACATTCTGAATACAGTTCGATTAAATATGACAATAAACGGGATGATTATTTACTTGGGTTAAATTTGAAAGTATTACGTTTTGATAACTTACAAGTTTTAACATCTACTTCTAATGTTTTGGGAGTTATTCATAGTGCTATATTGGATTTCCAACTATGCAAATAAAAATAACGGGACCATATAAATCAATCACTAATTTTGAGTGGTCGAATATTCCACCATTTGCGGTAATTACAGGTCCTAATGGCGTAGGAAAATCACAACTGCTTAAGCTAATTAATACAAAATTATCTGGTAATTCTCGCGATCCTCGTGTGCAAGAAGAGAAGGGAAAAATAGATATCCAGGGTATAGAAATATACCTCCAAATCTAGTACAGTACATTGATGAATGGAAAATGACTAAAGTTAATGGTACAAATTTAGGCCAATTGCAACAAGAGGTTAAACAACTTTATGAGAATTTTAGAAGTTCATTAAGAGGTAATGAATACAAGCATAATCCATTATATTTGGGAATATGCTTGCAAAATAATACAAAAAATCCTAACGATATATCTCTTGAGGAATTTAAAAAATCATATTCTCAATTACACGTTCCAGAACCGAAATCGTTAGCACAGCACATTGAAAAGCTTTTTATGGATTATTGGATAGATAAAGTTGAGTTGCAAGCAAAAGGATATCGTGAAGAAAAAATAATAAATTCTATTAATAAAGCTCCTTGGGAATTACTGGATGAGATTATTGAAATATCAGGATTGCCTTTAAAATTTAATAATCCATTTGGACTTCCAATCAGAGAAGAATTTAAATTAATACCTCATAATACTCGAATAAATCAAGAAATTAATTTTGATGAACTTTCATCAGGAGAGCAGGCTATCATTTCTACGTTATTCTATGTATGTACAGTTGAAAATAAAGCAGCACTTCCCAGGTTATTATTGTTAGATGAGCCGGATGCTCATTTACACCCCAGTATGGCCAAACAATTTCTTCAGGTTATTAAAGAGTATTTTGTAGGAAAACATGGTATTAGAGTTATCATGACTACACATTCTCCCAGTACAGTTCTTTTTCTGCCCACATGAATCTTTATTTGAAATGACTACGATTACTCCGAAAATAAGAAAAATTGAGTCGATTAATGATGCGGTCTTTTCTTTAACTTGCGGTTTCATTCGGGTGATGACAAATGCTAAATATTTTTTTGTGGAAGACGAAGACGATAAGAAATTTTATGACTGTATTTATAAAATTTTGATGAAAGAGAATAAAATAAAAAAACAAATACCTTTATCTTTCTTGCCAATTTCGACACGTCATGAGGCGACTAAGAGCAGTGGCGGTAAAAATAAAATTAAAAATATTATTGAATTGACAAAGAAATTACGTGAAGTAGATGGTGAAATTTTTTATGGTCTTGTTGACAAAGATTGTGATTCTCCATCAGATGCGGATAATGATATCTTCCAGATTGGAAGATATTCTATAGAAAATTACCTGGTAGATCCCATATTAATTTACGCTGCATCAATTCAACAGAATTGTGCTATACAAATTCCGGGAATCAGCTATGATAATCATGAAATTAGTCAAATAAATTCATGTGAGCAGGCCGATTTGCAAAAAATTGCCGACTTTATTTTTAAAAAACTTTCATATCGCCCGGATAATGAGCAGAAAATAATGCAAGTAAGGTTCGTAAATGGCCTAGTTTTAAATTATCCCACTTGGATGAGGGATGATCCTGGAAAAAACATTAAAACTAAAGTTATAAACACTTTTTCAAATCAGATTAACTTCGATACTTTGCTGAAAGCATTCGAAACGACAAGATTTATTCCAGTTGAGATATTTACATTATTTGAATCTATGTCTTTGTTGGATAGTCAACGGAAAGAGTTAAGTATAGAAGCTGAGGTATTAATATAATGTTGGGAGAATCCTTTTTCTGCATGCACATAATTTTGTTACTTTCTCCTTTGAAAGAAATGAGATTGAATAGGATTTTAAATAAATCCCTCCTAACCTCCCTTTTTCAAAGGGAGGAAAAGGAATTTGAACGCTTTTGGTGTGAGAAGTTTATAAACTGGTCGGTACTTAGTTAAGGGGTATTGAGATGAGTATAGAAATAAAGGTTCCGGTATTGCCGGAATCGGTCGCGGATGCGACAGTGGCGAAGTGGTACAAAAAAGTCGGCGATATGGTCGCTCGCGACGAGCAGCTGGTGGATCTGGAAACGGATAAAGTCATGCTCGAAGTGCCTGCACCGGCTCCCGGCGTGATCGCTAAAATTCTGGTTGAAGAAGGGCAAACGGTGAAAGCCGGCGCATTGTTGGCAATTTTAACGGAAAGCGAAGGCGGCGCCGCTAAAGCCGCGACAAAAACTGACAAAACGGAAAAAACGGCAAAAGCTGAAAAACCTGAAAAAATAGAGAAAGCCGCGGGAGCTGAAAAAACTCCACCGCCTGCTGCAGAAAAGAGGGAAAGCGAAGAACCAGGTCCTGCGGTTCGACGAATGATCGCTGAACATAACCTCGATGTCAGCCAGATTAAAGCATCCGGTAAACGTTTAACCAAAGAAGACGTGGAAAAACATTTACAATCCAGATCAGAAACGCCAAAAAGCACTGCCGTTCCTGCCGAAATGGGTGGGGAACGCAGCGAAAAACGTGTACCCATGTCGCGTTTGCGGGCGCGTATCGCCGAGCGGCTGGTAGAGGTTCAGCATCAGGCTGCTCTCCTGACCACTTTTAATGAAGTGAATATGCAGCCCATCATGGAATTGAGGAAAAATTATCAGGATCGCTTTGAAAAAACTTACGGCGTGCGTTTAGGATTTATGTCCTTTTTCGTCAAAGCCGTGGTAGAAGCTTTGAAGCGTTTTCCGGTGTTGAACGCTTCCGTCGATGGCAATGATATTATTTACCACAATTATTACGATATCGGCATCGCCATCGGTGGCGGTCCTCGAGGCCTGGTAGTGCCTATTGTGCGCAACGCCGATCTGTTAAGCATGGCGGACATTGAAAAAACCATTCGTGAATACGCCGAAAAGGTGCAAAAGAACAAATTGACCATAGAAGACATGAGTGGCGGCACGTTTACCATCACGAATGGAGGCGTCTATGGATCGATGCTGTCTACTCCGATTATTAATCCTCCGCAAAGCGCCATTTTGGGGATGCATAAAATCACCGAACGCGCGGTCGTGGAGAAAGGTCAGGTAGTGGTGCGGCCAGTGATGTATGTCGCGATGTCATACGACCATCGTATTATTGATGGCACTGATTCTGTGCAGTTTTTAGTGACCATCAAAGAACTGCTTGAAGATCCGGCGCGTTTATTACTGCAAATTTAACCGTAGGTATATTTATACCTTACCTCGCCATAATTTGAGCTTTTTAGCATCCCATCTACGGGCCATCTTGAGTTGTAAAAAACACTTACATAGTGGTATTATGCTCGTGTTTTTTTACAACTCAATCTGGCCCATAGCTGGGCGCCAAAAAGCTCAAATTATGGCGAGGTAAGGTATATATGAATCTACATGAATATCAGGCTAAACAATTATTGAAACAATACGGTATACCGGTTCCGCTGGGAGAAGTTGTCTGGAATCTGGAAAATGCGGTCAAAGCCGCCGCCAGTATTGGCGGAAATCGTTGGGTTGTCAAAGCACAGGTCCACGCGGGTGGTCGCGGCAAGGCCGGTGGTGTGAAAATTGTCGATAACAAAGCGGATTTAGAGGCCGCGGTTAAAGTGTTATTAGGCACACGGCTGGTCACCTATCAAACGGACGCTCGCGGTCAGCCGGTCAACCAGGTGCTCATTGAGCAGCCTTCGGAAATTGCGCGGGAATTATATTTGGGGGCGGTGATCGACCGTGCTTCACAGCGTATTGTCTTTATGGCTTCCACGGAAGGCGGCATGGAAATTGAGGAGGTCGCCAAAAAAAATCCTGAAAAAATTTTAACGGCGACAGTGGATCCCACTCTGGGTTTATTGCCCTATCAGTGCCGTGAATTATTTTTCGGCTTAAAACTGACTAACCAGCAAATGCAGTCTTTTACCGATATTTTAATGGGTTTATATAAAATGTTTGTAGAACGTGATTTAAGCCTGCTGGAAATTAATCCGTTGGTCGTCAGCAAAAGCGGCGCCCTGATTTGCCTGGATGGTAAAATTAATCTCGACGACAACGCCCTGTACCGCCAACCGGAATTGCGGTTAATGCACGATCCCTCGCAGGAAGATGATCGTGAAACCCGCGCACAGCAATGGAACCTGAATTATATTTCTTTAGACGGCGATATCGGCTGCATGGTTAATGGCGCTGGCCTCGCGATGGCAACGATGGATTTAATCAAATTAAACGGCGGCAGACCAGCCAATTTTCTCGATGTCGGTGGTGGTGCGACGGAAGAACGCGTGAAAGAAGCGTTCAAGATTATTATTTCTGATCCCCACGTCAAAGGCATTTTTGTGAATATTTTTGGTGGCATTGTCCGTTGCGACTTAATCGCCGACGGTATTGTCAGCGCGGTCGCTGAAGTCGGTGTCAAAGTCCCGGTAGTGGTGCGTTTACAGGGTAACCGCGCAGATGCAGGAGCCAAAAAATTAGCCGACAGCGGTTTAAATATAGTTGCCATCCAGAATTTTGCCGAAGCTGCGAAAAAAATCGTCGAACTCACGAGCAAAACCAGAGTATAGGAAAAAAATTATGAGTATCCTGATCGATAAAAATACTAAAGTTCTTTGTCAGGGCTTCACCGGCAAGCAGGGCACTTTTCATTCCGAACAGGCGATTGCTTACGGAACGAAAATGGTAGGCGGCGTGACTCCGGGTAAAGGCGGGGAACAACATCTGAATTTACCGGTATTCAACAGCGTTCGTGAAGCGGTAGAAAAAACATCCGCAGACGCCAGCGTCATATATGTGCCGGCGCCCTACTGCAAAGATTCCATTCTCGAAGCGGTGGAGGCGGGGATTAAATTGATTGTCTGTATCACCGAAGGCATTCCGGTTCAGGATATGTTGATCGTTAAAAAGTTTATTTCCGGAACGCAGACTCGTTTAATCGGTCCCAACTGCCCCGGTATTATTACCCCGGGGGCATGTAAAATCGGAATTATGCCTGGGCATATTCATCAGCCTGGCAAAGTCGGTATTGTTTCACGCTCCGGCACGCTGACTTATGAGGCGGTGAGTCAAACCACCGCTCTGGGTTTGGGGCAAAGTACCTGCGTGGGCATTGGCGGCGACCCGATTCCTGGCATGAGTTTTATTGACGTGTTAGAGCTATTTCAGCAGGACCCGCAGACAGAGGCGATCGTGATGGTCGGAGAAATCGGCGGCAGCGCCGAAGAAGAAGCGGCTGAATTCATCAAACAATCGGTGACGAAGCCGGTAGTGTCATACATTGCAGGCGTTACCGCGCCTTCCGGCAAGCGCATGGGTCATGCTGGCGCAATTATCGCTGGGGGCAAAGGCACAGCCGCGGATAAATTCGCGGCTTTGGAAGCAGCCGGCGTGCGTACGGTAAAATCGCCTGCCGAGATTGGCGAAGCTATCGCTACCTTACTCAAAAATTCCTAATTATTTCAAATATTTAATCTTCAGGACGGGATTTGTTTTCATCAAATCATTGGAAATTTCTTGTAATTTCCAAAGTTTATAAAGGTTTGACGGGTTCTCGGGTTGCTCTTTCTTCTTCTTTTGCTCGCTCGATAGTTGAGCTAGCGCTGTTTCAACTCCAATAACCTTTATGATAGAAGCAGCAATATTTAAATGATTTGAATAGATTGCTATTATTAAAGGGAAACTATAGTTTTCACCTTGATTACGGGTTTCATTGGTTAATGAAACCTTATTCTGGAAAAGAAGTTTAATAAAATCTAAACGTCCCTTATGAATAGCGCAGGTAAGAGGACTGGGTTCAAGCTCGTCACCTTTGTTCTCTGAGTACCTGTCATTATCAATGACATTCGGATTAGCGCCCAATTTAAACAGGTACGCCGCCATATCGTAATATCCCAGATTAATCGCAACGTTTAGTGGAATCAAAGTCGGAATTCCGTCTGGGTTCCACTGATTATTTAGAGATGCGCCACGATCAATCAATAATTTAATCGCTGCTGGCCATTTATTAGCGACAGCCATTCCTAAAAGAGAAAGAGCAGAACCTGCATTGGGTATTGCAAAATTAAAATAATCAGCCTCCAGGCGGACAGGAGCGTTCAAAGAATTAAATTTATTCTTTTTTGTCACTTTTTTTAAGCCGTTGAAATCTTTTTGCTCTATATAAAATGCAGCCAATTCGGTGCTCTCACCTTCCCAATCCAGTTCATCTATCAGGTAATCTATAAATGCTGTATTTTTGCTCATTGCAGCCGCATCCATAATGTTGATTTGTAAATCATTCCATGAAGTACAATATTCATTTAGCTCGTCCATTATGGAAGAATCAAGTTGAGCGCAAAACTCCTCATAACCAATATCATCAGTCATGACGTATCGAGCCAGTTCTATGCAACCTAATAATGTGGCAATCATTAATAAAGAGATGCCAGGGGCCGGTTTTAATCCATCAACCGGCACCCAGTCGAATCCAGGTCTTTTGCCAGTTTCTTTTGAGAAATTCATTACAGACACTTTCCTGATTGCAGATATAGGCACAGGCGAACATCCATAAAGCTTCCACAGACATTCCGTCACTCGATTCCAACTTCTTTAAAATGTCATTCAAATCTCCAGTTTTTACCAGGCTGTATTTTCCCTGATTTAAAGCAGGCGCCTTTAAAATAAGATTTTTAAAACAATAATCTAAAAAATCCTGTTGCTTCAACTCTCTCGCTGTCATGATAATGCTTTTGCCAAAAGCATTTTTTGAAAAAAGACCATATCGGTGATATTTTTTATGTTAACACCGTCATTATCTAAAATTTTTTGTTCAAGAAGGGTTATCGCCAATTTGGAATCGCCGAATTCCAGAACGTCAAATATCCCCGCATACCGTTTATCAACTAATGTATAGTATTTCCCCTGGCATATTTGAACTAAATTTCGATGTTTTTTTTGAAGCGTTGTGTCAGGTTTTTCTTTCGATGAAAGCGTATATCCATACTGGTCAAGCTTTTTTTTATAAGAATTCAACATCCACTGCTTGGCCATTATTTGGAAGCGCTGACTGACCAGGATCATACTCATGAAATCTTTGTTATTTAAGAATTCGCTCATATAAAGCAAAAGTGCTTCAGGTATTCGCTGTATGGGAGAACGGCCGGAGTGTTTTCTGTCGGTCAGTACCAGTTTATTGTTTTGCCCGCTTTTTCTTTTCATTTTAATAACCCTATATTAGTAATCGATTAATCATACACAATACCTACACTATCGCTTGTCACACTTAATATAAATAAATACTAATATATTGTCAATTAAACCCTCTCAGTACACGACAAATTCGTCATTGCGAGCGTGAGCGAAGCAATCCAGTACAATGCCTGGTACTAAATAATTGATTTCGCACACGCATCGAACTGGATTGCTTCGCTAGCGCTCGCAATGACAAAATTGTCATATAGAGCAAACCCTAGCTGTTTTTGAAATTCTTCAGACAGTATTGATAACTGTACACATTTAAACAGGAAATGGCGCACCAGTAGAAATTCCATTTGCCTTTATTAATGGGTTGACTCTGGGTATTGGTGCTAAAAAAATTCCTGTAATCTATAGTGAATGGACTATTTTTATTGGCCATTACTTTTTGGTAGCCACTCAATAGACCCTCGTTAGTCTGGTATGTACTTGAAAAAGTATATTCTTTTTTCCAGCCTTCCTTGCCATTTTCATTACGCAAATTTAAATACCAGGTAATAAAATCGTGGATTTCAAAGTCTTCGTCATTGTAATGATAGAGTTTGTAAGCAGGATTATTGCCGAAAATTGGCGAAATCGAAGGTACAAATGTGTCGACGATGAGACGGCTAGAATTTTTCATATCCAGAATTAAAAAGCCATCCATGTGTACATGTCCTGATAAAACTGCTGTAATTGATGAATTATATTGGTGGACTAAATTTGAAAACTGCTGGACATACTCTTTATTCCAAAAAGGCACCACAATTCCTAAAAAGTTTTTAGCGGTTGAATAGGCGTCGATTCCCGGCGGAATATGAAAAATAATCCAGGTTTTCTCCTTTGTGTCGGCGATATTCTGGAGTTTTTGTTGAAGCCATTGTAACTGCGCAAGGGCGGCTTGTTCTCCGTTCGGTCCTTGCGCTTTAGTAGAAAAAAGTACGGTATTTAAAACGATAATGTGATTATGGCTATTCGGTAAAATCACTTCATAATAGCCTCCCTGGGGGAAATCTGTCATAAACAGGGCTTTATTGGCGGAATGTCTGAAAAGTCCAGACCATACATTCGTGGTTTTTTTAAGAAATTCGCCATTGGGAATACTGCAATAATCCGGATAGGCACAATCTTTGCCGCCGTAAGAATCATTATTGCCGATAACGGGGTAAATCGCACTATTTTCCGGAATAACCTGCTGAATAGAACTCGTCATATACTGCAGGGTCTTAAGGACGAAGTTCTCATAATGAGCCCGGTTCTGGTCGTGTGTGTATTGAAGGTATTGGCTGCGGAACCGATGTGCCAGAAAATCTCCCAGGATTAAAATATTTTCGGGTTGCAATTGCTGAATCTGAACCAGCAGATTATGGAAAAGGGCATAATTAGTTGGGTGGCCGTTAGAGGGTAAATTATCACTGCTGTATTGAGAGAACAATTGTGGCCATTGATCAGCGCCAGACTGATTCAATTCCACAATCAATTGACATTTTTTTACGGTTTTACAATCAGCAAAGGGACTAAAATGGATGTCACTGATAGCCAGCATTTGCCGGGACACGGGATTTTGTGTAGAAAGGGCCAGCCCCGAATTAAAAATCAGGGATAAAATCAGGAAAGAAAAGATAAAACGGCGCATAGAAAAACCTCCAGCAATTGCCGCTGAGTACAGCGGCAATTGCTTCCTTTTTATATCCTCCGCTCGGCGGAGCCGATGCTCGGAATGAAGGGGGAGACGCTCCGCTCTCTCCCCCTTGCGATCCCCCATCGGGCAGAGAATTTTCTGTGAAAATGATTTTTCAAATATTACTGCAATATTTCAACAACGTAAATTCATTTTATTCCCGGCGGGAATTGCTGATCATTGACCTGAGCAGTCATTCCCGTCGTTTTGCCATTTTATGGTTGAAATCTATTCTGCAATTCTAGTATATTCGTTCCCATGAGTATACTGATTAAGGTTCCTGCTTTGTCACATGCTTCGAAGGAAGCACGGGTTGGGCACAGTTACTACCAGCCGGGCGACATGGTGCCGCGCGATGCCATTTTAGTCGATCTATGGGTGGCGGGCCAGTCGGTACCGGTGATCGCCCACCAGGCCGGCATATTGGAACGGATGTTCTTTTCAGAAGGGGATACGGCCCCTGCCGGGGCAGTGATAGCCCACCTTAAATCAGGTTCACCCGATCTGTTGAGGGATCCTGAACAGGGCACATTAATTCTGAAGACTTACCTTGCAGACGGAGCGACAGAGAGTATGGAATATGATCTCAGGCAGAAACGCCGTCAGGGCCAGCAAAAATTTGGCAAGGGAAACGGTAATAGTCTGGCCTTACCTCAAAGTGAAAATGCCCGTCAGGAATACGGAGAAGGGTTTGAATCCGGGGTTCGACAGCGTGTTAAGCCCCATCCTGAATTGATGGATTCCAGTCAATTCGCGGGAGATCCCAATCCCCGAAACATCTCCATTCCGTCTGAGCCTGTAGCGCAGCGGGCTCCCCAAAATGCGCCTACTATGAATCCGAAGCCTGGCTCCGGCTCCGGCTGCGCCGATGCCGAAACCGCGATAGGCCTGTCATTATGTCAATTTCCGATACGATTATTTATGGTACGCTGAAGGAATTGGCTTTTGCCCTGAAACAACAACCCGAACTGAATTTTATTGACGAGTATGGTTTTACGCCCCTGATCCAGGCGGCCATTATGAATGATACTGATAAAGGCGAGTTATTGCTGGATCACGGCGCACAGGCAAATTTACGTGACTTAACGGGCGGTAGTGCGTTGCATTGGACCGCGGAAAATAATAATGTGCCTTTTTCACGGTTATTATTGGAAAATAAGGCAGACCCCAATGGTTATACTTTGAGTGGAGAACCTGTTTTAGTTAAGCCGGTTTTACGTCGCTACCGCAATTTACGCGCGGTGTTAACGGACGCCGGAGCCAGTATGGATTTTGTTTTTGATTATATTAATGCGAAATTGCTGGGCCATCGTTTTGA
Organism: uncultured Pseudomonadota bacterium; assembly: GCA_963712715.1. Taxonomy (GTDB): domain Bacteria; phylum Pseudomonadota; class Gammaproteobacteria; order Coxiellales; family Coxiellaceae; genus JAFEDN01. The sequence goes on along the minus strand of CAVQJI010000017.1, from coordinate 24,782 downwards.
GTTAAAGGGTTACGTTGACATTGTAGATCCGGAGCAGCGATTTGTCGAAGTAGATTTTGAAGGATACATTTTAGAATTTACCATCGGTGTGATTTTAAATTCATTACAGGATTATCTCAGCAATTTTTCAGCGCGCCATTTAAAGCATTTTTCCGATTTAATTAAAAAGATAATCGACGCATTTGGCGTAGCGGCACAGCTCATTCGTTTTCAGCAATATCAGGTAGATTTATCTGCGAATTCCGCGACGATAAACGCTCTGCTGGATCAGGACATATTGATTATTCCGGTTGCTTACGAGGGCCATGCCATTTCATTTGTCAAATATGGAAATTTATTGGCGAAATGCGACCGGTCGCAAAATGATTTATTTATTGATAATGTCGTCATTTTCCAGATTACGCGACCGCACGTACTCACCAAAGAATTCATTAAAAAGCTCATGTACAAGCGCCAGACCAAGCAGTTTGTCGATGTCGAATTGCCGGCTTTGCTGGGTTTAAAACGGGTGAATAAGTTGGTCATTGGTTCCCAAATCAGTGGTAACTGTTCATGGGCGAATATCGAGTCCTGTGTTGCGGTGATATGGTTTTTACTGACGGACGACGCTTTACAGGCCTTATCGTTTTATTATCAGTGGCTGGAGTGGGACAAGGAGCGCGCCTTACAATTTTGTTTACAGAGTATAGAAGAAGCTAGCCCAGCTCGCCGCGCTTCAAAGCTGGCGATTCTGGCAGCTATTTTATTCCAGCGTTGTAGCGCCGAGGTCCAGACTGACATTGATCGCGCCAGAAAAATCGTGCCACTTTTAAAAAAGCCTGGATATGAATATATTTTAAAAAGTTATATAGAAGTTTACTGTCACAGCAATCCCACTCCGGCAGGTGAGAATTTACAGAAGTTGCTGCGCTTGACAGAAAACACCTGGTAATTGCCCCCTTTTTGTCCTTGAAGAGTTTGACTAATTATTATAGGATGTCCATTAAATCAAAAGCCCGGGGCCGTTAGCTCAGTTGGTAGAGCAGCTGACTCTTAATCAGCGGGTCGCTGGTTCGATCCCAGCACGGCCCATCAATAAAATCAGCTAGTTAGGCATTGCTGCCAAAATCCTGAAAATTTCATGTAGAAGCTATGTAGAAGGTTTAAGTAACACAATTAAAGGTATATGGAGACTAAGCTGGGCTTGAGTGAAACAGTGATTAGTAATTCGCGACATAAACAAAGGGGTTAATGATGACACTAAGTGAAGAAGCCATGTTATTTTTGGAAGAACACATTCCTGAACTCGCAGATATAGCCTTTAAGCAGGCTTATTGGGCGGCTCTTGCATCTGGTAGTAGTGTTCTTGTTAGCGAAAATGGTGACCTGGTAGAAGTATTTCCTGATGGGAAACATAAATTCATCAAACATTTGCTTCCAGCGACACTAGTCACTCGTGGCCAAAGGTTAGAAAAAATCCATGAATGAAGAAATTCTTCGGCTACGTATGTTTGCAGGCCCGAATGGTTCAGGTAAAAGCACATTTAAATCCATCATTCGTCCTGAACTATTGGGAATATTTATCAATCCTGATGAAATTGAGAAGCAGATTCGGGATTATGATTATCTAGATCTTGAAAGTTACCAAGTAGAATCCACAGAAAAAGAAATCCTGGATTTTTTCATAAATTCTACACTCTTAAAAGCAGTGGATCTGAGGGATGATGCACATAATCTGCGTTTTAATGACGGAAAGTTGAGTTTTTTCAATGTGGGAGTGAATGCCTATTTTGCTTCAGTTGCAGCAGATTTTATCCGTTATAAGCTCATTGAATGCTCAAAATCTTTTACTTTTGAGACTGTGATGTCTTTTCCAGATAAAGTTGAGCAGCTCCACAAGGCGCAGTCAAGAGGCTATCGGACTTATTTATATTATGTGGCCACAGAAGACCCCATTATCAATATTTCGCGTGTCCGGTATAGAGTGAAGATGGGTGGTCATGCTGTTCCAGAAGATAAGATTGTAAGCCGGTATCAACGCTCTCTTGATTTGCTGGCAGAAGCTATTCAATTCGCTAACCGTGCTTATATTTTTGATAACTCGACTCATGAGTATATCTGGTTAGCAGAGATTACGGATGGTCATTTGCTTGAAATGAGAACAGATCAAGTCCCAGCATGGTTTAAGAAAGCTTTAGGGAGCAAATTTAATATAGAAAGTAGGAAGGTGTGAGTTGCAAAATCTGAGAACGAGCGAGCGTCAGACATGATATAAAAAATTAAAATCGGCATTAAAACAAGAGATTGATTTCTAAACCCCCATCATGCCTGGCATAAATGGATAGAAGTGGATAGTAAAAATATTAGCTTGATATTTAGGAATTTCAAAGTGCTTATGGAACTATTTTGTACTAAACAGATGAGGATTGTAATTGGATAAATTTCTGCGTTGTAATGACAGTAGTTTGAATTGACAAAAAATAGACGAAGAATTGAATTAAAAACAATTACTTTTGTATTTTAGAAAAAGTGATCCCGTGTGGTTAAAATTTAGGGTATTTGCAAAAGCGCCAATGGACGATGTAATTTGAGGAGTTGGTGGACACCGGTTTTGCCGAACTGGACGGTGACTAGTAGAAGTGGCTGCCCGCACAAGATGCAAACCAGTGGCTTGAAGTGAAAGTTTTTCTCGATTAATTCAGCATAACGGGATGTGATGATGGACAAGCTTTTTTGTTGTCCAATGAGTCGATAAACGATCGGTAATAATTTTGCTCTGAGCCGATTCGATAGGAAACCGTAGTATCGAATCATGCGAAATCCAACATCGGGAATATGTTGTACAAAACGAGCAATAAATTCTTCGGCACTGAGTTCGCATTGTTGATGAGTATTGGTAGTGTGATCAAGATAGTCAAAAACCACAGATTGACCATCGTAGTGTCTCAGTTTCGATTCAGCGATCGCTGGGCGTTTTATATATCGAGCCAGGTAGGCCACATTTCTTTTATAATCAGCAGAGGGTTTGCTGCAATAAACAATCCAATATTTTTTGTAAAGAAAATTGAGGAAATGGTTAAAGGTAAAAGTGGGATTCAGTTGCTTTTGAATAGAAGGAGGAATGATCAGTGATTGACTTTTGTAAACTTCTCGAAATAAGTTGATAATTTGATATCGCCATATTTTCATCAAGGTTTTCTGTTCAAAAAATACTGTTTCCCACTGGCTTTCATCTTCAGATAGTCCACCATTCGTTGTTGAAACATGAAGATGTACATTACGCTTTAGGTTACGACCAAAGGTATGGAGGGCAATGAAAATACCAGGGGTCAGTTTTTTTTTATGGGTGAATGTTTGGATACAGTGGGCAGCCAGGCGCGAGATTTGATTGAGCAATGAGCGGTTATACCAAAAAAAATCCCATAATTCGCAAGGCATGGTGAAAGTAATATGTTGCCAGGAGGTGTTGGGCAGGATGTTGTTTTGTTTTTTTATCCAAATTTCGGTAGCTTTTTTACCACATGAGGAACACGCTTTGCTTTTGCAAGTATGAAAAACATATTTGACGTGAGTGCAGGCGGGATTTGAGCAATGATATTCATGATAACCCCGAACAATATTTCGGCAACTGAGTAATTTAACCACGGCTATGAGGATGCCGATTCTCAAAGTGTCTTTATATTTTTCATAAAACCGGAGCCAATTTTGATTGGAAAGAAGAATTTGTTTAATGGTGTATTTTCTTTTCATCATTTAACCGATAGATACTATTGGTTTTGATTATTTCAGGGGAAGGTGATGATTTCAATGGACGTAAAAAAAGCTCAACGAGGGGGATCTGTGATGAGGATTAATCAATGTAGGCTATTTTCAGGGAGTGACGTAAGGATCGATATATAATCCCTGTTCAAATGGATCATTGAGATTGAGAGAGGAGGCGCTTCTCGAAGCTCAAAGAAACCACAGACTGGGCAGCAGCCCACATACTGAAACGAGTGTTGAGGCCATTGGGTATCGAGGATTTTCCAAAAGCGATGGATGACGGCGTTATTTTGTTGGATGAGGAGTAATTTTTTAATGCGTTCTAAGGATTTCGATTTTTCTTTGGCGATTTGAGATAAAATTTTGTTGACCATCTGATGTTGTTCGAAATTTTTTTCAAAATTGGATGCAGTGTGAATATGCATAAGTATTTCCTTCCTGGATAACTGCAGTTAGCATAGTCAAAATGATAAAAAATAGCTACTGCCCAGTCGCCGAAGGCCTGACTTGTATGAAATACCGGGGTTGGATTTCTGCTTAAGATTTCAGACTTGACCCCACATGACATAAAAACCTTCTCTGGGTTATCGAGGACGCCCTTCACCCGGTGAATATAAAGGGTCATCGGGTCGGAAGCAACTGTTTTAAGTGATCTATCGCATCCCTACCTTGTTGGATTAGAATAGCTTTAAATTCAGAGAAAACGGTGATGTCAAAATATATTTTTTTAAAAGCTGATCAAACTGATGAGGCAGATAGAAAGCTGTTGCGGGCAATGCTGGAAGCTTATTTTAATACTGAGAATGATTCTGAGCAGATGCCCATCCGTCAGGAGGGGCATAACTGGATTAAAGCCCGAATTCCTGAATGCGCGATGTTGATTAAATATAACGATGATCTCGTGGGGTCTACATTGATACTACCTTGTACTTTAAATTTAATGAAATATTTCATTGATGGTCAACTGAATGAAGCACAACTGGTAGAGTGTATACGAGAAGAAGAAATTAATTACGAAAATATGGAGACCATTTATTGTTGTTCCGCTTTTATCATTCCCTCTCATCGTGGTAAAGACCTTGCTTATCAGACGCTTTTGGCTTCTATTCAAAAAATTACGCCGAAAGACAAAAAACTATCCTTATTCTATTGGGCTTATTCGCTTCCTGGAAAAAATATTGTTGAAAAATTAGCAAAAACTTTAAATGTAGAAGTCTATTCCAAATAAATAATATCGTCACCCATCAGCGATAATGAAAGTTTACAGATTTTACATCATACAGCATCCCACAGCAGTCGCTTCTTCCTGTCCACGCTCAACTGTGGATGTAGTCGTTCTTGTAAATGCTCGTGGTTCAATAGTAGCTGGAATTGGCGCTGAAGCATGTCTCCTGGTTCCTGCTCCTATACTGTCAAAAAAACTACCCGTAAGGCCTGTTATACGTTCAACGATATGCCTCACGTTATGGCTTGTGTCATTCCTAATAGGACGATGAGATTTACTGATTTCATGAGTAAGTTCAGAATTATAAGGATTTCTCATGGCAAATGAGCTTGTATCTTCTAATGCTGAAGAGGTGGGAATGTCTAAATTTTTCTGTTCACGGCCTACAGATTTATTTTCCGGCAGGTCTAACTGGATACGCAATTTTCTCATCAATTCCAGATCTTCTGCAGGAATTTCATCGTTTATGAGTTGATCGATGAAAAGCTTTGCTAGCGTCTAATTCTTATTAGCACAAGCAAAAAGAAAAGCACTCTGATTGCCTTTATGTTTAACAAAGATATTTCAGAATCCGACAAGCGCTGTTTATAAAGCGCTTGTCGAATATTTTGTTCAATCAGTCGATTTTGAGTTTCGGTTAATTCCGCTTGAATGGTCTGCTTTTGCTGTTCGGTATCGGTTAGCGCTGCCTGTAGATCCTGAAATTGCTGTTCAGCATCTGTCAATTTTTTAACAAAGTGGGTCTTAACCTGAGAAATTTTGCGGGCATATTCCGCCAGAATAGCTTGTTTGACCGGTTGAGATAAGTCCTCGTCAATAGCAGTTAGTGCGATATCATCTTGCTCTGCCTGCCATTGTTTCAAGAAGGGCGTCACATTGTTCGGCTAGCAAAGATTGGCAGGCCTCGGCGACCTGTAGATAAGTGACGCTATTTTTAGGCATAGCTAAACTCCTTTTTAATTTATAATATCAATAAATATCATTTTTAAAATGATATTTATTGATATTATTGTGAGAATTTCAGATGCAGTCAACCTATTAAGTGGTTTCTTCAAGCCCCCATCTTCGCGTTAGATTGTCCTTATTTATGCCAGAGCCACAGAATTGGTGGAGCCGCTACGAATCACAGTGAGGGTTGGAGTGCTGATAAGCTTTTAACCTCTGCGGGACTATAATGAGTCGTGATTCTACCGGATTTATGTCCCAATAAATCTTTTGGTGCGCTGTCTAACCAGGTTAATCCATTTTCATCGAACCATTCTTGATGCGCCAGATTGAGGATTCGCCAAATTAATTGCAAAGAAAACATATTAATTTTGCTTATAGCCATTTCGCCAATATGTAGGCACAATTTCTGAATGGTATCAGCGTCATCACTAAGAATAACCGTGCCAGGCTTGTCAATTTGACATTTTAGAATTGTCAAATTGACAAGCCTGGCACGGTTATCGTGTGGCTCCCTTGATTTGGGGAGGCTATCAATGGCATCTGTGAAGATTCAGGTCAGGATGAGCGCTTCACACGGTTTCGACTATGAACATCCTCGCTTGCTGAGCTTCCCGACGTTCGGCCTTTATCGGCGCATACTTCTCGGAATTGTAGAAGGCTAGCGCTTGGGCGAGTGTCGGAAACTCAAACACGCCGGCCATCGGCAGCGGCACTTCATCGCCCTCCAGAATCTCTACAACAGGACCGAAATGCAGAATCTGCCCGCCCGCCTCTTTTAGCGCCGCCTGAAAGCGTGGAACGAGCGCGGCCTGCTTGGCGGAGTCGATGACGCGTAGATTGATGTGTACGTATGCCGGCATTGTGTCCCCCCTAATAATGTATATAGTTGCTGTCGCTTAACTAAGGAATAAGTTATTGAAAGAGGGCTCTATTCTTGTAGCATATAGTTTGCAAAAACAAGATATTTACAAGAAGGAGTCTCGAAAGATTAGTATCTGCGATTCAGGGATAAGAAGCAAGATAATGGATACTTGTATCAGTACTGTCAATCCAGTTAAATTACTTTCACACAGACGACCTCGATGATTTGGATTAATGCTTGGTCAAATAATTTATTTCCCCTATTCTCCCTATAATGATCTTATTTCTTCTTGCCGCTTCGTTAAAATTTCATGGCCGTTAGGAGTGACTAAAATCGTATGCTCCCACTGCGCCGATAATTTGTGGTCACGAGTGACGACCGTCCAGCCATCTGCGAGTGTGCGGATGTGTCGTTCACCTAAGTTAATCATGGGTTCAATTGTGAAGGTCATGCCTGCTTGTAAAACTAATCCCGTTCCTGATTTCCCAAAATGATGAATATGCGGCGACTCCCACATTTCTCGACCGATACCGTGTCCGCCATATTCTTCTACCACACTAAACCGATTTTTATGAGCTTGCTTTGCAATCACCTCACCAATATCACCTACATGAGCCCCAGGTTTCACTTGCGCGATGCCCAAATACATACATTCTTGAGGAATTTCGACTAATCGCTGTGCATAAGCAGGCGTTTTTCCAACCAAAAACATTTTGCTGGTGTCGCCGATAAAGCCATCTTTTTTGACGGTGACATCAATATTGAGAATATCACCATTTTGTAGCGGCTTACGATCCTGGGGAATGCCATGACAAACCACATGATTGACCGAAGTGCAAATACATGCAGGAAAACCTTGTTGGCCTAAGGTTGAAGGAATTGCTTGTAAATCTTCGATAATAAAACGGCGGCAAATTTGCTCCAGCCTGCTAGTGGTAACACCGGGTTGCACGTAAGGCGTAATCATTTCCAACACTTGCGCCGCCAATCGCCCGGCTATGCGCATTTTCTCGATTTCTTCCGGAGATTTAACCATTTATTTTTCCGTATGCACGATTTCTGCTTCTCGCAAAAGTAACTGCCAAACATCTCGATAGGTCATTTCCTGATTTTCTTCGATAATTTTGCCGATCCGCATCCAATGTTCCGCCTGGGCGTTGATAGACCGATTGAGGGCGGAGGCCCGTTGTTTAGCCATTTCATGCAGCTGATCCGAAATTTTAACAATACCCATGACCTTGCTCCAATATATGTAGTGTAGCATTTTATAATAATTCATATTTCCCAAAAATACAAGTTGCCGGGTCAGTATGTGAAGCAACGTAAAGATGCTCATTCGTTTCTAAAAACGCAACATAATCTTTTTAATTTGTCTGTAACACATATACTCAAAACGATTAGGTTTTCGGTGTTCTGCCATCCCATTGACCGGCGATCTTGAAACGTTCTTCCTTCGAAAAACCTTGAAATACAATGAGTATTCCTGCGGCTTTTCTCAGTCAGAACGTTTCAATCTCACCGGTCACTGGGCGCCATAACACCGAAAACCTAATCGTTTTGAGTATATTGATAATAAAGCTTCAGTCATATGCAACTATTGCATCTATCGTTTCGATACACAATTTTTAGGCGCTGATGAAAATTATTTTCATTCTTATGGGCAATATTTATTTAATCTGGAATATAACGGTGTCGATTGGAGAATTACTTCTATTACCCAAAAATTATTGATAAATCAGGGGAATCCAAAATTACATAAAGGCATTAGAAAATAAGCGATTAACCCAGTAATGTGTTAATGTAAGCGTATATTTTGGCTGAAGGCTCAATTTAAAATTAGGAGATCGTTATGGAAATGGCTAAAGTATTAAATGGGCAATATGCCTTGATTACCGGCGGAGCCGGTGACATTGGCGCTGAAATTGCTCGCACACTGGCAGAAGCAGGCGCTTTTATTGCATTGCTAGATAAGAATAAAGCCGGTTTGGAAAAAATAGCCGAACAATTCAAGGCTATGAATTACCCTTGTTATTGCTTGGAAGTGGATTTGAAAGATGTCGCTGCCATAGAGCAAGCAGTTGAAAAATTATACCATTACCATCCTCGTTGGAATATTTTAGTTAACAATGCAGCTACAGTGATTCGTGCTCCATTACTGGAGTTTAAAGTTGAAGATTGGGACTTAATGCATCAAGTTAATCTTCGCGCTGTGTTTGTTTTATCACGATTAATGGCTAAACGGATGATCGAACAAGGTGGCGGAAAAATCATTAATATTTCTTCCAATTCCACGTTTTATGGCACACCTCAAAGCGGCCCTTATGCCGCTTCAAAAGCAGGGATGAATCAACTCACCAAAACCATGGCGATTGAATGGGGGCCGCATAATATTCAGGTGAATGCCATTTGCCCCGGCTTGACGAATACGCAATTATTACGGAAAGTCTGGGACAATCCACAAAATGCTGAATTGCTAAAAAAATTCATTCACAAAATCCCCTTGGGACGCCTTTTGGAACCTAATGAAATTTCCCCGTTGGTTTTGTTTTTAGTAGGCCCTGGCGCTAATTACATCAATGGCGCTATGTTCCAATTAGATAATGGGACAAAACATAATCCTGATTGATAGGAATCATTCATCTTCGGGAAGTTGTTTCGCATCGTCGGGTATCAAAATACCAGGCAATTTCCGAGAGACCCAAACATGAATGGCCTGAGACACATCGAGTGGTTGATCAAGCGAACCTCCTTTAATTGAAATAGTTTCTGAGTGAGCACCAGATTCGTATTCATGCCAAAGTCGTGAACCACAAGTAGCGCAAAAAGCGCATTTAAGTTCTCTACCGCTATCAGTAGTGCGAAACCAATATTTCGGTTTTCCTTGAGTAATACGAAAGTGAGCGATTCACATCCAAAGAAATCCCAAAGGCGGACGCAGACTGCTTCTGACATTCTCTGCAGTGGCAAATATACAAAGCAATCGGTTGCCCTTCGCTTTCATAACGAATTGCTCCGCATTGGCATCCGCCTTTCTGCATTTTTACTCTCCTAATCTAAATCTAATCTTTGCAAAAAACCGAGGCGCAAGATTGCTTCAGTGTATCTAAAACGATATCTAAAAGCCGCTGTGCAATAGGCTTCGGTTTGGTTTCAGCGCGATACAAAATAAGACCCAGTGTCGGCAACGAGGGTAATTCAATCAAGTGAGTATCCAGTACACGGATGTTTTTTGGCAAGCCGATCTCAGTGCGTACCGTCACGCCTAAACCTGCGGCAACGGCAGCCCAAACGCCATTTAAATTAGGGCTGGAGAAAGCGATTCGCCACGGAATTCCGGCATGATCAAGTTCGCTGATGGCAGTAGAGCGCATCAAACAGGGCGCATCGAGCATGACTAACGGAAGTGGATCTTTTTTACTGGGAGATGCTATCGATAAATGGTCGACCGAACCAATCCAGCGCAGAGGAACCTGACCGAGCGTTTGAAAATGGATAGTCCCGACGCCAACATCCCACGCCACTGCCAAATCAAGCTGTCCTGCAGTCACTTGATCCAGTAACTCCGCATTACGAGTTATTTTGGCTTCGATTTTCACTTTAGGATGCACTCGGGCAAAGCGCCATAAAATATCGGTCAACACCCGATCACCAAAATCCGCTTGTATCCCTAATCTAACCGATCCCTCTAAATCGATATCGCGAACCGCCGCGGTGGCCTCATCGTTGAGAGCCAACAATCGGCGAGCATATCCCAGCACAATTTCGCCTGTGGTCGTGAGCGCCATTCCTCGTCCGGATTTTCGTAAGATGGGTTTACCGACTTGATGTTCCAGCTTTTTAAGCTGGGCGCTGACTGCAGAGGCGGATCGTCCCAGCCGGTTAGCCGCTTTCGCGAAACTGCCTAACTCTATGCCGGTCACAAAACTTCGTAACACTTCAAGATCAAATATCACTCGCCGCATTGAATAATCATCCCATTTTTTTGAACTATTATGTCATATTTTTCCAATTTTTTAAATTATAATAGGCTGGTATACTCTTGTAAGGTTTTATAACGCATTTATGGAGGTTCTATGAATAAAGACCGAAATTTAGGTAAACGGATGATGGGAGATATCGCACCGAAGTTGGCCGAGTTGACCGACGAGGTTGTTTTTGGTGATATTTGGGAACGCAAGGGTTTATCTAAACGGGATCGAAGTATGATTACTGTGGCGACTCTGGTTGCCTTGAATCGCACGGAACAATTATCTTTTCATCTGAATTTCGCCTTGGAAAACGGAGTGACCCAGGAAGAATTGGTTGAACTGATTACGCATTTAGCATTTTACGCCGGCTGGCCTCCCGCTGTTTCAGCAATTAATCTGCTGAAATCATTAACGCCGTCAAAATAATACCGGAGATCTTTTATGCCGATGACTCGAATTTCTTTATTAAAAGGCAAATCGATTGAATATTTACGGGCGATTTCTGATAGTTTACATCAAGCTTTAGTGGATGCTTTTGAAGTCCCTCCGGATGATCGTTTTCAAGTGATCCATCAGCATGAACCTGAAGAACTCGTGTTCGACCGTCACTATATGGGCGGGCCGCGATCTGATGATTTTGTGTTGTTTTGTATTACTGCCGGAAAGTTGCGCAGCACGGCTATCAAACAGACTTTTTACAAAAAATTAGTTCAGCTGTTGGCTGAAGCTCCAGGCATACGACCTGAAGATGTGATGGTAGTTATCAATACCACTCAAACCGATGAATGGTCGTTTAGCGCCGGGAACCCTGTAAAGTGGTGATAAATAATTCATTGTTAATGAGGACTTGATCATGTATGCAATGCAATATGTCATTACCTTACCTGCTGACTATGATATGGGCATTATTCGTCATCGCGTAACCACAAAAGGGCCTCTCCTGGATACATTTCCTGGTCTCGGCCTTAAAGCCTATTTGATCCGGGAGCGTGGCGTCGATCATTCACCCGTCAATCAGTATGCGCCTTTTTATTTGTGGGCGACTGTCGATGGTATGACTCGCTTTCTATGGGGAGGCGGTGGCTTTTCCGGACTTATCGATTCATTTGGCCGGCCCCGGGTACAAAATTGGGCCGGTGTGGCGTGTAAGCTAGGGCCGGCGCATAACACTTTTCCAAATATAGCTACTCGTCACATTGAAAAAATTCCAGCCGACATTGATCCTGCCGTTATCATCGCTGATCTCATTACCATACTGAATCAGCGCGCCGACATGTCGGGTGTGCATTCCACCGCTATAGCTATCGATCCACAGCGCTGGGAGTTCGTTCATTTTACTCTGTGGCATACCATTCATGGTGAAATTCCAGGAATTCAGTATCAAGTACTGCATCTTTCTAAGCCCTGTCTGCGAGAGATTCTATGAAAATACTTTACTGTTTTTGCACAGATTTACCTCATTCTGGAAATCCTGCCGGTGTTATTTTTAATTTTCCTGGAGATAAATCTGAAAAACAAAAATTAGCAAACCAATGGCAATTACCGGTTATCGTATTTATAGAGAAAGCTGATTCTTCTATTCCCATCTTGCAATTTTTTTATCCCAATATAGAAATGAATTTATGCTTACATGGTGCATTAGCGGCGGTCTTTCTCTTAATGAATCAGCGTCAGATCGATCACATTACAATATCTAATGCGGTTGGAATATTATATCAGGCGATAAAATTAGATCATCAGGTTGTGCAAATTAAAGTGTCCGCAGAGCCTGTTCCGACATACGCTCCAGATTTGAAATTATTAAAACAACTGCTCAATTTAACTGAGATTGGTGAAATTTCTACGGATTTACCGATGATGGTTGCTTCAGTAGGCAGTCCCAAATTATTTATTCCTCTGAGATCTCCTGAAATTTTAGCAACATTACACCCTGATTTTGATCTGATCAAACAGTGGAGTCTAGATAATAAAATCAACGGTCTTTATGTTTACGCACCTGAATCAACTCATCCATTGTTATTGCAGGCTCGCGCATTTAATCCGAAAACGGGGCACAATGAAGACGCCGCCACCGGAGTCGCTGCTGCCGCTTTAGCCTTGATCTTCAAAAAAAATCTCATCATCAAGCAAGGTCATTTTATTGGGAAATCTAGTCAATTGATGGTGACATATCATAATTCTGAAGAAATTTACGTTGGCGGAAAGATCATTGAACACAAAGAACCATGTTAAATTGAAATCTCTATTGCTCGAGGTATTCGACTTATTTGAATATGAACTTGAGGTTGTTCATTCGTACAATGACTGACATAAAACGGAGGGAAAAGGAATGACAGAAGACATCGCTTTTAATTTAGTGAAGCAGTACATGCAAGGTTGGGAACAAAACAATTTATCCCTCATCACTTCTTCTCTTTCAGAAAATTGCATTATAGTCGAATCGCATGGTCCAACTTATCATGGTAAAGAAGCCGTGGAAAAATGGTTTCAATATTGGATAGCAGCAGAAAGCAAGATACAGAAATGGCAATTACGTTCTTTTTATTATTGTCATGCTCAATCTATAGCTTTTGTAGAATGGGACTTTTCCTGTGTTTCAAATGGCAATCCATATATATTTTCAGGGTGTAGCCTTTATAAAATAAATAAGAATAAGATTAATTATATTCAGGAGTATCGCATGACACACCCCGCCTATTCTTGGCAAGAGGATAAGTTAGTATCAGAATAAAAACTATGTTAGTCTGGCAGGAAAAGGTTGCCAGGAATGTCAGTAATATTTTAAATTTAAGGATTTTTGATTATTTTGAGTGCGGTAGTAGGATCAATGACGGGGCAATATTCCTGATTTAAACTTGAAAAACAAGAATTAGTTCAATATTATTGAGAGCTGTATTATCGAACGATCGATAATCCGTAAATCAGACTCAAAAATATTTAGTGTGGTGAACTTTTTATCAAAAAGAATTTTATGGCAAAAATTTTAATTTTACTAATTTTATTTATTTTTATTCCGTCAATCTCTATTGGCTGCTCAATCACATCAAGTGAGAAAATAAGTGGCGGTAGGTGTGTTGATCTCAATGGGTACCAAATGTATATGCGAACTTTTGGGAAATCCACGCCGGTTGTCATATTTGACTCAGGTTCAGGAGATGATTCAACGGTTTGGAATGCTATTTTACCACAGATATCTCAATTTTCACGCGTTGTGGTTTATGATCGAGCAGGTCTTGGGAAAAGTGATCCAAGACCTGGAAATAATGCAATATCATCACAAGATAGTGTTGATGCACTGAAGCTTATGCTTAAAAAAGAAAACATCAAACCGCCATATATTTTAGTCGGGCATTCACGAGGGGGTTTAAATATGCAGCTTTTTTCGCAAAAATATCCAAATGAAATAGCGGCGGTAGTACTCATTGATTCAGCCAGCCGTGATCAAAACATTCATGATCCTAATCCACCAAAAAATAGCAATTATTATCGTGAAGCAATCGCATTTGATGAAAGTCGCGGGGAAGTAAAAAATTCTGAACCTTTTCCATCAATACCATTAATAGTATTAACAGCAACCAATCATCATGACTCAAAACAGCGTGAAGAAATATGGCAAAAATGGCAACGTGGTATTACTCAAATCTCACCAAAATCGATGCAAATATTTGCCTGGGGAAGTGGGCATTATATTCAAAAGGAACAACCACAATTGGTGGTAGATGCAATTTATACGGCTATTCAATTGACCAATCCAGTTCTTCGTAATGGTGGTAGAAAGTGCTGCAGCTGAATCAGCGTGGCATTTTACGCCGGCGGACATCAATGCATTGCATAGTCAACCGGCTGATTACCGAATCAACTATGGAAGTGATCCTTTGCAATTTGCAGATTTGCGCTTACCAAAAGGCCGACAAGGGCCTTATCCCGTAGTGATCATTATTCACGGTGGCTGTTGGATGTCCAAATTTGCTGACCTTCAAAACACTGCTGCGCTAGCATTTGCAACAGATTACGTAACCGATCAATGCTCTCTTTTTGCGAAGTTAGGAAGAAATCTTGCAGTTGCCATTGTTGGGTTTTAATGGCGGCTTTTGCTTCTAGTTTAACCCATGACGGGTAGACTCGAAAGGCCAATTTGCCGCCTCGGCCCTGGTGAGACAGAATGCCTTGGTTAACGAGAGTTTTTTGACTGAATATGAATTGTCCATGGTGTGCGTTTTCTGTCACGCTGACGATAACGAAGTCTATGTTATCGCTGATATCCAGAGGGATAATTGAGCTGTTAGGAGTAGGTCGCTCCCAAAGAGTCGCAAATTGACCTAGTTTCTTTGGCGTGATTTTTGCTGTGCGAAACACAATATTGAAACCATTTAATCCGAAGCGGCATGCTCCATATTCAATACTTTCAGTTTCACATTCTACAGGAGAAGTTATTTTCAGACCGGCTGGCTCATAAACATTTTGTATAAGCCTCGTCAATTCCAAAGGAATTAGTTCGGCTTTTTTCATTGCCAAAAATCCTTATAGTCATATGCATACTGCTCGAATGAAATAAGCGGTCGCTCCAATATATCGGCGACATGGCTGAATATGGGTGAAAATTCTCCTTGCTGAACTCCTTTGATAATCAAGATAAATTTTTCTATGCCTTCTGGCGTCCAGCCGCAATCGCGTAGAGCTGTTCGAGTGTCGTCATCTGATGTCGCCGTATAGTTTATTTTTTGTGAAGAAACAGCCGATAAAATTTCAGCGACTTGCTGGTGGTTCATTGCTTGAGAGCCGGTTAAAATAAACGTCTTACCATTCTGATGGTTATTCAGTAAAAGCTTTGCGGCAATTTCTCCGATATCTCTTGCATCGATAAAGCTGGTTGAAGTACCTGCATCATAAATGTTGATTAATTTTTTTTGTTGAATGTGAGTTAAATAAAAAGTATTAAAATTTTGCATGAAAAAATTAGGTTGTAAATGCACGTGTGGAATATTTTGGTCGTTAAGATATCTTTCGATATCACTATGTGAGAATGTAGGGTAATTTTCTGCGCCCATTGCGGAAAGATGAACGATATTTTCGATATTTATATTCTTTGCATAGTCAATAATTTTTTTTGCCATGAGGATTTCTGTATCTTTGTTTGTCGAAGGGATAAGTAAAAATAATTTATTGACTTCATTCAAGGCTTGTGCGATGGTTTCTGTTTTTTCCAAGTCCAAAGAAATGGTTTCAGCGCCAAGTTCTGCAAGTAATGCAGCATTTTTGTGTTGATGTACTACCGCTTTGACTTTTATTTTTTGAGAACGTAGGTATTTAACGACTTCATAGCCCACTTTGCCTGTCGCACCCATGATTAATATTTTTTTAGTCATTAAAACATCCTTTGGTTTCTTTGATAACAATCATTTTTTCAACCATGACAGGGTGAACATAGTGACTATTCATCGCGAATAAATTGGGTTCATCTTCCACAACGGCTTGATATTCTTGGGTTTGGTAAGCTTTACATTGCGCATCTACAGATTCGAACCATAATTCGGCAATGCCATCAATAGGATCATCGCCGGAATCGAGCTGGTCTGAACGAACATGGTATTGAATGTATTTGAGTAATCCAGGTATTTTTGAAATCAGTAGTCCATGAACGTTAGCCCAATAGATTCTAAATTCATCAATACTCATTCCCGGCTTACGCCTTAAGATGACAAATCGTTTAATCATAATATCTATCCATTAAATGGAAATTATTTATTGGCCTACCGGCTGATCTAAGCTCTGATATGCCTTGCAAGTTAATTGAATTTTTTTTCAAAGTGTTTGTCAATGGTTTTTAGCTGGAGTTCGTTAATCCAGGTAAAATCAGCAAAGTTAAATGGGTCGCGAAGATAACCACCGCAGTAACTCTTGATCAAAAAGCTCTGGCTCTTCAAGTTGTGGAATATGGCCGCTTTTCTCAAAGACATGTGTGGTCAAATCTTTGAATTTTGACCGCACGGCATCCCAAGCGCTAGGTGGGGCTACCAAAAAATCATGTCGCCCAAGTCCAAGAAATACAGGTTTATCTAGTCGATCTAGTCCCTGTGTGATATCAATATCTCGGAAAAGAATTCCCCATACATAATCCATCATTTGCATATTAAGCTGCACACCTTCCCATAATTTTTTAGCATTAGCAAAATCAAAGTTGTACCAAATTCGCGGGGTGTCGCGTAAATATCGTTGAATAAAACGCTGATCTGCCGGCAATTGAGCTAATTGCTCGTCAGATAATTCCTGCATATTCCGTTCCATGGCAGCTTTACGTTCTGGATCTACACTATCCTGCCAATATTGCTCGGCGGCTGCTTTACCTGCAGGGCTTAAGTTGGGTGAAATACCCACCATAACCACATGAGAGACATACTGAGGATATTTTTTTGCATATTCTAATGCGAGATAAGAGTTGCCGGAATGACCCGATACAATCATGCGGTTTAGATTAAGGGCCTGTCGAATACGTTCAATATCATCAACCAACACATCCAATGCATACTCTGAATTGTTAACCGGGCTTTTGGGAATGACAAATCCTTTATGATCTACAAAAATAAATTTTAGTTGTTTGCGAAGTTGTTGAGAAAACGTGGGTGGATATTGGATCGGGCTTCCAATATTCATGATAGGGATACCTGTTCCTTCGATACGGTAGCATAGCTGAAATGGCCCGATGTCGACAAATCCGGTATCAGCTATTGTGGATTGATCATGGTGTCTTGGCATGTTTTTTCTCCCAATTTTTTAGTTAAATGTTTTGTTTTAGCGCCCTGGTGATGTTGAAAAACCGCATGTAATAAGCCGGGGAAGCGTTTCTCAATATCTTGTTTGCGAACGGTGTTAATCACTGAAACTCCACGCTTTTCAGAGCGGATTAAGCCGGCTTCTCGTAAAATTCGAGTATGAAATGAAATCGTAGAGGCCGATAGCTGGTCTTTGCAGGCTTCGGTGCAACTCATACCCCCGCATCCCATCAGCCGGAAAACCATATTACGCCGGTAAGGATCTGATAAAGCGTACAAAACGCTATCGATGGTGAGATCATCCGTCGCTGGATGATAAAAATGTTTAGCCATGATCAGTACTTTACCATACCAGCTCCATTATTGCAATAATATTGAAATACTGTAGAATTGGTAAAAAATCTGTGGTAAAGTGAAACGATGAAACTCAACACACAGCCTCTCTTCCCAGAGAAACGCACACAAATCATTGTTTGGAATCTTTTATGCCTGATGCCGATGATTGGCATGGTGGTGGATTTAGTAGCGCCTTCATTACCTGCTATCGCAAAAACTTTACAAGTATCTAATAGTCTTTCTAAAAACATTATTTCCACTTATCTCTTGGGTTACGCTATTGGTAGTTTTTTTCTGGGGTTTCTGACAGACGCCTATGGTCGACAAAAACTGATTCGAGGTGCTTTACTAGGATTTGTGATTGCCAGTCTATTACCTGCACTCTTTCCTGATATCAGGGTTTTATTATTAGCACGCTTTTTGCAAGGATTAACCATTGGTGGAACTGCTTTGGTGGCTAGAGCTATTTTTTCTGATGTGTTACCCCCAGAAAAATTAGTCCATATGGGTGTTTTGATTGGAACTGTGTGGGGACTAGGGCCGATCATTGGTCCGGTCATTGGCGGTTATTTACAATTCTACTTTGGGTGGCAAGTGGGTTTTTGGTTTTTCTCAATATTGTCTTTCCTATTATTCATCTCTATTTTTATTACGGTTCCCGAGACTCATTTCAACAGACATCCTCTCAGTTTAAAAACCATCAGCAAAAATTTAAAAGAAATTCTTGCCCATCGTTTATTTATGGCTTTAGTTGTCTTGATGGGTATCGCTTATTCTTTAATTATTGTGTTTAATACGGTGGGGCCCTTTTTAATTCAAACCAGGCTGAATTATTCTCCGATATTCTTTGGACATCTTGCATTAGTATTGGGATTAGTTTTTTTAATCGCCACTATTATCTGCCGTTATCTGTTGAAGCATTATAAAGCCGAGCAGCTTCTAAAAGTAGTGATTAATTTATTTCTTGGTTTGGCTGCTATTATATTTATTCTCAGCTTTTTTAATAGTCAAAATATTATTTTAGTTGGGATTGGTAGCGGGTTGATGTTTTTTGCCTGTGGATTTATTTTCCCCATGTCGATGGGAAAAGGTATTTCGCTCTTTCGTCACATTGTGGGTACCGCCAGTGCAATCATGTATTTGATAATATTTCTTATCACCAGTTTGGCGTCTTTCTCGGTCAGTTTTTTAACCATGCACAGCGCCATTCCTTTAATGCTCATCTATTTTTCATTACTGATCATCGCGACTTTAATTTATTGGCGAATGATCTATACCTCTCACACCTGAAGATGCTAACTTTTAGCATCCCATTGACGCATCGCCCTCGCCAAGTTGCTCAATCGCCAAAGCTTGAAATACAATGAGTATTCCGGCGCTTTGGCTCAATCGCAACTTGGCGCTAGCTCGGTCACTGGGCGCTAAAACTTTGAACGTTTTCGTCGAGGTTCGCCCTTAAATGTGGCTGATGAAACCACTTTTTATACGCCCGGTGAGAAAGGATATTTGGATTATCCTCATTTAATGACTTAACTGTTATTCAATATAGTTTAATATTTTTTTGTGTAATTTATTTTGTTCGGACTCCTGATCCAGAATCCAGGTAGTAATATTGTGTGGACAATTTTCAATGACATGCAATTCTTTTTTACTGGCATTCGGTGTATGAAAATGAATGAGTTCTATGACTCCTGGCGGAATCACAGTCATCCTTTTCTCCGATCACTATTAAAATATGCCCGGTAAAATTTTCCAGTAAAGGCAGCACATCAGTCTTTTTCCAACTTTCCGGAGAGCGAATAATTTCAGTAAAACCGCTATCAAATGAAGTGGCATAGGCTTGTTTGTCATATAAAGCGGGGCATAAAAGAATAAGCGTTTTGATTTTAAAAAATTCCAATAACTTAATGGCGATAAAACCGCCCATGCTGGATCCACACACAATCAATGGTTTTTCTTTTGACGCCAATTGTTCAACCATCGTTTTTGCTTCGAGGACTCTTTTTGCCAAACTACCTTGTTTTAATTGACCGCTACTTTCGCCATGTCCACTAAAATCAAAGGCAAGAATATTGATATTATGCTCAATAACTGGTTCGGCAACGCTGAGTACTCTTTCTTTAACTCCGGTTCCTGCTCCGTGTAAAAATATAAACTCAGGAGGAATATCAATATTATTTTTAGAAAAAATAACTCCGGAGAGGGTTTCTTCGTTGACTTTAAGGGAGACAGATTTTTTAATCATGTAACACTCTATCGAAAATGCAGTTTCATTCCTTCATGGGAATCAATGAAGCCTAACTTTTTATAAAATTCGATGGTTTCTTGCCGTTTTTTATCCATAGTCAGTTGGACTAAATGACAGTTTAATTCCCGCGCTTTATCAATAGCCCATTGTATCATTATTTTTCCGATCCCATGCCGGCGATAAGCTTCATCGATGCGCACACCTTCAATTTGACCGCGTTTTCCACCCCGATAAGTCAAATAGGTAATAATCGTGAATTGTAGTGTGCCGATAATTTTATGGTTGTCTTCAATCACAATCAGGTATTGGTTTTTATCAGTATCGATTTCTTCGAATGCCTGATAATATTCAGTCGGCAAAGGATCTTGGTAAGATTCTCGTTGCTTTCCCAGAGGATCGTTCGCCAGTAATTGTATTATTTGTGTCAAATCCTCTCGATTAGCTTTTCTAATATTTAAGTTCATGATGCTCCACCTCTGTGACTAAATTACTCACTAATTCTCGTGACTTATATTTCTGCACAATTGCGCCGATTGCCCAGACCAAAGCGACATAAAGTTGATATTGTTTTGTGTGGTTGCTGCTTTCCGCATGGCGTTTGTGAGTGCATTTTGAATCGGGTAATCCAGAATATTGGATTGGTTTAAATGATCCGTAAACTGATTACGGATGCCACGAGCTAATTTGCCGGAAAAAGAACGTGTTAAAATAGTGGTATCTTGCTTCTGTGTTAATAAAACTTGCTTATAGATAGGCGGAATGCCTGACTCATGGCAAGTTAAAATACAGTTCCCATCTGTACGCCACAAGCGCCTAAATTAAAGGTCGCCAGGATGCCTCGCCCATCCATAATTCCACCAGCAGCAACAATCGGTATTTTTAGGGTGTCTGCTAATTGAGGGACTAAACTCATCAGCCCAATGAGTGAATCTTCGGATTTATTCAAAAATGTACCTCGGTGTCCTCCTGCCTCACTCCCTTGAGCAACAATCATGTCAGCACCATTATCTTTGAGCGCCTGAGCTTCAGCTAGATTCGTTGCTGTGCCTATTAAAATCGTGTGAATTTTTTTAAATCGGGATACCCATTCAGCATTGAGAAGACCGAAGGTATAACTAAACATAGGAATTTTTTCTTCAAAAATAACATGGAGTTGTTCTTCGAAGGGCTGTGCATAAGGCTCTTGGATGGGAGAAACTTCAATCCCTAATTCACCGCAAGTTTGATTAATATCGTTACAAGCCTTTTGAATTTGAATAGAGGTTGCATGATGCTCTTCAGGAATAAACAGGTTGACTGCGAAAGGGTTGCAAGTTAATTCACGAATTTTTTTTATCGCTTGCTTAATTTCATCTGGAGCCATATAGCCTGCGGCTAATGATCCCAATCCTCCTGAATTTGATACAGCAGCCACTAGTTGTGGCGTAGTTGCTCCACCTGCCATAGGAGCTTGAATAATGGGAAGAGAAATACCAAATTTTTTCGTTAAATTTGTCACTTGCCACATAAGCTATCCTTTTGTCTAATTAACAGGTCGTTTAGTTAAAATCAATTTGACGGCTAAAGCACTGAGCGTCAAACTCATCAACCATTTTTGAAATTTAGCCCATTGTTGATTTTCATTTAAGAAATCAAAAATCATGGCGGCTGCTAATATAATTAAGCCATTGATAATAAAGCTGATGATAATTTGTGTAAATCCCAGAAATAGAGTTTGTGAAATCATGGAACCTTGATGAATGTCTATAAATTGCGGAAAAAGCGACATATAAAAAACAGCCACTTTAGGATTGAGTATGTTAGTAACGAAACCCATGCTAAATAATTTGGGTAAAGAATGATGAGAAAGATTTTGCATCTTAAACGGAGGTGATTTTTCTGAGATTGCTTTCCAGGCCAGCCATAATAAATAAGAGGCTCCCAAGATTTTCACTCCTTCGTAAGCGTAAGGAATCGCTAGAAAAATAGCTGTGAGGCCGAACGCGGCCATTAACATATAAAAAATAAACCCAAGAGCCACTCCGGCGAGGGAAATAATGCCGGCCAGTCTACCTTGATACATCGATCTTGAAATAAGATAGACCATATTGGGCCCTGGTGTTAAGGCCATCATGGCAGCTGCCAATGCGAAAAATAAAATATGAGTGATAGTTGGCATAAATGGTACATCTCCCAGCTAAAACGGTTGATTTCAGATTATACTACAGAATGGCGGATTAGAGGAATACAAGGCATTTGCTGCTGAAATTACCGGCCCTCGTAGAAAAGAATTTATTGATCTGTTAAAGCGTTATCACCTAAAAACTTCTGAAGTTTGGATTCACCAGTTGGGTGATATTCACTATGTGATCGTACACCATGAAATAGAAAATGATATGGTGGATCCTTTAGCCAATTGGCTGACCTCAACCCATCCTTTTGATCAGTGGTTTCAACAGCAGTTAAATAGACTTCATGAAGAACAGACCTGACTGATTTCTTGGGTTGCGTATTTTTTCTCTGGTATTTCTAAGTTTTTTGTTTGCATTCTTTCAGAAATATTGAAATTATTTTTCCATCAGTCAGATTTTTTAAATCTGCAGAATTTAGTTTAAATACGGCGTTCGCAGTTCCTGCCGCAGCCCAGAGTTCTTCATATTGTAATAAATCTTCATCGATATACGTATCAATCACTTGCTGATGTCCAACCGGAGGAACGCCGCCGATCGGAAATCCAGTGACCTCTTTGGTAAAGTCAGCATCGGCTTTTACAATTTTCATGCCAATTTCTTTTTCAATGGCTTTTTCATTGATACGATTGACCCCGCTCGCCAAAACTAAAATGGGTTTTCGGGTGCTCTGAGCCACAAACAGGATAGATTTAATAATTTGCGCAACTTGGCAACCAATCGTAGTGGCTGCTTCGTTGGCGGTGCGAGTACTCGCAGGCAGCTCCATTACTTTGAATTCAAGCCCTTTTTGATTAAGTACATTTTGTACAATTTGAGCGTTTTTGCTCAATGGATTTTGTGTTTGAGACATTGTCTTCACCTCTCTATTTAAATTTTGTGCGTTATAGCGTATACTATATCATAGTACGTTATAACGCACAAACCTATAAGAGGAAAGACAATGAAAAAAATATCTCGCCGGGTCGCATTAGCGCTTAAATCCCTCCGTGAGACCCGAGGATTGAGTTTAGATAAGGCAGCAGAAGCAATTGGCGTTAGCAAGGCCATGTTAGGACAGATAGAACGAGAAGAGTCCAGCCCTACTGTCGCGACTTTATGGAAATTAGCCAAAGGATTTGATGTTTCTTTTTCTACGTTTCTTGAGGAATCACCGTCAGATTTACAAAGCCCTATTTACCGTTCTAACGCAAAACAACAGCTGAGTTCTGCCGATAAATCCATTCAAATAAACACAATATTTACGTTTGATAAACAGTTGGGCTGCGAGATTTTTTCAATCGAGTTACTTCCTCACTATACACATGCATCCAAACCTCATCAGACCGGCGTTATTGAACAGATAATTGTGGTGAAAGGTACTTTAGAAATACTATTAAATGGAGTTTGGCAGACTTTACGTAAAAATGAAGGATTGCGTTTCAATGCAGATCAGCCTCATCGCTATCGAAATAGCACTTCAATGAAAACTCATTTTTACGACATTATTCATTATCCTAGTATTCGCGGCTATGCGATTAAATAAAAAATGGTGGCGCCCAAGAGTAGGACGATATTTTGTATGTTATGTGTTATAATCTTGACCTATACAATTTTGGAGAGTTCCGATGAATAGAGCGCAAAGCCGCATCAGAATTTTATTTGTGTTAGGGCTATGTTTCCTGGAACGGCATTGGCTTCAAGACCTGATCAAACAGAGATAAGAAAAGCTTATACTCATTGGTGTTCAAACATCAGTTTAGCAAAAGGAAATCCACAGGAAATGGTGAAATTTTATGAACCCAATATCGCTGTTGTATACCCAATCAATTCATTTGATTTAATTCCTCCAAAATCTTCTAAAGTTTTATATAGCCGCAAGGGAGGTCTCTATGGTTATTTTGCTTTTCTGACAGGCCTTCCTAATATTAAATGCACTACCAATAAGCTAGTAACAAAAATAACTGACAATAAGCTACTAAATACAGGCATATATACGTTTTCATACGTGGATAACCAAGGAAGAACAAAAAAAATAATTGCTAATTTTACTTTTATTTATAAGAAATATAATAATCAGTATCTAATCATAAAACAGAGTTCATCTGTTATTGAGAACTAATTATATCTATAAGTAATCCTAAATTATTTATTCCTCTGCAATCTGCAGGAGCTTTAGCAACATTGCACCCTGATTTTAATCTGTTGAAGAATAAATTTTTAAATTGACAAATTTGCAAGTTTGACACTTTTATTATGATCGCATATCCATCAAATGAAAGCTTGGCTCTTTGTATTAGTATATTTTACTTTTTTATGAAATGCTTCAAATGGTTCGCAGTGATAACTAACAATCACTAAATAGTGATCTTCAGTTCCTTTAATCCAATGCTCAACATTCGAAGGCAGTACCAGATTTCAAGTCGAATCAAATTTTTTTTTCCTTACAGGCTAACCTTCTAGTCAATATTAATTAAATTGATTTCATGGTATTTGATGAATTTAAATGCATCTGAGATTTGCAGGACACAACTAGT
>CAVQJI010000016.1:0-268146 GCA_963712715.1 uncultured Pseudomonadota bacterium | reverse complement strand
ATTAAGCGCGGGAAGAATAGGTAATATTTTAAATATTGAAAGCCTTTGCGGGGAAGTAGGAATTGCTCATAAAACTCTAAATAACTGGTTATCTGTTTTGGAAGCCTCTTACCTGGTTATTAGAATCCAGCCTTATTTTGAGAATTTTGGTAAACGATTAATAAAATCACCCAAAATATATTTTACAGGATGTGGGGCTGGCTAGTTATTTGTTCCCAGTACGAACCCCTGAACCGCTCGCCAGAAATGCATGCGTGGGCATTTATTCGAAAATTTAGTCATTATGGAGTTGGTAAAATGTCGCTATAATCGGGCAGAGGAGCCGGAAATTTATTATTACCGTGACAATCATGGTCATGAAGTAGATGTTATATTAAAACTGGGCCATCAATTAATTCCTGTTGAGATTAAATCTACACAGACTTTTAGTCCAGCTTTACTAAAGAATTTACGGTTTTTTAAGGAATTAGTCGGTGATCGTTGTCCTTTCGGATTTCTTATTTATTCCGGGGAGTCTGAGCAGCCGGTGGGAGATTTTTTTGTCGTCAATTATAAAAATACCGATAGTATTTTTGAAAAATTAAAAACAATTTGATTATTCTGATTGCAGTGTGGCGATGGGGTGGAGCCGGGGAGCTCAGTAGGAAGGATAAAGACGGAGAAAACTCCGACGGCGGCTGACACGATAAATCCGAGAGCGGCGGGCAGTAAATGGAAGCTATATTCCCAACCCGATGATAACGCTAAAATGAGAGTGGTGGCCGTACCTAAAATCACGCCTAATAAACCTCCTAAAAGAGTAAGCACGACGGCTTCAATCCAAAACATTTGTTGAATATCCTTACGGCGCGCGCCGACCGCCATGCGGATGCCGATTTCGCGGCGGCGTTCGATAACCGATACCAGCATAATGTCATAACGCCGATACCGCCGACTAATAATGAAATGCCGCCGATGGCGCTTAATAACCAGGTAAACGTGCTGCGCTGCTTACCGACAATGTCAATGATTTGCTGCGGATCGTGGAAACGTATCTGAGTGCCCGGCGTTAATTGACTAATCACATTTTGTAATTGGGTTTTGACCGGATCTAATGGCGTGTCGTGACTGAAAAAGAATGTTTTGAATCTGGATATTGGTATTGGTTACCAGTGACAGTGACAGTGGAATAATGGCGCCTTCGTTGACATTCGCAAATAAAAACAGGTTGGGTTCCCAATAGTCGGCTACTCCGATAATGGTATACAAATCTTTGCCGATATTGATCTGCTGATTAATCGGATTGAGGCCTTTAGCACGAATTTGTGCGCCAATATCGTGACCGACAACACAATAAAAGCTGTTGGCATCCAGAAAAGACACAAAACGGCCGCTCTCCATGTTAATTTTTACAATCTGCGCCAAAGCTTCGGTGGCTCCTAAAATCTGGCCGTTAAATTGAATATCCTGGAAATACAGCGGCTGGTACGGGTTGTGTAGGGAACAATTTTTTCGACGGCCGGAACCTGATTCAGGATGGTCTGCATGTCGCTCAGCTTCAATGCATTATACTGACCGCTGGAAGCTTCGTTTGGCGACCCAGGACTCAGCATGACCGCCAATAAATTCGTACCCAATTTTTTAAATTGCGCCAAAGCGTAATCGTGCGCCAGTTCGCTGGAAGAAATCAGAGCGACGACAAACCGGTGCCGACCAGAATACCTAAAATAGCCAACAGTGAACGTAATTTCGCCGAGAATAAATTCATCAACGCTTCACGTATATGCGCCAGAAATCCCATTACACGATATTCCCGTCAAAAATTTTAATAATACGTTGAGACTCTTGGCAACCTCTGGGTCATGGGTGATGATGGCGATTGTGGCGCCTTCGGTTTTATTGATCTCTTTTAATAGCTCCAGCACGTCATGACTATTTTTAGTATCGAGGGCACCGGTGGGCTGATCCGCTAATACAATGCTGGGATCACCCACCAAAGCGCGGGCGATAGCGACGCGTTGCTGTTGACCGCCGGATAATTCGTAAGGTTTGTGCGTGACGTATTGGACATGCCGACTTTGGCCAGCATGGTCAGCGCGCGCTTTTTATCTTTGCGATCTCCCGGCGGGTGGTTACGGCGATAAGACAGCGGCAGCATCACATTTTGCACTGCTGTCAGGCGCGGTAGTAAAAAAAAAGACTGGAAAATAAAGCCAATTTTTTCATTCCGGTAATCGGCTATCTTATTTAAATTCAGGGTGGAGGTGTCCGCGCGTCGAGAAAATATTTACCGGTGGTGGGATGATCGAGCAAACCAAGGATGTTATAGTGGTCGTTTTTTCCGATCCCGAAGCGCCGATAATAGTGACCAGTTCGCCGCGTTCAATGCCTAAATTAATGCCTTTTAAAGCGGTATAAGTCTCTGTGGCCATAATACGTTTTATCATCATCTTTAATTTCAATGAGGCACGACAACGCAGTCTTGGCGAGATGCCCTTCACAATGGCCACTTCGGTTAACGTCGTCTTACCGGTAATCACCACCACTTCCCGGCGCACACCGTCTTTATCCTCCACGGTGACCACGGTTTTACCATTTTTTTGAATCACAGCCTTTATTGGCAGGAAGATCTGTGGAGGCTCGGGAATATCCCGTTCTGCCGCACCGCTCATGCCCACGCGGATAATGCGGCGTTTTCGGGGGTGACATCAGGAATGCTAATTCTGACTTCAAACATTCCCAGGCCCCCTTCGCCGCCTTCGCCGGGATAGGACTGTGGCGCGACCGATGAAACATATCCATTTAAGGTCATGCCCGGAAAAGCGCTACCGGTAATTTTGGCCGGAAGATCCTTTTTAATCAGATTAATGCTGATTTCACTGACGTTAATTTTCATGGAGAAACCGCTTAAATCGCCGACGGATAAAATGAGTTGTCCCACTTTAAGATCGTCTCCCCACATTGATTCGGCCATTTCCGCTGCCTTTCTTTTTTTGATCCGCGGATGGGAATAAGGGCACCCCTTTGGCGGGAGAGAAAATTTTAATTTCCTTGAATTGCTTATTTAACAGTTCGTGGGCTTGGGCAACATTGGAGAGGCTGAGTTCTTCAATGGTCTTAAAAGGAACGCTGGTTTGCCGCAACAAATTTTCAAGTTCGATCTTTGGCCTGAAAAAAACTACGTATCACTTTTCCGAAAGTTCAATACTCAAATACTTTTCTTTGGAAATAACCCCGGCTTTTTACAGGGCTTCGGTTCCCCGATAAGAATCAAGCCCGGTTTCCTAACTTTGCTTCTTTTCCAAAAAATCACTGACTGTTTTTCGGAATTCCTCCCCCAGCTAACTGGCGTCCATGGTATGACCGCCTGGCCTTTCTGAATTTGCTCGCCATAGCCCGCCCGTACCGCGGTCACCCGGCCTTAAACGGACTTAATATCAATTGTGAGGTAGGGCCCCGGGGTCCATTGAAGTGTGGCGCTCTGCGGTAGATTTGGCTTGCACAGTGATTATGCTGACATTTTCACTTTTAGTGGTCTCCGATCTTTCTTTACGGAGCCACTGACGCACGCACAGCGCCACGGCTAGCCCACACCATAATAACAGTTCGTTTTGCTGTCGCAATGGCGCTGCCATGATCTAGTACCCCTTTTCTATATGCCAATCGTCCGAGTCGTGCCCAGCAGATTTTCAAACTCGGTGACACTGTTAAATAACCAATCTGACTGTTAATAAAATCAATTTCTTGCTGCAACAGATTGTCCACTATAATATTAACATTTAATGCCGTAGTTTGCCCATATTGCTGCTTGATTCGCTCGGCTGCGAGATTTTTGCGTTGCAATTCCAGCACGTTTTGGGCCAGATTTAATTGTTCCAGTTCACTTTTGAGATATTCAAACTATTGACCACCTGCCGGATCAGCGAACGGCGGGCCTGTTCCAGAGAATCCTCAGCCTGCGCCAGACCCACTCTGGCGTCAATCAATGCGGCTTTACTGGTAATGTCGCGAATGGGGATTGACAGTTCAACGATGGCGGTCGGCCTGTCCGTGGTACTGATCTCATTCGAGAAGTTAACAACGGAATTGGCGCCCGTACTGTTGTCAAAATTGACCGCGCCGCTCAAGTTAAGCTCCCAGCGTAAGTTATCTTTCGCCAGGGCCACAGCCCGCCTTGCCGCGTTTAACCCTAATCTCTGCGACACGTATTGAGGATTGTTGTTTAGGGCGATAGCGATGGCCTGTTCTTTGGAAGGGGTATGGTAAGCGTGGAAATCGATTTGAGTATTCACTTTTAATTTTGACGTTGGCGACAGGCCGAGTGTGTCCAGTAAAGTCTGATAGTCCTGTTGCGTCTGATTCCTTTGCCGCACCACGGACAGATGGGTATTGGCGAGGGTCGCCTGCTCCTGCAGCAGTTCGCTGGAAGCCATTTTTCCTGCGCTGACCCGCAATTGATACTGGGCTGAGGTCTGCTGTTCCCGCTGAAGAGCCTTTTCCTGCACGGTGAGACTATTATAATCCTGAACGACCTGACGGTAATTGGTAATGACCTGCGTGACCATGTCAATGATACTGCTTTTGAAGGTTTGCCGATTCATAAGTTCAGTGTCCTGAGCGTTAAGCCAGGGAATTTCGCTGATATGGCCAAAACCGCGCAATAACGGTTGCACCACCCGAAAGGTTTCCTGCTGATCGCCCTTCAAATTAGTGTTACTGGTCAGGCTCATTTCCGTGCCGTAGCGGGTGTTGTAGGTAATACCGGGGTTGGCAGAGTAGCCGGTTTTTTCGCCCTCTGTAAACGTGGCGCTGGCGCCGAATTGAAATTGTGGCTGAAACTGGTAGTCAGCCAGTTCCAGAGCATATTTATCAGAAATACGTTGTAAACGGCTGCTATGAACGGAAGGATTATTGCGCAAAGCCAGAACAATGGCTTCATCCATGGTTAACAATTTGGTGGCAATAGTGGTGCTTTGCGGTAAAGGCAGCTGATCGAGCTCTTTTATGGTGGCGGATTTGACCAGAACGGTTGAGGCTGCAGGCGCGCTCTGTACGGCGCCTGCGCCGAAACAGGACAACCCAGGATCAATGCCCGCCGAAGTCTGAATTCTGGAAAATATTGTAAATACCGCATGGTTTGCTCATTAAATCAGGCTCGCTTCCCAGATGCAAATCCTGGCTATTCATCAGCGGCTGAGGGCAAAAGGGTATTGTCATTGCGAGCGCGAGCGAAGCAATCCAGTACATAGTTTCTACAAAGTCCGAACTGGATTGCTTCGCTCGCGCTCGCAATGACGGTTAGGCATGAATCTTATGTTATTATGGATGGACCGTACGATTCATTGAGTATTTTTAATGCATATTGTCGTAGACGAACAAATTCCATTAGTCGATGATTTATTCGCCGGGCATTGCCTGGTTAAAAAACCCGGCGAAGCGATCAGCCGGGCGGATTTGTCGCAGGCGGATATGTTGTGGGTTCGCACGGTCACTCAGGTGGACGAAGCGCTGCTGGCGGGAACTGGTGTGCGGTTTGTGGGGACAGCCACGGCAGGGTATGACCATCTGGATACCGGCTGGCTGGACCGTAATGGCATTGCCTGGGCTTATGCTCCCGGCGCTAACGCGGTGGCGGTGGCTGAGTATGTGTTGTGCGTTATCGCGGCATTGCGAACCCGGGATTAATTGAGGGGACCGTCATTGCGGGCCGGCGTGATTGGTGTAGGCCAGGTTGGACGAATCGTGGCGGATTATCTGGCACAGGCGGGCTTTCAGCTCATACTCAACGATCCGCCCCGCGCGGCGCGCGAGCCGGGTTTTGAATCCACGCCGCTCACAGAGTTTGCGAATTTGGATCTGCTGTGTCTTCATCCGGCCCTGGTTCGCGAGGGCGCTTATTCTTCCTGGCGTCTTTTGGACGACTCTTTTTTGAAGCGGCAAAAATCCGGCATGGTATTGCTGAATGCTTCTCGCGGCGAGGTACTGGATACTCAGGTGTTATTGCGCCAACATCATTTAGAGCTGTGTCTGGATGTCTGGGAACACGAGCCGGATATTAATCTTGAGCTGTTGCAGCGCACCGTGATCGCAACCCCGCATATTGCCGCTTACAGCATCGACGCCAAGCGCCGCGCCAGCGAGTTGCTGTATCAGCAGGCGCAGAAATTTTTTGGACTGCCGGCTAGAAATAGTCCTGTCAGTCAGAATTCCGGAAAAAATTTGCCGGGATTGGATTGGGAAAAACGCGTTTTGGAAATTTTTGATCCACTGGCATACAGCGGGAAAATGCGTGAGGAGTTATTAAAAGAGAAACAAAATAGCGCGAAACAATTTTTAAGATTACGCCGGACTTATCCATGGCGAAAAAGCCTGTCATCTTTAAGTCGATGACAGGCCATTTCTGTCATAGTTACGCGGCAGATTTACCGGTAACGGTTACCATCGCTTTGCAAGACATCCCTGCCAAATCTTTGGCCTTGCCGGAAAGCAATATGGTCACAGTAGACACACGTTCTTCTGTAGCATTCTTCTTGCCTACTTTCTCTACCTTGAGACCACCGAACGTACAGGGTCTTCCCTCGTAGGTAACCCGAAGGTTTCGTGCTTCAGATGAACCCCATATACGGACTGTCTTGACAACTTCTCTGCTGCCTTGGCGAAATACAAACTTCGTGTTGTTAACGGTCACTACCCGTTCAGTTCCAATAGCACCGATCGGGCCTTCGACTTTAACGGTCACTGCTTTTCCCCCTATAGGCCCACGGTTTTCGACGATGCTTTGTTGAGCAAAACTGGCGCTTGCAGCACATACGCAGGCTGCGGCTGTTAAGGCTATAATAACATTTTTCATTTCATATCCTCCTGGTTAGTTTATATACAAAGTAAATATAGAACATCTGGCGATTTACGCCACTATCTCATCATTGCCAGCTTAGCAGGCAGCTCTGAGAATTCGTTGATTTATCGGTACTTATATTCATAGTAATCGTTCTGATCGTTTGTTTGCCTACCACTGGCATGCTCCAGTCACAGGCCTTGGGAATGCCGTTCCGGCCCTGGATCATAATACGTTCCGGATATTTATAATCCGCCGTAAACATTTTGGCTCCCATCTGGCTAACGGGCATCGTTTTGTTACCCAAAGACGGTATCAACAGATGAGCGTCTTTGTTCGATTCATTGATGACGGTGACCCGGATAGCGTCCGCGTAACCACAACCAAGGCTGGCGATCATTAACCCGCCTATGGCGCTTAATATTAATCCCTTCATGAATAACTCTCCCTGTTAAAAAATGTTAAATTAGTAGTCAGATTAAATATAGTACAGTTTAAAAAATATACCAGTGCAAATTCCTGTCCTCAGTACACGACAAATTCGTCATTGCGAGCGTGAGCGAAGCAATCCAGTACAAGGCCTAGTGCTAAATAATTGATTTTACACACGCATCGAACTGGATTGCTTCGCTAGCGCTCGCAATGACAAAATTGTCATGTAAGATTCCTGTCAATGAAGTGTTTACTATTTTATTCATTTTTAATACAATGAGTGGAAATATGATTTACTTCAATGGACAGATTATCGCGCCGGAAAATGTGCGGATTTCACCAGCCGACAGAGGCTTTCTGCTGGCCGATGGTTTGTTTGAAACCATGAGAGCGGACGACGGTCAGGTTTTATCGCTCTGCGAGCATTGGGCGCGCCTGAAAAAAAGCGCGGATTTTTTGGAAATTCCCCTGCCATTAGAGTGCCGCGAACTTGAAAAAATTATTCCTGAATTATTATTGTGCAACGATCTGGCCGGTCAAAACGCCGGTTTAAGATTAACATTGACTCGCGGATGCGGGCCGCGCGGACTACTCCCGCCCGCCGGACCGGATCCACAATTATGTTGACCGCTTTTTCGCTGCCGGCGCTCGATCCCGAACCGGTGCGTGTCAGTGTGGTGGAAATTCGCAGAAACGAGTTCTCGCCGTTAGCGCAAATTAAATCCCTCAATTATCTGGATAATATTCTGGCCAAAATGGCCGCCGTGAAGGCGGGCGCAGAGGAAGCGGTTTTATTGAATTCCAAAGGCCACGTGGCCGAGGCGAGCGCCGCCAACATTTTCCTGGTGACTGGGCGCGGCCTGGCGACCCCGCGTATCGCCGACGGCGCCTTGCCCGGCATTATGCGCCAAAAGGTGATTGCTTTGGCCGGAAAATTAAAGATAACGGTGGAGGAAAGGATTATCACCGTTGAAGATTTGAAGAGCGCCCCCGAAATTTTTCTCACCAACAGCCTGATTGAAATCCAGCCGGTTAACCGGCTGGGGCCGATCACCCGGCAGCTTAAAGCGAATTATCCTAAATTCCGCAGTTGCCTCCGTCGCGAGAAGAGCTCTTCGCAGTAGGAGGCAACGCGGAATTAGGATTATCGCGTATAGGGGAATTTGGTATAAGGATCGCTCGGATAATAGGGATATTTGGACATATTGAGCGTGGGACAGCGAATAAATACCGTGCCATTCGGGACGGCGTATGTGGGTTTTTGCACACTGTAAAAATTACGCACGGCAAATGCACATTGCCTTAAACAGTTGGCCTGAGTGAGCGCGCACATGGCTGAACAAAAGATTTCCTGATCCAGGGCCGGAACCAAAACCGTATAGCCTGGCCGCGCATTCAGCACCGCGATGGTTGAATTAGAGTTAACCAGCGCCCGTGTTCCTCCGCCCCCGGTGATGGTATCGGGCAGGCCGGGATTAACGGCCATAAATAATGCCCCGGAATTAATAAAATATTCGCAGGAAGCCGGATTGGGAATGAAATTAATGATCATGTTAAAGTAAACGCCGATACCAAACGCCGGAGAACAAACAGCCAATGTGGCCAGAATGCCTGTTAATCCGTAAATCCTCTTTTTCACTTCTTAATCTCCCTGTTTACCATTTCTCCTGTATGTCTAAATATAGATCAAATTGGCAATTTTGCCGCTTGCCGGTGTTAATGAAGAGATGTATCGATATACTAAGACAAATTAAGTGATCAAGTCCTGAATTGTGAACAGGGAACGAGGCGATTGCAATCTGATCACAATTCAGAACTCGATCCTGTAGGTTTTGGCATTATTTATCGCCCAGCAGAAAATCCATACTCTTTTTAACCCCTAATGCCTTCTCTTTGTCGGTGAGACAGGCTAATTCTCCCCAATAGGCATCTTCTAGCATCAAATACAGTTCATAAGAAATCATGACGACTACCGGGTGACTTGCTCTTTCAATGATTACCGGTTCTTTAATCGCCTTATCAAGATATTTACCGGGCTGCTTATTTAATTCAGTCGCGGTAGCTTTCATAAAAACCTCCGGTTTTAATATTTTAGTATTCATTTTCTCATGATCGCTCCACATCCCAAAACCATAATCTTTTTCAGCCTCTCCGGATTTTTTGAATGGGGGCGATTTTGCAATTGCCTGCTTTCGCCATGCGACAGCCCTTAATATTTGCTTCATCGAATTTCGAAGTCTGCGGATAATTGTTTTCATAACCATGTCAATTTTTAAAGGAGTTCATTAGCCCAAAGTTTATTTAAGAAGGTTTTCCATGGCCAAATGTGTATTCCGTCAGCGGTAAGCCGCTCGTCTGGGTCTAAACTAATCACGCCATAAGTTTGGATTAATCCTTCTTCTTTTAGGGCTCGAATTCCTTTGAGATGTTTATCAGTGACAAGATCGGTACCTTTGATTTCAATAGCCAGTTTATTGCCAATAATAAAATCTACTTCCAAATGAGATGAAGAACGCCAATACTGTAATGGCAAATCGATAAAATGATAAGCGAGGAAGGCGCGTAGTTCCAGAGCAATGAAATGTTCAAAAGCACGGCCAAAAAGTTCGGATTTTATTTCAACCTGGCCTCGTCTGGTTAGAGAATTGACTACGCCAATATCAAATAAAAAATACTTTGCCCGCGTAATTGCTTTTCGTTTTTTAGTCGACAGAAACGGAGGGATGGAAAAACCGATAAGGGTATCATCCAAAATTCCAAAATAATTTTCCAGTGTGCGTACCGGCACCCCGCAGTCACTGGAAATGTTGGCATAATTGATTTCCTCTCCATTACAAAGTGCGACCACTTCAAGGAAACGGACAAAACCAGACAAGTTTCTGGTTAGCGCTTCTGCCTTAATTTCTTCCTGAAGATAAGTACCCACATAAGCTTTGAGATAATCATGGGCCTCCGTATTACCATAATATTCTGGCAGGCCGGTGGTGTTCAAATAGCTGGAAAGATTAAAATCGGGAATCTCCCGGGAGGTCAATGGCAATAGCCATGCCTGAAATGCCCGACCTGCTAATAAATTTGCGCCGCCCTTACGTAACTTTCTTGCGCTGCTTCCGGTTAATAAAAATGTTTGCTTTCGTTTCACAATTAAACGATGTACTTCGTCCAGCAAGGGAGGAAATTTTTGAATTTCATCAATAACGACTACAGTATCAGCTATTGTTTCCTGACTTATTAAGGTGGGGTCTCTAACAAGCCGCTGGAAAACGGAAGCGTCCAGTAAGTCATAGGTTTTGGCGTTCGGGAGAGATTGTTCGATCAAAGTGCTTTTTCCCACGCCGCGTGGTCCAAAAAGAAAATAACTTCTTTTTTTCAACAAGTTATTTAGATTTAGATATCTGGAATACATTTTTTCTTCCAAAATCGGTGATAGAGTTGCCGAATATAATGATAATCGGCGACAGAGTTGCTGTCAAGCGGGAAGCGGGGAGCTTTCTTTTCTGATGTATCAGATAGAGAAGATCGTAATTTAACGTGCTCTTCGTTTTTGCCGCTTGCCACGTAAAATGGATAAATGTATACTTATAAATATACTTTTTAAGGAGGGTTTATGCGTGCGAACATTGTTGATTTGAGGTACCGTATGCGTGATGTGCTAAATGCGTTAAATCGCAACGAGGAAGTGGTGATTCTATATCATGGTAAAGAAAAGGCGGTTATCGTGCCTATTCGGAAGAAAAAAATGCGCTCAGTCAAACAGCATCCCTTTTTTGGTATGCTGTCAGATGAAAAAAGCTCTGTGGAGGATATCATGGAAAAGCTACGTGGAGATCGCTACAATGATATTTGACACGGATATACTGATTTGGCTGCAAAGAGGAAATGCCAATGCTGGGGAAATTATTGATAAAACCGAAGTTCGTGAAATCTCTGTTATTACTTACATGGAGTTACTCCAATGCGCCCCGAAAAAAATTCTACACAAGCAAATTAAAAGTTTTTTGAGCGATTGTCATTTTACGGTCATTCCTTTGAATGAAAATATTGGCCATCGCGCTGCTATTTACATAGAAGAATATAGTTTAAGAGATGGAATTAGGACTAATGATGCTATTATTGCCGCCACTGCTATCGAGCGAAATGCTGATTTAGTCAGTGGTAACCGGAAGCACTATAAAATGATTAAGGATTTGCAATTAATCGTTTTCAAATCATAACCGGATAAATTGTTGGTCCCCTGGTTTCATCTAAAAAAAACCCCGCCGGATGGCGGGGTTTTTTGCGTAAAAGGCGAGTTCTGAACAGCTGAATTACATCATGCCGCCCATTCCACCCATGCCTCCCATACCGCCCATGCCACCGCCGCCTTCGCCGCCATGATTATGCGCGTCTTCCTTTGGCGCATCGGTAATCATGCATTCGGTGGTGATCATTAAGCCGGCGATCGAAACCGCGTTTTGTAACGCCGTGCGGGTGACTTTGGTGGGATCGAGAATGCCCATCTCAATCATGTCGCCAAATTCACCGGTCGCGGCATTGTAACCATAGCTTTCACTATTGTTGCTTTCCACTTTGGCTAAAATGACAGCGGGTTCCTCGCCGGCATTGGCGACGATTTGACGCAATGGCGTACCCATGGCGCGGCGTAAAATGTCTACGCCCACCTGCTGGTCATGATTGGTGACGTCAATTTTCTTCAAAGCCCGCAACGCGCGAATCAACGCGACGCCGCCGCCTGGAACAATACCTTCTTCAACCGCTGCGCGAGTGGCGTGCAGTGCGTCCTCAACGCGGGCTTTTTTCTCTTTCATTTCCACTTCCGTGGCCGCGCCTACTTTAATGACAGCGACACCGCCGGATAATTTTGCTAAACGTTCCTGCAGTTTCTCTTTATCGTAATCAGAGCTGCTGGCTTCGATTTCCTGACGGATTTGATCGATGCGCGATTTGATGTCTTTCGGTTTACCACTGCCGTCAATAATGGTGGTGGTGTCTTTGGTCACGATAACGCGTTTGGCAGAGCCTAAATCTTCTAAAGTGGTTTTATCCAATTCTAAACCAATTTCTTCAGAAATGACTTTAGCGCCGCTTAATACAGCGATATCCTGCAGCATCGCTTTACGGCGATCGCCGAAACCAGGAGCTTTTACCGCGCAAACTTTGACAATACCGCGAATGTTATTCACGACTAAAGTGGCCAACGCTTCACCTTCAACGTCTTCAGCAATGATCAATAAGGGTTTGCCTGATTTGGCAACGCCTTCCAGTACCGGCAGCATTTCGCGGATATTGGAAATTTTCTTGTCGACCACGAGGATCAATGGCGATTCCAGTTCAGCGCTCATGTTTTGTTGATTATTGATGAAGTACGGAGACAGATAGCCACGGTCAAACTGCATGCCTTCGACGACGTCGAGTTCATTTTCAAGACCGGAGCCGTCCTCAACCGTAATCACGCCTTCCTTACCCACCTTCGCCATAGCGTCGGCGATAATGCGGCCAATATGTTCGTCAGCGTTCGCTGAAATGGTGCCCACCTGGGCAATGGCGCGATCGTCGGTGCAGGGTTTAGAAATTTTCTTGAGCTCGGCGATAACAGCCGTCATGCCCTTATCCAGTCCGCGTTTGATGTCCATCGGATTCATGCCGGAGGCCACAGCGCGGATGCCTTCTTTAAGGATCGCCTGCGCCAATACTGTCGCGGTGGTGGTGCCGTCGCCAGCATCGTCTGAAGTTTTGGAAGCCACTTCTTTAAGGATCTGCGCGCCCATGTTTTCAAATTTATCCACCAGTTCGATTTCTTTGGCTACGGAAACGCCATCTTTGGTAATGGTCGGTGCGCCGAAAGATTTATCGAGAATCACATTGCGGCCCTTGGGACCTAAAGTGACTTTAACGGCGTCAGCAGTGATGTCGACACCCCGCACTAACGCACGTTTAGCGGCATCGCCGTGTTGAATTATTTTTGCTGCCATATCAATTTCCTCTTATATTAAAAAATTATTCAATAATACCAATGATGTCGTCTTCGCGAACCACCACATACTCTTTGCCTTCGAGCTTCACTTCGCTGCCGGAGTATTTGCCGAAGATAATCTTGTCACCCACTTTGACGGCTACTGGTGTGACATTACCATTTTTATCTTTGCCGCCTTTACCCACGGCGCGAACAATACCTTCCTGCGGTTTTTCTTTCGCGGTTCCGGGAAGGACAATGCCCCCTGGTGATCTTTGATCGGCTTCGATCCGTTCAACCAGAACACGATCTCCTAACGGGGTTATTTTGACATTGACCTTTTCAGCCACTGCTACCATATTTCTTCTCCAAATTGGTTTTTAATTTGTACATTTTTACCAGTGAGTTCTCACTCCTGGCGCCTATGCCTAGCATATAGGGGCGGTTTTTTGTAATTCAAGGCTGACTCTGTCAACAGTTTGGCGTTTTTATGAAAAAAGTAGTAAATTACGCCTATCGAGTTTAGGAGAGATAACATGACCGATAGCTTTCAGTCGCGCAGTGAATTAAGGGTAAACGATCACAATTATGTTTATTTTAGCCTGCCGGAGGCGGCACGGCGTCTGGGGAATATCGAAACTCTGCCGTTCTCCTTAAAAATTCTTCTGGAAAATCTTCTGCGCCATGAAGACGGCCAAAAAGTAACCAAAAACGATATCCAGGCGGTAGCGGACTGGTTAAAAAAACGTTCATCCACACAGGAAATTGCTTACCACCCCGCCCGGGTGCTCATGCAGGACTTCACGGGAGTGCCGGCGGTCGTGGATTTGGCGGCGATGCGGGACGCTATGACGGAATTGCGAGGCAATGCCGAAAAAATTAATCCGCTGTGTCCGGTAGACTTGATTATTGATCATTCCGTACAGGTCGATGAATTTGGAACTTCCCATGCTTATCAGGGTAATGTGCACATTGAAATAGAGCGAAACCACGAACGTTATCAGTTCTTAAAATGGGGACAAAAAGCCTTTGGAAATTTTCGTTTGGTGCCACCGGGAACCGGAATTTGCCATCAGGTGAACCTGGAGTATTTGGGCCGCGGAATCTGGTCAGGCACGCACAACGGGGTGCGGATGGCTTATCCGGATACTCTGGTGGGCACGGATAGTCATACCACCATGATCAATGGCCTGGGTGTTCTGGGCTGGGGTGTGGGCGGGATTGAGGCCGAGGCCGCCATGCTCGGACAGCCCATTTCGATGTTAATTCCGGAAGTTATCGGCTTCCGTCTGGAAGGAAAACTGCGTGAGGGTATAACCGCCACCGATTTAGTGCTGACAATCACTCAGATGCTGCGCGCCAAGGGCGTGGTGGGCAAATTTGTAGAATTTTATGGTCCGGGGTTACATCAATTATCGGTGGCTGACCGCGCCACCATCGGCAACATGGCCCCCGAGTATGGCGCCACCTGCGGTTTATTTCCTATTGACGAAGAAACCATTAAATATCTGCAGCTGACCAACCGCGACGCTCAAACCATAGCCCTGGTAAAAGCATATGCAGAGGTGCAAGGCCTGTGGCATGACGCCAATACCCCGGAGCCGGTTTTCACTGAAAAAATGGTTTTGAATCTGGATAGCGTCGAGCCCAGTTTAGCTGGCCCCAGGCGTCCTCAGGACCGGGTCAGCGTTAAAGATTTACGTCACGCTACGGAAGAAGCGATACGTCAGGCCGGAAAGTCGGAGCAGATGGAACAAAAATTCAATAATCCCGATGGCTATACTATGCAGCACGGAGATTTAGTGATCGCAGCCATTACCAGCTGTACCAACACATCCAATCCCAGCGTGATGGTGGGGGCTGGTTTGGTTGCTAAAAAAGCCGTGGAAAAAGGCCTAACGGCCAGGCCATGGGTGAAGGCTTCTCTGCCCAGGGTCCAAAGTCGTCACCGATTATCTGATAAAAACGGATTTGATGCCTTACCTGGACAGGCTGGGATTTTATCTGGTGGGTTATGGCTGCACCACCTGCATCGGTAATTCCGGTCCGTTACCGGAAAATGTCACCAGGACCATTCAGGAAAATGATCTGCTGGTAGGCGCGGTGTTGTCGGGTAATCGCAATTTTGAAGGGCGGATTCATCCATTGACTAAAACTAACTGGTTGGCTTCACCGCCTTTGGTGGTGGCATACGCACTGGCCGGTACCAGCCGCATCGATTTAAATCGTGAACCGGTGGGAATGGATACACAGGGACAGCCGGTTTATCTAAAAGATATCTGGCCTTCACAGGCGGAAGTGGCGGCAGCGGTGGACTTCGTCAACCGCAAAATGTTTGCGAAAGAATATTCCGAAGTGTTTAGTGGGGACGAAGAATGGAAAAAAATTCCGGTTGAAGGCGGCGCCAATTACCGCTGGCAGCAGGATTCGACTTACGTGCAGCATCCCCCATTTTTTAAAGGTATGACCGCAAAACCCGCACCATTAAAAAATATCACCCATGCGCGTATCCTGGCATTGTTAGGGGACAGCGTGACCACAGACCATATCTCACCAGCCGGATCGATTAAAGCCGACAGTCCAGCGGGACGTTATCTGCAGGAGCACGGCGTTTCTGTAAAGGATTTTAATTCTTATGGCGCAAGGCGAGGCAATCACGAGGTCATGATGCGCGGCACGTTCGCCAATATTCGCATCCGTAATGAAATGGCGCCCGGTGTGGAAGGCGGTTTCACACTGCATTATCCGGACAAAACACTCATGCCAATCTACGATGCCGCCATGAAATATCAACAGGACAATATTCCTCTGATGATTATCGCCGGGCGTGAATACGGCACAGGATCCTCCCGTGACTGGGCGGCGAAAGGGACATTATTGTTGGGAGTGAAAGCAGTCGTGGCGGAAAGCTTTGAGCGTATTCACCGCTCTAATTTAATCGGCATGGGTGTGTTACCTCTGGAATTTACCGATGGCGTCACGCGAAAAACGCTGCAACTGGATGGCTCAGAAATAATGACTATTGAGGGCTTAACTCAGGGCGTTGAACCCGGCGCGGCGTTAACCTTACAGATCAAACGTGCTGACGGTTCCAAAGACGAAGCCCGTCTCCGCAGCCGCATCGACACGCAGGATGAAGCCGCCTACTACCGCCACGGTGGTATTCTGCAATACGTCCTCCGCCAAATGCTCCAAAAAAACTGATTTAAAATCTTATCCTTTCGAAGGACCGTCATTGCGAGCGCGAGCGAAGTAATCCAGTTCGAACTTTGTAGAAACTCTGTACTGGATTGCTTCGCTCGCGCTCGCAATGACTATACTCTCCTATGAGCGGAGGCTGGATTCTGGCCTTCGTTGACTTCTTCTTTAATCTTCAGTTAAGATTCCTGAACACTGGAGGTTTTTATGCAAAATATGAGTGTGGAATTTAATAATACTGCCGATAGTTTAAATGCAGCTGATTCTGAATCTACATCCGAAATTACCTTTAAAGCCGTGATATTAGCAATTCTCCTGACCGTTATTTTGGGCGCCTCCAATGCCTATTTGGCGTTAAAACTAGGACAAACGGTTTCCGCCTCCATCCCGGCCGCCATTATCGCTATGGGCGCGCTGCGATTTTTCAGGCGGCATAATGTTTTGGAAAATAATATCGTGCAAACGGCAGCCTCCGCGGGTGAAGGCGTCGCCGCCACTATCGCTTTCGTGTTGCCAGGACTGTTAATTATCGGTTACTGGCAGTATTTCAAATTTTGGGAAACGGTGTTAATTACTCTGACCGGGGGATTATTGGGGGTTTTATTTTCAGTGCCCCTTCGCCGGGTGATGCTCAATTATCCCACATTATCTTTTCCCGAAGGAACCGCTATTGGCAATGTTCTGAAAGCCAGCGCTTCCGGTAAGTTGCAAATGAAATATTTGGTTAAAGGAGGTCTTGTCGGTAGCGTTATCAGTTTGTGTCAGACCGGATTTAAGGTGTTATCTGAAAGCCTTCCCATCTGGTCGGTCAACAATAATATGTTGTATGGAGTGACTTTAGGATTTTCTCCCGCGCTATTGGCGGCGGGATTTATTGTGGGTATAGAGGCGTGTGTGGCCATACTCGTAGGATTGGTTCTCGCGTGGGGCATAGGCATTCCTGCGTATTCTCACTATTACGGATTACCCAGCGGCGCGAATTATTATGATATGGCGATGAGTCTGCGCGCTGTGCATATTCGCTATATTGGTGTGGGCACCATGCTTCTGGGTGGCATATGGACCATGCTCACATTAATCAAACCGATCATGAGTAGTCTGTCTACTTCTTTTAGCTCTTTACGAGGTACGCGGAAAAATCAGTCTAACGCCAGGGTGATTCGCACGGAACGTGATATTCCCATGATCTATGTCTGCGTGGGCATCGGTTTTTTGGCGATATGTGCTTTTTTCGTATTTTCACATTTTTTTAATATGGAAGGCCAGCCATTATCTAACGCATTACGTTATGGCATCAGCGGATTTGCGGTTATTTATCTGTTGGTGATCGGATTTTTGTTGGCATCGGTTTGTGGGTATTTGACCGGGCTGGTGGGCATCACCAATAATCCTCTTTCAGGCTTAATACTGATTTCCGCTTTACTCAGTTCTTTACTGCTACTGCTATTTTTCGGGCATAATTTGTATAACAACGTGGCCATGACCAAGGTAGCGGTTTCCATCGTGTTAATTATCACGGTCATTATTTCTACCGCCATCGTTATTTCAGGAGAAAATTTACAGGACCTGAAAGCGGGCAGGATGGTAGGCGCTACTCCCTGGAAACAGCAGGTTATGTTGCTGATTGGCGTTGCGGTAGCGGCTTTGGTGATCGCTCCGGTATTGGAATTGCTGTTTAAAGCTTACGGCGTCGGCGGCGTTTTCCCACGGGCGAATATGGACCCTGCGCAGATGCTCGGAGCACCTCAATCCGCGCTGATCACGGCGGTCATTCAGGGCGTTTTTGGCAACTCCTTGCCGTGGTTGGATCTCCGCATAGGTATTGGGATTGCCGCTGTCGCGATTGTGGTTGACGAATATCTTAAAAAACGTAATCTGCGTTTACCGATTTTGGGTATTGGCATTGGTATTTATTTATCTCCGGAAGTGACGTCCGCAGTGGTCATTGGCGGAATTCTTAATTATGCCTGCAAATTCGCGATGAGACATCGCTCGGCGTCAATGATAGAAAAATCCTTTGAAGGGGGCACGTTATTGGCTTGCGGCATCGTTGCCGGGGCCGCTCTGATGGGCGTTATCCTCGCCATCCCGTTTGTTTTAAAACAAAGCTCTGACGCATTACGGCTGGTTCCGCAAAGCTTTACGTCTATTGGTTATGCATTGGGCCTCACCGTGGTGATTCTGTTACTGACATGGTTATATAGAACAACCGTCCACAGTAAAATGGAATGATTCTATTTGTTGGTTCTCACGCTTGTTCCCAATAAGCTGAGCCATCTTTATGGTTCAGGTTTATGGATTTTTTGTATGCAAATTGCAGAAATATTAATTCGAGGAAATCAACTATGAAAAATTTACTCATGAATTCTTTCTTTGAATTTAGTGTTCGCACACCAATATTTTTTGTATGTAGGTGGCTTGGTACCAGTCAATCTATGCAGATATTATTAATTGATGCTGTAACAGATAGTTTCTTTTTAACAACTACTGAATTGGGAAAAAAAATTCCAAAACAATTAAAAATGGTATGGTACATGCGATTACTAATGGAAACATTGGTTTTTAAATCGGTGGATTTTCTCTTTTATCCACCTTCGGAAAGATGTAGCTGGACGTTTTCCTTACTGGTTGTCGGTGCGACTACTGCAATCACCAGGATAACAGAGCCTGTTGAGGAGATTGAGGAAAAGAATTTAGAGTTAACTTTTCCCCAACAGGCTAAATCGGTTTTAAATACGATTGCTCAATCTGCAACATATTGGCTCCTTCACATTAAAAATTTCTATTCCGAAGGTCGCGCAAGGCCTGTATCTCATGGGCATTTACTGACATATGGTTTATTGTATGGGGCCATTTTTGGAATCAGTAAACTCGCAGCGCCTAAAATACAAAATTATGTGGGTGTAAAAAGCGATAATAATTTTACAAGAGTAGGAATAGATATTTTTTTACGGTCTATTTTAATCGAACTCATCCATGGAGTGGTCGGTTATGCGCTACCTAATCATGCTATTAAACCAAAACTCTCATTTATTGAAGAAGCACGAAGAAGATTACAGATAGAATCTCCTAAAAACCAGTTGATTAATTCAGAAAGACGGTTTCCAGGAAGACGTATATGAGAACTTTTTTTAAAGTCAATTTTTCCAGGATGGTCAATAGGCCTGCTTTTTTGAGTTTACCTATTCGATCCCGATTTCACGATGAATCTCGATCCCAATCATCACGATATCCTTATATCAGTAATTTTGG
The DNA here is from genome assembly GCA_963712715.1 of uncultured Pseudomonadota bacterium. Lineage (GTDB taxonomy): Bacteria > Pseudomonadota > Gammaproteobacteria > Coxiellales > Coxiellaceae > JAFEDN01. Next base: position 248,497 of record CAVQJI010000016.1, on the reverse strand, counting down.
AATTTTATTAGGAGCTTTAGCAACAATCGGTAATTCATCTGTGGAAGAAACCAATAATTCTGCATCCAGTAAGTATAAAGATAAAGTATTATCTCTGGATGGAGGAGGTATTCGGGGGTTTATCACTCTCATAATTTTAAGGGAAATAGAATATCGATTGGGTGATAACAAAAAAATCTATCAATTATTTGACTTTTTTGCAGGCACATCAACCGGTGGCATTATCGCATTAGGATTAAATAAAAAACAACCTTACCTTGAGGAAAAAACTTTTTATCAAAAGATTCCACAAATATCCCAAAAGAAATCTATCGAGTTGTATCATTTTTTAAAGGATAAAAATGTTATTGATCAGAAAGGAAATATACAAAATACAATCGATGATAAGGGTGAAATGCGATATGATCTCGATACTCTGGCGTTTTCGCCGGATCTATCATTGTATAGGGAAAAAATCATTAGTACGTTACGGGATCCGGGTCTTTACAGAGATTATCCCCAATATCAGATTAAAGACTTACTTTATATCTACGAAAAAAGAGGCAACGAAATCTTTCCAAATTCATACTTAAAAGCAAATATTGAATCGGCTGCAATTCACACATTTAATATACTGGCATTTCCTGTCCTGGTACGATTATTTAGAAGTTTTGATAATACGCCTTTAGAAAAAGATATAGTGCCTTTTGTAACTTTTGGAAAAGTATCCTTTCAAAATGTTAAAACAGTTATTGCGACGCTGGGAATTGCCGGAGGTATGTATTTAAATCCTGTCCCGGGAGTTTTTATTGGTTCTGGGGTCATGTCAGTGCTATTGTCTCCATTTGCCCTTGTATATTTAGCGCTGGGTCGCAATCCCGTTTTGGAGTATTTACACATACCGTCTTTTTCATCATTTCCGGGAGGAAAAGAATTAGGCAAAGAGTTTGCTAAACATATTCTAACGGGTACGCTTATTTGTTTGTTCAGCACTATATTTATTAAATCTCCATTCGAGAGAAATATTTACGATTACTTCAAATGGATTTACGATTACTTCGAAAGAAAAAATTTTCCAGATAATACCTTTCCAGAGAATACCTATCCAAAATTAGAATTGTCTTTAAATTACATGATGACGGCCGGATTATTTACACTTCTGACCACTTTTAGGCCTGAAATCCATCAGAATTCAATGTTAATAGGAGGACCCAGGTATGATCCGGAAAAATTGGAAAAATTACTTTTGGAGTATTTTGGCAATACCACCTTGCAACAAATGGTTAAGCCTGTTTTCGTGACTTCCCATAATGTTACCGACGATGTTCTGGATTTTTTTTGTACTTTGGAGCAGGATCCGCTGATTGCTAATATTAAAATCCGCGAAGTGGCAAGGGCCACTTCTGCCGCGCCTGGTTATTTTCCGCCACAAATAATGGGCCAACCAGAAAAAGTTTATATAGTCTCAGCATTTGATTTGCGGAAATGTTCTCAGATTAATAATGACAGAGCCGTTATTTTAACCAATAAAGGCGAAGTTTATTTTATCGATAACAGGAAAGTAGTGATGAAAGCAGATAATACGCCTTTGGTTGTTGAAAATATTGATAGAGGGGAAATCGATTTGGCTAAATCTGTTAATCCTCAACTGGTTTCTGCACCAGAAAAAGTCATCAAACGTATCATTTCAAATGCGGCTTCTAAAGGATATATTGCCTTCAAAGGAAAGCAATATATCGATGCTGGAATACACACCAATGATCCCTCTCTGGAAGCATATATGTATTTACAGTCACTCGATAAACAATGCGAATTATTTCCTATTGGGACAGGAGAGTTCTATCAACCAAGTGACTTGGATTATAATTTACCTGGGCTGTATTGGATTTTGGGTCTTTTTAATACGTTGCTATTTCATCATTCTCGAGGTATTGAACAAAAAATTGCAAAATTAGGATGGAAAAAAATACAGGTTCCACTGCCCCATGAGATAGACCTGGATGATGTATCAGAAATAACCGTGAAAAAACTGGATAAAATTACCAAAGCATTTATTCGGGAAGAAGGTAATGCTCAAATCGACCGTGTATGTCAGAGACTTGATAGTACCTATCAACCCCAACCCGAGAGACGATTTTTTTGGAATCCACCGTCATCAACTCTATCGCCGAAATCTACAATGGCTGCACATTCGAATTTAATTAACCCGGGTTAAGGATTAAAATTCCAGCTTTTTAATTTCAGATTCATCAATCAATATGTTTCGAGGCATTTGTCCAGCCAATGTTTGAGACAATGATGAGGTTAATAAAGTTTTATGGCTGCCAATCAAACTTGCAGATAAATGAATAGTAGTGACAGGGATCTCCTCCAAAAGTAAAGTACTGTATTTCCAAATTTCGGCAACCAGTTTCTGGTTATTATTATGAGTACATATTTTAATTTCTGAATTATCCAGCGAAACTTCGGAAGAGGATAAAAAACCGTTTATTCCTTCTTTAATTTTTGATTTTAGAGTTCGAAGATTGACTCCGTGAGAAGTTAAATAAAAATGTTCATTGATTAAATTTTTAATATTTGCTTCTGCTTTGGCGTCTTCAAAACCGATTGCTTTTAATTTGAATTTTTCTTTAATTTCCTTGAATTCACCATTCAAACAAACCTCAACCATCTGAAAATGTTCTGACTTATTCAATGGGAAAAATGGAATGATATTAAAACGACCTAACAGCTCTGGAGCAAAACTTTTAGGTAATAATTGACGACTTTCATTGAGCCGGAGAAAACCGGTCTCAATTTCATCGGCTGACATTTTTAAATTATACATTTGAATAATTTCCAGGGCTAACCAATTTGAAGTAGCAATAAAAACACAATTTTTAAAGCAATATCGACCTTCTGTAGTTGAATTTTTATAGGAAAATTTTCCCTCATCTAAAATTCCCAAAAATGCTTCTTTAATACTTTTATGTGCCTTTTCAAACTCATCTAACAGCCATACGCAGGGCTTGAGAATTTTATAATCGTCGTGAGTTTTCTCTCCGGTCAAATTTTTTTCGCAATGAACCGCTAACAGCGGGACTTTATCTGAACCTACAAAACCTGGGGGTGCTCCACGTAAAACACTTGCTTCATGTTCCTGCTGGTAGTTTTCCATCGATAAAGTGATCATTGTATTATCATAAACTGCTTTAGAAAGTTCTTTAGCTAATTGGGTTTTGCCAATGCCAGTCGGTCCTACAAATAAAAATGATAATGGTTTTATTTCTGTTGATGGATGATCATTTCCTTTTCTGACTGAAAGTATGTTACACAGTTTATCTATAGCATGTTTTTGTCCAATGATTTCGGAATACAGTGCCTTTTTAAGTTTTTGGATGGGTTTTTTTTCCTCCGCAAGAGGAAGCTTTAATTCTTCTGCTGCATAAGTTTTAAACTTATCAAATAGGATAGTTTGTTTTACGTAAACCATCAGTTGTTGATGTTTTTCAGATAATATTATTCTTTCATTTTTTAAATACGCAATTGTCTTATAAAAAGAATAAACCACCTTTTCATTTTTTTCACCAAGAACGATGATTACCCTGGTCAGTTTTTCAAATCCAATGATATCCAGTAAAGTGGATAACATGGCAATTTTATTAAGTTCATTCTCCTGTTTTAAAAATTTATTGAGTACATTGATAAAAGATTTTTCATTTAAAATGATTTGTAATTCACCGATATGTAAAAGAGTGATATTTTCTTCAGTATTATGACTATTTCTTAAAGTTAAATCGAATTGAGATAAATAATTTTTTAGAAAAATTTTTATTTCATTTTCTAAAGTTATTTCCTTAATTTCCAGTTTCTCTTCTTCAAATTCAAATAATTCACCTAGGGAAGCTATTTTTAATTGTTCATCTGTAGAAGATATTGATTTTCGCATTGGACACCTTTTTTGAAAGTCTTTAAGTAGATGTTGCACTTTTTTTAGTTGAAGAAATTCTATCTGTTTCATCAAAAGATGATAACAATGTATCTAAATCAGTTGGTGTTTGTCTTGCTATGTCTTCACTAATTAATTTTTTTAATATTTTATGCTCAATCGGTTTCAATTCTGTAGTTAATTGTTTTTCAGAATCTTGATTAAAAGTGAATGCTTCCCCTTCTAAAATTTTCAAAGCATCACAACAATATTCTTCGAACTCCTGAGTCTTTTTAGTTTGCTCTTGTTGCATTTTCTGGTATAAATATTTGTCCATTTGTTTTCGATAAATAATACTATCGAAGATTCTTTGAAAATGATGTTCCCGATGTTCTTCTAATAAATAAGTTTTTTTAATATGAGTTGAAATTTCTCTGATTTTTGGTAAGTCCGAGCTAAAAGCTCCCAATAATCCTGTCAGCAAATTTGATTTATATCCTTCTATTTTTTCTATAATTTTTTTTGTAATATTCCTTGATGCCGTGAAGAGACGAATTAAACTAGGACTTCTAGGCATAGCCTCCCTTTGAATCTCATTAACTGTTTTATGTTCTAACATACTGGGTAAAATCACTAATATTTTAGAATACACATCATCAACCACTTGATGAGCAAAATCTTTAGAGTCTCGTTCAATATTAAGAGTTTCTTTACATTTTTTTAAAAAAATCGATTTAGGAATAATAAATGACATACTTTCAGTTGAAGCCAAGCTATAAGGATCATTTAAAAAATCATTTTGAATTTTAAGGAGTAACAAAGCATCAATTCTATTTAACATGTATGCAATTTTAGTTTTTTGGGATTGTAAGGCAGAAGGGTCTTCTAATTTTTCAATAAATAAAAAAAATTGAGATAGTTCCGAATCGATAGCTTTTGAATAATCAAAATTTTTATCCTCAGGATGACTTTTCTCACTATATTGTTTATTGGGTGCCGGAAAAAAAACATAAGAAGTAGTATCAAATTTCATATGAAGGTCCTTATTATAGTAATCCCAAGCAACGACAAATTCTTACACAACAATTTTCTCCTCCTTCTGTAGATGTTGATAATGGTCTTGCATCCGCAGGTTTGGGTTGAGGTAATTCCAATTTATATTCTGGTGGTTTTGAATCGATATCTGCTCTTATTTTTAAAATAGTGTGATCACAGATACCAATGATTCTATTTATATTTGTCATTTCTTCCAGCTTAAGAGTTTCTTCAAAATTTTTATTAATTGCCTTGGCAACTTTTTTAGTTTCCATCAAAACACCAATCATTTCATTTTTATGTTTTTCTTGTTGTCTCCAAACTATGAGTCCTTCTGAGACACTTTTTTCTGATGAAAATGATAAAAAATTTCGAAGAGCGCTACTTAAGGTTTTTATTCGAGTTTCAAAAGTTATATCTTTTGACTCACTTAAACATAATTCAAAGGCTTCATTAATTCTTTGGTTAAATTCGTTAATTGATCCTTTCGTTTCCTCATTGGTATTGGTATCAAAAGTTAATTTCATTTCTATTTATCCAACAAGCTTATTCTACAGAAAGGATTAGTGGATAAGCGAATGTCTGTTGTTCGTTTGGGTTTTAATATGGAGAAGTTAAACATATTGGCGCATCCATCGCTGATTTCCCAATTTAGTTATAGACCTGTCACTAGAGTAAAATCTAATGGTTGAGGACAATACTCTATCAAAAGCCTGATGATAAAGCAACATTTTTGGTTGTGTCCTCGGGATCCAACCACGCTTAAATCTGACATTTTAAAGCCTGGAGCGAATTCCATGATCAGTTCTACGCCATCTTTCTATATCGGTGCGTAATTCTTCGCCGCTCACCCTGTCATCTTTATTGATTAGGATCAGATTGTCTGGACGAGGGGTGGGTTGAGGCATATTAAACAAAATGCTGGCGTTAGTGCTAATAGGTTGTAAAGAAATATTTTTTTGTTCGATATTTTTAATGTTGCGCTGAGATTTATAAATATTAAGGCTACTATCAAGATTAATTTTAGATAAAGTGGTTTTGCTATTCGTCACATCAAAACAAAAAAATTCTTCCACTGAAATGGGGGTTACTTCGTAATGGATAGCCAGGCGAATATGTGTCGCATAGGTTAAAAATCTGGTTATAAAATTCTTTGGATCATTCTGAGATAATTCATCCAAATCATGGACATTCGATTTGGTTTCGGCGATTTCTTTCCCTTTATTATAATCATATAAAATTTGGGGGATAGAAAGTGTCCTTAAATGAGAAATGGGTACACCACCAGATGGCCAGCTTTTGACACGGCCCATTAATATTGGACTTTGGGTTAAAGATCCAAATTCTAAAATTTCCAGGATTCGTTTCATGGAATGACTATTAATAAGCAAGTACTCAGTATTATTTTTTAACTCCGCGGCTAACTCGGTTAAATTTCTTCCTGCGGTATAACCTAGAGCGCTGGCAATGGAAGTTGATATTAAATTGCAATACTGAGATTTGAAATAACTGTTTAAGCTGCTAGAATTCTCAATCAGCCTAAGCGTGACATAAGCGAGGCCATAAATAATCGTTAAGAAACTTGAGATAAATACAGAAAACCTATCTAAAATGTGTACCTCAGTTTCTTGTATTTCTTGTATTTTTTTAGATAGAAATTCTGTCATTTTCTTGAATCCAGGATTATTTATTTTTTGAGTACAATAGCTTAAGAATGATGTCAGTAAGTATGGTATTGATTTAAGAAAAACCAAAAATGGCGCTGAGACAAAAATACACTTTAGGATCAATTCCATTGGCCAGGTGAATTCCGTACCCAACAGATTTTTTGTCATAAGTTCTGACATATAAGATAATATCCAGGAAATCAAAAAAACGGTCAGGGATTTTATTGGAGACGCTTGTTTTTTAGATAAATTATTTTCAATGAAATTCATAACTACGGCGTCTAAAAAAGTTTTAGCCGGGATACGATAGGATTTCATAAAGTGAGCTATCTTTTCATGACTAAGTTGACATAACGTTTTCATAGCTTGAACAATCACAGTTCCAGCAATGTTGAAAAATAAGTGTCTTTTAAAAGAATTTTCGGTTTGTAACATACGTTCCCCAGGTGGAGTAAAACCAGAGCCTGAAAGTTTTATGGGATAAATTCGCAATACAGTCCCGACATGCTTATCCGTAGTGTTGATGAAATTAGGTTCTGCGCAATAAGTTGTAATTAAGGGTTGGTAATCATCAATCTCTTCTCCTTTAATATATGCCAATTGACTCAAAAATTCTTTTGATCCGGGGCTATCAAAGGTGACTGCGACTGTTTTAAAATTAGCTGCGGTAAACTCGGCCAGTAGCGCCCCTAATGAATGACCGGTATGGGTAACAGACAAGCCCTGGTTAACAATTTGGTTCAACATGTTTCTACATTCTTTAGTGCCGGGATAATCTTCTTTTATGCGGAAGCTATCTTTTAGGAGTTTTTCAAGTTCATCATCGGGTCGATGAAGATTTTTACTCAGATAAGTGAGGTTCTGAATAATCTGATAGGTAAAAGCAAGCGCCGCTGGAAAATGCAGATAGGCTTGCTTTAAGAAAGCATAGTAGGCATCAGCGACTAAATCTTTAGGTTTACTGGTTCCTTTATGAGCGATAACTATGGCATTGGCTGAAGGTTTGAAATAAGCAATCCCAAAGTAATGAATAGCATCATCTTTAAAATCTAATAACCTGCTTGATTTAGCCAGGGTTCTCCATCCCAGATTTTGAGGCAATACCAGTGTTTCTCGTCTAAGTTTTAATCTATTATCAGGATTGTCCTCTTTATAAATCCTGTAGACTTCCCAACTTAAAAGCGCATATTCATGATGAGAAATGATTGTATTTTTATCACGTTTTTTGTTTATCCAGGCTAATTGTGAAATGTTTTCTTTTTTTCTGTACAGATCAAATTTTTGGAAATGAGTTATGTATTTGCCGTATAATTTTTTATTAGCTTCATGGGTTATAGCGTCCTTTTCCTTGTAAATAATGGAGGGTTGTTGGAACAATATCCATTCAATCCAGGTGAGATAGTATAAATCCACATAACCAAAAGGTGAATCCAGTTGCTTTTTTCGAGCGGCGACATCCTGTAAAGCCTTTTTTAATTTCTGTAGGATGGTTTTAACCGCTTTGAACTGATTTTCTTTTTCCATAGATGTAGGTGATTCTCCCCGAATTTGTGACTCATTTAATCTGGCGATTTCATTCAGTTTATTTAGAAAATCTTCACAAGCGGTTGCTAATTCAAATTCCGTATATTCGTTTATAGAGGGGCTATCATCAGCATGTTTAAATGAGGCATTCATTGGAGCAGGACGTAAAGAAGCAGTTTGTGGAGTTGATGATGGGAAATGACGCAAAATAATTCCGAGTCTGGGTGGTATGCCTGATTCAGGGAGGGTTGTTTCAGGCTGCTGTACGGGTGAAGCGACGGTTGGAGTGAATTCTGAAGAATCTATATGTAATATTCGTTTAAGTAAGTCGTAAGAATTATTACAACTTTGTAGATAATTAGAAATAGAGAGATTTTGATCGTTTCTAATACTGCCTGCTTCATAATCACGTTGAGCTTTTTGCAAATAAGAATGAGCCATACCCATGCATGAATTGGCTAAAGACGTTCTTTCGGTTCGGCCAAAAATTTCCCGCTGTAACTCCAATTGAGTGAGTTCCATGGCTTGCCCGATTAATAATTTTGACGTATTGACATAGTCACGGACGTCTCTTTTGTTGACGTGCTTAGTATCAAATGTGGCGTAATTTTTCCCTAAAATGTCAGTGAGCATTGATCCGGTTTGATTATTCAAATAGGTTTGGCGTTGATTATGGTCTTTAAGAATATCTGCTCCCAAACTGCATCGTAACTGAAATAATGCTTCAGTGGGCTTGCCTTGTTTATGCAGGTTAATGGATTTTTTTTGGCATTGTTTAGAAAATTCAGCTAATTTTTTCTGTATTTTCTCTTCAGATTTATGTTTATTGCAGATTTTATTGACCTCATTATTAAAGTAATGGTCCAATACCAAAGATGATGTTCGCATAAATAATCTCCTTGTAAGTTAATTAAAAGTCCACATGGCCATAGAGCAGATAAAGATCATCGGTCAATGGGGTGCTGGAACACCGAAAACCTAATCGTTTTGAGTAGATAGCCATCGCGCTTTCAATTCAAGTTTGTCCTTAAAAAGATTATACAGAAAAAAAGAGACAATAAATCCTAAATATCCCCCTGCCATGACGTCACTTAAATAATGGGCTCGCGAAATGACCCTCCCAAAGAATACCAGGAGAAACATCAGCAGGAAAAGAATGCCAAAACGCCGTAAAATTAAATAAAAAGCGGTAGCGACTGCCGCGGCTGTGGTAGCGTGTCCGGAAGGAAAGGACCAAAAATTGTTGATAAATTGCCAGTAATAAAATCCATAATATTTAAACAGGAAAAATTCGTACGGACGCGCTCTTCCGGCCAGTATCTTTAATAAAGTGCACGATAGGGATGAAATTAAAATAGCTGAAATAAGGTAAAACATGAACCATGCTATTTTTTTATTTTTAGAAATTAAAATAGCCCATAAAAAAATTAAGACGGCGGGGACCAGATAAGGCTCACCGTTACCTAAATGGTTTATATAACTAAAAATGACCTGTATTACCGGGTAATGCTGATCCAGGTGGTACAGTGAAATCGTCACTGGCAGATCCACAAAAAAGTAACACAGGATCGCGAGCGTGAACCAGGGAACCCAGAAAATGGGTTTTGTAAGGATTTCCAGTTTTTGCATCAGTGCCTCCCGAAGTTAAGAATAAAAAAATATCATTAAAACCGGTATGGTTATATTGAAAGCCGTGAACCGTGCCCAGATATTGCCAGGATAATTTTTGATCATGGGCTAATTGCGAAAAACAGAATAAACTTTTACCGGAAACGAGAATGATAGCATGGGATTGTTGTTGGAGGCGGGCGATGGCACGGGAAATATTCATCACCAGCACGCGATGCGTGCCAAGCTCAAATACCAGACTGGGTTCGCGGTAATCCACCGCCAACACGGGATGTGAATCATCGACGGCTTCTGATCCGGCGTGAGCAATGAAGTTTGAAATCTGCCGGCTAATCCACAGTGGTTGCAAAGCCGGGAGTTGAAAATGCCAAATTGGAATCAGTGCGGCCGTCGCAAGAATAATGCCGGTGGCCGCCTGAAACCGGAGTCTTAACCCGTCATTGCGAGCGCCAGCGAAGCAATCCAGTATAGGGCATTGGCCGAAGTGCGAACTGGATTGCTTCGCTGACACTCGCAATGACGATATCGAAAATTCATTCGCAATGACCATATAGAGCAGATAGCCGCCTGATGCTAACAGCAGTGCCGCGGCCACCCAACCCCAGCCACCTAAATATATCATCGCTCCTGCCAGAGCCAGTGTGCAAATAATCCATAAACCCTGCTGAAAAATCCGCAAAACCTGTAGCCAGCGGGGCGCTCTGAACTGGATGCCGCCCGCCAAAGTCAGCGCGATTAATAGCGCTATGCTTGGATAAGTCGGCAGCACGTATTCAGGCAATTTGGTGGGGACTAATTCAAAAAATATCCACGCGGGGATAATCCACGCCAGCAGGAAACGCACTACCGGCTCACCGCGATGGCGCCAGCTCCAGATTCCAGCGGGGATTATAAACAGCGAGGACGGCCAGAATGTTGCTGTAAAAATAAGGGTGAAATATCCCGGTGGCATGCCGTGGGATTGCTGACCGCCGGCCAGCTTTGGGAGTACATCGCCGCTGATCATATCCCACAAAAAATTGTGACCGGAAGCCATACTGAAGGGAATCAGCCAGGCAGCGGTGAGGATTAGCAGCAGAGGGATTCCCCAACTGCAACGTAACCCCTTCAGCCATCCACCTTTTCTGTCGGCGATTAATAAACCAAGAATAGTTAACCCGCCGAACAAAGGAGCTACGCCTTTGATGAAAATTCCAACGGCCATCGCCACCCAAAAAAGGCATGGCCACCACCAGTCAGCCGTTTTTGACTGCTCACCATATCGCCAATAAATTTCACCCAATCCCCACTGCATAGCGACAATAGTCGCCAGCAGCACCGCGTCGGTTAAGGCCAAATGGGCTTGAACGATTACCAATAAGCCGCAGGCTAATAAAATCGCGGCGAATCCTGCGGTTCGAACACTGCTAATGCGTTGCCCCACCGCAAAAGTGAACAGGACGGCCAGCCATGCCCCCAATACAGAGGGCAGGCGATAGGGCCACGGTGAGGTAGAGTCCGCCGAGCTGAATAGCCGCACGGCGGTTGCCTGTAGCCAATAGATCCCGGGTGGTTTCAGATGACGGGGTTGATACTGAAAATTGATGCGCCAGTAATTCCCGGTCGCAACCATTTGGCGGCTGGCCTCTGCGAAATGCGGTTCATCCCGGTCAAACAACGGTAGCGCTGCCAACCCTGGTAAATATAAACAAAGGCACAACAGCGTTAACAATCCATAATAGCGAATTTTTATCATAGCGAGATTGTATCAACTGTACTCCCTTGAAGCATCCCCAATGTGATCCTAATGACTATATATTCAAAACGATTAAATTTCCGGGTTAAATGTCGAGTTCATGGCTGAAACACTCTTCTGCTATTTGCTTCTGCCTTAAAAGTTCGTTTTTCAACCTGGAGATTGGAGATTTCCATAATGAATCGCTGCTTCCAGTTTCGGGTTTTAAAAATTCAGCAAGTATTTTTTGCGTTTCAGCATTGTTTCCTGCCATTAATGCGTGAAACAGCTTTTCTGCTTGCGGAATAGCGGGATTACCGATGCCTGTTCTGGACTGAGATTCTATTTCCCGGCTCAGGAAACGACAAATAGTTTTCAGGTATAGATTGTAGAATTTGTCTTCCGCTAATTCTTCAACATTTGCCAAATTTCTCCAGATACGAGAGCTTGTTATGTTTGGAAATTTGCATGAGTCGAGTTTGCATTTTTCATCAAACACAGTGTTTTCGTCGAAAGTCGCTTCCGTGAAATCCACTTCTAATAGAGAAGAATTAGAAAATTTAGCTCCTGATAAATCTGTCTTGAATGTTACCCTGAACAGGGAGTTGTTCTGAAAAATGGAATTGGTTAAATTTTCTTTTTCGTCGAATGTTTTCTTTACCAGAACAGTTGTAAATATGCGTCTGTTTCTATTCAGTTCAAGCAGAAAATCATCTTCCGCAGCGCCATTATGTTTTAAGATTTCTACCGCCAGATCCAGAATAGGTCCAGTGTTTTGCTTTAAATTCAGATTTTTTGAATAAAAGTCTTTGGTGTTAATCGTGCTAAGACGCTCGTCAAACGTACAAAAAGTTAATGCCAGGATCATAGTTTCTTCCGTATGGAAGGATGATCTTACGAAATTGATGAGTTCTTTTTCTTCACCGGTCCGGGCTATCATTCCCTCCTTGCCGCCATTGGCGTCAATCAGATAATATTCTCGAGGAGTTAGGGATTTTAAACTGATGGCTATAACGTGACTACGGTCTTTTTCAACACCATAAAAAGAGGTTATTGCTAAATAATCGCCAGGTTTTTCTAAGAGTTCGCAGGCATTAATGAATGCCTTATCTTCAAAAGCACCGGCTACCATGTCGAGTTTACCGAAATATCTAAATCTATTTTTAATAAAGGTAGATATTAAAGAATCCAATTGGGGATCCTGAGGAACTTTTTCTCCATTTAACAGAGGCTCGCGAAACGAAAGTATCTTTTTTAAAAGAAAAAGGACATGGTCTGCTCCACCTTCTGCACAGGCTCTTGCTAATACACTGGCGAAAACCTGGCAACAGCCCTTAAGAAGGTAATCAGACTTATCTTTTTCGTGTAATCCAAATTCTTTAAGGTGCTGTTTTGCGTATTCTACAAATAATGGGAGTAATATGCCTTGAGATAATTCCCGGTCTTCTATATCTATAGCCTTTTTCATTTTTATTTACCTTAATCATAATGTATGATTTTAACGATATATTATACAATAAAATTATTAATATTCCCTTAAAACTACCTGATGCTATACTCTCGTTAGTATGTGGAAACTAAAATACCGCTGGAGCGGCTGGCTATTACTGTTGATGTTTGTGAGGGCGTTAGCTGCGCCGCCAACGCCATTACCCGTTGACCAGGCGTTTCCGCTAAAAGTATGGTCGCCGGACCCGCAAACCATTGTTGTGGAATGGAATATTCAGCCCGGTTATTATTTATATAAAGACCGTATACAGGTGAGCGCGGCGGATGGGAGCGTCGCCGAACTGGGCCAGTTGCGGTTTCCAGAGGCGACGGAGCACGACAACCCCATCCTGGGCCATTTTTCCGCTTATGAAAAGCCTCTGCATCTTGGAATTCCGGTTTTGTCGGCACGCACGCCACACTTGGAATTGCAGATCAAATACCAGGGATGCGCCGAACAGGGTTATTGCTATCCACCGCAGACCCGCCTGGCGCCTGTGGACCTTGGCGCCGGCAACAATCAACCTGTGTCGACCTTGTCGATAGATCGTATCCCTCAAACTTCCGGGACGATCTTTCGTGCGCCTGCGCAGGCGTTATCGCAGCATCATTACCAGTGGCCGGTATGGCTGGGATTTTTTGGGCTGGGATTATTAATTTCACTCACGCCATGTGTTTTACCCATGGTTCCGCTATTGTTCGGGCTTATCATCGGCAAGGCCAATATTTCTCACTGGCGGGCTTTTTTCATTTCTCTCGCTTATGTGCTGGGAATGGCCATTACTTACGCCATCGCCGGAGTATTGTTTGGCTTTTTAGGCAGCAATGTCCAGGCGTATTTGCAAAAACCATGGATTATCGCGGGCTTCAGTTTGATTTTTATAGCCATGGCTCTATCACTATGGGGCGTTTATTATCTGGAGCCACCGGAAAAATTACGCACGTGGGTAGCGGGTCTCGGCAGCCGCCAGCGTGGCGGAGGTTTATTCAGAGCGGCGATCATGGGCTGCCTGTCTACTTTAATTTTGTCTCCCTGTGCCACCCCACCTTTAGTAGCGGTACTCACCTACATTAGCCAGACCGGTAATGCGCGTTTGGGAGGTATCGCCTTATTCGTGATTGGTTTAGGCAGCGGTGTGCCCTTGCTACTGATAGGCGCTTTTGGCAGACGGTTATTACCCAAATCGGGGCCATGGATGCGCGTTGTGGAAAATATATTGGGAATCATTCTGGCAGGAATGGCGATCTGGATGCTAAGCCGTATTCTGCCGGGACAGGTCACATTAATTTTATGGGCTGTTTTAGCCATAGGCTGCGCCGTGTACCTGAAAGCTTTTAGTTCGCCGGTGGGTCGGCTCCAGCTTTTCATGAAAGGATTGGGTATTTTAATTTTTGTTTATGGGATCTTATTATTAGTCGGGGCAATGCAAGGCGCAACCCGCCTTTGGGAGCCGCTCTGGGCAAAAACTTCTTCGTGTTCGCACGGAACGCAGGCGAATTTTATTCCGGTCAAGTCTATTGAGGATGTGGAGCGGCAGATGGCGCTTGCTGTTGGGAAGCCTGTCATTATCGATTTTTACGCGGATTGGTGTGTCTCCTGCAAACTGCTGGAACAGCGGGTTTTTGCCAATCCGGCTGTGCAAAAACAGCTGGGGGATTTTTTGCTGTTGCGAGCGGATATCACCGCCGACAATGCCACGGATCAGGCGTTGATGAAATATTTTAACGTCATCGCCCCGCCCACCGTGTTAATTTTTAATCGACAGCACGCCGAACTGCCCCGATCGCGCATTATTGGCGAAATCTCCGCCACCGAATTCCTGCAACGAATTCGCAGCGCCGCATTTCTCACAAGCTATTCGTTTTTGATCTGAAGAATTTCATCAGTAGTTTGATAATTGACAGTCATGGATAGGTGCTCCTGCAAACATTCCTCAAATCACTGGTTGACATCTTCGGCGATCTTGCTAATATTTACAGTAATATGAGCCGAAGTTGCCGCTAACTAAAAATAGAGTTTGATTCTAAAAACACTGCTTCTTGAAGACGATGTCAGCGATCTTACTCTGGACATGACTTGCAGACAAGTCGTCTACTTTGGCAACGGGCCATAAATAATGAGGATTATTATGGATACCCGCAAAATCAGAAAATTAATTGAGCTGGTTAAGGAAACCGGCATTGGCGAGCTGGAGATCAAATCCGGCGAAGAATCCGTGCGGATTAGCTGCCAGAAAAACATTATCGCAGCGGCTGCGGCGCCAGTGGCTGCTGCGGTTGAAGTCAGTTCCGCCGCCGCCCCTGTCGCGCAGCAAGCGCCGGCCGCTCCCCAAGCCACCGCAGCGACGCCGGGCGGTACAGACGGCCATACCGTGCTTTCCCCGATGGTCGGCACCGTTTATCTGGCGCCTTCCTCAGGGGCGATGCCCTTTGTGCAGGTGGGTGATAATGTCAAAGCAGGGGACACATTATGTCTGATTGAGGCGATGAAAATGTTTAATAAAATCGAAGCCGATGTCTCTGGAGTGATCAGTGCGCGGTTGATAGAGAATGAACAGCCGGTGGAATACAGTCAGCCCCTATTTATTATCGAACCCGGCGAGTAATTGACAGTATGTTTAAAAAAGTGTTAATTGCTAACCGGGGTGAGATCGCGCTGCGAGTGCATCGGGCTTGTAAAGAAATGGGTATTCAAACCGTCGCGGTCTATTCCCAGGCGGACCGGGATTTAATGCATGTCAAATTAGCGGATGAGTCGGTTTGTATTGGCCCGCCCAACTCCGCTGACAGTTATCTGAGCATTCCCGCCGTTATCAGCGCGGCGGAAGTCGCCAATGTGGACGCCATTCATCCGGGTTATGGTTTTTTGGCTGAAAATCCTAATTTCGCCGAACAGGTGGAAAAAAGCGGATTTGTATTTATTGGCCCCACGCGAGATATGATTACTCAAATGGGCAACAAGGTGCTCGCGATAAAAGCCATGTCCGGCGCGGGCATTCCCTGTATTCCCGGCTCTGACGGCGCTTTGAGCAACGATAATCCGACCAACCTCGCCATCGGGCGCAAAATCGGTTATCCGCTGATCGTCAAAGCTTCCGGAGGCGGCGGTGGCCGCGGCATGCGAGTCGTGCGCAATGAAGCCGATCTTGTCAATACCATCGCGACCACGCGCACTGAAGCGGGAGCGGCTTTTGGTACTGACGAAGTGTATATGGAAAAGTTTCTGGAAAATCCGCGTCATATTGAGATTCAGGTGCTGGCCGACACGCACGGTCACGCCGTGCATTTAGGTGAAAGGGATTGTTCCATGCAACGCCGGCATCAAAAAGTTCTGGAAGAAGCTCCCGCTCCAGGGATTACTGAGAAGCAGCGCGCAGAAATTGGTGATAGATGTGTGCAGGCCTGTCTGCAATTAGGCTATCGCGGCGCAGGTACTTTTGAATTCCTGTACCAGGACGGAAAATTTTATTTTATAGAAATGAATACCCGTGTTCAGGTTGAACATCCGGTTACCGAATGGGTAACCGGTATCGATATCGTCCGTGAGCAGATAACCATCGCCGCCGGGGAGCCACTGAGCTTTGCCCAGGATCAGGTGATCCTTCATGGCCACTCGATAGAATGCCGGATTAATGCGGAGGATGGAAAAACCTTTATGCCGTCTCCCGGCACAGTGACCCGCTATCATCCGCCGGGCGGGTTAGGGGTGCGTATGGACTCGCATTTATACAGTGGCTACAAAGTACCGCCTTACTATGATTCGCTGATTGGCAAACTCATTGTGTTTGGTAAAACCCGTGAAATCGCCATCGCCAGGATGTCGAACGCCCTGGAGGAATTGGTGGTGGAAGGCATTAAAACCAACATTGATTTACACCAACGTTTAATGGCGGATCCCAACTTTATAAAGGGTGGCCAAAATATTCATTACCTGGAAAAATTACTGGGGTTATCGCATTAATCTAAAATATCCGGCATTTAGGTACCGGTTTAGGATATTGACCAGATAGAGTATATGCGCAGTAAGTACTTTGGTTTGAGCTTCCATAAAAACCTCTTTTAATCATATTTAATCATAATGATAGAGCAAAATTGAAATTTAGTCGATAGAGGGCAAAAATGTTTGAAAAAAGGACTTGACCCTACCCTGAGTGATCCCTATTAAACAAAACCCGCTACGTGTCATTCCAGCGAAGGCTGGAATCCATGGGCTGAAGGGAAGAGTGGATTCCAGCTTTCGCTGGAATGACACGTAGAGAGTCCGCATTTTGTGTACTTTTAGCTTTTTTTCCGGAGCTAAAAAAACGTGGGAATAACCCAGGGCTTGACCCCTGTCATTTTTGGGTGGCAAACTGATATGAGGCCGAATGTATTTTAACTGTGAAAGGAAAGTCCTTGATGAAAAACACTATTTTGGAAAAATTACCACTGAAACCTGAGCGATGCGAATGTTGTTAAAAATTAGCATTAAGAGCAATGCTGACAACGCCGATATGATCAGTGATTTTCTGATGGATCGGGGCGCCTTATCCGTTACCTTTGAGGACGGTGGCTCTCAGGCTTTATTTCAGGAACATTTACAGGAGGCGCCGCTATGGCAGGAAACGCGAATCCATGCTTTTTTCGACGAGGATGCGCCACTGGATTTTATTTTTCGGGAGTTGGGTACGGCGCTGGGAAAAATGATTAACCCGGAGGTCAGCCCGGTGGAAGATCAGGATTGGGTACAGCTCACCCAACAATCTTTTCCCCCGCAATTATTCGGTAATCGCTTGTGGGTAGCGCCTTCGTGGGACCTCACTGAACCCCCTGCGGGAGCCCATATATTGCGTTTAAATCCGGGACTTGGTTTTGGCACGGGAACCCATCCAACGACTTCCTTATGCCTCGATTGGCTGGCCCGGCAGGATTTGGCGCAGGCTACCGTCATTGATTACGGTTGTGGGTCAGGCATTTTGGGATTGGCGGCGTTAGCGCTGGGAGCAGAAAAGGTTTGGGCGGTGGATCATGACCCGCAGGCTTTGACCGCTACGCAAAATAATGCGGAACTCAATCATTTTTCTACTCCGGCCCTGAGTATTGTATTGCCCGAACAATTACCGCCTGCGCGCGCGGATATTATTTTAGCGAATATTTTGGCAAACCCTCTCTGCGAATTGGCGCCAAAATTAATCAGTCATTTAGCCCCGGCGGGCCGAATCGCACTTTCAGGTTTTTTTTATGAAGAAGTCCCTAAAATTTCTAAAGTTTATGACGAAAAGCTACAAATGCAATCCGTCCAATACCGGGAAACCTGGGCGATGCTTATTTATAGTCATTCCGAATGAATTTTCAATATCGTCATTGCGAGCGTGAGCGAAGCAATCCAGTACAGAGCGTTGGCTGGAGTACGAACTGGATTGCTTCGCTGACGCTCGCAATGACGGTTGAACCTAAAAATCATTCGTGATGACTATATCTCAATCTAATTTACTAATAGGCTGAACAAATCTTTAGGGTCACTGAGTTGAGGAAGGAGATCCAGTGTTTTGCCGGCATTGTATTCTATCGACAAATCATAAATGTATTTGAGAATTGTATAATCTTCTAAAGCAAATCCGACGGAATCAAAGATAAATATATCGTCTTTGTTCTGACGGCCGGGCTTTTGGCCGGAGACAATTTCCCATAATTCCGCATAAATATGGGCGTCATTTAAAGACTGAATTTCGCCTTCGTGTTGAGTTTGCGCAAGAAATTCTACGACAATTTTGCCCCGGGTCAGAATTTGAGGATCCAGTTCAGTCTCTCCAGGAGAGCAGCCGCCGATGGCGTTAATGTGCATTCCGGGCAAAATCCACTGGTTTTCAAGGATGGGCGCCTTGTGTTTACCCGCGGTCGTTGTCGTGACGATGTCTGCGCCGGTCACTGCATCGGCAGCGCTCCCTGCGGCAAATAACGCCAGGTCATATCCTGATAGATTTCGTTTAAATTTAGCCATGGCTGCCGGGTCCTGGTCATAGTAACGTACTTTGGGGACGCCCAAAGCAAAACGATGCGCCAGAATTTGAAATTCAGCCTGGGCTCCCGTGCCGATAATGGCGATCACCGCAGGCTTGGGTTGAGCCAGATAAAGCGAAGCCAGCGCCGCAGTCGCGGCGGTGCGAAGAGCGGTCAGCAGGGTCATTTCAGAGATGAGTAGGGGGTAGCCACTGGCGGTTTCCGCCAGCAAACCCACTGCGGCAACGGTTAATTTTTTTTGACGGTGATTTTCGGGATGTCCATTGACGTATTTAAAACTGTAATACTGATCATCGCTGATAGGCATTAATTCAATGACGCCCTGGGGGTAATAAGTCGCATGGCGCGGTGTTTTCCGAAACTCCTGCCAGCGGGAAAAATCCTGCTTTAAACGCTCTATTAATTCAGGTAGAAAATTTTCCAATCCCCGCCGCTGAATCATCTTTTTAAGCTCACCAATCGTGATGATTTTTATCATATCAATCCTTGCAGAATCGGCTGTTATTTAAGTTTTTCTTAATTTGGAGATAATACACTGACCCTTGTAAAAAGTAAAAAGCAATTAACCGGAAATTAATTTAATCGTCGTAGAATATAAAGGTATTTAAACATGCTGGATATCAAATTTTCACTTTCCGAATGCGAAAACATTGAAAAATTTTCCCTCTTCATGACCCAGGAAGAAAAGGAGCAAAAAAATTCTGAAGTGTTTCCGGATGCTGTACAGTTCTCCCTTTTAGTTTGGAAAGCCGCATTGATTCGTCAGTGGCGTTTGGTACTTTTATTACTGATGGCTTCTCCCGATAAAGTCAGTGATAATCTCATTGCTTATCTGGCGGGTTATAAAAATAAAATTATCAGCGAAACCAATTTGCGCTACAAAACATCTTACGGCCAATACCTTGTAAGTCATGGTTATATGGACGCATTGAGTTCCGCTTATTTTGACAGAAGTCAAAGTAGTTTAAGCAATTTAATGCGTCTTGCCTATTTTCAAAAGGGTTTATTCAGCCCAAAATTATTTAGCCTTGGAGCCAGATTGACCGGGTCTCTTGGGAGAATTTTTCAGGAGAATCAAAGGCGAAAACTGGAAATGCGAAAAATCTCCAGGTGGCAACTCTTAAAAGAAAAAAATAATCAGATTATCGATGTACTGGTTAACGCCGCTAAAATTGATGCCGTAACGGCCAGCCCGGCGGCGAAAGAGGACGTAAAAAAGTTTGAAAAAATGCTGCGGCATTGGTTCGATACGCGCAATTTAGACTCGTACAACCCGCTGTTTTCGATTTTTGAAATCTTCTCACTGCTGGCAGACAAAGGGTTTGATGCGCAAATTTCTAAAAAACATCGTTATCCCGATATTTATGTGACAACCAAAATATATTTTGATTCTCCCAAAATGGATGATCAGTCAAATAATGGAGAATATCATCACAAATACGGATTACATATAAAAAAATCTCCGCCAGACTTCCAGAAAAACATCGACCCTTTATGGCTATTGCTCATAGTCCTCCATGAATTTCTCCATCACCTTCTCAAATTGATGGAAGAGGAGATTTATTTTGAGCTTGAGAAGGAATTAAAAGATCTTGTTTCGTTGATCAAAACGCATTTTGCCAACGATTCAAATCCTGTTCCAAAAAACTATCAGGTATTTAATTATTTTAATTACTATCGGGAAGATCATTATACCGAGGAATTGTTGCCCAGATTGGGGGAATTTTACCTGGTGAATTCGTCTTTGCCGGACTGTCAGGTATTTTCCCCGGCGATTGTTAATAAAATTAATTTTATCTTCTCTACTTTTTTAGGAGAGGTTGCCCGGTTTAGAGAAATTCTGTTAACTGCCCAGACCGGCCGGCCCAGCAGAGTGCGGTTATTCAAACATTGGGAGCAGGGAGAGTACAATAAATTTTTCGCGGAACTCAAAAGCAATGGTCTAAACGGTTTTAATTGCCGCGCCATCGGATTTTTCCCACAATTCACCAAAAATCTTGACGTGTTAAGGAGAGTCGAGGCGGAGGGTTTTCCTTTAAATGCTCCCAATAAATTTAACCGGACTCCTCTGGCCGCCGCACTGGAGGAAAAACAGTTAGACATCGCCGCCTGGCTGCTGGAAAAATTACGCGATGATCAACAACCCCTGCCGGATTTCAAAGTGAACGTGCGGGATAATCACGGTAACTTTACTCGATGCATGCCATCAAAAATGCCCAGTCTGAAGATTTTATTGCCTGGCTGATTGAGCAATGCGTTGCTGACGTGACTATATCCGATAATCACCGTAAAACTGCCCTTGATCACGCCACAACAGCGGGGTCAATGAGCGGGAAAATTCTATTATTATTGGAGAAACCGCCTACTGCAGAATGTCTGATCCAATGACCCGCTCATTGACCCCAGCCAAGCTGGAGGATGTTGCCGGAACCGGCGGTGAATTCGGTCAACTCAGCGGGTCTTTTGTAGTAATAAATATTGCTGTGGTCATAAGCGAAGGCACGCAGACTGTCGTTCACCAACAGTTTAGCGGTGGAAAAATCCTTGGTCTGAATGAAAATCTGGTCGATACGCAGATACTTTCCCTGGAACTCGCTCTCATCCCGTAAGCGCATTTCCACAGCCCCCGCGACTCCTGCTAACTGAATTTTACTGTTATCGCTTCCGTCAATTCGTAGCCGCGGGCTGTCTATCCATTGGATATGAATAGGCCCGGACCCTGAGCTTAACAGGCGGTCCAGGGAGATCATGCCCAATAATTCAATGCTGCCAGTGGTATTCGCGTCGATACTGAGTGAGGAGCTGGTGAACTGTTTACTGATCACGGAAGCGCCGTCATCTACCATAAGCTGATTCAGGCGGGTGATGCCTACCCGGGCAGTGGAAACCTGGCTGGAGTCGTCCTGCGGCGCCTGGATATAAAGAGTGCCGTTTTTAACACTGACGCTGACTGGACTGAGTTGTTTTCCCGTAATTTGAAAGAAATTTGGCTGATCTTCGGGAGTTTGTTCCAGAGTCAATCTGATCGGTCCGCGGACAGAAATAGCAGTAAATTCAGAGAGTTTTTGTGGAATTCGGGTAGCTTGGGGAGAGGGTAGTACGGGCTGTGCGATAGCCGCAGGCGACAGCACGCCCCATAGTATTGCGACAGCTGTCAATAAAGAATAATATAGTTTCACTGAGTGATCTCCTGGAAAAACCGTTATTGATTAAGAGTATATGAGGGAATAGTCACTATATTTCAAGTGTTCTTAATCAATAAGTGTTTCATAAAAAACTACGGTAGTAGCATTAACTTCTATTTTTTGGTACAATGACCATTTTTTAACTAGCGCAGAGATAATGAGAATTGATTGAATTAGTAAACCACCACCAGACACAAGTCGAGGAAGCTCGCAAAGCCTACAACATCGCCCACTGGAGCGGTGGATATTTTGATATCAACGAAAACGGCACCGTAGTGGTTTACCCGCAGGGCAGACGCGGCGAAGCGGTGATTGATTTAGGGGAACTCATCAATCAGATCAACCGTGCGGGCCTCAGTTTCCCGGTTTTGGTGCGTTTTACGGACATTATCCACCAGCGTATTGATGCCCTGCAGTCGGCTTTTCAGCAGGCGATCGATCAGAATAATTACAAGGGCAATATTTGATTGCCTATCCCATCAAAGTTAACCAGCAGCGCTATGTGGTTGAGCAGATGATTAAGCATCCCAATGGCCGCGTCGGCCTTGAGGTAGGCAGTAAGGCGGAATTAATCGCCGCCTTAATTACTGCTGCGCAAAAACGCATTACCTTGGTCTGTAATGGCTACAAAGACCGTGAATACATTCGACTGGCATTGCTGGCGCTTAAATCCGGTTTTAACGTTTATATTATCCTGGAAAGAATGGCAGAGCTGGCCTTAGTCAATGACGAAGTAGAGCGGCAGGGCGGACTTGAGCCCCACCTCGGTATTCGCGTACGGCTGGCTTCTACCTGCGAAGGCCAGTGGCAGGATACAGGAGGCGAAAAAGCCAAATTTGGTTTTTCCGTGGCGCAGACTTTGGAAATCGCCGAACGGCTAACGAAAATGGATAAGCGTCAATGGCTGAAAGTATTGCATTTCCATTTGGGCTCCCAGATCGCCAATATTGGCGATATACAAAAATGTGTTTATGAGGGCGCGCGTTATTATGCCGAGCTGCACCGCATGGGGATTCCCATCCACACCGTCGACCTTGGCGGCGGTTTGGCGATTGATTACGATGGCACCCGCACCCGTTCCACGTATTCCATGAACTATTCACTCAAAGAATATGCCAGCCACATCGTCAGCGCTTTCGCCGAAATATGCGAAGCCGATGATTTGCCACACCCGCATATTATTACTGAATCGGGACGGGCGATTACGGCGCATCACGCCGTTTTATTGACCAACATTATTGATATGGAACGGGCGCCTTACGATCAGAAAATCAAGCCGGTGACAGAAGAAGACCCCGCCGTCCTGCAAACCCTGTGGTACCAACTCACTAATATTTCCGCGCGATCGGTGCTGGAAGTGTACCACGACGCCTGTTACTGGATGCGCGAAGCGCACGGCATGTATGTGCACGGTTTAATTGAGTTACAAACCTGGGCACGTATCGAACATATCTATTACACCATTTGTTATAAGGTGCGGCATTTACTCAATCACAGCGTACGCAGCCATCGTCCGATTATTGACGAACTCAATGATAAACTGGCGGACAAATATTACGTGAATTTTTCATTATTTCAGTCTTTGCCGGATGCATGGGCGATTGACCAGCCTTTTCCCATCCTGCCCATCTCCGGTTTAAACAAGCCGCTGGCGCTTCGTGGCATACTGCAGGATATTACCTGCGATTCCGACGGCCGTGTTGACCGCTATGTCGACCACGATGGTCTGGAAACCAGCATGCCGATGCCGGAAATTGATCCTTCCCAGCCTAATTATATGGGTATTTTCCTGATTGGCGCATACCAGGAAATATTGGGCGACATGCACAATTTATTCGGCGATACCCATTCATTGAACGCGGTGGTAAAACCGGATGGCAGTTATGAGTTATGTAACATCCAGCGAGGCGACACGATTGAAACCATGCTGCGTTACGTCAATTTTGATACTAATAGCGAGGTGCTATCGCGATTCGACGAGGATTCGATTGTGCAGGAAGCGTTACATGGCTATACCTATTTAGAGGATTGAGCGATGAAGCCTTCTTTCCAGTTACTCCCTGAGTGGAATCCGCAGCGCGCCATATTAATTAACTGGCCTCACGGCAATGCTCGTTGTTGGGACCCCGTTCGCGAAAAGGTTAATACCATCTACCTGGCGATAGTAAAATCAGTCGCGATGACGCAGTCAGTGATGATTATCTGCTACAATGTCGAACAACGTAATCAAATTCAACGCCAGTTGATAGAAGCCAATATCAATTTACCCCGAGTACGTTTTTTTATTATCCCTTCCGACGATATCTGGACGCGAGACTATGGTCCATTGACCCTGCGTTATCAGGAGCAAACCAGGATCATGCATTTTCAGTTTAATGGCTGGGGAAATAAATATCCCGCCGGACTTGACCGGGGAGTCACGGAAGAATTATACAAACAGAATTTTTTCCCGCAGGCGCAGTTCACTCCGATCGAGTTTGTGCTGGAAGGCGGCAGTATTGAGAGCGATGGCCTGGGTAGCTTATTAACGACGCGAAGTTGTTTACTGTCAAAAAACCGCAATCCTCATTACAGCGAATCCCGGATTGAAACATTGCTGAAAGATCAGCTCGGCGTGGAGCAGATTTTATGGCTAGATCACGGCGAACTGGCCGGCGATGACACAGACGGTCATATTGACACCCTGGCCCGTTTTGTGAATCCGGAAACGATTTGCTATGCCCAATGTCTGGATCCGGCTGACCCGCATTTTTCGGGATTAACGGCTATGGAAGATCAGCTTAAAGGCTTCAGGAACCGTCAGGGTCAACCGTATCATTTGCTGCCGCTACCATTGCCACAACCGGTTTATAGTAGTATAAATGGTCAACAACTACCCGCCACCTACACAAAATTTTTAATCACTAATCATTTAGTATTATTGCCTTTTTATGAGGATCCAAAGGATATTACGGCACAAAAAGTTCTACAATCGTGTTTTCCGGAACGGGAAGTGGTTGGCATACCGTGCCGTTCGTTACTGGAAAATTATGGAAGTTTGCACGGCATCGCCATGCAGATACCTGTTTAAAAACAAGTTAAAGCGAGGAACCATGAATACCAAAAATGAATTTTTAAAAAATAAAGTTCAACATATTAATATCGCTGATATGAATGTCTGCGCCATGGTAGACGCCATGCGGTATACCGCGTTTCAAGGCGCGCAATATTGCCCGTGCCGCACAAATTTATCAACAAATGCTGGAAGACCGGGAATGTGCGATTATTTTGTGTTTGGCGGGATCTTTAGTGAGCGCCGGAATGAAAAATATCATCGTAGATTTGATTAAAAATCGAATGATCGATGTGATCGTTTCTACCGGCGCCAATATTGTCGATCAAGATTTTTTTGAGGCGCTGGGATTTTTTCATTATCAAGGTTCACCCACGTTAAACGATAACCATTTGCGAGAACTGGCGATTGATCGCATTTACGATACGCTCAATTAATGAAGATGATCTGCGCGTTTGCGACAATACCATCTTTGAAATTGCCAATCAGCTTAAAACCCGGCGCTTATTCCTCACGCGAATTTATTAGATGCCATGGCGCAATATTTAATTGCCAACAATAAAGGCGAAGATTCCATTTTGCGTCAGGCTTACGAACACGAAGTTCCGATTTTTGTTCCCGCGTTTAGCGATTGCAGCGCGGGATTTGGTTTGGTGATGCATCAGGAGCAACATCCGCATCAGCACGTCCATATTGATTCCGTTAAAGATTTTCGCGAACTGACCCAAATTGAAAATCCGCTCCAAAGAAACTGGCTTATTGATGATGGGCGGTGGCGTCCCCAAAAATTTTGCGCAAGATATCGTGGTCGCGGCCGAAATGTTGCGGGAAGACGTCGCCATGCACAAATACGCCATCCAAGTAACGGTAGCCGACGAGCGCGACGGCGCCTTTCCGGCTCCACTCTTAAGGAAGCCTGCTCATGGGGCAAAGTCGATACCACTTACGAACAGATGGTATTCTGCGAAGCCACCATCGCTTTCCCATTACTGGCCGCTTATGCCTACCATAAAGGCGCTTGGAAAAATCGCCAGGCCCGCCGCTGCGCGACATTCTTTTAGCCCACGAAAAAATTACCCCTCACCCCAACCCTCTCCCACAAGGGGCATAGGAGTCAAGCTAAGAGTTTTTTTCCTCAAGGACGCCGTCATTGCGAGCGCGAGCGAAGCAATCCAGTACAGAATTTCTACAAAGTTCGAACTGGATTGCTTCGCTCACGCTCGCAATGACTATGCTTTTTGGTGCTCAACCGCTTAACTTGACGCCTATGCCCACAAGGGGAGAGCGAGATTTGACCTCTTTTTTCCTTTTAATACTATTTTAATAAAAGCAAAGTATATTCAACTTAATAAGTTTAAAAAACTAGTAGAAATATATATGCATCAAGAAAAACAAAAAGTTGAAAACCTCCTTCAGGAAATAACCCCAGGCAGTGACGCCAGGATAATTCAAAAAATCGCTGATCAAATGCGTGACATAGATAATGAGGCTACCGGTGCGCTTCTTAGCGAACTTCTTAAAGCTCGTTTTAATGAGACACTTTTAGCAAAAGCCTTTAGCGATTTGGAGAATTTAGGGAAGCAGAAATCTACAGACAAGACGCAGTACCAAAGGGTTTTGGACAGTGTGGTCAGTAGCGCGGACTTGACTTTAATCGGTAGTAATGGCGATAATCGCGTTTATGTTATGCAATTGATTACTTTATTAAAGGGCTTATACAAGCGTAGCCAAAAGAATGCACAACAAATGGGGGCAGGTATTAAAGACAAGATGTCAGCAAGTTATACGGGTAAATCTCGAGAACAAATTGCTAAATATTTTGAGGATGCGGCAATAAAGTTATTGGGACAGTTCAGCGCTGAACCATTGATTATCTCAGTTCAAGGTGTGGTGGATACTGAAACACACACGACTATTTCTACTCATATTGAGCAAAAAACCATACAGAATGGTCAACCTGTAGAATCTAAAATCGACATTTCCATTTCCGAGGATAAGCGTTCTACGGTGCGGTATGAAACCCACGTTCCTCCTCTTAATGAAAATAAGCAGAACAATGAAGATAAGCAGAACACGGCCTATCTTCCACCTGAAATTGTGGATAAGAGCCAGCGATTTAAAAAATTAATGACTGAAATTGACGCCGAGTCTATTGATGAAAAGCAGATCGACATTCTTTTAAATGAAATTAACAATTTCAAAGCCAGTTTATCTTCCTCCGGGTTAAAATTGAATGCACAAAAGATTCAATTTGAAAAGGACTACAAAGAATATCAATTCTTGCTGAATACTTTATTAAAAGAACATTCCCTGGATCAGATGCACTCCCTGATCAAGGAAGGAACTAAAAAACGCGAATTATATCAAGCTTCTTTGGAAGAATTAGAATTAAATTAAAGGATAAAGTTTACCCTGATGGGATGACCCATTTTTCAAAAAACAGTGATGAAGAAAAACTGCTTAATAGTTTAAGTGAATCGTATCAGTCAGGCAAAAGTGGCTCATTCTTTTCTCCATCATCATGGAAAAACTGGTTTACTTTGGGGGAAACAAAACAATTATTGCAAGCCCAATTGAAAAACAGTATCGAAGAGACGGACGAGAAGTTGACTATTTTAGAAGATACGTATAAAAATGGTTTGTTCTTACTAAAAATGGCTAAGGATGTATCAGCGCAAATTCAGGAAATGGAAACTGCCCAAAAAAATATGGCGTCTCTGCGGCAAGACATGGAAAAAATCGAACAAAAGTTAAGGGAAATCACTACTTTGCAAGGCCGTCAAAGAGAATTGGAAAATATATTAAAGACATTTGAGAATTTAATCATGGTCTCATCCAATAACTTAAGCAGGCTCATCATGAGTCCTAAAGTTAAAGGTTCTGGTTCTGCCCCGGCTCTAGAACTCAAACGAGAAATTGATGGAAACATCAAAGTTTTCAATGAGATCAGCCTGGAAAAAAATAAAGTAACTGTTCAATTGAGCCTATGCAAAGGTACACTTTTTCCAGGAGTGACGGAACAAAGACGGGTAAGTTTAACTTCCGAAAGTTATACACGTCATTTTAGCTGATCCCGGGTCTCAATGCCCAAGAATCTGCGCCTGCAATTTTTGAATCAATTGCCGCATGGCGTCGCCCCGATGGCTAATGCGATTTTTTTCCTCCGGTTCTAATTCCGCGGCACTGCAATCGTGCGTGGGAACATAAAATACCGGATCGTAACCGAAGCCTTGCTTTCCACGACCGCTGGGAAGAATTTCACCTTCCCACATCCCGTGGCAAATGATGGGTGCGGGATCGTCCGGATAGAGTAACAGCGCCATGGCGCAGTGGTAACGCGCGCTACGGCGATCACAGTCTGTCTTGTTCATTTCCTTGAGTAATTTTTCGATTAAATCCACATCCCGGGCGCCGGCTCCGGCATAGCGGGCGGAATACACGCCGGGTGCGCCGTCCAGGCAATCCACCGACAGCCCGGAATCATCGGCCAGTGCGGGAAGCCCTGATAATCTCGCGGCGTTACGGGCTTTTAGAATCGCGTTTTCCACAAAAGTCAGGCCGGTTTCTTCGATATCGGGAATCTGGAGCGCGGTTTGTGGAATAAGCTCAATCGGTAAATCCCGCAGAAGCCACTGGATTTCAGCGGCTTTGCCTTTATTACTGCTGGCTAAAATAATTTTTTGCATATTACTTCCTGTTAACGGGTTAAGTTAAAATAATTTGCGCGGGTTAATTTTTGGATTTGCTTTCGACGTTGATGATAAGGCCACATCAAAGGATAGTCCTTAAATTCGGTTCGGGAAATGGGACTGCGTATGGTAGCGTTTTTTTTGAAATTAAAATGTTGTTTAATAATTTTTTCTTCATAGATATTACCATCCTGACAGATAACCGCTTTGTCTAACAGCGCCTGAGTGAGCGGACACACGAAAAGGCTGGAAACAGTGATTAATCGCAAGTTATTTAATTCATTTTTTAATTCTTCCGGGGATGCGTATTCATGCGGGCGACAAAGAATTTTAGATTCGTAAAAATGCATAAGCGGTCCGTATAATTTAATAAATTCCACCATAAGTGGTATGAGTAATATGTTCCAGGTGACAAATTCCAGCAAGGAAGAATCGGATTTTTTAATGCAAAGATAGCCATAAAGACCGGTGTAGAATAGCGCATACCGGTATAGCATTTTCCTGCCGACATCTTTATGCTTATTTACAAGGTTCTGCAGCAAACTAATCATCATTTTAATTGTTTTTAACACGTTCAATTTATCGGGTTGAAAAACTGTTGCGGTGGAGAGGGGCTGGTTTTGTATATAGGCCAGCAAATCACCCAGGAGAGGCTGGTCTATTATCCCAAACGGGGCAGAATTTTGATCCTGGCCCGCGGTGAGAACAAACTGAGTAAAGCCGCGTGCATAACCATCGCAGCTTACCACCGGCGGTAAATCCATCAATTCGTGAGTTCCCGGCTCACATAAAAAATCCGGATGAGGGGTTTGTGATTTTTTAATTTCATACAGTGAACCATATTTATCTTTTAAAATTTTCGCTTCCCTGGACAGTTCGGTTAAATTGGATTTTTTTTCGATTAAACTCTGCGATTTAAGTCTTTTCCAGTCCTGCTGATGTTTTTTTCTCAGGAAAAGAGTCATCTCCCATAGTACAAGCGTCAGCAGGATGCTGGGCATATACTGAATAAAATCGTGGGATATCAGAAAAATTTCTTTATCGGGGCAGTCGGGGCTTTTTTGTATGTGAAGGATGCTTTCTCTGAACTGACAGCCGGGCGACCTGTAACTTTTGCTCCTATACCAGTCCCCCAGAAAGAATGAAGTGAGGATCAACACTGAATAGGTAGTGAATTTCGTGATTGATTTTGCAAGATGCCATCCAGCTTGGGTATCGAAGTCGTCGAATATAACTCTGGAAAAAAGGGTAAAAGTTCGTGTTAAATCTCTCATGTGGGGGAGTCCTACCGTTAACGGGTTAAGTTAAAATAATTTTCGCGGGTTAATTTTTGGATTTGCTTTCGACGTTGATGATAAGGCCACATCAAAGGATAGTCCTTAAACTCGATTTTGGAAATGGGGCTGCTTCTGGTAGCGCTTTCTTTGAAATGTTGTTTAATAAATTTTGCTTCATAGGTATTGCCATCCTGACAGATAACCGCTTTGTCTAACAGTGTCTGTGAAAGAGGACACATAAAAAGGCTGGAAACTGTGATTAATCGCGAGTTTTTTATTTCTTCCGATGTGTATCCCTGAGAGTCGCCGCGAATTTGAGATTCGTAAAAATGCATAAGCGCATGGTATAATTCAGCAGGGTCCAGTTTTATTAATGGCAAAAGTAATATGCTCCAGCCCGCGAATTTCAAAAAGTTGGAATTCTTCATACTCGTTAATTCGTGGGAAGAAGATTTTTGAAAGTAGTAATAGCTACCAAGACCTGTGAAGCCCACCACATACCAGAATATGAGTTTCTTGATGATATGTCTAAGCTCTTTTGCAAGATCCTGCAGCAAAATAATGATCATTTTAATTGTTTTTAACAGATTAAATTTATTGGGTTGTAAAACTTTTTCGGTGGGGAGGGGCTGGTCTTGTATATAGGCCAGCAATAGACCCAAAAGAGGCTGGTCTATTATCCCAAAAGAGCCAGAATTTTGATTCTGCTTCGCAATGAGAGCAAACTGAGTGAAGCCGAGTGCGTAACCATCGCAGCTTACCACCGGCGGTAAATCCATTAATTGTTGAGTCCCTTGCTCGCATAAAAAATCCGGATGACGAATTTGTGAGGATTTTTTAATTTCATAAAATGAGCCATATTTGGCTTTTAACTCTTTCGCTTTCTCTGACAGTTCGGGTAAATTGGATTTTTTTTTGATTAATTCCTGCGATTTAAGTCTTTTCCAGTCCTCCTGATGTTTTTTTATCAGGAAATGAATCATATCCCCCAATGTCCACAACAGTATGATCGTGGATCCTGTCAGGATAAAACTCTGATTTTTCAGAGAGGTCGTCAGGTGATCATTTGAAATATTTCTTAGCTTTTTTTCTATTTCTTTATCGGGACAGTCATAAGTTTTTTGCCTGCGAAAGATGCTCGGGCTGGATTTACAGCCATGCGCTGTATAGTGTTCGCTCATATACCACCAGTCATTTTCGATTATCGCGTAAATGAATCGAAAGGTCATGACCGGTACGCTGAAGAAGGATCCTTTAGTGATTGATTTTGCAATCTGCCACCAATCCGGGGTATCAAATTCGTCAAATATAATTCTGGAAAAAAGGGTAAAAGTTCGTGTTAAATCTCTCATAATTCCTCCATAAGATTATATAGTTCTTCAGATAAGTCTTTTGACTTTAAGCATCTCGCTAGACGCCCATCTTGAGGCGTTTGAGAATTGAGAAACACTCAAAATAGAATGACTGTTCCTTCGTATCTCTCAATTCCCAAACGCCTCAATCTGGACATCTATCGAGCGCTTAAAGCCAAAAGACTTATCTGAAGAACTATAGTGAAATATAATAACTCCCTTGCGTACATTCAGTGCTGGAAGATTGCGAGTGTGCGACCTGGCTCATACGGTCACGCAGGTTGGCGCACGCGCTGCGAGGAATTTTGTCTGAAGTGATCAGCACATACTGCGGATTGCCATTGTCGGCAGTGATCTGGATTCCACCGCCCCACGGGGATTTTTGTGAATAATTATCGGTGGTGGACAATAAACCGGCATCTTGCAGAACTGTCAGGGAAATACCGGTGAAGTCCATTTTCGACTGCGCGGTTTGCCATTCATAACTGACGCTGGCGAGTTGTTGAATTTGCGCCGCGGCCTTACTCACCAGAACCTGGTCTTTGTTTTGAGTGGAATAATAATTGACGATCATCATCAGGATAACGCTGATAATCGCCAAACTTAATAAAATTTCAATCAGGCTCAGGCCGCGTTGCCGTAATAAACTGTTCATAAATACACTTGATAGGTAGAAACGCCTTTAGTCGTGACGCAGATATTTTGTTGGTCAATATTCTGCGGAGCGATATTGACAAACTGTTGTTGCAGCAGAGCACAGTCGGAAGCGGGTATTTTTGTCAGGGTGATGAGCATGTATTTTGCATTGCCATCAGCGGCGGTGACTTTGGCGCTGCCTCCCCATGGATTGGTAAAACAGCTTCTGTTTTCACAGGGAATCAGTTTTGCATCATTGAAATAATTCAGGCCATTGCCATCCTCCGCATTATTGAGTCCGCTGAAATCAGGCGGATATATTGTGCCGGGATTGAGGGTGGAATTGGGAATCTGCAGCCATTCATCCCCGGCTTTATTAATCTGCTGAATGAGGTTGGCCGCTTGGGCTACGCGGCTTGCGGCGACGGTATGTGAATAGTACATCACTGCGCCAGTTACGATGGCCGCGGCCACGATAATGACTAATAAAACTTCTATTAAACTGATGCCTTTTTGACGTTCTGCCTGCATTCCCGCTCCTGCCGGATTTGATGAATGCCTAAATTGTAACCGTAAACCCAAACAAATACCACCCATTTAAGAATTCTTTAATGTCCCATCTGTATACTTCTTAAGCAAAATTATAAAGCTAATTAAGTTGAAAGCCATAAAGGTATAAAAAAATGACGAGAGAAGAGGGTAAATACTCAATACCACAGAGCCTGAGTACTTTTAAAGATAGTGGATTTGTGACAGACAGACTTCTTGGCGAGGGCGCCTTTGGAAGAGTTTCATTGGGAACTTTCAATGGCGGCACGGATAAAGTTGCGGTGAAGTACGTATCTGAAATAGTCAGTGAAGCAGCGTTTATTCGCGAAGTTAATTTGCTGGAAAAAGCGAAACATCCCAATGTTATTCCTGTATTAGGCGTGATGGAGTCAAAATTAAAGGGTTTTCCTTATGCTCTGGTGACTCCGTACATGGACAGCGGCAGTTTATATCATTTACTTAAAAACGGCGTGCCGATATCCTGGGAGTTTCGCTTAAATATTGCTATAGAGATAGCGAAGGGTTTACTGTACATCCATTCATTGAAAATGCTGCATGGTGATTTAAAATCCATGAATATACTGATTAATGGTCAATCTGAGGATAAATCCGAGATAAAAATTGCCGACTTTGGCTGCGCCATTGAAGCTGATGATGCCAAAAATGTCGATGCCACGAATTTTGGAACCAGGCTTTGGCAGGCGCCTGAACTGTATTATGGTAAACCGGTTATTACCAAAGAATCAGACATTTACAGTTATGGAGTGATTTTAGGCGAACTGGTAACGGGAAATATTCCGGAATATAACAATAATATAGACGAGATTATCGCCAGGAAAAAACAGGGCGGCGATCATCAAAATTTTCACGAGCCTTCTGAGATTAAAGGTAAAAAATTGGCAGATAATGGGGACAAAATCCTTGGCAGGGCGTTATGGGATATCAGCCAGGCCTGTCAAAGTGTAAGGCCAGAAGACCGGCCGGACCTGCAGTCCATAATCCACATACTGAAAGCAACCCTCTCTTACGCTAAAGAATATGTGACCGGGCTGGATGAAATCGAAAATAGTACACCGTTATTCTGGGATCCTGCTACCTGTACTTCTGTCCCTGTCGCTGAAAGTAAAGTTGCTGAAGTCGAGAATAAAGCTGTCCCATCAGAAATAGCGCTTGTTGGTGTACAAAACAGTACCTTATGGTCTAATAGACTTTTTTCTATTCCTGCACCCGCCAATGAAGAAAAAAATGATAATGCTGCTTTGAGGGAGATCGCGTTGGCTTTTATACAAAACAGCAGTTTATATTCTAATGATGAATACGTCATGGCGTCACAGACAGAACCGGAGCCAGCAGCGCCAGCGCCAAAGAGTGTTCATCCTGGTTTTGCTAATTATTTTGTATCGTTTTTCAAGAGGTTCGGGAAAATACCAGGAAAGTGCCTGTTAATTTGTACTCGGAAGAAACCCAGGCTGCTCTCATGGTGTTAATGGATTTTATCGAGCAGACTCGAGGTATGACAACCTGACCATGTCTGCCAGAGCCTGTACCCATTCACCATCTGCGTTCAGGCAGGGGAAAAGATGAAAACGATCCCCTCCCAGGCCGTGCCATTGCGCGCGGGCGCGGATGCCGATTTCTTCCAGGGTTTCCAGACAATCCGCTACAAAAAGAGGGGCAAACGATAGCAATGCGTTTAATCCCCTGAGCAGCCAGTTCCGTTAATAAATGATCCGTGTAGGGAGTTATCCACGGTGTACGGCCCAGCCGGGACTGAAAAGAGACCCGATACCGGGATGGGGGCAGCCCCAGGGCTTCCGCCAGCAACCGCGATGTGGTGAAGCATTGCCGCCGGTAACACAGGTAATTATTGTCATCGGCTTTGGCGCAATCCCCACGGGCGAGACATTCCGACGTCGCGCAGCCGCCTTTATCCAGATGCCGTACCGGTAGTCCGTGGTAACTGAATATCCACATTTCAGGTTCTTCAGTGGGCGTGTGACGGGTGATTAGGCTTCTCCACGCCTCTATAAACCCGGGGTGATCAAAAAACGAATTGATGCAGCTAATACTTGGAATATCGGCGTTTTTTTGCAGTTCCGCCAGAGTTTTTTTCAGCGCGGAGCCGGTGGCCGCGGAGGAATATTGAGGAAACAGCGGCATGATCAGTAATTTTTGGCAACCCCGTTCCCGCAAGCGCCGCAGAGCCGTTGCGATATCCGGTTTTCCATAGCGCATCCCCAGTTCAACCGCAAAAGCGTCACCGAGTGCAATGCCCAAGGAATGGACAAGCTGTTGACTGTACAGAAGTAACGGGGATCCCTCTTTGGTCCAAATTTGCCGGTACGCATGCGCCGAAACCTTGGGCCGGAACGGCAAAATAACCCCATAAACCAGAAGCTGGCGTAGTGGAGCCGGCAAGTCGATGACATGGGGGTCGCTCAGAAATTCCGCCAAATAGCCCCGAACACTGCGTATATCCGGCCCCGCGGGCGTCCCCAAATTTATCAATAACACCCCAACCTGGGGTTGCGCGTCTATCATGCCTTTATCTTACCATAAGCAACGGGATCAATATGTGGCACTGAAATCCTGCCATACTGAAATGTTTCCTGGGGGAGTCGGATTTAATTTTCGCTTAACATAAGCAGGGTAGAATTAAAGTTATTATAAAATTATCGTATAAGAGAAAAAAATGGCAAACAGATTGGATAGGAAACATAATAGAATTGGAAAAGGAGCAATTTTAGGCGTAACCTTGTTCACATTAGGAGCGATTGCTTCAATCGTTTTCTGCCCGCCCCTCGCCCTTGTATACACCGTTGCAATAGCAGTGGGTGGACCTTTATTAGGTGCGGGACTGGGTGCATGCGCGGGTCTGGCGCACGATCGCCGTGTGGAAAAAAATGAGGAGGAGATGGAAGATCAAAGCGTTGTTCATGAAGAAGATGATACCACTCGCATTGATGATGACCTTCAATTCGATTCAGATGAAGTAACTGAAAATTTAAAAAAAATTTCAACCGGCCAGTGGAATCAAAAAATAATAAAAGAATTTTTATCAGAATCTAGAGGACAAACTATTGGCGCTATTCTTAAACTTGCGAAAAAGCATCAAGAATTGATTCTTAATGAATTTAAGAATGTAAGTCAAGATCTTAGTGATGGCCTTAAAAAGGCGGCAAGTGAAAGAATAAAAGAAAAATTTAAAAAGATATGTCAAAACCCTCTTGCCGGTAAGGATTTTTTTTAAACACGAGGCTTTATTAAATCACCAGAAAGAATTAATTTTATCTGCTATTGCCACAAATCAAAAATACCTTTGCCCGATTTAGGTCGTGAAATTGAAGAAATCTTCAATACGGCAAATCGAAAAATTTGGTTAAAAGAACAGACTAATCGAAAAATTAAAGAATTTCGGTCAACCCCATTAGTGAGCATTAATAAATTGGAAGATCATTTCATAAGTACGTTGGGGGATATTAGCAATGATTGTTCTTATGCAGAACAATATGTAAGAAAAGAAGAAACAGATAGCATCTTGGAAGAAGCAACCAATAAATAAAGACTATATCCAATGAAAAATCACTGAATTACTTTAACAATAAGGCTACTAAAGAACTGGAAGAATATGGTAAACCGCTAATTGCCGCAGTTAGGGAACAGAAGTTATCTGATGAAAAAGAAGTGAATGTCGCACTTGAAAAAATTACAGGAAAACATCAAGATTGTTAAAAATTCAGAAATGAATATGATGCTTTCACCTATTGCTCATACGACTATAAATAAAACCATGGTTGAAATGAGAGATAATTTAATTAAACAAGTTAGATCCGCTGCTCTCGAAAACAAGAATCTCAAAATTTCAGTGAAAACAGACTTCAAAGAAATGAAAGAACCTCTTCATTTATGGATACCATTACAAAATTAAGAGATTGGTATTACAGTAGATCAAATTCAGCAGCACAAACAGTTAAGAATAATATTCAAAAAAATATCTCAAGAACGACAGTATTGAAAGATATTCGGGATGAATCTGTTACAGCAGCAGTTAATGGAAATGCTCTACAAAGAGCTGATCGTGGAAAATCGTCCCCTATCGCCGCAACTGCACCATCCGGACAAGAAAAAAGAGCGCGTTCTATTAGCCAATATAATTGTAGCTTTTCTGTAATGATTGGGAACCAATCTGAAAAAGAATCTAGAACCAATAGAATTAAATTCAAATAATCTCTCTAAATGAGAGATGTCAGGGGCCAAGTCCTTAATTCTGACACAGAACAATCACCAACCATTAATGATGTGCTGTGTCAGAATTAAGGACTTGACCCCGAATTCCTTTGGAAATGCCCGCACTGCGGCGAGCAACTGGAAGGCCAGTTTACAACATGCTGGAATTGCGGTACTGAAAGGCCGGGCGCTTAAACGAGATCTTCTATCGGCGTCTGTAAAAATTCTTCCAGAACGTTGATCCATGATTACCAATTTGAATAATTTTATGCGGCCGGTATAACTTCGTAAAAGAATCCAGTCCGGTAGGATTTTTTAGATTCCCGCTTTTAACCTCGATGGCGGTGATTTTTTTTCCATGGACCAGAACATAATCGACTTCGGTATGGCCTTCCCGCCAGTAATTGATTTGAATAGCCGAATTGTCAGGGGTCAAGTCCTTAAACGTGACACAGAATATCACCAATCATTAATGATGTTCTGTGTCACAACTAAGGACTGACCTCAGCAATTCCCGGTGAATTTTAACTGGTTGAATAATAGAAATAAACCTGCCTTTATTAAAGATAATTTTCGTCGAAAATTCTTTGCCCGATGGGGGATCGCAAGGGGGAAAGAGCGGAGCGTCTCCCCCTTCATTCCGAGCATCGGCAAGGCCTCGCGCAGGATATAAACCAGAAAGGAATCTTCGGCTTCGCCAGAATTCCTGGACTGACCTCGAACCTTTCCTAGTATTTTAAGAATTATGTTACAATCTCAACATGGAAAAATTATTAACTAAATTGCGGGGTCAGGCCTGAAAAATTGCTACCAGCTAAATTGACAAAAAAATTCCTGTATTGCTACCTGGGCGTTATGGAAATTGTGTCAGGGGTCAAGTCCTTAAACGTGACACAGAATATACCAATCATTAAATAATATTATATGTCACAACTAGGACTAACCTCGAAACCTTA
The DNA here is from genome assembly GCA_963712715.1 of uncultured Pseudomonadota bacterium. Taxonomy (GTDB): domain Bacteria; phylum Pseudomonadota; class Gammaproteobacteria; order Coxiellales; family Coxiellaceae; genus JAFEDN01. Next base: position 210,631 of record CAVQJI010000016.1, on the reverse strand, counting down.
CTGCTATTTTAAGAATTATGTTACAATCTCAACATGGAAAAATTATTCAACTGCCGATGATAGAACCCGGTTATATTTATTAAAATCCATTCTCGAAAGCGAGGGAATTATTTGCTTCATTAAAATGAATATCCCCCGGCCGCCGGAGAGCTTCCGCCTGTGTCAGCCAGACCTGAATTATGGGTGATGGACAGCCGATATTATGAAAAGGCAATGCACCTTATTCAGGCAAATTCATTACCCTTCACACCATCTAAACCATGGAAATGCCCGCACTGCGGCGAGCAACTGGAAGGCCAGTTTACAACATGCTGGAATTGCGGTACTGAAAGGCCGGGCGCTTAAACGAGTCTTCTATTTAATCCATAATAAATTAATTTTTAACTCATCTAAATTTAACGCTTTTGCGATTTTTAATATCGTAGAACGTCTTGGCATAGAATTTGAATTAAAAAATCTAGATAAAGAGGGCTGAGGAATGCTGGTTATTTCAGATAATTTGGTTATACCTCCCTGCTCTATTACTAATTGCAGCAAACTATCTTTGAAGGCGCGAATGTCTTTAGAAATAGCTTTGAGATCATTAAATTTAACGTAAATTTCTTCAGACTTACCTTTTTGTATACATTCATCAACCATATCTTGAATGTCGGCGACAATTTCTTCACGTTCTTTTTGATCTTTTTCTTTATTCCAAAGATTCATAAGTCAGCTACTCCCTCGAAGGATAAAGCAGTTTTTACAGCTGCTACAATGAAAACGTCGGATAAGCCCGATTTTTTCATCTCGATTGCTATTTTAAATAATTCAAATTCTTCAGTAGAAAAATTTATCTCGCTCTGAGATACGCTAGCACTCTGTAAATTATTACCGCGATAACTGAATTGCTTTTGTGCTGTCATGTTAATTTCCCCCTCATAATATAATTGCCTGACTTTATTAATTCCAAATACGTTTTAAACCTTGCCAGCTTTCTAAGTTCTTGAGTAGCGCTCTGCTTATATCATTCCCTATTCAAATTAATTGTAGCACATTTATAACATAAATAATATAAGTAACATAAATAACAAAAATAATATATACATCTTTTTACTCTGTTTTTTGTTTTAGACTGGAAGGGAAAAAGGGAATAGGGTCAAGTCCTTAATTCTGATACAGAACATCACCAACCGTTAATGATGTGCTGTGTCAAGAATATAAGGATTTGACCCCGAATTCCTTTTAATGGCACTTGCGGTAGTAAATGTTAGGAGCCCAGGTTTAAGAGAAAATCAGTTCGTTTGCTAACCAATACACGAAAATAGCTGCCTATTCCCAGAGTGATACTCCCTATTAGACCAGTCGCAAGACCGACAATTTTACCGGCAATGGAACGTACGCCTGCAGAAATACCATCAATTTGCGCGGCTTCTTTAAAATCCTGGATTGATTTTTGAGCTGCTGGATCTAGCGGATGAAATTAATTTTTACATTCAAGTCCAATTCTTTCCAAATTTTATCCGCTGTAAGCACAGCTTGATCTTTCTGTATTGCTAACGCTAAACAAGCGCGATCTCCTAATGATAAACCCTTATCTGCAGTTTTATTAACTAAATGAGCGAAAGGAAAGCTTGTGTTTCATTAAAAGGAATGGTGGGAATAGATAAATCGTTCAATAATGAGCTGACTTCTTCTATATTAAGACCTTTCTTAACCAAAAAAGAAGCCACTTCAGCCAGATTGACTGTTGAAATTTCTGCATCAGGTAGATTTTTTTCTACTAAATTGCGCCATTTTCCTGGTAAATTAAAGCGATAAGCGCTGATGCGTCAAGCACGATTGGTTTTGACATTGGTATTCTGAATCCCGTTTGCGATCAGCCAAAAACTCGTCAACATGATTTACTTTTTTAGTCATTTTTTTTTAACTGCAGCGCGAATCCGTTGGAGAGCTTGGGACTGACGAAAAAGTCGCAACTCGCCATTTTCGATTCGGATGATGAGTTCATCTCCTGGATGTAAATTAAGTGCTTTTCGATAAGCTGCCGGAATAATGAGGCGACCCCCTCTCCGATTTTAGTGTGTTGTTGCATATGTCATAAATTCCTATATAAGCCATATTTCCAATATTGTGACATACTACAGATATTAATGTAAACCCTTATACTCGTTTCGCAGAGAGTAAAAATCGCTGAACTGTGGTTATATCGCTATGCGGAATAACGTTATCAGCCACACAGGATTCGACCAGCCGACCCCACGCAGTAGGATCCGCGCGGGCTTCGTCGAAATTATTTTCCAGAGAAGCTGAGATGAGTGCGGTTACTCAAATTTAAAAATTACTCAATATAATGAGTAAATTTACTCAGGACATTGAGTAATTTTACCCGAAATGATTAAATAATGAAAAATATTACAAGCCAGTCTTAACGTCGTGTAGTGAAAAACCGGGGCTGACCCGCCAGATTGAGAAGTGGTTTTGAGCGGGTTAAAGCTTTGGCGAATAATGGGTTAGGCCAATGTGACGATCGGTAATTAGCTCCCCGGGGAATTATAATGCGTATTTTGGGCGATTGTTACCTATCTCTATTCATGATACATCATTTCAACTAATAAAATATCGAGAATTGAGTTTATCATTTCGTTAAGAAAGTCTTCAATAAAAACATTGTATATTATGAGCTCTATTTGATAAAATTACTAATTAAGCTTTTAGTGTAGCTAAGAGAAAGATAATATTTCAAAAGAGGGAATTATGAGAGACGAAGAGGAAGAAATTGCCGGCGATGACATTGAGTTCGATGATGAATTTGAAGAGAAATCAAACGTAGCAGATCTGGAAACTGTATGGGAAAAAATTACCAGAACTTACCCCGGCAATGCCAGTGTTGTAAGCCGTGACCTTCAAAATGGTCAATTAGGTTCTGGTTGTAATGATGAAATTTTAGTTATGCTGTCGCCATACATAAACAAAAGTTTCTCATTGCACCACATTAATTTCTCTGACCATAGTCGTGTCACCGCTAAGGGACTTAATGCATTAGAAGAATGCGATTTTGGAGAACTAAAATCAATCAATTTAAGCAACAATCCGATTCAAGCTGAGGGCCTTGCAGCTCTGACCTCTATGCTCTCGCCTGTCCTGGAAGAGTTAAATTTAAGTAACACAAACATAATGCTTTCTGAAGAAGAGGACGACGGGATAAAAGCAATCGAAAATTTTTCAAATTTTTTACAGGAATTGACTGATTGTACTCAGTTAAAATATTTAAATTTAAACTCAAAAGAGCCATTCCCCCATGAGATAATAGGATTATTGGCCGACACTTTACCTTGGCTTAGTGTGAATACCTTTGTCTTTGATAATGGAATAACTTCGAAGAATGATGCAATTCAAGCATTGCGAATGCTGGAAGTTGGTCTTCGATGGAATTTAACGATTACCACATTCGAAATGCCATTTTGGTTAGGCTTGGCAAATACTAAAAACGATGTGTGTCAAAGGATCAATAAGTACTTCATCAGAAACGTTGAGTTAATGACATTAAGAGAAAAGTTATCTATTACCCCGTTAAATAAAAGCTGTACTAATATCGTTTTGAATTACCTATATGAGGAATTTGAAGAATTTGTAGCATTTATAAATTCAAAAGTCGGTGGTCAATGGATTGTAACAGATGAGCTTCATACTTTTGAACTAGATGAAAGATATACTGAAAAAGAGAAAGCGTTACAAGTTAAACAGAAATTAGAAAGCTCACTACAGAGTCACTTCGAAGAGGGAGAGCAAATTTTTCAGGTTGAAGAAAAAAAAGGCACATTTGTCGTTAAAATGAGAATGACGCCTAGACAAGCCATATTACTTGAAAGCGTCCCGCAAACAATAAACCAGAAATCCAAATCACAGAAAAATATGGAAGCAGACCCAAACCTTCCAGAGCTAGCTGTTTTTCTTAATCCAACCATTCAGCTCATGGTGGGCACATTATACGAGGCCAAAGGATACCAATCGAAAGCAAAAACGTGGTATCAAGCCGCCGGTAAAAACGTAGATGATCTGCCTGAAGTAAAAGGAGGGAAATCTAAAGAAAAACTTCATAGTGAAGTTCAAGGTGACACAGATAAGCAGGACATGAATCAAGATGGCGCATTTGACCCAGAATCTAATATGGATATAGCTGTTCGATCTGATAAAATTCAACCTCTAGTCACAACATTACGAGAACCGATTTCGCTGGGTTTTGCTAATTTAAGTAATTTTTTTACTACTTACTTCAAATTTATTGAAAGTAACAGTCTTCGGGGATCTATAGAACAAGAATTAATCTATGCCATAACTCACCTTGAGGTTTTTCATTTTTCCATTAAAAATAATGAAAACTATCTTCCTATTAATGAAGTCAATTTTCTTTTTAAAATTTTTTTAAAACCGGCTATTGGGTTAGATAATAATTGTTTAAATTATTATGTCATTTTGTTTGAACATCTCCAATTTTTGTGCGTTATTTTAAAAATGAGAGCAAATAGTAACAAAGAAAAACTCGGTCCTAACATCGATCTGGAAAAAATGAAAAAAATTGAACGGCGGCCGGAAGCCAATCTTTTTCTAAAAAAAGAAACTAAAAAATATAAAGGAATTACTGAAGTCATAATGCATTTTCACTCAGTTTGTGAAAAAACTTTCACGACAGAATTTATGACTACACTTATGAAACTACTTATTTTTACAAATATAAAAATATTTCTGATTCAATTCTTAGTGAACTTGCTAAATTCAATGAATTTTTATTCAAAACATCTCAGCAGCCATTAGAAAAATACTTAGCTGACGAAAAATTTATCTACAAGATCATTGATTGGAACCATTTTTTATACCTTTCTTGTTCTTTCGAAGATAAATATATATTAAATTTAATAGAACTATTACAAAATAAGTTTTCTAATAAAAAAGAATTCGCTATTCTTGTTATTAAACAATTCATGGAGCTATATCTTCATTTTGAAGAAAAACAAAAAAATGGATTATCTTCACTAAGAGTGATTTTTCCAAAGCTATTAAAAATTTTGTTAAATAAGATATTTTTGTTAGATGATTATTTGGCAATTGCGAATTACTTCCTCTTTCCGGTTTATTCTGGAGATGAAGATTCTGTTTCTTTCTCTTATTTTATTGATCTTCTACAATTTAAGCCTGTTGAGAACTGGCCTGTCTTATTAAAATATATTAAAGAAGTTGTCAAGGATCCTGGCGTTTTGCAACCATTTTTTAGAATATGGCTAGAGGTTTCTGATCGCTTTTTGCTTGGATTGTCTAGCGAAAAGCCAAAGACACCCCCATTTAACCTGTTTCTTCAATTTAGAATTGAAAAAAAACATTATCACGCTTTTTTAAAGTTTATACAAAAATTTTACAAAGTGAATCTTGAAAGTATTTCACTTGAAAAAGTTGATTCCATCCGGTTTTTTTTAGAAGAAGAAAGTGGTTTTATTTTAAATTTTTTAGAATCTTTTGGGGTAAATTTTATAAAAAGTATAGAAAGTGATATCAATAAAAGTGTACTGCCACTACAGAAAAAATTAATTAGTTTATCTATATTAAAAGAACTATCGACAAAAATTTTATTAAAGCATTTAACTTCATTCCAATCAAATTTTTCTGTTTCTAAAATTTATGATGTACAAAATTGCTTACTCTTATTTGATACATTAGCGGAATTAAAAATGGACAAGCAATTCAACGACTTTAAGAAGGGGGAGGAATACTGGCAATATAAGCGATATAAAGCTAATATCTCCTTGAACGAATTTCTTGCGGAAAATGAGAAAGTTAACTCTATCGAAATTTTTTTGAATAATCTTTGTAAATCCATACTCTCTTTATTGAGAGAAAATGATTTCAAAATAGAAGATCAGGATATAAAAATGTTTTAAAAAATAAAAGAGCACAATGGGTAAAACTAATTAAAGCTTCTGCGCATTTGAAAAATAACCACATTATGAAGACAATTTATTACCATCTGTTATATTTTTATTTATTGGATGGAAAGGGAACTCATAATTTTCTCCATGATACTAGATCAAAAGCATCCTATAGCCTAGCAAAGGTAGCAGAGCATAACCAAAAAATAAGAGCAAAAACTTGAAAAAAATGGTTTTAATGTCAATAACACACTTTCAATACTCTGAAACCCATGATTTTATCATATGTTCTAAGCTGGATAAGACTTTATTTAGAGCTCGGGTATAATTTAAAAAAATTAACCGATATTATTCAGGGATTCGATGAGCTGTTAATTAATCAAAACGATATGCTAAAAAAGCCTTAAAGTAAGTTTGCATCATATAGTTTTTGCAATATTAACAAGAAAGAAGAAAACAAAAAAACCGTAACACAAAGAATAGTTCATACCATTATTGAAATCCTCTCAGAATGGAAAAGAATCGTTGGAAATAAAATAGCTGGTTGTTGTACGGTTATTACCGAGAAGTTCCAAAAAAATTTCTCTGATCAATTCTACCCATTAGCTCAGGCTGTCAAAGACAATATTGCATTAATTGGGGAAAACCAGGCTGCGGATGCTAAAAATCCTGGAAAAAAAATTAACTTCCAGGCATTTAGCATTAAAATGCTCCCTAAAGATGACGTGAATATTCTTTTTCTAGGAGACGAAGGCTTAGGGCCATGTATGGCTACAGATCAAAGTGGTTTTATACAAATGCTACTTTATAGAATAAACGAAGCTATTTTAATTCCTGCTGTAATCGATAAAAGTACTCATCGCCCTATCGCTTCGATGTGGTTATATTTAGGAAAAAAGCATGATGATAAAATAGGATTGGCTTCGGATTTTTCTGAGGTAAATCATAAGTTTGATGCTGATGAATATGCTGATATAAGAAAAATTATTCTAAACGAATTATCGTATTTTATATATCAGTATCTGCTTGATAATCCTCAAATCAATGGATTTTTTATCAATCGGATCACTCGTGTCTGGAATAATTGGAATAGGCATTGGAATAATCACCCACACGCTGCCAGGGTTTTCTTTAAAGATATACTGTGCGGTTCTTTTTTATCTCAACTTATAACAGTGGCAGGAACAGCAGTAACCACCACATCAGAAATATATAATCTAGAATCCTTAAACCGAAACTCTTTCCATCAGTTCGATGCAGATATTTTAAACGTCGAAAGAAATAAAGATAGTCAGGTGGTGATATCCATTAATGATTTGATTAACAAAGAAGTATGTGAATTAACGGAAGCCAAAACAACTATCCCATTCTCGCCTGACAAAATAGCTCAGCAGTTAATATCCAAAAACTTCTATATATTAGAATATTTCTTTGAAAAGCCCTTTGAAAATCAGAAGCTTTTAAATCTGATTATTGCAAAATGTCAAGAAATAAATAGTATATCCAGTTTAAAGCGGGGTAATTTTATCTCGTCGAGTCAACCTTCTAATCAGAAATCATCATCTTTATCCATTGCACCGAACGAAAACCCAATCGCTTTGAGTATAGTCATCTCTTAAATGCCAGCAAAAAATGAGCAAATAAAGATTACATGAAATACGCGGGTTAACGCCTTGCGGTGAAAAACCGGGGTTGACCCGCCAGATCGAAGTGGCTTTGCACGTCCTTAAAGCCCTGTTGCCGGAGCAGTTTATTAACGGCGGCGGCCTGATCATAGCCATGTTCCAATACCAGGCAGCCCGATGGAACCAGATAATCGGGGGCGCCACTGATGATTTCCCGAATGGCGTTTAATCCGTCCGCCCCCGAGGCCAAGGCCTGAAGAGGTTCGTGCGACAGATTTTGCAAATGAGGGTCATCTTCGGCGATATACGGAGGATTGCTCACCAGCAGGGAATACCGCCTGGCAGGCAAAGCAGCGCACCAATGACCCAAAAAAAACTGGATATTGGCCAGTTGATGTTGTTCGGCGTTTTGTTTGGCCAGCGTCAGCGCGGGAAGAGAATAATCGGTGGCGTCTACCTGCCAAACTGGCCTCTCCAAAGCCAACGCCAGCGCAATAGCGCCCGAACCTGTACCCAAATCAGCCAGTTGTAGTGACGCGCTTGCCGGGAAATTGGCTAAAATCCACTCGACCAGGTGCTCGGTTTCGGGTCGAGGCACAAGAACCTCCGGTGTGACAGTCAGTTTTAATCCCCAGAATTCTTTGTGCTCAAGAATATAAGCCATCGGTTCGCCACTGGCCCGGCGACCGCTCAAATTTTCAAGCTGCAGGTGCTGTTCAGAGGTAAGAGTTTGCTCCCAGTGCGAGAATATCCACGAACGCGAATGCTGTAGCACGGCGGCGACCAGTAATTCGCCGTCCAGGCGCAGCGTGTCGCTACTGGCCGCCAGGGTTTGGGTCATTTGGTTAACGATGTCGTTAATAGTGTTTTGATTATTCTTCATCGAGGCGCGCCAGTTGTTCTGCCTGAAGTTCGCGGATTAACGGATCAATCACCTGCGGTAATTTCCCTTCCATCACCTGATCCAGCGAATAAAGGGTTAAACCGATACGATGGTCAGTAATCCGCCCCTGCGGGAAATTATAAGTGCGTATCCGTTCGGAACGGTCGCCGCTGCCGACCAGGCTTTTGCGAATCGCCGCTTCTTCTCGCGCCCGTTCCGCCTGTTGTGCGGCCATGATGCGCGACTGCAACAAAGACAGCGCCCGGGCCTTGTTTTTATGCTGTGAGCGTTCGTCCTGACACTCCACCACAATGCCGGTGGGCATGTGGGTAATGCGAATGGCCGAGTCGGTTTTATTGACGTGCCGACCGCCAGCGCCGGAAGCGCGAAAAGTATCGATGCGACAGTCCGCCAGATTAATTTTTACCGCTTCAATCTCTTCCGCTTCCGGCATGACAGCCACCGTGCAGGCGGAAGTGTGAATACGGCCCTGCGCTTCGGTAGCCGGAACACGCTGCACCCGATGCGTACCCGATTCAAATTTTAATTGCGAGTAGACCCCCTGGCCTTCAATACGCGCGATAATTTCCTTGAACCCTCCCTGTTCTCCCGCATGTTCTGACACGATGGAGACTTTCCAGCCCATGTTTTCTGCGAATCGGTTGTACATGCGAAATAAATCGCCTGCGAACAGCGCAGCCTCATGACCGCCGGTGCCGGCGCGGACTTCCAGAAATACGTTACGTTCGTCATCCGGATCCCGGGGAATGAGCAGGCTTTTTAAGCGTTCTTCCAGTACCTGTTTTTGCGTGGTCAGGGTGGCTATTTCATCTTCCGCCATGCGTTTAAATTCGGCATCTTTCAGTAATTCCTGCGCGGCTTCGAGAGCCTGCTGGTTATCCTGGTATTCATAAAAGCATTTGGCCACCGGCTCCAGTTGCGAGTATTCCTTGCTTAAATCGCGAAAACGGTCCTGGTCGCGAATAATGGCTGGATCGCTGAGCATATCGCTGATTTCACGGTAACGCTGCGTCACATTTAATAATTTTTTTACTAATGAATTTTTCATTTAAACTTCTTCAACGGAGGTTAATAATTTTTTAGCAAAAGTCAGGGCGTCCGTCTGTTGATGGTAAGCCAGCTGGCGTAATTTCAGAGTCGGTTGATGCAGGATTTTATTCGTCAACTGATGGGCGAGCTGACTGGCCACTATGCGCGGATCGCGTCCGTTTTCCAGATCCGTCATCGCTTTTAGCAGAGTTTCGTCGCGGTGCCGCTGTGCCTCTCCCCGAAACTGGCTGATAATATCGCCGATATTGGCAATGCGTAATTGCCGCATGTAATGCCGGGTTTGTAATTCGACTAATGCCTCCGCCTGTTCTGCGGAGGTACTGCGATTTTTTAAATTCGCATCAATAATAGATTGCAGATCATCAATGTTGTAGAGATAAATATCCGCCAATTCGGCGACTTCCGGTTCGATATCACGCGGCACCGCTAAATCAATCATTAAAATGGGACGGCGCTTTTTGGCTTTTAGCGTTCGCTCAATCATACCTTTGCCGATAATCGGCAACTGGCTGGCGGTGGCGCTGATAACAATGTCGGTGTGAGCCAGATGCAGCGGAATATCGCCGATGCGAATTCCTACGCCTCCGCAAGGGGTGGCTAATTGCAGCGCTTTTTCAACAGTGCGGTTGGCAATAGTGATGTGATGAACACCCTGTTCCATTAAGTGGGTCATCATCAATTCAATCAGTTCACCGGCGCCGATCAGTAAAACGCGGCAATTTGATAACTGCGTGAATATCCTTTTGGCTATTTTTACCGCGGCATAAGCGATGGAGACCGGATTGGCGCCAATTTGGGTTTCCTGACGAATACTTTTACTGGCGGCAAAGGCAGCGGGAAACAGGTGCTGCAGCGCCTGCCCTGCCGACCCGGCTTCACAGGCCAGGCGGTAAGCCTGTTTAACCTGCCCAAAAATCTGTGGTTCCCCCGGTACCATGGAGTCAAGGCCACTGCTGACGCGCAGCAAGTGCCGGACCGCGGCGTCATCCTGATGCAGATAGCAGTGAAAATCGATATTAATATTTGCCGCACTGGACTGTCCACGGAACCACTGTTGCAAAGCGTGCGGATTTTCGCCCTCCATGTAAATTTCCGTGCGATTGCAGGTCGACAATAATACCGCTTCGTTGACCGCTTCTAACCGGCGCAAATCATCCAGCACCGTTTTAATTTGTGTGGCGCTGAAAGCCAGGCGCTCGCGAATATTGATCGGCGCCGATCGATGATTGATCCCACAGGTAAATAAGGGCATTATTAGGTGTCCGCATGAATTTAACAGGGAGGTATTATAATCATGAAACGCTTCAGTGTCATCTTGCTCACCGCCGCCGTATCGGCTGGTTGTGTGAACACATCTGCACCCAAACCGCAGGCTCCGGGATCTTTCCAAAACGAAACCGCTGCACAGCGGCAGGCGGAACTCACCCCGGTGAGATCCTGGAATGCCTCCGGCGCTATCAGTATTCAGCGGCCGCAACAATCACCCATGATTATGCGTTATGAATGGCATCAATCCGGGCCCGATAATTACCGGGTGGATTTAGCCGCTTCCCTAAACCTGGCGGCGGTCACCATTACCGGCCAGCCTGGGCGCGTGACTTTACAGCGGGATCGGGAACGGCCGGTGAGTGCGGCGACTCCCGAACAACTGATGCAACAAAATCTGGGGTGGTCCTTGCCGGTACCCTCTTTATGGTATTGGGCGCGAGGCTTACCTGCGCCGGGGCCGACCCAGGAAGCCAAATACGACAGTTATGGCCACTTAACCCTGCTGCGTCAGAACGGCTGGCAGGCGAAATTTGATGGCTACCATACCGTTCAGGGGGTTGATTTACCGCATGTTATTGAACTACACCGGCAGGATATATCTGCCCGAATTGTTGTGAAACAGTGGCAGATAGTTAAGTAATTTAGGGATAAAAAATAACTAAAATGTGTCATTCCAGCGAAGGCTTATAGGCATCAGGTTAAGGAATTTTAGCCGTCATTGCGAGCGCGAGCGAAGCAATCCAGTACGAGCTTTGTAGAAATTCTGTACTGGATTGCTTCGCTGGCGCTCGCAATGACGGGGTCTTTTTGGGAAAAAAATCCTTAACCTGACGCCTATGAGCGAAGGCTGGAATGACACGTTGCGGCGCGCCTAACTTAAGTTAATCCTGGTGTGGTTAAACAGGAATGTGAAACGCCAGACCCATTTTGATGGTATCGGAACTGACGATAGTCGCGAAAGTGCCATTCTCATTAAACAAATCCGGGTAAAAGTTTTTGGCATCAGTGCCAAAGATATGAGAATACTGCGCGTAAATCTCCACAGCTCTGAATTGATAACCCAATCCCGCGGCAGCCATCGGTTTGTAGCCTACGAGGGTGGTGCCTCCTAAATAATAGGGAAGATCGCTATAATCGACCTGATCGGTGACTCTTAATTTCTGCTGGACCCGCGCGGCGCCGCCTTTTGCAAATACATTAAAACCTTGGCCGAATACCAGCGTGCCTGTCGCTAATACGTGCAAATCCTGAGAGCTGATTCTGTAAGTAGTGGACTCAGTATATGTCGAGTTTGGAGCGTAGTCTTCGGTGTATTTGGACGAGCCGTTATAATCGTAACCAAATTCGGCCCCTAATAACACATGCCGGTTCAGCGCGTGTTTAAACCCCACGGAGCCGCTGGCAGCGACGCTCTTACCTATTTCATAAGAGGCGCCGGTGATGGGACCGGATATAGGCATCAATACCTGCTCAGGGGTGGCTAAGGAGCCTAATCCCACGTCTCCCGAGACATAAAAACTGTCCCTGGGGAGATATACATTGTAAAAATTATTTTAAATATTATTTTGATAAGGAGCGGGAGCAGGAGCCGGATAATACCGGTAAGCCAAAGCCGGAGAAATCACAACGCTAGTGCCCGCGACAATTAAAGCCAAAATTGAGTTTTTCATAGTTTTTTTTCTTTATGGTTATTAATGGAAAATGGATTATACATGCTTTTTATTTAAAAATCAATAAAAGATTGCAATATAAATCAATATTGGATTACCTTATATTAAGGGACTAGTCCGTGGGTTCAGCTGAATTGCTACCAGCAATTCCCGCTGGGAATAAAATGGATTTAAGTAGATGAAATATATGATTAATTTTTCATAAAGAAAAATAATTTTCGCAGAAAATTCTCTGCGCCATGGGGGATCGCAAGGGGGAGCTAAGCTTCGCGCTCCCCCTTCATTCCGAGCATCGGCTCCGCCGAGCGCAGGATATAAATAGGAAGCAATTGCCGCTGTACCCAGCGGGAATTTTGCTGAATTGCTACTTATTTACTATCCAAAATCCATGTTATATACTCAAATTGAATTCAATATAGGAAGAAAATAATGAACAAAAGCAAATCAGAGCTTGACTTAGAAACTCAGGATAAAAAGCCAGACTCTATGGCGGAAAAATTTCTTCAATGGGATGGAATACAAGATCAAATAAAAAAAACAGATAAACTAGCGCCTCCAGGGGGTTATCTATTGCTTTTGGCGTGTTTACGGGGAATTTTATTTGATCATTGGGTAAAAACAGGTGAAACGGCTTCTAATTGTTTAACTTATTTAAAATCAAGAACTATCACTTCTTTAACGATAGGTCATAATTTTAATACGGAGCTATTTTTGGGTATTTTTTCGAGACACTCTTTCAATGAAATAATAGTCTTTTACATTGACACGATCCGTCCCCGTCCAGAGCGAAGAGAGATAATTCCGTTACTTGTTTCAGACCAACCCCAGTTAACCACTTTACATATTCATGGCTCTAAGATTGGGTTGGATGAGATAAAGTCTCTTGCGTCTCAAAATAAATTAACTCATCTCGGTTTCACTTACTGCCACCGCGTTGAGATTGAATGGCTTGGGTTGCTTTTAAAAAATTATTTTTTAAAGACTTTAGATTTAGTGGCTAATGAATACTATGAAGATGGCAAACGTTGTTTTCAACATGAGAAAATAGCCGCTGCTTTAGCCGGCAATTCACCTTTAACCGAATTAAATCTATGGAATAACAAAATTTTCGATTGGGGGTTAATTGCTTTGGCGGCTCTTAATCAGACTATAAAGAAACTGACTTTAACCTATCAAAGCGACATGAATTGGCTAAGTTTGAGCTTTTTCTTAGGTAATCAAAGTTTAACGAGCTTTCAATTACAGGGAGGGGAGGATTGTCCAAAAAAACTTAAAAATATACCTCTCTTCACATTGTTAAGTAAAATTTGCGCAAGGAACCTTATCTTCCAAAAAAATTATGATGAAACAGTCAACGGAGAACTTTTAATTCTGCTGCCCAAGGTAATAGTTAGGATCGTTGAAGACTATTCTAAGGGGGATTATCCTTTTAGTTTTAAATTATTTCACCAAGCCCTTGGTAAATCAGACAAAAACAGGTTAAAGAAAGCTCTTCCTAAAATAAAAGAAAATTTACCTGAGATTAGGAACCTGCGCAAAGGTTATTAGGGTATGTCAGTGGTTTCAGCTTGACAGAACTTTTGGCAACAAGCAGAATGCGGAATTATAGTTTTGGGGTGTCGCCAAGCGGTAAGGCACCGGGTTTTGATCCCGGCATCCCCAGGTTCGAATCCTGGCACCCCAGTAGATAGAAGAGAAAGGTTGTGGACTTAAAAATATTTACAGGGAATGCAAATCCCGGACTTGCCAGAAAAGTCAGTGCACATTTAAATAAACCATTGGGCCGAATTCACGTTGGCCGCTTCAGTGATGGTGAAATTCAAATTGAAATTCTCGAAAACGTTCGGGGGCGGGATATTTTTATCCTGCAATCCACCTGTGCGCCGGTCAATGACACTTTTATGGAATTGTGTCTTATGGCAGACGCTTTCCGCCGGGCGTCCGCCAGCAATATCATCGCAGTGATTCCTTATTTTGGTTATTCACGGCAGGATCGCCGGGTCAGGTCTTCACGGGTGCCAATTTCGGCGAAAGTGGTGGCTGACATGCTGGCTTCTGTGGGTATTTCCCGCGTCATCACCGTCGATTTACACGCGGATCAGATTCAGGGATTTTTCTATATGCCTGTGGATAACATCTATTCCAGCCGTGAACTGATGGAAGGTGATTATCTGACCAGCAAATATCCCAATTTAACCGTCGTTTCTCCCGACGTGGGGGGTGTGGTTCGGGCCCGAGCGATTGCTAAACAACTCAACGATACTGAATTAGCCATTATCGATAAGCGCCGGCCAGCGCCGAATCAGACGCGGGTCCTGAACGTTATCGGCGACGTGGAAGGCCGCAACTGCGTGATCGTGGACGATCTGGTGGACACCGCCGGCACTTTATGTACTGCCGCCAAAGCCTTAAAAGAAGCGGGCGCGGAATCTGTCAGCGCTTACTGCACTCATCCCGTATTGTCGGGCGAGGCGTTGGCCAATATCAGTCATTCATTTTTAGACGAGTTAGTGGTGGGGGATACGATACCTTTGTCCCCGGAAGCATTGGCCAATCCCAAAATCCGGCAGGTTTCTCTCAGCCGCCTGATCGCGGAGACTATTTCCCGAATTGACCACAAAGAATCCGTCAGTTCGATGTTCCTGGACTAAGCAGGGTTCCCTCCTTAAAACTGAAACCACGGAAAACTGTGCGAAAAAGGCGCTCCTGTTCCCTCTCCCCGTACTCGGCATAGGCGTCAAGCTAAGGGGTTTTGGAAGTTTCCCCCTTTGAAAAAGGGGGATTAAGGGGGATTTTTTGAGCCAAGCTTCTGTGTTCAGTCCAAAAATCCCCCCTAACCCCCCTTTTCCAAAGGGGGGAATCAAGGGAATATGAGCATTGCGAAGACGTTACCTAATTTTAATGAGGCTGCCTTGATTAGACTAAGCACCAGCGCTGGATTTTTTTGGTAAATCAGGTAGAATGACCAGTTTTACTGGTATCAGAACACGAACTGGAGAGGTCTATGAAGAATAATATCCGTTTAAATGCGCAATTGCGCAATGAATTTGGGAAAAAAAGTTCGCGCAGAATGCGTCTAAAACAGGAGCAAATTCCGGGCGTCATTTATGGCGCTGGTCAGCAGACCCAGCCAGTGCAATTCGCTGTTAAGGAGCTCAGTAACGCTTTGGCGGAAGAGTCCACTTATTCACGAATCTTAACTTTGCATATCGATGGCCATGGCGAACAAAAAGCCGTTTTAAAACAGGTGCAACGCCATCCCAGCCGTCCCAGAATCCTGCACGTGGATTTTTTGCGGATTGACATGAATAAAAAATTAACCATGGAAGTCCCCATTCACCTGATAGGCGCAGCGGACGCTCCTGGGGTAAAAGGCGGCGGTATCCTGTCTCACCACTTAACGGAAGTGGAAATTCAGTGCTTACCTTCGGACTTACCCCAGTTTATTGAACTGGATATTAGCGAGCTTGAACTCGGCCATTCTTCTCACCTGTCGGATTTGCAACTGCCCGCCGGAGTTGAATTAACCATTGCTCTGGAAGATGAGGAGCATAACCAGCCGGTGGTGAGCATCCTCAAGCCTTATATCCCCACCGCTGAAGAGCTGGCCAGCGAGTCTGCGGCTCCTGAAGCGAAAGAGACCGAAGTCATCGAAGAGAAACCCGTTGAATCTGAAGAATAAGGGGAACTAGTCCATTGGCTGTGCGGCTTATTGTCGGATTGGGCAATCCCGGGGCCAAATATGCTAAAACCCGACATAACGTCGGCGCCTGGCTGGTGGCGGAATTGGCCGCCCGTCATGGTCTGACGCTTCGTGAAGAGCCAAAGTTTTCAGGGCACATTGCCGTATTAAATCTTCATAATCATTCGAGCTGGTTGTTAATTCCTGGCACCTTCATGAACGAAAGCGGCCGGGCCGTTCAGGCTCTGGCTAATTTTTATAAAATATCTCCCGAAGAAATACTTGTGGCGCACGATGAACTGGATTTTTCCGCGGGTGTCGTGCGTTTAAAAGTGGCCGGAGGTCACGGCGGCCATAATGGGTTGCGAGATATCATTGCGCGCCTTGGCGGTGAATTTTATCGTTTGCGCATCGGTATTGACCATCCCGGACATCGCGATCTGGTCACCCCTTATGTTCTGGGTGAACCTTCACCTCACGATAAAGATAAAATTATTCAGGCTATAGAAAATTGTTTTCCCATCATCCCCGACCTGCTGGCCGGAGAAACCGACCGCGCATTTCGCTATCTGCACAACGGTGCGTCAAGTCCATAAAGGACGCCGTCATTGCGAGCGCGAGCGAAGCAATCCAGTATAGAATTTCTACAAAGTTCGAACTGGATTGCTTCGCTCACGCTCGCAATGACTATGCTTTTTGGTGCTCAATCGCTTAACTTGACCCCACGACCTTAAGTTAAAAAACCTAATAGATAAAGAGGGATTGTATTTTTGTTGGAGCCAGTGACCAGATCATCGGCAATAATAAAACCATTCGAATGATTTTTAATCTGGTGAAACTGCTTATTTTTTCCGCCGACTTCACAATGATAACAATCAATTTTAAAATCCCCCTGCTCATTATAAAAAATTTTCTGATCGGCATTTTGAAGACTATTGACCGTAAAGGTTTCTCTGATTTTTCCCAAAGTATTATCCGCATTTTGCGGTAATATATAATTAGCATAAATAAGATTGGTATTTTCCGGATATATTTTCGCTGGTTTATGTAAAAAAGGTTTCCCGGCTTTCTCGGAATAGAGACAGCGAATTAATCCAGCTTCATTGAGGTATTTTATGTAATTGTCAATTGTTTCGTAATCCGTGCAGGAATTCTCGGCGAAGCCGAGAATTCCTTTCTGGTTTATATCCTGCGCTCGGCAGAGCCGATGCTCGGAATGAAGGGGGAGACGCTCCGCTCTCTCCCCCTTGCGATCCCCCATCGGGCAAAGTATTTTCTACGAAAATTATCTTTAATAAAGGCAGGTTTATTTTTATTATTCAAACAGTTAAAACTCGCCGGGAATTGCTGTAATCCGTGCCTAAATATCTGGAAAGTTTATGCGTGTTTAGTTCACCAAGCGAAGAATTTATAACGTACTTAAATATTTTCTCAACAGACGCCTCAAGGTTTCGGTTGTAACCTAATTATGAGACATAAAAACTTCGGTTGCAACCGAAGTTTCGGAGCGGCAGCAATTCCCTCCCCGATGGGGGTTCGAAGGGGGAGAGAGCGGAGCGTCTCCCTTCTTCATTCCGAGCATCGGCTTCGCCGAGCGGAGGATATAAACAGGAAGCAATTTGCCGCTGTATTCAGCGGCAAATTGCTGGCGAGCTGGATCAAAAAATGATAGGATTTTGAGCTATGGGATTTAAATGTGGCATCGTCGGCCTGCCTAATGTCGGCAAATCAACTTTATTTAATGCTTTGACGAAGGCGGGTATTGAAGCGGCCAACTATCCTTTCTGTACCATTGAGCCTAATGTCGGTATTGTGCCGATGCCAGACGAGCGTTTAAATAAAATCGCCGCCATCGCCCAATCCAAACAAATCGTGCCGACCACTATGAAATTTGTCGATATCGCCGGTCTGGTCGCGGGAGCCGCGCAGGGCGAGGGGTTGGGCAATCAGTTCCTGGCGCATATCCGCGAAACCCAGGCGATCGCCCACGTTGTCCGCTGTTTTGTCAACGATGACGTCGTGCATGTCGCCGGAAAAGTTGATCCTCTCGAAGATATTGAAGTGATCCACACCGAGCTGGCGCTCGCAGACTTGGTCACCGTTGATAAAGCCCTGCAAAAAGCCGGCAAGGAGGCGAAGAAAGGCCTGGACAAAGCCGGAAAACACGCTTATGAGTTACTCGAAAAACTCAAAGCCCAGTTAGATCAGGGCAAAGCCGCCCGATCATTAAACCTGGATGCGGAGGATTTGGCGCTGGTCGAACCCCTGCAGCTACTCACCATGAAGCCGGTATTGTACGTTGCCAACGTAGATGAAAATGGGCTGCAAAATAATCCTCTGCTGGAAAGAGTTATGCAATACGCAAAGCAAACCGGCAGTGAGGCGGTGCCGATTTGCGCCGCTTTGGAATCGGAAATCGCTGAACTGGCGGAAGCCGAGCAAAAAGAATTTTTATCCAGTCTCGGGCTGGAAGAACCGGGACTGAACCGTTTGATCCGGGCAGGTTATCGACTATTGGGGTTACAGACTTATTTCACCGCCGGGCCTAAAGAAGCCAGGGCATGGACCATCACCCAGGGCATGAAAGCCCCACAGGCGGCCGCCGTCATTCACACGGATTTTGAAAAAGGCTTTATCCGCGCGGAAGTGATTGGTTATGAGGATTACATCGCAAATAAAGGCGAGCAGGGGGCCAAGGAAGCGGGTAAATGGCGTCTGGAAGGCAAGGATTATGTCGTTAAGGATGGCGACGTTATTTTATTCCGCTTTAATGTGTAGCTGGATTTTACAAAGTCATTGAATAAACTACACCTCTATACACGACGAATTTGTCATTGCGAGCGCTAGCGAAGCAATCCAGTTCGATGCGTGTGTAAAATCAATTACTTAGCGCTAGGTCTTGTACTGGATTGCTTCGCTCACGCTCGCAATGACGAATTTGTCGTGTGCAGAGAAACTACATGCCGTTGACATAATTCTAAATATTTGTTTAACAATATTTGTTTAACTTTAATAAGAACTACTAAATAAGGGGATGAAAATGAAGAATGGTATAAATGATATCAATGAATATAAAATGTCGCTTCCGAAGCTTCCCGATGTGCATATATTTTGTATTTTGGCCTGTTTAGATATTTATAATATCAATAATACAAGGTTAGTTTCAAAGTCTTTTAAAGATCTCTGCGAAAAATTTTTAATGACGGGTGAGGAAAAAGTTCCCGCTCTGAAACAGTTTTCTATGGAAATGCAGGAAGATAAAAACGCTTTAACAATGGAGGCAAGCAAGGAACCGGAACGATGTATGAAAATGTTTGCTGATGCTATGTACCATTCCGTAAAAGGCTTTAAATGGATTATGATAATAGCCTTATTAGGTAAACCAGTTTTGCAGGGGTTAGTTCGATCAGTGGGAATGTGGCCTGTTCCTTTGATAACAGGATCGGTCGCTGTGGTTCCAGTCGCATGGTGTGGCATTCAATATTATAATCTTCAGAAAAAATCGAAGCAAAAAAAACAAACTTTGGCGCTTCGTGAAGAAAAAATGAGCGAATTAAAACATCATATTTTGAGGAACAGAAAAACCAGCTCGAAAGGATTGACCAGTGAGCAGAATCCAAACCGAAGCAATGAACCGTCAAAGAGCATTTAATCCGCTCCCACCGCCGGCGCGCTGGAATTTTCCCAGGATGGGTCATTGAGTAGGCCGTAAATTAATAATCCCAAAGAGGCGGTACAAAGCAATAAAATACCCATCGGCAAGGTGCTGGATTCGTTGATCAACGCCACCACAATACTGAAGATAAAGCTGATGCCGATTTGAGTGCAGCCATAGAGTGCTCCAGCCGCTCCGGCGATCATTGAGAAAGGTGTAATGGCGCCGATAAAAGCATTCGGAAAAACCAGGGCGATTCCCAGCTCGATACCGATCGTCGGCCCGATAATCCAGGCGACACTCATGATTTTCAGATAACCCGTGACGATAAACACCACCGCCATGATTAATATCAGACTATTGCCGATCTGCAGAGTGCGCCGGACGCCAAAACGTCCGACAATGTGCGTATTACTGATCATACCAATGAGAAACCCCACCGCACTGACCATGGCCCAGAACCCATATTCCGCCGCTGTTTTGCCGAGACCATTTTCGATGAGAAAAGGATTAATCGTCGCACAGGTAATCATGGCGGCAAATGCCAGACCCGCGCAGCTGACGTTAGCCCAAAACCGGCGATTGCGGATGATTATTCCGTAATTATTCACTACCCGCCTAAGCGATAGCGGTTGATTCATGCGCGACACATGAGTTTCGGGTAAGCAGTACCAGGCCAGCATGCTTAATGCCAGGCTGTATATCAACAAAAAGCCAAATATCCAGCGCCAGCCTAAATGAAATTGGATAAATCCGCCAAAAGCCGGCGCTATTGCCGGAGCCAGGGCCACAAACGCCCCAATATATGACATGGCTTTAACCAGCTGCAGGCCCGAAAAAGTATCGCGGATGATGACCCGGTTAAGGGACATGATCGCGCCGGTGCCGATACCCTGGATAAAACGGCCTGCCAGTAACAGGCCCATGTTAGGTGCAAAAGTGCATAAAGCCGACCCCAGAATATAGATACCCAGCCCTGCGAGTAACACCGGCCGGCGGCCCCATTGATCAGACAACGGCCCATAGATTAATTGGGATCCCCCTGCGGCGATCAAAAAGAGGGTAACGGTTAACTGCACGACATTGGGTGAAGTCAGCAGCGCCCGTGTCACTGCGGGCATGGCGGGTGCATAAATATCGGTTGCCATTAAACCTAAAGAGGTCACCAGAGCCGATAAAATGCCTACCCATACCTTAGGACTGATTGTTATTTTATTCATATTTGATTATTTTATCAGTTTTTGTTAAATTAGTAAAATTAATTGTTCTCATAGGTAGTATTTATAAAATGAATTTGGAAAAAATTAATCTCAACCTCCTGGTGGCGCTGGACGCCCTGTT
This sequence comes from uncultured Pseudomonadota bacterium, assembly GCA_963712715.1. Taxonomy (GTDB): domain Bacteria; phylum Pseudomonadota; class Gammaproteobacteria; order Coxiellales; family Coxiellaceae; genus JAFEDN01. The sequence continues at coordinate 189,538 of CAVQJI010000016.1, read as the reverse complement.
ATCCGAAAGGCAGGTCACCCGGGCGGCTCATAAGGTAAATATCAGTCAGTCAGCCATGAGTATTGCGCTGGCGCAGTTACGCGAGTTATTGCAGGACGAGGTCCTGGTGCGCGGTCCGCATGGAATGATCCCAACCCGGCGTGCGCTGGAATTGCAGCCGCAGATTCACCGGGTTCTGGAGAATATTAAGAGTATGATCCATGCGCCGCAAGCTTTTGATCCCGCCACCGCCGTCCGCACGTTCAGAATTGGGATGAATGATTATACGGAATTTCTGGTATTGCCGCGGGTACTTGCTAAAATAGCACAGGTTGCGCCGAATATTTCCCTGAAAATCATTAATCTTAATTTGCTGGATCATCACGAGGTATTCGAAACCGAGAGGCTTGATTTAGCCATTGGCATATTCTGTGAAAAAATTCCGACGACGTTGTTACAGACTCAATGCCTGTTCACCGAGACCGCTGTTTGCGTGGGCAGGAAAGATCATCCTTTATTACAAAAGCCGCTCACTTTAAAGCGCTTTTTACAGGCTAAACACATCGCCAACCATCTGCATTCCATGCCGGCGTTAGGAAGAATAGATAAAGCCCTGCAGCATTTAGGCGGAAAACGCGACGTGGTGCTGGCTTTGCCGCACATGGTGGCGGCTTTTTATTTAGTCAGGGATACCGATTATTTACTGGCGTCCATGCGCCGGCTTGCGGAAGAGCTTGTGGATCCATTCGGTTTGGTAATGCAGGAGCTGCCTTTTGTCAGCGAATCTGTGGATATTCACATGGCCTGGCCAAAACCGTACACTTCAGATCCCGCCCACACCTGGTTACGCGATATGTTCAGCGATCAGTAGGAGGTTTCAGCCATTCCCGCTGAGTACAGCGTCCATGGCTTCCTATTTATATCCTGCGCATCGGCGAAGCCGATTGCTCGGAATGAAGGGGGAGAATCGCGATTCTCCCCCTTGCGATCCCCCATCGCGTAAGGAGAGTTCCCTTCAGCGGGAACTCCTGAGGAGGTTTAACCTAAGGATTAAATTCAAGCACTTTATCTTTTAGAGCCGGCGCCGGGACTGCTAATCCTGTAAAGCGAAAATTTTTTAAGCTTTTTTCTTTAATACGTCTAAAGTATTTTTTTGGCAGATTAGTTTTTTCATCGACTACTGCAACTTTTTTATAAGAACTGACAGGGCCTATTGAAGTTGTCAATTTGGCCTTTACATAAATTCCCTCATTTGGATTCATTGGGGGCATTAATTTATTTGACATAAAAAGAGCCTCGCCGTCCCAAAGATAATTGCCTCCATATTGAGTCACCAAAAATTTAACTTTTTTCAAATAAATGAATCCGAAAATGAGAGCCCAATGACAACCATGACCCTTATCTTTGGCTGGAAAGCCATCCTTCACATCCAGGGCGATTATAATGGTGTTGCCCTTAATTAATAGATCGCAAATTGCCTTAATATAAGGCTCACCTTTGCCGTGCTTAGGCAGGTTAAGAATTTGAGTGTCTTTAATTTTGAAACAGTCCAATAATTTGGAAAGAAGAGCGATATCGAATATAGGTCCAAACTCCGTAATGCCATTTTTTTTTGCCACTTCCCGAACTGAAGTAGGTTTTTCTTCGGATATTTTAAAATCGAATGGTTTATCCCGTTTTCGGGCAGGTGGAACAGACGTCCCATTAGCTTCCATACTGATCGCACTGGCATAAATCCCACAAGTACGATCAAATTGTACTTTGGGCTTCGGCCAATTGACAGGAACACAATTCTGTTTTTTATCAAAATCCTCCCGATTAACTATTTCTCCAAATAACACAGTTTTTCCGGGGGGCTTCATAGACAGGATAGCTCAAACATTTCAGCGTTTCTTTTTCATCTTTTTTATTCATTTAAATGCCTGATTTTTTATGATTTTACAAATAATTAAAGTATATTCATTTACTATTCATTAATTATAAATATAAAATATTAAAATAAACTTAAGAAACTTGCGACTGCGCGCGAAGCGCATAGGCGTCAGTTTAAGGATTTTTTTCCCAAAAGACGCCGTCATTGCGAGCGCCAGCGAAGCAATCCAGTACAGAGTTTCTACAAAGCTCGTACTGGATTGCTTCGCTGGCGCTCGCAATGACGGCTAAACTTCCTTAAACTGACGCCTATGCGCGCGAAGCGCGGAGTCGCCGCCCTGGCGGAGCCATGCAGTATATTGATTGTTTTATTTTTATAAGAAATAATAGAGTATGTAAGATAATTGAAAGGTATATAGTATGAAAACAATTTTAGGCCAGAAGCGAAAATTTGAAGAGAAAACACAATTAGATTCCGTTACCAGAAACGAATATTTCTCTCAATTTGATAAAAATAATAATGGAATCGACATCCCTTATTTAGAAATTAAAGAAATCAAGACGGTCCATTATCTTTTGGATTACTTAAAATTGAATCCTGATATAAAAACGCTTACCGCACACGTACCCAACCAATTGGATGAAGCGGTTTGCCTTTTAGCAAGTAATAACACTTTAACGGATTTGAATTTATATGGCCAATTTTCAAACTCCAGTGTTTCCATAAACCAGCGTGTTGATCAAGGTTTTTTTGCTCTGGTATCTAACCAGTCCCTGACAAAACTCCACATAAGCGCAGGGAGTTTCAGCCTTGAAGGGATCACTCAACTATTAAAAAATACCGTCCTAAAGATTTTGGAATTAGAGTCCAGGTACCAAAAATATAATGAAATAGCCTGTATTTTATCTACTCATCCCAGTTTGGAAGAACTTAAGTTAGACAGTACTGTTATCCCTGGTGATTGTTACCATTTATTAAACAGTCATTTCAAGACTCTTGGTTTTGCTCAAAGTCCTGGCCTGGGTTATGAAGGCGTCAAAGTTTTATCACGCCACCCCAGTCTGACCAGCCTTGACTTGAGCGGTTGCAAAATAACCAATGAAGCAGCTCCCCTGTTTTTGGAACTAAAGACCTTAAAAGTACTGAAATTAAATTTTAGCAAAATAGATGATCAGGGCATTGGTTTCATTTCGCAACATCCTAATATAAATGATTTTACTGTGGGTGGTGATTCTGATGGTCCTTATATCACTTCCAGGGGAATTGAATTATTTCTGAAAATGAAAAAGGAAGTACTTAAGTGCTTTGCTTTTTATGGTCTGCTGAAAGATTATGGCATGGGCGATTATTTGGCTCGCATTTTATCAGATTGTACAGCATTAACTTATCTTACATTATTAAATTGCGAAATCGGTCCTAAAGGAGCGGCTTTAATTTCTAAAAGTGAAAGTCTGGAGGATATTAATTTAAGTGGCAACCCGGTTGGTGATGAGGGAGCGTGTTATTTGTCAACAAGCCCTCGTTTAAAAAGCCTCTACTTACATAACTGTGGTATCGGCGATAAAGGAGCCACTGCTTTGGCTGGCAATCAAGGCATTAATCGTCTTATTTTGTCCGGAAATGCTAAAATTGGTCTTTTGGGTCTAATTGCTCTGGCTTTTAACCGAACCATTACTCAAATAATATTCGATTATAAAGAGATACCTGAATATGACTTAGCCTGGTTGTTCCTGGCGGGTAATCAAACGATGAGTTACGCCAAATATGGTCGGTGGATAAGAGAAGATCAAGATTCCCCATTCATGTATTTAGGAAGAAGAAATTTTAGACTACAAAAAGAACTGGATAGTAAAGTTCGTCAGGATTTTTTGGAACAGACTCTCCTGCCCAGGGTATTAGTAGATATCGTGCTGGATTATGCCAAACCGGCGTATCCTTATCGATACGGATTTTGGAATAATTTGGAACCTGAAACTCGTAGAAAATTGCAGCGAGCGCTTCCCCAGATACAGCAGCATTTTCTTGATCTTGAAAGGGGTTGCAAGGTCTGGTAAATTTCCTTCCATGGCTATGTAGCTCAGCTGGTTAGAGCGCAGCATTCATAATGCTGATGTCGGTGGTTCGAGTCCACCCATAGCCACCACATATATATCCTGGAAAGTCCCGTCAAATCTTTTAATTTATTTTAATTCAATCAGTTAATTTTTTTAATGTCCTGTAATATCCCGGGATGTCCATTGCCATCCCGCTATTTTTGTTGGTACTATTGTTGGTATATCACAGTGGCAACAGCCAATGTACCAACAAAAAGGAGGTGAAATAGTGCTTACAGCTATTCAAGCAAAGAGTGCAAGGGCGGGTGATTCCCCGTTAAAACTATCCGATGGTGGCGGATTATTCTTGTTAATACAGCCCAATGGGGCAAAGTATTGGCGGTTGGCTTACCGATTTGCGGGGAAGCAGAAAACCTTGGCGTTAGGGATATATCCGCGTGTAAGTTTGGCGGATGCACGAGACAAGCGTGAAGAAGCACGTAAGTTGCTGGCTGCTGAAGTTGATCCCAGTGAAAACAAGAAAATCCTTAAGTCTTTGAAGATTGATCAACACGCCAACAGTTTTGAAGTGGTAGCACGGGAATGGCATGCTAGTAAGTCTCCTGGCTGGGCGCTTTCACACGGAGCCAAAGTCATCCACCTGCTTCAGCGAGATATTTTCCCTTGGATTGGCTCCCGCCCGATTGCAACGATTTCAGCTCAAGAGATACTTAAAACGGTGCGCCGAATTGAAGAGCGAGGGGCCATTGATACGGCTCGCCGAGCGTTATTAAACTGTGGGCAAGTTTTTCGCTATGCAGTTTCTACTGGGAGGGTGGAACGTGACCCGGTTCCTGATTTACGCGGAGCTTTACAATCGGTAAAGCCAGTTCATAGGGCGGCTATCACCGATCCTAAATTCTTGGGTCAGCTACTGAGGGCAATAGATAATTATCACGGCTCTTTTATAACAAAATGTGCTTTAAGACTTGCGCCTTTGGTATTCGTGCGTCCGGGAGAACTGCGTGCAGCCGAATGGGTAGAAATTAACTTAGACAAGGCAGAATGGAATATTTCAGCCAGCCGTATGAAAATGCGCGAGCCTCATTTAGTGCCACTTTCAATTCAATCAATTGCTGTTTTACGAGATATCCAGGAAGTTACCGGTCATGGTCGTTATGTATTTCCTAGTGAATTAACCAGCACACGACCGATGAGTGAAAATACTGTTTTGTTTGCGTTACGTCGTATGGGTTTTTCAAAAGACGAAATCACCGGCCATGGTTTCCGTGCCATAGCCCGCACTATTTTAGATGAGGTGTTGCATGTTCGTCCCGACTATATCGAGCATCAACTCGCTCACGCAGTGCGCGACCCTAATGGTCGCGCTTATAACCGCACCGCACATTTAGAAGAACGCCGAAAAATGATGCAGTTGTGGGCGGATTATTTGGAGGGGCTAAAAGACAAAAAGCTTTAACTGACTTAGGAAATAAAAATATGGAAACAGTATGGTTAATTTCAATAATTATCGTGATATTTTTCTTATACAAAATAGTTACGAAAAAACTGGTGATTACTGAAAAAATTAAATACATCATCAACAAATTTTCGCGAAAACAAACTACTCCTGAAATTAAAATTTTATTAGTGAGCGAAGGCCCAACTTATGAGGAATGGGAAGCCTCTAAAGAAGCAAGGCAAGAATCTATTAATAAACTTATTTCTGGCTTTTCACCACCCTCAAGCATGACAGAGGCTTTTGCCAGTATGTTTGCTTCTCTTAGTACACTTTCAGCAAAGCATTATCTTAACCCGATAAATTTTATCAACTGTGTCTGAATCTCAAGCTGAAAATCATAAAAAAACCGAATTGAAGATCCGGAAAAAAATAGAAAATTCCTATAAACTTAGTCAACATTTCGAAAATTTTATTGAATCTCTGACTTTGCCTGCTCCACATTAAATTTTTTATGGAAAACTTTAGCCCAGAATGGAAATTATCTCAACTATAAAACGTTTAAGAAAGAATTTAAATTACGAAAACTACATACCAATTGGTACTGATTTTCTATATTAGTGTCTAGATAATGCCAGATTGTTGATTCTGAAACTCACATTATGTCAAAATGAAATCCATCGTATGTTTCTGCATTGGCAATCCCATATTGTGGCAAAGTTACGTTACAAAGAAAAAATGACTCAACTTTTAAAAGCCAACTCTCTTTGAGAAAAAAACTTTATTCTCAACGAGATAGTTCAATACCTTGCTCGTATGATAATTTTTGAACCTACCCTTCGTGATGAATTAGTTAGTTTCTGTAAAGAAGACGTGAGATTTTACAATATATTTTTTAGCGAATCTACAGACTTCTATAAAAATAAAACATCTTTCGAACAGACAATAAAATCTGAGTTCTATTTATGCCCACATCTACCTAGCTTCCACATACTTTGGGATATTTACGAAAGAAAAAAATAAAAACGAACTATTAATTCTTGAAATAATCTCTAGGAGATTAAATATTGCGATTTTGTTACAGAAAAAACTAATAAAAATCCAAATTAGTTACAGGAAATAATTAATGAACAATAACGTATTTTTAAGAATCTTGACGGAGAAGTCAACATAAGGTCACTTATGTTCGAAATTTGCCAAAAAAAAATTGATATATCAAATTCAGATTCGAGTACATAAAGTTATGCAGAACAAATGCTCACTCACTATGAGAATGAAGCAAAAAACTACCTTAAAGCTAAAGGATTTGAAGATACCCGCATTTTCCAGTTACTAAGACTGGTGAAGTGAAAAGATATATTGTAGGCATGGAAAAGTTTTAGATGCATCCCTCTCGTGCGGCGATTAAGAACTATAGAAATAAAGGTGGGAAATGGGCGATTTTTTGGCAGCATCAATTGATTATTACTGTCAAATGATACAAAACACATGGCCTCCAACCCATACGGATTGCAGTGCAGTTCTTGATTATGATAAATTTAATACAAAACTACCATTTTGACTTACTAATTGAAAACATTAATCACGTTTTCACAACCAAATCACGGCCAAGCGAAGCAATCAAGCAGATATGAAATCATTATATGAACAAGACGCTATAAGGCTCTTTCATGAATTTAGAACGAACAGAAATGGAAAAAAGTCATCTAAAGAGTGGTGTTACCAGAAAATTGAAAGGGAATTAAAAAAAAACAACCCAGATAAAGAGACTCCAAAAGCCAGCACTATAAAATCTTGGCTTAAAGCTAGAAAAATTTAACCCATTAGCCCCTTTAAAAACTTGGCTAAATTATTCATGTCCCCAAACAAAATTCCGGATACTAGATTCTTTTAACAAATACATCTTAGGGGATTCTATGGATACCGATTAACTACTACCAGAAACGGATTTGTCCGGCTTCCTCAGGTTCTCGCAGTTTTCCCTATAAGTCGTTCAGCATTTTGGGCTGGGGTGAAGCTGGGAAATATCCGAAGCCAGTAAAGCTTTCAGCACGCTGTACCGCTTGGCGAGTGGAAGATATAAAAAATTTGCTGGAGTCTATTAAATGAAAAACAAAAGCAGATATATTCAATTATTCTATCTACGCGAAAATTGGCATAACCGTACTATCAGATGGCTTAGGTCTTACGGTCAAGAGCTTAATTATATAAGCATTCCAATTGATGAACCCAATACACTTATGATCCTGGGTTTTGGATCATTTTTTACGCCCATTATTCGAGAAAATTATGCCACGTGCTTATGTATAACTACCCGGGAATTGCTTGCGCCTTTTTTTAAAAAAAGGTGTTCCGATTTGGATTTTCCAAGAGATGAAGGGAAAGATATGCTTGAGTTAGCTAAATATCTAAGGCAAGGGGATGCTTAAATGGATAGTTTACCTGCGGCTTTTAATGCACTTGGTGTGCTACAGCAATTCATAGTGTATAAATTAATACCAAGTGCAAAGCGACAAGGAAAATTAGATAAATTACCCCTTGATTACAAAAATGGCCTTTTAATAGATGCCAATGATCCATCTGCATGGACTGACCATGAAACTGCACTCTCAGCTGCTAAAATGTTGGGGACTGATTTCGGGATAGGTTTTGTTTTTACTGAAGATGATCCATTCTTTTTTTTAGACATTGATAATTGCTTGCAGCCTGATAATCAATGGTCTTCGATTGCCACACAATTATGTACTATTTTCAATGGTGCAGCGATAGAGGTATCTAGTTCCGGTAAAGGGTTACACATATTAGGTTGTGGGAAAATTCCTAAGCATAGTTGTAAGAATAGTAAGTTAAACTTAGAATTTTATAGCGCTAAGCGATTTGTAGCTTTAACCGGCACTAATGTGATTGGAGATATTGCAAGAGATTTTACGGCAATTCTACCTGATTTTATTACCCAGTATTTTCCTTCAAAAGAAGAAAAAATTACCTCATGCGAATGGATGACAGAACCGTGTGCTGAATGGAACGGCCCAATAGATGATAAACAACTTTTAGAGTTAATGATTTATTCTCAATCGGCGGCCTCGGTGTTTGGAACAAGAGCTGGATTTAAAGATTTATGGACAGGAAATTCTGAAAAATTAGCTCATACCTACCCAGACCCTAGCCGCTCTTGTGGATATGATGAAAGCGCTGCGGATATGGCTTTAGCTCAACATTTAGCATTTTGGACAGGGAAAAACTGCGAACGTATCCAAAAGCTCATGCTACAAAGCGGTCTAGTGAGGGAAAAATGGAATAGGCCAGATTACTTGCAGCGTACCATTAAAAAAGCCTGCGCCCAACAAAAAGAAGTTCTTGGAGGCAATAACCCAGGTGTTCAGTCCCTCAAGGTGACAAATTTACCAGAACCACTGCCTGAACTGCCCAGAGTATTACCGTTTGATTATGATTATTTACCTGCCACGTTGCGCAAATATGTGCATGATATTTCTGAACGCATGCAATGTCCGCCTGATTTCGCCGCAGTAGCCGCTTTTGTCATGATAGCAGCTATCGTTGGCCGGAAAATTGGCCTCCGACCTATGCGTAAAGATGATTGGACAGTGATTCCTAATTTATGGGGTGCAGTCATTGGTAACTCGGGAGTGATGAAAAGTCCCACACTGAAGGAAACGTTATTTCCAATAAAAAAGTTAGCAGCAGAGGCCACTCAAGTGTTTAACAAAGAAATGGAAGAATTTGAAGAACAGGCAGAAATAATGAAATTGCAGAAATCGGTTAACAAAACCCAAGCGCGCAATTTACTCAAGGGAAAACAATCTGAGGATGCGAAGCAACTATTAAAATCGGAGAAATACAATAATATACCTGTCTTACAGCGCTTTATTACCAACAACTCTAGCTATGAAGCGCTGGGGAAATCCTGAGGGAAAATTCCAACGGAATATTGGTAGAGGCTGACGAGATCATTGGGTTACTAAAGCAACTGGACGTTAGTGGTCAAGAAGTGGCTAGATCATTTTATCTGACGGCAGCCGATGGCGATCAACCTTACACTTTTGACAGAATTACGCGTGGCAAAGGGCTACATATTGAAGCGGTCTGTGTTTCAATCATGGGTGGTATTCAGCCTGGTGTTCTGGCGGATTATGTGAGGCAAGCTGTGAGTGGTGGCGCTAAGGCGGATGGTTTACTTCAACGTTTTGGGTTGATGGTTTACCCGGATATCTCACGCGATTGGAAAGAAGTTGATCGTTATCCCGATAAGAGCGCTCGGCAAGTAATAAATAATTTGGTTAACAAACTCAATACACTCAATCCCGCCGATATTGGCGCAGAAGCCGATCCCTATAAAGCAGTGCCATTTTTACGTTTTGATGAAAAAGCGCAGCTATTATTTTCAGCATGGCGTACTCAATTGGAGCATCAATTAAAGTCCGATGAAGAACATCCGGCTATAGTATCGCATCTTGCCAAATATAGAAAATTGATCCCTTCGTTAGCGCTACTGAATCATTTATGCGATGAAGGAAAAGGGTTGGTGAGCGAAACCGCTTTGCAGCGCGCCATTGCTTATGCTCAATATCTTGAAAGTCATGCGCGCCGTATTTACAGTTTTGCGACCAGACCCGATATTGATGCCGCAAAAACTATATTGAAACGATTAACCAGTGGCAAGTTGTCTAGCCCTTTTACGGCACGAGAGCTTTACAAAAAGGGTTGGACAGGATTATCCACACCTAACCAAGCGAAGACTGCGATTGATTTGTTGGTGGAATATAGTTATTTACACGAGGAGAAAAGAATGACTGACGGACGACCCACTGAGCTTTATCACTGGCATGAGGTAAAAATATGATCAAACAGTTTCATAAAATTTTAATGCTACTCCTGATATCCTACCCCCAAAACCTCCATAAGCATCTTTTGGAGGTTTTGGGGGTTCATGGTCTACCCCATTTGAAAAAATGGTGGGTATGAACTTCTTGTAAAAAACAATGAGGAAACAAGTGATGACATTTAAAACCGGACAATCGGGTAATCCCACTGGTAGACCTAAAGGCTCCCTTAGCAGGCGAGTACAATTGGCTAAGTTACTAGAGCCTCACGCCAAAGAGTTAGTAGAAAAAATGATTGAACTTGCTTTGAATGGCGATACGCATGCACTACGTCTCTGTATCGAGTGTTTAATTCCCAAAGTACAACGTGAACCTATTATTGAATTGCTTGATCACCTAGACCCAGCAACCATACCGCAGTGGAAAGATGCAATAGTACGGGCGGCAATCAATGGTCAAATGAGTATAGATGATGCTGAAAAGCTAATAAAATTAATCGACAATCAAAAGAAACAAGAGATATCCATTTCCGCCATTGATATCATAACTAACGATCCTAACGAAGCAGCACGTGTCTATCAACGCCTTATGGGCTAAGTTATCTTAGATTATTAGCAGCATTTCAGATTGACAGGTGAATACTGGAAGTATAATCTATGAGCAGGTGTCCTAACACACCAAAGCAGCGACAGCCGCTCGTGAGCGGCTTTTTTGTGCCTAGCTAATGGCTGGGAGATGGCGGAATACAATACCCGTAAGGGAAATACGCCTGCCGAACTGCTTTCGGTGTTAGGCTCCTGGCCGCCAATGCTATTGGCGAAACACTAACAACATAAAGCAGGAATTTTTATGGATAACAACATCTTTGTGGTGAATACGCTGGTTTCGAATCCTATTCTGAAAAATGCATTACATGACAAGATTTTTCAAATTAAGGCGCTTGTTGAATGTATACGGCTGGCAGCTACTACACATGAATTAACGGATGGATTAATCTATGATGTAATATGGGCTATTGATAGCGACTTAGAACAGGTCATTCAATTACAAGAAAGTATTGATGAAAGTTAGTGCAAGTTGTTGGGTTAAGGCTTGATTGAACTAGGATAATCATTTATTTACTAAATTTGAAATTAAGAATACTTTCAGCCTTATTCTGAGTAGAATTAATTAGCCTTTTACCTTATCTGAATGCTTGAAAAAGATGGAGTTTAATGAGACTATATTGTATGAATTTTAAATTTTAAAAAATACATAAATACAAGGCCTTGTATTATATTTTTAGGGTTAGCAAACAATGACATAAATGGGGATTGCGTTGTCTAATTTATAGTCATCCTTTATTCAATTTAGAGTAGATATGGGAAGAGCAGATTTAATTATAAATATTGTTGAGTATGGGCTAAATGGCGATAAGGCTAAGCTTAAAAAAGCTACAGAAGCTGTTATCGCTGAAGAACGCTCTAAGCAGCATAACATTCTTGCAAAAAAACTCGAGACAATTCTTCAATCTACCTTTTCTGAGAACTCAACAAATAGAAATTTTGTTGAAAATTTTCGTACTAGTAATTTTTATTATGAAATTACACCCCAAAAAAAACTTAGTGATTTGATTCTGTCTGACCAGATAAAACAAATTTATAATGAAATAATTGAGGAACAATTTAGGTGTGATTTACTGCGATCTTACAATATTGAACCTAGAAATAGGATTCTACTTATTGGCCCACCTGGTAACGGAAAAACTTCATTAGCAGAAGCAATAGCAGAATCTTTGATGGTTCCATTGATAATAGTTAAATATGAAAATATTATAGGCACATACTTAGGCGAAACAGCTGCAAGGCTGCGCACTTTAATGAATTTTGCTTGTAGCAGAAAATGTGTATTATTTTTTGATGAATTTGAAACATTGGGCAAAGAGCGTGGCGATCTTCAAGAAACTGGAGAAATTAAACGAGTAGTTAGTTCTTTATTACTGCAGATAGACGATTTACCAAGCCATGTCGTAATTATTGGTGCTACGAATCATCCTGAACTTCTAGATAGGGCTGTTTGGAGACGCTTTCAAGTTAGGATAGAAATTCCTTCTCCAACTAAACCTCAGTTAATTGAATGGTTTGAAAGATTTGAGAAGAAATTAAAAATACCATTAGGTATATCATTTGAGGTGTTAGCAAAAAAAATGGAAGGTTCAAATTTTTCCGAAGTGGAAGAGTTCAGTAAAACAGTTTTCCGACAATTTATTCTTGGACAGCCTGAAATAAAAATAAAAGATGTAATTCAGCGGACACTCAAAAATTGGGAAATTTACACAGCAAAAATCGATCAAAATAAAAATGGAGTTAAATAGTGTCTGATCGCCCCTTGCTATTATTCCCTGGGAAAGCTACTGTGTCTCGTTCTAAAAAAGGCGGAGGTCAACCCTCATATCATTTTCCTTCTCATGAAAAGCAAGGACAGCGTCTTTCATTAAAATTTACACAATTACAGAATGCATTAAATCAAAGAAATCTAGAATTACAACAGACTTCTAGCAACATAGAGCCAGAGCAAGTATTAGTCATAGAAACAGTAGGTTCAGTTGAAAATTTTATTAATGCCGTACGAAAAGTGCAAGGGCTTGAATGGTTAGGGGAGATAAATCTTGAAGAAATACTTCCTGATGAAGACTTTTATGAAATTGATTCAATAAATAATCCACTAGCTGGGAGACTTTATCTGGTTATGTCCAACCTGAGGGCAATGGATGAGATACTCTCTATGTGGAATCGGTGGCAACAAGATAAAAATACTCAATTTGCAAGAGGTCTAACTAAATTTAGGGACGTTTTTTCTTGTTTGCGAGATATCAGACGATGGGATATTCAAGACAGACTTTACGAAACTGGTGCATTAGAAAAATGGAAAGAAGATTTAAAACATGATTGCTATCGTTATATAAGATTTGAAATTGAATTATGGTTTAGACATTCGGAAATAAAAAGAAGGGAAATATCAGATCAGATTAATTCTCTTATTTCTGATCTCCAAGGTCAGGTTGCGCGTCACTGTGTAATATCAGAGATCGCATATCACGCCATTTTAGCTGAGCTTCCAGCAAATGCAATACAGCTTATAATTGATAATCCACGTATTTCCTTAATTGGCTGCGAAGGGATAATGTTCTTTCGGCCTGTAGGGCAAATTAATAGTGGCTATACTGTGTTACAAGAGCAACTGCAAACTGATCCGGTGCTACTAGATTATCCCTTACCTACTGGAAGTCCAATAGTGGGAATATTTGATGGTTTGCCAGTTGCTAACCATTCCCTCTTAGCTAATAGAATTATAATTGATGATCCCGATTCATGGCTGTCAGAATACAAAATAAACGAACTTATACATGGTACGATTATGGCTTCACTTGTAGTTCATGGAGATCTTTCAAACAATGACCGGCCATTGGATACGCCAATTTACATCAGACCAATTATGAAACCTGACTCCAAAGATTCTTATAATAACTGTAGAAGGGAAATGGTTCCAGAAACTTCACTGGTAGTTGATTTATTACATACTGCAGTTAAACGAATTTTCGAAGGTGATGGCCAAGAAGAAGCAGTTGCACCAACAATAAAAGTTATTAATATATCCGTATGTGATCCTAATAGACATTTCGATCATTTTATAAGCCCATGGGCACGACTGTTAGATTGGCTTAGTGTCAAATACAATGTTCTGTTTATTGTTAGCGCTGGTAATCATTCTGCTTCTCTAACATTAGACATTCCTGAAGGAAAAAGATTTAAAGATTTGAGTACCGAAGAAAAAAGAGAAAAAGTTGTTAAAGCGCTCTATAAAGATTCCCGCCATAGGCGAATACTATCACCAGCAGAAAGTATAAATTCCTTAACTGTTGGTTCAGCGCAAATTGATAATTGCTCTAATTTTAATGCTAACGATAGCTTTGATCCTTTGGGAGTAATTCTTCCTAGCCCCATTTCACCTTTTGGAAGTGGCTACAGAAAGTCCTTGAAGCCTGATTTTATTTATCCAGGTGGTAGGCAACTTTACCGAGAATCATTTATCTCAAAAAATAAACTCGATCCGTTATTAAATTTATCGCCCCCAGGTAATAAAGTAGCTTATCCTGGAGTTCAGGTTGGGGAATTAGATCGTACGGTACATTGTAGAGGAACCAGTAATTCTGCGGCATTGTTAACCCATTCTGCTGTAATATTATACAAAACATTAACTGAAATATTACAAGCTGGCGTATTAAAGAAAAAAATTGAGAATTTGGATTATAAAAAATATGAAGTGCCATTACTTAAGGCAATGCTTGGGCATGGATGTTCATGGGGCGAAATGGCCGCCACAATTGAACATGTCTTTCATGAGGAAGTTACAGATAAAAAGCAACTCCAAAAACTAATCAGTCGCTGGGTTGGATATGGAGTGCCAGACATAAATAAAGTTTTCCAATGTACAAAAGAGCGTGCTACTATTATTGGTTTCGGAGAATTATTCAGTGATGAGGCGCATTTATTTGAACTACCGTTACCGCCATCACTCGAGTCGAAAAAAGAATGGCGCAAAGTAACAATAACACTAGCTTATAACTCTCCTACTATTTCTACCAATCAAAAGTATCGCCAGGCAAGTATATGGTTTGAGTTATTAGACAACATTTTTGTAGAAGATCGTTCCAATGCCCAATGGCAAGAAGTAAGAAGGGGAACTCTTCAACATGAAATTATTGAAGGGCAAAAAGCTATTCTTTTCCCAGAAGATGGTACTCTAAAAATTAAAGTTAATTGCACAAATGACGCAGGAAAAATTGAGCAGCCCATACCGTATGGCCTAATTGTTTCGCTAGAGGTTAAAGAAGGCATAGATATTCAAGTGTATCAAGAGGTAAAAGCTAAAATAGCTGAGATGGTCAAAGTATTTAATTTACCAGCTTCTACCTAATAATTTAGAGAGTGTCTCAGAAAAATTATGACAAAGAGCGTCACATTCAAAGAACTCCTTCAAAAGGACTATGTAAAAGTTTATAGTAGTCAAAAAAAGAATGTTATTGATTATTTGAAACAGGGGGCTACATACTATCCTCAATGGTCTGAAAGCGCAGCATGTAGTTCTCGAAGAGGCGAATCTATTCGTCTTGCTTCTGAAAGGGCATACCTATGGCTAAAAGACCAATTTGAAAAACGGCTTCATCGAGCTGTCAATAGTTTTTTCTGGGTGGCATTTGATAAACGCTTGCTTGCTAACCTGAAAGATGATGTGTTAATACTTCACATTCCGATAACTGAATTGTTGATTCTTTCATACAATGCATGGGAAGGGGTTTTGCGAGGTAATCAATGGAATAAGGAATATTCTATGTGGGCTGAGGTCAATGAAAATCCGCCATCAGAATATACTAAAAGATCATGGGAAGTTGTTTTTGAAGTTGCGAGTGATGCTCCATTGCATTATTTACAGGCTGTTGTCGATAGAGTTGAGCCTAATTGGGTAAAAGGTGTGATCGATAGCCAAGGCTAGTAAAAAAATTATGGTATATTTTTGGTGAGTTCATAGACATTGCCTCTTGGATACATCAAAATCATCTAAATTTTTACGGAAGCTAGTAAAGCTTAAAATATTTGTTGGTATTTTTGTTGGTATTTTTTTAAAATAAAAATATTTTATCTATTTAAATCAATAGGTTTTCCCATTGATGTGGTTGCACCCATACCACCACCTTCTCGTCCTCTAATTGAATATAATATATCTTTATGGTATCATCGCAGCATATTAACAATGCCGGAGACGTATAATGAAATTAAAAAAGGTAATTATTACAGCGATCCTGTTAATCGCCAGCTTTATTCTGGTGTCCTGCTCTGAAAAGGATCAGGTCAAACCTACGCTGAACGTTGACCTCGGCGCGATGTTCCCACACTTGACCCGCAAATGGGAGAAGACATACAAAGCGCCAGAGTAGCTTATGATTTATTCGAGGGGTTAACCTCTCAGGATCAAAAAAACCAGGTAGTCCCCGGCCTGGCGGAAAGGTGGGAGGTCTCTTCAGACGGTAAAACTTATACCTTTTACTTACGTCCCAACCTTAAATTTTCCGACGGCTCGCCGATCACCGCTGCTGATGTGGTCTATAGCTATCAGCGCTTGGCGGATCCTAAAACCGGCTCTCCTTATAATTTTCTGGTCAGTAATATAGTCAACGGCCAGGCTATATTGGATGGTAAACTGCCTGCTTCACAACTGGGTGTTAAGGCTGTGAATGACAACACCGTGCAGATCGATTTAGCGAGTCCGGACCCCTCATTTTTATCCATTGCCGCACAACCGGATTTGGCTGTGGTTTCTAAAGCCAATATTGATAAATTCGGTACAGCATGGACTGAGCCTAAGAACATGGTTTCATCAGGAGCCTATAAACTGGCCGAACGGGTGGTACAGGGTTATATTCTGGTCAGTAAAAATCCCTACTATTATGACGCCAGCCATGTAGCGATCGACCAGGTGAAATTTTTCCCAATCGTCGACACCAATGCGTCATTAAACCAGTATAAAACTGGCAGTATCGATATGACTTTCATGCTGCCCATCGATCAGTATAAAACAATCAAAGCGCAGATGCCTGATCAGGAACACACCGTGTTATGGGAAGGCGATGAATATTATGTTTTTAATATGACGTCACCCAAATTTAAGGACAATATTAAATTACGCCAGGCATTAACGATGGCGGTAGACCGCGAGGCGTTGGTGAAAGACGTATTGGGTCAGGATCAAAAACCATTGTATGCGTATGCGACTTCCACAATCGAGGGGGGGAAATTCGCCGGCCTGGATTATGAGTGGGCCGGTTGGCCACGAGACAGGCAGGTCGCCGAAGCCCGGCGGCTCTTTAAAGAGGCCGGCTACGGTCCTTCGCATCCGTTTCAGGTCAATGTCTCTTACAATACTAACGATGTGAATAAGAAAACGACACTGGCGCTTGCCTCCATGTGGCAGCAGGTGTTTGGCCCTGAAAGTATCAAAATCACCAGTAGTAATGAAGAATGGAAAACCTTTCTCCAGTCCCGGCATAACGGCAGTTATGAAATTGCGCGGGATCGCTGGATCGCGGATTATGATTCTGTCGACAGCTATACCACCCTGTATCTCTGTCGCGGCATCGAAAACGATTCTCACAGTTGCACCCCGGGTTATGACGATCTGCTGAAACAGGCGCAAAATGCCAGCGATCCGGCATTGCGGGTTAAATTAATCCGCCAGGCGCTCACCCTGGCCATGAATAGTTATTCGATGATTCCGTTGTATCAGCATACGTATTTCCGTTTAGTAAGCCCACGGGTGCTGAATTACGATATCGATGATAATCACCTGGATCATGTTATGAGTAAATGGTTCAGAATTTCTCGCTGAGTACAGCGAGAAATTCTTCCTTTTATATCCTGCGCGAGGCCTTGCCGATGCTCGGAATGAATGGGAGGAGCGAAGCTCTCTCCCCCTTCGGACCCCCATCGGGTAAGGTTCAGAATTTTTCGTCGGGGCTGTTGCGCAGGGCTGCGGCAAACCAGGTTTGCGCGGCTGCCGGGTCAGGGATTCGCTGGGCGCAGAGACCTGCGTTTTCATAAGCGGCGGCCCGGTAAATGTAAGTGGGCAATTGAGTCGCTTTCAGAAATTCCTGAATGCCCTGACGTGGCTGCCCATGACGGCACAGAAAAATTCCATAGTTGTTGTGCGCTTCGCCCTGTCGCGGACTCAATTGAATGGCGCGCCGGTAATCATTCCCGGCCTGGGTGAGATTACCGCTGATTTCTTCCAAATATGCCATCGCCCCCCAGCTAACTGACGAACGAGGGTTCGCCGCCAATGCCTGATTCAGCGCTGAACGGGCTTTTTCTAAATTCCCTGATTGTAAATAAGCTATCCCTAAACTCACCAAAGCATCCGGGGTATGCATCTGATTGTCGGACCGCAAAAAACACCCATTTAAGGTTGCTAATGCTACAAAAAGTCCGCTGATCAGGAATAAGCGCCAGTTAAACATCATTTTTCTGGTAATTTAACCCGCCTGACCCTTAACCCCAATACCGGGTTTTAACCTAAATTCGGCGGTTGCCTCCTACTGCGAAGACCTATTGCACTGAATCTTGAGGCTTTTTTGTAGATTTTTTCCTTCACCGTACGGGTGAGTACTGTTTAGGAAAAAATCGCAAAAAAGCCTCAATCTTCAGCGCACTAGGTCTTCTCAGCTACGGAGGCAACCGCCGAATTTAGGTTTAAAAGTTGGATAAAATTAATATTTAAAAATGTCCGATAATGATATACTATATTTAACCGCTTTCGCCGGGGCAGCCCGGCTGGGTAGCCGGTTTGGTGGGAGAGTTGAAGGTTGAGGCAGTGAAAATTAGTTTGTTATATCAAAGGCATTTAGATCCTGTAGACCATTTGGTCTTGCATTTAGAGGCTACGCTGATTTTATCGGGATTTGTTTGCATTGTACTGAATGCTGTGACCTTTCGTTACAGCGGAAATCATTACCTCTCTTTAAACTGGATGTGGATGGCGCCTCTGCTTCTGAGCGTGGCTTTTTTTGCCTCACTTCAGCTAAAAAAATATCCTTCCGTGGCCTTTTTATTAAAAAGTTACAGTTTGTATTTTTTGGCTTTTTTCGCATTTTTAGTATTGCTGGACGGTGTCCAATATACTCCTTTCCCAACCGTTGATATGTTTTTGAGCGCAGCCGATCGCGCCTTACTGATTAAAGAAACTGGTTTAATAGACTGGTCGTATGCGCACCCGGTACTACTTATTATTCTAAAATTCGCTTATCACAGCGTGGTTGCGCAATGGTTGGTGACGCCTTTGCTATTATTCATATTGCGCAAGAAAGATCAGTTTTATGTGTATTTAATTACTTCGCTGCTGGCTTATTTAATTGGTGCGGCCATTTATTATTTTTTCCCTACCGTTGGCCCGGCAGGTATTTTTCGCGACTCACATTTTAGCCGGGCGCAAATTGATACCGTGCTTAATTTTAGGGAGATTCATCAATATTTAATGGTCACAACGATGGACGGCGGAATGATTGCATTCCCCTCTTTCCACGTGCTTTGGTCGGTTATCACCGTTTATACCCTCCGAAACGCACCAAAGCCTTTTTTTATCCTGCTGCTGGTACTGAATGTGATTGCGATTATTGCCACTTTATTACTCGGCTGGAATTATGCGGTCGATATTAGCTGCGGTATTCTGGTCGGCGTATTAGCCATTTTCCTCGGTAAGCGTTTAATGCTCAGCAATTTTCGCTGAGTACAGCAATTTTCGCTGAGTACAGCGAAAATTGCTTCCTCTCTATATCCTGCGCTCGGCGGAGCCGATGCTCGGAATGAAGGGGGAGCGCTTCGCGCGCTCCCCCTTGCGATCCCCCATGGCGTAGGGAATTTTCTGCGAAAATTATTTTTCTTTATGAAAAATTAATCCTATATTTCAGCTACTTAAATCCATTTTATTCTCAGCGGGAATTGCTGATAGTTACACTTATTTCACAATATGGAGTTTGGGGGGGCCTTTGGGGCGCTTGGGAGGAGTGGTATCGTCATCTCCGCTCGGGCCGTGGTTGATTTCCTGATGAGTTTGGCCGCCTTCACCACCTTCTGCTTCCATCATGTTGACGATAATGCCTTTTTCTATTTCCTCAGGCCCGAAGACCAGGCAATGATTATTTTCCAGAGCATAGACGGCGATAATGGCTTCCATGGGAATATATAAATGCATCAACCGGCCACCAAAACTGGCTTTAAATTCCAGCCCGTCATTATTCATGGCAAAGCCCGTTACCGCCAGAGGAGCAAGGTTTAAGGTAATTCTGCCGTCTTCACTATAACCGGGGGAACCTGGACGTCGGGATATGTGGTGTCGACGACGACATGCGGGGTTAAATGATTATCCAAAATCCAGTCGTACATGGCGCGGAAATAATAGGGACGTTTGGGAGTCATGACATCAATTCCCGGTGAGTTTTAAATAGAATAAATCATCCTTAGATATCCTGTAAACCGGCTTCAGCTTCAGTCAGACTGGCCTGGAAGGATTCGCGTTTAAATAAACGCTTCATATATTCGTTCACTGGTTTCGCGGCGGCGGTATTGGGAAACTCAATGCCCAGACTGGGTAATCGCCACAGCAATGGCGCGATGCAGCAGTCAACCAGGGTAAACTCTTCGCTCAGAAAATAAGGGGAGTCCGCGAAAACGGGAGCCAGGCTCAACAGACCTTCTTTCAGTTCATTACGTGCGGGTTTTATGGTTTTGGCGTTTCCTTCTAAAATAGTGTGATAAAGGCTATACCAGTCACGATCAATGCGATAGATCATCAGACGGCTTTTGGCGCGCGCCACTGGGTACACCGGTAATAGGGGCGGATGCGGGAAACGTTCGTCCAGATATTCCATCACCACGCGTGCCTGATACAATACCAATTCGCGATCTACCAGAGTAGGGAGGGTATTATAGGGATTTAATTCCAGTAAATCTTCACTGGGATTATTTTCATCGACGTTAATGATATCCACATTAACGCCTTTTTCGGCTAAAACAATGCGCACCTGATGGCTATAGATATCGAGATCTCCTGAATACAGGGTCATGATGGCGCGTTTTAAAATAGTCATAGAAATAAAGTTCCGCTCCTAAGTGGTTGGCTGGGGGACTAGGATTCGAACCTAGGTTAACGGAGTCAGAGTCCGTAGTCCTGCCGCTAGACGATCCCCCAATGTCTGACCTTTTCCTGTAGCACGCATCCTCCATCCAGGGGTTTTTCGTCAATAAAAAACTAACGTTTGGAAAATTGCGTGCCTTTTCGGGCTTTGTGCCGGCCTACTTTTTTACGTTCAACCGCACGCGGGTCACGAGTGACATAACCGGCTTTACGAAGAATCTGCCGCCAGTTGTCCTCACCGTGTTCTTCCTGGTCATAAGCCATCAGGGCGCGGGTGATGCCGTGGCGGATAGCCCCGCCTGGCCGCTGATCCCGCCGCCTTTAACGGTGATATGGAAATCAAATTGGGAGAGCGCGTCGACGGCTTCGAGTGGCTGGTAGACCACCATACGTGCGGTTTCGCGTCCAAAGTATTCATCCAGGGTGCGGCCATTAACGACGATATCGCCTTTGCCATATTTCAAAAAAACCCGTGCGGTAGAATTTTTGCGTCTGCCGGTCCCCAGGAAATATTTTTCAGCTTTTGCCATGTGGATAATCCTCAATTAGAGATCAATAGGTTCAGGTTGTTGCGCGCTGTGCGGATGGTTGCCGTCCCGGTAAATCTTCAATTTTTTGAACACCTTACGGCCAAGCGGATTTTTAGGTAACATGCCTTTCACCGCCAATTCCAGAGCCTGTTCCGGGGCGCGGTTCAGCATATCGCCCAAAGCTTCTGTTTTTAACTGGCCAGGCTGGCCGCTATGACGGTAGTAAAATTTATCATGCAGCTTTTTACCGGTTGCTTTAATGGCTCCGGCGTTGATCACGACGAAGAAATCACCGGTGTCAACATGGGGAGTAAAGGTGGCTTTATGTTTGCCGCGCAGACGTTTGGCCAACTCACTGGCCAAACGGCCCAGGGTTTTGCCTTCCGCATTGACCAGGTACCACTGCGGTTCGACGTGGTAAGCACAGCTCATATCAGTTGACATATCGGTAAATCCTCATTTATTCGTAAAGGTGGAAGATTCTACTTTATTTCTACCCTAAAAATCAAGTGCCATGCCGCATAAAAACTACCTTTAGCAGAGGTTTGCTCGAATTTTCGCCGCATCCCTGGTCCTGGCGACCCTGTTCCTCCCTTTGCAAGAGGACGGATATACAAGGAAAGAGAGACTAAAAAAATAGGCTAAAATTTATTGTGGCAAGATTTTTTTTTCAGTTTTTTTTATTCAATTTAATAGCAAAAAATAAATCCGCATCAATAAAAAATAGTCGTTTTTCCGCATAATAATCGATAAAAAAATGATTTATTATTTTCATTATTCAGGAAATTTTATAGTGTCGAACACAACGAAAAATTCAAAAAGCTTATAAAAAATTGTTTTTTTTGGAAAAAATATGCTATTTTATTTTCGCTGGCTGTATGCCGGCTATTTGGTATTTGCTATTAACTGAACTTAAGAGGGATTTATGCCTAAAATTAAAAAAACTCAGAAATCGGCTCCAGCAAAAGCCGTGAAGAAAAAAGCCGGGCGTGCCGCCGTGGCTAAACAGTCAGCCGGTCCTGCGAAAAAAGCCAATGTTCAAAAGAAAATGGTCAGTACGCCGGTTTCTTCGAGTTACACTAAATCGCAAATTTACAGCTATATTTCCGAAGTAACGGAACTGAGCCGTAAAGATGTCGCCAACGTATTTGCCGCATTAAGCAATCTCGCCATGCGCCACTTACACAAAAAAGGCGCCGGAGAATTCACGCTGCCGGGTTTAGCCAAATGCATCGTCAAACACAAGCCCGCCACCAAAGCCCGCAAAGGCACCAACCCTTTCACCGGCGAAGAAATGATGTTCAAAGCCAAACCCGCCCGCAACATCATCAAAGTCAGACCCCTCAAAAAGCTTAAAGAGATGGCTGAGTAAAAAGCCTCTTTCTCTTCTATCAACATACCGTGGGAGACGTCCGAACGGCCTATCCCGCGGGGTTGATATCAACATCCGCTTTCCAGCCGATCAAGCCGTTATTTTCTAATGTAAAAACGTTTTTTCTTAAGTATTTCTTAAGGTAGACGGAGTATACTAGGGGTTTTGGTAGATCCTTAACGGAGAGTGATATATGCGGTTTTTAAACAGAGCGAGACATCTTATAAAGCGAGACCGGGTTGTTGATAAACTGGAAGCCTGGAAGAAAGCAGCAGAAAGCTTAGACGCAGTGCAGCAACAAGGCACTTGCGATGTGGAAGCTCTTGCCGAGAAACAGCGGCTGAACAGCAGGGCTGCTATAGAATTTTCGGAAGCATACGAGAGTTACAAGGCGCTTCCTGTTCCCCAAGATTTGCAGAATAATCCGGAATTTGAGGATAATGAAGCCCTGATAAAAGCCGGGGCGGACCGATTAAACCTCGAAGGTTTACTGGAAGGCGATGCGCCGGATTTTGTTGATCTTCTGGATGGGCCATCCCTTTACTCGGTTGCGGATAAATCCATAGATAAAATCTCCGCTAGAGACCAGGATGGCGCTCCTTTAAGGTTCACAGACGGGGCAGGCGGACAAGGTGGTTCCCTGGTTTTCACCGATAAAAATGGCCGACTCCGCAAACCAACTCCCGAAGAATTTACTCGCGACGAGACGAGAAAAGCCTTTGATGGGGTTTTTAATCCTTTTATGAATCAAGCGATAGAATCCGGTAGCCCTGTTGACGCCAAGACCACAGAAAGTTTCCATCGGAACATCGAAAATGTCATGGGCCGACGCAAAGATCGCTTCGTTGGCGAGCATCGGCGTGGCGTCATGATGGATTCTTCCAGAAGTTTCAAGGCAAAGAAAATTGAAGAAACCGTGCGCCTGAAGGATTTGGCGAAGGAAAAGCTGACGGCGCTTATTGATGCTCGTTATGGATTGACGATCCAAACCCAGCAGCGGCGGTGGGGGAGATCACGAATATGATAGATCCACTGCTGGAGTAGCACTCCAGGCTGACCATGCAGACGCTAAGCAGAACCGGGAACGTATGCTCGCTATTTTGGGCATCCATGGCAATTTGAACACCGAATTTAGTTGACTTTGAGGAGAAATTAATCGCGATTGGCAATGATCCTGTTAAATGGGAGCAATTTATTGGCCATTCCAAGCTTAGTGATGACGATCGTGAAAAACTTTTAACCATGTAAAAGCCTACAATAAAGCAGCAAGCGATGTGAATAAACTGCAGGAAGCGATCGTTAAGATAAATAAAACCCGCGAGGGCGACGGCAGTCCCGAGGTCAGTAATGACCGCAAGCAGGCCAAAATTTTACGCCACCTGGTTGACCGCCAGGAAGCAATGAAAAAACTGAATAACCCTGAAGACAAAGCCTCCATGCGTTCTTCCGTAAGGCAAACGGTCGTCAAAGATTCCATATCCTCTGCCCCTCGCGGCAAGGTGGACGAAACCAAAGTGAGCGGCGAAATCCACGCTAAAATCACTGACGCCTATGATCAAAAAGATGTCACTCCCGAAGTAAAACAGGTCGCCGACGATACCAAAACCTTAGTCAGCAGAGCAATTACTGAAGGCAACAGGGCAATACAAAATCGTGCTATTTCTTTAAAGACGGTTGCCGCTGGTTCCCTGGCAGTTTGTCGCTCCATTTCTGGAGTTGAGGATCTTACCGTACTTTCCCGGGTAGCAGCCAATCCCCCTAATGGAGTTTTTCCTCCATTTAACAATCCAGATCCTGCTGCTCGGATTGCTGATCAATTTGACGTGGCAGCTTACGAAGCTGTACTGCGCGCTGAAGGTATCGATCCTATTAATCTAGGAAATAATGATACAAGAGCTGCTGTCGTTGCCGGAGATGCTGCCAGAGAGGCAGTGATTCAATCCGCAGGGGCGTGGAATGGGGAGCTGGGCAGTGACGACACGAGTGTAGTGGCTGCTGCAAAAGCGAAAATTGTTCTTGCTGGGGCAGTGGCAAGTGCGGTTGCCGTAGCGGCTATTAAAACCGGACATCCAGCGGATCTTCCAAGACGAGGCTACGGCTCTTGGTAAAGCCGCTGCCGCCGCAGCACCTAACGGTAAAGCCGCCGTAACTCAATCTATTAGAAATTATATTAATACCATTCCACGTTTACAGGGACCGCAACATGAGGCATTGCGAGAAAAATTAATCCGGGAAATTTCCGAGGGTGGTCTTGTGGCTTTTGCCATACACAAAGGCGAAAGCGCCGGTAATGAAGTGCGTGATAAGGCTAAAGGCGAAGCCATTAATAAAATGACGACTGAAGCGAAGACTAAGGCCCCTGTCGCTGAAGAAATTGCCACCCGATTATCCACTCATGAAACAGTCACCGAAGCTGACGTCGAAGCAGAAATAAAGCGAGCGACTGACTTTGCTAACCACATTGCTAATGGTATTTTTAATTGCGTAACGAATGGAAGTAGAGGAAAGTGGATTCCTGCCAATGAATTTTATGGCTGCAAGTCTGGTGAGGAATTATTACTCTACTGGTTTTAATAACCCTCCGAAGACCAGGCTGCAGGTTATCGAAGAATATCTTCGTCAGGCAATTAAAAACAACAATCAGAATCAACAAGCTCCAATAGATCTTACAGACCAAGACATAAGAATTGCGGCCGCTGGTATCCTTCAGCGTATGCGGGACGATGAGGCTCTTTTATTGCGCCCGTTCCCGGATTTAATGTTGCCAATGCCGTTGCTGATCAGCCTCATCATTTAGCCCTTCCTCAAGTAGAGCAACGTCAGAGCATGGCGCGTGTCACAGTCAAAGCTTTTAAAGTTCACGGTGAAATGGCTAAGGCCAGCACAGAAGCCGCGGCTAAGGAAGCAGGGTTGAGTGATACAGTGGCTCAGAAAGTAGGCGATAAAGCCAAGGCTTCTATTGGCCAGGGTAAAACTGTTGCCGCGTCAAAAGCCGTCGATGAAATCGTGACTGAGGATTTGGTTGGACCCACTGCGATATTGGTGCTGGTCAGTAATGGTCATGGCGATGCGATACGAGAAGCGGCAACTAATGGCGCATCTGTGCACGATAACCTTATCCTGGTACATTCTCATGACCGGATGGAAGGCGCGGCGAATGTCGGTTCGGCGGCGTTGCAAGCTATTGCAAAAGCCAATCAGATATCAGTTACCTGCTGGAGGAGGAGTCGTAGCTATTCCTGGTTGGACTTGCCACTCAATTTTGATTTTTATCAGGAATATGGGTCTATTACCCGCGATCCATTTGATGGCCAAGTGGATAATTTACCTGCTTTCCTGTTCTTACAACAGAGTACAAGCGCAAACTAATGCTCTTGCTCGCATATTGGCGAAACGATAGAGATTTCTCTCAAAATTGAAAAAGGTCTTGACAGTGGGAAAAGAAGCTGCAGATAGTTCCTGGGGTCAAGAGCCCTGAAATGGCTGAGGCTATCGCCAGTATTGGCCACAGGATTGGGACTGGGTAAAGCCATGACGATGGAAATCGCCAGGCAGCTTTCCAATCATTATGGCGATCAAAAACCGCAAAGTATTACCGACGAGAAGGCCCGCAGCCTTATCAGGAATTCCGTTTCCCTTGTCAATGGCAAAGCGGACGCTATTCATGCAAATAGCGCGGTACAGACTCAAATTGCGGCCAATCTGGGCGGATTAGCGTTGGCATATTTGTCAAGCTGCTGCTTTTGGTGATGCTCTTCGGGATCGTTATTTAGAGTCTGGCCGCTTAACCGAAGACGATGTCACAAGCCTGGCCCATCTATGTGGCGCTAACGCCCAGGGACTAAATGCAGCTAACTTTAAGACTCTTTATAATCAGCTGAAAGATGCTGAAAAAGGAGCGGTGTTCATCCCGAAATCTGGTTCATGCGTCATTATCGCTTACCCAGGAAAACACGCTCGCCAAAATGGCAGTGGTATTTTCAGATAAATCGATCCGACTGCCGCAGGCAGTTCGGTAGCGGGTACCGCCCTTCGAGGTGTCTGATGATACTCCTGAGAACCAGGCTCGAATCAGGCCAGCGCTTCGATTCTTGCCTCGCTAGCGGCTATTGCCGCCGGAAAACGCGATGGCGGCAAGGCTGATCCTGCCAGCGTCGCCGACGCCGTTGGTGTGGCCCGTCTCGGACTGAGAGCCGCCACAGGCCATATTGAAAAAGTGGGTTCTCCTGCCGCAGCTGCTGCAGGTGCAGGTAACGGCCTGACACAAGCCAATTTTAACACTCTTTATGGGCAGGATATGCACCCTGTACTAGAGGGGGCTTCTGTCCATGGCGGAGCTGCTGGACGGGTTTTGTTAGCAGAAGTGCAGGGAGCTGCTCCCGTTTTCCAAGAGGCTCAACTTCAGGCCAGCCAGGCCGCAGACGCACTTGCGGCTGCTGCGTATACTGCTTTCAATTATGCTGGAGGGATTGCTGGTTAATTTTCATGGTGTTAACCCGGGGCGCCTTCGGGATGCTATTCAGTGGACTGTGAGAAGGGCAGCCTTAAAAGCCGCTGCCGCTACACCCCCATTATCAGCGGCGACCAGGGAAAGCGTCGCTCAGGCAGTTGGCGTGGCCAGTTCGACATCCACGTCGATTATTAGAGCCTTTTCAACGAAATATTACTCAGGATATCCTGAATGCTGCTAAAGAAGTGGCAATATCTGTTTCGGACCCTGCTCTCATAGCCAAGGGGCCTGCCGCCGTTGAATTAGAGCTTAAAAAGCAAATAGCCTCAAACCCGCACTTGCAGAGGCTGCCTGAATCCGATGTTCTCACGATTTGTGATTCGGCTGTCAGTGGCATGCGCATTGCCGAAGGTTCTCAATACGCTGCGGAAAATCCTCTAGCAGGAAATAATTTACCCGATTGGGTCGCAAGCACAGCGGAAGAACTGGCCAAAAAAGCCGGAGCTACGGATGAAGAAGCCAAAGCGGTTGGTTTAGAAGCGAAAGCAGCGTTAGGCAGCGCCGACCCGCTCACACCAGAACTGGCGGTACAAATCAGCGTTCTGGCCGCAGCTCCTCTGGCGAAGGCAGACCCGACGGATTTAGGCTGGCGGGGATACTGCCCGGGCCTTCAGCGCCAGTTTAGCGTTTGCATTGGATCCCGGCCCGGCCGCGAGTAAAGCTTAATCCGCCAAACGCGCGGCCGGACTCTCGAAGTGGCCGATTCCGAGCGGCAGCTATCCGCTCAGCCTGACGGCCTGGACAGTCGCGCTAAAAAAAATAAGGTGGGCGCGCTCCCTGCCGAAGATCTGGTAGCAGCTCATAGACGTGCAAGGGTCAAAGCCCGGGCCGATCTTGATAAGGCCGACGACAAAATCCTGGCGGAAGCGAAAACCGAATCCTTCGACCACTCCCAGCATGTGAAGGGAGGCAATAACATGAGTAAACCGGAAACCTGGACTCTGAGCATTGATGGAGGGGAACTCGGTCCGCAAACCAAGTCCCTGAAAGATTGGGCGGATGAAGATCCGGAATTCAAGAAGTGCCTCACTAAATTAACAGCCTGCTATGTGGATGGAAAGAACTATGCCACTAAAGACACGCTCCAGAAAGCGGTGGATGCTTATAACGATGCTCACCCGTTTAGCAAAGTGACCGTGATTATCAATGATAATAGGCAGGGCGGTATTGATTTCACATTTAAAGGCTCAAGTCAAAGTCAGGTTAAAGCCGTACTTGAAAAATGGTCTGAAGTGAGCCTCGCAGAAATCCCGAAAACCAAAAATGTCAGTGATGTCAGTAGATCGCCTGTTCCCGGTCTCGGTAGTTAACCCGGGTATTTCACCATCAGGCTACTGCGAACGCGAAAGAACCTGAATCTTTGGGTGTTTTTGTCAAAACCGCCTGGTTATACCGCGTGACCTCTCAATTTGCGGTTTTTAGCGCCCAGATGTTGGCCAGATTGTGTTTTAAAAAACATGCGCATAGTTACTCATATGCAAATGTTTTTTAAAGCACAAGATGGCCTGCAGATGGGATGCTAAAAACCGCAAATTGAGAGGTCACGCGGTATACATAGTGCGCTTATGCGCCCGCGCGGTTTTGACAAAAACACCCAAATCTTCAGGCTCTTTCCCGTTTTCGCTACGCCTGATGGTGAATTATCCGGGTTAAGACAACGACGGCCCGCGAGCGGCGAATGTTTCGGTGGCGGATTGCTTAATCCGCCGCCGCTTGCTGAAATCCTGCGCGGTGGGCGTATAACCTTCGAGTGTCATTTCGGAATCGGCGGCACGCATCCACGCCGCCCAGGCCATCAACGGATGGCCGTCAATGAGCTGAATCCCTTCCCAGCCGCGTTCTTTCGCGAGTTCCACCATTTCCCAGGCCGTGATCACTGCCTGATTGACTAACGTGCCGGTACCGGAGCCGCCCTCCTGATCTTCGTCTTGCAATGCTCCGCGTTTACGAACCTTTCCGGGACGCCCATACAGTAATTCTCCTGGAGAACTGCTGATCGCATTACCGTAGTCGTGTATTTTCCAGCCGGATTTCGCGGTCATTAATTTTAACTCCGGCAGTTGCGGTGAGAGCTGCAGGGCGGTATCCATGATCTGCAAAAACGGACATTGATCCAGTAAATACAGCACGTCTCCCGCGGAAACATG
The DNA here is from genome assembly GCA_963712715.1 of uncultured Pseudomonadota bacterium. Lineage (GTDB taxonomy): Bacteria > Pseudomonadota > Gammaproteobacteria > Coxiellales > Coxiellaceae > JAFEDN01. The sequence continues at coordinate 160,072 of CAVQJI010000016.1, read as the reverse complement.
CCGCTTCCAGTCCACTTCTTCGATTCCCAATTCGCGCAGGGTTTGCTGCATCTGCAGCGTAATATCATCTTTACTCATGCCGCTATTATAGCCAGGTCACGCCATGAGGGCTACTGCTCTTTTGTTGCAAGTTATGTTTAATTATGTTAATTTACATAAATTATGTTAACTAACATAATTATCCATAAAGTGACTACCATGCCTGATGATTTTACATTTAAGAGGATAAATCTGGCCAAAGCCTACTGCGATAGCCTGCAGGGAAAAGGCATCGCAAATGCGACTTCCGGATTGTTTTTGGCGGGGCCCCGCCGGGTTGGCAAAAGTACTTTTTTAATGGAAGACTTGATACCCGAAGCGCAAAGCCGGAATTGGCTCACCATATATGTAGATTTATGGGCGGATAAACTCATTAACCCTGCCTTGTTGATTACTGAGGCGATAAAAACGAGTATCGCCGCACAGAAGGGAAAGCTGACTAAATTAACCAAACATGTTCGACTGCAAAAATTAAGCATCCTCAAAACCGTTGAGCTGGATTTCTCAAAACCTGGGTTGCCGGATACTTTAGCAGGAGTTCCCGCTGAAGGGAACTCTCCTATCGCGATGGGGGATCGTAAGGGGGAGAATCGCGATTCTCCCCCTTCATTCCGAGCAATCGGCTTTGCCGATGCGCAGGATACAGATAGGAAGCCATTGACGCTGTACTCAGCGGGAATGGCTGTCACTTTAGCTGATTTGCTCAATGATTTGGTTCGTCTTTCGGGTGAACCGGTATTGCTGATGATTGAAGGAGCGCAACATGCTTTAACCACTTTGCATGGCGTGAACACCATGTTTTCCCTTAAGTCGGCTCGCGATCAAATCAATATCTCTCATAAAACACCTGATCTGATGTTAGTATTAACCGGCTCTAACCGTGATAAACTGGCTCAGTTAGTGATTAAAAAAGACCAGCCATTCTTCGGCTCTGAAGTGACGGCTTTTCCTTTACTTGGGCGAGATTATACCGACTTTTTTACTGACAAAGTGAATCACTCGTTGGTTGCAAGCAATCACTTCAGTAAAGACAGCATGTGGGAAGCTTTTCAACTCATAGGCCATCGACCAGAAATATTGCGCCAAATCGTTGGACGAGCCGCCATTAATCATGAGGCTCACTCTTTTTCTGATTTATTAAAACAGGATGCGTCGATTAGGTGCGATCAAATCTGGAGAGAATTCAGGAATGACTTTAATGCGTTGTCACCCTTACACCGAGCGATTTTGACTTTGCTTATTGAGCAGGGTCGAATGTGGTCGCCGTTTTCTGAAGAATCGATGCGGTATTATAAACAGGCGATTCAGGAGTCAACGTTAGCTGTTTCATCCGTGCAAACAGCTATTCAGGCGCTTCGTGAAAAAGGGTTTATCTGGCAGTCGAGCCGGGGGGCATACGCGCTGGAGGATGAAAGCTTTGCAGAATGGGTTAATTATGAGCACCACAAAGCGCTGGAGAGTACGCTATCTGAATGGAACTCTGATGAAGATGATCAGGCTTTTAATGATTAACCTTGTTTATCCATGAGATAGCGTTCCGATAATCACGGCTGCCATTTTTCGATAATTTCGCGAAGCTCGATTAACCGGCCATGAAAAAAATGGCTCGCGCCCGGCATGATCGTTAATTCCAAAGGCGAAGGCGGGCGGGCCGCCCATTCCTGGACAGCCGCGCACGACACCACTTCATCCTGATCGCCCTGAATCACCAGCCAGGGGCAGGTGATCTGGGTAAATTGATTAAAATTATAGTGAGTAACCGGCGGAGCGATGCTGATTAACCGGGCCGGGTGTGCCGGTTGCGCCGCTCTTGCGCTGATATAAGAGCCAAAAGAAAATCCCGCCAGCCACAACGGTTGCGAAGGTAAAACCTCGCGAACCCAGGCGATGATGCACTCAAGATCGGCTAATTCTCCATCGGTATGACCGTATTCTCCCACGCTGCGGCCCACGCCACGGTAATTAAAGCGCACCGTCGCCAGTCCCAAATTTCCAAAGGCGCGTGCCGTTGTGGTGACCACTTTATTCAGCATAGTTCCCGCGAATCGCGGGTCAGGGTGGCAAATAACGCCAACCCCGGCGAGTTCAGTGGCCTCCGGAAAAGTGGTCAACACTTCCAGTTGTCCGGCAGGGCCGGGCAGAAGAAAAGTACGGTCCTGTTCCGGGAATGTTAAGACATGCTCCATAATTTATACCTTTCGTTTCGTGTCATTGCGAGCGCCAGCGAAGCAATCCAGTACAGAATTTCTACAAAGCTCGTACTGGATTGCTTCGCTGGCGCTCGCAATGACTATATTACTTATTGCGGATTTTCCAGACTCAGAATTCCGGTATTATAATCATAGGCGAATAATTCCGCATAGCGGCCCCAATCGATGACGGTGGCTAGCACTTCATCGGCGGCGTCTTCGCTGAGATCACCCTGTAACTCAGACAGAAAGTTTTTTTCCTGCAGGGTATGGTCATGTTTGCGGTCCAGCATTTGACGGATATGGCGCGCCAGCGGCACATAACTCATCAGGTGCGCGGCGAATACCTGCTTACGGCGCAAAATGTCGGCGTCTGCGAATACCTTGCCCTGTTCCGTGAGTTCAATGTCGCCTTCGGATACCACGCCGAAACGCAAAATTTCCAGCGCTTCGGTTAAGGGGAACAGATCGTCGATTTCTAAATGCAGTTCTTCGGCTAAATTCGGTAAATCCGCTTTGGCATTGTATTCATAAGCCAGCTGTTCGATAAAACCAATCACTTCGGAGATTTCTACTTTCGGTAAACGGTAAGTCAAGCCAATAGTTTTCACTCGCGCCGCTTTCGCCGGCAATTTGATGCCGGCGGGGCTGGTCATCAGCCTGTAAATATCGTCGACCAGCTGACGGAATTGCGGATCCTGATAGTTGCGCGGGTGTTTAATATCCACCTTAATTTCCGCAGCGACCTGGCCGGGATTGGTGGAGAATACGAAAATCCGGTCGGCTAAAAAAGCGGCTTCTTCGATATTGTGAGTGACCAGCAGCACCGCTTTGATTTTAGTCGCCGCGGATTCCCAGATATTGATTAAATCATTACGCAAATTTTCCGCGGTCAGCACGTCCAGCGCCGAGAACGGTTCATCCATGAGCAATAACTCCGGGTCAACCACGAGCGCGCGAGCAAAACCCACACGCTGCGCCATGCCCCCGGATAATTCCTTGGGATAAGCCGATTCAAACCCGTCCAGACCGACAATGTCGATGGCCTTCAGAGCGCGTTTACGGCGCTCCTCCCGGTCCACACCCTGCGCTTCAAGCCCCAGCTCGACATTTTCCAGCACCGTTAACCATGGTAAAAGCGCAAAGTTTTGAAACACCATAGTAAGTCCGGGTACCGGCTGCAGAATCGGCTGATTGTGAAATAATACTTCGCCCGAAGTGGGACTGACGAGACCGGCGATAATCCGCAATAACGTCGATTTACCCGAACCGGATTTTCCCAACAGCGCGATGATTTCGCCTTTATTAATGTCAAAATTAACCTGGTCCAAAACCAGCAATTCAGGCGCACCGCGCTTTTGGAAGGCTTTTTTAATGTTTTTTACTTGCAATAATGGAGTTGGCATAGTCCGGGTCTCCCGTTATATTTGAAAACGTTGTTCCGCCAGACGGTATAATGGCCGCCACAGGATGCGGTTGATCACCACCACGTACAACGCCATCACAATAATACCCAATAACAGTCTGGGAAAATCACCCTGGGCTGTGGCGATGTTAATATACGAACCCAAACCGGTAGCCCGTAAATGAATATTACCCCATTGCACAGTTTCAGCAATGATGCTGATATTCCACGCCCCACCGGCGGCGGTGATGGCGCCGGTAATATAATAAGGGAAAATACCGGGTAGCATAAAACGCCGCCACCACAACCAGCCAGTCACATTCAACGTGCCCACGGCATGATGCAGATTTTTGGGTAAAGCCACCGTTCCGGCGATGACATTAAACAAAATATACCATTGCGTACCCAACACCATCAGCGGCGATACCCAAATGTTAACATTAAGATGGTAGCGAACAATCAATAAAGTCACGATGGGAAAAAAGAGATTGGCCGGAAAAGCCGCGAGAAATTGAATCAGCGGTTGAATCAACTGGGAAAGGCGCGGGTTTTGACCTATCCAGATACCGACAGGCACCCAAATGAATGAACTCAGCATAATTAAAATAAGTACTCGCAGGCCCGTCACAAAGCCTAAAAAAATAACGTGCCGGGTTTCCTGCCATGAAATTTCGCCAAATACAAACTGCGCGATGAATCGCAGCGCAGCGATCACGGCAATGATCAGGACGCAATACCAGAGAACCAGAAAAATATAACGAATCATGACTTGCCGTGGCGTCGAACGAGGCGGTGGTGGAGGGCGCCGCAACAGACTCCAATTGATAATGTGATTACCCAGAAGTGGAAAGCCCGTTGACCCAGTAGTGAAATAAATAAGTCCGTTGAAATAAATTGAGTAGCCAGGACTCCGGCAAATCCTCGCCGCTGGTATGTTCGGTTTTAAATTTTTCCGCCCAGGCCGTCAGTGGACGAAACAGGATTTGATCATACAAAGCGATCACAATCAGCATGGTGATAATCACGTAGAAAATCGCCATTAAATTTTTCTGGGCGATCGCGAGTGCTATGTAGGAGCCAATGCCGGGCAGAGTAATTTGATATTGTCCGACCGAAATCGCTTCGGAGGCCACCAGGAACACCCAGCTTCCTGACATCGACATCATGATATTCCACAACAGCGCCGGTGTGGCGAACGAAACTTCGAGTCGCCAGAATCGCTGCCAGGCGGAGAGACGAAACATGGATGTGGCCTCCCGCAAATCCTTAGGCACCATGCACAGGCTTTGATAAAAGCTCAATGTCATATTCCACACCTGCGCGGTAAAAATAGCAAAAATCGCCGCGCATTCAGGGCCGAGCATACTACCCTGAAAAACTCCGATAAATACCACAATAGCGACCGATAAAAAACCCAGCACGGGCACAGACTGTAAAATATCCACGCAGGGAATAATCAGGCGTTCCGCATGACGGCTTTTCGCCGCCCACGTTCCAAAAATAAAGGTAAACAGCAGGGAAAATCCCATCGCGATCAGCATGCGCAAAACCGTGCGCAAGGCGTAATAAGGCAAGTTGAGCGGGCTCAAAGAAATGGGAATAGGCTTGCCAAGCTGATAATGCCCCATCATTTTGGACGCTCCCCAGCCCAACGCCAGTATCAGCGCCACCACCAAAGCCAACGCGATAATGTCCCAATAGTTGGGAATTGGCCAGGTTGCCGCCTCGTTTTTCGCGTAGGTATTTTTGGTGGGTGACAGCATAACTTTACTCAGGTATCGGATAAACCGTACAATAAACTATTGTAGATTAAAACGCGAGCGCGGAGTATGATATATGGTCATCACACCTGATTTTTATCGTCATTGCGAGCGCCAGCGAAGCAATCCATTTCGTACTTCGAACAATGCTCTGTACTAGATTGCTTCGCTGGCGCTCGCAATGACGCTTTGTTTTCCCCTCTCCCCGTACTCGGGGAGAGGGTTGGGCTTTGTGTTAGATTTTGGCCCCCTCACCCCGACCCTCTCCCCCGAGTACGGGGGAGAGGGAGAAATAAAGACGTCATTTCTGATATTTCCCCATTTTTTTGGGGTGGTTTATTCGCAATGACGGGTAGAACTTAATTACTACCGAAGAGGATTTTCAAATGAAAAAATATTTTAAGCAGCTTTCTTTGGTCTTGTTTTTTTCTTTTTTAATCAAATGGTTTTTGCCGCCAATGGTGCGGGTGCGGACGTGGTGGACACCGCCGCGCGCACTCAAAATTTATCGACTCTGGTGAAAGCGATTAAAGCGGCGGGCCTGGTGCAAACCCTGAAAGGCGATGGACCTTTCACACTGTTTGCTCCCACCAATGCGGCATTCGCAAAATTACCCAAAGGTACCCTGGATAATTTACTGAAAGACAGGGCGCGGCTCACTGCCATTTTAACCTATCACGTGGTACGGGCGGATGTGCCAAAAACGGACATGGATCGTCCACTGCCCACCATGCAGGGACAGACGGTTAGTTTGGTTAGAAACGGCTCTGTTGTCAGGGTTAATAATATCACATCGATTAAGTCACAAAAGCAGGCTTCAAACGGAGTCATTTATGAAATCGGAGCGGTATTAATACCTCCCGCCATGATTCTGCTACTCCCGTGACCCCGGCCGAATCCATAATGATTATTTTAGTCGATGGATCCTCTTATTTATTTCGGGCTTTTCACGCATTGCCGCCGCTCACTAATTCCAAAGGTATGCCGACAGGCGCGATTTACGGCGTGCTGAATATGCTGCGCAAGCTGATAAAGGATTATCAGCCTGGCCACATCGCCGTGATTTTTGATTCCAAGATCTAAAAATTTTCGTCATCAAATTTATCCGGCTTATAAAGCTAATCGCGCGGTCATGCCGGATGACCTGCAGGTGCAGATCCAGCCTTTATTTGCCGCGATCCGGGCATTGGGTTTGCCGCTTATCGTGGTGGAGGGAGTGGAAGCGGATGATATCATCGGCACATTAGCGAGGTATGCCGAAATGCAGAAAATGGACGTGTTGATCTCCACCGGCGATAAGGATTTAGCGCAATTAGTCAATCCGCACGTGACGCTGATGAACACCATGAGCCAGCAAATTTTGGACGAAGCAGGGGTGCAGGCAAAGTTTGGGGTTCTGCCAAATCAAATCATTGATTACCTGGCGTTGACCGGTGATTCGGTTGACAACATTCCCGGTGTCCCCAATGTAGGCCCAAAAACCGCGGCGAACTGGTTGGGGCAATATCATTCTTTGGATAATCTCCTCAAAAATGCCGATAAAATCCCCGGAAAAGCCGGAGAAAATTTGCGAAACAATATCGAGCAGGTGCTGTTAGGGCGTCAGCTTGTGACCGTTAAAACGGATGTCGCTTTGCCTCAAACCCTTGCGGAATTAAAGCCTTCTGCTCCCGATAATGAAAAACTAAAAGAATTATTCACCGAACTGGAATTTAAAACTTGGCTGCAGGATATTGCATCAACACATCGAGCCGCCGCCTGAGGTTAAATACGAGACGCTTTTTAAGCAGAAGAGGAATTTCAAGCGCTGGTTAAAAAAACTGGCACACAAGTAAGCGTGATCGCGCTTACTCTCAAAACCACACATCCTGATCCCTATGCGTGCGGAATTAGCGGGTATCGCTTTCGCAACTGACAGTGGACACGCGGCTTATGTGCCGCTGGCGCACGATTACGCGGGAGCGCCATCGCAGTTGGATCAACGAATGGGTGCTGCAACAGTTAGTGGAGTGTGTTAAACGATCCGCAAAAAATAATCGCCGGTCAAAATTTAAAATATGATTTAAAAATATTTGCGCATTATGGTGTGACATTGCGGGGAGTTTTGGGATAGTTTGCTCGCGTCTTATATTTTAGATAGCGGCGCCACCCGCCATGATTTAAATACGCTGGCGCTGAAATATTTATCTTTCCGTACGATCACTTATGAAGAAATTGCCGGCAAAGGCGCAAACAATTGACTTTCAATCAGGCGCCCATTGAAAAAGCCGCTGTTTACGCGGCTGAAAACGCGGATGTCGCCATGCGTTTTATCAGACCTTAAACCAGGATTTGCAGGCCCAGCCAGAACTGCTCACGGTTTTTAACACGATCGAAATGCCGCTGATGCCCGATTTTAGCAAACATGGAGCAGACCGGAGTATTCATTGACGCGGCGAAATTGGCCGCAGCAAAAGCCAGAGTCATTGCAGAGAACCATGCTACTGGCTTTGGAACAGGAAGTTCTACGCATTATCGGGCGAAGAATTTAATTTAAATTCTCCGAAACAATTGCAGGTCATATTATATGAAAAATTAAAACTGCCTGTCCTCAAAAAAACACCAACCGGTCAGCCCTCTACTGGAGAAGACGTATTGCAGGAATTAGCGCTGCAGAATACCCGATTCCGCCGCATTAATTCTGAGTCTATCGCAGTCTCAAGTAAATTAAAATCCACGTATACGGACAGTTTGCCGGAAGCGAATAAATGCCGGGACCGGTCGGGTACATACCTCTTATCAGCAGGCGATTACCAGCACCGGGCGTTTATCTTCCAGCGATCCTAATCTGCAAAATATACCCTTCGCTACGGAAGAAGGCCGCAAAATCCGTCAGGCGTTTGTTGCGCCCGGCGGTTATAAAATTTTAGTCGGCGGATTATTCCCAGGTGGAGTTGCGAATCATGGCGCATCTGGCGCAGGACCCTGGTTTTGTTGCAGGCATTTGCTCAGGGTGTGGATGTGCATCGGGCCCACCGCCGCGGAAGTGTATGGCATTTCTTTGGAGGTGGTCATCGTGCTGACCAGCGCCGCAATGCGAAAGCCATAAATTTCGGATTAATGTATGGCATGTCCAGTTTTGGATTATCGCAGCAATTAGGCATTAGCCGGGACGAAGCACAGCAATCACATCGATATTTATTTTCAAAAATATCCGCGAGTGCGGGAATATATGGAACGGGCGCGCGCGCTGGCGGCCAAACACGGTTATGTTAAGACGCTGTTGGGGCGGCGTGTGCAGGTGCCGGATATTAAATCCAGCAATCAATTTCGCCGCAGGCTTCTGAGCGTCAGGCGATTAACGCGCCATTGCAAGGCACCGCCGCGGATATTATCAAAATGGCCATGATTTGCATTGATAGCTGGCTCACTCAACATAAAACTTCCGCCCGGATGATTATGCAGGTCCACGATGAACTGGTATTCGAAGTCCCTGACGCGGAAATTGAGCTGATTAGCCGTGAAGTGCGGCGTTGCATGGAACAGGTGATAGAACTCAGCGTGCCTCTGCTCGTCGATATCGGCATCGGCGATAATTGGGACGAAGCGCATTGATTAATTCATAGAGCGGTCGTCCCGCGGACAAGCCGCATAGGCGTCAGGTTAAGGAGTTTTGTCCGATTCCTCCCTTTGAAAAAGGGAGGTTAGGAGGGATTTATTTAAAAAAATCCCCCTTAATCCCCCTTTTTCAAAGGGGGAAATTAGAGAAGATTCCTTAAACTGATACCTATGCGGACAAGCCGCGGGACGACGTAATCAGGGGTGTAACTATGAATCACTCAAAAGATTTTTCGAAAGTTGACCCCTCATCACATGCAGGATTAAGGGCAAGTTGTTGCGTCTTTGTTGCATACTGCAACATAAAAAGAAGTAGAAGTGTTTTGTGAGCTTTGGCCAACTTTATAATTAGGGTCATTAGAAACAAAGCTAGAAATTTTCATTGGTGCGGAATAATTATCTTTCTTAAGAACAAGAGTAGCTGTTTCATTTGGATAGTTTCCATCCTTATCTACAACATATAGATGATATGTTAGCGTGGTAGATGTACAGTCAGACGCCATGGCTGATTGTAACGGACTACTGCTTAAACAGGTTCTGCATGATCCTTCAATATCGGAAGAAATACTCATTTTTCCTGTATCAGAACCCCACTGTATGATCTGTTCTTTTGTGCCATTAGGCATATTAGTATTACATGAACAGGATTCGTCTAAATGAACTTTTATAGTCAGGGGTAGTGGTAGAGGTCTTTCAGTATTACTGGAGGTTTTGCTCACTTGATTGCCGATATTCAATGTTGAAACGTTAGGAAGAGTGCAGGCCTCAGCTATACCAAAATTCAGGATGGATAAAAAAGCTAATGTAAATTTAATGGTTAATTGAAAAATTTTCATAATAAATTCTCCATATCTTTTATTTGCTTTTATATTAATTTTATAATAATTATATATCACATTGACTATTTATGCTTGGAATTGGTTATAATTACTTGTTTTTAAAATTGTTATTGATGAATATTAGTAAAAATTTGATGTTCCCGAAGCAGAAATTGAGCTGATTAGCCGTGAAGTGCGGCGTTGCATGGAACAGGTGATAGAACTCAGCGTGCCTCTGGTCGTCGATATCGGCATCGGCGATAATTGGGACGAAGCGCATTGATTTTAGATTCAGCTCGTCATTGCGAGCGTTAGCGAAGCAATCCAGCACAGAGCGTTGTCCGAAGTGCGAACTGGATTGCTTCGCTGGCGCTCGCGATGACTAAATTATTCGAGTGAAATATATGAAAAAAAGAATAAAGGAAATTTTAGAGAATCGGTTTCCAGAAGAAGATAATTACGATAGTTATGCTTCCCTGCGAGTAGCCACTGCTGCGCAAGTGGGTGAAGACATCAGTAATAGAGTCTATCAGACTTTGAAAAAAGAGCCTAAATTTGGTCAAAAAAGTCTTCAGGATAAGCGTTTAAAAGATATTAAAGACATTATGGAAGGTTCTTACCTGGAAACTAAAAAAGATCGGGTAATGCGTCAAAAATCCTTATTGGGATTTATCGACGAAAATAATCCCGCGATTTTAAAAAACTATCATTTTGAAATTTATAATTATTGTAATAAAACATCCCCCAATAATCGTAGTCTTCATGAAAAAGAAATGAAGGATATTGCCTGGTCCCTGTTGCAAAAATCTACTTTACCACAGTGCCTGGTGGTTATTCGCAATTATTCTTATGAGCACATTCGGTATAGACCGCTTTATTATACTTTTGGTCAAATTTATTATTTTGAAGACAATCAGTTACTCGAAAAATATGTCCTGGATAGCATCCATGAATTATATTATCCAGAGAATATCGACAATATTCGTGAAGATGAAAAACTGAAACTTAAAAAATTAGCTTTACGTTTATATGTTAAAAATCATTTATATCTGAATGGGGATCATTTACTGGTTCTCTTTGCTTCGCGGCCTAATAATCCGAAAATTTTACGTTATTTAATCAGGCTGGCGAAAAAGTTAAATCTGGACCTTACACAGGTCATTCATAACTGCCTGCGCCGGGCAATAAAGAATGAATCTCTTTCAAACGTTAAAGGAATTTTAAGAGAATGTAGGGAAACTGCCAGATATTTCGATTTCGGCGCAATCCTGGTTAATTTATACTCTTTATTTAGTACGGGTACATTAAATACGGCTTCGCCTTTAATTGATATTTGCATGTTATTCTGTGAATACGAGAATAAAATAAAAAATGAATTTGATTCCGCCTTTAATATTCTTGAGAAATCTAACGAAGAGAAGGGCCGGAAATTATTACATACAAAAAGACAAATTGTGGCTTTAGTTTTGATTGAAATTTTTAGAAAAAAAAATTTTTATCAGGATGAGCGTTGTTTTTATAATCGATTAACAAACTTACTGAATAACTCTTTATCCGGTAATAAATATTTGAGTGTAGAGTTTTACAGGAGAAATATAGATATTTTTAAGTATGCGGATATAGAAAAGATAAAATCTCTACATTATTACGACACTATTTTTCAGGATAAAAACAATCTAAAAACCGCCTATGAAGTTTTTAAGGTCTTTAAAAGCCGTGATGTTTTGCCCTTCTGGTATAATTCCATTAATATTGAAACGGCTTCACTGATGGATGGAACCGCATCCCTGGAACATGATAATGCTGCGAATATTCTTTCTGTTATCGCTAATCAGTTTGCTGAAATAATTGCTTTATTTATTCCAAAAGTTAATTCTTTACAGGTTATGGAATATTTGATTCCTTCATTATTTGAAAAAATCGTTGCGAAAATGCAAAGGTTATCGAGTTACTCAACCCTGGAAAATAAAAAAAATACAGTTTCTACGCGCAGCTTTAACGTGAGGCCGCAAAAACCGGGTAGCTCTGATTGCGGATATTGGACGTTATTGTATGCTTTTAATTTTCTCCTGGATGTATGCAATCCTTATTCACAACCCTTACCGATATCACTCTGGAAAGATTTAACAAATCAATTTTTGCAATTTAAGGCATTGGTGAAAAACATTTTATCCAATCGCAACGAAGATTTAACCGCCGTAGATTTAAATAACATCATGACGTGCGCAACCGCGGGAAGCGAGGCAAAACTGGTTGAATTATTTCCCGGCCTCCACAAACAATTATCCATGATGAATGAGAACGCGGGAATACCCGCTTACACGATCATCCATTCTCTCACGGCGGCCGAAGAATCAAAATTGGAAAAATCTTCCATTTTTGGCGGTTGCCTTCCCAATGATAAAATGCGTGCCGCCAGAAATTTGTATGTACTCTCGCAACCCTGTGACGAGCCTCGTCTGCACATTATCTTTTTCGGCACGCAAGGTCATTGGCATGTGCAAATCCTCGCCATTTCCTATTTTACGCCAGGATCCATCACTTTTTATCGAGTAGATTCTGATCCCGCCGCTCTCTCTGCCGAAACAATGCAGCTAATTAATTTACATTTGCAGGATTTATTGGATAATCCCGAAGCGTATGCGAAAAATGTCGCTGAAGAAGTGATACCACCCATTCATCAGGATTTAATCGAATTTGAAAAAATCCTGCAAACTTCACCATTACAGGTCGCTAATCGAAAAGAAATAATTTATAAGCACTGTGAATTGCTCAATAATTTTTTTTCCACTTTTGGCAAATTACCCCTAGCTAAAGAATATTTTCCGGTACTCTCTCTGGCCAAAAGAATAGCCCAAAAACTCAGTAAAGAATACTCCGATTTTATGGCATTGTCCCACCAGTTTTCCACTTTACATCAGCTTTCTCAACAGGAAAAAAGTAGTCACATTCGCATCTTTCCGGGAAATACAGTTAAAAGCTTGTCCAATGAAAGCACTCATTCAGCGCCTGTTTTTCAATAATTTTAATTAAAATTTCCAGGGAACTGGTGTAAATAATATCAGAGCCAGCCGTCGCGGGATTTATTATTGTCGTATTGCATAAATTTAAAACGTCCAGCGCTGTGGGATCATAAAAATTAATTATAAATCAATGACTTATTTCAATTAATGCTGCGTTAAGGTTTCGTAATTATAATATGTACATAATCTAAGTTATAAAGAGAAATGAGTTGAAGCGTTTAATTCAAAATGACAAGTTAATGGACGACGTTGAGACAATCAGAAAAATTTTATTGCGTACAGAAATTATATTAGACGAATAGTGGGAATTTTATTTTAATTACTTTATAGAGATATACAATGAATATAGACCAAAAACTAGATCTGTCATCATTAGTACGGTCAGAGAATGTTATTCAAAATCCCGTCAGTAGTTCTCCAAAAAGTAACTCGGTTGAGCAAAAAATTGAGTTAACTTTGGAAGAAAAAATTAAATTATCAAACATTCTTCAGCCAAAAGAAACAAACGAAATAAAACTCTATTTTTCGCCTAATTTGGACCCAGATTCATGGAAAGAACTTATCGGCCATATTTCTTCAAGAGAGGCAAATAAAAAAGATAATCCCAATCATGTACATATTTATTTACCACCAAGACAGGGTTGGTCCTCAGATATAAAACTAATGGAAAATATGGAAGCCGAAAGTGAAACGAGAAAGAAATTCCAAAAAATTTTATTGGAAGAAAGAGAGAGAAATACAAGTTCAACAGATTATTCCAGTTTATTACAAAAAGGATCAATTGATTTTGCTCTGTGTTACGGGCAGGAACTTGTGGGGAGTAATCTCGGTAAAGATTACATGCTTATTCATACTGTACAATCTAATGCTCAGGGTTACGGTACGTTAGCATACCAATTTGCCATTTCCATTGGCTTAAAAGATCCAAAGATTAATGGAAAGATTTTGTTAGAGGCTGTTTACTCAATTATTTTCCATTTAAAAATGGGTTTCATGCCTGTAGAGAACCAACTTACTTTAAAAGAACTCTTCGGAAATGATGAGAACTTGATAGAATCATTCACCCATATTTCTGAAGTAGATGAGTTGGAGAAAAATGAAAATTTAGAATTTTACAAAAGGGCTTATAGATTTTTGAAGTTCTTGCCACAAGAACAAGAGGTGTCGGCTGCTGAGTTATTTCAAAGTAAGGACTTATTTGCAAATTTAGATAAAACAGGAGGTGTTTCTTCAATAACTTATGAATTTATTCCCAGTCTTATTAGTGGGATAAGACAATTTGTTGAAAATTTAAAACCAGGATCTAGCACAAATATAGATGCTTCGGAGATCGGTATCAATTCATACATGTTTTTATCTCAGAAGGGTCAGGAACGTTGGGGGAAGGTAGATTTAGTTAATAAATTTCAATCATTTAAGTACTGTGAACATTTGGACCCATGGATGATAGGTAACCAAAGACAGGAATTGACGGAAGTGCTTGATGCTTATTATTCAAAGATTGAGGAGTTGAAGCGGTTATCAAAAAAAGATGAAGTTCATCCCATTAAAAAATATAGTTCCTCAGAACAAAAGGATTCGATGAAAATCCCCTTAATCACAAAGCAGGATAAAACTAATCCGAAAAAAGAAGTAAATAGTGCAATTACCAAACCGGATGAGTCTGCTTTGATAGATTATATTAGAGTTTTTACTAAAAAGATTGAAGATGTTGAGTCGAAAATCTCGGTTTTATTTAATGAATTTAAAGTTATATTAATAGACATTATGAAGGAATCAGACCAGTCAAAAATTTACACAAATGATGATTTCATAAATAAACAAAATGAAGAGTTTAAAACTATTCCTAATGTCTCTAAAAAACTCCGGATATATCAAACGCAGATGGAAGTTTTAATTTATCTTAGCCAACAAGAAGGAGGTAAAAAGTTATCAAAAGAAAACGTCTTATTGTTGAAAAAAGCTATAACAAGTATTAAGGAAATAATTGCAAAAAGTGATGAACCGTACCAGAATTTAGATACCTGTTATTGCAACCTTGTTAAATTGGAAGAAGCTTTCAAAATTGAAAAGGAGAATCTAAAAAAAGAATTACATAATTACAAAAATGCACCGATTAAGAAGGACACGCCAACAGATGATGGAAAATCAAAAAAACATAAATCTGAAGCTAAAATAAACATAGAATCAGTAAAGGTGTTGTTGGATCCCAAGTTAAATGGCCGGGATTTAAATTCCAGTGATCAGAACCGTCTTGTATTGCAAAAAACTTCCGAAATTGAAAATAAACCTCTGAAACAGCTTGGTCCATATGAGTTGGAAGAGCTACGTCAAAAGAAAAAGTTGGAAATTCTGACTGAAAAAGTACAAAGTGTAATTGACGAACTAAAAAATTATGCTAGTGAAAGAGAAAAAAAAGGGAATTTAGGTCGGTTTTCAATTTTCTGTCCTAAAAAATGTGGCCGAAATAAAGTTAACGCTGCAAACAAAATAATTAACTTACTTGAGTATTGTCTAGATAAAAAGACTGATCTCTTTTTGATGTCAGGAGAACGCGATATTAAAATATCAGATCGAAATCATTTGTATCTATACAAAGAGGTTAAAGAAAACAAAGAAGTAAAATTTTACTACAAAGTAAAAGGCCAGCCTGAAAATCAATATCTGGAGTTATCAGGAGATGAAGGTATAAAAACAAAACTTAAAGAAGAAGCATTTGATCAGAGGGGAATATCACCCGATAAATGTAACAACGACCAGATATATAAAGCTGTACTTGCAGAGATATCAAAAAAACCCTTTGGGAATCATTTGAATGAAGACGAATTAACAGCATGTTCCGAAGGGGGTCTAAGAGCGATTGTGGAAAAAATTCCTTTCGATACTATGTTAGGCTATACAAAAAATCATCTAATACAGGAGCGTCTGAATGATATTCGATTATCTTTAAATAATAATAGTATTTCGAATATTATGAACTATAAATAATAATAAAAGAAGGGATAAAGTCGCATAAATGATGGGATTGATAATCGTATAGGTACTGTTTTGTTTTTCAATGACATCCTTAGTGCATCTTCAATATTGCTTTCCGGCATTTTTTTTGTACGCTGCGCAATGTTACGCTGCGTATTTTTGCAAAGTGATGCAGACGCGAATCGTCGTCACTTATTGATTAATGGGTGCGTCTCCGTCAACCAAATCCACATTCTGAAAAAATATTTGAATAATAGCCAAATGTTGGCTAAAATACAGGGATATAACTTCCGTGTTTTGGCTAAAATTCAAATGTATTTTTATGAAAAGACAAATTATCAATGAATTAGAGATTTGGTCTAATTATGAAGATTGCCTCTATTACTTCGCGGGGCTAGACAGGTTGGTAAAACCTTTGTGGTCGAGCAACTTGCCGCACGCCGTTTTCGCCAGTTTATTAACATCAATTTTGAGTTAGAGCCAGAATATTGTGACTGTTTCCAATCGTTCAAACCTGACGACATCATCAACGCTATCCAGGCGATCTCCAGGCAAAAGATTACGGCGGGAGATACGCTCTTATTTCTGGATGAAATTCAGAATTGCCCACGTGCTATTATGGCTTTACGTTATTTTAAGGAGGAGATGCCAGATTTACACGTTATCGGGGCGGGATCATTACTGGAATTTGCGCTTAATAATGAAAATTTCAGTATGCCTGTGGGACGAGTGCAATTTATTTATTTAAAGCCATTGTCTTTCCATGAATTTTTGTTGGCTTTAAATTATGAGGATTTAATTAAAGCGATTAAAGAAATAACATTAACCAAACCTTTACCCCTTGCGTTACATCAGAAATTGTTAACGTTAACCCGACAATATCTGGTTACAGGTGGCATGCCTGCTGCGGTGCAGGCCTATTTACAGAATCCGGATTTCCTGCAAACCCAGCGTATTCAAACAGCGATTTTGAGTACCTACCGCCATGATTTTGGTAAATACGCGCGGTTAACCCAGCATCAATATTTACAAAAAGTGTTCACCGTTGCTCCCGGAATGATTGGTCAACAAATTAAATACAGTCATCTGGATTCACAGATGCGTTCGCGAGATCTTAAGCAGGCTATAGAGCATTTACGTATGGCTGGACTTATTCAGCCTCTTCCAGCAACCGCTGCCAGTGGATTACCTCTTTCAGCGTTAGTCAATGAAAAGAAATTCAAGTGGTTATTTTTGGATGTCGGTTTAGTGGTTCGCAGTACCGGCATTTCCCCTAATGAATTATTAAGAGAAGATATCAATTTGATTAACCGGGGCGCTATTGCTGAACAGCTGGTAGGTCAGGAATTATTAGCCTATCAGGATTTTTATGAAGAACCTCAGTTATATTACTGGTCACGAGAAGAGAGAGGCAGTTTAGCAGAAGTTGATTTTGTCACTCATTTAGATTCAAAAATTATTCCCATAGAAGTAAAATCTGGATCAAAAGGTCATATGAAATCATTACAACTCATGTTAAAAGAAAAGAATCTTCCTTTAGGCATACGTGTTTTTCAGTTACCGGCACAATATCATCAACAAATTTTGTCCATTCCTTTTTACCTTATTAGCGAGTTGAAGCGTTTAATTCAAAGTTTGTGATGCTGGTTGAATCGTATAGTTCTTCAGATAAGTCTTTTGACTTTAAGCATTCGCTAGCATCCATCTTGAGGCGTTTAAATCGAGAAACACTCGAAATAGAATGACTATTCCTTCGTATTTCTCAATTCCCAAACACCTCAATCTGGACATCTATCGAGCGCTTAAAGCCAAAAGACTTATCTGGGGGGGGGCGAGTCTCGAAAATCTAAGAGCCTGTTCAAAGTCTCCAAGGCTGGCCGTTTCCTCCCTCTCCCCGTACTCGGTATAGGCGTCAAACTAAGGATTTTTCCTCTGATTCCCCCCTTTGAAAAGGGGGGTTAGGGGGGATTTTTGGACTAAACACAAATGCCTTGTTCAAAAAATCCCCCTTAATCCCCCTTTTTCAAAGGGGGAAACTTCCAAAATCCCTTAGCTTGACGCGTATGCCCGTACTCGGGGGAGAGGGAACAAGAGTGCGTAAGAAGACTTTGAACAGGCTCTAATATTAGATTTTCGAAACTTGACCCCCTCCCTTTGCACTGTGAGCGCCCATAAAAACTCAATATGAATCAATAACTTATTTTACTTAATGCTGCATTAAGAATCTGTAGTTATAATACATACGTAATTTAAATTATAAAGAGGTAATTCTATGTCGAAAGTTTATAAATATTCAGCTCCTTTAGGAGAGCCCTCAAAAAATATTCGGAAAAACATTGAGACAACGGTTACTAACGACTCAAATATTCTTCATCATATTGTAATGGGTAAAGTACCATCCGACAAGGCTAAGGGGCTCAACTACGTGCTTGGAGTCAAGCTGATTAAATCTTTTGATGAACTAAGAAAATTGGAAAGCATTAAGGATATAAAAGAAAGCAAAAATTTTGAAGATTTCAAAGTAGTTTATAAACGACTTATGCGCTATCCCTATGGCGATAAAACTGAAATTACGGCTGAAAAATTATTTAATGAACTGGAATTTTTTAAGGAAATTGATGATAATCGGAATAATTTATCTTACATAACTTATGAATTTATTCCACAGCTAATTTTCTACTTAGAAAAGAGTATCCGCGAAAAAACCCCCTTGGATACTGAGATGTTCAAATCCATTCAGATGACTCAATCACCCATTGGTCTGGAACGTATGGCTGATGCCAAAAAAAATAATAAAAAATTTGAACCTTTTCTCAATTTTGAACCATTATTACCTCACGCAGATAAAAATCAAACAAAGGAATTAATGGAGTTAGCTCCCCAGTTCGAGGAGGTGTTTCTAAGAGAATTTTCTAAAATAGAGAGTGAAGTGAAAGAAACTTCCCACCTGCCTATCGCCCAAGATGGGAATCAACAAACTCAGGATAAAACTAAGTCTAAGGCAGACTCACCTCCGGGTGAATTTACTAGACAGATTGAAGAGGATATTGAATTTGCTAGAAAGGAGGATATTGAATTTATTAGAGAGATTGAATATGCTGGTTTGATAAAACTTCCGGGTTTATTTGAAAAATTTAAAGATATATTAACGGAAATTATTAAGGAATCAGATCAGTTAAAAAATTTTACAAATTATAATATCATAAATGAACAAAACAAAAAATTTGAATATTATACTCTTAATTTCTCTAAAATGCTATTAATGTATGAAATACAGATGAAAACTTTAAAATTTATGAGTGAAAAAGGATGGAGTAAAAAATTATCAAATAAAAACGTCTCATTGTTGAATGAAGCTATAAAAAGTATTGAGGCAATAATTTCAATAAGCAAAAAATCGGTCCGGGATGTATCTTCCTGTTATTGGAACTGTCTTGCATTGGAAAATGCTTTCGATAGCGAAAAGAGGCGTCTAGAAATAGAATTGGAAAATTACAAAAATTCCTCGATTAAGGATGAACCGTTGCAGGAGACTAAAAAAACTCCATCTGAAGATAAAAGAACTGATTCTTTAGAAGAACAACAGACTGAGGAGCCGCCTCAAATTGCGAACAGATCTCCTGTTATAATAACCACCCCAACATCTGAATCGTTAAGGACGCCGAATTCACTGTCCGGGTTATCATTGCCTGTGGAAGAATTACAGGTATTGAAAGCTCCAGAACTCCCCTTGACCTTGGAAAAGGATAATAATGGGTATCAACCTAAAGTTTCACAGACTCGTTATGATCTGGAACCGGGTATTGAAAAACTAAAAAAAGAACGTGGAAACGATTCAGCGATAAATTGGCGGTATGTAGTGATAGCAACGCCTAATACGGACGAAGGTAATTTTCAACCATATGCAAGCTCTTATAATACGGTTGTTAATATGGTTGTCAGATCGCCTTCGTCAACTAAGTTTGGTTACCCGGAATTAGAACTTCACACCGATTTGAAACAAGCAATTGAACAGGTTAAAAAACATAAAGGGTTGCCGGTATCAATTTGTTGCATCGAGAATCCTACTGTAGGTCAGACTATTGAAGTATCTTC
Organism: uncultured Pseudomonadota bacterium; assembly: GCA_963712715.1. Taxonomy (GTDB): domain Bacteria; phylum Pseudomonadota; class Gammaproteobacteria; order Coxiellales; family Coxiellaceae; genus JAFEDN01. The sequence continues at coordinate 140,170 of CAVQJI010000016.1, read as the reverse complement.
TATTTTGGGTGCATATGATTATAGAATTAATTCTTCTTTTAAAGAAAATCCAAATACCAATGTATTAGAAACTGTTCGGGAAGATGCGCAGCATCCAGAAGATAAGGGAAAGCTTAACGCACTTGTTTATAAAGGTGATCCAGCTCCAAAAATTAATGAGGAACTAAAAAGAAATAATCCTGTTGTAGAAGTTCAAGAGACTGACCCATATAAGTTGAAAATTCAGAGTAAACAGAAGGAGTTGAAAATTCTGCATCAAGAAGTAGAAAAAGTAATTCAAACACTAAAAGCTTATGTTCCCAATAGAAAAGAAAAACGGACACCTTTAGGTCTTTTTTCAATTCTCTGTCCTGAAAAATGTGGCCGAAATAAAATTAAAGCTGCAGAAAAAATAATTGAATTACTTGAGCATTGTATCGATGATGAAAAGAATTTACCTGAGCATTTGAATGAAGACGAATTAGCAGCATGTAATGAAGGAAGTCTTGGCGGGATAGTGAGAAAAATTCCTTTCAATACTCTGTTAGGTTATACAAAAAAGCATGAAATACATGATTGTCTGGAGAATATTCAATCATTTTTAAAGGATCCTGTTATTCAGAATATTATGAACTATAAATAATAATAGAAGAAAGGATATAAAATCGCATATTTTCAGGAAAAAAGATAAGGGCGTTGACTGAAAACAATGATATCACTCATTCAGCGCCTATCTTTCAATAATTTTAATAAAATTTCCAGGGAATGGGTGTTAATAATATCAGAACGCTCCAGCCAGCCGCGGCGGGCCTGATTGACGCCGTACTGCATAAATTTAAGCTGATCAGCACTGTGCGCGTCCGTTGAAATCACCATTTTGACGCCGGTTTCTTTTGCCAGCTTGCACAATTCATCGCTTAAATCCAGACGATTGGGTTGCGCGTTGACTTCAAAAAAACAGTTCCGCTCTTTGCCTGCCGGAAACAGGGTTTCAAAATTTAACGAGAGAGGCTCGCGCTTATTCAATAACCGGCCGGTGGGATGACCCAGTATGGTGAAATAGCGATTATCCATCGCGCGCATAATTCTTTCAGTCTGTTTAACGGCGGATAAATTAAATTTTGAGTGGATGGAACAGACGGTCAGGTCTAATTTTTTCAGAATTTTATCCGGTAAATCCAGGTCGCCATTTTCCAGGATATCCACCTCCGCGGATTTTAAAATCAGAATTTTTTGCCGGGTTTTATTTAATTTTTCGTTCAGGCGATCAATGGAGTCGATTTGTGCCTGTACCGCTTTGGGGTTTTGTCCTCCAACCATCGCCAATCGCTGGGTATGGTCGGTGATGGCGATGTATTCATAGTTTAGCAGGATGGCCGCCTGCGCCATCTGTTCAAGAGTATTCAGTCCGTCAGTGGCTTGCGTATGGCAATGTAAATCTCCGCGAATATCGCTTAAAACGACCAGTTTCGGCAATTTTTTATTGGCGGCGGCGGTGATTTCCCCGCGATTTTCACGTAATTCCGGTTCGATATAGGGTAATCCAATCGAGCGGTAAACTTCTTTTTCGGTTTTCCCCGCGATCCGGCGCGAATTTTTGAAAACACCGTATTCGTTAATTTTTAATTTTCGTATAATCGCATTTCTACGGATAGCGATGTTGTGTGATTTCGAGCCGGTAAAATACAACAACGCCGCGCCATAGCTGCTCTCCTTGATAACCCGTAAATCCACCTGTAATCCCGAATGGAGTTGTATGGTAGATTTTGTTTTTCCTCTGGCCAGAATGGCCGCTATTTTGTTGAATTTTAAAAAATAATCCATGACCGTTTTTTTACTTTTAGCCGTGATTAAAAAGTCCAAATCGCCGATGGTATCTTTTTTACGACGATAACTTCCGGCGATGACCACTTTACTAACGGCGGGACATTTTTTTAAATAAGCCAGCAGTTCCTCGCCGATCGCCTGAACAATTGTATAGAGATAACGTGGTGGATTATCAACGCGATTTTCCAGGGTCGTTAAAATAGCTGTTTCTGTTTTTGGGCCAAAGCCCTTAAGCTCACGAATGTGATGGTTCTGCGCGGCTTTTTCCAGATCGTCCAAATTTTTTATCTTCAATTTTTTATACAGTATTTTAACCCGCTTTGGGCCCAGACCCGGAATTTTCAACATGACCAGCACGGTTTTAGGGATCTGCTTTTCCAGGCGTTTTAATGCGGGTAATTCTCCGGTTCGTATGATAACGGCGATTTTTCCGGCCAAATCCGCGCCTATCCCGGGGAGTTGAGTTAAGTCCTGATCATCCTCGAGCATTTTCTCCAGGGAACGGGAATAAGTCGCGATTAATTGTCCGGCATTGCGATATGCGCGCACCCGAAAAGGATTGGCATCCTGAATTTCCAGCAGATCGGCGATTTCATTTAAAATTTCGGCGATTTCGGCATTATGCACTGTCATGGCAGGGCTTATTTATCATGGTCGATAATACGGCCTTTTCTGGGTTCACCCGCGCAACGCGAAACAGGGTGATATTTTCGGGTTGTTAATTTAGAGTAAATCCAGTAAATCACAAATAAAGCCAGTCCTGCTCCAGCCCCCAAAATAAGTAACCACGAAAAGATGATCAGTCCTGCCAGCAACAATACAAAAAATATCCCTATCCCAATAAAAGGGACAAGATTTCTCACGAATTGTTGAATAGCTTTCTTCATGACGATTATTCTACTGTGACTGATTTTGCTAAATTGCGCGGCTGATCAACGTCGGTGCCTTTTAATATCGCAGTGTGATAGGCCAGTAATTGCAGAGGAATTGTGTAGACAATCGGCGCCAAAACTTCGGGCATTACGGGCATTTTAATGACCGGTTCTGTTTGCCAATTGATCCGTTCATCCACAAAACCATAACAAACGCCGCCGCGGGTTTGCACTTCCTGTACATTACTCATCAGTTTATCGGCCACGCCGTTATGGGGGCAGATGACGATAATGGGCATTTCTTCGTCGATGAGCGCCAGTGTGCCGTGTTTTAGTTCACCGCCCGGATAAGCTTCAACGAAAATATAGGAAATTTCTTTCAGTTTTAGCGCGCCTTCGAGCGCAATGGGAAACATCATGCCACGGCCCAAATACAACGCCTGGGATTTATCCGCCAGTATGCGGGCAAACACCTGGATAGATTCTTCCAGAGCCAGTGCTTTTCGAACCAGGCCGGGTAGCTGTTTTAGGGCGGCCAGGAGCGGTTCCGTGGCGGTGGTTTCTCGCCGGTATTGTCCCAGATAAATAGTCAGTAATAATAACGCCAATAATTGCGCGGTAAATGTTTTGGTGGCGGCCACACCGATTTCCGTTCCGGCACGCGTGAGCAGCGCTAAATCCGTTTCACGCACCAGACTGCTTTGCGCGACATTACAGATCGCCAGCGTTCCCGCATAGCCGGATTCCTTCGCCTGACGTAAGGCGGCCAGCGTGTCGGCGGTTTCTCCCGATTGGGAAATGGCCACGAATAAAGTATTCCCTTCCACCACCGGATGACGGTAGCGATATTCGCTGGCGACTTCCACCGTGCATGGAATCCGCATGTATTCTTCCAGCCAAAATTTCGCGACCAGACCGGCGTGATAGCTGGTTCCACACGCCACAATGTGTACACGGGTAATGTGGGGGAGAATCTCGATCGCTCGCGGTCCCAACCAATGTTGCGGGATATGGCCGTCAATGACATGTTCTGCCAGGGTTTGAGTCAGCGTTTCAGGCTGTTCATAGATTTCTTTCAGCATGTAGTGGCGATAGGGGCCTTTACTGCTGATTTCCGCATTAATATTGACCTGTTGCACCGAGCGTTGCGTACGCTGGTTTTGATGATTGTAAATAACCACATCGTCGCGTTTAACCTGAGCGATATCGCCATCTTCAAGATAGACAAATTGCTGGGTTACGATAGATAAAGCCAGAGGGTCCGAAGCGAAAAAATGTTCGCCAATGCCTACGCCAACAATCAATGGTACATGATGACGGACCGCGAATAATTCATCAGGCGTTTGTTGATTCATAATGCCCAGGGCATAAGCGCCGGTCAATTCCGCGCGGGCGGCGGAGACGGCGCTGAACATATCGGGTTGTTGCTGAAGGTGATGATAGACCAAATGCGCGATGACTTCGGTATCGGTTTCACTTTGAAATTCATAACCCAGCTTGCGCAGTTTCTCGCGCAATTCCGCATAATTTTCAATGATGCCATTGTGTACCACGGCGATCTGATGATGAGAGTACAAAGGATGAGCGTTTCGTTCCGCAGGTTTGCCGTGCGTGGCCCAGCGAGTATGGGCAATGCCAATTTTGCCGGCGAGAGGATGATTCTGGTAGCTTTCCATGAGTGCGCTGACTTTCCCGGCAACCCGCAAACGTTCCAGCGCATGATTTTGTTCTGAAAGGACGGCGATTCCCGCGGAATCATAACCGCGGTACTCCATCTTCTTCAGACCTTCCAGTAAGATAGGCGCTATATTTCGTTGCGCGATTCCGCCCATTATTCCGCACATAGTCACTCCAGAAATAAAAAATCGGTCTTACCCAATATTACGACATTGAGCATAGATTGGCAAAACAAAGTATGTCCTTTGTTTTTGGCTCTAATATATGGCATTATATATCCATTACATGAATAAAATCAATTAAAATATTATTTTCAAGAAAATACCTTTGATCTTTACGGAGTATGGCTTTATCCTTGTGGATCTCATTACCTTAGGGGACAATCATGGCAAGCGTGGAATTGGGCCGTTTAGAGTTGCAAATCGATCATTTACTCAGGTTGGTCGGGGATTTACAGGCAGAAAATAAATATTTGCGTAACCAGATGGTGCGCTATGCCCGTGAAAAAAATCTATGGTATCAGAATAACCGGCACACGGCGGGTAAAATTAAAAAAATTATCAGCAACTTACAGGAGGCTTTAATATGAGTCAGGAAAATGTCGTCACCATCAAAATCCTGGATCGCCTCTATAAAATTAAATGCACCGCGAAGGACGCCATCGATCTTCAGGAGTCCGCACATTATGTGGACGAACAAATGCGTAAAATCCGCCAGGCAGGTCATATCACCAGCACCGATCGGATGGCGGTGGTAGCTGCGCTAAATATTTGCAAAGAACTCCTGGACTTAAAAAGAGAGAAATATCAATGCGTTGATGCCATGAATCAAAGAATAATCGATCTACAGCAACGCATTGAAGAAAAGCTGGCAGAAAAAGACCAAATAGTTGTATAATTATTATAAGGCCTCTGTAGTAATCGCCAGTAGGACTGTTTTTTGAACCGATATTTAATGACCCAGGGACTCAGAGTGTTCTGTGGTTGTGCAAGTCTACCTTGTAGTAGAAAGCCTTAAAGCAGACCAGCGACTCCCATCTTATCAAAATGGGTTCATAAAAGCCTGCAACGATATTATGGAGGCCCCTTTATATATGACTAAACTATTTTATAAGCCTGAAGTTCGTAGCAAAATGCAAACCCGTCGCCGAAGTTTGGGGCTAATTTCTATCGCTCAGGCCGCCCAGACCGTTGCGGCGCAGGTAGTTATGCTCGATGAGTTTCTGGAAGCGCGGAACATCGGCTCCTACCTCGCGATAGAAAACGAATTGGACCCCCTGCCCATCATGCATTGCGCACATACGTTAAATAAAAATTTATACCTGCCGGTCATTAATTCCGCGGCAGCCCCGGATGCCGGACCTCTCGAGTTCCACGCCTACATTCTGGGGGACCCGCTGTTAAAGGGCATGCACGGCATTAGCGGACCCGCTCATCGGCATCAATTACCACTGGAAACAGCGAATCTCGATCTTATCTTTTTGCCATTGGTCGCTTTTGATCAGGACTGTAACCGTTTAGGGCGCGGCGCCGGTCATTACGATCGCACCTTAAATCTTATCAAAGACCGTCAGGGTCATCTTCCCATCATAATAGGACTTGCTTACGAATTTCAAAAAGTGCCCGAAATCGTTACTGATAAATGGGATGTGCCTATGAACATTGTGGTGACTGAAAAAAATATTTACCGCCGCCTCACCTAAATATAAAATATGATGCTAACCGACGATTTTTTTGATCAGGATGCACAGGAACTCGCCCGGAATTTATTAGGGAAAATAATTTGCGTCAAAAATGCCGGAATTTGGCTGAAAGCAATGATAGTGGAAACGGAAGCTTATTATTTAAATGAAAAAGCAAGCCATGCCTCATTGGGATTTACCCCGAAACGCCGCGCTTTATTTATGCCGCCGGGGACTATTTATATGTATTACTCCCGCGGAAAAAGTTCCTTGAACGTCAGTGCGCGAGGCGAGGGAAACGCTGTTCTGATCAAGGCGGGTATTCCCTTTACCTCTGAATCCAATTCATTAATGCTGCAAACCATGCAGGCGCTCAATCCGCCACTCACTCGCAAACCGGAAAGGTTATGCGCAGGGCAAACTTTATTATGCAAAGCATTGGGGCTAAAAGTGGAAGATTGGGATCAAAAAAATTTTGATTCTGAGTGTTTTTATCTGGATGATGTCGGCTACCGTCCGCGTAAAATTATTCAAACCACACGTCTTGGGATTTCAGCACATCGGGACCCGCACTTACCATACCGGTTTATTGACTTTCAATATGTCCACGCCTGTACTCAAAATCCTTTGCGCAAATGTATGGTCACTATTTTAAATACGGGAGATTAAAAAATATGAAGAAAATCATCACGACGCTTTTTTTTACGGTATTAAGTTTCAATACTCAGGCAGACGCGAATACTTCCTGCGACGATATATTGCCCCAGATAACTCTGCAATTATCCGCGCAAGATTGGGTCACTACACAAACCGCAAAAGTGAGTGTTACGCTCGATGCCTTATTTAACAGGGAACAAATAGCCAAAGCCCAGGACAATTTTCAGTCTTCATTAAAAAGGATTGCGCCGGAAGTTATTTGGCACATCACCGAATTCTCACGAAGTCCTGGTAAAACCAGTCTGGAGCAATTACATGCTGTTGCCGAGGCGCGTTTACCGGACACTGCTCTGGCCGGATTACGGGAACGGGTACATGCGCTCAATAGCGAAGGACAAACCTATACCGTTGCGGATATTATTTACTCTCCCAGCACGGCTGAAATCAACCTCACAAAGTCTAAACTGCGTATGCAGATTTATGATCAGGCTAAAGCGGAATTAGATCGGATCAATGCGATATATCCCGGGCAGGGTTATAATTTATATAATATTAATTTCGTCAATCTGAGCGTTGCGCCGGGACCCATGATGACTAAAATGAATACTGTGGTGGCGCTAACGCGCGAAATGCCCATCGTATCTCTCAGTCAACAAATGACCCAGGACGCTTTGGTAGTTTTTGCTGGCAACTGCCGCTGAGTACAGCTGCAGTTTTTTTCTGCGAAAATTATTGTTTTATAAGTGTTAGCTGCAGCCATTGGCTAATATCCGCAATCTCCTGGAAGCAAACCGGTGCCCCATTGAGTATTGATGCCATTCCAGGGGATAGCCTGCCTGCATTAAATGGTCTCGGGTTTTTCGTCCTAAAGAAATCGGTAGAATATCATCCTCTGCGCCGTGTCCCAGAAATATCGGTGTTTGCTGATTTTCATAATGCGAGGTGGCGCTGAAGTCAGGTAAAAGTGGTAGATAGGTCGATAAACCGATAATTCCGCCAAGGCGAACAGGGTAGCGTAATCCGGTATGCAGCGCCATTGCGCCACCTTGCGAAAAACCTGCTAGAATAATACGGTTAGCCGGGATACCGGCTGACTGCTGTTGGGTGATCAGTTGCCCAATCGCCCGTTCGCTGACTTCAATGCCTGCGCGATCTTCCTGGTGGAGATCGTTTAAAGAATAAATGTCGTACCAGGCCCGCATATTGAAACCATTATTCAGAGTGACAGGACGTTCGGGCGCATGAGGAAAAATGAAACGAATGCCTGACTGCTGTGGCAGTTGTAATTGTGGGATGACATCGGCAAAATCGTGGCCATCTGCGCCTAATCCGTGTAGCCAGATGACGGTGGCGTTAATGGGTAGACTGGTTTCTGTTACGACAAGTTTCTAAAAGTGGCAAGGTGCGCATAATCCAGGCTCCGCATTAATGTTTAAATATATCTTTGTTAGATGAGTGGATACTATATCATGAAAAATTATTATCTAATATTTTTGCTGAGTATTTTGCTCGCTGGTTGCGGTCAGTCGGGTCCTTTAACTTTACCGGAACCGCCACCTCCGCCCATCAATCATCCGGATCAAAACACAATGCCGGTTGCGCCATGATCACTTTACCTTTCACAAAAATGCATGGTCTTGGTAATGATTTTATGATTGTGGACGCCACCGTCAATCCTTTTCCTTTAACCCGAGAACAGATCCGCGGCGCAGCGGACCGTCACCGCGGCGTGGGTTTTGATCAATTACTGGTGATTGCGCCCGCGCCGCAACAACGTGGGGTGGATTTTACCTGTTTAATTTACAATAACGACGGTTCCTCTGCGCAACAGTGCGGTAATGGCGTACGCTGCGTGGCCAGATTTATTCACGAGCGGGGTTTAAGCCCTAAGAAAGAGTTCGGTTTACTCATCCAGGATAAAATTACCCGCCTATTTTTAGAGTCAGATGACAGCGTTACCGCGGAAATGAGCGAACCCTACTTTGAGCCGGCGCAGATTCCCTTCACCGCTGACAGCTCCGGGCCGCCCTATCACTTAAAAGTTGACGGGAAAGACATTGAATTTCAGGTGGTGGGCGTGGGCAATCCTCACGCGGTTATTTTAACCCCAAAAATTGACGCCGCAGTCGTTGCTACACTGGGCGGTCAATTATCCAGACATCCGAATTTTCCCGAGGGCGTCAATGTAGGTTTTATGCAAATCGAAACGCCTTCGCAAATTTTTTTACAGGTTAACGAACGGGGAGCAGGTCCCACGTTAGCCTGTGGCAGCGGCGCATGCGCGGCGATGGCTGTCGGCCGGCGCTTGGGGTTATTGCAGGAGCAGGTGCGGGTCAATCAGCCGGGAGGCGAGGTGTGGATTACGTGGAATGGACCAGGATCGCCGATCCGCATGCGCGGTCCTGCTCAATTTGTTTACGATGGCAGTTTGTTCCTGACACAAAGTTAAGCTATAATATCCGGTTTAAAGAGCCCCTTTTGAAAGGGGCTCTGTTGCGTGATGGGGGAGTTCACACCCCATCGTTGTTATTCAAAGGGGGGCAAGAAGATGACTAAACGCACAACAACTACCAAACAAAAGGCTCAAAAGGCCAATCAAAAGGATCAGGGGTTCCTTGGGATTGCGCCCTACGAAGAGAAGAAAGGCGAAGAGTATATGAACGCCAATCAGTTGACGCATTTCCGCAATTTATTGAACAGGTGGAAGCAGCAATTGATGGAAGAGGCGGATAGCACTGTCTATCACATGAAAGAAGACGCCGCTTATATCCAGACCCATCGACCGCGCCAGTCAGGAAGAAGGTTTTAATCTCGAATTACGTACTCGTGACCGCGAGCGTAAATTGCTGAAAAAAATCGAACAGGCTCTGGATAAAATTGATAAAGGTGATTATGGATTTTGTGAGAGATTGCGGAGCGGAAATTGGCATTCGCCGTCTGGAAGCGCGTCCCACAGCGGTTAAATGCATTGATTGCAAAACCTTTGAAGAAATTAAAGAGCGGCAACTCACCGAAGAATAGATGGATAAAATATTCCTGCGTCAGTTGGCGGTTCCTGCTTTAATCGGCGTGTATGCCCACGAAAAAACAACTCCGCAGATTATTTTTTTGGACATAGAAGCGGCGGTAGATTCCGCCAAAGCCGCTGTCGCCGACAACATCGCGGCAACGGTCGATTATGCGGCTATCTGTCACCACCTGCGCGAATACATTACCGCCAGCCGTTTTCAGTTACTGGAAACCCTGGCGGTGAACGTCTGTGAGAATTTGATCAAAAAATTTTCCCTTACATGGCTGCGGCTGGTCATCACCAAAAAACCCGCCGACCTGCCAGACATCGCCGGCGCGGGCGTGATCATCGAGCGTGGTTTATGTTAAATCGACAAACCATTTTACAGTTACCGCAGCCGGATGAAGCCGCCAAAGCGTTAAGCCAGCGGCTCCAGGCGAATATTTGCGCAGAAATCGCTGCGCAGGGTCCCATGACATTTTCACGTTTCATGGAGCTGGCATTATACGCCCCGGAGTTGGGATATTACCGGTCGGGCAGCCAGAAATTTGGTGAGCAGGGAGATTTCATTACCGCTCCGGAACTATCGCCGTTATTTTCCCAGTGTGTGGCCCGTCAATGCCGGCAAATACTCAACTATTTCCCGGAGAGCGACATTCTTGAATTCGGAGCGGGTTCGGGCATTATGGCGCGGGTAATTTTACAGACTCTGGCGTCTCTGGACGCTCTTCCCCGCCATTATTACATCCTTGAAGTCAGCGCGGAATTGCAACAGCGCCAGCGACTGGAACTGCAAAAGCATGTGCCGGAATTGTTGCCGCGCGTCTCCTGGTTATCCCGGCTGCCTCCTTCAAAATTTCGTGGCGTTATTTTGGCGAACGAAGTGATCGACGCCATGCCTGTTCATCGTTTTGGGTACTGGAACGGTTTGCAGGAATATTATGTGACCCATAAAAACGGCGCTTTCGCCTGGGAGCTGGGACCGCTCAGCAGCCTTGGTCTGGAAACGCAGTTGGCACAGCTGGGAGTGGAATTTTCGGATGGGTATAGTTCTGAAATCAATGCCTTATTGCCCGGATGGATCGCCAGTCTAGACACCCTGCTGGAAGAAGGACTCATTCTGTTACTGGATTACGGTCTTACCCGTCGCGAGTATTATCATCCCGACCGTGGTTGCGGGACAATGATGTGTCATTTTCGGCATCGCGCTCATACCAATCCATTCTGGTGGCCGGGCCTCCAGGACATAACCGCCCAGGTCGATTTACCGCCGTGGCGTCAAGCGCGATCAGTGGAGAGTTGACTGTCCATGGTTATACTACCCAGGCGGGTTTCCTGTTAAATTGTGGCGTCACTGATTTTATTACCGGAGAGGAAGAACCTGAGGTGCGTTCATCCCTGAGCCGGCAAATCCAGCGGTTAACATTGCCTGGCGATATGGGTGAAGCGTTTAAGGCGATCGCGCTCACCAAAAATTATCCAGAACCTTTATTGGGATTTACATTTATGAATCAATTAGAGAGATTGTAATGAAACTGTCGAATTTGCAATTTTATAGCGGCAAGGATCTGAGTTTTTCCGCGGGGCATTTTACCATTTTTTCCGCCACGGCGCGTGAACGCATTCATGGCCATAATTATCGTCTTGAAGCCGCGTTCACCGCACCGTTGGGTGAGCCGGGCATCACCTTTGATTATGCGATTTTCCGCAATAAATTAGCGAATTTATGCCGGCAATTACACTCCCGGTTATTATTGCCTGTTTTGTCTCCGTATTTACAGATTGAAACGGAAGACGAGCATTATCGTGTGATTTTCGACCGGAAATATATGCTGTTTTTAAAAGAAGACGTGATGTTACTAACGTTGTCCAATATTACAATTGAAGAATTATCACACTGGTTTATAGACCAGCTTGCGATGGAAAAAGATTTTATTCGTGATTTTCACATTCAGGAAATGACCATTAAAGTCTATAACGGCCCCGAACACAGCGCCACCACTCAATGGCGGATTAACCCCAATTATTGAAATCAGAGGCATGGACGCTTCAGCGCATAGGCGTCAGGTTAAGGAATTTTAGCCGTCATTGCGAGTAAACCACCCCAAAAAAATGGGGAAATATCAGAAATGACGCTCTATTCCTCCCTCTCCCCCGTACTGGGGGAGAGGGTCGGGGTGAGGGGGCTCAAAAATTTAACAGATGCCCTTACACCCTCACCCTAACCCTCTCCCCGAGTACGGGGAGAGGGAACAAGAGCGTCATTGCGAGCGCCAGCGAAGCAATCCAGTACGAGCTTTGTAGAAAGTCATTTTTCCTTAAATTAACGCCTTTAGTGCTCAACGGGAATAGCTGCCCAGCTTATTTTCAATGATAGTTAATTGTAATTTTTCGAGGGCGTTAGAAAATTCCTCTCCCCGCAAATTTTTTTCCAGCAGTGGCTGGATATCAATAGATTGCATTTCCTGAGCGCAGGTTAGCAAAAATTTTCCCGATAAAATATGGGCAAAATTCGTGATAGCATCGCAGGTCAGTAAAAATTGTTGAAAACGTTCCGGCCGGCGGCGGGCATCCACTGCTTTTAATAATTTAAAAATTTCTTCCGGGAAGGCAGTGAGTATGTTCGTATAGGTTTTATACCATCGGGCAGTATGTGCAGCCAGCTCCGCGTATTCGCGCGGAATACGATATTTTTGGCACAGAGAGGCTAATGCATGGGGTTCCAGTTCGTGCAGTAATGCCGCAAAACGTACAGTTCCCTGCGGAGTCTGAGTCGCGTTTTTTAACACGGAAATATTGTGCGGAGTTAATTTAATTTCCGGAAACAGGATGGCAAGGGCTCCGCATTCTTCCAGTACACTTAAAAATCTCCACGGCGCTGCGGTTTCCAAAGCTCGTGAAAATTCCTGCCAGACCCGCTCGGCGACCAGGGCGTCCACTTCGCCGTTTCTCACCATATTTTGCATTAATGTCAGAGTATCGGGATGAACGTTGAATTCGGTAAAACGGGCTGCAAACCGTGCCAGGCGTAAAATTCTGACGGGGTCTTCCTGAAAGGCAGTGGAGACGTGACGTAATATGCGATCTTTTAAATCCGCCTTGCCGTTGTATGGGTCAATCAGTTCTCCATCCGGTGTCTGGGCGATGGCGTTGATGGTCAGATCGCGGCGTTGCAGATCGGCGATAAGGCTAACATCTGGATCGCTGTGAAACGTAAAGCCTTTATAGCCCTTTCCGGTTTTGCGTTCCGTGCGGGCGAGGGCATATTCTTCGTGGGTTTGCGGGTGCAGAAAAACCGGAAAATCCTTGCCAACGGGTTGGTAGCCCAGTTTAAGCATTTCCTCCGGCGTAGCGCCCACGACCACCCAGTCCCGCTCGGTGACAGGTAGTCCCAGCAATGCGTCACGCACTGCGCCGCCCACTAAATAAATTTCCATGATGGTTTCCGTCATTTGTCGTGATTTGAGCCACTCCCAAGCCCCGTCAATATTTCCTGCCGTCGCCAAGGGTTCGCGAGTAATCACCTGCGGGTCCTGTCAGAGAGAAGCGATTTTCCGTGCTCGCGCGAGTACGCGCTGTGCGCGCAAAATCGCTTCTCTCTGCCACCCGCCCCGCTGGTTTGCGCCTTGGCGACGACAGGAAATATTGACTCCGCAAATATATCCAATTTAGAAAAGGTTAAGAATCATTGTGATGGCTATTATATCGTTTTTCACTTCGGTGTTATACTGGGGTATGTTTATATTTTGGCAAAAAATAATCTGGAAACACGGGTTATCCCGATTGCTGGCGCGTTTTGCCCGCTGCCGGTGTATGTTTTTTAAAAAATGGGCGATACGCCATTTTATCAGGTATTTTAAGGTAGATTTGTCAGAATCTTTAATAACGGATATTGAGCAGTTTCCTTCTTTTAATGATTTTTTTATTCGCCGATTAAAATCGCAGGCGCGTCCGCTTCCGCAGGATCAAGACTCAATTGCTTGTCCTGCGGATGGGGTGATCAGTGAACTGGGAAAAATTCTGGATGGGCGATTGTTGCAGGCGAAGGGCTGCTATTATGCGTTAAATGATTTACTGGGTGGCGACATGAAAATGTCGCAATATTTTCGAGGGGGGGAGTTTTTCACTGTCTATCTGGCGCCTAAAGATTATCATCGTGTCCATATACCGGTTTCGGGCACGCTGAAACAGATGATTCACATTCCCGGTCAATTATTTTCAGTAAACACTGAATCTGTCCGGGGTATTCCGGGATTGTTTGCGCGAAATGAAAGGGTGATTTGTTTATTTGCTACAGACGCGGGACCCATGGCCGTCATTTTTGTAGGCGCATTGTTAATTGGCGGTGTTGTCACCAATTGGCACGGCGAAGTGACGCCATCCCGAGGGGAAAAACCCGTTAATAAAATTTATCAGGATTCATCGATCAGCTTTCAAAGGGGCGATGAAATAGGTTATTTTCAATGGGGTTCCACTGTTATCGTATTATTTGGACCGGACAATGCTCGCTGGCAAGAGTCATTGCAGCCGGGAGACTCAGTCAAAATGGGTCAGGAGATTGGCATGCTGACTAAGGACTTTCAACTTCGGTCCCAGGCGAAAGCAAGCACTTCTTCAATATGACCCGCGCAAGCCGCTAACAGCAAGAGTCGGTCTATCCCCAGAGCCACTCCCGCGCAATCCGGTAAGCCGTGGTGTAATGCGGATAATAATCGCGGATCCATGGGGAGTACTGTTTCACCACTTTGGCGGCGCTGGTTTTGATCCTGTAAAAATCGTTGTTCCTGCTCCACGGGATCGGTCAGTTCGTGGAAACCATTGGCGATTTCATAGCCCTGAATGTACAACTCAAAACGTTCCGCTACCGGCGGCTGGGTTTGGCTTAATCGTGCCAGCGCCGCCTGGGTGGCCGGAAAGTCGTAAACAAAGAGTGGCGCCTCAAAGCCCAGGTGCGGTTCTATGCCGTGACTCATTATTAATTGTAAACAGGTATCACGATCCAGTTGATCAGTTTCTTTCATCCAGCCAGCGAGATGGATGTGCTGACGTAATTGATGATCGGTGCTGGTATGAATATTTAAATTAAAATGAAGCTGGAATAATTCGTTGTAAGTCACACGTTGCGCCGGTGGAGTGTTTAAAATAGTGCGCAGCAGAGTATCGATTTCGTCCATCAATTGCTGATGATTAAAACCCAGCCGGTACCATTCCAGCATGGTGAATTCAGGATTGTGTCTTGAACCCTTTTCTGCCGCGCGAAAGGCTTTACAAATTTGATAAATGCATCCAGACCCGGCTGCCAGCAAGCGCTTCATGGCATATTCCGGCGAAGTTTGCAGGTAATAATGCCCATCACCGGGAGTGGGGACGGCTAAACTAATGATGTGACGGTCTGTGATGGTGAAACGGCTTAAAGCCGGTGTTTCCACCTCCATGATCTGGCGCTCGGCAAAAAAACGGCGAATTTGTCCCAATATTTTTGCCCGACACTTTAAGTTCGCCAACGTCGCGTTAGGACCAATCCTTGTTGTCATTTGACTCGGGAGACATACTGCCCGGTACGAGTGTCTACTTTGATCATTTCGCCTTGCTCAACAAATAACGGGACGCGAACGACGGCTCCGGTTTCTAAAGTGGCGGTTTTACCGCTGCCGCTAACCGTATCGCCCTTCAATCCTGGGTCTGTTTCAGACACCATCAAAATAACCTGATTGGGTGGATTGACGGTCAGGGGGTTGCCGTTGTACATGGTGACAATGCAGGTTTCCTGGCCTTTGAGCCATTGTTTGGCGTCACCCATCACCGTTTCGTTGGCGGTATATTGTTCAAATGTATCGTTATTCATAAAATGCCAGGCTTCACCGTCATTATAGAGATACTGCATTTCCATATCCACGACGTCTGCTGATGGCAGAGTATCTCCCGATTTAAAGGTGCGTTCCAGGACCCGCCCGGTCTTTAAATTGCGGAGTCTGACCCGATTAAAGGCCTGCCCTTTGCCAGGTTTAACAAATTCATTTTCCAGGATATTGCATGGATCACCGTCCATCATGACCTTGACGCCGCTGCGGAATTCGTTGGTGCTGATATTAGCCATAGTTACCTCATGTCAAAGAGAATAAGAATATCAGGGCTCCCGCATTAAAACCCATTAACGTCCACTTTTGCTCCAGATTTGACGAAAAATCGTCCTCAAAATGCTCACATAGAGTACTATGCTGCGCTTTTTCGGACAATTTTTCGTCAAATCTGAAGCAAAATTGAACGTTTTGCGCTGTGTAAATTTTAATGCGGGAGCCCTGATAAGAATATCATGACATCTGTTAATTCACTTGACAACCATGGTTGAATGATTGGGAAGGTGCTATTATTTTTGGCATGAGCACACTCGCGTTACCTGAATATAAAAAGATAATCCATGCACTATCCCAGCGAATTGTCGCTGCGCAGAGTGATATTCGTATTTTGAATGCCATAAAATGGCCACTGGAAGTTAAACAGAATTTTTTCAACAGTCGCTGTCAGGAACCCCCTCAAGTGGACAGAGCGACTTATGAAAAAAATCCTTTGGGATATGACCCGGCAACCAAGATCGAAGAATTTTATGCGATTGAGCGGGATATTCGCCGTCAATTAGGCCAATTTAGCGGCTTGGGTAATATTATGGTGCGCATGTGCCGCGAATATCGGGAAGTCATCCGCCTATTACAGGCTCGAGGAACTCCGGAATTTCCAAAAATTTCTCAGGAATTGTATGGCAGTTCTCAGGATGCCTTTTACGCCGGAGCCCCCACATTGCAGGATTTGGCAGCATTTAGTGACCAACACTTTGGCCAAATCCCGTCTGGAACCTGATGCATTGGATGAAAAAAAATATCCCAGCGAAGAGGCTGTGCCAATACTGGGCGGACGTTTGAACGAATATTTTCAATCCCCTGACGATCCGATCCGGGTGAAGCTCAGCGACGATATTTTCGCAGACGCATCCGCCGGCGCCGAGTGGATTAAACTGCGAAAAAACGCGGTATTCTCGGAGCGGGATTTACGTGTTCTGGAAGTCGCACGAAGGATGGGTGCACATGGCGACGACCTTAAACGGGCTCTCGCAACCGGTCTGTACCTTTCTGAGCAAAGGCCCGCCTTCTTCGACGGTTAGTCAGGAAGGGTTGGCGATTATTATGGAAATTTTTACTTTTTCGTCCTCTCCCAAACGTGTCTTGATGTTGACTCATCGTGTTACCGCGGTGAGCATGGTGGAGCAGGGTGCGGAATTTCTGGATGTTTTTAATTTTTATCGCGACTTGGGTTTTGAGGAAGAAAGCTGTTATCACGCCACAGTGCGTGTTTTTCGCGGTTGCATCGCGGGTTACGGGCCGTTTACAAAAGATTTATCGTACAGCAAGGGTTTTGTGTTAATTTACAATTATATTCGCCTGGCGATTAAAAATGGTTTATCGCATTACATTCCGTTATTATTTTTGGGTAAAACCACCCTGGAAGATCTGGCGATTTTATCCGATTTAGTCAAGGAGGGCATTGTCATTCCTCCCAAATTTTTACCACAGCAATTTCGCGATTTAGCCGGTTTGACAACATGGATGACGTATTCATTATTCCTGAACCGCCTCAGCCTGGACAGCCTCACCGCCGATTTTAAAGGCATCCTCCAGGCTTGAATGGTGGCTCAAAATTTCCCGTTTATAAGGCGTCAAGCTAAGAGTTTTTTTCTTTAAGGACGCCGTCATTGCGAGCGCGAGCGAAGCAATCCAGTACAGAATTTCTACAAAGTTCGAACTGGATTGCTTCGCTCACGCTCGCAATGACTATGCTTTTTGGTGCTCAACCGCTTAACTTGACGCCTATAAAGAATTCTATAAATTTTATAATTTTTAGCGGTAAATATCGGGTTTTTTTGTAAAATAAATAAATTTCTATCGGGTGTTCCTGGTGAAACGGTAAGATTCTTTTTAAAGTGCCGGCGGCTAATTCAGCGTTCACCATTAAATCGGCGACATTGGCGATGCCGTTACCTTCGATCGCCAGTTTCAGGATAGAAGCCGAATTGTTTACCAATATAACTCCCGGAAGCTGGATTTGCCGTTTTTCACATTCACGAATTAATGAATTTTTTGGATTGTGGCTATGGACGATAATGCTATGAGTTTGCAAATCGTCATAGTTTTGTGGTTCTCCGTTGCGGGCCAAATATTCTGGCGATGCGCAAATAATCCGCTGGACTGCGCTAACGCGCTTACGGATCAAATCAATCCCTTTCAGCTTGTCGGGAATCAACGATAATGAAAACCCAAAAATGATATTAATAGAATCATTTTCCAGAGAGTTTAAATCGGGAAATTCGTCCGAAAATTGCAGATAAACCGATAGCTCTGGATATAACTGTAAAAATTCAGGCAAATGCGCCGATAATATGCTTTGTCCTGTGCCCATGCTGGCTGCGATCGCCAGAGTGCCGCTGGGTTTCGTCTGTGAGGAGCGTGCATATTCGTTAATATCCGCCAGACTTCTTTGCGCCAGTTTGCCTTTTTGATAAATGATTTTACCCGCTTCCGTGACTTCCAGATGACGCGTTGAGCGTGATAACAGCGTTAATCCCAGTTCCTGCTCCAGTTGGGTGACCTGCTTGCTGACGGCATTGGCCGAAATGCCCAGTCTGTCTGCCGCTTTGGTGAAGCTTTTGGTTTCTACCACATTCAAGTACATGATTATATGATCAAATTCGCTCATGGATTCCGAACTCTTGGTGAGTATTGTTTTAACTTTTAGCTTATTTTTCTATTTCCATAATTCTTTTATAGTGACCTCAAAATGAATATACCCATGGGTTTTTCATCAAAGCCATAGATATATTAACACACTTTAGACATAGAGGTATTTATTATGAAAACTACCGTGCTAAGCCAGGATTACATTCTGGAAAACTTTAGACTGAGCAAAGAGAGCATTATAAAAAATATTAATCTGATACTCACCGACAGGGTAGATCAAAAGCATCAAATAATAGCTGAAATCGGGCAACCTGGGATAAAGACTCTCGATGATATAATTACAGCTATTGAAAAATTTATTCTAGAAAATAATCGCCCATTTTTTTCGTTCTTTAGTACCAGCCGATTACAGAGGCAGTTGTCAATTCTGGTTGATGGTTTAAAATTAGCAAAACAGAAAGACGAAATTAAAAAGGCAGAAATTAAAAAATATGAAAAATATGAACAATATTTACAACATGATAAAAAGTTAGATGAAATTATCAAAACAATTCTCGAATACAGTCCTTCTCGTCGAGACGTTGAAACTTTAAAACTGATAAGAAAAGATTTTGAAAAAGTAGTCAAAAAATTAAAAACTTTTTTTAGTGATTATGAAAATAAGCATTCAGAAATAGAAACAAAAGAAGGAGAGTCGAAGTCTAAAAAGGAAAAAATTGATAAATTGTTGCAGCCTATAAAAGAAAGTGGAGATGGGATAATAAGCGCATTTTTGCAACTAACGCAATTAAGATTTTATCAATTCGTCTCTGCCGGTTTATTAAATGTAAAAAAAGAGGATAGACACGAGTGTAATTTCAAAGACATTAGCAATACAGAAAAAAGGTTCACTCCGAGTATGTTTGAATTTAACTCTGAGAGGGAAGAAATTCTCAAAAATCTTTTTTACAAACTAGATCTTAATAAGATAGGCTATCGCGGCACGGATAAGCAGTCTATGCTTAACGCCACCTTCATGTTCATGGAACTAATAAGGTCAGGCAATAATGAATCTGTTCATTTCGATTGGCTGAAAGAAAAAATTGTTTTGCTAACCAATACCGACGCCAATGTAGAAGATTTAATTCGCAAGGCGGAATCGGAAATAGTGTCTTCATCAAAGCCCTGTAGTTTATAACGGTAATTCGCTATTATGGTTCGATGACGGATTATATTCTTGAGCTGGCGGTTCCTGCCCGGATGTGGCAGCGTTTTGATTATTTGCCTCCGGAGGGCGCTCATCACCCGGAAGTTTGG
Organism: uncultured Pseudomonadota bacterium; assembly: GCA_963712715.1. Lineage (GTDB taxonomy): Bacteria > Pseudomonadota > Gammaproteobacteria > Coxiellales > Coxiellaceae > JAFEDN01. The sequence continues at coordinate 120,445 of CAVQJI010000016.1, read as the reverse complement.
CAGCCTGGAATCAGAATTCAGGCGCCGTTTGGCCGCCGTTCTTTGACGGCGGTGCTGATGAATGTTAAGGCAAACGCCAGTATCGCACGAGATAAGTTAAAAAACGCCACTGCGCGGCTCGATGATCAGCCAGTCATTACGCCCGCAGTGCTCGCCTTGTGCGAATGGGCCAGCGATTATTATCATTATCCGCTGGGTGAAACAATTGCCCAGGCCATGCCGAAAGCATTGCGGCAGGGGAAAGAATGCCCAATATTAGCTGCGGAAACATGGCGGTATACCGGAATACCGCAGGACGCGGCATTGATATTGAATCCCCATCAACAACAGGCCGTAGATTCGATCACCGCAGCGCGAGGATTTCAAACTTTTTTGTTGGACGGTATCACAGGAAGTGGCAAAACCGAAGTTTATTTTCAAAGTATCGCCGCGCTCCTGTCGATGGGCAAACAGGTATTGGTACTGGTGCCTGAGATTGGACTGACTCCACAGACGGTGGCGCGTTTTGCGCAACGTTTTAACGTGCCTGTCGTGCTTTTGCATTCAGATTTATCGGATAAAAAACGTCTGACCGGCTGGCTGCAGGCGCGCCAGGGTCTGGCGGCTATTGTGATTGGCACCCGCTCTGCGATTTTTATTCCATTATTGAATCCGGGGATAATTATCCTCGATGAAGAACATGACCTGTCTTTCAAACAACAAAGTAATTTGCGCTATTCTGCCCGCGATTTAGCTATCGTTCGTGGACGTTTGGAAAATATTCCCGTGGTTCTGGGTTCAGCGACGCCTTCCATGGAAACTCTGTATAACGCTAAAAATCAAAAATATATCCATTTGTCTTTGCCGCAACGGGCAGGTGAGGCTAAACCCCCGCGCGTCAGTCTGGTTAATTTACGCGATAAACGTTTAATCGGCGGTTTGAGCGCACCCTTATTGGATAAAATGCGTGAACATCTCGCCACCGGTAGCCAGGTATTATTATTTTTAAACCGGCGCGGTTTTGCCGCGGTGCTTATGTGTCATCATTGCGGCTGGATGGCGAAATGCAGCCGCTGCGACGCCCGGTTAACTCTGCACTTACAACCCAAATATTTACATTGTCATCATTGCGGCGCCGCCAGGCGGCCGCCTGAAAAATGTGAACAATGCCGTTATCCAGAGCTGATAACGGCGGGACAAGGCACTGAACGCATCGAGCAGGTGATTGCAGAATCTTTTCCACAATATCAGTGCGTACGCATTGATCGCGACAGTGCCCGACAACGCGGCAGTATTGAAAAATTGCTGGCAAAAGTGCATGAACAACAGGCACAAATTTTAATTGGCACTCAAATGCTGGCCAAGGGTCATCATTTTCCGGGATTAACGCTGGTGGCCATCGTCGACGCCGACAGTGGATTGTATAGCGTCGATTTTCGCGGCCTTGAGAGAATGGCGCAACTGTTAGTTCAGGTTGCGGGACGCGCTGGCCGTACGGCGCGCACCGGGGAAGTGATTATCCAGACTCACCACCCCGATCATGCGCACTTACAGCTCTTACTGAAATCAGGTTATACCCGTTTTGCAGAGGCGGTACTGGCTGAACGCCGGCAAACGTTATTGCCGCCTTTCGCTTTTCTAGCCTTATTACGCGCCGAGGCCAATCAACGGGAAACAACTCAGGAGTTTCTCGCGAGAGCAAAGACGAATCTGGAAGTTCTCATATCAGGAAATAAGATTGAACTATTAGGACCTATTCCGGCCCCCATGGAGCGATGCGCCGGTCGTTTTCGTGGTCAATTATTATTGCAGGCGGCTAATCGCTCTGAATTACAGAATGCGCTGCGCCTCTGGGTTCCGGGTATTAACCGTGTTAAAATGGCAAATAAAGTGCGGTGGTCACTGGATATCGATCCGCAGGAACTTGTCTAATTTAGATCCCTGGAGTTTTTAATGAAAGACCCTATCCGATTATATTCCCAACAAAAGTTCAGTTTGCCTTTTATGATTTCTGCCGTATTACATCTGGGCATTATTGTGCTGTTAATCGTGGTATCTCCCGTTTCATCCTATCGACTGAATGCTTCCCGATCGAATACCCAGCCGGTAATTCATGCCGCAGTGTTAGATGCAGGACAGATAGCCGCGCAAATACAGACGATACAGGCTCGCGAAGCGCAGCAACAAGTTGAACAGCAGCAAAAAGTACGCGAATTACAGACCCAGGCGGAGGTTGCTCAACATGCAAAATTAGCCGAGGAACAACGTTTGGCTGAAATTAAGACTGAACAACAAAAAGCCTTGCTACAGCAACAGCTTGCTGAAAGACAGGCCCAGGCGGAGCAGCAGCGCCTGGCGCAATTAAAAGTTCAACAACAGCAGCAGGCCCAAGCGCTCGCACAAGCGCAAAAACAGCAGCTGGAACTTCAGACAAAAGCGCTGGCCCTTAAACAACAACAGGAAGCTCAGGCGAAGGAATTAGCGATCAAAAAACAGCAGGAGGCTCAGGCGAAGGAGTTAGCGATCAAAAAACAGCAGGAAGCTCAGGCGAAGGAGTTAGCGATCAAAAAACAGCAGGAAGCTCAGGCGAAGGAGTTGACGGTCAAAAAACAACAGGAAGCTTTGGCGAAGGCCCAGGCGCTAAAAACACAGCGGGAAGCTCAGGAGAAAGCGCTGGCTCTTAAAAAACAGTCTGAACTTGCCGCCGCGCAACAAAAGCAGGCAGAATTGACGGCACAGCAGGAAGCTTTACAGCAGCAGCTTATGCAACAGCAAATTGCTAACGAGCAACAACAGTTGATTGTAGCACGGCAAATGCAGGGCATTATTGATCAATTCCGTGCCCGAATTTTAATGGCGATTGGTAATCAGTGGTTAATTCCCGAGGGTGCTGATCCCACTATTTCCTGTGTGTTTACCATTGATCTGACACCGCAGGGTATTGTTTCCAGCGCCCGGCTGGTTCGTAGTAGCGGTAATCCTGCATTAGACCGCGCCGCGGAGACTGCCATTTATAAAGCGTCACCTCTGCCGGTTCCCGGAAACCCCACTGTGTTTGCTCCTTTTCGCCATTTTACTTTAAAAATGACTCCGCAGGACATTACACACTCGAGCTTAAATTGTTTAGCAGTAAAAAGATATGATTCCTGTCATGAAAAAGCGTATATACTCAGGTATTTTAGTCATTGGGGTCTTCGTCATGCTTTGGCTGGCTGCAAGCCCGGCACAAGCCGAATTATACATGGAACTGACGCAGGGGATGAATCAGGCAATTCCAATAGCGATAACTCCGTTCAGTGGCGCCGCCGTTTCCGTGGCCGGCGGGCATACCATTGAAGAAGTGGTGCAGAGAGATCTTAATAACAGCGGGCAATTTCAGGTGGTGGCTCCCGGCCTGGCCGATTATGTGCTTCAGGGCAGTGTGGCTTCCACGGGGGAACCGGATAGTTATTCCGTTTCAATTCAGCTTCGCAGCGCCTTTAGTTCGCCTGGCACGGGAGCACCGGTCCTGTTGTCGAAGATTTTTCAGGTCAGGCAGGCGGACCTTCGTCAACTATCCCATAGCATCAGCGATATCGTTTACCAGCAACTCACCGGCATCCGCGGTATTTTTAATACCAAAATTGCCTATATACTCAGGCAATGGCCAGCAAATTCCCCCCCCGTTTATGCTTTGGAAGTCGCGGATGCGGATGGTTTTAATCCACAAACTCTGCTGGTTTCATCGGAACCTATCATGTCTCCTACATGGTCGCCCAATGGCCAGAAGATTGCCTACGTCTCTTTCGAGGAGCACCGTGCCTCGGTTTATCTGCAAAATATTCATACCGGTGAACGCCATCTCGTCTCAAGCTTCGATGGTATTAATGGCGCTCCGGCTTTCTCACCGGATGGCTCCCAGATGGCTGTTGTATTGACAAGAAGCGGCAGCCCTAAAATTTATACGGTTGATTTAACGACGCTGCATTTGCGGCAGTTGACCACTGGTTATTCGATAGATACGGAGCCTCGGTGGTCCGCGGATGGCCGTTCGCTTATTTTTACCTCTGACCGCGCCGGTGGACCACAAATTTTCCGTTACGATTTTAGTACCGGAGCGATCACGCGGCTGACCTGGCAAGGCAATTATAATGCCCGCGCATCTTTACTTCCAGGAGGGCATTCCCTTGTAGTCATGCATCGGGAGGGCAGTTCGTTTGGGGTTGCGAAAATAGACTTAACCTCTGGAAAGTTAGCCATTTTAACGGATAGTGGCGCAGATGAGTCGCCAAGCCTTGCGCCCAACGGAAAAATGGTGTTATATGCTACTCAATATCAGGGACGCGGTGTATTAGAAGCAGTTTCGATCGATGGACGGATCAAATTGCGTTTGCCGGCAAGAGCAGGTACAGTGCAGGAACCGGCCTGGTCGCCCTTCAGCACTTAAAGGCTTAGGGCTGTTGTTTTAAATATTAATTTTTTTTTTGAAGGAGACTTTATCTTATGAAGAAATTGTTAAAAGTCGCTGCGGTATCTGGTTTAGCTATCGCTTTGGCTGCATGTCATTCTGCGCAAAATCCTAATCAGCCACCAGAGGGTGCTGAAGCTGGGGCGAAAGCTTACGCGATAGGCCAAAAAGGTGGATTGAACGGCGCCGATGTTGAAGGCGGTGGTATGGTCGGCGAACGACATGTGAATTCGCTGTCGGCGCCATCCCATCAGGTTTATTACTTTGCATACGATCAAAGCGGTGTCAAGGCAAGCGACATGCGCGCCATTACTGTACAAGCGAATTATCTCGTGCAACATCGAGATGCCCGGGTACGTCTGGAAGGGAATGCCGATGATCGCGGTAGCCGCGAATATAACGTCGCATTAGGCTGGCGCCGTGCGAAAGCCGTTGAGAGCGTATTGGAACAGCAGGGTGTCCGCCCCAGTCAAATTAAACTGGTAAGCTATGGTAAAGAACATCCGGCAGTGAGTGGTAACAACGAACGTTCATGGAGCCTGAACCGCCGCGTCGAATTGATTTATGTTCAAAAATAAGATCGAATGGTGGCGGCTGGGAAGTTTGGGAATTGTATTGAGTTGTTTACCAGGCGTTGTCCTGGCGAATCAACCGGCGGCCCCTGTGTTCGATCTTTCGCAGGGAGGCTATGCGCCTGAACAGGCGCAGAGGTCATCCCAGGATAATAGTGGCGTTCCACCGTTGCCTACGGTGGATGCCTCTGCCTTGCCGATACCTGAACGTGTTTCTCGCGTTGAGCAACAGATTAATAACCTGATAAGTATGAATTTACCCCAGCAAATTGCCGAGCTGCAACAGCAGGTGCAACAGTTAAGTGGCCGGGTACAAAGCCTTGAGCACCAGCTAGACCAGGCGAGTCAGCAGCAACAACGTGTGGAAGCTCTGCCTGCGGTGCCTCCTTTCTCCCAGAGTCCTCCCAATCCTGCCATCCTTAATGCCGCCAAAGCGCCTCCCAGCGACGCTAAACCCAGTGGAACTCCACCTCAAACCGACGCAGCCGCTTACGAGCAGGCATTTAGTTTGTTATCTAATAAACAATATGATCAATCCGCCGTTGCTTTTAAAGATTATTTGCAGCGTCATCCGGATGGCCAATTTGTGGCGAATGCGCATTATTGGCTGGGAGATATTTATTTTCAGCAAAAAAACCTGACCCAGGCTGAACAAGAGCTTAATCTGGTCATCACTCAATATTCAACATCGGGTAAAGCAGCAGACGCGCGTTTGAAACTGGCTATCCTGCATGCCCAGCAGGGTAACACGGATCAGGCTCGCCAGGAATTGAAAACTATCATGAATCGTTATCCAGGCAGTTCTGCCGCCCAACTGGCCTCTATTCAACTACAGCAACTGAATGCCAGCAATTCTCGCTGAGTACAGCGATAATTGCTTTCTGGTTTATATCCTGTGCTCGGCGAAGCCGATGCTCGGAATGAAGGGGGAGCGCTAAGCGCTGCTCCCCCTTGCGATCCCCCATCGCGGGGATAATTTTCTACGAAAATTATTTTTTATAAGGGCGATTTATTAAGTCAGTAATAGTATTAAAACATGTTCAATGTTCAAGCGTTACGCATTACGGAAATTTTTTATTCCATTCAGGGCGAAAGCAACTCAGTAGGCTGGCCTACTGTGTTTGTGCGCTTAACAGGATGTCCTTTGCGTTGCCAGTATTGTGATACGGCATACGCCTTTCAAGGCGGACAGTCGCTCACTGTCACTGAAATTCTGCAACAAATTGCTCAATATACTCCCCGCTATGTGTGTGTGACGGGAGGTGAACCCTTGGCTCAAAGAGAATGTTTAAAGCTCTTAACCAATCTTTGTGATCAAGGTTATCAGGTTTCTCTGGAAACCAGCGGTGCGTTGGATATTTCCGGTGTGGATCCTCGCGTTATTAAAGTTTTGGATCTAAAGACCCCCGGCTCAGGAGAGTGCAAACGTAATCTTTGGAATAATTTAGCCTTTTTGTTACCCCATGATCAGATTAAGTTAGTGATTTGTGATTACGAGGATTATGAATGGGCGAAGGGGATTATTACTGAACATACATTGGTATCACGAGTGCAGGTATTATTTTCACCGAGCTATCAACAGGTTCAGCCCAGGCAATTGGCAGAATGGATTTTACGAGACCGTTTGCCGGTGCGATTACAGATTCAGCTTCATAAAACTATCTGGGGAGATATCCCCGGGAAATAATATGAGTCAAAAAGCAGTTGTTTTATTGTCGGGAGGCATAGACTCCAGCGTTTGTCTGGCTATTGCCAGAGAGCAAGGATTTATTTGTTATGCGCTGAGTGTTGATTACAACCAGCGTAACGTTCACGAACTTCAATGTGCCAAATTAGTAGCCGGGCAAATAGGCGCGGTAGTACATCGCGTGATTCGTTGTGAAATCGGTTCCTGGGGAGGTTCGGCATTAACGGATCATACTCTCGCAGTAGATGGCTCTTCAGAGGAGCGGGTCAATACTTATGTGCCGGCTCGCAATATGATCTTTCTTTCTCTGGCATTGGGATGGGCGGAAGTCCTGAAAGCGGATGCTATTTTTTTTGCAGCTAATGCTCTGGATTATAATAATTACCCGGATTGCCGCCCTGAATTTTTTGAAGCATTGGCGCAGACCGCACGTTTAGCTACGCGCCACGGTATTGAAGGCAATAGCTGCCAAATTCTAACTCCGCTGCTAAACTGGAATAAAGCCCGGATCATCCGTGAAGGGATGCGCCTGAATGTTGACTTTTCCCAGACTTTTTCCTGCTATGATCCCCTTAGAGATTCCCAACCTTGCACCCGATGCCTCGCCTGTCATATACGTGCAGAGGGTTTTGCAGAGGCAGCTTCACTCGAATAGTGCTACGAACATTCTCTTGAAAAATCTTCCAGGTACCCTGATATACTTCTCAGTGAGATTGTAACGAGGACTTTCCCATGAGAATGGATAAATTTACCACACTTTTTCAGACAGCTTTAGCCGATGCCCAGTCTTTAGCGGTATCGCGTGATCAACAGTTTATCGAACCGGTACATTTAATGCGCGCCATGTTGTCGCAAGAACAGGGCTCGGTCAAAGCGTTATTAATCCGCGCGGGGGTCCGGGTTCCGCCTCTACAAAAACAATTAGAGGATGCCATCATTAGGTTGCCCCAGGTACAGGGAGCGCCGGGCGAGGTGTATCCCTCCAAAGAATTAGCCCGGTTACTGAATATTGCCGACAAATTGGCGAAGGAAACGAATGACCAATATATTTCCTCCGAATTATTTGTCATGGCTGCCCTGGACGACAAGGGCGCTCTGGGAGACATTTTGCGAGCCAATGGAGCCGATAAAAAAGCGTTAAAAAAAGCTATTCTGGATCTACGTGGTGGGCAAAACGTTGATAATCCTGATAAAGAACAACAATATCAGGCGCTGAAAAAATACACGCGTGATTACACCAAAGAAGCAGAAGACGGTAAACTCGATCCCGTTATTGGCCGGGATGATGAAATCCGCCGGGTTGCCCAGGTTTTACAGCGACGCACCAAAAACAACCCGGTGTTAATCGGAGAACCTGGAGTCGGTAAAACGGCTATTGTTGAAGGGCTGGCGCAGCGGATTATCAATGGTGAAGTGCCGGAAGGGCTAAAGCGCAAACGCCTACTGGCGTTAGACATGGGTGCGTTGATAGCCGGTGCTAAATATCGGGGAGAATTTGAAGAGCGATTGAAGGCAGTATTAACGGAGTTGGCAAAACTGGAAGGCCGAATTATTTTATTTATTGATGAGTTACACACGTTAGTCGGTGCAGGAAAAGCGGAAGGGGCCATGGATGCGGGTAACATGCTTAAACCCGCTTTAGCCCGCGGTGAATTACATTGTGTGGGCGCGACAACTCTGGATGAATATCGCAAATATATCGAGAAAGATGCGGCGCTAGAGCGTCGCTTCCAAAAAGTATTAGTGGCCGAACCCAGTGTTGAAGATACCATCGCGATTTTGAGGGGCCTCAAAGAACGTTACGAAGTACATCATGGCGTGGTGATTACCGATCCTGCGATTGTCGCCGCGGCCACACTCTCTCACCGTTACATTACCGATCGAAATTTGCCTGACAAGGCAATCGATCTTATCGATGAGGCCGCCAGTCAGATACGCATGGAAATTGATTCCAAACCAGAACCGTTAGATAAATTAGACCGGCGACTGATTCAACTGAAAATCGAACGCGAGGCTCTAAAAAAAGAAAGTGACGAAGCTTCCAAAAAACGCCTGAAGGATGTGGACGATACTATCAAAAAAACCGAAAAAGAATATGCGGATTTGGCCGAAATCTGGAAGGCGGAAAAATCCAGCCTACAGGGCGCACAGCATATTAAAGAAGAACTGGAAAAAGCCCGCGCCGAGCTTGAGAAAGCGGGTCGTACGGTTGATTTATCGCGGATGTCAGAGTTGCAATACGGCATCATTCCCGAACTGGAAAAAAAACTGGCGAGCGTTGACAGCATAAAAAAAACCGAACATCCGCATTTGCTCAGGAATAAAGTCACAGAAGAAGAAATTGCCGATGTGGTTTCCAGGTGGACGCATATTCCGGTTTCCAAAATGCTGGAAGGGGAACGCGAAAAATTATTACATATGGAAGAAGCCCTCCATAAACGGGTTATTGGCCAGGATGAAGCCATCCGCGTGATCGCCAACGCCATCCGCCGCTCCCGAGCGGGTTTGTCAGACCCGAACCGTCCGGTAGGATCGTTTCTATTTTTAGGTCCCACCGGTGTGGGAAAAACAGAGTTATGTAAGGCTCTGGCAGGATTTTTGTTCGATACCGAGGAGGCGATGGTTCGCATTGATATGTCGGAGTTTATGGAAAAACATTCAGTCGCGCGACTCATTGGCGCGCCACCGGGATATGTCGGGTATGAAGAAGGCGGCTATTTAACCGAAGCAGTGCGTCGTAAACCTTATTCAGTCATTCTGCTGGACGAGGTAGAAAAAGCGCATGCCGACGTCTTTAATATTTTATTACAGGTTTTGGACGATGGACGCCTTACCGATGGTCAGGGTCGCACCGTGGATTTTCGCAACGCAGTTATCGTGATGACCTCAAATCTGGGGTCGGTATTAATTCAGGAATTTTCCGGTGAAAATTACGAGCAGATGAAGAAAGCGGTAATGGAAGTAGTCGCGCAACATTTTCGTCCCGAATTTATTAATCGAATTGATGATTCCGTGGTGTTTCACGCACTGGGTAAGGAACAGATTCGCAACATTGCGAGAATACAGGTGGAACGTTTACAACAACGTCTTGCCGTAAAAGACTATACTTTAAAGATTGAAGACGACGCCCTGGATTATCTGGCTGAGGTGGGTTACGACCCTGTATATGGCGCACGGCCGTTGCGGCGAGCATTGCAGCAATATCTGGAAAACCCGCTGGCAGAAGCGATTTTATCCGGAAAGTTCCTGCCAGGCAGCCGAATTAACGTAGTCCGCAAAGGCGATGGGCTGGAATTTAAATAATCGTGTTATGAGGCTTGGGAGGAATTATGCCAGAGGTCACGGTAAATGGGATTAATTTATATTATGAAATTTATGGCGAGGGCGAGCCGCTCATATTTATTCACGGTTTTGCGGTGGACCATTCGGTTTTTGCAACATTGCCCGAGCACTATCAAAATACTCATCAGGTTATTTTATTTGATAATCGCGGTTCTGGTCAGTCCGATTGCCCGGACGAGCCTTATTCAATAGAAACAATGGCGGATGATGTTATTGAGCTTTGCCGGGTTCTGAATCTGGGTCCCGGACACTTTGTGGGACATTCGATGGGGGGCATGATTTTGCAGCACCTGGCCTGGCAATATCCCCGCCAAATACGCAGCGCAACTTTTTGTAATACAGACGTCAAAATTGATATCCGCTATGCTTTGGCCGCAAGGGCGCGTTTAGCATTTATGGCCGCAGACTGTCCTCTGCGTGCGCTGATTGAATATGGGATGGGCTGGACTTTCAGCAGTGAATTTTTGCAGCGCCCCGGGATGGTGGAAAAGATTATTAATTTGCGTATGGCTAATCCTTTTCCCATCACGAGCGTAGGATACCGAAATCAGCTCAATGCTTTATTAACTTTTGATTCCAGTGCCTGGGTGAATGAGATTAAGGCCAACTCTCTGGTGATCGGTTCTGACCAGGATATTATTATGTTTGAGTCTAATGTTGCGCGAATGGCCGAAAAAATTCCTCACGCCCGTTATGAATTGATCGAAGGCTCAGGCCACGCTCCCTTCATGGAGCAGCCGGAAATGTTTCACAGGCTGCTCAAAGCATTCATATCCAGTATTTAAGATAGAGCAGAAGCCGGCCCAGCCAGCGCTGGTAACGGGGGCGTAAAATATGCCAGCGCGCCAGGGAAATTTCCCGCGAATTTTCTAAATCCATTAAAAATTGCTCTTCTAATGTTTGAATGGAAAGTTGATCCGAGAGCAGGATATCCACTTCCAGATCGTGGAGCAGACTGCGGTGATTTAAATTGCTGGAACCAATCAGCGCCCAATCATCCAGTAATAAAGTTTTGGCATGGAGGATTCCGGGTAAATATTCAAAAATGCGCACGCCCGCTTTCAATAAATTAAAGTAAAATGCCGTAGACGCCCATGGCATGATCGCCACATCCGATTTTCTTGGCAGTAAAATACGCACGTCGACCCCCGCATGAGCGGCTTCCTGCAAACGCTTGAGTAAAAAATTATCCGGCACAAAGTATGCATTGGTGATCCAGATATGACGCCGGCAAATCGACATTTTCCGCAAAAGATTTTTATACAATATACGCCGGCGGTGCCGGGTGTGATTAGAGCGTATGGTGGGATTGCGTCGCACCTGGCGAAAGGCCTCGCGCAGTCTTTCGGTCATGGGTAAATGATCCCAGGCGAGGTCAAATGCGCGATAGAGATCAGTCAGATCCGATCCGGCTAGCCGCAAACTGGTATCCCGCCAGTTATCACCGCCTCTGGCCAGGCTAAGATGACATTTACTGATATTCATGCTGCCGACATAGGCGATTTTGCCGTCAATTAAACAAATTTTACGATGATTACGTGAATTAATCTTAAAGAGCAAATAAATCCAGTTTATTAAAAGAGACGTTCTTATTCGCGACCGGCTCCAGTTCCATAGCTGCCAGGGGAAAGGATGGAAGACTTTAGTCGTGGCTCCCGCTTTTTCCAGGGTTCTTGCAAACTGCGTACTCCACCAGGGTGTTCCAGCGCCATCGACCATGACCCGCACCTGTAATCCCCGGCGAGCAGCGCTTGCCAGCGCTTCTATGACTCGCTTGCCCAGCGTATCCCTCTGAAAAATATAAGTTTCGAGAAGCACAGAATTTTGAGCCTGTTGGATATCCTTTATCAGGCTGTCAAAATAGATGCCCCCATCAATAATGATGGTTTCAGACGGAAGTGTTGGGGTCTGATTCTCCATTTTCCTTACATATTTTCAAATGGTTAGCTTTAGCGAACTCTAAAATTGACTGGTAGAGCAAGGGATTGGATTCCTTTAGTGAAGGGTCCAGAACCACACACTGGTGGCCTTCCTTCATAGTAGGTTGGAGCATGGGCGAATACCGGATACGACGTTTGCGAAAGGTAGAAAGTTGACCGCTCATGCGTTCAGCCCAGTCACTGGGGCGAAACGTTTCCCCAGTCTCCGTGACCCCTTCGATGATGATTTTTCGCTCTTTTTCGCTCATGGCATCTAACCCTTGCTAATCAACTGATTATATCAGAATTTATCTACCTTACGCCATGGGGGATCGCAAGGGGGAGAGAGCGGAGCGCTCCCCCTTCATTCCGAGCATCGGCTCTGCCGAGCGCAGGATATAAATATGTCAAAAACTATAGTACAATTTCTCGCATGAAACAGAGACTACCCGATCATCCCCGTTACCGGGGCATTTATCTGTTGCCCAATCTGTTCACAATGGGCGCTTTATTTGCCGGTTTTTATGCCATCGTAGCGGCGACGAGACATTCTTTTGATAATGCCGCTATTGCTATTTTCATCGCTATTTTATTAGACGGGCTGGACGGCCGCATTGCCCGTTTTACCCATTCCGTGAGCGATTTTGGGGCGCAGTTTGACAGCCTCTCCGATATGTTATGTTTTGGCATTACTCCGGCGATGGTTTTGTATAGTTGGTCCCTGTCGGCTTTAGGAAAGGCTGGCTGGCTGGTCTGTTTCGCTTACACGGCGGCCACAGCATTACGCCTGGCGAGATTCAATACACAACTGGGAACAGCGGATAAACGTTATTTTCAGGGATTATCAACAACTCTTTCTGCTGGTTTTGTCGCCAGCATATTATGGACCTGTGTTCAGTATGAAATAGACGGCGCCAGCGTTGCGTGGCTGGTGGCTATCGTGGCGGTATTATTAGCGGTTTTGAAAGTCAGTTCTATCCGGTATCGCAGTTTTAAAGATCTCGATTTGCGCGGTAAGGTGCCTTTTTTAGTGATACCCATCATTGGTTTGGTATTTGTTTTAGTTTCTTATTCCCCGCCGGAAGTTTTTCTGATTCTATTTTTATTGTATGTGCTTTCAGGTCCTTTAACCGCGATAATAAGATGGTTTCGCCCGGATAAAAATGAAAAACACGACGTTACCATCCATTGAGGCCCAGGTAGCCGAATCAATTCGGGGAAGATCTCGGCGAAGGCGACATCAGCGCTGCATTAATTGATCCCTTACAACAGGCGAGCGCGCAGATCAAAAGCCGCGAGCACGCCATGGTTTGCGGTATTCCCTGGGCCGACAGTGTGTATCGGCAAATAGCTCCTCTGGTCCATCTCGACTGGATGGTACAGGAAGGCGAAAGAGTAGCGCCCGGACAAATTTGGGTGAAAATCTCCGGACCTGCCCGTGCGCTGTTGAGTGGTGAACGTTGTGCTCTGAACTGGTTGCAAACCCTATCAGGAACTGCGACGCGGGTCGATCAATTCCTGGCGGCTCTAAAAGGTTTTCACACGCAATTACTGGACACCCGTAAAACCATTCCTGGGCTGCGCGCCGCGCAGAAATACGCCGTTCGTACCGCAGGTGGTCGAAATCACCGGATGGGATTGTATGACGCCTATTTAATCAAGGAAAACCATCTGGTCAGTTGCGGTTCAATCACCAAGGCGGTTTATTGGGCCCGGGAACGTCATCCGGGTAAAATAGTGGAAGTCGAAGTCGAAAATTTAGTGCAGCTCGAGGAAGCCCTGGCAGCGCAGGTAGAAATAATCATGCTGGATAATTTTCAATTAACGGAAATTGTTCAGGCAGTCCAGCTTAACCGCGGTCGATCCAAACTGGAAGTATCCGGTAACATTACTTTGGAAAATATCTGTGAAGTGGCTGAAACCGGTGTCGACTATATTTCCGTAGGTTCTTTGACCAAACACATTCAGGCCATCGACCTCTCAATGAGATTTCTGGCTTCAGAGCTTCCCCATGCCCCGTCAATATTTTAAAGATTCGCCAAGGAATAGCGGGTAAGCACTCGCCGGGGCCTGTCAGAGGAAAGAGATTTTCCGTGCTCGCGCGAGTACGCGTTGTGCGCGCAAAATCTCTTTCCTCTGCCACCCGTCGGTCTCGTTAGCGCCCTCATTCCGAGCAATCGGCTTTGCCGATGCGCAGGATAAAAATAGGGAAGCCATGAACGCTGTACTCAGCGTGAATGGCTGGCGAATCTTTAAAATATTGACTCTACAAATGAGTCTAAATCAAAAAAATAAACACCCATGCGATGACTATACCGCGTGACCTCTCAATTTGCGGTTTTTAGCGCCCAGATGTTGGCCAGATTGTGTTTTAAAAAACATGCGCATAGTTACTCATATGCAAATGTTTTTTAAAGCACAAGATGGCCTGCAGATGGGATGCTAAAAACCGCAAATTGAGAGGTCACGCGGTATATATAACCTCCGCGGCCAGTTCGACTTTGTGGTGATCCATTAAAAATCCATCCACCTGCATATTCCACAATCGGGCAAAGTGTCCATTTTGTCGCAGTAATTCGCTTGCGGGGCCGTCTTCGATAATTTTACCCTGATCGAATACCAGAATTCTGTCCATGTGCAATAAAGTCGACAGACGATGCGCAATAATAATAGTCGTGCGGTTTTGCATCAGTCTGTCCAAACTTTTCTGAATAATTTTTTCAGTGACGGAATCGAGTGAGGAAGTCGCCTCATCCAGAATCAAAATGGGTGCGTTTTTTAAAATAGCCCGGGCAATCGCAATGCGCTGACGTTGTCCTCCCGAGAGTTTGACGCCGCGCTCACCAACCAGCGAATGATATTGTTCATCCAGTTGTTCAATAAATTCGTGACAATGAGCCAGTTTGGCAGCCTTTATGACGTCTTCATCACTGGCGTCTTCACGACCATAACGAATATTTTCCATTAACGTACGATGGAATAAACTGGGATCTTGAGGAATCATGCCAATTTGTTGACGCAGTGAATTGGCTGTAACGGCGCTGATATTTTGTCTGTCAATTAAAATTTCCCCGCCCTGAATGTCATAAAAGCGCAGGATTAAATTAACAAAAGTCGATTTTCCAGAACCTGAAAAACCTACCAAACCGACTTTTTGCCCCGCTGGAATATTCACATTCAATTGATTAAAGATCGGTTTACCAGTCTGATAAGCGAAGGAAACGTTTTTAAACCGAATGACTCCCTGTTGTACTTCCAGAGTCATTGCATTCGGAGCATCCTGGACCTCGTGAGGTGTCGTGATTAATGATAAAGCCGCGCGCATTTTTCCTGCTTCACGCACGAACGTAGTCATTTGATAAGACGCATACCAAATAAACCCAAGCATGGAGAATGACAGCATACCCACCAGCGTAAAATCGCCAAGGGTAACCCAGGAATGCGACCAGCCGTAGACCAAACTGAACATCACGATAAGAATGAAAAGAGTACCCAGTGCGCCCTGAATAAACTTCATTTTTTCCAGGTGCCATAGGGATTTTTGATAACGCGTTTGCTCTTCCTGGGTAAATTGATGTAAGTACCGGCTTTCAAATTTTCCTCTTGAAAACAGCCGCACATTGAGCATATTCGTTAAGCTGTCGACAATTTTACCGGTTACGGTTGAGGAAGCTTCCGACCCGGCTTCTGCCAGCCGGTATCCGGATTTGAGAAAAATGGTGGTAACTATCATGTGACAAACGGACCAGCCCAGCAATAAAGATGAAAAATACAGGCTGACGTGTGACAGCACGATTATGGCGACTAAAAAAGCCACTGCGAATGCAATAAAATTAAATAAAGTTATTTGCAGTATCAGTTCGATGCCGGAGGGTAGGTCGTTTATCTTGCTGGCGATGTTTCCCGCGAAATTATTGGCGAAATACTCATGAGAATGCCGGCGAACATAACTAAAGATCGATTCCCGCATCTCTGCGCGAAGTCGTGGGAATGCGCGCATCATAACCAGCCCTTGTGTGCGCATGGAAAATTCCATAGCCAACCAGAGACCGCTTAAACCGGCCAAAGGTCCCTTTAAAACATGCCACACCTGCAAGGGGTCGCTATGATAATTATTAATAGCATTAACAAGGGATTTGATAAAATAGGGAAATAGACTTTCATTCACAGCCCATACCCACGATGTCAGGACAATAAAAATAAACGCGGCGGGCTGCTGTTTGATGAAAAACCAGATAAACGCAGGTAACGACTTCGGCAATTTCATGTAATTTCTCGATATTTTACGGATTAAGATTATACCTTATTTTCAGTATTGGCGCAATAAGGCCATTGCCAAGAACTTTGCTTACTCCAACCTCGTAAATATTGTTTAACCCGCCCGGAAATCGCAGGGAATCGCCTTCGTCCAAAGCTGCGAGCTTATCCGACGTGCTCATTGCGCCGGTAAGGTTCGGGTACTTCCTTATCTCGAAGTTCTTCCGGTAGCGGCCATCCAACGTCCACAACGTTTTACTTTTTAGTCTCTTTTAATCGGTTTAAATAAAATTCGGTGGGGAAATCGTTTGGGAATTTTTGATGGATAGCTTCGAATAGCTGCTGGGCTGTGACATAGTCACCCTCGGAAAATGTTTTATAAGCATGGGCGAAACTGTCACAGAGGTCGCGTTGTGCCTTCGTTGCGCCAATCGGTGTGCCTTCGGCTTCCAGAGCTACCAATTCGTAAATTTTTATTTTTTCTTTTTTACCGCGCACTGCGACAGTATCCAGTGGCCGGACCAGAAATTTCTGATCGGTCTGCATGTAGACTTCTTCGCTGATGATAATACTGACATGATAAATCTTGTCGGTCACCTGCAACCGGGCTGCTGTGTTTACCGCATCCCCAATGACTGTATAATTCATCCTTTCCAAAGTACCAATATTCCCCACTACCACGGGGCCCGCGCTAATACCAAAACGTGTCAGTAATTGTGGTTTACCTTGCTCCCGGCATTTTTCATTGAAATCTATTAGAAAATGCCGACATAAAAGCGCAGTTCGACAGGCAAGCTCTGCATGATTGGGGGCGACGAGGGGCGCTCCCCAGAAGGCCATTATGCTATCACCGATGTATTTATCAATGGTCCCCTGATTTTC
This sequence comes from uncultured Pseudomonadota bacterium, assembly GCA_963712715.1. GTDB lineage: Bacteria > Pseudomonadota > Gammaproteobacteria > Coxiellales > Coxiellaceae > JAFEDN01. The sequence goes on along the minus strand of CAVQJI010000016.1, from coordinate 103,360 downwards.
CAGAATAATTTTGGATAAACCGTCGAAATATTCGTTCAGTAGCGGCATCAATATACTTAAGGAATTAGTTTCAGAAATAGTCGTAAAATCCTGAATGTCGGAAAATAAAATCGTTAATCTTCGCTTATCAACATGCAGAGTTATTTCTTTCCCCTGTGCTAAAAGCTGTTTGACGATTTCTTTGGGTACATAACGGGAAAAAGAACGCATGGCTTCACGCAGAGACGCCACCGATGCGTCCATCGTTCTTATTTCGATAATATATGAAAATATTCGGCGATGACTCGAAAGGTCAAGATTGGTAATTTTATCCACCTCACTGGCCAAAGCAACGATGGGATTGGAAATTCGTTTGGAAAAATAAATAATGATTAATATGGAAAACATCAGAATTATTAAAGTAATCAGGGTAACTTCCATTTGAGTTTTAATCAGGTCCGAAAAAAAATCGGAAAAAGGAACAATAGTAATAATTAGCCAATGTTGTCCAAAAATGGCGGGCATATTACTCACATAACTGAGATAACGGGTATGATGAAATTTAAAAGAAAAATTCCGGTCATTGGTTTTTTTGAAATAAGACAAGGCAGCCTTAAGCGCCTCAGGGGGAATTCTTTTGGCATTAGGGCCCGAGAAGGACGGAATCAGTAATTTACCGCTCTGGTCTGTGAGAAAAGCGTGACCATATTGGCCGATGGTTTGTTTCTTTAAAAAGTTCGATAATTCAATAAAAGAAATATCCACGCCCAGTATCATTTTTAAATTGCCATCCTTGTCATTAATCGCATTGCTTGCAGTAATTCCCAAATCATGGGTATGAATATAATAATAAGGATTAGTCCAATAAATTTGTTTTGACTGCGAAGCGCCGAGATACCATGGCCTGGTCTTGGTAAAAATAGTGATATGAGGAAATTTCTCCTGGTCTACAATTGAGAAATTCTGATCCAGATAATACCAAAATTCGGGAATAGGAGTTATCGCCGGGTCCATGACTTTAACGATATACCGAGCATTGGCTGGAAGAAGGACTTCAGGCCTGGATATAAAAGTGGTTTGGGACGAGGTATCAATTTTTTTGACGAGTACACGGCTCCCAGAATTGAAAGCAATAAAAAAAGACGAGATATCGGGATTAAATTTCAGCAAATTTAACATAAATAATTGTAATTCAGGATCATTGTAAGAAAGATTTTTTTTACCAATAGATAATCCGGAAGTATTATTAAGCACCTGTTCAGCTTCATTCTGGATGTGGGTGACGCGTTCAATCAGCGCCAACGAATTTCGCTCCATCATTCCGCGTGAATACTTTAGAATGGCGTCGTAATTTTTAAAATAGGAATAACAAATGACAAAGGTAAAGGTAACGATCGTTAAAGAAATAAATAAGGTCAGGATGTCGATTTTCAGGGTCCTGCAACCATAGGTGGTTCAGAAAGTGTTTATAACCAGTCCACATGAATTTAGCCCTCACTATGATGGCAACTGTCTTTTTGAGTTGAAATACTACTCACGTGGAAAAATAGTTCATCACTTTGGCCGCCGCCAGTTTTTTGACAGTAATGACCAAAAGTATTACAATACAAAGATTTACGTGACCTTTACTACAGGAATGATAACTTGATTGCGACTTCTAATTTAACTATGCAGTTTGGGGCAAAGCCTCTGTTTGAAAATGTGTCGGTAAATTTTACCGGCTCCAACCGTTATGGCCTGATTGGCGCGAATGGTTCGGGGAAATCGACCTTTATGAAAATTTTAGGGGGGCGATTTATCGCCTACTTCCGGGAGCGTTAATGATCGATCCCTAAGCGCCTGGGCAAACTCCGGCAAGATCAATTTGGTTTTGAAGACTATACCGTGATTGACACCGTTATTATGGGCCACCCAAATTGTGGGCGGTGAAACAGGAGCGCGATCGGATCTATTCGCTACCGGAAATGAGCGACGCCGACGGCATTATTATTGCCGACCTCGAAGCCGAGTTTGCCGAATTAGACGGTTATACCGCCGAATCGCGCGCCGGAGAATTATTAATGGGTCTGGGTATTCCGTTAGAGCAGCATAACGGTTTAATGCGGGAAGTCGCGCCTGGCTGGAAGTTGCGGGTATTATTGGCGCAGGCATTATTCGGTGATCCCGATATTTTACTGCTGGACGAGCCCACCAATAACCTGGATATTCATACCATTAGCTGGCTGGAAAACATCCTCAATGAGCGCAACTCGTTAATGATTATTATTTCGCATGATCGACATTTTTTAAATAGTGTCTGTACCCACATGGCGGACCTTGATTATCGGGAATTGCGCATTTATCCGGGCAATTACGACGAGTACATGACAGCCTCTACCCAGGTCCGCGAGCGCATGTTAACCGACAATGCCAAGAAGAAAGCCCAGATTGCTGAACTTCAGTCTTTCGTTAGCCGTTTTTCCGCTAATGTTTCCAAAGCAAGGCAGGCGACTTCACGAGCACGGCAAATTGAGAAAATTAAATTGGAAGATGTCAAGCCATCCAGCCGCGTTAATCCTTTTATCCGTTTTGAGCAAAAGAAAAAACTGCACCGGTTGGCGCTGGAGGCAAAAAATCTGAGTAAAAAATTCGATACCAAATTGCCATTATTTAAAGATTTTAGTGTGAGTGTGGAAGCGGGCGAGCGGATTGCCATTATCGGTGCTAATGGCATTGGTAAAACCACTTTAATGCGTTGTCTGCTGGGCGACCTGACGCCGGATACTGGGTCGGTTAAATGGTCCGAGAATGTCAATATTGGCTATTTCGCGCAGGATCATGCGGCAGAGTACGAAGAGGATATGTCCTTATTTCAATGGATGTGTCAATGGATGCAGGAAGGCGATGATGAACAGAGTATCCGCGCCGTTCTCGGAAGGTTGTTGTTTTCAAAGGACGATAGCAATAAATCCGTCAAAGTTATTTCCGGCGGGGAAGAAGGCCGATTGTTATTCGGCAAATTAATGCTGCAAAAACCCAACGTGTTACTGATGGACGAGCCGACTAACCATCTGGATATGGAATCTATTGAATCACTGAATACTGCGTTGGAAAATTATGCGGGCACCCTCATTTTTATTAGCCATGACCGGGAATTCGTATCATCGCTGGCGACGCGTATCCTGGAAATCAAGCCTCAAGGCATCGTTGACTTTACTGGAACTTACGAAGACTATCTGCTCACTCAATCCGAATCGCCATCAAGATGATAATTAAGTTCTATTGCTTATTTTTTGATTAATTTTCATAGAAAATTCTTTGCGCGATGGGGGTTCGCAAGGGGGAGCTGCGCGCAGCGCTCCCCCTTCATTCCGAGCATCGGCTCCGCCGAGCGCAGGATATAAATAGGAAGCAATTGCCGCTGTACCCAGCGGGAATTGCTGAAATTTGCGATAATCACTTGACAAATTTTTTAAAAACATGCATCTTGTTGTCCACAGAAAATAAAGACGTTATATTCTGTGGCAGGCAGAAAATACTGTTTGTAAAAAATATACTAAATTTTAGTACCAAAATATGGAGATTAGAATGAAAGGAAAACAGGAATTGTTTTTGGGACCGGTTTTATGCGCAAGCATTTACAGTGCGCTCAGCAATAACTCATCAGCACAGCCAATTTTTAGAGAAGCGGACCCTATAAGAAAAATAACTATGGCATTACTGCTATTACTGGGTGGCAAACCTGGTAAATACGGTATTAGTTATATCACTTCGGGGAAAGGCAAGGGGGAAGTGACGCAACACGCCGTGCAAATTAGCCAACTATTACAAGGGAAATTCGAGTTCGAGGTGGACCATGCTGACAATCGTGATCATTTTTATTTAGAAAATGGTTTACCCAGAGGATATTATGTTGAAGGTTTATCAGTTGAGGATGAAAAAGCTTTAAATAATGTTTTTCTGAGACAGTTTCTGATTGTTTCACCTTCTGAAATGTTAGCTTTAGGATATGAGGAATCGAAGCCTCGTTCTGCTGTTCAGTCTCTTAAAAGAATTATTCCTATAGAAGGGCGTATTGTTCTCACCGGTAAAAACGGCAGTGCCTGCGTCATCGCCGAATCGGAGAAATTGCAATTACTCCAAAAAGGTATGCCACAGCCCATACCGATGTCTCCGGCGAAGGCGATCACTATACTTTATCATGCCGACGCAAAACATGAGCATAAATACGAAAATATCAATGTTAGTTCCTTACAGGAAAACGTAGATGATGTGAAACAATTATCGAAGGCTTTTAAAAAATTATCAATACATTGTAGTGTTAATTTAGAGAATTCAAAAAATCTTTATGTCGTAGCTCTTCCGGACGGAACGGTTCAAAATTGAAGAAATTTGGAAGAAAAGTCTGGTGGAACTTGATATTAATATGTGCCAATATCTTAATGTGGAAATTGAAAATACTGCAGAGTTCATAACAGATGATTCGGTTGAGCGCTTTCTGGGTAATAAAAATTTCCAGTTTCTTCCTGGCACAGCCGTCATTACCAAAGACCAGTCTAATCTCCAAAAGCTGGGAGCATTAAAGAGTGAATGGTTGGAGATAGAGAACGATTATTTAAAATTATTGAATTTGCAGGCTCCGCATTCCAAGGCCGTTCCGGAGAAGGTTACGTTAAAATTAGTAGATCAAAAAATCATACCTGCCAATTTACCGGTAGAAGCTCGTGAAAGCATGGGTAACGTTCTTAAAATTTCAATACCTGGTAAATATAAAAGTAATATTTTGGAACATTGCATAGACTTTATTTCAGAGCATGCACTGGAAGTCACTCCTTTGGTGTCAGACACTCTATATCAGCAATCGGGCAGTAAAGAAATAAAGTCAGCATTGAATGCCTTGCAACACCAACAGCGGCTCAGTGGGGGATTTACCACGATAAGATCCGGCAAGACTTATATTGTTCTCGGGGATAAAAATGATATTGAAAAAATTCGGAGTTGGGTACGCCATCCTGTTTCAATAAATCCGGTTTATAAAATAGCGGTTAAATTGGAGGCTGCGGCCAACAACGCTCCTGCTACAAATTTTAAAGCTGCTTGTGATTCTTTAAAAATTATTTGTGATTCTCATTATAGTATTTTAAGCAAAGACGACGTAGCGACAGACATTAAAATTGATCCAGAGAATCTTCAAAAATTGAATAAGGTGGCTGAGAATTATGTTATCATTAGTCCGGAAGTATATAAGTTTATTCTGAAGGGATTAACAATGAGAGATTGTGAAAATTTATGCGTAGAGATTAATCGTAAAACGGAATATCTTATTTCAGAAAACCTTTTGGGGGATATATACAAAACGTTGGTCCCTCCCTTTTTTGTAAGCAAGCGTGTTCCTAATAAAGTAATGACGAATCCCTGTTTTGTCGGGGATGATTATATGTGTGATCGTTCGGAGGTTGATGAACAGAAAGACCATCCATATGATTTTAATGACCTGGCAAAGGAAATCGTCAGATGGAAAATAGCTCAGCATTTTGCCCCCATGGTATATAGGACACTGACGCCACTTCAATACCAGCCAACCCTTGACCAGGAGCAAAAATTGATGAGTGATATCCCGGTTGTTCTCGGCGTTGGTACAAATACTCAATCATTTATGCCTCTTAAAGGTAATTACCACTCGGGATCAAATGGCATTGTCGAGGAATTGAAGGGGAATCCCGGCTCTAGCTCTGGATCCAGTTCTAAATCTGGTTCTAACTCTAGTTCTAACTCCACTTCTTACTCGGGTTATGGCGGTGGCAGCAGATATTAATCTGATTCGTTCTTCTGTTCCCTGCTCCTTCTAAAGGAAACTCACCTTACGCGATGGGGAACCGCAAGGGCAGAGAGCGGAGCGTCCATAGGCGTCAAGCTAAGAGTTTTTTTCTCAAGGACGCTGTCATTGCGAGCGCGAGCGAAGCAATCCAGTACAGAATTTCTACAAAGTTCGAACTGGATTGCTTCGCTCACGCTCGCAATGACTATGCTTTTTAGTGTTCAACCGCTTAACTTGACGCCTATGGAGCGGGGCGTCTCCACCTTCATTCCGGGCATCGACCCCGAGTACAGGTTTTAAGCCTAAAGCAGTTTTCGCTGTACTCAGCGAGAATTGCTGGTTTACCCTAACTTGTTTTGTTAAGATGACGTTTCGTTATTTCTCAGCTTGGGAGCGAGTTTTTATGGATAAAATATCCAGAATCACCGGTCTGTTAGCGAAGGCGGGCATTGAGATTAACGGCAATAAGCCGTGGGATATGCAGATTAACGATTCACGAGCGTTAACGCGCATCATGACCGAACCTTCATTAGGCGCAGGTGAAAGCTACATGGATGGCTGGTGGGATTGCCCCCGTTTAGATAAATTTTTTTTTCACGTGTTACGTCATCTCAATTTAAAGGAAATGTACCCTTTAATGACATTTCTGAATTTTAATCTGAAAAATTTTTTTACCAATTCGCAATCCCCAAGACTGTCTAAACAGGTCGCGGAACAGCATTACAACCTCGATAATGATCTTTACATAGCCATGCTGGGTGAAAGCATGGCATATACCTGTGCGTATTGGCGTAACGCCAGTTCACTCGATGAAGCGCAATTCGCAAAATACGATTTAATTTGCCGGAAACTGGACCTGCATGCCGGTGAAAAAGTATTGGAGCTGGGTTGCGGCTTTGGCGGGTTTGCAAAATATGCCGCGGAGAAATACGGCGTAGAGATGGTTTCCATTAATATTTCGACCGAGCAAATGCGATATGCCCGGCAAATCTGCCAGAATTTACCAGTTCGACTGGTGGAATGTGATTACAGAGACGTCGAACGCTATAATCCGACTCATGTTAAATTTGATAAACTCGTCAGTATCGGTCTTTGTGAGCATATCGGCTATAAAAATTATAAAACTTTTCTGGAAATTGCCAGAGCAAACCTGAAGGAAGATGGATTATTCCTTATGCATACCATTGCCAAAAATATTTCCGAACCTTTTACTGACCCGTGGGTGCAAAAATACATTTTTCCTCACGGCATGCTACCCACCCTGAAAATAGTGGGAGGGGTCTGTGAAAATTTTTTTGTTCCCGAAGACTGTCCACAACATTGGCACGGATTACGATCGTACCCTAATGGCTTGGCATGATAATTTTGAGAGAGCATGGTCAGGATTGTCCGCACGATTTGACGAGAGGTTCCATCGCATGTGGCGTTATTATTTACTTTCCTGCGCGGGTGGATTTCGTGCGCGTAGCATGCAACTCTATCAATTCGTATTTTCACCGCGGGGACAATTAAATGGTTATGGCAGTATCCGCTGAAAACATAAGGAGAATTTATGGCGACCACATCCTCCGTTGATTATAATAAAAAGAAAGATAGCCTACTCAGGTATTTGCAAGAACGCACGAATCAAAAAGGCGCTATACGTTTACAAAAAAAAACTTCCAATCTGTTCCGTCATCGCAAAAAAACCCAGGCGAAATGGCTGGATTTGACGGCTTTCAACCAGGTAATAAACGTTGACCCGGTGAATTTGATTGCAGAAGTAGAAGGATTAGTCACCTTCGAAGAATTAGTTGCGCAAACTTTAAAGTATCATTGTCTGCCGCAAGTTATTCCTGAATTGAAATCCATAACAGTCGGTGGCGCGATCGCAGGTCTGGCGGCGGAATCTTCCTCTTTTAAATTTGGTTTGGTTCATGAAACAGTGACTGAAATGGAAGTATTGTTGAGCCATGGTCAGGTAATTTGTTGTTCTCCCAATAATGAACATCACGATTTATTTTATGCCATCCCCGGTTCTTATGGCAGTTTAGGTTATGTGTTAAAAGCCAAAATCCGCTTAATTCCTGCCAAATCCTATGTCCACATATCGCGATTACGTTTTTCCAATCCGCATGATTATTTTATAAAAATGGCGGAGTTGGTTGAAATGCAGAACCTTGACATTGATTTTATTGATGGCACTGGTTTGGGGGATGAAATTTTTATCACCCTGGGCCGATTTGTAGATCAGGCGCCATATCTCAGTAATTACAAGTTTATGAATATTTATTATCAATCCATCTCTCAAAAATCCGAGGATTTCTTAACCACTGCTGATTATATCTGGCGATGGGACATGGATTGGTTTTGGTGTTCCAAATATTTTCTCATGCATAATATCTTTTTTAGATTTTTACTGGGTAAATGGATGTTAAAATCTACCGTTTACTGGAAGATTATGCATATTATAAATGCCAATGATTGGATTCGGAATCTCACTAATTTTATCAGTCCCAAAACTGAGACTATCATTCAGGATTTACAAATTCCTCTAACAAGAGCGGACGAATTTTATCAATTTTTTAAAAATGACCTGCGTATTGATCCCATGTGGATTTGCCCGATTAAATTAAATCCGGATATGAATAAATTTCTTTTCTGCCAGCTGGAGAAAAATCAGTTGTATATTAACTTTGGCGCTTATGGCAATTTTTTACCTTCCGATAAAGAAATAGGGTATTTTAATCGCTTAATTGAAAATAGGGCCACGGCCTGCGGCGGCAATAAATGCCTTTATTCAAATGTATTCTACAGCGAACAGGAATTTTGGAAACTATACGATAAAAAAGCTTATTTCTCCGTCAAAGAAAAATATGATCCCAATGGCTTATTAAGTGACATATACGCCAAGTGCTCTGAAAAAATTGTGTAATGCATACCGTCATTGCGAGCGTTAGCGAAGCAATCCAGTACAGAGCGTTGTCCGAAGCGCGAACTGGATTGCTTCGCTGGCGCTCGCAATGACATAACCGGCTTCATCAGCGCATGTTGCCGGTATGCCCTAGTGAATATCGGCCCGGCTGAGGCCAGACCGCCAGTCCATGTGGACTGTTTCCGACCGGGATACGATGAGTCAGCTGCCCGGTGGTGGTGTCAAAAACATATACTTCGGAATCATATCGGCCGGATAACCATAATTCTTTGCCGTCCGCGGTGACATTGCCCATGTCCGGGCTGCCGCCACCTGGAATCGGCCAGTTAGCGACAATTTTTTGGCTTTTGAGGTCGAGGACACTCACACTGCCGGCGCCATGCGCTGGGCAGTAACCTGGCAGACTGCACCCCACCCCTGCGCATCCCCGATTACCAATATAAAGCAAACGTCCATTCCTGCTGGGATAAATACTGTGGGTGCCTACTCCCGTACTGATGAATCCAATTTGTTTAAACTCCATCGGATCTATGAGAAAAACGCCACCCCGGGTCATGTCCGCCACATAAAAAACCTTCCCATTCGGAGAAGAGCGAATATCCTGAGGCATGGAGCCTTGCCCAGGACTGTCGAGTCCCAGGGTCAGGTAACCGACCACCTGATGAGTGAGGAGGTCCAGCTTAATCAGTCTTCCCGCAAATTCGCAGGTTGCGATGGCATAACGGCCATCGATGGTAAATTCCATGTGATTGATCCCTCTACATTTTACGGGTAAGGAAAATAGCGGTGCAAGCGTATGCGGATCACTGAAATCAATCTTTCTGTGAGCCTCGGCAACCACCAGCGCAAAATGTCCGTCCGGCGTAAAATAAAGGTTATAAGGATCGTCGACATTAACACTCGGTCCCGGTTTTCCCGTTTGTGGATCGATGGGCATGGCGGTATTGCCTTTATTATTCAGCACCCATAAGGTTTTTAAGTCATACGAGGGAACCACATGCTGGGGATTTTTGCCGGTGGCAAAAGTATTGATGACCTGATAGGTGGTCGGATCAATGACCGAAACGGTATTACTTAAACTATTCGGTACGTAAACTCTTGGCAGGGCTCTGGTCGCCACCGGTGACATCATACCCGCTTGGGTATGCGCATAAATATTGTTTTCATGTGAAGGGTGGACGATGGGTTTTTTGGGTTTGCAACCATTCAAACCTCCAGTTCCTATAATCACAATAATGGTCAGCATATACCGGTATAATAAATGCATTATAACCTCTTTTGGAATTTTTTTGATCAATATAAGATTAATTATAGACCACCTCTGTACACGACAAAATTTGTCATTGCGAGCGTCAGCGAAGCAATCTAGTACAATGCTTCGTACTAAGTAGGTGATTTTGCATAAGAATCGAACTGGATTGCTTCGCTGACGCTCGCAATGACTAAAATTGTCTTGTACAGAGCGGTTCTGCGTTTAAAATGTGTGATTTAATTTAATTTTAATATTTTCTCTTTAAGATATAAAAAAATATTGAGAGAAAAAAAATGAAAAAGAAAAAAGCCAATGATCGTCTTGAAAAATTAAATGGAGAATTTATCAATTTAATTGATATTATTCGCAACACTCCGGTAAAAAAAAATCGAATTAAGCTGCTTAAACAGGCTAGGGAGCTGCATTTAACCCTCCTTGAAGAGTTCAATAATCAAGAAATTCCCAATCGGCTTAATCTGGCCATCAATCATCAGTCCCTATTGGTTAAAGCTATATCAGCAGATCTAAAAGAATCAAAGCAAAAACATCTTGAATTTTTTTTCAGACAAATCATTTTCCCGGAAACCAACAGGCCGGTAAAAACTGATAGAAAGCTAGAAAATGGTTATACCGTCGTGGACAGAACTCGGATCTTTAATACCGTCACTGGAGAATACGAACAGCGAACCATTAATCCAATCCGGGGCGAAAACCAGGATAGCCCTTTTGCTAAACGCACTCCTTTTACTATAACCTTGATGCCTGCACTCACCCATACTTTTAACTACGATTTTTCAGTTTTATTACTCGGCGACTTACGTTATTTTTACTTAAAGAATACCCATATTTTTGATGTAAACAAAGCAACCAATCGAGGATGGCATATTAAAGGAAATAAAGGTTGGGAAGAGGTAAAGAAAAACCCTAATAAACACAAAGCGGCCAAGTTGTCAGCGATACGTGAGCGGCAATTGCTTAATATCTCGCAAAAGAAAATGTCAACGCAGAATGAATTGGTATGCAGACCATCCTTTGCCGGCTGTTTCGGGTTTTCTGCAGTAGCCAAAAAGGCCATCGACAAAGAAAAAAACCTCTACGAATATGTAGCGCCGGCCAGGGCAGACCGGTTAAACGCACTTTATGTGAATTATGTTTTCCGTCAAGTTGTTTTTGAGAGAGAAGAATACAAAAAATTAACTTATATTTTGCAAAATTTTCCTTGCTATATTTTGAGTCCTAATGCGGATGAATTAAAAAATTATACTATTTTCAATCAACTGGAGGATTTGGAGAGTGCATTAGATGAAAAACAAAATACTTATTCTAAGAAAATAGCGCAAAATTTAAGGCGCGATGTTAAAACTTTAGAAATTTATTCACCCGCCATTAAATTATTTTTTCTTACCAGAGAGTATCAGCAGGAACAAAAATATTTATTAAATGAGACACTGAGCCCAGATGTTATTTTAGCTGGTTTTCTTGATGGATTCCCATGGAAAAAACTACTTCCTGAGCAGATCAAAGTTTTATGCGAGTCAAAAGTCAGCGATAATTTTATTAATGAAGTTATCGATAATGATAATTTTGAAATTATAGATTATATTGCCGAAAATGAAACAATTTCTCTTAATGATGAACAATGGAATCATCCTGAAATTTGGATGCATGCTCTGCAAACTCAAAACCGTAAATTGATGCGCCTGTTGTTAAATAAATTCCCCAATAGAATAACAAATGGTTTAGCAAAAAATTCGAAGCCGATCTTACAATGTATCGCCTTAGATGAAAAAATCATCCTTTCTAAAAAACAGTGGCAGCATCCGCAATTGTGGCAGTTTGCCCAAAAATATCAAGACCAAAGTTTAATACTCCGCATACTAGAAAGGTTTCCGGATAAAATAACTGAGGCTTTAGAAAAAAATACAGCCGCAGTGATGCAAGTGATAGCTCGGGATGAGAAAATTATGTTATCCTCTGAACAATGGAGACATCCTAATCTTTTACAGTTTGCTATCAAACAGGATTATAAAAAATTAATTTTTAGTATTTTAGATAAATATCCGGAAAAAATAACGATCTTTTTAGAAAAAAATGATACTTTTATACTGAAACTTTTATTTGAAGTCAATCATTTTCCTAAAATAAAAAATCGTCTTACTCCACAACAAATAACCCATCCTCATGTTTGGGATTTTGCGTTAAAAAACGTTGATGAAAAATTAATTTATCACATTCTTACAAAGAAACTACCTGATAGTAGAAAGGATCTATTAAAAACTATCGCCTTTATTTTATCTGGAAAAAATGAATTGAAAAATGTTAATAATACCCAGCCTAGCCGTTTTGAAGTGCTTAATTTAATTTATTCTCAGGAATTATATGGAATTAATAAAAACTATATTAGTAATTATTACTGTGCTGGTAAAGATTCCAAAGAATTTATGAGTGAATTTATACCTGATAATCGAATTCCCGGACTTTTCGCATTATCTCTCAAAAATTGTGATACGGACAGTCTCTTAAAAGCGTTTTCGCGGTTGAGTCGAGTCCTACCAAAAGAGAAAATAGGTTTTATTATTTCCGGCGTAGCCAATTCCGATATCAAACCGGCTGAGAAAAAGCAACTCATTCAAGCGGCAATGGCAATTCGACTTGACGGTAGTCAAGATCAGACTTTATTAGAAATGGCCCTCGATGAAATGATCGGGCAAATGTATTCTTTTCAACATATCCTTGAGCAAATCATTTTCTTATCTGGTTATTATTGTGACGATTCAAGGCGGCGTGCCTGTGCTCACATGATTAAACATATTATAAATAAAGCGCAAATTATCGACACGCTTATGACCATTGTTAATTTGCTTGAAACTCCGGAAAATTCTGCTAGATGGGCATTTATTAGAGATAGAAGATCCCTGCTGCGAAAAAATAATTATGATTATACCTGGGAAGGCAAACCGGTTTCGGTAACTTGGATAGGGATTATGCGCTTTGCTCAGCATAAAGTTATCCAGTTAGCTGAAACTTCAACGAACTTGTCGAAGGATTCAGCCGTCATTACTTTTTTAAAAAAACCGACTTGGGAAACTGGATTTTTCAACACTCTTTTTTCAGCTCCCCCTGATTACGTCACGTTATACGAAAATATTTATTCTTCTAAAAATTATTCATTAAATAACGAGGAAAATAATTCGACTGACGATTATGTTTTCATATAGTCAGCGACAACCCATGGAAGAACTGGAAAATCTCTTACAATTGATAGAGAGCAAAAGCTCCAAATTCTTACAAAGATAAGACATTGTTCCCTCTCCCTTTGATGGGAGAGGTTGGGTTAAGACCTCCACCTAAAAAATTCCCTTGAAAATTCCCTTTGACAAATTTGTTTTTTTAAATTTATAATATAAATCAGAGGAGCCAGGGTGTTGAGATAATTATAGGAGTATATTATGAAAACTGAACTTAATGAACTTAATACTAAACTTGATATTAATGATGAAAAATATACCGAAGAGCAAATCTCAAGCGGTAAGGAGTTTTTTTATAAATATTTTATCTCTCTAACTGCTTTGTACGATTTAATAAAGTCTGATAATTCAAACATCAGCGATTATTTTCCTATTTTCCCAAGTAATGTATTAGCCTCTTTCTATACTATAGGTTCAAACCAAAAATGCTTTTTTTATGATAATTACGGCCTTGCCATGAATCCCATTCGTTTACCAAGGGATGGTATTTGTACACCTTATCAATGTCTCATCGGACTTATGATGTGCTGCTATAATCAAAAACTGGCTGGTAACTTATTATATTCAAAAAATTTTAACGATATAGTGGAATTCTATAATAATAAATATCCTCAATACCATCTGAAAGAGGCATTAAAAGACTTAGAAAAGGATATATCTTCCATTTTGCCAACATCCTATCATTCCTGCACTTCTGAAGATGAAGACGAATTATTTTCCTTCATCAGCAAACGGATTATTGCCCATGGCAATCCATGTATTGATGCTTGCAAGATGTTTTGTTATACAAGGTTTAAAAAAATTTTTCTAAATCGATTCCCTGAAAATAATTCTATTACTTCTATTTTTAGTAGCGAGTTTCACCAGGTAAGAAAATTGAAAAAATTAATGCCTACGATTAAAACTCTGAATGATTTGATGCCTTATATTCAGCATAAGCCAGTTATCAAAGTTCTTAATGATTTGGGATTTTATAGAACAACACAATTAAAAAACAATGACCATGAATTGATTTTTGACAATTTATCAAGTTTTTTGGACATCTTACCAAAAGTATTAATTACTATGATAATTCAATATATTCCAGATGATCCAGAAAATGGAATCCATTTTTTTCGTTAAATATAGGATACCTCGGGAATCAGCTCTTGAATCATTTCCCAAATTTGTGCTGTAGGCGACTGCTGTTATTTTACATATTCTTAAACGTTACACAACTGATTCGCATCTTCTTGGCGAATCTTTAAAATATTGACGCGGTATATAATGGCTTAAAGCCATGACTAAAAACCTCATCGGTAACCTCTAATTCGTTTTTGAGTTTCCAAATTATGCAAGGCCGGTAAACAATGCATAAATTTAACCGTGGGTTTGGCCGTGGCGCGCATTAACGCTGCCGTCACTTGATAGTCCCCGCTTTTCCCATACCGATTGGGGTTCTCCCATGGAGACCCAGACATCGGTATATAAAAAATCAGTTCCTTTAACCCGGATATTTCACCATCAGGCTACTGCGAACGAGAAAAAGCATGAATCTCCCAAGCGTTTGAATATTAAATATTTTTTATCGTTCTCACCAGAGAATATGGACTTTCTCGCCTTAGTTAGGGAAAATCATGATAAAATTAGGAGTTCCCACCGGTCAGATTTTGCAACGCTGGAATTAATTATGTCTTTATTCACTACGATTTATCCTTTTCTGTTGTGCCAACAGTCATGACGATTGCATACCTGGCTCCTGAAGGATTCACCGATAAACTGATTGCCGAATTGGGTACTGTCCGTGCTGTCTATGGACGTTTGGTGGTGGTGGAACAGCGCGAAGATTTTCAACCGGTATGGGCACAAAATACCTGGTTGAATCCGGTTTTTCTCCCGGCCAGTTCGGTTTCTTCAGCAGTGAAACAGTTAAGATCATTACAACTGCGCTGGGCCAACTATGCGTTTCATTTGTATCGCCGCACAGAATTGATTCAGGCGCAATTACCGCCGCTTAAACATCCGGTACTGGAATTTTTGGGACCGTTGCCAGCCAAACCCGTAGGATCATGGACGTTAGTCGCTGAGAATTCCATTTTAGCCAGCACGAACTGCACCAGTTGCTTTCCGAATGGTGTGGTTCACTTCCAGGAAAATAAAATCGATCCGCCATCCAGAGCTTATCTAAAATTATGGGAATTATTTACCGTGTATGGCGTAAGGCCCCAGCCAGGAGATGTTTGTCTGGATTTGGGCAGCAGTCCAGGCGGATGGACTTGGGTTTTGGAGCAAATGCAATGTGCGGTGATCAGCGTGGACAAAGCCCCTCTGGATCCGCGATTACTAAAATCGCCACGAGTTCGATACCTCGAGCGAAGCGCTTTTTCCATTATTCCTGACGAAATTGGCAAAATTAACTGGTTTTTTTCCGATGTGATTTGTTATCCAGCCCGGTTATTAAGACTGGTGAAATCCTGGTTACAAAGTGGCTTGTGTGACAATTTCGTATGCACGCTTAAATTGCAGGGTGAAACGGATCTCGCCGTATTAAAAGCATTTGCTGAAATTCCCGGATCGCGAATCCTTCATCTTTATCACAATAAACATGAATTAACCTGGGTGCGCATTGCCGGGCCAGGGGATATCTCCGAATACAGTTCCGCCAGCAGAGCGCATGGCGTTGGCTAACTGGATATCGAAAGTAGCCAGTACCGCATTGATACGCAATGCTAAATCCAGATAGACAGCATTATAAGCTGTGTAAAAGTTCAGATAATTTGGCCTTGGCATTGAAGGAACCTATTTCAGTATACATATTACCAACACCAGTAGAGGGGGCAAGTCCTTACGCTATGGGGGATCGTAAGGGGGAGTTGCGCGTAGCGACTCCCCCTTAATTCCGAGCAGAGGCTTTGCCTCGCGGAGAGATCAAAACAGGTAGCGGGACGCGTACTCACGCTGAATTCTCTTTATCCCTATTGAGACGTTTTAATTTATATTTTTGTGAAATTTCCTGCATTCTCCGTTTTTCATGGCTCTTGAAAAGATCGAAAAATGCAGACAACAGTGTTATACCCAGAGGTTTAAAATTAATTGACCCCTGAAAAAAATTAGGGTGTTTACCGCCGCGATTTTTCTGCAAATTCTCCATGTCCTGATTAATTTTTACAATATATTCACGAATAAATTTACTGGCTTTCGGCGTTACTTTGCAAAAACCTTCTGTCATCAATGAATCAATTATCCTGATGGATAAACATTTCCAAAAAGATTGTAGTTCTTGAGGGGTCGTTATTTTTTCGAATTGACCGCATAAAGATTTTTCATCCAGTTTGAATCTTTCGTGGACTGTTTTCCAGTTTTCAGAATCAGATCGAAAATTGAAAAAATCCATTCCAATGGTGAATTCACGTGTCTTGGGCTGATTAAGATAATTGTGTTCATATTTTCTAATCTGGTTTTGTAAATATCCCGCTTTCCAGAGTAAGCCTTGCTCAGGATGGAGAGGGACCCGTTTTTCGTCGGTATTTTCTGTACGGTGTTTGGTAGAAAGATTGGGAATAGCGCCAAAGATTTCCTGAAGGGAGTTTAAAATATTTTGTAGGAAATGCACATATTCTTCGAGTTCATCCAAATCCATAAATTGGTAATTTTTTGATATAATTTCTTCAATAGTGCCCTGTGAAATTTTGTTTAGATTCACAACGGATCTATTATATTTCTCTTCTTTATTTTTCGGGGGTAATTTATGATCTCCGGTTGCATGTTTAACAAAGGCCTGAGTAATTTCATCTTCGGTGGGGGAAACTGTATCCTTAATGGATTTGAAAGCATTTATCAAAATCTCCGCGTTAAAATTTTCCTCCGAATAATAAACATCTATATAATGATTAATCATTTTTTTCATTAATGCAATGTCGATATCGGGTGAAATATCGATTAATCGTGTGGTTAAATCCTGATAAATGAGAGTCCGAACCTTAGAATTTTCACTACTATCCAATCCTGCGGTGGTAGCTTTTCTTTTTCTTTTCATATGTTATACCTTTTTTTTGTAAATTTATTTATCTAAAATTAAACGACCACAGTATAGAGTTATCTTTTTTTAAAAGTCAAGCAGCGGCGGGGACCGCTGAGTACAGCAGTCCCCGCTTCCTATTTATATCCTGCGCTCGGCGGAGCCGATGCTCGGAATGAAGAGGGAGTCGCTACGCGCAACTCCCCCTTGCGATCCCCCATGGCGTAAGGTATTTTCTGCGAAAAATATTTATATTGAAAAATAATTATCTGATCTGACTTGACTCCTCAAAACTGCGAGCTGTGCTTGAGTCAAATAATCGCGGAAATAGTAATGTAGCAGTTTGCGGCTTTCCATTGCGGCTTTAAACTCGCCTTCCAGTGCAGTGAGTCCGGCAATATGCTGATTAAATAATTGTATAATTTCAGTCAGCGGAGGTGGCGCATAGTTTTTTCCAGAAAATTCCTGCAATAATTGCTGAAAAATCCAGGGTCTTCCGGAACCGGCTCTGGCGATCATCACTCCTGCACACCCTGTCTCCAGCATTGCGCCCAAACTGGGAATGTCATGGACATCACCATTGCCGATCACTGGAATGGTCGTCGCAGCGGCGATTTCGCGAATAATATTATAGCGGCAGGGTGAGTCATAATCTTCCCGCCAGTGACGTCCATGAACGATAAGCGCATCGGCGCCGGCTTGTGCGACGGCTTGTGCCACGGCAAAATGCGCGTTATCGTCTCCGTCGCCAACACGGATTTTTACCGTGACTGGCGTGGCAGTGACGGATTTCATCGCCGCAACTATTTCGGCAATCCGTTGCGGGTGATTTAACAGATAAGAACCACATTTTTTTTTACGTATTTTTGGTTTGGGACAGCCGCAATTTAAATCAATCAGGTCAGCGCCCAAATCCGTGACAATAGCCGTGGCGGCCCGCAGCGTAGCCGGGCAATTCCCGGAGAGCTGATAACATAGGCGTTCTTCAGACGGGTCTCTCCAAACATATCGGGAACGAAAATTTTTATTGCGAACTAAATCCTGTGCCGAGATCATCTCCGTGACGCAATAAGCCGGCGCGGTAAATTGGGAAAACAGTTTGCGAAATGGCGCGCAGCTGTAGCCAGCCAGCGGCCCCTGAATAAGATTATGTTTAAAACTCAGAGAACCAATCGTTAAGGGTTTAATCACCCGCATATTGTATAGTTTTTGGCATGATTTAGCTATATAATCGGGGTCTTAGCACTTAAGTTTTCCGTCATTGCGAGCGCCAGCAAAGCAATCCAATACAGAGCGTTGTCCGAAGCGCGAACTGGATTGCTTCGCTGGCGCTCGCAATGACGGTCATGGTGAGTTTTTTAATGAGGAATGATTGTCTAAAATCAAAAAATTAGCCGGAGAAACCGCGATTTATGGGTTTGGGAGTATAGTTCCCCGGGTATTGAATTTTTTACTGTTTCCTCTGTACACCCGTGTTTTTGATCCCGCCGCTTATGGTGTTATCAGTTATCTCTATGTCTACGTCGCTTTTCTGAATGTCGTTTATATTTTCGGCATGGAAACCGCTTACTTCCGCTTCGCCACACGACCCGAGGCACAACCGCAACGAGCGTTTAATATCGCACAAACTGCGGTGTTACTCATCAGCGGATCTCTGTCGATTCTTTTTATCATTTTTGCGGGGCCTATAGCCAAGTGCTTGGATATTCCCGGTAAAGCCCAATACATTGTGTTGCTGGCGATTATCATGTTTATAGATGCCGCAGTGGCCATTCCATTCGCCAAATTGCGTTTAGAAAAACGCGCCTTACTCTTTGCATTGGCTAAAATCGCCAATGTGTTAATTCTGGTGGGACTTAATATTTATTTTTTCCTGATCTCCTGGTGGCTGGCGTCTAAACATTTCTCTCTGGATTTTCAGCAAATATCCGCCTATATAAACAATACAGGTTATGGTATTGGATATGTTTTTATCGCCAATTTGATCGCGAACGCTTTTTATCTTTTATTCTTTTTTAAAATATTAATGCGATGGCGGCCGGAGTTTGACCGGCAGATTCTTACTCCAATGCTGGTGTACGGATATCCGATTATGCTCACCGGTTTAGCGGGTATGACCAATGAAATGTTTAGCCGGTGGACGCTTGAGTGGTGGCTGCCAAAGAATTTTTATCCGGGTAAAAGCTCGTTGTATGCTCTGGGCGTGTTTGCGGCATGCTATAAATATGCTGTATTTATGAGTTTAACCATTCAGGCATTCCGTTTTGCGGCGGAACCTTTTTTCTTTTCTCATGCTCATGAGCGAAATTCTCCGGAATTATTTGCCAAAGTGAATCATCTGTTTGTCGCTGTGTGCAGTTTTGTGTTCCTGGCGGTGACTATCAACATGGATGTTTTAAAATATTTATTAGGCGGGCAGGCGTATTACGAGGGACTCGGTGTTGTGCCCATTTTATTATTGGGGTACTTATTCCTGGGAGTCTATTATAATTATTCAGTCTGGTTCAAATTAACCGACCGCACCTATTATGGGACCCTGATAACGGTCGGTGGCGCCGTGGTCACGATTATTTTGAATTTTGTCCTGATTCCCATAGCCGGATACCTCGGCAGTAGCTGGGCCTCGCTGGTCTGTTATTTTTTAATGGCGGCCGCCTGCTATTTAACCGGTCAACATTTCTATCCCATTCCCTACAAAAACTTCCAAAGCGCCGGCTATATTTTATTCGCGGGCATATTAATCTGGATTGCGCGGCAGGTGAATCTGGACAGTCAATTAGCGGCCAGCGCCTTCCATCTTTTTCTGATGATGGTCTTTGTAATCGTATTATATCTCATTGAAAAAAAAAAATTACGCATTAATTTTGGATTATAGAAAAAATTTCAGTGAGAAGTGCGGATTGCGAGGCCTGGAAGCATCAGGTAAACTTCTATTTTTACCGGAGAAAATGAATGGAATTAGTTAAAAATACAAATCTACAGGTTTGGGTAGAGGAAATAACGGCGCTTTGCGAACCCGAAGCGGTCTATTGGTGCGATGGTACTCAGACGGAATACAATCGTCTTTGCTCTGAACTGGTTGCCGCGGGAATTTTCAAAAAACTGAATCCTGAACTACGTCCCAATAGTTATCTGGCTGTTTCCGATCCTTCAGACGTAGCACGCGTGGAAAGCCGTACTTTTATTTGCAGCCAGCGCCCGGATGACGCGGGTCCCACGAATAACTGGCAGGATCCAGTGGAAATGAAAAAAACCCTGACCGGCCTGTTCAAAGGCTGCATGCGCGGACGCACTTTGTATGTTATCCCTTTTTGCATGGGTCCCTTAAATTCTCCGATCTCCCGCTTCGGCGTCGAGTTGACCGATTCTCCCTATGTCGTGGTCAGCATGAAAATAATGACGCGCATGGGCAATGCCGCTCTGGAACAGTTAGGCGGTGGCGATTTTGTAAAATGTCTGCATTCCGTGGGAATGCCCTTGCAACCCGGTGAGCCGGATGTCAAATGGCCCTGCAATAAAGAGCAGAAATACATTGTGCAGTTTCCCGAAGCGCGCGAGATATGGTCTTTTGGCAGCGGCTATGGCGGTAATGCGTTACTGGGGAAAAAATGTCTGGCATTGCGGATTGCATCCGCCATCGCCCATGACGAAGGCTGGCTGGCCGAGCACATGCTGATTTCGGGCGTAAAATCTCCGCAAGGTGAGAAAGCTTATGTCGCCGCCGCTTTTCCCAGCGCGTGCGGCAAAACCAACTTTGCAATGCTCATTCCCCCAAAGGCTTTCAGTGGATGGGAAGTCACGACGGTGGGAGATGATATCGCCTGGATCAAGCCCGGAATCGACGGCAGACTGTATGCCATTAACCCCGAGGCTGGTTTTTTTGGCGTAGCACCAGGCACTTCTCTCAAAACCAACGCTAATATGATGAAGGCGATTAGCGAAAATACCATTTTTACCAATGTGGCCCTCACCCCGGAAAACGATGTCTGGTGGGAGGGTATGACGGACACGCCCCCTGCGCATCTGACCGACTGGCAGGGTCAGCCGTGGACCCCGGATTGCAAACGCACAGCCGCACATGCGAATGCCCGTTTTACCGTATCGGCCATTCAATGCCCATCGATCGATCCCGACTGGGAAAATCCCCGGGGCGTACCCATCAGCGCATTCATTTTTGGGGGCCGCCGCGCGACAACCATTCCGCTGGTTTATGAAGCGGCCGATTGGGCCAATGGAGTGTATTTAGCGGCGACTACCGCTTCTGAAACCACCGCCGCAGCCACTGGCGCGGTGGGTGTTTTGCGTCACGACCCCATGGCGATGCTACCGTTTTGTGGTTACAACATGGGTGATTACTTTCAGCATTGGTTGGAAGTGGGCGCCAGTTTAGCCAATCCTCCAAAAATCTTTCGGGTAAACTGGTTTCGAAAAGGCGCCGACGGCGTTTTTCTGTGGCCCGGTTATGGTGAAAATATGCGGGTATTGAAATGGATTCTGGACCGTGTCAACCAAAGAATAGAAGCACAGGAACATCTCATCGGATTGCTGCCACGTTTTCAGGATATGGTTTGGGAAGGGCTGGAAGAGATTAACCCACAACACTTCGCCGAATTAATTTCGGTAGCTAAGGAACGTTGGGCTCAGGAAGTCCGCGCGCACATTAAATTTTTCGAACAATTCGGTTCACACTTACCCAAAATTTTCGAAGAAATTTCCACCCGTCTCTGTGATGAATTTGAATGCGAGCCCCGGGAATTATCGCAAAGTAAATAAAGTTGTACTCAACGGGAATGGCTGATAAATAAAGCGGCCAGGGTTTCCAATGTCACTCGGTCCTCGCTACTGAACCGGTCGTAGCGGGCGCTGTCAATATCGAGAACTCCGATTAATTGTTGATCCCTGATTAACGGGACGACAATTTCGGAATTGGAGTCGGGATCGCAGGCGATATGACCCGGAAACTGGTGGACGTCGGGGACGATCAACGTTTTTTGTTGCAAGGCCGCCGTTCCACAGACCCCCTTGCCCATAGGAATGCGCACGCAGGCCGGTTTCCCCTGAAATGGTCCCAAAATCAATTCCTGATTTTTTAAAAAATAGAATCCCGCCCAATTCACGTCTTCTAAATGATGAAACAACAAAGCCGACAAATTTGCAGCATTGGCAATGACGTCCGATTCGCTGGCCAGAAGACTTTTAGCCTGTTCGATCAAAATTTTCATGGCTTCATCATGCTATATCATCCACCTTGTTGGCAATACAATTACTTGACATACTGCAAAAGTTTGTTAAAGTTTTGCCTGTTTGTTTTAAAATATATCGATAATAGTGGAGAGTGATTATGCGCGATCATGAAGTTCAGGAAAAAAAAGTAGATATTTCTGCGTTAGAAATGAGTGATTTAAGTTCCGGTCTGGAAGAGGAAAAAGATGATCATGACGATGAAAAAAAATCTCATCCTGCTATTATCCACTCTCTGATCGACGATAAAGAGGAATTGTTAAAAGCGGTTTTCTTTAGCGACATGCCGAAAGTATTTTCTTTTTTTGAAAAAAGTATAACGGATGCCATACCAATCGATATAAAGCCCCATCTGCGTCTGGCTATTCAGCAAAATGATCTGCATATCAGCCATCTATTGACGTTACCATACTCGCAAGAAAAAAGGTCGCCGAATGCATATCATTTCCGCCTGTTATTAGCCTGCATTTTCCATAATAAACCCAAATTATTTGAATATTTATTAATGAAATTAAACGCCAGCGAGTTTAGCAACCAACAAACCTTGCAATTTTACTGGTTGGCGCTACATTTGAAACAGGAAAATTTCTGTAAACTTTTGCAGAAACAGGGTGTTCAACCTATTCCCGGCGTCATTCGGCTTGCATATCTATATAAAGTTTCATTGAAGGTTACCGGTGATTTGTGGGAATCCCTGTCTAATACCGAAAAATGGCAGGTTTTCCACTGGATTCAGGAAAACTCTGAGCCAACCCAAAAACTGGAGAATCTCCGGTTACCTGAGAGTATGAGAAAATGGGTGCAGGAATTACGTGAAATTTCAGAAATTAAAACCATGCCGCGTGATCAAATAGCTGTGTTATCGGTTTCCCCTTATCCATTAACCGTACCAGAGCTAAACACCCTCGCAGAGCGCCAGGAATATACCCGCATTATCATGGAAATGCCGGGCGATTTTTTTCAGGCTATTTATAAAGAAATAAAAGAATACGCCCTGGGCAAACCCAATAAAACCCAGACAGCACATATTATTGAATGGATCCATTGCTTATACGGTTCTCCGGTCACGGCTGCCCAAACTTTTTTGCAGGATCCCGATTTGCTGCGAGCGCCTCCTGGTCTGCATTTTTGTTTATCGCTTCACAATCAGTGCCGGGAATACCCATTGCCCGTGCAATGGTTGACGGCTGCCTTTCTGGAAAATCAGCCGTTAGAAATGCCTGCCTTTCGCGGGTTGCGGCATCTCACTAACATACTCGATGACGACAGCAAAGAATTGCAGGGATTTTCCAGTGACGCATGGAATAGAAATGAGCTGTTAGAGGGCGAAAGGCTCTATATTAAACAACTGATTAAACCGTTGACGCTGCAGGATGATTCCGGTGATCTCACTCAGGAAATAGTTACCAGGCTGGGCCTGCCTGTCGAATTAATTCTCGAAGAACTGCCTATCCCGCTTCCTGTCGCGTGTCAGCAAATCATTCTGGAATATCTGTTTCCCGCGGAACAAAAAAATTTGCAAATCCAATATCCCGGATTAAATCCTGCATCAATGCTGCGCAAACAGATAGAGACCCTGATGAGTCATCTGGAGGAAAACAGGAATATTATTAGCCGGCTTGAAACCTTAATCCGCTATCCAGAAACCTGGAAGCGTTGGATTAAGAAAAATTTTCATCATCTTATGGGAGGAACGCTTTCGGTAGCAGGAATAATATCTCTTCCTCTAAATAGAATCGCTCGTAATCGGTATAATACCGCAATCATCAATCAGCTTCCCTGGCAAGAGTGTATGAATCAGGGTTATCAACTTGAGCGTTCTTTTTTTGGTTTAGGGGTTGAAGTCTGTAATAAGAAAGCGATCCCTGATCCGGCAATTCCCGAGTGTAATGTTCTCTGTGATGAATTATTTAATGAACCGACTGGAATGTTGGTTTGGTTTGCTCTTTCACTTATTCTGATTTTTACACCACTCTGGATATTGATGACCAGAGAACTCATAGGATGTATAAGGAAGAGATATTGCCCCCGTCCTGACAGTGAAAATATTATCCCGGATGATTTAAACAATCGAATCGATCAACATTATAGAAATTTTAATAAACGTCCTCCCCTGAAAATCGAAGCCAGATCTGCAGCGGGAGTGGGGCTGTTCATTAGCAACTTAACCGCGCGCCAGTCCGGCCTTCAAACCAGTCTGGACAAACTGGAAAGCAAACAGCAGCGTCCCTCGCTAACACCCATTATTGAAGAACAGGAACAACCCAGCCATAGGGAAACCAAAGCAAAAGGCATGACTGATTTGTTTAAACCCGGAAGAAAAGCCCAAGTCGGCCTCAGTCAACCTTTACTTTCGTTAGAGAGCAACTTCTAAGAGCCTGTTCAAAGTCTTCTTGCGCGCTCTTGTTCCCTCTTCCCCGAGTACGGTATACGCGTCAAGCTAAGGATTTTTCCTCTGATTCCCCCCTTTGAAAAAGGGGGGTTAGGGGGGATTTTTGGACTGAACACAAATGCCTTGTTCAAAAAATCCCCCTTAATCCCCCTTTTTCAAAGGGGGAAACTTCCAAATCCCTTAGCTTGACGCGTATGCCCGAGTACGGGGGAGAGGGGGAAATAGGCAGTTTCGCTCCGAAAATCGACGAATTATGGCCAGCTTGGGAGACTTTGAACAGACTCTAAGGGAGCAATTCTCGCTGTATCAGTGAGAATTCCTGTGTCTGGTATTTGGCCTGGAGAGGGTCTACAATTCCGGGTTATGAGTTTGTTTAAGTCGGCATTATATTGTTTAACTGGAATATTTTTGCTGGGACAGGTCGTTCCCGGCGCTGATTCGGCTTTTGCCGAAAACGCTGCTCCCGTAGCGCAAACTTCTCCCGCGCCGCCGGACAAAAAAGCGGAACTTATTAAAATATTGCGCGATCCGCAGGCTCGCGAGCAGTTAATTCAGCAATTGGAGACAGCTTCGCAAAGCCAGCAGCAGGCGCCGAAGGCGTCGCCGCCCACGCCAACAAAGCCAGCCGCTGCCCCTGCCGGGGGCCATGCGGTAAAAATTTTAGAAAAGCTCTCCCTGTCCATCAACGCCATTCAATCTGGAGCCGCGGAAATTCTCGACGAAGCGCATCGTGGAGAAGAGATTTACCAGCATTTTGTCACCCGATTAATGAACGCACATTCGCGTAATATTTGGATGATGGTTTTTCTAAAAAGCGTAGTGGTTATCGGAATGAGTTATGCGCTTTTTTTCTATGCACGCTATATCATCCGAAAATTAAGTCACTGGTTTTCCCGGGTTGCGCCTAAGTGGCTTACCCTGAAAATAATTAATTCATTATTTTTGTTGTTATTGAATTTATTGCCCATCACCTTTTTTGCGATATTGGCTTATTTTAGTTTGATAATGCTGCACGTCGGGGAGAGGCCTCAGTGGGTGCTCCTGGCGTGGATCATTGCGTTTGTCATCGTTAAAATACTGGGGACGCTGTATGACTTTTTATTCGAAGTCGCTACTTTATTTCCTAAACTATTCGAGTTGCCGGTCAGTTTCACGGTTTATTTTCAAAAATGGTTGGTCACGCTGACTGGTTTAATTGTTTATGGTTATTTTATTATCCAGGTCGCATTATTTTTAGGAGTCATGCCGAATATATATGAAATACTTCTGAAACTTTGGGGATTTCTGATAGTCATTGCTCTGATTACCTTTATTCTTAATATCCCCCTTCGCGTAGTTAAACTACTGGAAAACAGAAAGGGGCGCACCGACCCCATCACCGTGGGACTGGAAAGGATTGCGCGAATTGAATTAACGATTCGCGCCGCAGCCGTTGTGTATCTGCTATTGCTTTATATGGTATGGGTAATCAGGGAGGATCATTTTTTCTGGTTCGTGGTAAAAGGCACGATTTTAAGCTTATTGTTGTTATATTTTGCAATCAAAGTCGCACAAATTATCCATAGCTATCTTAGCCGTGATTTCAGAGTCAGCAAATCCCTGAAAAAACGGTTACCTGGGGTAGAAAAACGTTTCAGGCGTTACCGCAGTGTGCTGGATATCGTGTTACGCGCTTTCATTTATATTTCCATCGCGTTGATCATCATTAAGATCTGGAGTGGTAAAGAAATTATCTGGTTACCGCCGGGAATAAAAGAAATGTTGCTCATCAAAATAATTTCCATCGTCTGTATCATTTTGGTGGCGATGCTGATCTGGGAGATCAGCAACAGTCTCGTCGAATTGTCGCTGACCAAAGGTGGAGACCTCACTCTTGAAACTGGACGCGCGCATACGCTTTTGACAGTAGCGCGCAAGACTATTTTTATAAGCCTATTGTTAATCGCTTTTTTAATGATTTTATCGGAATTTGGCATGAATATCGGGCCGTTATTGGCCGGGGCCGGCGTATTAGGTTTGGCGATCAGTTTTGGCTCGCAAAAATTAATGCAGGATCTCATTACCGGATTTTTCATGTTGCTGGAAAATCAAATCGCCATGGGTGATGTGATTAAAATAGGTGATAATACCGGTACAGTGGAAGCGATTTCGGTTCGCACGGTCAGTTTTCGGGATTCTGGAGGTATCGTGCATATTATTCCCTATAGCGCCATCGTTTCAGTCAGTAATTTGACGAAGGATTTTTCATATTATCTTTTTGAAATCGGCGTGGCATACCGGGAAAATATTGATGAAGTGATTGTCGTCTTACGTCAAATCGCCAGGGATTTACAACATGATGCTAATTACACATCGTTTATACTCGAACCGCTGGAAGTATTAGGATTAGATAAATTCGCTGATTCCGCAGTGATTATTAAAGCCCGTTTCAAAACCCGGCCTGGCATGCAGTGGGTGGTAGGACGCGAATTCAACCGCCGCATGAAACAGAAATTCGATGAACTGGATATTCAAATTCCCTTCCCCCACACCGTCGTCTTTTTCGGCGAAAACAAAGACGGCGTCGCTCCTGCGGCTAATCTGAAAGTCAAACTGGAAAACAACGTAAACGCCTCAATGGGACAGTAGCCCCCATAAAAATCCGGTATTTAGCGGGTAAAAAATTCATTTTAATATTTCTCTTGCAGGATTACATTTCGGTCTTGCTGAAGGTAACGTTTATTCATTATTTCAATGGAGAAATTAAAATGATATTTAAGAAAAAGTTAATGCTTACATTTTCTGCGGCAACGGTGTTCACTGTGGGGATTGCGGTCGCTGCTACTCCCACCATTACCCTGGTGTTTGCTGACCCACAGGGTTTGTGTACGGATCACAGCGGACACTCGCATTTTTCCTTTAACTACATGTATGAAGCCAGCGGCGGTATTGAGTACTACAGCGGCCCGACGTGGGTAACAAGTCCATTGACATCAATATCGCCGCCTTCTCCTCCCGATGACGGCGTCGCGCATAATTATTTAAATTTCCAGATTACCGATCAGGGCGATTGCGGCGCAATGGAACTGGATTATCAACATCCCGGCAGCTGTTATCTCACTAATTTGATTCCGGTCGAAAATCAGCAGACTTCTTATTCCTATAAAATTACCTTAAGTCCGCATGCCACTGGTAATCACACTTATGGCACTGACATGTATAACTTAGGTTGTCATGTAGAAGCCAGAAGTTAAGACCTATTTTCCCGTAGCTGGCGCCGCCGGGGTTTTATTAACGGACGTCGGCGTGCCGGTTTGGATAGTGTAGAGCACGTCTGCGCCGTTCCTGTTGGCGCCGTCGGTTTCCAATTGCAGGCTCCAGTTTTTGGTGAAAAGATAAATCAATTGAAATAAGTTAACACCCAGAAAAGGGTCATATTTATAACGAAAATAGATGTGTGAGGTAATCCTTTTTCCAACCACGAAATAAGAAGTCGGTGTCGCTTTAGTCTGAATCGTTTCGCCGGTAGGCCCCAGGGTAGGTTCCGACTCGACGCCTAACTCAGTCAGTCCTAATCCCTGTTTTACCTGATTCGTCAAACCTTGTACGTTTCCCGCGCCTTTTTTAGTAAGCGGCAATGTGTTTAAAGCTTGCAGCATTAAATTCATATTAAGTGGAGAAATTCCCGCGCTGGAGGTCCCCAGCAATAGAAACGATAGCATATCCGCTTGAGAAAGATTACCCGCGCTGGAAAATAAAGTGATTTGCGGTGAAGAGGAAGTTCCGTTGATATTCATACCGATGGTTAATTCGTTCGTACCGAGTTGTTGTTGGCTCAATGGGTCGGTCACTATCACGTGAGCAGTTGCCTGTACACTGAGTCCAGGATTACTCAGAGGATTTTTACGGTAAACAATCGCAGATCCTGGGGCTATTGTTAACTGACGTCCGAAAACTTCATAAACCCCATTCACAATCTCAATTCTGCCATCCCCCAGGACGACGCTCCCCGGCTCAGAAATGATGTTCAGCTTGCCCTGAAGTTTGCCCTTGAATCCCGGGGAATCGACTTTTACGTTATCACCCAAATTGATGGTTAGCTGGGTGGTCACTCGCCAGGGCGTGGCGTTAGTGATCACGTGCTCGCCAATAAATACCACT
The DNA here is from genome assembly GCA_963712715.1 of uncultured Pseudomonadota bacterium. Taxonomy (GTDB): domain Bacteria; phylum Pseudomonadota; class Gammaproteobacteria; order Coxiellales; family Coxiellaceae; genus JAFEDN01. The sequence goes on along the minus strand of CAVQJI010000016.1, from coordinate 74,400 downwards.
TCATCTTCGGGTAAGGACGTTTCGCGCTGAAAATCTAATTGATGTAACACCGCGTTAGTGACATCTACAGATCCGCCGATATTAATTTCACGGCCCTTGAATGCGAAGCGCATATTGGGAGTGACGTACACGGTGTATTGAGGAGTATCTGCTAACAAAACATTTTCACCCGTGAGCGTGATTTCAGTGGGAAAACCGGTCTCGTCAAGACGGGTGTGACCGACTGCTTTTAAAGGTTTGTTGGAAGAAGTGGCAGACAGTATATAATTAAGATCTGATTTTTTAGCATTAAGCGCCAGGTTAATTTGATTTAATTGGATATTTAAGCCGGGAATTTTGACTTCGCCCCCCTCAAGACTGGCATTGCCATTAATAGCAGGTTCGGCTATCGTACCGCCAACCGTCAGATCCGCTTTAAATTTTCCCTGTGGATTGACGACTTCGGGAATTATCGCGAGGATAGGCGTCAAATTATTTAAATTAATCGAGATTTTACCGCGCAGTTCCTGATTTTTAGCGATTAAAGTGGCGAAGGTTGCCTTGGGTAAAGTCAGTGAAGTGCTCAAAGAATTATTATCGGCTAAAGCAATATTGAAATCCACAGCAGCGCCGTTTTTATCTAATTTTGCAATCAGTTTAGCGCTATTCACGGCCGTGCTTATGGTCTGCTTATCGCTATAACGGATGTTGCCGCCTGGACTGTTTCCGATCAATTGCGCCTGCGTGATTTTTTGCCCGACGCCTTCCGCCGTCATGTGGAAATCCAGGGGAACATCGATGACCAGCTCTTCGGGAATGACACCGATGAGCTGATCAAAATTCAGCCGGGTGGTCAAGGCGGCCTGCCAGGAATTATCTGAGCCGTTCCATTTGCCGCGCAAACACGTTTGAGTCTTGTGAGTGCCTTGCATACACAGGGCTGTTACTTCGGCGCGTTGAGGAGAAATGTAAAGCGCGGTGGGTTGACTCAGTGTCCAGGTCCCAAGAGTAGGGTTAAAGATGGAGAGTTTTTGAGCCGCCCCCTGCCAATGATTATCAATTATTCCGCCGGCCAGCCCCAGGGTCAGATCTGTTTGATAACCCTGCGCGCTAATATTAAGTTCGTGTTTAGCCCACTTTCCCTGTCCGGAAATTTGCAGTTTTTGAAGTTCCAGCCAATGGCTGAATAATTGTTCAGCGGCTATTTGAAAATAAGAACTGTTTGTTTGACTGATATCCACGTCCCATTTCGCATCGATTTTGTCGGCCCGATAATCCTGCCAGCGCAATAAAGTAGCGTGTAAAGAGCCTTTGGTGTGGGGTTTCGAGAAAGAACCGTGTAATTCTCCGGCGCTATTGATGACGCCGCTGCTAAAGGGTAACAGTTCCGCCAGCTCATTAATTTGTACGTTCCAGAAAATATTCCATTGTTTCTGATATTCTCCCTGAGTTTCAATCTTTGTTTTGGGACTTTTCAGAATAGCGTTCCAGGAAAAATGCGGGAAGTCTTCACCCAGATTGCCGGTGCTGTTGAGAGTGATATCCAGAGGATGGGGCAAGTCAGGCTTCAATGAACTTAAATCCAGATGTCTTCCAGACAAGGCGAGTTGCCATGACATGGGTGTGGCCCATTTCCATACCAGGTGAGTATCGAGTTCTCCGCCAAAAATAAGCGCCTTCTGCGTGTCGAGCGTGACCTCGTCTGGATTGACCTGACCGTTCACCACCCAATGGGTTTGGGGATTATAAGCGCTTAAATTAAAGCGGTATGCTTGCGGGGCGCCGTTAATGGCAAGGACCGTTTGTATCGGGTAAGGCTTAATTAATTGTCCCTCGACCTTAATTTGTAACACATCGGGATTTATAAGCAGATCATGAACCTGCATATTCTTGGCTTCCAGAGTGGGTTGACCGGGATGAGTCTGCCAGACCACATGACGAAAATTTGCCTGATTTATCTCCAGGCTGAGCGGTAAACGCACGGCGGTTAATTGTGGACGAATATCCTGTAAACCTTTCTTCAAAGCGTTCAGGGAAAATTCCGGTGTAGGGGCGGGCGCTTGCGGTGTATTGATTTTCAGATTATTAACCTCAAGCTTATCGATAGAAAATTTGCCAGCGAGTAATGACGAAGGGCGCCATTGAAGATAAAGTTGACTGAGCGAAAATTGTTGATCCTGATAACGGTAACTAAGCCGCTTGATGCTCAAAGGTCCGAGTAGGGCGCCGCTTACCTGTTGAAAGTGTAATTCTCCCGGTATGCTGCGGCTCAGGATAATAAAACCGACTTTAAGTCCCATCGGCGTTAACAATAATGCCACCGCCAGCAATGGGATCATCAGCATCAGGCAGACCCAGCGGAATAATGTTTTTAACCAGTCCAATATGAGATTCATCTATAGTTCCGCTCCTACCGAGAATTCTAATTGCCAGGTTTTATTCGTAGTATGATTGATTGGCAGCGGACGCGCCAGGGCTAATTCCACCGCGCCAATCGGCGTTAATACCACCACGCCTCCGCCTGCGCCGGCGACATATTTTTCGAATGAAGGTTTTGGCACGGTGGTTTGGGTAATAGAGCCGGCATCAATAAAAGCAGCGACGTACCAACTCCCATAAACACGCTGCTGAATTTCACCGCTGACAATGACCAGGTTTTTGCCAGGCCCCAAACTATTGTATTTATAACCGCGAATCGATGTGGGACCCCCGGCAAAAAGTTGTAAAGTCAGGGGAATGTTGTTGAGATTTTGCACCTCAGTGCGACCTACCTGACTGCGAAACAGGAACCGTGTGTGTGTAGGGTCAAAAGTGCCAAGCGCTTTGAGTCCCGCTTTACCCTGAACGAAGGTCGTTTTGGATAATACCTCTTTGGAAGCGCCGGCTATGTCTAAGGTAGCGCTAATGCCGTTGTTAACCACTTTATCTTTTTGGATGGTGCGATTGTGAATGTATTGCCAGTGCGCGTTCGGGTACAACACGTTCGCATTAATAAAAGGCGTATCGGTGAACATGTAACGTTCATTCAAATAGGTCAGAGCGAGAATTTGTTGCCAATCATCATTTAAAAGAGTGTTGTAGCTGCCTGCGACTTTAAAACTATTGGCTTTATTGGGTTTATTGATGTCCTGCGATTGCTGCACAATATTGCCATAACCGGTAGTGAGAGCATAAGAATCGGTAGCAGGATCTCTGCCTGGAATAATATAGCTGGCGTTCACGGTATTATTCTGGATCTGCTGATTATTAACTTTAATGTAAGAACCCCGCGCCAGGAAATTCACCTGATGGCCGTAAGAATTGATGGGAATCCAGTTAAACCCAAAGGTACCGCGCGGGCCGGTGTCCGTGCCATAACCTAATCCGAAAGTATAGCGGCGAGGTTTCACCGGCGTGAGTTCTATTTTGACCGGGACTTCTAACTGCGCAGTGGTTTCACTGGACATGGGCGTCACCACCGATTGTGAAAAATAGCCGCTGCCCGATAGAGCCTGCTGGGTTTTTTGCACTAATGCGGCGCTATAATATTCTCCGGGATGATATCTTAGAAAACGTTCCAGCAAATCGGTATTGAGATCGGATGGTGGAAACAGTGTGGCCCCAAAACGATACCGTTTGCCGGTATCAAAATGCAGAACGATCGACGCCTGGTGGTAGCCGACGTTAATGATGATTTGGTTAAGAACCATTTTCGCATCGAAGTAACCACGGTTAGCCGCCAGGTTAAACAGCGCGTCTTTCGCAGCCTGATATTTATCGACATCCAGGGTCTGTCCGGCCTTTATGGGAAATTGGTGCGACAGGCGTCGGAAAGCTTTATCCGTCGCGCCCTCGCCGGTAATTTCCAGGTCCACATGAATGACCGTCACAGGGGGTCCGGGACTGACGTCGAATATCACCGTCCAGTTATCGTCAACGTGCTCAATGCGTGATTGTATTTGCGGATTAAAATAGCCGTAAGGTTTAAGGGCATTGCGAATATAGTCGGGGGATTTATGATAAAAAACCTGTATCTTCTCAGTGGTCAGTGGCAGGGAAATATCCTTGCTGCGATTGGCTAACAGGGTGACGATTTTTCCGCGCAGGGGGTCTGCCAGTCCTTCTACTTTTATTTGCAGGGTGGATGCCTTCTGAGCCCATGCCTGGTATACTGACATCAGCAAAATAAGCATTAGGACCGACAGAAGATATTTTCTCATTGCTAACATTATATAGAATTGAGTTGAAAATGGCAGTAATGTGGTAAACTAAATTGATCTGATCAGACTGGTTACTTCAGAGGAGAGAACTCATGCGGACTTATACGATTGCTTCCAAAAATGGTTTGACGCAAGCCACTTTTATTCCGGAGCAGGGCGGGGTCGTTTCGTCCATTATTATGCCGGGCCGCCAGGGACCTCGGGAACTCTTATATTACTCAGAGGATGAACCCCTGACCGGTTCGCCGTTTTGTTTTCCCATTTGCGGACGCCTGGAACGTCAGGGCAATCTCAATAGTTATTATTATGAAGGCCATGTTTATGAGTTGCCGATGCATGGTTTTGCTTTCGGTAAACCCTGGGCAGTGAGCGAAGCGGGTAGCGATCATCTCTTAATGGTTTTGCGTGACGACGAACAAACCCGGCGTGCGTATCCGTTTCATTTTACCGTGGAACTGTTTTATGAAATTGCCGATCGTCGGCTGTTTTGCCGGCAAACGTACACTAACCACGGCGACCGGCCGATGCCTTATTATGCCGGATTTCATCCCTATTTTTTAACTCCTCCGCCTGAGAGCGGTAAAAAGGAAGTAATTCTTAATTTACACCCGCGACGGCGTTTGCGTTATAACCAGCATTTAACGGATATTGTTGGCGATCAGCCATTGTTTGCGATCGCCACTTCAGCTGCGAATCCCGAGATACACGAACAATTGCTGCAATTAGGCGAGGATAAAACTATCCATTTGCGCTACCCTGAGAAGGATGTGGTTAATATGGTCGCTGAAGGAGTCGAAGATCCTGATTTATTTCCTTACATACAAATTTATACACCGCAGGATAAACCATTCATTTGCGTCGAGCCGTGGATGTCCCATCCAAACGCGCTCAATAGCGTGTCGGGCGTACGCTGGTTAGCGCCGGGCGTGCGCGAGCATGGAGTATTAAGATTATGGATGGAGTAAGAACACGTTTTGCGCCGAGTCCCACCGGCGATTTGCATATTGGTGGAGCGCGCACGGCTTTATTTGCCTGGTTATTTGCGAGAAGACATCAGGGCGTTTTTATTTTGCGTATAGAAGATACCGACCTTGAGCGCTCAACCGAGGCATCCGCGGAAGGAATTATTGAAGCGATGCGCTGGCTGAATCTGGATTATGACGAGGGTCCGTTTTATCAAAGCCGGCGCTTTGACCGCTATAAAGAAGTTTTGCAGCAGTTACTGGAATCCGGCAAGGCTTACCGCTGTTATTGCAGTAAGGAGCGTCTGGAATCGCTGCGCGAACAGCAGATGAGCACCGGTCAAAAGCCGCGTTATGACGGCCATTGCCGGGATTTAGCGCCCAAAACTGATCAGTCCGGGGTGATTCGTTTCCGCAATCCGCAAACCGGAGTGGTGAGTTTTAACGATATCGTGCGCGGCACAATTACCATTAGTAATGCGGAACTGGACGATTTAATTTTAGCGCGAAGCGACGGCACTCCCACTTATAATTTTGTGGTGGTGGTAGACGACTGGGACATGCGCATTACCCACGTCATCAGGGGTGATGATCACATCAATAACACTCCCCGGCAAATTAATATTTTGCAGGCGTTGGGTGCTATTCCCCCCGAATATGGCCATGTGCCGACAATTTTAGGCAGCGATGGCAAGCGCTTATCCAAACGTCACGGTGCGGCGGGGGTTTTAGAATATCGCGAAGCGGGAATTTTACCGGAAGCGTTGATTAATTATTTAGTGCGATTAGGCTGGTCTTACCAGGATCAGGAAATTTTTTCGCGTGAGGAAATGATTCAATATTTTGACGCTCGCTCATTGCAGCGATCTCCCGCGGCGTTAAATCCGGAAAAACTGGCTTGGTTGAACCAGCATTACCTGAAAACTCTGGATAAAACCATCACCGCGCGCGCGCTGGCCCATCAGCTTGAAAAAAAAGGGGTGGATTTTCAGCGCGGCCCTGCCTTAACGGATATCGTGGCCATGTTTGCCGAGCGTGCTAAAACTCTGGTGGAAATGGCCGATAGCTGCCGTTATTTTTTCGGGGATGTGAAATATGATCCGCAGGCCAAAGAAAAACACCTGACTCCGGAAATTATTCCGGTGCTGTTGGAGATGCGTGACCGATTCCGGGCGCTTCCCGATTGGGAACCCGCGGCAATTCACCAGGCGATCAAAGACCTTGCCGAACAAAAATCTCTGAATCTCGGTAAAATCGCCCAGCCATTGCGCGTAGCCGTCACCGGCAACACGGTCTCCCCCCCGATTGATCTGACCCTATTCCATCTTGGACGGGATACCGTGCAGAAACGCCTGGATAAAGCAATAGGCTGATTTGAGGCGCGATCGATTCGCAGACTATTGCCACGTCTGAGTCTGAGATTTGAAAAACTCCTCCGCTGTTTTCAGCGACACCCGCCTGCTCGCAGGATTGCCTAAACGGGTCCTGTCAAAGCTGCACAGATTTTGTGCTCGGGAGTGCCCTGCGCGCAAAATCTGCTCCGCTTTGCCACCCGTTGCGAAGTTCGCTGGCGGATGCGCTGAAAACCGCTATGCAGAGCGTTTTCATTCTTCCCGGAAAATGCTCTCGAACCATTCAGCCCACTGGTTTCGCCAACCAATTTTTTGTTTTCGAGTGTAGATTATTTCATGCGTAACTAGATTTTCTCACTTTGTAATTCAGCGAGGATTTCCTGAATGACGCTCATCTCAACACCGGTATTCTTCGCCACAAAAATTGGGGATAATCCTTCGCGGAGAAAATTTCTTGCTATTGCTCTGCTTTTGCTTTGTTCACCTTTCTGTATTCCTTGCTGTACTCCTTGCTGTACTCCCTGTTGGATTCCTTCCTTGAACCCTTCCTGTCTCTGAAATTGTGCAAGTGTCATGGTTTTGGCTCCTGTCTCTTTAGGCAATTCTCTGGCGATTAATTCCTGAAACTGGTTTTCATCACTATCGCCTCTTTCGTACATATAATACAATAAACTAGTCACATAATCATCCCCGGCATGATGGTTCATCAGCACTTTCAGCAGCTCCATAAAGCTTCTCAACGCCGGTAAAATATCACGATCAAATATGTGCTTCATGGCTAAACCCATTACTCCTGCCCATAATGAGCGGCGCAGTTTCTCATCAGAGATCTGATTGAGCTCAATCAATTGAAAGGGTTGCAACGCATAACGGGCAATCAACTCCGGCGGGGCTTGGATCAGGGCTTTGATATCACGCGGGTAACGCCAGCGCGCTTTGCCATTATAGTAGACCAGAGTGTAAACCAGGGGTACAGCCTTGTATCGCACCCAATGGCGGTGCATGACGGCAACCTGATATCGTAGCACCCGCAGGGACATATTTTTTCTGGGAACAGATTGATGTTCCACCAGAGCAGCAATATAGGCACATTGGGTATAATTCTTCAGCGGAACAGAATAGAGCATATCGGTAGTTTGGCCTTTTAGATGTGGATTATGGAATTTATCTTTACAGAGTTCGATGCCTTCGAGTGCTATCGCTTGCAACAAATCCGGTGGCAAATGTTGCTGAAAAAATTCCCTGGCGACTCGCAGATCAGACATCGAACTGGTAAAAAAGTTGTCATGCGTGATGACTGAAGACAAATGAAGTTTCTCCTGAAAAACTGATTATTAACCCACATTCCTAGAACAAAAAATAGACTTTTTTTAATTTAATGGTCACCTGTAATGAATTTGTGAAAAAATGTCGTTAATTCGTGCTCATGAATGCACCCAAACCCCGTCAATAGTGTTTCCCCGCCCAAGAAGTCCGCAGTGAATCGCCGGGGTACAAAGCTGCGCGTTTCAGCCGTGCTCATTACGCCGTGACGTCAAGCAGAGTACCACCGCTTTACGACGGCTCCACTGCGCGCGCCTGAAACGCTCCGCTTTATACCCCTTTCTAGTGCCTTGGGCGGGAAAACACTATTGACTCCGCAAATGAACCGGATATTGATCAAAGCTTTTTGAATTTTGGCAAGAATCTTTTATCGACTTTCTTTGAATAAGACCGTATATCTCGCAGGCTGTTTCTCCAAATAAACGAATAATCTGTTTCCTAATCTCATTGATGTTAGCCGTCATTTCTTTATCTGGTTTTTCTGATGACTCTTTATAGAATCTAACCACACTAATTCCCTCCATCAATTGAAAAACCCACCTCATCGTCGGATTTTTTATCTGCTTATTCAATTGATTCGGTAAGGTTTCATTCTTCTCCTCTAATGTTTTCCGCAGTTTATACTGGGATATGTTATATACCATTAGGCAAAGTGTCATCACCATCATCAGTGCTTCAATTCTTTTCGCTGACTTTAAAAAAATTGAATCCACCATAAACCAGGGATCCTTGATAAAACGAAATCCTCTCTCTACACTCTGCTGCTCTTTATATTCATGTAAAATCATTTCATCAGGATAGTTTTCTATATCCAGGTCATTTGTCGACAATATAAAACGCCCTTTTTTATTTAACAATTTTTCGATCTCTTCTGTATTTCTCTCAAAGTCAGATTCGACTTTAAATCCCACAAGCACTTTTTCTTCACCTATTTTTGGTTTTCCTTGTCTCGCGTATTTCATGATCGCTGTCATCTGACCTCGGATTTTATATAGTCGGTTCTTTTTTTCTATCCCTTTCAGTGCTGATCGTGCATCTTCTTTGCAAGTAAATAACTCATTTCCCAGATGCCATAATTGCTTACGCAGTACCTCATCTTTGGCAGCTAAACTTTTTTCTAAAGTCTTTCTTTCACGTTCATATGCCTGTTCTGAGTAGACCAATAACCAGCGCTGCTTTAATCCGCCATAATTCGAATAAAAGGGTGCAATCTTATAGCCCTTTTCCAGCACTTTCCAATTAATTTCCCGATCGGATTTTTCAACCAGTTCTTTGGCCTCTTTGATTGTTTCAGGAACCCGGGTCAACCATAAGTAATCGTTATGCTTTAATAATTTATCTTCCGCATAAAGCGCGCTATCGGCAACCCATTTGAAATTTTTATCCATATCGATTTGTGCTTGAAAATCCCTCACTTTTTTAATCGTCTCATGAAAACTGGTTTTGTCAGAATTATTTCCACTCAGTGGCTCCATAAATAATGGCATCGCACTTGGCCCATTTACCACCAGGGAAAGAACCGCTTGTTTTAAATCCGGGCGACGTGCCTTGGAATGTCCATACGTTATTTCAATTACCGTCTGATCAGCAACATCCTTTGCAGTCGCATATTCTCCATGCACTGAAAGACTGGTGCTATCCAGATGGTTTAGTGAATTTAACAAATTATTTTCCAGCGCAATTTCAAAAGCCACTTCACCAAACAATCGGCTCGCACCATAAGCGGCAATCTCATCCAGGGCGTGACCTAACGTATAATCACTGATGTCTGAAGCTTGAATAGCCTCGTCCAACAAAATCTCTATCGGCTTGTTCTCAAAAAATTGATGCGTTAAATACAAGCGGCGATTGGTAAATCCCAGTCCGTTTAATATCATGGCTACAACGGCTTTCCCGGTCGAAACAACGCGTCTTTCATGCCTGTTTTCTATTCGCCCATTAATTTTCTCGGCTATACCCAAATCTTTGCAGGCTGCCGCCACTAATCCATGATGATCCATCGCTAATGTTTGGATTTTATCCGTATCCATCTCTAGCATCGCTTTTCTCCTCTTGAAAGACAAATAGCATATCTGCTTTCTGACGAACTTAATATTCTCTTTCGGAACTCAAATCCATTTGCGGAGTCAATAGTGTTTTCCCGCCCAAGGCACTAGAAAGGGGTATAAAGCGGAGCGTTTCAGGCGCGCGCAGTGGAGCCGTCGTAAAGCGGTGGTACTCTGCTTGACGTCACGGCGTAATGAGCACGGCTGAAACGCGCAGCTTTGTACCCCGGCGATTCACTGCGGACTTCTTGGGCGGGAAAATACTATTGACGGGGCTTGAGCAGGCTCATGAAATTAAATAAAGTTTAATTTTTGTTCTAGGAATGTGGGTATTAATATGGATAAATTATCTATGAATAATCTCCTTTATCAACCCCGGGAAAAATGACCTTGATAAAAAATTGCATTTAAAGGCAAATTTCAGGTACAATCTTCTTAAAAATAGGCCCGGCGCTTTACTGGAGAGAAACATAAAGATGAAAGCTAATGAACTGGAATTCTCTGAAAAGAAAAATGAGAAAACGCGAATGCTTCCTGATATTAAAATTTTCGATGATACATGGAGAGCAAAGAAACGCAAACAAATAGATGACACTAATCACAATACACCGGATTTTGACATAAAACGTCAGTGCTTAAGTCCCCTTCCCCAGATGGCGCCACTGAATAGTTTGACTAATCTTGAAGGAATGACTTCAGATGATTCTGAAGATGATGATTATGACGTACTCTGTGATTATTTAAATGTTTTAATACCATCCCTGGAATGGCGCGTTAATAAAGAGAAAGGATTTCCTGCGTATGAAATTGTTAATCTTACCCAAAGGCAGGCCGTAATAGTAAAAAAACAATTGACAGATGTTTTAAATCAGGCAGTGGTCGTCATTGAGCAATCTCATGAAACGGGTCTGCAAAACTACCGGCTATTGATATGGGACATTGATATAAAATATTTGCAAAAAATGTCAATCCGCTTACATCAAAATCGCATTTGGCTGCCTTTTGAGGAAGCAGACCCACTGGTCAGTATGTTCGATTATCCCAGTTTAACAGAGTATGAACACGCATTGCAGGATTTAGGAATTCATTCTCCCTCTCTAAAAAAAATTTTTATTCAAAATGAATGGAATTTACTGCGGAAAATGCTCAATCTGAAGACTCCAGGGATAGCTGAAAATTCCAATATAGAGGAACTCGTTAGGATAATCAAAAGTAACCGGGAAAAGAAAACTGACAACATGGAGTGTCTGTTAGAGCAAGCCATGGAAGGTAATTATTGGCTATTTAAGTGGTATTTTTCTAATAGTCAACTTAGGACAGGGAAATACAAAATTAAAACCGAAGGGTATGAGCGTGAAGAAGAATATAAAGATAAAGAACAGATTCTAATAAGTTCAGTCATCGGTGGTAATATTGATATTGTGCGTGATCTTATTGCATCAGGGTTTAACTGGAATTTTTTCATAGATGCGGGGGATGAGGAAGAGACATATGGGTTCGAAATGTCTAACCGGTACTTTTTGCTTCGCATCACAGCCAATACGAAGCGAGTTCAAAAATCTTTAAACTTTTGGTTGCCACAGGCGTTGATGTCAATTTTTTGGGGGATAGAAACCAGTCTGATGTGTTGGGGAATATCGTACAGAATTACAATCTCCTCAAATTTCTAATCGCTTCGGCTCAACCTGTTTATCTATCTCTTATCCCATGGAATGGGAAATAGATCCTGTATTTTCACTTTTAGAAAAGGTTATTGGCAATGATCAGATAGCAAAACTTTTAATTAATAATGGGGCAAGGTTAACCCAATTAAAGGATTTTGCTTTTATCGAGTCAGTCTCAATGAGTTTAATGCAGTGTATGGTAAAAAATTTTCCGCTCTTTGTCCTGCAAAGGGATAAATCAGGAAACACACCCCTACACATAGCAGCCAGGCGGGGTGATTCACCTCTGGTAAAATATTTAATAGAGCAGGCGCCGCAATGTTTGCTTTTGAAAAATTCAAAAGGTGAAATGCCCATAGATTCTTTGTCCGATCAGTTTACTTTCCAGTCAGATTATAAGAAAGAGGAAAACAGGGTAAAAAAAATATTTGAATTAACCCGTTATCAAATTCATTCGCAGGTGAAAAAACCAAAAAAACCCATTGTCACCTGGAATTATTCAGCTCCTGCTTATATTCAATATGCTGATTACGTGGGAAGTCAGGGAGGGAACTCTGAAGCCATCATCCCTGGTATATTATCTGCTGATATGGGTCATTCTGATTATGATGTTTTACTGGAATGTTTACGCAGTTTAATGCCCCTGCTTCCCTGGGCGCGAAATCCTGATAACAGGGCTTCCGTGTATGAAATAAGAAATTTAAATGAAAAAGAAAGTGACTATTTGGTGCAGCATTTAAAATTTGCTTTCCTGGGTTATCCGGTTCGCATAGCCGCTAAAAAACAAATTGGCCAGAGCCGGAACGTCTTTTATCAAGTTCAGGTCAGCAATCTGAGTGTAGACCTGTTACAACTTGCCGCCCGTCAATTGCTGCAGAATCCCATTTTAGTGATAAAAGATGCTGATTTTATGGAAAACCTTTTCCCAGAGGCAGTATGGTTACTCGTGTTGCTTCCCTATTTGGATATGTTTGATTATGCGAATGAGGAGGCGTTTAAATGCATTTTGTTGAATTGCGGCGTTCCTGTCAGTAAACTGAATAAATATATTGAAGAGCATTGGCAGAGTGTAAAAAAATCTTTATCTAAAGAAGAAGCTGCTCACGAAAAAAAATTAATTAGCCAGTTGCGGAGAATGAATTCGGAAAATGGAGAATCAGAATTTTATAAAGCTATTGAGAGTGATGATTTTTGGCTCTATAAAGCCTGTATTCACGAAGGACATGTGAGCATCGATCAACTGAATGGTGAGTATTTCCCGGTAATATTTCGTACGATTGAATTTGGAAGTTTGGCTATTATTAGGGATGCCATTGCAGCAGGAGCAGCTCTGGGCAGTGTTCGTGCTCCTGATCTTATTGAAAGAAATTCCCATATTTTTTTTAAGGGCGGCAAGGGCGATTATAGCGGTTATAGTGACAATTATTATAGCGATATGGACCCTTTATGTGAAGCCGCTCGTCAGGGAAAATACGTTGCATTAAAATTGTTGGTTGCTGCCGGGATGAATGTCAATAATCTTTCTTTGAAAGATTGTTATCTCGAAACACCGTTGCAGGCTCTTGTTAAAAAAGGTGAATTAGAACCAGTACAATTTATAGTGGAATCTGGAGCGGCTTTGAATTATAACACAGAAGGATATGATGCAGCCTTAAGTATTGCCATCAGGGAATGCTATTATCGCATTGCACGATATTTAATTAATCAGGGAGCGGAAATTAACAAAATCACTTCAAAGAGGGAGAAACCCTGTTACATTTACTGCTTAATCCGTCGCCATCCGTTCAACCGCTGCCACTGCGTCAGGTAGAATTTTTTATTTATCTGCTGGATGTTTTAAAGCTAAGCTTATTGGAAAAAGATCATCAGTCAAAAACACCTCTTGATCTTATCGTCAGGCGCGGTGAAGACGGACAAACCCTTTTACATCATTGGGCGCGAAGAGTGGCAGGAAATGGGGTGTTTGCTTATCTTTTCATCCGTCTGGCCCATTGCCCTTATTTTGCAAAATTATGCATTCCTGACGAGAAAGGCCATACGCCTTTAAACATAATCCAGACCGTAAATCCTGACTTTTGGGCTTATTTTAAAAAAAATGTGATGCCCATATCGGCACATTTGCAAAGGCAAAGATTCCCGGATCTGTCTGAAATGAGTCAGGTTCTTTTTTTTCAGCCATCCGTATTTCCGCCCTCGAATTCTGTGTCGCAAACGAGTTCAAATACTTTATAAATTATGCTATGCTTATTTATTGTATATAATAATTGTAAAGTATGTTTTAATATCTAAAATTAGAAGTTTAAAAAATGATTATTCGATTTGGAAATTTTATAAGGAGATTTAAAATGAAAAATTTTCTAAAAGGATACGGGAATGCACTTAATTTGGCGCCTTCCGAAAAATTCCCGAGAGTTGATATTGAAAAGTTTAATTTTCCAAAAAATGCAACAGAAGCCTTACGGAGGGACTGGGAAGCAGTAGGAAAAGATATTTCAGATGCAATGTCAAAAATTGACCAGGAATTAAAGTGTAATGGACGAAAATGATATCTCAGTTATAAATGCTGGTTCGGTACATTAGCAAGCGCAAGGATTAATTGCGCTCATCCCCCCCATTAAAAAATATTGTTTTATCTTTTCTCATGGAAGAGGAATTTTTATGAAAATCCATCGGCTTGCCGCCAGTGCGTTCGGCAACATTTTAGAATGGTTCGATATTGGATTGTTTATTTATCTTTCGCCATTTATCGGCAGGCAATTTTTTCCAGATCAAACAGCCGCCAATGCGACTATCATGGTTTTTAGCGTATTTGCGGCCGGGTTTATTTGCCGTCCTATAGGAAGCATTTTATTCGGGCATTTGGGTGACCGGATCGGCCGCGCCAGGACTTTAATTTTTTCTATTATGGCGGTGACCCTCGCTACCCTGGCGATGGGATTGCTCCCTGGTTACCATACCATCGGTATTTGGGCGCCTTTGATATTTACGCTCTTGCGTCTATTACAGGGGTTATCGATTGGCGGAGAATATAGCGGCGTCATGATTTATCTGGCGGAATCGTCCCCCAATGGCCGGCGTGGTTTTTTTACCAGCTTCGCGGCGGTGGGAGCCAATGCGGGATTTTTATTGGCGACCATCTCAACCATTTTATTGAATACCCTGCTGCCGCCCGCGATATTGCAATCGTGGGGATGGCGAATACCGTTTCTTTTTAGCGGATGTTTGGGGTTAATAATTTTTTATTCGCGTTTAAACTTGGTGGAAACATCGGCTTATCTGTATTTAAAAAAACACCGGCAAATAATCCGTGTGCCGCTGCTGGCCGCCTTGCGCGAAGCCCCTCGACAGTTGTTGCAAATACTCGGATTAACCTCGATGGGATCTACTTTTTATTACATTTTTTTTGGCTATATGCCCAATTACCTCGCGCAATTCTTTGGAGTTTCATTGATGTTTTCGCTGACCTGTCAGGCGATATTTTTAGGGGGAATGCTCCTGCTGTTACCGATGGCCGGCATGTTGGGTGATCGATTTGGCCGAAAGAAAATGTTATTAATTACCGCTACTGGCATGATTTTTTTTGCTTTTCCCTGTTTTTATTTGCTGCAGCATGAGATGGCCATATTTATTTTCGTGGGGTTGAGCGTCGCCACCATTCTGACCTCTCTGGAACAGGGCAATACTTTGGTGACAATAGTGGAAAATTGCCCGCTGGACTTCCGTTACAGCGGCGTGGCTTTCGCCTATAATGCTGGAAATGCTATTTTTGGAGGAACCGCGCCGTTGATAGTGAGTCTGTTAACCCAAAAGGTTAATCACTTTGCGCCGGCGTATTATTTAATGGTAATGAGTATTATCAGTTTGATAGTGGTGATTACTTTAAAAGAAACCTATAAAATTGATTTTTCTTATGATTAGGAGTTCATATGAGCGAGATCAAGATAGTTTATGAAGGAGATTTACGCACCCGTTGCACGCACCGCGACAGCGGCGCGCAAATTTTGACGGATGCACCCAAAGACAATCAGGGTTTAGGGCGAGAGTTTTCCCCGACCGACCTGGTCGCCGCCGCGGTCGGTTCCTGTTCGTTGACGATTATGGGAATCGCGGCACGTCAATTAAAGCTGGACATTGCCGGTACAAAGGCGCGTGTGGTGAAAGAGATGCAGAACGTGCCGATACGAAGGATTAGCCGCCTAACAGTAGAATTATCCTGCCCCCACCGTTTCGATGAAGAAATCACCCAAAAATTAATCGCCGCCGTAGAACGATGCCCGGTGCTGCACAGTCTGCATCCCGATGTCCAGGTAACAATTACCTATCATTGGGGCAGCTAGAGTCTGTCGTTAATTAGCTCCCACTGCGCCGTCCCGCGGCTTGACCGCATAGGCGTCAGTTTAAGGAATTTTAGCCGTCATTGCGAGCGCCAGCGAAGCAATCCAGTACGAGCTTTGTAGAAATTCTGTACTGGATTGCTTCGCTGGCGCTCGCAATGACCGGCGTCTTTTGGGAAAAAAATCCTTAAACTGACGCCTATGCGGCTTGACCGCGGGACGACGGTAGTGGGCAGACCCTAATAAGCCTTGGCGTAAATAATTTTTTTGGCGCCGGTTTTGCCGGTAAATAGACAGGTTTCTGATTCCTGCATCGTGCTCAATGGGATACAGCGGGCCGAAATTTTATATTCTTTCAATAGCGGATCGATGCTTTCATCATCGCTGGAGAACACGATGGCAAAACCGCCAGGATTATCGCCGGCAAAAAAGTCCTTAAATTCGTTCAGGTTATCAAAATAACGGGTATGGGTTTTTTGAAAAGCCAGAGCCTGGTCATACAAATTTTGCTGCATTTCCTGTAATAAATGCGGTATTTTTTCAATCAATTCGGGGCGTGGCAGGCTGAATTTTTTCGCCAGTTGATCGCGGCGAGAAATGAACACGCTGTCATTAGCAATATCGCGCGGGCCTACTTCGATGCGAATCGGCACGCCGCGTTTAATATGGTGCCAAAACTTTTCGCCGCCGTTCATATCGCGCGCATCCAGTTCCACGCGGATCGGTTCGTGATGATAAGATTGTTCGCAGAGCGACTGTTTTAGCTTTTCGCAATGTTCCAGAATTGCGTGAGCGTCCTGTTCCTTACGAATAATGGGCAAAATAACCACCTGGACAGGAGCGATTTTGGGCGGTAAAACCAGGCCATCGTCGTCGCTATGGGTCATGATCAGTCCCCCGATCATGCGGGTTGAGGCTCCCCAGGAAGTTGTCCATGCATGCTGTAAATGTTCATTTTTATCCGTAAACTGGATATTAAAAGATTTTGCGAAATTTTGACCGAGAAAATGTGAGGTGCCGGCTTGCAGTGCTTTGCGGTCCTGCATCATGGCTTCGACCGTGTA
Organism: uncultured Pseudomonadota bacterium; assembly: GCA_963712715.1. Classification (GTDB taxonomy): domain Bacteria; phylum Pseudomonadota; class Gammaproteobacteria; order Coxiellales; family Coxiellaceae; genus JAFEDN01. The sequence continues at coordinate 57,478 of CAVQJI010000016.1, read as the reverse complement.
AGTATTCACAGCGCCGGGAAAGCGTTCGCGTGCGGTTTTTTCGCCGGGAATCACCGGCATGGCTAAGGTATTTTCGAGAAAATCCGCATAAACATTCAGCATTTGTTGAGTCTCGACCTCTGCCTCTTCCGCATTGGCGTGAGCGGTATGACCTTCCTGCCAGAGAAATTCCGAAGTTCGCAGAAATAACCGCGTGCGCATTTCCCAGCGAAATACATTCACCCATTGATTTAATTTCAGGGGTAGATCGCGCCAGGATTTAATCCATTTGGCATACTGCACTCCAAACGTGGCTTCGCTGGTGGGGCGGATAACGTAAGGGTCTTCAAGTTTACCGGCAGGTTCGAGCTGACCGTTCGCTCCAGGTTCAAGCCTGTGGTGCGTTACTACCGCGCATTCCTTGGCGAATCCTTCGACGTGATTCGCTTCCTGTTGCAAATATTGTAATGGAATCAGCAAAGGAAAATAAACGTTACTGTGTCCTGTTGCTTTAAACCGCGCATCGAGGACTGCCTGAATTTTTTCCCAAAGTGCATAACCCCAAGGTTTAATGATCATGCAACCCCGAACGGGAGAATTTTCCGCCATATCCGCGGCCTTAATGACCTGCTGATACCATTGTGGATAATCTTCCTGACGGGTGGGGGAAATAGCGTTTTGTTGTTTCATGGGCAAAATTTTCGCCGATACAACCTCAAATGTCAAAAGGGTGTCAAAAGGGTTGACTTCGGGGCAGTGCTTACCTAGAATGTTTAATCTCTGAGCGGGGCTATAGCTCAGCTGGGAGAGCGCTTGCATGGCATGCAAGAGGTCAGCGGTTCGATCCCGCTTAGCTCCACCAATGTCCCCATCGTCTAGAGGCCCAGGACACTGCCCTTTCACGGCAATAACAGGGGTTCGAATCCCCTTGGGGACGAAATTAAGGGAATATATGAAAAGGAAGATAGTTTTTGCCGGAGCCCTGGTCACTTTGTTCATTGTTGCCTCTGCTTCGGCGGGCGGATCAGAAATTATTGTAGAACCCGATTACTTCAGCGGATTCTTTGTCGGGGCGACCGGCGCATTCCATATGACTGCTTTTAATGGCAGCTCCAGTATCGTTGCTCCTGAAGATGTTGTGGTGAGCGGACTCACTCCCGGGGCAGACCCGGCAGTGGTCACCGCCACCGTTTTTTCCGCAGGAACTTTAGCCAGTAATGATATTTCCAGCAGCTCTTATGATGGTTACGGTGGCGTTCAGGGAGGGGTCGGTAAGGTTTTTGGCCATCGCTGGTATATGGGTATCATGGGCTTCGGCGAGTGGGGCAATCAAAGCTCAACTGTGGAAAATTCATCAAATTTCAAAACAGAGGCTGTCATCACGGGGGCGCCTTTCCCCAGTGTCGCCACCACGGGGCATTACAATTCCACAACCACCGTTAAACTTTTTAATGATTATGGTGTCGCAGTCAAACCGGGCTTTTTGGTAGCCCCTAAATCAATGGTGTATGGAAAAGTAGGCGCGATTTGGGCCGACCTGAGAATTTCCAACCAGGTGACGGGTGAAGATTCCGCCACGACGCAAAATCCTGTAACCGGGGCTAACGAGCTCTCTTATTCGGGAACATTTTCCGGAGCATCCAGTAATACGGATACAAAACTGGCCTTACTGCTGGGCATCGGTTTTGAACAATTCATTTTTCAGGATTTTGTAACCTTCAATGTTGAATACAATTATGTGAATTATGGTTCTGTCACCACCTCTACGGCCATTTTTGGAAATGGAACCGTGTCTTCTGATTCCGCTATTTCATCGGCCACTCTGACTTCTCCGGTTATCAGTCAGGCGACGTCTAATGCCAGGATCAGTACTTTACTATTTGGCCTAAATGTATATTTTGGCAGTCACTGGTTTTGACGTGCATTAAGAATAGTATTAGGTTCTGCTTTATGCAGAGCTTTCGTCATTGCGAACGCGAGTGAAGCAATCCAGTTCGTACTTTGGCCAATGCTCCGTACTGGATTGCTTCGCTCGCGCTCGCAATGACGGTATTTCTACTCCTTTCGGTTGTAGGGATCTTTTTCAAAATTTTTGACAAAATCGGTCGCGGAGATCAGCCGGATAAGTTCGCGTTTTTTGCGGCAATTGAGTTTACGCTTGATCTTGCCAAGGTAATACTCCACTGTACGTGGGGACAATCTTAAAGCGGTTCCCGCCTGATCCATGGTTTTGCCCTGTAACAGTTGTATGACGCATTCTGCCTCCCGCTGAGTAAAATAAATACTGGTCGGTGGTTCGCTGAGTGTGTATTTTATGCTGCGGCGCTCGTAATTCGTTTCATACCTGACAGGGGTCGAAAGTGGTACGGATGGGCCCCGGTGCGTGCCCTGCTTGACCTCATCAATGAGTTTTTCCCAGTAACTTTTTGGTTTCCGGGAATTTTTTGTTTTATACATCTTGATATCCTTCTCCAAGATTGATACTATATGTTTTTAGGGGGTACCTGGGTTGTTTAGAATATACCTTTCGTCTTCGTTTTGAATAATGGATGCAAAATGAGGATGGGTCAATACCGGGATTTGAGAACAATCATTTGAGCAGTGAAATAACCATGAAATTAACGACTAGTCAGATTTTAAAACGCCTAATGTTTCATCGAGGAATCCGTACTACGGAACTGGCCAGAAGAATTGGCCTCAAGCAGCCGACGGTACATCGTATTGTGGAAGGGGTTTCGCCCAGTCCTCATCAGTCTTCGCTGGTACCGTTGGCGCAATTTTTTGGCATCACGGTGGAACAGCTTCGGGGCGAGGAGCCTTTACCTTGGAATCTTTACGATACTTGGGGCTTGCATGGCCAGGATATGGCGACAGTGCCGATTATTTCCTGGGAAGAAGCGGTGCATTGGCCAGAGAACATAAACAGATCACAGGCGCGTCAGGAACCTATTTTGATGCCACGTCCCGTGAATGAAAACGTGTTCGCTCTGGTTATGGAAGATTCTTCCATGAGCCCGCAATTTCCAAAGGGAACGGTATTAGTGATTGATCCAGCACGCTATTATAAGGATCGCAGCTACGTGCTGCTGCGGATGAAAGATCACAGCCGCGCCGTTTTCCGCCAGTTATTATTGGATGCCCGCCAGTACTATCTGAAATGCCTGAGTCCGGATTTGGATGGTGTTCGCGCGGAACCTTTAAAAGACGATACACAAATTTGCGGAACCCTGATTCAGGCTCGACTGAACTACGAAGAATAACGTTTCAAAGCGCCAAAGACTTCCATGAAGAAGTTGTATTGTGTTCGGCATGGTGAAGCGTGTTCTGCGGAATTGGATCCCCGCTGTCCTTTGACGGCGCGAGGGCAACGGGATATTTCTTTTCTGGCGCATTATTTGGCCCAGTGTGGGGTCAAAATTCCCTCTATTTTTCACAGTGGTAAACCCCGCGCCCAGCAAACGGCCACAATCCTCGCTGATACCTTGCATATTGACAGAATAGCCGAGTCACCGTCCTTGCTCAATTGTGAAGCGGATATAGAAGATTTGTTAACGTGCTTATCGGCCTGGAATGAGGATATTATGATCGTCGGTCATTTACCTTTCATCCCACGTCTGGTCAATGCCCTGGTGTTAGGTCTGGAATGCGCTGACCACCCGCCCATCATCGATTACCCTCCCGGCACAGTTGTTTGTTTAGAGCAACACAACCGGCGCTGGATCATCCACTGGGTTCTGTCCCCCCCATAAGAGCGAATGAACCTGCAAACGCAGAACGTTCCTATCTACGAAGTGAGTTCTTGGCGCGAATGGGCTGCATAGGCGTCAGTTTAAGGATTTTTTTCCCAAAAGACGCCGTCATTGCGAGCGCCAGCGAAGCAATCCAGTACAGAATTTCTACAAAGCTCGTACTGGATTGCTTCGCTGGCGCTCGCAATGACGGCTAAACTTCCTTAAACTGACGCCTATGCGAATGGGCTGCGAGGATGGAGGCTACGCAGGCCGTTAATTTTTCTGCCATTCCAAGGTGTAAAAATTCATTGGGGCCGTGAGCGCTGGAGTCGGGACCGAGAACGCCGGTGATCATAAACTGTGCCTCCGGGAACATCTTGCCCAGCATACCCATAAATGGAATGGTGCCGCCCTCCCCTAAATAGGCTGCCGGTTTACCAAAAAATAATTGTGAAGCCTGTTCGTTTGCTTCCGCAAGCCAGTCAGCCAGCATGGGAGCTTGCCAGCCGGGGGATATGTCACCAGAATTGAAAGACACTTTCGCGGAATAGGGTGGATTTTGTTCCAGTATCCTGGATAAGGCTGCCTGACCGCGCGCGGCATCACAACCTGGGGGGATGCGAATGGAAAGTTTGACCGCTAAATTAGGCACGGTGACATTGCCTGCCTGTGCCAACGCCGGTAGTCCTTCGATGCCGATCACGGAAAGCGCCGGACGCCAGGTGCGATTTAAGATAAGTTCGGCGTCGTCTTTACTGACCGGTTGTGTGGGGTGAGCGAAAGGGTAATCCCGTTGCAGGCCGTCTCCCAAAATTTCCGCGGTAAGCCTGGCCTGCTGATGATATTGTTGTGGGATATTAACCTTCAATTCTTCCAGGAGAATCTCGCCCGTCTTGCGATCCTCAATGCGGTCCAATAATAATTCCAGAATACGAAAAGCGGAGGGGACCACGCCGCTGGCGACCCCGGAATGCATACCTTTTGTTAATACCTCAATGCGCAGTATCCCCGCGATCATGCCGCGCAAAGAAGTGGTGGCCCACAGTTGTTCATAGTTACCGCAACCAGAATCAAGGCAGACGATCAGGGTGGGCTGTTGAATTTGATCCTGTAATTTCTCTAAATAATAAGGTAAATCAGGGCTGCCGCTTTCTTCGCTGGCTTCAATTAAGACCACACAGCGTCCATGAGGAATTTTGTGACGCTGTAATGTCGCGATGGCCGTGAGGGCTGCGAAGACAGAATAACCGTCGTCGGCGCCACCGCGTCCGTATAATTTCCCTTCGCGTAATACTGGCTGCCAGGGTCCCAAATCCGGGTGCCAGCCCCGCATTTCGGGTTGCTTATCCATGTGACCATACAATAAGACGGTTTCGTCGACTTGTCCGGGGATTTCAATGAACAGCAGGGGTGTGCGATTATCTTCCTCAAGCACAGTGATATTCATTTTGGCGATGGACTGTTTGGTACACCATTTAACGATTAAATCCATGGCCTTATGCATATAACCATTGGCTTTCCAGTCGGGATCAAACGCTGGAGATTTATTCGGGATTTTAATATAGTCACATAACCGGTGGATGATATCCTGTTGCCAGGTTTTGATGATTTCATCGAGTATGGTTTTGGATAATTTTTCAAAAGATGAAGGCATGATTTTTCTCCGGTTATTAGCTATTTTGTTGGGTGGGTAAGGATCGATAAGCCTGTTTGACGTGAAACCCAATATTTTTTTGCATCAGTTGATAAATGACCCATATTAAAAGGTAATCTAAAAAACCACTGAGCAGAGCGTCACTAAAGAAGTGATCACCCTGGGCAATCCGCTCAAAGGATATTAAAGCGCCGATAGCCAATATAATGCTCACAATTAATTTTTTACGGCGCACAATAAACAATAAAGCCAGATAACAAAATACGTTAGCGGTTTCTCCAGAGGTAAAAGAGCAGTTTTTTTCACACTGCGTGCTTATCACCCAGGCGGGGGTAAAAATTTTGGCGCCTCCAAATTGCTGGACCTGATAAGGACGGGCTCGCCCCCAATGATTTTTTAAGACGTCGGCAACCACCAGAGCCGGTCCGGCAAGAAAGCAGATTAATATAAAGAGGCAAACACCCGGCGAAATGGGCAGAACCAGTTTTTTAAACATCACCTGAGCAATCAGGCAAATCGTCATGACGGTCAACAGTATATAAGTGGTATAAACGAGAGTGTTACGAAAAATATTCAGGTGTAATCGATTATACCAACGCTCCAGGAGGAAACCTTGATGTGGCTGATAAAAAAATCCGCTCACCGTTAAATCTATTTGCGGAAATAAAAACATGGCTAATGAAAATAGCGCCGTGATCAACGCGATAATAAAAAAAGCCTGTTTAGACATAGCATATGATTCCTGATTAAAATCCTGCCCGCAGCCAATACACATATACAGTCATATGACGTCCTTTCAGGCGTTGGTTCACCGTTATGCTGTCCAGGAGGCGATAATTTTTAAATGACCGCTTCAGGCTGGCCGCCAGGTCAGGGTTATGTGTGATATATATAAAATCCTGGCCTGCTGGTAGTTTAAAATGACCCGGGCTATCCAGCCAGTCCACTTTTTGTTTCGGGTTCCAAACATACAGATTATTTTCAGGTACTTTACCATAATAAAGGGTCTTTGACCAAAGCTGGCGGTTACGGACTAAATAGAGTGTTTCGGGATGCAGTTGATGGTCACGATTGAGAGCAGCGCCAAAATCCTGCCAGTTGGGGTGATTCGGTAATGGCCAACGGCAGAACCCGTAAGCCACTGCCAATTCCCAACCATATAAAAGCAGCGCCACCAATATATGAAGAATGACCGTGAATTTAATCCATCGGCGAAAATTCTGTTCCCACATATAAGCGATGGTCAGAATAATGCCGCTGGGATAAGCCACCACTGCCCAGTTAGCGTAAGCGCGGGATAATAAGGCTTCCCCACAAATGATAATCAGCGGGGGGAGTGTAAAGCAAATAAGTAGACGGGTAGATTCACGATGCTGTGTCATTTTGCGTGAACTCCAGAGCGCCATGATTAAAAATATGATTAAAACCGGCCCGAGGATCCCTGTCTGGCTTATCAGGAAAAATCCTAACTTGCGCCAGTGAAGATGGTTGCCCTGTATGGCAATGTTGTGGGTGACGACGTGATGTAGAGCCGGATTAGCGTGTTGGGTATTCCAGATGACATTGGGAATAAATACCACTGCGGCAATGAGCAAGGCGATATAGGGGCCTGGTTTCTTCAGAGGGGCGGGGATTTCGGCAGCGCAGATAAAATATAGCCCTGAGCAAAGAAAAAACATTAGCATCGTATATTTGCTCAACAGGCCGAGTCCGATAGCCAGGCCACACAGCGCCCACCAGCGGAGCTGGGTAGTTTTGCAGCCATTAATGAAAGTGTAGAGCGCCATTGACCAGAACAGCACCAGAAAAGGGTCGGTAGAAATGATCGTCGCTGAGTACGTAACCCCGGGAATTAATAACACCATAATGCCTGCCCAGAAGCCAATGGCGCGATGGTATAAATCCTTGCTGGCGCCATACAAAAATAGCGCAGTACCCAGATAAGTGAGCGGACTAAACAGGCGAATCGCCCATTCGCTATTGCCAAATAACCGGGTAGTAAAATAAATAGCCCAGCTAATCATGGGCGGTTTTGAATGATATCCCAGCGCCAGGTGGCGGCTCCAGGCCCAATATTGCCCTTCCTCAATATCCAGGTCACGGTGATTAAAAAAAAGATAGACAATCCGCAGCGCTGTAATAGCCAGTGCGATCCAGAAAAAGCGTCTGAAACTATGAACGGAATTCATTGCGCCGGCGCGGATAAAGCTTGCGCCTGCGTTTTGCGCTCGTTATAAATCAGCCATATATTACGAATGTAGACGACGGCGCCAAAAATTTGACCGCTGATAAACACCGGATCGCGCAGGTGAATTGAATAGATTAATGTGCAGATACCGCCGATTAAACTGAACCACCAAAAAATAACCGGCACCACGCTTTTACGGTGTTTTTCACTGCAGATCCATTGAATTAAAATGCGCATACCGAAAAGCCCCTGACCGGCGAAACCAAGGGTTAGCCACAACATATTGAGAATACTGAGATTATGCAACATCATGAGTCTCCAGGGGGCAGGGGCGGCGCAGTAACCACATGACGCCAAGTATATCCACGATGCCAATCCATAGTCTATTCATGGTTCCATATTTAGATTGTCCGCGCAGCCTTGGACGGTGGTTCACGGGTACATTGACGACCTGTCCATTAATGCGCTTAAAAAGAGCGGGCAAAAATCGGTGCAAATGATTGAAGTGCGGCAGTTGTAAAAATATCGCGCGCTGAAAGAGTTTCAGGCCGCAGCCACTGTCGGGGCAGTCATCCTGCAGTAAGCGATCGCGGATACGATTGGCGATTTTTGACGTACACCGGCGAATCCAGGAGTCATTCCTTTGCACGCGAGTTCCGGCCACCAGAACCGGACGGCTGACATTCAGATTGGCAACGGCGGCAAATAATTTCGGAATATCGGCGGGATCATTCTGGCCATCGCCGTCGAGGGTGACCACCCAGTCGTAACGGGCCGCGCGCACACCGCTGATAACGGCGATACTTTGGCCATAATTCCGGGAATGATAAACCGGCCGTAACCGGTGATATTGCTGACACAGTTGGATCAATCGTTGCGCAGTGCCGTCTTTGCTGGCATCATCCACAATAATCACTTCGAAGCGATCCAGTTTATCTAGCGTTTGCAGTATTTCAGATAAAAGCGGTTCAATATTATCTATTTCATTATAAACGGCGATAACGACGGAAACGCCTTGAGCGGGTAAAGATTGCATATTTGAAATAATCCGATGTCACCTAAAACCGTATTATGATTCGAATTTGCCCGATTGTCAAAAGCCTCGCGCGGGATATAAATCTGCTGTATAATTGGTTTTCCCTTAAAACAGGACCAATAAATATCATGACACGCTATATTTTTATCACCGGAGGGGTTGTTTCTTCGTTAGGTAAGGGAATTACGTCGGCGTCTCTCGGGGCTATTCTGGAGGCGCAGGGATACCGCGTCACTTTGGTTAAACTCGATCCATACATTAATGTCGACCCGGGCACGATGAGTCCATTCCAGCATGGGGAAGTATTCGTGACCGAGGACGGCGCCGAAACGGATCTGGATTTAGGACATTACGAGCGCTTTGTGAACACCACCATGACAGCCCGTAATAATTTTACCACCGGCCGCGTTTATGCGGACGTTATCCGCAAAGAACGCCGTGGTGATTATCTGGGCAGCACCGTGCAGGTCATTCCGCATATTACCGATGAGATCAAAAGCAAAATCATTCTCGGCGCGGACGCCGCTGACATCGCCCTGATTGAGATCGGGGGCACGGTCGGTGATATTGAGTCATTACCCTTTCTCGAAGCCATTCGTCAAATGCGTATGCAGTTGGGTCCGCAACAAACCGTTTTCATTCATTTAACACTGGTTCCCTACATTGCCGCTACCAAAGAAATCAAAACCAAGCCCACCCAGCATTCGGTTAAGGAATTGCGCTCGATAGGGATTCAGCCGGATATTCTGGTCTGCCGTTCCGTACACGGTCTGCCGGAGAGCGAGCGCTCCAAAATCGCCCTGTTTACCAATGTCGCCATTCCCGATGTGATTTCATTGCCGGACGCCAAAACGATTTATGAGATACCGCAATTATTGCGTCAGGAAGGACTGGGAGAGCGGGTTGTCAGCAAACTGAATTTACCTGTGCGGGAAGCAGACTTATCAGCATGGGAACGCGTGGTATACGCCCACCGTCATCCGCAGTCTGAAGTTAAAATTGCCATGGTTGGAAAGTATACCGATTTTGCCGATTCTTATAAATCGCTCAATGAAGCCTTAATTCACGCGGGAATGCAAACCCGTTCCCGCGTTCATATTGTTTATGTCGACGCGGAAACCATTGAACAAAATGGCACGAATATTTTAGCGGATATGAACGGCATTTTGATCCCAGGCGGTTTCGGCCCGCGCGGCGCCGAAGGGATGATTTTAGCGGCTGAATATGCCCGCACACACGGCATTCCCTATTTAGGAATCTGTTTGGGCATGCAGATTGCGATCATAGAATTTGCCCGTCATCAACTCGGGCTCATTGACGCCAGCAGCACGGAATTTAATTTAGCTACGCATGCGCCGGTTATCGCCCTGGTCAGCCAATGGCTGGATCGCGATGGTCAGATCGAGCAGCGCACTGCTACCGGAGATCTGGGCGGAACTATGCGTTTAGGCGCGCAGGCCTGTCAACTGAGAGTGGATTCACGAGCCCGGCAATTATACGGTAAGGACCAGATCATAGAACGTCATCGGCATCGTTACGAAGTCAACAATCATTATGTTCCCCGGCTTGAAGCGGCAGGCATGGTGGTATCCTCGCGATCTGTTGACGACAAACTGGTAGAAATGATTGAATTACCGGGACACCCATGGTTTATCGCCTGTCAGTTTCATCCGGAGTTTACGTCAACTCCGCGCCGCGGGCATCCATTATTCACGGGTTTTATTAATGCGGCGTTGGACCGTCAACAGGAAATAGTTACCAGGATACGAGATGATGCAACTGAACCACTATAAAATTGGTCTGAATCAGCCACTGTTTTTAATCGCTGGACCGTGCGTGATTGAAAGCGAGGCGCTGGTCATGGAAGTCGCCGGACAGTTGCAGGAAATTACCCGCCGGTTGAAAATGCCTTTTATTTTTAAAGCTTCTTTCGATAAAGCCAACCGGACTTCCTCCAAAAGTTTCCGCGGTTTGGGCATGGACAAAGGGCTGGCGATTTTAGAAAAAGCCAGGAAGGAACTGGGCGTTATGGTATTGACTGACGTGCACGAAGATACTCCCCTGATGGAAGTGGTGAAAGTGGTCGACGTTCTGCAAACTCCTGCGTTTTTATGCCGCCAAACCAATTTTATTACCCGGGTTGCCGAGTGCGGAATTCCCGTCAATATTAAAAAAGGACAATTTTTGTCGCCGTGGGAAATGCAAAACGTGGTTGAAAAAGCTCGCGCCACAGGCAACCAACAAATTATGGTGTGTGAACGCGGCGCTTCTTTTGGTTATAATAATTTAATTTCCGATATGCGTTCACTGGCTATTATGCGGGCGACGGGTTGCCCGGTAGTGTTTGACGCCACTCACTCCGTCCAGTTGCCAGGCGGTCAGGGAGATGCTTCGGGAGGACAGCGTGAATTTGTCCCTGTGTTAGCTCGGGCCGCGGTGGCGGCGGGCATATCCGGTATATTTATGGAAACTCATCCCGAGCCTTGCCGGGCGCTGAGCGATGGACCGAATGCTATGCCATTGGACAAAATGGCCGCCCTGCTGACCACATTGTCGGCGATCGACCGTCAGGTTAAAGAAGAGGCCTGGCTGGAAGACCAAATCTAACTGGAAGGCGATTTACTATGAGCACTATTACTCAAATTCAGGCCCGTGAAATTTTAGATTCACGGGGAAATCCCACTATCAAAGTGTCCGTTACCTTATCCTCCGGCGCCGTGGGATGTGCCGCGGTGCCTTCAGGTGCTTCTACCGGCACTAAGGAAGCCCTGGAATTACGCGACAATGATCCTAAGAGATACGGTGGCAAAGGTGTCATGAAAGCTGTGGGACATGTTAATGGCGAAATTTTCCAGGCGCTCAAAGGCAAAGACCCACAAACCCAGGAAGAACTGGATCGTTTAATGATTCAGCTGGACGGTACGCCGAATAAAAGCCGTCTCGGCGCCAACGCGATATTGGGCGTTTCTCTCGCCATCGCCCATGCCGCCGCTAAAGACGCCCGACTGCCATTATACCGGTATTTGGGTGATGATGGCCCGTATACACTGCCGGTACCGATGATGAACGTCATCAACGGTGGGGCTCACGCCAGTAATAATATCGATGTGCAGGAATTTTTAATCATACCGGTCGGCGCGCCCACTTTCGCGGAAGCGCTTCGTTATGGCGCGGAAGTCTTTCATGCTCTGAAAAAACGTTTGCATCAAAAGGGATTATCGACGGGTGTCGGCGATGAAGGCGGTTTTGCGCCGGATTTACCCGACAACAATGCCGCGTTAGCGATTATTATGGAAGCCATTCGTGATGCGGGCTATCAACCGGGTAAAGATATTTATTTAGGATTAGATCTGGCGAGTTCTGAGTTTTATCGTGATGGCCGCTATGTTTTGCGGGCGGAGAAGCAGTCATTGACCACCGATCAGTTCATTAAAAAACTGGCGCAGTGGGTGGAACAATATCCGATTATTTCCCTCGAAGATGGCCTTAGCGAGGAAGATTGGACCGGCTGGCAAGCGTTAACCCAGGAACTGGGTCACAAAGTCCAGTTAGTAGGGGACGATATTTTTGTGACGAATCCGCAAATTTTTCACCGCGGCATAGAACAGAAAATTGCCAATGCCATTTTAATCAAACTCAATCAGATTGGCACATTGACAGAAACTCTGGAAACCATGGGCATCGCCAAACAATCAGGCTATGCCACGGTAGTCTCGCACCGCTCGGGTGAAACGGAAGACACCACGATTGCTGATTTAGCGGTAGCGACCTCGGCCGGCCAAATTAAAACCGGTTCATTATCGCGTTCGGACCGGGTGGCGAAATACAACCGTCTCCTGCGCATTGAAGCGGAGCTGGGTAGCGATGCGCCTTACGCGGGATGGGAAGCGTTCAAAAATGGACGCCGTTAGAAAAAAAGGAGCTGTTGAATTGAAATCGCTGACATGGATGTTGATTCCACTGTTTTTACTGCTGCAATATGAAATCTGGTTTGCGCCGGGCGGCATTGTCAGTTTCTGGAAAGTGCGGCGTCAACTGACTGTGGAAGCTCAAATTAACCAGCAATGGCAACAACGCAATCAGATATTAATCGCCGACATCCAGAACCTCAAAAACGGCAATAAAGCCATTGAAGACCACGCTCGCGCCGACCTCGGCATGATCAAACCCGGCGAAATCCTCTACCAGTTGCCTTAGGAACTATAAACCGCAGTATTTAAATCGGCATTCCGAGACATAGGAAAATATTGAATCCATTGACCCTTGAGGATTTGGGACAGTTCATGTACGCTTGCGGACTATGAAAGATATCGTCGTAAGCGCTGCCGGGATTGCTGATGAGCTTCGGCAGGAGCAATTATTGCCGGGAGTATCGCGAACCTTCGCGCTGACCATTCCGCAGTTGCCGGACCCTCTGCGAGAGGTAGTGACTAATGCCTATTTGTTATGCCGGATCGCCGATACCATTGAAGACGATGCCGCGCTATCTCCCCCGCAAAAGGCTGATTTCCATGAACAGTTTCGTGCTGTCGTGGCGGGCCAGGGTTGCGCGGGGATATTTGCCGAAACTCTGCTCCCGCTTCTGGGCACGGAAACACCGGCGGCAGAGCGGGACCTGGTCCGGCATATCCCCGCTGTCATCCGCTGCTTGCGACATTTTACCCCGCGGCAACAGGATAGTTTGCACCGCTGCGTCAATATCATGTCGACAGGCATGCCGGAATTTCAGCGCACCGTCAGCTTAAAGGGTCTGGAAAATCAGACCGAAATGGATCGCTATTGTTATTATGTGGCCGGAGTCGTCGGTGAAATGCTGACGGAATTATTCTGCGAATATTCCAGCGAAATCGCACTCCAGCGCCAGAAGCTCATGTCTTTGGCGGTTTCCTTTGGTCAGGGACTGCAAATGACGAATATCCTGAAAGACTTTTGGGAGGACCACCAGCGAGGCGTGTGCTGGCTGCCTCGCGATGTTTTTCAGCGCCACGGCCTGGATTTACAGACCTATAAACCAGGCGATAACCCTCAGGCGTTTGCACTGGCGTTGCAGCAGCTCATCAAGGTCGCTCGGGAGCATTTACAGAATGCCTTAAATTATACGCTTTTAATACCCGCTCATGAACTCGGCATCCGACGATTTGCCTTATGGGCGATTGGTCTGGCGGCGTTAACATTACGTAATATTTACCAGAATCCTCTGTTTCGCTCGGGAGCTCAGGTCAAAGTAAAAAGACGTGTATTAAAGACCACCATCCTGACCGCGAATTTGAGTTGCCGTTATAATCCTCTTCTGAATTACCTGTTCAAATGGCTGACCCGAGAAATGGTATGACCGAAATATTCCAGCTTGCGGAAGAGACAGCTACTTTATCGACCGCCATTGAAAATGCCCGCGAGGCCTTATTAACGGCTCAACGTGAAGATGGGCATTGGTGTTTCGAACTCGAGGCTGATTGCACTATTTCCGCAGAATATATAATGATGATGCACTATATGGACGAAATCGATAGTGTATTAGAGCGAAAAATAGCTGTTTATCTGCGCGAAAAACAGAACGAAGCGGGCGGCTGGCCTCTTTATTATGGAGGTAAGGCGGATCTTAGCTGCACGGTAAAAGTCTATTATGCACTGAAAATGACCGGAGATTCTCCCGATTCGCCGCACATGCAGCGCGCCCGGGCATGCATTTTGCAGGCAGGCGGCGCTGCGCAAGCCAATGTCTTTACCCGTATTACCCTAGCGTTGTTTGGCCAGGCGCCCTGGCGAGCGGTGCCCTTTATTCCCGTTGAAGTGATGCTGCTGCCGCACTGGTTCCCTTTCCACTTAAGAAGAGTTTCATACTGGTCAAGGACGGTGATGGTACCCCTATTTATTTTATGCAGTTTGAAACCGCGCGCGAAAAATCCCCATCATGTGCAAATCGCCGAGTTATTTATCGTACCTGCCGATCAGGAACGGCATTACTTCAAAACTCATTCACTTTTGAGCAGAGTGTTTCTCGCCCTGGATAAAATTGGCCGCGCGATTGAACCGCTCATTCCCAAAAAAATGCGGCGCTGTGCCATTACCAAAGCCGAACAGTGGTTTACAGCCCGGTTAAACGGCGAAGATGGTTTAGGGGCGATATTTCCGGCGATGGCAAGTGCTTATGAAGCCCTGGCGTTACTGGGATATGCCTACGACCATCCCTACCGCGTGCAATCCCGCCAGGCTTTAAAAAATTTATTAGTCATTCATTCCGGTTCAGCCTACTGTCAGCCCTGTCTTTCTCCGATATGGGATACCGCCTTATCCGCTTTAACGTTACAGGCTGAAGGATCTGATCGCGGACTTCAGGCAGCGTCCCGGGCGCTAGACTGGCTCCAGCCTTTGCAAATATTAGACGGCCCGGCCGATTGGCGGGAATACAACCCCCAGCTGGCGCCGGGCGGGTGGGCGTTCGAATACGGTAATAGCTACTATCCTGATCTGGACGACACCGGAGTGACGGGTTGGGCCATGCATCAGCAGGGTTCGCCTCACTATGCTGAATCGATCCGCCGCGCAGCGGATTGGCTGGCCGGTATGCAAAGCCGTAATGGTGGATATGCCTCTTTTGATCAAAATAACATGCATTTTTATCTCAACGAAATTCCTTTCGCCGATCACGGCGCACTGCTGGATCCGCCCACCAGCGACGTCACCGCACGCTGTGTGACATTTTTTTCGACTCTGAATCGTCCGCAGGACCGGAACGTGATCGCGCGTTGTCTGGAATTTTTATTTCAGGAACAGGAACCTGATGGCTCATGGTTCGGGCGTTGGGGTACCAATTATATTTACGGAACCTGGTCGGTATTGGTCGCTTTGGAGACTGCGAAGGTAGATCCTCTGCACCCGGCTATTCTCCGGGGAGTCGATTGGCTGCAAGCCAAACAACATGCCGATGGTGGCTGGGGTGAAAGCAACCAAAGCTATGAGCAGCGGACGGAAGATAGCCAGCCCAGTACCTCCTATCAAACAGCCTGGGCCTTGTTGGGCTTAATGGCCGCGGGCGAAGTACATTCATCCGCGGTGGCGCGGGGCATCCGTTATTTACTGCGTAATCAGCAAACAGATGGTTTTTGGCACGATCCATGGTTTACCGCCCCAGGATTTCCCCGAGTTTTTTATTTACGTTATCACGGCTACTGCAAATACTTCCCCCTGTGGGCGTTGGCCGAGTACCGTCGTTTGGCCGCTGGGAATGAGTAAAGATCATGCTATTGCGATTCTGGTGGCTCTGCCCGTTGAAGCGCGAAGTCTGACCCCACAAAAACTGGCGGTTGGGCAGACGGTTTCATTAGCTGATAATCTGATTCTTCACATTTCCGGCATGGGGGCAGACCGAGCCCGCGCCGGAGCCATGCATGTGCTCGGCATGGGCGCAAAAGCGTTGGTGAGTTGGGGCACCGCGGCCGGGTTAGACCGCTATGCGCCTCCTGGGCGACTTATTCTGCCTAATCAGATTATCGATCAGGATCGCCGGATTTTTGCCGTGGATAGGCTCTGGCGCGATCAGTTACAAAATAAAATGAATTTTGGGGTTGGAATTAGTCAGGGTGCGATTTTGCAGGTCGACCAAATGGCGACGTCCGCTGCGGATAAGCGTCAATTGTTCAGCCGCTATGGCGCCACAGCCATCGATATGGAAAGCGCCGCCATCGCCGCGGTCGCGTTACAGGAAGACTCCCGGTTTATTGCCGTGCGCAGTATTGTCGATACGGCTGAAACAGCCATCCCTCATTGGTTACTGAAGAGCTTAACCGCGACCGGCGAAATTCGTCATTGGGCTTTAGCGGGCCGATTGTTTGGAAAACCCTCGGGAATGAAAGACCTGATTCAACTGGCGCGCGCTTTTGGAGTGGCAAAATCCGCACTGCATATTGCGGCAAAATTTATTAGCCAGACACTTCCGTCCCAACAGCCCTCGCCTGAAGCAGAGCTCGAAACTTCCTCTCAGTCCCAATTTGTCTGAAATGATAATGATGGATCGTAAACATGCGCTGCGATTTGTCATCATACTCGGCGTCGTTAGTTTGTTTGCGGACGTCACTTACGAGGGCGCGCGCAGCATCACCGGTCCTTTCTTGGCCATATTGGGGGCCAGCGCTGCCGTGGTGGGTTTTGTGGCGGGTCTGGGAGAATTGGTCGGATACGCGCTACGCATCGTGTCCGGTTATTTTGCAGATCGCACGCAAAAATACTGGACGATCACCATCGTCGGTTATCTCGTTAATTTGCTCGCCGTTCCGCTTTTGGCCTTGACGCACCACTGGCCGATGGCAGCGGTATTTATTATTATGGAACGCTTGGGAAAAGCCATCCGCACACCGGCGCGGGACGCTATGCTTTCCCATGCCGGCGACCATCTGGGCATGGGTTGGGGATTCGGCATTCATGAGTCCATGGACCAAATCGGCGCCATGTGCGGTCCGTTAATTGTCGCGGCAGTCTTGTATTTTAAAGGCGGTAGCGATTATCCGCTGGCTTTTGCGATACTCGCCATACCGGCGCTGCTGGCGATAGCGACGCTGGTGTTCGCTAAAAAAATCTATCCGCATCCTCATCAGTTAAGCGTTAAATCCATCGAATTTCATTCCGAAGGTATTCCACGAATTTATTGGTATTATTTTATTGGCGCATTATTTGTCGCGGCGGGTTTTGCGGATTTTCCACTGGTCGCTTATCATTTTGAGAAAAAAAATTTATTGTCTCCCGCCTGGATCCCCTTGTCATATGCCATCGCCATGGGCGTCGATGGTGCGGCGGCTTTGGCGCTGGGGCGTCTGTATGACCGCTTTGGGTTCTGGATATTGGTCATCGTTACGTTTATTTCCGCGTTATTCGCGCCGCTGGTTTTTCTGGGAAATTTTTATTTAGCCCTGCTGGGTGTGGTGCTATGGGCCGTGGGCATGGGTGCGCACGGCTCGCTCATGCGCGCCGTGGTAGGAGAAATGGTGAACCCCAATAAACGCGCTTCTGCCTATGGAATTTTTAATATGGGTTATGGCGTCGCCTGGTTTTCAGGAAGTGCAGTGATGGGTGTGCTCTATGATATTTCCCTGGTATGGGTAATTTTATTTATCTTAATCTTACAATTTATTTCACTGCCTTTTCTGATTATGGTCGCCCGTCATTGGTACAATAATTAACTTTGACAGCGGCTTTAAGTTTTTCTTAAGCTTTAATTAATATGCCCTTAATGTTTCTCTATTAAAATAGTACCTAAACCAGTAACTGAAATTAAAAAAAATTTAGTCAAAAAAAGATGAATAACAATAACACAGAAGACAAACAGAAAAGTTCCTTTATCATTCCGGGCAAATCTGATATCAAAGAGTCTGCTCCCGACATCGCGGCAGGTATGGTCTCAAAAAACGGTATTGTTGATTATACCGACAATAATGGTGTCGAATCGAAAAGAATAATAGGTAGAAAAATGGAGGGAGTGGACCCGGGATTATTATTCGATAACCCCCCAGGGATGACGAAATTCGGTAAAAATTTACTGTCTCAGGTTAAACCCGCGAATCACGATACCATCCTGGGAGAATTATTGGGGATAGGCATCTCCAGACTTTTCTTGGGTGCCTCGAGTGCTTCGGATATGAAGCTGGGTCTGGTTAAAATGTCTATTGATCAGCTCAGAAATACCCCAGAAAAAGGCAAACTGGCTGAATACAAAAATGAAAAAACCATTATCGTGCCGGCGTTGTCTGTTAACTTTAATAAGAAGGCAAAAAAGCTGGGAGAACGCCAAGGCCATCGCGGCAATTCATAAGAATCTTTGTAGCGGTTACACGCAGCCGGTTTTAGAAAACATGAGTCCGAATATGATTTTAGGTCATGATTTTGGCCTGTTCGGTATGCTCAATTTTTTATTTCAGGACCCCGATTCCATGGGAAAAGAGGGGCAAAATAAAATGCTGCTAAACTTTGACCTTTTTATTATTGACAGTGGGCTTAAGAAAGCCGATACGATAGAGTTGCGTGAGGATGGGAGGCTATTTAATAGTTATTATAAACAATTTAATTCAGATTCCAAGTTAGGCTGGGGACGCCATCTTGCTTTTCGTAATTTATCAATGATCGATGACACGCCTTTTATTGATAAATTGCAGGGAGCCATACAGATCATCAACAGGAGAGATGAGATTCTTAAACTTCTGGATAATTTTGTAAAAGAGATAGAGGAATTGAAGAAAGAAGTAGAAGAAGGTTCGGATTGTTATAAGATATTGCAAGGTTATCAAGAAACCGTGAATGACTATAAACTGATAGTGAATAGACGAATTGATTCCCTGGAAAACAATTTCAAATATTATATTGATATTGAAAAGAGAGATAAAAATCTGCCTGCCGCCGTTGTGGCCTTAGAACATTTGCTGTCAAAATCCACCAGAATGTATAGCCGCGAAGGTGTTCCATTACGGGCTGTAGAAATCCCTTATCAGGATCATTTTTTTTGTAGAGGTAAATTAGATTTAAGTCCCGACAATAAAGAAATTATAATTAAAAATTTAACTCAAACAGAAACCCGTGCCGTATTTGAAAAAATGAAATTATTATTAGGGGACAAAGTTAAATTAAACAACCAAACAATTTCCTGTACAAAAGAGGATTTTATAAAATATGTCACTGAAGATCGGGTTCGGTTGGTCACTCATCCGGAAACTGTCAGCCTGAAAACAGTGCTGCTGGATGAAAATAAAGATATCAAATCCAGTTATTTTAACAATTACCAAAAATTATTGGATTCATTTCCACAATTGCGGTCTAAATTAAATGTTTTTTTCCAATACTATAACCTAAAACCAAAAGACTCAAAAGATCTTATTAATAATTTTAAAGTTTTGAAACAGGTATTTATTCAAATCGACGCGGCCCTGCCGAAAGATTTATTGACCAGAACAACCGCGGATTCCAATAACGATTGGGGTTCGTTAGTCGCGTTAAAAGCGATCCTTACAAAAAAACAGCAAATGATACTCAATGAAATATTTCAGGAGATAAAGGTAAATGGAAAATTAATATCAATGGCTGATTTATTCGCTCATGCGGATCGGCTGGATATTTCCGATAAGCTGAATAAGCTTTTAGATAGAGCATTAGATAATCCCGATTTATTAAATAATAATCTTTTTAATACGGCGCTCAGTGCCATTATCGTTACTTCAGAAACCTCCAAAGACGCTGGACAAAGTTATGAAGATTTTAAAAGAAAGGTCTTTGAGATTGATGCGCTCATGACTGATTTATTAACGTTGAACCCAAAAAAACCAGCGGCTAAAATTCCGCTCGGAATAAAAGATCCAGGCAGCCAAACTTCGGCGAAAGAGAATATTTCTCTTTCCATCAGAGCTGTCTCTCAGGGTCGCATTAATATTTATTCCGACAGCAGCCGCGGGAAAACATCGTCACCGGTTGGACAAACCGAAAAAACAACCGAACGTCCAGGATTAACCACCACCTAATTGACCTAAAAATTTCCCCTCTAGAAAAACGCCGTCATTGCGAGCGTGAGCGAAGCAATCCAGTACGAACTTTGTAGAAATTCAGTACTGGATTGCTTCGCTCTCGCTCGCAATGACGGCATTTTCCGGGAGAAAAATCCTTAACTTGACGCGTATGCCCATTATGGGAGAGGGGAAAATGTCTGAGCGCTCCGGGACTTAATCCAGTCCCTGCTCAGGTTTGAAGCTGTGTCCTGCGCGGATAGCTTTATGGGGGAAATGAAAGTAGAGAAACGATTTTCATAAACTGAAATTATTGATGGAAATGTTTGTTGCGGCGAAGATTTATCAAATTGCGGGTCTATGATCGATAAAAAATGAGGGATATCTCCATACGCGGCATTGTGAATCTCAGGGCCGCTTTCTTTTTCCAGTTTGGCAGCGGTTAATAAAAATTGATAACCCAGATGCAAAGCTCCGGATGCTTCAGTTTCTCGCTTTTGTTCCAGAAAGCGTTCACCCATATTCTGAGTAAACCAGCTATAAAGCAAATAACCGGGGCAGCCGTGAAGAGGTGCAAACTTATCTAGAACTTTTGTCATGGATGCGATCTCTTTTTCTCCGGTTTTTAATCCTTCCACAACCATTCTGGTTATCGAGCATACGGCATGAAATGAATTAAAAACTTCCATGGCGACATACAGAATCACGATCTTTTTTTCAGGTTCCATTTCATCGAGATATTCGCAGGTTAACATCAACCCGGCCAGCAAATCGAAAATGGGTAGTTTTTTCGGGGTTTTGAATTCACAGGAAAATGTTTTAAATTTTCCGATATCATCCAGATAATCCCGCCACACCGCCTGATTGTTTTCGCGACACCATTTCCGGACTTTTTGATTGTAAATAGCCAAGCGGACGAAGGACAAAACGGTATTGCAATATTTATTTAAAATACTGCCAATGGGTTTATTCTCTTCTTCAGTGATGTGGTCAATTTTGCGAATCGCCTTTAATTCTTCGCGAGTGAGTTGGAATAATTCTACTTTTTTGATTTCATCTGTTACACGGTGTTTCATTGTCTATACGCTTTTTAACGAATGTTTTGCTAAAATCATATCAAGACGCCTTAAATATTTAAACTAAGTTTATAGAAAATATTATTCCATGTCAAACCAGGGGTGCTCCGCCAGGAAATCGAATAATGAACCGGCATGGGTAAATCCATTTAAGAGGCCACAATTTTTTCATTGTGTAAAAAGATTTTAACTTTGTCTTCTAAGAGTTGGGTCGCCTTGATTAAATCTTTTAGTAATTGATCTTCAATCTCAATGTGGCCTTCATATTCAGCCAGATTTCTTTTTTCATGGCACCTAGCTAGTATTCGCCATACTTCCGGGCCAAGGCCTGTTGTATAAGGCAAGGCTTGAAAAACTAAATATCGATTTAATGATCGATATCCATGATATCGTAATGCAGCCAAAGCCAAAGAATGAGCGGCATTGTAGGCTAAATCAAAGCGGCTTTCTAATGCCAGATCTTGTCGGGTTGCATCCCGTAAACGCGCTTGACCAGATTGAATCAGGCCTCTGAGTTCGATTGCGTTCTTAGGCTCAGCTTTAAGTTGTCCTGTCTTAACTAAATGTTCTAAGCTCATAATCATCCCCTATTAAAAAGATTTTGGGTTGTTCCAGAACACTTATAATAAAATTATTTTTCTCTTTAAGTTTACGCGCCCATTCTGCTGGAGAATAAATGGTTGGGTTTACGGTTCTCTTTAATTCAGTTCCAATATCTTCGAATAATGGGTAAACATCAGCATAGGTTAGCTTATTACTGATTAACATTAAGTCAATATCACTCTGAGTGGTGGCTTCTCCTTTGGCAACAGAGCCATAAATGAACCCGACCTGAATTTGTGCAGATATGAGTTTAAGAATATCGCGTATGCGATCAGCTAATCCAAAAGTTTTCATAATAATATTTTTAAGTTCGGAGAAAATAGGAGAGTCTGGATTAGCCTGATACCGTTTTTGGTTGCCGATTTTTTGAATAGTCAGTAATCCTGAGAGCGTTAATTTTTTTAGTTCTCTTTGAATAGCTCCTGAGCCGCTGCCAATCCTGCGGATGATTTCGTTGGTATGAAAACTTTCATCGGTGTGATTAAAAAACAAGGCTAAAATCTGTCGTTGGACTTTTGAAAAAAGCGCCATTTCTCCGGGAATATTTTTATGTTTTTCTATGCCCATAAAAGGTATGATAATGCTCTTTTTGGGTATTATCAAATGTTTTTTTTAAGAAAAAATAAATCGGGGATTTGCAGGACCCAGCCAGGTTTTTTACCACTCGTCCAGGAAATTTCTTGCCAATTGTCGTAAGGTGCAATTTCGGTGTCTTTAAGTTTTTATTAAGGTTTAGTTAATATAACCGTTTATCTGTTAAATGGTGTTTCATTGTCTATACACTTTTTAACGAATGTTTTGCCAGGGTTTTTCCCAGGTCCCAGATCGCGCCCGGGAAGCGATGGGCGAGAGCGACGACCTGTTCAAAAGCGTTGGCGGTATCTTCGATATCGTCGTCGCTCATGCATACCGGCGGCAGTAATTTAATCACATGACAGTTGGGGCCGGCTACCTGGGTGAGCATCCGGAAATCCCTAAACAGTGGGATAATAATCAGTTGACAGAATAATCCCTTATTCGCCGCTTCTAATAATGTCCACCCGGCTTTGAGCGCCAGGCTTTTTGGTGGCCGAAATTCCACGCCGATCATCATGCCTTTGCCGCGGACTTCTTTCACCATTTCAAAGGGCAGTAATTTTTCCTGCAGACGCGTCAACAATTTCAGGCCTTTTTCGCTGGCCTGAGTGAGGATATTTTCTTCGTCGAGAATATCCAGGGTGGCCAGCGCCGCGGCCATTGCCAAATCATTACGGCCAAAAGTGCAGGAATGCACCACAGCATGTTCCATATTGCGAAAAGTTTTTTCAAAAATCCACGGTTTCATGGCGATGACGCCGACAGGAACAAATCCTCCCGATAACGCCTTCGATAACGTGACGATATCCGCATCGGTATCGGGCCAGTGTTGCGAGGCCAGAAATTTTCCGGTGCGCCCAATGCCGGTTTGGATTTCATCCAGCACCAGTAAAGTTCCATATTTTTGACAAAGCATGGAAGCTTGCGGCAAATAATCAGCGTGAGGAATATTCACCGTTTTGCCCTGGATGGGTTCGATCACAAAACAGGCAAATTCTTTGGTTTTTAATGCTTTTTCCAGCGCGTCGAGATCGTTAAAAGGTACGCGTTCCGCTGCCAGCAGTGGCGTGAAATCTTTTCTGAAGATTTCGCTGCCATTTAAAGCCAGCGAGCCGGTGGTTAACCCATGAAATGCCGCGTCGCAGGACAGGAGCTTTTCACGGCGGGTGGCGGCGCGGGAAAATTTAATCGCCCCCTCCACGGCTTCCGTGCCGGAATTGCAAAAGAAAAATTTGGTCAGCGAGGCAGGCAAATGGTGCGCCAGTTTTTCCGCGCAACAGGCGGCTAACAGCGGCGCGTCAAACTGCACCATGTTGGCCAGTTGCGCATCCATGGTTTCCTTCAGGGCTTTGATAATTCGTTCATCGTTTCGACCCAGGAAGCAAGCGCCGTAACCGCTGAGCAAATCGAGATAACGTTGGCCTTCCTCATCAAACAGATACTGTTTTTCAGCGCGAACATATTGCTTGTCAAAGCCGAGCGTCTTAAGTACATGCAATAATTGATGATTGAGGTATTGATTATAAAGCGGGAACTGCTGTTCCCGTTTACTTCGAAGCAGCCCGCGGATAGAAAGGCTCATAGCGACCTATCCTTGTTGGCGGTTTTGCGCAATTGGTCTACGGAAACGCTGGCGACGGCGCCAAGGGGTTTCTGATTCTGGCTGTATTTGATGGGCAGTTCCGGGGCCATGGGTCCGGTGGTGCGCGGACCTCTCAGCGCCACTTTAACCGCCTTCCACGGTCTGGAGAAAGTATCATTAATCGCTGTACCCTCATAACCGCAATGCGCCATGCAGTTATCGCACTTCGGGTTGCTGCCGGTGCCGTAGTTGTCCCATTCGGTTTCTGTCATTAATGCTTTAAAAGTAGGGGCATAGCCTTCGTCTACCAATAAATAACATGGTTTTTGCCAGCCGAAGATATTATAGGTGGGATTGCTCCATGGTGTGCAGTGATAGGTTTGGTTGCCGCTTAGGAAATCAATAAACAAACTGGACTGGGTGATTGGCCAACGTTTTTGACGGGTATTTTTTTGATGTTTGAAGATATCGCGAAATAATTGTTTGGTTTTAGTGCGGGTAAGAAAAACATCCTGACGCGGCGCATGTTCATAGCTAAAACCTGGCGACATGGTAATGCCATCGATACCCATCCCGGTCACCGAGTCAAAAAATTCCGCTACTTCGTCAGCGGATTCCCCCTGAAATAAAGTGCAATTGATATTAACGCGAAATCCTTTGCGCTTAACCAGCTGGATGACTTCAATGACCTTGTCATAAACACCTTCGCGGCATACCGATGCATCGTGACGCTCCCGGTTACCGTCGAGATGGATGGAAAAAGTTAAATAAGGAGAAGGTTCGTACTCATCGATTTTCTTTTCGAGTAATAAAGCATTGGTGCACAGGTAAACGAATTTTTTTCGCGCGACAATGCCTCTGACAATTTCCGCCATGTCCTTGTGAATCAGCGGTTCGCCGCCAGGAATGGAGACCATCGGCGCATTGCATTCGTCGACAGCGTTTAAAGCCTGTTCGACGGTGAGCCTTTTTTTGAGGATGTCATCCGGATAATCGATTTTACCGCAGCCCGCGCATGCCAGGTTGCATTGAAACAAAGGTTCCAGCATTAACACCAGCGGGTAGCGTTTTTCGCCGCGAATTTTTTTGCCCAGTAAATAACGGGCAATGCGATAAGTTTGAACGAGGGGAATACTCATAATTAAACTCCTGTGAGGGGCAACTGTACATGCAAGGCAGCCAATACGGAACGGTAATCCTGGGTTAAACGCTGCCATTCGAGCTTAAACCAGGGAGTAAAATGATGAGGGTTTTGCTGCATTTCCTTCTCCAGATCCGTCGCGCTGATATAGCGCCAGCCCGCGATTTCATTTTCATTAACCCTCACCGGCCCGTCGCTGCGACCGACAAATACCCAGCACAACTCATGTTCCGCTCCGATATCGCTGTAAGGTACCTGGTACTTGAATTTATATAAATATTGAAATTGCGTTGTGATGCCTAGCTCCTGTTGGGAGCGGCGGACAATAGCGTCTTCCATGGTTTCGCCGCGGCGCGGATGACTGCAGCAACTATTAGACCAGTAAAGAGGCCAGAGCTGTTTACGCACGCTGCGCTGTTGTAATAGCAGTTCCCCGGTTTCATTAAAAATAAATAGGGAAAAGGCCCGATGCAGTATTCCCGCTCCCGAATGACAGCTCAGTTTATCCTGGTGACCAATTTCCTGATCCTCATCATTGACCAGAATTAAAGGTTCGGAATCAAAAGAAACGATAGCGTCATTGTGGTTATTGCAAAATTCGCTCAATGGTACCTCCAGGATAGGAAACGGCTATTTATAACAACAATAGTGAATATTATCAAGAAGAGTCCTTCGTTAGCGCCGGCGGCGGCCCATAGTGAGGGAGGCGAGGAGAATAGTCACCAGTGCAAAGGCCAGTAATTTAGCAATATTAGGTAAAATTTGCGAAATATTGGCGTCACGCACGAAGATATCAATAAAGGATTGCAGGGCCCAGGACATCGGCGAAAATTGCGTGAGCTTTTTCAGGCCTTCGGGTAGTAAATACACAGGCACAAAAATTCCGCCGATTGCGGCGAGGATGACGATGATAAATGGGCCGATGACAGTGGCCTGTTCCGGTGTTTTGACTAAAGACCCGATCAGCATGCCGAATCCGGTGGCGGCTAAAGAAGCAGAAAGGCCAACGGCGAGTATAGTTCCGGGACGGCTGGTCACGTCCAAAGTTGGGAGGTGAAGGAGGGGAAGGATAAACACGCCTACCGCTAACATCAAAATCAGCTGCAATAGATTAACGCAGACAAATGCGATAATTTTGCCCCAAATCACTGTGTGCAATGATACCGGAGCCAGCGCCAGACGATCCATAACCCCCAGCCGCTTTTCTTTAACGATCATTCCCGATAACGGAGTGATAATGAAAAACATGCCGAACAATGCCCATGCGGGCACGTTCTGCTGAACGTCGTTAGGCTGCACAACGCTTTGAGAATTTGCCGTGGGTACATAATCCGTATGAATAGTGATGATTCCGGTTTTATTTGGATCCATCGCGGGTGCGGGTTTGGAGGTCAATTGACTGATGACCTGCTGCCACAATTGTAATTCGATCGTTTGAGAAAGCAAGCGCAGAGCTGCGGCAATATCGTCCTGGAAATTTTTGGGCAAGGCAGGATCAAATAATATTTTAATATCCGCTGGTTCAGAGACTTGAGCTGTGCGTGGCTGAATGTGTTGTTGCACTTTGTCATTGATTTGCTTGCTGAATTGCGAAGGAATAATGATCACCGCCTGATAGTCGCCGGCAGCGACAGATTTTTGAGCTCTCGACACTTGAGTTGCATTCTTAATCGGAGACTGTGCGATAGTAAAATTTTTGATTTTATTTAGCCCGGTCACCAGGGCTTTGCTGATATTGCCTTGGGAGTCCTGATTGATTAAAACCAGCTTTAACTGGCGGGGTCTATCCGGTTCCTGGCTGCTGGTGAGCGTAATAAACAGCACCAGACACATCGGTAAAATAAATAAAAATATAAGGCCGATTTTATCACGCCAAAGCAGTCGCCATTCTTTACTAAATACCGCCGTCAGTTTCATGATCATACATCATCTCGTAATTGTTTGCCGGTGAGATGGAAAAACACATCCGATAAATTATTGGCGCCGGGAAATTTCCGGATTAACTGGGCCGGCGAATCATCTCCGAGAATAACTCCGTTATCGAGTATGGCTACCCTCGTGCATAATTGCTGGGCTTCTTCCAGGTAATGGGTGGTGTAGAGAACGGTCGTGCCTTTTTGGTTCAGCCTCATTAAAATTTCAAAGATTAAATGGCGCGATTGGGGGTCCACGTGCGCAGCCGGTTCATCTAAAAATAAAATTTCCGGATGGTTAATCAGGCTAATGATCAAATTAGCCCGGCGTTGCATCCCGCCCGAAAAGGTCTGGATCTGCTGGTCAATGAAATTTTGCAGTCCAGAGATATGCAGACATTCTTCAGCGCGTTCTTTGAGTATTTGCGGCGCGAGGCCATACATGCGTCCAAAAAAGTTGATATTTTCTTTGAGGGTGAGGGTCGGGTACAACGCAATTTCCTGGGGGACCAGATTAAACAATGGTTTAACCTCATTCAAATGCTTGGGAATGACACGCCCTGCGATAACAGCATGACCGCTGGTCGCTTTCAGTAAACCGCAAAGAATTGAAATAAGAGTTGTTTTGCCACTGCCATTAGGCCCTATCAGCCCAAAAAAATCCCCCCTTGCGATAATTAAATTTAAATTATCCAGCGCCAGGCGCCGGGTATGGGGATACCGCTTGGTCAGATTTTTGATGGCAATAATGGCATTGTTATTCAAAGTTCGCCCGCTCCAGAGCTAATTTCAGCAAAAACCGAGATTATTGCTGAAGAATTGCAATTGGTCAAATTTGGAAACGCATTTAATGTGGGTTTGTGTTCCTGGACCCACTTCCGGAAATAGCCGTTGAATCCGGGAATACGCAGGGAGTCACTCAAAGTGCCTAACGCTGCGCCGCCCTGGGATTTTCGGGGGTATCACCCTGACGCAAAAAACATCCCTTTCTGAAAAAAACAACAAAAGAGCCGTCTCTTTTTTATAGGGGGTCAAGTCTCGAATATTTAAATTAAATATTCGAGACTTGACCCCTTTTCTTGTAATTTTAACTTAAAAGGAATATATTCCTTTTAAAGACGCTTTAAACGGAGTTATCTCCTTTTAAGTACAATTTTATTTATTTAAAATCAGATGGTTATATGTTTAAAATATTTTTTAA
Source organism: uncultured Pseudomonadota bacterium (assembly GCA_963712715.1). Lineage (GTDB taxonomy): Bacteria > Pseudomonadota > Gammaproteobacteria > Coxiellales > Coxiellaceae > JAFEDN01. The sequence goes on along the minus strand of CAVQJI010000016.1, from coordinate 29,321 downwards.
TCCAAAAATTCCTGTTGGGCAATCTGCCTTTATTTGGGGCGCCAGAAGTACTGGTAAATCTACCTTTTTAGAGCATTTTTATCCTGATGCTATTTACTATGATTTGTTACTCACAGACACTTTCGCGCGATTACTTGCCGCGCCACATATTTTCCGGGAAGAACTACTGGCGGCTTCGGATGATCAATTACGCCGGGGCGTAATTGTGGATGAGATTCAAAAAATTCCAGTGTTATTGAACGAAATTCATTGGCTGATTGAGCATAAAAAAATTGGGTTCATATTATGTGGATCCAGTGCGCGAAAATTGAAAAGAGGAGCTGCTAATTTGCTTGGAGGAAGAGCCTGGTCATTCACATTCTATCCTCTGATTTATAAAGAAATTCCTCACTTCGATTTAATGAGAGCTTTTAATCATGGGCTTTTACCCAGTCATTATTTAAGTGATCATCCCCAGCGTTCCTTACGAGCTTATATCAATATTTATCTGAAAGAAGAGATACAGGAAGAGGGATTGGTGAGGAACTTGCCTGGATTTGCAAGATTTTTAGATCTCGTTGGTTTTACCCATGGCGAAATGATTAACTACGCCAATGTGGCTCGCGATTGTGCCATAGATGCCAAAACAGTCAAAGAATATTATCAAATATTAGTTGACACTTTAATCGGTTACTTTGTATATCCTTTTTTTAAAAAAGTTAAACGTGATTTAATTTCTACGATACCTAAATTTTATTTATTTGATGTCGGTGTAGCGCACTACTTAACCAGGAAGAAAATTCAAATCTTGAAGGGTGGTGATGCCGGTAAGGCGTTTGAGCATTTTATTTTTATGGAAATTACGGCGTACATAGGACTTAATGAATTAGATTATCCCATTCAATATTGGCGTAGCAAATCGGGATTAGAAGTAGATTTTGTGATTGCAGAAGGACAAATCGCCATTGAAGTTAAAATCAAAGAAACTCCTGAACTAAGTGATTTGGAGGGTTTGAATGCTTTTTGTGAAGATTACCATCCACACTATGCCTTAGTGGTCTGTCAAGCCCCAAGAAAAAGGCAATTGAAAACAAAAACGGGCTTCACCATCGAAGTGCTTCCCTGGCAAGAATTTATTGAAAATCTTTGGAACAAGATTTATTTCTGATTCCAGATAGGGGGTCAAGGGGTCAGGGGGTCAAGTCTCGAATATTTAAATTAAATATTCGAGACTTGACCCCCTATTCTCCTATTTCTTTAGTGATTGTGGTGGTTTACTGATTATGATTTTATTGTCACTTTCGGGTGGTTTACTACAGGTGTAACCAGGATAAGATGTTCTAACGTTTAAACCTTGTGAATTTGGGAAGCTATAGCTTATATCGCAGACACTATAGTCTTGTTCATCTTTAATTCTGAGGAAGCCTGAAGCCATTCCACAGTCAGTCTGAACTGGATCTTTACTCGTTGTTTCAGCTGTCCAGGTCTGGCTTCCAGGCGTTTGGGGTCCAGGAGAACTAAGCCTATACCATTCATCAGTACGGTAGTTGCCTACACAACCGATATCCCATGGGTGAAGATCTGGAGATAAAAGAGTTCCCCCATCAACTTCCCCTTGCACATAAAGGGTTGTTCCGTTTGTTTGATTGTCCAATTGAATAAGATTCCCGTTCTCCGCTAAAGTCAAAGGGGAAATTATCGTACAGATCACTGCACAGCCTAATAAAACCTCAGTTTTGAGTTTTATTGTTGTTGAATCAACAGCATACGTAAAAGCACGATGCACTGGATCCGCGATCGAGTCGCATAGGCGTCAGTTTAAGGAATTTTAGCCGTCATTGCGAGCGCCAGCGAAGCAATCCAGTACGAACTTTGTAGAAATTCTGTACTGGATTGCTTCGCTGGCGCTCGCAATGACGGCGTCTTTTGGGAAAAAAATCCTTAAACTGAGCCTATCCGATCAAGTCGCGGGAAAACGAATCTGTGCTGCCTGGAAACTCAAAACTGGGGTTAATAAAGTACACATTTTTGTATATTTCATGATTAAACCTATTTTTAGTTATTATATATTTCTATATAATTTACTACAGAAATCCTTAAGGAAGTATTAAGTATAAGAAGATTATAGACAATTTTTGTACAGTTTGCCACCAATGAGAATTGGAGGGATCAGATTGGAGGGGGTCAAGTCTCGAATATCTAAATTAAATATTCGAGACTTACCCCCTCTGCATTTAAATTAATTATTCGAGACTTGGCCCCCTCTGCCATTTTCAACAATATAAATTTGATTACGCAACTCTTTCGCTTCATGGGGAGAAAACAGTAAGTAGGGTTGGGTAACCTTAAAGCTTGTTGTTTCAGTCAGCTTCTTAACGTGGTCTAAGAAATCAGTGATTAATTCCACGGTGTGAGTTGGGCGTGAAGGGCGTAAGGAATCAAAAAATTTAGCTGCCGAACTTCTGGGTCGCTTAACCGACAAAACAGCATGATGATCTTGGAAAGCGTTCGTCATCAGTTTCAGGTGATGCCGGGCTTCCTTTGAAGCGGGATCGAAAGTCTGAAGTTCTTTTTTAAATTGCCTAATCAGTTTTCCTAAATGTTTCGATGCAAGGTTTAAATTCCGCTGTTGCTTTGCTATTGCTAATTTTTCAGAAATTTTACTGATCTTATTTTTTAATTCACTTTGTTCTTTCTTCCACTGACTAGTGCTGACGTAGCATATTACGATCCGGCCTTCACTATCTATTCCTTCTCTTCTGATTGGTAAATATTCTGGGCGTAATTCTTTTTTAAGAGAAAGTAGCTCCTCTTTTAATGAAACTACATCAAATCCCGATCCCAAAGAGTCTCTCAAAGTTTTACTTTCTCTTTGTAAGCTTTGTTTTTTTTCCACTAAATTGTTTAATTTTCGTTGTAATATACTGTCTATAACGTACTTTTTCATGGATGAACCTCTACTGGTTAAAAATCTACCGTCTACTCGAATCGAAAAATAACAAATATGGATATGGGGGTCAAGTCTCGAATATCTAAATTAAATATTCGAGACTTGACCCCTCTCTTCTCAGTTTGGGGAAAGTTAGATATACTTTGCCACTGACTGAGTTTTCCTGATGAGGAGATTGAAACTTGAAGCAGCCTGATCGCGTGGCAGCGATTCCCATGAAAACGATTGGTCCGATCAGGATCGTTGGGCCGGAAGTGAATGACGAGGTGCAGGTGCCTTTGGCAACCTTTGAATCGCCACTTTGGCCGTCCACCGACCGCGGCGCGCGGGTTTCCCGTCTGACCGACGGCATTCACGCCGTCATCCTGCACGATTGCATGACCCGTTCCGTATTAGTGGAAGCCCCTAACGCTATTCACGCCCAACAGGTGCTCATCGATCTGGAGCAGCAGCGCGGAGCATTTATAGATATCGTTGCGGCGACCAGCCGGTTTGCCATTTTCCAGGATTGGCATGGCCAGGTCGTCGGTAATCTAATATATATTCGGTTTTCGCTGCAAACCGGCGACGCCTCGGGACATAATATGGTTACCAAGGCCGCGGATGCCCTGTTGAGCTGGATACTGGAGCGCCATCACGCGCTACGATACGTCTCCATTTCCGGTAATTTTTGCGTTGATAAAAAAGTCTCGGCGATTAATGGTATTTTGGGGCGTGGCAAATATGTCGTCGCCGAAATCACGATTCCCGCCGAAATTTGTCAGAGCCGGTTAAAAACCACGCCTGCGCAACTGGTGAATCTGCATATCAAAAAAAATCTGCTGGGCACCATCCTGGCGGGCGGCATCCGCACTGCCAATGCCCATTTCGCCAATATGCTATTGGGATTTTACCTTGCCACCGGACAGGACGCGGCGAATATTATCGAAGGCTCGCAAGGCATCGTCCATGCCGAAGTCCGTAATGAGGATTTATATTTTTCCGTGACCCTCCCGAATATTATTGTCGGCGCCATCGGTAACGGTAAACATCTCGATTTTGTCCGCGAAAATTTGCAAATGCTGGGATGTCTGGAAGAACGTCAACCCGGGCAAAATGCACGCCGTTTGGCGATTATTGCCGCAGCCACCGTATTATGCGGCGAAATTTCCCTGCTGGCCGCGCAAACCAATCAGGGAGAGTTAATGCGCAGCCATATCCAGCTTGAGCGCGTCGCGCATCGCCGGCAGAAACGTTCAGATCGGGAGAAAACTCATGCCTGAAGTCGGCATAGACGCCATCGGCTTCTATTCATCACAATATTATCTGGATTTAAAAACGCTGGCGCAAAAACGTGGTGTAGATCCGGACAAATATTACGTCGGTTTAGGGCAACACCGGATGGCGGTGCCGCCTCCCGGCGAAGATATCGTCACCATGGCCGCCAACGCCGCGGTCCGTGTGTTGCCGCATGGCCGCCTTGAGGATATTGACCATCTGCTTTTTGCGACTGAAAGTGGTCTGGATTTTTCCAAAGCCTCCGGTATTTATGTGCATCGGCTGCTCGGTTTGCCGGCGCGTTGCCGCGTGATTGAACTGAAGCAGGCATGTTACAGCGCGACAGCCGCTATCCAGTTCGCATTGCCGATGTTGCGCGAAAATCCGCAGAAAAAAATTCTCGTCATTGCCGCGGATATCGCCCGTTATGGTCTGGATACCTCCGGTGAATCTTCCCAGGGAGGAGGCGCCGTGGCGCTGTTGTTAAGCGCCAATCCGCGGATTCTCGCCATTGAGCCTGTCAGCGGTATTTACACCAAAGATGTCATGGATTTCTGGTCGTCCATATTACCGGGAAGAAGCCCTGGTCGATGGTAAATATTCGTGTGATGTTTATCTGCAGGTGCTTCTGGAAACCTGGGCGCAATACAGCGAAGCAGCACAGCGTGAATACAAAGATTTTGCCCGGTTTTGTTATCACGCGCCGGTGCCGGGGCTGGTGGAAAAAGCGCATAAATGGCTGGCAAAACGCAATAATGCCGTTATGGACAGTAAAGAACAGCTCCAAGCCGAACTGCAACATTCCCTGCACTACAATCGAAATATTGGCAATTCCTATACTGCTGCACTGTATGTTAGTTTATTGTCGTTGCTGGATAACGATCCTGAAGACCTTGGCGGCAAAATGATCGGATTGTACAGTTACGGTTCGGGTTGCGTAGGCGAATTTTTTGCCGGAAAAGTACAGCCGGGTTACCGGCAGCATCTGGATTCTGCGTGGAATCAGGCATTAATCAAAGATCGCACGGAATTGTCGTATGATCAATATCAAACTTTTTACACATTTCCATTGCCGGTCGATGGCAGCGATTGCCTGTTGCCAAAATATCAAACGGGTCAATACCGTTTAACGCGGATATCGCAACACAAGCGCTCTTATGAGGAAGTGGCGGCGGCCAGTCTCTCAGTTCCCGTTTATGCAGCGAATAAATCCGCCAAGCCCGGCGAGCATACCCATTTAACCGTACGGACGCCCGGCAAATTAATTTTATCGGGAGAGCATGCGGTGGTGTATGGCAATCCGGCGTTGGCGATGGCCATTAATTGTTATACCGAAACGACCATCAGCGGCCACACCCAATCCGGTCAGCAAAATATTTTGTTTAATTTACTGAATTTTCGCTACCATCAGGAACACAGTCTGTCGACGCTGCGGCGTCTTAAGCACGGTATACAGGATAAATATCAAAAATTTTTGCAGGGTCAGTATGGCATTCGCGATGTGTTGAAAGAACCCTTTGAACTGATGCAATTCGCGGTAACGCATTTAATTGACAAGCGCAAAGTGAATTTGCCGCAAGGAATAGAAGTGCGCACCAACTCCAATATTCCAGTGGGTTGTGGGATGGGATCGTCCGCAGCGGCGGTGGTAAGTTCTATGGTAGCAGTGGCGCGTTTTTCTAAACTGGAAATCGACCTGGAAAGTTGTTATCAGCTGGCTTGGGAAGCCGAAAATATGCAACACGGTCATTCCAGCGGGGTGGATGTTTATCTGGTGTTGCACGGTGGTTGCATCCGTTTCCAGAAGGGCGCCGCAAACCAAACGCGACCCATTCCTGGTCGTTCATTTTTACTGGTCAACACCGGTTCTCCCGCGGCCACTACCGGAGAATGCGTAGCCGCAGCCGGAGCTTTTTTAAAAAATGACCTGAAATTGTTAGCGGATTTCGAAACGGTGACCAATAATATCGATCAGGCGTTACAGCAAAATAATAACCGTCTATTGATTGAGGGCATCAACCATAATCATCAATTACTGGTAAAACTGGGCGTAGTTCCGGCAAAAGTCCAGCAATTTATCGCGGAAATTGAACGGGCCGGCGGCGCAGCCAAAATTTGTGGGGCGGGATCAGTGCATGGCGATACAGCGGGAGTCGTCCTGGTCATCGCGGATGAAGATATTTCCGACATTGTACAAAACTATCAATATCAACAAATGTCTATCCGTGGTGAGCTGCAAGGCACCCACGTTGTATAGTCATCGCGCAGGTAAAATGACTATATGATTTTCTCAGCTTCCGCTCCGGGCAGTTTAATGCTATTTGGCGAACATGCCGTTCTTCATGGCAAACAGGCGCTATGTTGCGCCGTCGATCAACGAATTCGGGTGAGCCTGATTCCGCGACAGGATCGGCAAATTCATATATCGTCACCCGGTTTGGGAAATCTGGTGACCAGTCTGGATTCGTTGATGGTGAAGGCGCCGTTTGAGTTTGTGTTAACCGCGATTGAGAGTTACCGCGAACAAATTTCCAGCGGTTTTAATTTAACAATGGCTGCTGAATTCGCGTCAACGATGGGTCTGGGTTCTTCTTCCGCTGTGACGGTGGCGACGATCGGCGCACTCACTCAGTGGTTGAGATTGGATCTTTCCGCCCATGAATTATTTCACAAGTCTAAAGCGGTTATTTTAGCGGTACAGGGCGCAGGTTCCGGGGCGGACGCGGCAGCCGCGGTTTTCGGCGGCATTGTTGCCTATCGCAAACATCCGGTTGAAATCCGTTCGTTTGCGCTGTCTCCTGAGCTGACATTAGTATATTCGGGAGCAAAAGTTCCCACCCGCACCGTTATCCGGATCGTCGCGGACAAACAGAGCGCGCAACCCCAACGTTACCAGCGCCTTTATGAGCAGATTGATCTCTGTGTCAAACAGGCGGTTGCGGCGCTGGAGGAACAGAATTGGCGGCAGTGGGGAGAGCTTATGAATCAGCACCATGCCCTGCAATCGGAGCTGGGGGTGAGCACCCCGCTGCTCGACGAATTGGCGGCGGATTTACGCCGGCAATCACAAATAGCCGGTGCAAAAATTTCGGGGTCGGGCTTGGGAGATTGTGTCGTCGGACTGGGGACGGTTGCTGAGAACCTGTTTCCACTGAATGCTGATCAGTCCCGGGCCGGAGTAAAACAAATTCCTGTGAGAATTAGTGAAATGGGATATCGTGCAGAATGAAAAAAAATGATGTGGTGCGGCGAATTTTAGCCGGAAAAATCAACAAAGTTCAGGCCGAAACCGGCAGCGCGTTTGCGCCGACCAATATTGCATTATGCAAATATTGGGGAAAACGAGACAGCGAAATTAATTTACCCATGACAGCAAGTTTATCCATTAGCCTGGGAGACAAAGGCGCAACAACATGGGTGAGAGAAATAGCCGGAACCGTGGACGAGATTATTTTAAACGGTCAAACGGTGGATTTAAGCAGCGCTTTCGGAGGACGGTTAAGTGCTTTTTTGGATTTATTTCGTCCATCACCCGCAACGCGTTACCGGGTAGAGACGCAAATGAATATTCCCGTGGCTGCCGGGCTGGCGTCTTCCGCGTGCGGGTTTGCGGCTTTGGTGTTAGCGCTGGATCAATTGTATGGCTGGAAACTGGATTTGCAATCCCTATCCATTTTGGCGAGGCTGGGCAGCGGCAGCGCCGCACGCTCATTATGGCATGGCTTTGTCGAATGGCAGGAAGGTACTGAGGAACACGGTATGGATAGTCACGGCGCGCCGATACCTTTAAACTGGCCGGAATTGCGCATTGGTTTGCATTTGCTAAATACCCGGCAAAAGCCTCTCTCTTCGCGGGAAGCAATGCAGCGTACCGTTCAAACTTCACAATTATATTCAGCCTGGCCGGCGCAGGTGAGTAAAGATATGCAGACCCTGAAACACTCTCTGATTTCAAAAGATTTTAATCGCATGGGACAGGTAGCGGAATCAAATGCCCTGGCGATGCACGCGACCATGATGAGCGCATGGCCGCCGGTGATTTATTCACAACCGGAAACCATTGCCGCGATGCAGCAAGTCTGGCGACTGCGCGCCGACGGCACGCCGGTTTATTTCACCCAGGATGCCGGCCCGAATTTAAAATTATTATTTCTGGAAAATGCACAAACCGCTATTCAGGCGGTCTTTCCGCAACTGGAAGTTTGTCAGCCCTTTGACAAAAGGTGTCAAATATTGTAACATTGTAAATCATATAAAAATATAAAAAATACTATAATTTATTGATATATCTAATATTTTTAATCAAAGATTAGTAACATATGTAGTAACAAATTATTGGTCATTTTTATGTTATTACCAGACAGCGAAGGTTATTTGAAAATTCCTGAAACTTGCAGGCCTGGGAGGAATTTTGTCTTTCAAATTGGAATAGATAAAACGCGATTGGACGGACTCGTGAAGAGAGTGACAGAAGCGTATACCCGATTCGAGAGCATGCCTATAATCGCTGAAGTTGCCAATAGTTTAGAAGAAATAGTATTGGTGTCTTCTATTCATGGGACTAACAAAGTCGAGGGTGGACTGTTAAACGAGGACGAAGTGAGGGAAGTTATTATAGAGTCTGGAGTAAAATTTATATCGGCAGAAGAACAAAAACGGCGAATACTGAATCTTAAGCGTGCTTATTTATATACTGAAAATTTGATCGGTCAGCAACCGGAATCTCCTTTAAAAAAGTTAGCGGATTCTTTAGGATTAAAATCTCCATTTCGTATTACAGAGCAAAACATTAAAGAATTACATCAATTGGCCATGGCTGAATTAATGCCAAAGTCAGAATTAGGCAGTTATCGTCATCGTACTCGCGAGAATCATACTGTTAAGGTGGGTGATGCTGATCATGGAGGAATCTACACTCCGCCATTATGCTTAGAGGATATTCAAAAATTGATGACAGGACTTTTGGAATGGTTAAATAGTGAACCAGTTAAAAGCTTGTCGGTGCTTTATACAGCGCCTTTATTACATTTTTATTTTGAAAGAATACATCCTTTTTCAGATGGTAACGGTCGTGTCGGCAGAATTTTAGAGGCGATGCAATTGCGTTTAGGATTAGGGAAATTTGCTTCTTATGGTATCTGGCAATACTATTGGGAACATATTGATGAATATTTCAATCTATTTAATCGCTGTGGAAAATCTGAAAAAAACGGCGATCCCTATCCCAATACGGCTTTTGTAGAATTTTTTTTAAATGGTATGTTGATTACGATTAATCGTTTACATGACCGTGCGAATGAAATTGTAGCGGCTATCGTTGAAAAAAATTATCTCAATGAATTATTCCGTACAAATAAATTAAATCGAAGGCAGTATGCTATTATGATGCAATTGTCGATATTACCACCGATTAAACGGAGTGATTTGAATCAACTTCCCTGGTACAATGCTCTTTATGATAAGCTTACCAGGCAAACCAAAAGTAGAGATTTGCGTAAATTGCAGGACCTTAAGTTAATATTTATCACTGAGGATATAATTGAATTACTGAAATTTAAATCTTTGGTCTCATTATCTGTACATCCCAATACACGTCCTAATAGCTTTTAATCTGAGGAATGCCGGTGGATTTGAAAGGATACGATATCATTATCATGGGCGCCGGTCTTGTGGGCGCCAGTCTGGTTGCCGCGTTGAGAAACGCGAATTTTCGGGTGGCGGTGCTGGAAACACATTTGCCGGAACAGCCGGGAAGTGGCGCGGATAACCGTCCGCTGTCTCTGGCTTATGGCAGTCAAAAAATTTTAGATAGTTTGGCGATATGGCCAGAACTGAGCCCATTAGCAGAGCCAATCCTGACCGTGCATGTTTCGGAAGAGAAACGTTTTGGCGCTTTGCACTTCCGTGCTGTTGAGGAAGGCGTCCCGGCCCTGGGTTACGTAGTGCCCTTTGACCGTTTACAAAATTTACTCTATCAGCGGGCAGCGCAAAATGAACACGTCAAATTTATTCCAATCCAAAAATTAATTAACGTCCAAAATTTTTCCGATAGTGTCTCGGTGACAGTGGAAACTATGAACGGCGAAAAAACTTTCGAGACTCAATTACTAGTTGCTGCGGATGGCGCTCATTCACCCACCCGGAAATTACTGGGTATCGACGTACAGGAAAAAAGCGGCGACGATGTCGCTCTGACTTTGGGTGTTGAACTGAACCGGCCGCACCATTCGACTGCTTATGAACGATTTACGAAACACGGTGTCATCGCCGTGTTACCGCTGAAAAATCCACAACGGTGTCGGGTTGTGTGGACCCTGACGCGAACAATGGCCGGCGAAGTTTCACTGTGGTCTGATGAGCAACTGGCGAAATATCTAATTACCGCCATGCATAACCGCTTGGGCGATTGGCATATTCTGGAGCGGAGCCGGGCGTTTCCATTGGAAAGAGTCATCGCTCGGGAACAAATTCGTCGAGGCGTAGTTTTGTTGGGCAATGCCGCACACACTATTTATCCACTGGCGGCGCAAGGATTTAATTTGGGCTTGCGGGATGTGGCGGCGCTGGCGGAAACTCTTATCGAGGCCAGGCAAAATCAACAGTCGCTGGGTGATCTGCAGGTGCTAAAAAAGTATCTCGACTGGCGTGGTAAAGACCAACGCTGGATTAGTGATTTGACGGATTGCGTTGGCTCATTTTTTGATTTGCAGATTCCGGGTTTAGGATTACTGCGCGGTGCGGGATTGTTCGCCGCCGATTTAATCCCGCCTTTAAAACACCGGCTGGCGAAAAGTCTGCTGGGATTGTCCGGCAGGCTCCCAAAACTGGCGCGAGGGATTCCTTTATGATCGTGATTATTGGCGCGGGAGTGGTGGGTCTGGTTCTGGCGAATGCTTTGGCGCGGGCTAATTTGCCCGTGACAGTGGTGGAAACCAGCCTTCCGGATTTACAGTGGGACAACAGTCAGCTGGATGCGCGGGTTAGCGCAATCAATACCGTGTCGCAACAAATTTTAATGAATTTGGGTGTCTGGAACAAAATAGACCCTGCCGCTTATGCGCCTCTGCGGGCGTTACAGGTATGGGATTCCAGCGGTGGCGGGGCCATCCATTTTGATAGCGCGGATATCGGCGAGCCGCAACTGGGCTTCATCGTTGAAAACCGTGCGCTGGTTAAAGCATTGTGGGAAACGGCAGCGTCGTTGCGTCAGGTGACGATATTAGCGCCGAGTCAACCTTTTAAAATCATTCACAGCCTGACGCAGCTGCAATTACAGCTGGAAGATCAAACTCTTATACCTGCGCAATTAATTGTCGGCGCTGATGGCGGCCATTCGTGGGTAAGAGAAGAGATGGGCATTAGCAGTCATGAGCGATCCTATGAGCAACAGGCGCTGGTCGCAGTCGTGCATACCGTGCGAACTCATCAAAATACCGGCTGGCAAAGTTTTTTACCGGCCGGGCCGCTGGGGGTGTTGCCGCTGGCGGATAATCAAACCACTGCGATAGTGTGGTCAAACACATTGCTGGAGGCGCAGCGTTTAATGGGTTTATCCGTCATGGATTTCAATGAAGAGATGAGCGCGGCGCTCAATCGCCGGTTAGGGGCCATGACCCTGTTAACTCCTTTAAAAATGATTCCGCTGGTTATGCGGCATGCGCAGGAATATGTGTTGCCGCATTTGGCGTTAATCGGCGATGCGGCTCACACGATTCATCCTTTGGCGGGTCAGGGAGTCAATCTGGGATTTTTAGACGCGGCGGCATTGGCGCAGGTCATCATTGAAGCGCGGCAAAAACAGCATGACATTGGCAGTTTGCGGGTATTGCGGCGTTATCAGCGCTGGCGCAAAGGTGATAACACCCTGATGCTGGCCGCGATGAGTGGCTTTAAGCAATTATTTGCGCAAAATTCCTCATGGATTGTGCAACTGCGTAGTCGGGGACTGAATCTGACCAACCAGCTGGATTGTCTGAAAAATCTTATTATGAGATATGCCATCGGCCGTCAGGGCGATCTGCCAGAGTTGGCAAAGCCAAAAACTCTCTCCCATTCCCCCCTTTGAAAAAGGGGGGTTAGGGGGGATTTTTTAAACAAAACCCCTGTCTTTTTTACATCACCAGGCACATTTCCTGCCTCTCCACCGTTTTAACCTGACGGAGCGCTTCCCGAATGCCATTATTATGTCTTCTGTTGGATTCCGAAAATATAGTAACCGATGCTACTTCGCTAGTGGCAGAAACCGCGTTAATTTTCTTCATATCCGGCGAGGAAGTTTTTTTCCTTCTGAAACAGCATGGCAGAATAAAACTCATCATGGTGTTGTTCGAACAGGAACTGATGTCTTCAGACTTTTTAAACCACGCAGGCATTAACAATGTCATTAAATAAGCGTTAGCCTGGTTAAGCCGTTGGTATGTCCTGCTCCAGCAGCCTATAGTTTTATTTTCCTGAGTGTCTTCCACACTTTTTTGAACAAACTCGATGAGTTTGGGTCCATTTTTTTTCATGAGTTTTCTGAAGAACGCCATCTCAGGGAGGGCCGCTGGAATCGTAATAGCCGCGCAAGCAATAAACATTGGCAAATTCTCAAGTCCTAATAAATCATTGATAAAGGGAATTCCTCTCATTCCCCCAATTCTGGAAATAGCCCGGCTAATACCGTCATAAAAAACGACCCAGAATACTAGGCTTAGTAATTGTGAGCTGGAGGTGTCGTGCGAGATTGTTTCACAGAGAAAATCCAATACGTTTCGTGCTCTTTGATTGATTAAATTTCTCTTGCTGCGATAGTAATCGAGTATTGTGAACAGAATCTGTACTCCAGAGGTCGCCACGATAGCCCACTTCATTTCTAATTTCTTGAAAAACACAATGCCTGAAAATACTGAATAGTAGACGCCATAGCGAACAGCGTTAAACATTAAACTGCTCATGTCATTTGCGCTGAACTCTTCTCTGACGATACTGCGCACGTTGAGGTAATCAAGCGCCCTTGCAGTGGTGAGAGTAACTTCCTGTCCATAAGGGAGTTTAAACGTGCAGGGCTTTAGGATATCGTTGAATGCCCGGTGGCGGGTGAATGCGGTGTTTAACGCAATTACAATGAAAACGATTAAAGTGGCGTCATCCTGAAAAGTTTCCAGGAAGTCTTGATCCAATAAATCCGCCAGGGCAAGGTATGTCAGAGTAGCTCCTACAGAGCCGGAGACGGTAAGTCCACGCAATATGGCGTTAAGCAAATATTCTATGAACGCCAGGAATGCCTGTACAGGATCTATCAGTGCTGCCTGTACGGCGGGATTGCTTTTCGACCAGGTAACCCTGTTGGCTTTATTTTTGGGTCCGCGGCTTAATGCCACATAGTATCCGGCATCCACAGCTTCAACAAATAAAAAGGTGGGAATACCGACCTTTATTTTAGTCCAGGCGTCTACATTGGTAAGGCTAACTGCGAAGGCAATCGCTAACCAGTTGCCCGCGGGACTTATAGAGTTATTGAGGTGAAAACAGATTTCATTGATCAATATCGTCAATAATTGTAGAGGCTTTAAATACCAGGGTACTGTTCCAGCGGGTTGATTAGTGGCTAGTGGGCCCAGACATCTATTAAAAAATTCAGCGGCGAATTCGTTTTTAAAACCTAATTCGTCTTTTTTTATAAGAGGCTTTAAGAATTTTATTTCATGTTTTGTTTCGAAATGTTTATAATCCATGACAAAGTTATCGGGACTAATGACTTCCGCTACCTCTTCATCCGGATTGACTAAACTGACATTCATGACCAGTGTTCCTAAACTGGATATTAAGGTAGGAATAATTCCCAACCAGAATACCGGATCTCTAAAAGATACTTTGAAGAAGCTGAGGACGATACCGCCGATTGTATAGAAAATTTCCGTGACTTGCGCTAATTTTAAAACCCACCATCCAAATTGCTTTAAAAATTTTTGTCTGGCCGGTTTATCCCAATACAAACCTTCCTGAGACAGGAGCGCTGTAATCCCGGATACTATTATGTCCCAGCCGATGTGTTTTTCCGCTAAACGGAATCCTGCCCGTTGATCATGTTGCAGCGTACTTCTTAGCTCCGTGAAATAATCGACGACTTCTTTCCGGATGCCCGCTCTCCATAAAATGTAGAAATCTGTTTCCCGATAATTTTCGGGAAAACCTCTATAGATTAAGGGGCCTTGATGAGGTATATGTTCAGGATGGATTATTTCAGATTCTGTTTCTGAAAATGAGTTGCTGCGTTCAAAAAGGTCTTGCGTGAAGATTTTAAGTTCTTTGTCTGATTTGGTTCTGTATGGTGTTAATTCTGGCTGTTGTGGCGCATCTTTTAAATCAGAGTAAGGTACATCAATGTCTTGCTCAAAAGGGTCAGTGTTATTTTGCATAAAAAAAGGTCCTCTTTTTTGTTAAAATTAAAAGCAGATCAAATTCATTGTTAAAAAATTTTTCTTTATTGTCAACAAATATTCCAAAAAAATGGCGATTATCAGTGCATTTTTAATTCATGGAAAACATTTGTATTTCGCCACTGAACATGACAAATATACCTGCTTCGTCCATCGGCTTGTCCGCGGGATCCAGGGGAACGAGGCATTGTGCTTGGCTCCTCTGGATCCCGCGGACAAGCCGCGGGACGACGTAGCAGGGTATTTCGCAAAACATTACTGACAGGGAAGCAAATGTTGGTTAATATAATTCTTAAAATTTAAATCACTTACGCAGGGATGTGCATAATGAGTCGAAAAACGCCTTTATATGATCTCCATTTCAAGCTCGGCGGGCAAATGGTGGATTTTGCCGGTTGGCAAATGCCATTAAATTATAGCTCGCAAATTGCGGAGCATCACGCGGTGCGTCAGCGCGCGGGCATGTTTGATGTCTCACACATGGGCGTGGTGGATATTCATGGAAAGGACGCCACTGACTTCCTGCGTTTTGCATTGGCAAACGACGTGAATAAACTCAATAAAAATAACAAAGCGCTTTATAGCTGTTTGTTAAATTCCCGGGGCGGCATCATCGATGATTTGATTGTTTATCGCCTGGAAGAAAATTTTTATCGTTTGGTAATTAACGCGGGTCGGCGAGCTGTCGATCTGGAATGGTTAAAACAACTCAGTCCTGCTTATGACGTGAATTTACAGGAGCGTCACGATCTGGCGATGGTGGCTGTGCAGGGACCTTGGGCCCTGACAAAATTATTTTCTTTCTTTCCTCATCCGATGGGCGCGGCGCTCCAATCCTTGCGTCCTTTTCACTGTTTTTTGCACGGAGATTGGCAGGTTTCCCGCACCGGATATACCGGCGAAGATGGCGCTGAAATAATTTTACCTGCAATAGCAGCGCCGCAATTTTGGATGGACCTGTTAGCACTTGATATTCAGCCTTGTGGCCTGGGTGCGCGAGACACTTTACGATTAGAAGCGGGCCTGAATTTATATGGCGCGGATATGGATGAAACCACCACACCGCTGGAATCTAACCTGGGCTGGACAGTGGGTTGGCTCGACTCGCAAAGACATTTTATCGGCCGTGACGCCCTGGCTCGCCAAAAACAAAAAGGCGCGTTGCGGCGGCTGGTGGGATTGGTCATGCGTGACCCCGGAGTTCTGCGTAATCATCAACGCGTCTGGATAGACGGTATTGATGCCGGCGAAATTACCAGCGGCGGATTTTCGCCGACTCTGGGCCATGCCATCGCTATGGCGCGCATTCCAGCAAAAGACACTGAGAATGCTCTCATTGAACGCCGTGGAAAAATGGTTTCCGTGGAAATCACGACTTTACCATTTCTAAAAAAACATGAGGAAAAATTAGCATGAGTGAAGCATACCCTAAAGAATTACGTTACAGTCCCACCCACGAATGGGTGCGGATTGAAGATAATCAAACCGTCACCGTCGGTATCACTGACCACGCCCAGCATTTGCTGGGCGATCTGGTGTTTGTGGAATTACCCAAACTCCATCAACAGACTGTTATGGAAAAGAGATCGCGGTGGTGGAATCCGTCAAAGCTGCCGCGGATGTTTACAGTCCGCTGAATGGCGCCGTCGTCGCTGTCAATGAAACTTTGCAGGATGCGCCGGGAACCGTGAATACCGATCCTTATGGCGCTGGCTGGTTGTTTCGTCTGCAAATTTCTGATCAGAGCGAGTTAGAAAAATTACTGGATGCCTCAAAATATCAGGCGCTGGTTGAAACTTAGGAATAATAAATGCCATTTATACCCCATACTCAGACTGACATTGCACAAATGCTTGCGGAATTAAATCTGAATGAAATTTCCCGATTGTTTGATGAAATTCCTGACAATTTGCCCCGAACCAGTTTGGATAATTTACCGGAAGGCTTATCCGAATGTGCAGTGACCCGGTTGATGCAGGAACGGGAACCCCATTTTCCGCCTGGCGGAAATTTTATCGGCGCGGGCGCTTACGAACACCATATTCCGGCCGCGGTTTGGGAAATCACTTCGCGAGGGGAATTTTATACGGCCTATACTCCCTACCAGGCCGAAGCCAGTCAGGGTACTTTACAACTTATTTATGAATACCAAACCATGATTGCGCAGTTGCTGGGTGTGGATGTCGCCAATGCTTCGTTATACGACGGCGCCAGCGCTCTGGCGGAAGCAGTGCTGATGGCGCTGCGTTTAAAAGGCGCAGGCGGTAAACGTATTCTCATTCCCCGTACGTTGCATCCTGCTTACCGGCGTGTTTTGCAAACACTTATTCAGGTGCAAGGTGTCGCTTTAGAAGAGTTGGCGTATGAGCCGGGGTGGGGTTGCATCCTTCCGGAAAATTTAAAAAGCATCGATACTCATGATTTGGCTGCGGTAATTATTCCTCAGCCGAATTTTTTTGGTGTCCTTGAGGATGTGGACGCCATCACTCATTTCGCCCACCAACACGGCGCGTTGGTAATTGCAGTGGTGAATCCAATAGCCATGGCGTTGTTAAAGGAACCTGGCAGTTGGGACGGACGTGGCGCGGATATCGTTTGTGGAGAAGGCCAGCCTTTGGGAGTGCCATTAGCTTCCGGTGGGCCTTACTTTGGATTTATGGGCTGTCGCAAAGCATTGCTGCGGCAATTGCCGGGCAGAATTGTCGGTCGTACCATCGACGCAGAGGGGCGCAGCGGTTTTACTCTGACCCTGCAAACGCGAGAGCAACACATTCGCCGCGCGAAAGCGACTTCAAACATTTGCACCAATCAGGGATTGTTGGTCACTGCCGCAACGATTTATCTCAGTTTACTGGGGCCGAAGGGTTTGCGTAATGTCGCCGCACTGAGTCATACGCAGGCACGGTGGTTACAAACAGCGCTGGCTGAAATCCCCAGTGTCGAACTGGTTTTTAACCGTCCATTATTTCACGAATTTGTAGTCCGGCTGCCTTTTCCCGCGGAGCAGGTATTGCTGAATCTGGTGCGTCGTGGAATTCAGGGTGGGTATGATTTGAAAACGGAATATCCCGAGTTAGGCAATTGCTTATTAATTTGCGTGACTGAAACCAAAACCCGGCAGGATTTAATGCGCTATCAGCAGTGTTTGGCGCAATGTATCAAATCCGAAAATGTTTCAGACGCCTCTTCTTCCTCTCATAGGGGGTAGAGCGCCCCCCTTGTGGGAGAGGGAAAATTCTGAATAATGTGGAATGACTATATGAAGTTAATTTTTGAAAAGTCTCAGCCCAACCGCTATTCTTGCGCTCATTTGAGCGGTGCGCCGGTGGATTGCACGGATATTCCAGCAAATTTATTGCGGAGTGCGCCTCTTCGTTTACCGGAGTTATCCGAGCTGGAAGTGGTGCGACATTATACGCGATTATCCACGCGCAATTTTTCCATTGATACACATTTTTATCCATTGGGTTCGTGTACGATGAAATATAATCCGCGCGTCGCTCATCGTCTCGCTTCATTGCCGGGATTTTTGCAAAGACATCCTTATCAGTCTGCCGAAAATAGTCAGGGATTTTTGGTCTGTTTGTATGAGATGCAGGAAATGTTGGTGGAAATTACCGGCATGAACGCGGTATCGTTGGCGCCTATGGCCGGTTCCCAGGGAGAACTGGCGGGTGTAATGATGATTTTGGCCTATCATCGTGCCCGCGGCGATCATCATCGAACTGAAATGCTGGTACCGGACGCGGCGCACGGAACCAACCCGGCTTCCGCAGCGATGTGCGGTTTACAGGTGCGGGAAATTCCAACGACAAAAGACGGCGATATCGACCTGGCTGCTTTGACCGCTGCGGCAGGACCCAAAACCGCGGGATTTATGCTCACCAATCCCTCCACATTTGGCGTTTTCGAGCGGCAGATTGGTGAAATTGCGAGAATTATCCATGCGGCTGGCGGGCTGCTGTATTACGATGGCGCCAATTTAAACGCGATTTTAGGCGAAATTCGTCCTGGCGACATGGGTTTTGATGTTATGCATTTAAATTTACATAAAACCTTCGCCACGCCTCACGGCGGAGGAGGGCCTGGGGCGGGACCCGTGGCTGTCAATGAGTTATTACAGCCATTTTTGCCGGTGCCCATGGTTGCGCATACCGCCGCAGGATATCGCTGGCTGGAATTAAGGGATCGTCCGCAAAGTATTGGACCTTTGTCAGCGTTCATGGGCAATGCCGGCGTGCTCCTTCGCGCCTATATTTACACGCGAATGTTGGGTAGAACCGGATTGCGTCGCGTGTCGCAATACGCCGTACTCAATGCCAATTATTTGAAGAAGCGTTTAGAAAAAATCGGTTACACTTTAGCGTTTCCAGAGCGGCGGGCCGCCCATGAATTTATTATTACCGCGAAGCCGCTCTCCGATGCCTTTGGCGTGACTGCTTCGGATATTGCGAAGCGCTTACTGGATTATGGCTGTTATGCGCCGACGGTTTATTTTCCCCAGTGTATTCCCGAATGTTTGCTGATCGAGCCGACCGAAACGGAGAGTAAGCAAATGCTGGACGATTTTGTGGAGATAATGGCCAAAATTCTCGACGAAGCAAAACATCAACCTGGACTGCTTAAACTGGCGCCTCATAATCAGATAGTCGGTCGCCTCGACGAGGTGAAAGCCGCCAGAGATCTGAATTTAGTCTTTGCATTCCCTGAGGAAAAATGAATGCGGTATTTAACGCAATATCCGGCAGTGGTAGTGCCCGCTTATCAGCCTGATGAAAAGTTACTGGAATTAATTCAGGAACTTCGAAGGCTTCGGCCGTTTCAGCTTATTATTGTCGTTAATGACGGCTCCAGTCCAAAATTAAGAGATTTGTTTGCCCGGGTGCAACATTCTCAGGTGGAGGTTTTGCACCATTCGCAAAATATGGGAAAAGGTCAGGCATTAAAAACCGCTTTTCAGCATTATTTAAATCTGGCCGGTGATGCAGCGCTGGGGTTGATTACCGCGGATGCGGATGGACAGCATTGCGTCGAAGATATTTTGGCGCTCTCGGATGCACTCGCATTGATGCCCTTGCATTTACATTTGGGGGTGCGGGATTTTACCGCGGCTTCGATGAAATCCGCCGGAATTCCCTGGCGCAGTCGGTTCGGCAATGTGTTGACGGGTTATATTTTTCGCAAAATATGTTCAACACCTCTGTATGACACCCAAACCGGTTTACGCGGAATTCCTGTGAGTCTGTTGAAATCGCTGATACAAAGTAAATCCCAGGGTTATGAACTGGAAATGGAAATGTTATTGATGGCGGCGCGACAGCAGATTCAAATGAATCAAATTCCCATTAAAACTATTTATTTTAGTCAAAATAATCAATCACATTTTAGTCCTTTGCGTGATTCCTTTAAAATATATCGTGTTGTCGCGCGTTTTCTGTTATCACAAAATAATTCGCTGGGTATCACTTTATGAAGGAAATACCGGCATTATTGACGGATTTTTATCAACTCACCATGGCTTATGGATATTGGCGGCTGGGTATCGCTGAACGCGAAGCGGTATTCCATTTATTTTTTCGCCGCCATCCTTTTCAGGGAAATTATGCTATCAATTGCGGACTGGAAACAGTTATTGATTATTTAAGCCACTGGCATTTCACAGCGCAAGAACTGGCCTGGTTGGAAAAAAGGCTGGACCCTCAGGGAAAAACTTTATTTAGCAGCGATTTTCTCGAATATTTATCGCGAGTGCGGTTTACCTGCGACGTAGACGCCATACCCGAGGGCCAGATTATATTTGCCGGTGAGCCTATGCTGCGAGTGACCGGGCCACTACTGCAGTGTCAATTAATTGAAACCGCATTGGTTAATCTGACCAGTTTTGCTTCGCTGATTGCCACTAAAGCATCCCGGGTTTGCATGGCGGCGCTGGGTGATCCGGTTTTAGAGTTTGGATTGCGTCGCGCCCAAGGGCCGGACGGGGGCATGACAGCCAGCCGCGCGGCTTATGTCGGCGGTTGTCAGTCGGTTTCCAATACTTATGCGGCGATGACGTGGGGAATTCCTGCAGCGGGCACAATGGCGCATAGCTGGGTGATGGCTTTTGCCGATGAAATAACCGCTTTTGAAAATTTTGCTAAAGTGATGACCGGCAATACGGTTTTATTGGTCGATACTTATGATACCGTGCAGGGCGTGCAAAACGCCATTGCTGTTGGACAAAAATTGCGGGCTTGTGGCAGTGATTTGCTGGGAATACGTCTGGACTCCGGCAACCTTAACGATTTAAGCCGCCACGCCCGCGAATTATTAAACGCCGCGGGTTTTTCCTCAGTAAAGATTGTCGCCAGTGGCGATCTGGATGAACATCGGATTGCGGAACTGAAACAGCAGGGCGCGCTAATTGATATTTGGGGGGTGGGAACCCGCTTAACCACTGGCTGGGACCAACCTGCGTTAGATGCCGCCTATAAATTGGCAGCTATTCGCGACGAGCGGGGAGTTTGGGAATATAAAATAAAACGATCTGATGAGCCTTCAAAAACAACGACACCGGGTATTCAACAGGTCCGGCGTTTTTTAAAAGATGGACGCTGGCTGACGGATATTATTTACGACATTGAATCCGATCCTCTGGAAGATTTGGTGACGGATTCGGATCAGCACGAAGATTTGCTATTACCTATTTTTAAACGTGGTGAACTTATTTATAATCAACCTGCACTCGCCGAAATTCAGAAGTTTTGCCACCATCAATTAACAGAGTTTATCCATTCTAAATTAGAAGATTACCCGGTAAAAATAGCCCCAAGCTTGCAAAGCATCAAGGATAAATTATTGGCACAATACGCGGATGATGAAACATGAAGGATGCAGATATAGTTATTGCGAATGAATTTTCGATATTAATCCGTCATTGCGAGCGCCAGCGAAGCAATCCAGTTCGCACTTTGGCCAACGCTCTGCACTGGATTGCTTCGCTGGCGCTCGCAATGACGGGTCGAACCTAAAAATCAGGTGGAATGACTATATGAAACTGAAATCAATTCAAATTCCGGAAAAATCTTTTGTGGCCAGTTTTGATGTCCACGCTCAAAAAACATTTACGCCTTTGTGTCCAGAAGAATTGCCAGTCAGTGGGGGAGATCAGATTGTTGCGGAACTCAATCTTCAGGCCGAAAAAGCCCGGTTTCGCATCGGCTCTAAAGAAGCCCACAATTCCCGGGCCGTGTGGGTTGCGGATGAAGAGCATCCCGTCTTAAGTCCCATCATCGGCGACAATGTCGATGTGCGATGGCCTCCGCATGCCGTTGCGGGCACGCCTGGTTTTGAATTAATTGACGGCCTGCCTAAAATTACCGAATACGATTATTTTATTTGGGAAGGGGTGGAACTGGATATGCACCCGTATGGCGCCTGCTATCACGATGTCGCCGAACGTTTGAGTACCGGCGTCATTGAGTTTTTGCGCCAAAAGTCGGTCACCACGGTGATCGCCGGTGGATTGGCCACTGATTATTGCGTCAAAACCACCGTGATGCAATTATTGCGCGCGAATTTTCAGGTAATCGTGAATATGGCCGCCTGCCGCGGTTTGACCCCCGCCACCACCCAGAGCGCACTGACAGCGATGCGCGACGCAGGAGCAATCCTGGTGACAAATGCCGCGGCGATTCATAATCCGTAACCCGGACTGTTTCGTATAAAGAAATCCACGGCAATCGGGCCAAAAATCAATCAATTAAGTTAAATTTTAATGCTGAACTGGTGTAAAGAGGTCAACTTATCCCACCCACCGTAATTTGGCAAGTCTTTCGAACATTTCTTATTGATCGAATTAAAAGCATTCCAGGCATACCGCAATCCGGAACCGCTGCTACACTATTGGCGCACCAGCACCGGACAAGAAGTTGATTTTATTCCAGGAAACATGGAAGTTGCTATTGAAATAAAATCCTCTAAACGGGTATATGAAAGCGACACTAAAGGGCTTAGAGCGCTTGCCCGTGGGAGAGGTCGACGCGCGTAGCGCGGCGGGTGAGAGGGATACTTCATTGTTTCAAAAACGCAATACTTGAAAACCGTCAGCTCCAGTTTTCGCTCGGGTTAAATTAATAATCATTTAATTTTTCCTTAATAAATAAAGTATAATCTTGTAAGAAAATTTATAAATTAAATATAAGTATAGTAGGTTGTAAAGGTAATAGAATGAAGAAAACAAAAAAAGGGGCTATGTCTGCTTTTCTTAAAAAAGAACTCAAAGATGTGCTCGATACTCAACGTAATGATGACAACAAAGAAGATTGTGCTTTGCAATGTTACGGAATTGCACAATTCGTACAAAAAGGAATTTTGCCAACAGGGCCTATCCCTACCGGTAGTAAGGATAAAGAAACTTTATTTGCCTATGACTTCAACATTTCAACTTCTATGATTGGATTGAGACCTAAGCAATTTGAAAAATTTAAATCATTAATGGACAATCGCCGGCCTTTATTATTCCAATCTACTTTGCTTAAAAAGATGGATAAGTCCCTTCGTGAAGAGGCGTCTAAGGAAGTATCAGGTTTTGTTCATGGTTTGTTAACGTTATATAGGAATAACTATACTCTTACCGGGCATTGTCTTTATTTTTTTGCGACTCAAGACGAAGTTATATACGTCGATAATCAATGTAGGGAAGAGAAAAATACGACTTATCCATTTTATGATTCTTTACCGGAGTCATTAATTTTTAATGAGGAAGATAATAATTTTCGCGATACGATTACCTATGTATTGATTGGTAATTGGTTTTGTAAGTGGGGCGTCAAAAATCATGTTAATAAAATTTTGCAAGATAATGACTTAAATTCAATTGATGAAAAACCCAAGCTTGGCAAAAAACGCAAGCTT
This sequence comes from uncultured Pseudomonadota bacterium, assembly GCA_963712715.1. Classification (GTDB taxonomy): domain Bacteria; phylum Pseudomonadota; class Gammaproteobacteria; order Coxiellales; family Coxiellaceae; genus JAFEDN01. The sequence continues at coordinate 5,819 of CAVQJI010000016.1, read as the reverse complement.
GGAAAATTTTTACCAGAAGGAAAACCCACAGCAGAAAATTACAATGAGCAGAAGTTATTTAAATCGCCAAAGAATATTCCTGCTTCTCCCAATTTCACTTTGGATTTAAATGATATTCTCACTTTTGAATTTCCTGAGAGTGAGGGATATGAAAATTTAGATCCTAATTGGGATAGTAACTTAAATTTTCTGTAAGGAATGTGCACGTTCTCCTCGGCTGATCGCAACTGTAGCAATCCATGGCTATTCACAATCTGTGAATTTAGACAGTCATCGACGTGATATCTTTTTTGGAAGAGTTTATATCCGCCGCCTTTTGTTTTTTGGATCCGGCACAAACAGTAAATTTATTATAGGAATTATACATATTATGTGCTTGCTGGTCTAAAGTCGTTGATTTGGAAACAGGAATGCTGATTTTTTGAAATTGTTTTAGAAGTTGTTTATTTTGAGCAAAAATGAAGATCCATAGTTGAACCGGTATTTCAAGCCTTATCCTGTTACAGAAAGCAGGGTCTATTATACATCTGTAGGGTTCGTTAAACCCGATTGTCGCGGCTTCTGAAAGTCTTTTATTCCTCAAAAGATTTTTGTCATGTATTGGATGAGCTTGCCTTCTGGAAATGAATGATTGATAAGGATTCATTGTTTTGACTTCTGGGAGTTTTTTATTTTCCAAATTATCTTTAGTGACTAAATCTATGCCTTTCATTTCAGAAATAAATTCGCCATGAAAATCTTTCAATTCTTTTTCTGAAGAGAAATCGAGTGTGTAGGCTCCCTGATCATTTAGTTTTTTCCAGGCAATCTGAGGCATTAAGTAATACATAAATGCCGAATTCAAATCTTCTGAGACAAGAAAATCATCGGTTGATAAATATTCATGTATTATTTCAACAAGGGAGTTTGCCAGTGGCAACAACAATTGAAAAAGTTCTTTTATCAAATAAAAATTAAAATAAGCAAGCCGGGCAGATTTCCTCAGCCTGGCTTCCCGAGAAAGAAAGAAAAATTCGTTTTTGCTATAGGCACAGATTTTAAAATTTTTGAAGCGTAAATTGTCTTCCAGTGTTTTAATCAGTAGTGTGTATAAATTCGCCTCCACGTCCTTACGGCAGGAAATTTCACTTATTTCAAAGGTTTTAAGTTTAAAATTTTCTCTTAACATATTTATAAGGGCTGTTGCTCCTTTCTCGGTGACGCCATTAATGCATAAATTATTTATGGTAGGGCTTTCGTCTATGATTAAACTTAATTTATTAATTCCCATTTCATCGAGAGAACCGCCTATAATGGGTTCAGTGACTCCTGTTAGCGGTTCCATAATTTCATCAATACCACCTTGTGGGTTATAGAACAATTCTGAAATATCACTACGAATAGGAAGGGGTACTGCAATAGATTTGATAACGTGGGGGGAGTTGCGAGAAGGGATAATCTCAAGAGTAATCTGCTTTTCCGCACTTTCGAAACGATGGTGGTCATTCAGGTATCCACGAACGTCTCTCTGGGTAATTGGATAATTACCATCCGGTTTTTTAATAGTAAATGTACAGGGTAAAATATTTTGTCCGCGGACAGCATATTCATGAACTATCGCCGAAACAATTCCAAAGGCCGGCATTGGAAAAGTAAAAAGTGTTAGTCTGGATTCAGGTAGATCAATTGTGAAACCTTTAAATTCCGGTAATTTGTGTTCAACATGAATACGCATAAATAAATCCCCCTATTAATTTTAATACTTCGTAAAAAACCTAACGAATAAGCTAACAAAAAAATGCTGTGGGGACAAGAAGAAAATTGGAGTTATTGGCTGGGAAGCGCTTTTTTAGAGTAAGAGTAATTGAGTTCACCTGCGCCGGTGGTTTTGAGATTGCGAATGTCAACGTCGGTCAAACTGCCGGCGACGATGTTGGCGATGGCGCGGCGGTCTTCAATCAACTGATTTTTAAGCGGCATGGAAGGGTGGGTGCGGCTGGCCAAAATCACAATCCAGGTTTGAGTAAAGGGATCGGCCCACACGGCCGTTCCTGTCCAACCGGTATGTCCGTATGATCCGACCGGCAATAACACCCCGCGATTAGAAAAAGAGGAATCAATATCCCAGCCTAATCCTCGGATTTCCAGCATACCTGAGGGGGTCTGTGCAGTTGTCATTTTGAGCACAGTTAAAGGGCCTAATAAGTATTTGCGGCCGCTAATATGGCCGCCATCCAGCAGGCACTGTAAAAAAATTCCCAGATCCCCTGCATTGGCGAACAGTCCGGCCATACCATTGACTCCGCCCATTCTCGAGGTGGTTGGGTCATTCACCTGTCCCCATCGGGCCTGCGCGTCATCCGGTGAATAAGTGGGAGCGATAAGATCCTTTTCTTCCGCCGGCGGTAAAAAAGTAGCAGATTTCATACCGAGTGGTTTGAAGATATGGGTCTGCGCATAATCCGCTAAATGTTCTCCGGAAATGAGTTCCACAAGGTAACCCAGCGTGACAAAATTGATATCACTATAGGTGAAAACCTTTCCCGGCGGATTGCTCAGTCCAATTTCTTCAACTTGATGTAAACCGGCAGTATACAACTGTTTCTTATCCTGAGGCGCTTCCCACGGGGGAAGAATAGCCTGGAAGCCGGAAGTGTGGGTCAATAATTCCCGCACGGTGACATTTTCTTTGCCATTGTGCGCAAAAGCCGGCCAATATTTCGCAACCGGTGCATCCAAATCGAGTTGTCCGTTTTCAATCAGCTGCATGATTGCGGTAGTCGTTACGATGACTTTGGTGAGGGACGCCATATCAAAAAGGGTATTAAATTCCATGGGCGCAATGTCAGGCGTGATGCGTTTATTTCCGAAAACTCCCCGGTAAATAATTTGACCCCGGTGGCCAACCAGTATGACTGCGCCAGGGTAATAACCGTCGGCTATCGATTTTTCCACCAGCGGCGCAATTTTTGTCAGCGCCTCCGGGCGAATTTCCGGACGGTTAGAAATGTAAATTTGGCGTGTTCCGGGAGGGTAATGTCGGCTTTCCGCCGCCAAAGTCTGTGGAATAGTGCAGAAATTTAAAATTAATAAACCGGTTAATACACTCCGGTATCGTCGCGCTAGTTTATCTAATTTTGGAAAACTCATAGCGTAAATATAGTATAAAAAAAGAAGGAAGAAATAGGTAACTTCTGGCTCTGGATCCTTTCTGAAAAAATTTTCGAATGGAAGTAGTATCAGGTGATAATCCCAAGAGGGACATCTTCCCTTTACGGGCTGTCCTTATAGCATATATACCTTAATACTGACTTACACATTCTAATCGAACTTAAAAAAGTATCGATTCAGCCAGGAACAGTTATCTATTGTCTCCCTTCATCTATAATTATAGCACTTTTAGAATATAAAATACAATTTTTATACCATGTAATGGTTTTCGGCAAGGGCAAGTTTCGTCAATAAACGGTTGGTTTGCGCAAGAAAATCCTCAAGATCGTCCTGGGCTACGCTGATCGGTGGGTTTGATTTGGGTAATACCAGAGCGGGATTGATAGCCCGGCCATATTCGTAAAGGCCAAAGTGTAAATGGGGTCCAGTGGCTAAACCGGTACTCCCAACATAGCCAATTATTTGACCCTGTCTTACCCACTGCCCTGATTTTACCGCATAGCTATGACGACGGATATGGGCGTATAAGGATTGATAACGGCTACCATGATTTATAATCACGGTATTGCCATAACCGCCATTCCAACCGGTGTAGCTGACACGGCCGCTGCTGATAGCGCGAATCGGAGTGCCGGTGGGAGCTGCGTAATCAATTCCGTAGTGAGGCCGGGTAATATGTAAAATGGGGTGCCAGCGATGGAGGGAGAAGCGGTCGCTGATTCGGGTATAATTGACCGGGGTTGTTAAAAACAGCGATTTAAATAAGGCCTGCCCGGTAGGGGTATAATACCCGGTGTAACCTCTGGAATCAGTAAAGCGGACGGCTTCAAAGGTGTGACGATGAAGCGTCAGAGTCGCCAGCAGAATACGTCCCGCTTGATCATAAATCACACTAAATCGTTCACCATGACGTAACTGTGAATGCAGAGGCGCCACGCCTTTAAAAATGTTTTGTACTTGCCGGTAAATAGTAGAAGTTGTTTTAAGGTGTGCCGAGCTGGCAAAAAATAATTTCTGTGACGCTGTATCCCTGGGCAGGGTAGGCGCCTGGTTAAGCTGAGCTTCCCATTGTGAGTGCTGATCAGTTAAGATAGGTGCATCGCCTGACGCAATCGCATTACCTAAACCGGTTTGTTCATGTGCCTCTGCGTTGTTAACGACAGGCAATGTAGCCGGGGTAAATTCCGAATTAATGTTGAACAATAAAAACACGCTGGATATACAAAGACCTATCAACACAATGAGCATCGTCAACAGCGCTGTAAATTTATGGTTAGAGTGATAAAGATCAGTTTTCATGAGGTTAAAGGTAGCATAGCCGTATCTATTTGGCGAGAATTCGTTTTTAATTTTTACATTTTGTAAATTTGGTACAGAAATATGACAACAATTGAGCAGGATTTTAACGAAATTAAACGCGGCGCCGTAGACATTTTGCTGGAACCGGAATTAATGGAACGATTCCGCGAAGGTAAACCGTTACGAATTAAATTGGGATTTGATCCCACGGCTCCCGATATTCATTTGGGACATACTGTATTGCTTAATAAGCTGCGGCAATTTCAACAATTAGGTCATCAGATATTGTTTTTGGTTGGCGATTTTACGGCGATGATCGGTGATCCCAGTGGAAAAAACGCCACCCGCCCGCCGCTGACTCGAGAACAGGTATTGGCGAATGCTAAAACTTATCAGGAGCAGATATTTAAAATTCTGGATCGTCAAAAAACCACAGTGATGTACAATTCGGAATGGATGGAAAAACAATCGGCAGTGGATTTAATTCGTCTCGCTTCCACGCACACGGTTGCACGAATGCTGGAGCGCGATGATTTTAATAAGCGCTACACCAGCAACACGCCCATTGCCATCCACGAATTTCTATATCCTTTATTGCAAGGTTATGACTCCGTGGCAATGAAAGCCGACGTTGAGCTCGGCGGCACCGATCAACGTTTTAATTTATTGATGGGTCGCGAATTACAAAAACACTTTGGTCAAAGGCCGCAAATTGTCCTCACTATGCCATTGCTGGAAGGACTGGATGGTGTTAACAAAATGTCGAAATCGCTGGGAAACTACATTGGCATTAATGAATCTCCTAAAGATATGTTCGATAAAATGATGTCCATTAGCGATGTTTTAATGTGGCGATATTACGAATTGCTGAGTTTTCAGCCGTTAGAGACTATCGAAGAGTGGCGCCAGCAGGTGCACACCGGCGTTTTGCTGCCACAGGCTGCCAAGGCGCGCCTGGCGATGGAGATCGTCGAACGTTTCCACGACAGGCAGGCGGCACAATTGGCATGGGATGATTACTCAAATATTAGTAAAGGTGGCCTTCCTGAAAATCTACCCGTTTTAGAATTGGTGAATATAGCCAGTCTGGGATTGATGGATTTACTGCGCTCCGCGGAATTGATCACCAGTAACTCGGAAGGCTTCCGCAAGCTCGCGGAAGGCGCAATAAAGATCGACGGCGAGCGCGTTACCGATAAGAGATTACAAATTAGCGCGGGCGAAGCTCATATTTACCAGGTTGGTAAAAAGTTCAGGAAAGTAAAAGTTTCCGGTGCGTAAGTAATTGAAAAATAATAATTGAAAATGAAACTGAAATTTTCATGGAATTTTTGATAAAAAAGTTTGAAATTAGTGTTGACAAGCCTAAA
>CAVQJI010000015.1:0-75570 GCA_963712715.1 uncultured Pseudomonadota bacterium | reverse complement strand
ACTATATAATTGATTTTACACACGCATCGAACTGGATTGCTTCGCTAGCGCTCGCAATGACAAAATTATCATGTACGGAGGATTTTTTCTAAAAAGTAATGCCGGGATCTTGACAGCTCTGTTATACTCTCAGTTTTAGAGTCAAGAGAGGCGTCATGTTCAGAAAATTGATGGCGGGATTGGCTATATGGCTTCTTGCGTTCACAGTCCATGCCGTGCCGGTGCATATTGTCGCCGCCGAAAATTTTTATGGCCGGATCGGGGAACAAATCGGCGGGAATTATGCGCAGGTCACCAGCATTCTTAATAATCCGCAACAGGACCCTCATCTGTTTAGCAGCAATCCCGCAACCGCCAGGGCTGTCGCCGACGCTGATATTATTATTTACAACGGTCTTGGTTATGATTCGTGGATTAACAATTTAATTGCGTCCGCCCAATCGAAAAACAGCCATATTATTAACGCTTCCAGTCTGACCGGAAAAAAAATGGGCGATAACCCACATATCTGGTATGACCCTAAAACCATGCTGGCCGTCGCCAATCGTTTGGCCACGCAACTGGGGCAGCTTGACCCGGCGCATCAACCCTATTTTCAGGAGCAGCTATCCGTTTTTACAAACAATTATCAGGCGCTGGAGAAAAAAATCCAGCAACTGCAAAAACAGTACCGGGGTACCGCCGTTATCGCCACCGAACCGGTTTTTAATGATATGGCGGACGCTCTGGGATTGGTCATGCAGGGCCGGGGCTTTCAACTCAGCATCATGAACGACACAGAACCCGCCGTCAGCGATGTCAGGGATTTTGAAAATAAACTCACACAACATCAGGTAAAAGTACTCATTTTTAATAACCAGGTGACTAATCCGGCAACCGATCGAATGCAAAAAATTGCCCAAAAAGCGGGGATTCCAGTGGTGGGCGTTAGTGAAACCGAACCGCTGAATCAGGATTATTTTAGCTGGATGAGCAACCAGTTAAATGCTTTGGAAAGGGCGCTGACAAGCTCATGAACGCGATTAATATCGATCATTTAACGCTGGGTTATGGCGTAACACCGGTTATCGAGAATTTTTCCGCAGCTATCCAGCCGGGAGAATTCATCGGCATTTTTTGGCCCCACGGCGCCGGCAAAAGCACATTATTACGCGCCCTGCTAGGATTGATGAAACCTCGCGCCGGCCGCATTTTTGTTTTTGACGCCCCCTGCCGGCGCGGCAACCCCCAGATCGGTTATCTCAGCCAATTTCGTCAATTAGCGGCCACCAACAAACTCAGTGGCCGGGCCTATTTATCCGCTGTGTCCAATGGATTTCGATGGGGTTTACCGATAATCAGTCAGGTGCAAAAATCTCAAATTGAAACCGTTATTCAGTTAACCCAGACGCAGGATTTCGCCGATCGTCCTTATTTACAGCTCTCCGGCGGAGAAAGACAGCGTCTGGCGTTAGCGCAAGCGTTGATTGGAGAACCGAAGATTTTATTACTGGACGAACCGTTAAGCAGTCTGGACCCCGCGCAGCAGGATAAAATGGTGCAGCTTATTCACTCTATTCAGCAAAAATTAGGTATTACCGTGTTACTCACCGCACACGACATGAACCCTTTATTGGGAGTGATGAAAAAAATTATTTATCTCACTCAGGGTAAAGCGGCCATCGGCACGGTGGACGAAGTCGTCAATAGTAAAACGCTGAGCTGGCTCTATAGTGCGCCTATTAAAGTGGTTCATCTGGACAATCACCTGTTTGTCATTCATGAAAAATCAGGAAGCAATATTCATGCTCACGATCATCCATTTTGTTAACGAGTTATTTGCTTATAATTTTATGCGCTCTGCCTTTGCCGCGGGCACCATGGCGGCGTTCGTATCGGCCATTATCGGCTATTTTGTGGTGCTGCGCGCACAAAATTTCGCAGCTCACGCGTTAAGCCATATCGGCTTTGCCGGCGCAGCCGGCGCGGGGCTGCTGGGATTAAGCGTCACCACCGGTCAATTGGGCATGACGGTGCTCGCGGCTGTGGGTATGGGCGGCCTTGGAAACAGGGCTTCAAAAAGTGATGTCGCTATCGGCGTCACTCTCACCTTCTTTCTGGGACTGGGAATTTTATTCCTGTATTTTTACAGTAATTTCGCCGGACGGGCGATGACGATCTTATTCGGCGATTTGCTGGGCGTTTCGCCGGCATTATTAAAATCCATGCTGATTTACTCGCTTGTCAGTCTGGCAGGCTTGTGTGTCATAGCCCGTCCGCTGTTATTCAGTACTCTGGAACCCGAACTGGCAGAGGCTAAAGGCGTTTCTTTATCCGCGATTTCCATGTTATTTTTAATCCTGGTGGCCATCGCCATCACCGAAGCGAGCCAGGTCGTCGGCATTTTATTAGTCTTCACATTATTAATCGGGCCCGCCGCCAGCGCCAGCTGCTGCACGCGCACGGTACGTGGGGGTTTAGTTTTATCGGTAGTTTTGGGTTTGGCGATTGTCTGGCTTGGCATCCTCCTCACTTATCTGACCAACTGGCCCGCTTCATTCTGGATTAGCGCGTTGAGTTTTATCTGCTATCTTTTCTTTAGAAATATCTGTCGCCTCTAACCGGTATGTGTTACTATCTTCCTAAATAAGACTTGGAGATCTTTTTCATGACTCGAAATCACACTAAAAAATTACTGGTTCTTGCTATTATTTTAATTTTAATTTGCGTGATAGGGTCGCAGATTCTGTTGCCATTATTGGGCATCGCCATTATTATGACGGGTGTGGCGTGGGGAATCGTGGTCGCTACGATCACTCTGTTTGCCATCGGCGCCTTACTGTTTTTTATCCTTCCGGGCATCCTCACTGTTTTACTCAGCCTGTTTGCTTTGGGATGGGCGATTCTCGCCATTGTGTTATTTCCATTTTTATTTCCGTTGATTATGCCGGTATTCATCATCCTGGTATTTATCGCTTATCTTTCCCGGCGCAACAAAAACCAAAATCCGCCGCAATTATAAGGCATCCTTCTCAGATAGTCATATATATTAATTATCATTATTATAAAAACAATCTATTATACTTATCGTTAAAAATCTCCTAAATTAACTGTGTGTAGTTAAATCAATTTTTTATGGGAGAAAATTATGCGAAATATTGGCGATACATTTCCGGAATTTTCCGGCATCGGTGTGGTTTCCCCGGAGCAAAAAAGTGCTTTTAGGGAAATGAGTCATAACGATTATCAGCGGCAATGGGCGGTTTATTTTTTTTGGCCCAAAGACTTTACATTTGTGTGTCCCACGGAAATTGCCGAATTCGGAAAATTAGCCGCGGACTTTGCCGACCGGGACGCGAAAATATTAGGCATCAGCACCGATTCGGAATTCGTGCATCTGGCCTGGAAACAACAAAAAGATGAGTTGCGGCATTTGTCATTTCCCATGTTCGCCGATACCCGGCGCGATCTCTGTTCCGCATTGGGAATATTAGACCGGCGCGAAGGCGTTGCCCAACGCGCCACTTTCATTGTTGACCCCGAAAATATTATCCGCTTTGTGATGATCACCGATCACAACGTTGGCAGAAATCCCAAAGAAGTTCTGAGGATATTGGACGCCTTGCAAACCGACGAACTCTGTCCCTGCAATTGGCAAAAAGGCGAAAGCACCTATTCAGCCAGTGGATAGGAACGCTCACTTTTGCCCCAGGTTTGACGAAAAAGCGCCCTCAAAATGCTCACATACAGTAGTATGCTGCGCTTTTTCGGCCACTTTTTCGTCAAACCTGGGGCAAAATTGAACGTTCTGCGTTTGCAAATTCATACCCCTGAAGAGTTACAGGCGAAAGCACATTGACGGCCGCCGCTTAATAATAAAGGAGATTCACACATGTATATCGAAGAATTAAAAAACCATATCGGTGATTTTGCGAAAGATATCAGGCTTAATTTATCCATGGTCTTAAATGAACAAGGCTCGCCGGGTCTGCGGGAAAAGCAGATCGGCTTTATTGCGCTGGCGTGCGCCCATGCTCTTAAAAATATTCAAATAGTCCAGGCAATCACTTTTGACGCCCAAACTTTTCTGACGCCGGGTGAGCTGGATTCGGCCAAGTCCGCGGCCAGTATTATGGCGATGAATAATATTTATTACCGATTCGCACATTTAGTCTCTGATAAAAGTTACCAAAGTATGCCGGCCAAATTACGCATGAATGTTATTAGCAACCCCGGCATCAGCAAAGTTGACTTTGAAATGGCGTGCCTCGCAGTATCCGCTATTAACGGTTGTGGTATGTGTATGGACGCGCATGTGCGCGAATTGCAAAAAGCAGAACTGCCAAAGGAATCCATCCAGTCGGTCGTGCGTATCGCCGCGGTGCTGAATGCCGCGGCCACTGCTTTATTTATAAATTAAACTGCTACACGCGCACAATGCGCATAGGCGTCAGTTTAAGGAAGTTTAGCCGTCATTGCGAGCGCCAGCGAAGCAATCCAGTACGAGCTTTGTAGAAATTCTGTACTGGATTGCTTCGCTGGCGCTCGCAATGACGGCGTCTTTTGGGAAAAAAATCCTTAAACTGACGCCTATGCGCACAATGCGAGGGGGTTGGTTTTATCGGTAATTCTGGGTTTGGCGATCGTCCAATGGGCGAGCGGCCACCCAGAATTATGTCATCCACGTAACGAAATTGAGAATTGAGCTATCACTGTCTGTGGGATCTATTTTCCCTATCAGTTTTTTAAACATCGCCTGCAAATCGCCGGGGGAACTGGAAAACCCATTAATATTCTCATCAGATTCTATGCAATTTTTAATGAGTCTGACTAAATATTCTTTATCTAAATCCGGCGATAACAACGCTTCATTTAAAATAGAAATAGCACGACATGCTAATTCATACTTTTCATTCTGTTTAGCAATGACGCCAATTGAGGAGAAAAGTCCTTGCATATCTCCCATGGATTCTACCAATTTTTTGGTTTTTTCCGCATAAATCACCAAATCACTTACTGTTTTCATGAAAAATAATTTCATTGGATCAGCCTTATTCAGGGCGATTTGCTGCTTTAATTGACAGAAAAAATCTTTACAGGCTTCCGCTGTTGGCCTACTTTTTTCATCCGGACTTTTCATATCAGCTATAAAATTTTTTATTAAAATTTTATCATAAGTTAAGTAGCTTATATTTGTAGAATCCAGATCATAATTTTTAGTTAAAATAGCCCCTAAACTATAGATATCAGAGGCCTTGGAATATTTGTAACCACAACCCGATAGTAACAACTCAGCGGCTGTTAATTCAGAACACTCTGGAGCCATCCATGCTTTATCAGATGCCACTTTGCAATAGCTATAAAAATCACCTTTAACTAGAATTTTAGCGCGGTTAAAATCAACAATATTTACTTCCCGCGTTTTGACATCCCATACAATGTTTGCGGGCTTAAGATCGGAATGAACAATATTTTCCGCATGCAATTTAACTAAATTATCGGATAGATAATAGGACATATCCAATAAAACCAATGTATCATACGCGTGGATTGTTTGATGACAATCCATGCTCTGGCCAGAATACAGTGGCATAATCAGCACAGATTCTTCTACTTCAGCCTCCCAGGTATGGATTAAACGCTCGTCTAACTCCATAGAGCATTTTTTTACTCTTTTACCAATAGAATAGCCAAAACAGGATTTTAATATAGCCAAACAATTTTTCTCATGTAATGACTCACGTGTCGCCTCTTCTCTACTTTCAGATACAGCGCGGCCTTGCTCAGAGAGATCGGTTATCTTAACGGCGATAGGCATATTTTCAGAGATTTTCTGCGAATCCAGGTCTATCTCTATCCCAACCGATACCTGACCAAATGCGCCCTTTCCTAATTCTTTCTGTAATAAAAAATATTTTGGAGTTTCTTTGTCATCTGTCGCTTTAACAAGAGTATAAGGTTTACCAGCTACAATGGTGTTAAAAATATTAGCCTGGCTGTCAGGCGAGGTAAAGAACTTTTTGGACGTTTCGCACAAGGATACTATGGTTTTTTGATCATGCTTCATATTTATTTCCTTAATTCATATCACTATTTTCAAAGGGTATCGCTGTGATAATAATTACGCTTTGTTAACCCAATATTAAATTTGATTAAGGTGATGGCGTTTAAAGAGCAGGTTCAAAACAAGATTGATGAATGGATTTATTTTTTAACAGAGCCTTCTCTTTGGAGAAAATCAGAACTCTTGCAGAGAAAAATTAACCGGCGCTGAATGTCGCAGCCACCGCTTAGTCTATAAGTTAAACTGCTGACCGGGCCGGACAAAACCACAAAAACCATCCGCCCGGGCCTGGGTTTGGCTGGGGGTATCATTGTAATGATAGAGCCACATTTTGGCTTTTATGGCGGGGTCCAGGGTTTTTAACTCCTGATAATGCGCGTGTACGCCGGAAGGATGTTTGCTGGTTTCGCAATCCTGAAAAATCAGTTGCGCTGACTGATAATATGGCAAGGCATGATCTGGCTGAAACCGCATATCCGTGGTCAAAAAAATCGTCTGACCGTTCACCTGAAACAATAGCCCGTAACTCGGCATGTGGGCGAATTCCGATTCGATATGCGGATTTTCAATGATCCGGAAATGAATACCTTCCCAATCGAAACCGCCGCCGTCGACTATCGGATGCACCTGAAAATAAGCGGATAAGGATGCCGGTTCATTCGTTAAGGAGGTCAGCCCGCCCGACAGAGTGTGGTCCCAGAGCGGCTTTACTAAATGCTCTGTAAGAAAAAAATGCGGTTTTGATAAAGGGTTCGGTGCAAATTTACGGGCAAATGCCAGCCACTCCAGGCCGCCGGCGTGATCGGCGTGCAAATGGCTCAGATAGACGCTGCCAATATCCTGATGATCAAACCCCTGAGCGTGCAGGGAGCGGCGGGCGTAGGCTCCGCAGTCAATCAGTAATGACTCTCCCGACGGCGACCGCAACAACATATTGGATTGATAATTTTCAGGATCGGTGACCAAAGCCGCGGCTGTCCCTAAAAAAATTAGACGCATACCTACTCCCTGGATATCGTCATTGCGAGTGCCAGCGAAGCAATCCAGTACAGAGCATTGGCCGAAGTACGAACTGGATTGCTTCGCTGGCGCTCGCAATGACGGATTGAACCTAAAACTTAGACGCGATGACTTATAGTCGTTACCATTTCCGCTAAAGATTGCGCCGTTCGCTCAACTCTAGCGGCGTCATTACCTTCCACCATGATACGAATCACGGGCTCCGTTCCTGATGCACGCAATAATACCCGGCCATCGCCTGCAAATTCTTTTTCTATCTGCTGCGCCGCTTTTATAATTTGAGAATCCGGGCTTAAATCGATGCCACCGATTTTCTGTAGTGGCACATTAATCAGGACCTGTGGCCGCTTCACCACCACTTTCTTTAAGTCCACCAGGCTTTTATCACTCCGCTGCATGATTGCTAATATTTGCAGCGCGCTGATAACGCCGTCGCCGGTGGTCGCGTGCGCCAGATTCACAATATGGCCCGAAGATTCTCCGCCCAATAACCATTTTCGGCATTGCAGCCCTTCTAAAACATACCGATCCCCTACCGCAGTGCGTATAAATTGCATACCACGGTGCAGAATCGCCTGTTCCAAACCTAAATTACTCATCACGGTGCCGACGATACCTTCGTATTTAACACCGTTGTGGCAGGCGAGAATTCCCAGCAACTCATCGCCATCGACTCGTTCGCCTTCGTGATCAACCATAATTAATCGGTCACCATCGCCATCCAGTGCAATGCCCACCACCGCGCGATGTTGCAAAACCGCCTGCTGCAGGGACCGCACATCGGTTGCGCCACAACTACGATTAATGTTGATGCCATTGGGTTTGTCGCCAAGGGTAATCACATCCGCGCCTAATTCACCAAAAACCAGCGGGCCAATGTGGTAAGCGGCGCCATGAGCGCAATCGACGACAATCCGCAATCCATTGAGTGTCAGCGCGGTGGGGAAAATACTTTTGCAAAAAGTAATATAGCGGCCAGCCGCATCGTGAATTCTGGTCAATTTACCCAATTGATGAGTGTCAATCATTTCCATAGGTTTGGATAATTGCTCTTCAATTTCAAATTCATATTCGTCGGACAGTTTCATGCCGTTGCGATCAAAAAACTTGACGCCATTGTCCTGGTAACTGTTGTGCGAGGCGCTGATGACAATACCTGCGGTAGCGCGCAAGGATTGGGTCAGGTAAGCAACCGCCGGTGTGGGCATCGGCCCCAATAATTGCACGTGCGCTCCGGCGGCGGACAGACCGGCCTGCAACGCAGATTCCAATACGTAACCGGAAATTCGCGTGTCCTTGCCGATAAGAACTTTCGCCACTGAATTGTGGCTGCTGAAAACTCTTCCCGCCGCCCAGCCCAGTTTGAGCATAAACGCCGGATGGATCAGCTCGCTGCCCACCTGGCCGCGAATGCCATCAGTGCCAAAATATTTTTTGGTGGTCATTGAATTAGTCTACCCTCTCATTGCGCATGGCGCGAAATACTTTAATCGCGTCGATAGTCTCCGGCACATCGTGAACGCGAATAATAGAGGCGCCCTGCATCGCTGCCAGCACCGCAGCGGCTATACTACCATATAAACGCTCCTCTGGGGGAACGTTGCCCAGCGTTTCTCCAATCATCGATTTACGCGACCAGCCTGTCAAAACCGGAAAGCCCCAGGCCGCTAATTCCGATAAATGCGCCAACAGAAAATAATTTTCCTCTGCATTTTTGCAGTAGTGACCCTGGCCAAAACCAGGGTCGATGATGATGCGCTCAGCGCTCATGCCGGCGGTTTGGCAACGGGTGACCGTGGTCCATAAATCAGCCTTAATCCTCGCCAGTAATTCTGGCAAAGATCCATTTCCTGGGCGGCGGGGAGCAGCGAAAAAATGCATCAGCGCTACCGGAACGCCTAATTCCACCGCCATCGCCAGCGCTCCCGGCGCCTGCAGGCCGCGTTGATCATTGATGATGTCCGCACCGCGAGCGACCGCTTCCCGCATCACCTCCGGCAGGCTGGTGTCGATGGAGATTAATACCGGAAATTGCGCGACGAATTCAATCAGCGGCGCGACGCGATCCATTTGTTCCTGCGCGCCGGGAGAATTTTCCAGATCAACCGTCAGATTGGTGGCTTCGCCGCCGACATCGATAATATCCACGCCACATTTCACCATCTCCTCAACGATTTTGAAAATTTCGTCATGAGCAGAATAGGGACGATAAAAAGAATCCGGGGACATATTAATGACGCCCATCACACTCGGCTTCAACAAAGAAATTTTACGGTCATCCGCTAAACGCAGAGAAAAAGTTGACATCTTTTCTCCAGCCACTCCCGCTGAGTACAGCGTCCGTGGCTTTATTGTTCTTATCCGAAGCAAAGGCATTGCCGATTGCTCAACCTGCGTTACTCGTTAGACTGAAAGTCCGCGGGCATGGTTTTATCGGTTTTATCGATACTCTCTTTTTGCGCAGCCGTTCTTTTCGCCGCGGCGGCTGCGTCGTCACTGGTCCAGTCCGCTGGTGGTGACGGAGTTTTGCCGGACATAATTTCCCGGATCTGTTTTTCATCGATGGTTTCATATTTGATCAAAGCCTCAGCCATCAAATGCAAAATCTCGACTCGAACCCCGAGTACTCCTTGCGCAACCTGATAAGCTTTATCCACAATGTGGCGAATTTCGCTATCAATTTGACTATTAATACTTTCCGAAACTTCTTTACGCTGGGTCATTGCGCGGCCCAGGAAAACTTCGCCCTGCTCTTCACCGTATGTGAGAGGGCCCAGCTTCTCGGATAATCCCCATTTGGTGACCATGTTGCGGGCAATTTCGGTGGCCCGTTCGATATCGTTGGAAGCGCCGGTGGTGACGTGTTCAAAACCGAATATAAGCTCTTCGGCGATTCGTCCGCCAAACAGACCCGCCATTTGACTTTCCAGCCGCCGCTTACTGTAGCTGTAACGGTCTTCCTCCGGTAAAAACATGGTGACGCCCAAAGCACGGCCACGGGGGATAATACTGACTTTGTACACGGGATCGTGGTCAGGAACCGAAAGACCCACAATGGCATGCCCGGCTTCATGATAGGCCGTTAAACGTTTTTCCTGCTCGTTCATGACCATGGAACGCCTTTCAGCGCCCATCATAATTTTGTCCTTGGCTTTTTCGAAATCAGCAATAGTCACCAAGACGGCGGTTGGCGCGTGCGGCGAATAACGCCGCTTCATTGACCAGATTCGCCAAATCCGCACCGGAAAAACCGGGAGTGCCCCGAGCGAAAATAGCGGGTTTCACGTCTTTATCCAGAGGCAGTTTTTTCATGTGCACTTTCAGGATAGCTTCGCGGCCTTTAATATCGGGTAATGGGACGACTACCTGCCGGTCGAAACGGCCTGGCCGCAATAATGCGGGATCCAGCACGTCGGGGCGATTGGTGGCCGCCATCACGATAATGCCTTCTTTGCCTTCAAAACCATCCATTTCCACCAGTAACTGGTTGAGCGTTTGTTCCCGCTCGTCGTGTCCGCCGCCCAAACCAGCGCCGCGATGACGGCCGACGGCGTCAATTTCGTCAATAAAAATGATGCATGGCGCGCGTTTTTTGGCCTGCTCGAACATGTCGCGTACGCGGGAAGCGCCAACGCCGACAAACATTTCTACGAAATCAGAACCCGAAATGGTGAAGAAAGGCACCTTGGCTTCACCGGCGACGGCTTTGGCCAGTAAGGTTTTACCGGTTCCCGGCGCGCCTATCAGGAGCACACCGCAAGGCATTTTGCCGCCCAGTTTTTGAAATTTGGCAGGGTCCCGGAGAAATTCGACCAATTCAGAAACTTCATCTTTCGCCTCTTCAACACCGGCGACATCGTCAAAGGTGATTTTAACCTGGTCCTCTCCCAATAACCGCGCCTTACTTCGTCCGAAAGAGAGAGGGCCACCTTTGCTGCCGCCACCCTGCATCTGACGCATAAAAAATATCCATACACCGATCAGTAACAGGAACGGCCCCCAACTGAGCAGGAAATGCATTAACAGGCTTTGCTGTTTAGGCGGTACGCCACGAATGGTAACTCCCTGTTTCATCAACGTGCCTAACAAATAGGGATCCTGAATCGGTAAATAAGTGGTAAAACGTTGATTATTTTTAGTCACACCCTCAATCGTTTGATCCTGAATATCCACACGATCGACCTCGCCCTTATCGACGGCTGAAAGGAACTGGGAATAGCTATATTGTTGAACGTCTCCCCGCTGTGGGCTGAAATTACTGAAAACGGTGATCAGCACGATCGCGATGACTAACCATAAGAGCAAATTTTTGAGCATGTTGTTCAAGTTAAAAACCTCAAATAAAATTTCGTGTTAAATTATTATCCCCGAAAACCCTGGGCTAGTACATAGATTTCCGGTGAACGGGAACGTGACGCCTTGGGTTTGCGAATCTTGACCTGATAATATTGTTTTCGCAGCCCGGCGATAAACTCATCGACTCCGCCTCCCTGAAACAGCTTAAGCAGCAGCTTTCCCCCGCCCCGTAATACCTGTTGCGCAAATTCAGCGGCCAGCTCGGCCAAATACATACTTTTTGGCTGGTCGACACTTTTTAATCCGCTGATATTGGGCGCCATATCGGATAACACCAGATCCACTGGACAGTTGTCCAGATGCGCCATTAATTCGGCCAGAACCGACGCTTCCGTAAAATCGCCCTGAATAAAATGCACCCCAGCCGGCGGAGTCATGGGTAAGCAATCCAGCGCCACCAGCTGACCTTTTCCGCACAAAGATTCCATCGCTACCAATGACCAGCCCCCTGGCGCGGCGCCAAGGTCAACGATACGCATACCCGGAATGATTAATTTGTCCCTTTCCTGCAGCTCTAAAAGTTTATAAGCAGAACGGGAGGGATAACCATCCCGTTTAGCCTGTTTTACGTAATAGTCTGATAAATGTTCTTGCATCCAGAGATTCGACATAATGAATTTATTATAGCATAATGCAGTAATGTTTTTGAGATGTTTAGCATTATTATTAAGTACGCTGGTTGTCTGCTTCTTAAGTGGATGCGCGGCGCCTAAAACCACCGCTACGGTACTGTCTACAGCGGGTACCCTTGGTCCAAAATTGACGAATCCGCTTTCTCAGGATCAACATATTCTCGTATTATCTGTTTTACGTGACATTCGTATCGATATCATCGGTGAAAACATTTTTATCTATAACGAACTCGGTAAAACCTCGCTTCCGGCAGAGGCTGTTAACATTTTATTAAGTAAAACCATGGCGGCTACGCTCCGCGATAATGGTTATGGTCACCTTGAATCCGCCGTCATCAACAATTCTAACGTGTTGAATACTACAGATATTACATGGTCGCACGGCCAATTCGAAAGCCGGCTGTCAGAGGAAGCTCAGCAGTTCTTATCCCAGGTAGTGAATCACCGGAATGTGGACACGATTATTTTACTCACTCAAAGCGGTAGTCAACCGCTGGCGTTTGATGTTAAATGCGAGATTTCTAAACGGGATTTGTATCGTCACGCCAGCATAGAGCCGCATCTTTATCTTTATAAAATCTATGTCATCAACGCCCATACTCTGAAAATTCTGACCTGGATCACCGGAAGCGCTAATGGGCATTTGCAGGATACCAGCCTTTGTAAACCCATTTCCCAATATCGGACACAGGATTTTAATGAACTTCGCTCTATACTCGCGCATAAATTGGAGAGCTCAGTGGCTAAAGACCTTACTCGCACTCTGGAATAGCTTCCTCTCCAGGTGAAATCCATTGTTTTTGCCGCAAACGCAGCAATAAGGCTAATCCCGGAATGGCCAGCAGGGCGCAAACTATAAAAAAAGTGCCCCAACCGAGATGTTTGGCCATGTAGCCAGTCCCGGCGACCAGGAAGACGCGGGAAATACCTATTAAACTGGAAAATAATGCATACTGGGTTGCGGTATAACGTTTGTCACACAGACTTGCGATGTATGCGGCGTATGAGGCTCCGGCCATACCGCTGGCTAAATTTTCCAAAGTGACCACACCCGCCAGTAACCCCAGATTAAAACCAGCGTGCGCCAACACAGCGAAAGCCAGGGTGGAAATTGCCTGGAAGATACCAAAAATCCATAAGGATCTGTAGATTCCAGTTTTGAAAAGTAGTAAACCGCCCAACAACCCGCCGCCGATCATGGCGCTAAATCCAAATATTTTTGCCACCAGTCCAATCTCGGTTTTGGTAAAACCCAGCTCTAAATAAAAAGGATTGACGATGTCGGTCGCCATCTGATCCCCAACTTTATAGAGTAAAATGAACAACAGAATTGTCCAGGCGCCGCCGCGGCTAAAAAATTGCCGGAAAGGTTCGATAACCGCATCACGCAATGTCAGTGGCGGTGAAAAATTCTTGACGGATGGCGCCACCAGGGCAGCGATGATTCCGACTACCATACCCGCCGCCATAATTATATAAGTGAGACGCCAGCCTAAAATATCCGCGAGTGGCAACGCCCCCGCGCTGGCCACCAGCATGCCGACGCGGTAACCGGCGATTCCCAATGAAAAACCAAATCCCAGCTCCGCATCGCTAAGTATTTCGCGGGTATAGGCATTGATAACGGTATCCTGACTCGCGCTAAAAAAAGCGATCAACACACACAGTCCTGCCAGGAGCCATGTATGGGTGGAGGGATGCATCCACCCCATCAGGGCGATGCTGAATAACAGGCAAATTTGCCATATTATCATCCAGCCACAACGACGGTCTAAAAACGGGGGTACAAAGCGGTCCATCGCCGGCGCCCAAATAAACTTCAGGGTATAGGGTAAACCGACAAATGCAAACAGACCAATCGTGGTTAAATTAATACCGTCATCGTGCAACCAGGCTTTTAATGTGGATCCAATCAATAAAAGAGGGAGACCCGAGGAAAATCCCAGTACCAAAATGACCAGCATCCGAAGGCTTAACAAGGAGCGTAACATAGACATCATCCAGAAAGTCTATCCCATACTGAATGACAATAAAAGAGTTATTTAATTGCACAGTTTCCCGAAAAGTACTATGATTCCAGACAGAATATAATCATCGCGAATGAATTTTCGATTTCGTCATTGCGAGCGCCAGCGAAGCAATCCAGTACAGAACGTTCTCCGAACTACGTGCTGGATTGCTTCGCTGACGCTCGCAATGACGGGTTGAACCTAAAATTCATTCGGAATAACCCTATTTATAAATCATAAAACTAAGGTTGTAATGAGGATATGACACAACTTTCAACGTTAGAATTGCCGATTCCGGGAGAAAAATTGTTATTGCATTCCTGTTGCGCGCCGTGCTCGGGAGAAGTCATGGAACGGTTGCTGGCGGCAAAAATTGACTATACCATTTTCTTTTACAATCCGAATATTCATCCCGTGGAAGAATATTTACTTCGCAAAAATGAAAATATCCGTTTCGCGGAAAAACATAACGTGCCATTTATTGATGCCGATTATGACCCTGATGAATGGTTCCGGCGGGCGCGTGGTATGGAGAATGAACCCGAACGCGGCGTACGCTGCACCATGTGTTTCGACATGCGATTTCAACGTACCGCGTTATATGCGTATGAGCACGGTTTTAAAATCATCAGCAGCTCACTGGGCATTTCCCGCTGGAAAAACATGGACCAAATTAATGATTGCGGAATTCGAGCCGCGGCGCCTTATCCGGACATAGTGTACTGGACTTATAACTGGCGCAAGGAAGGCGGATCACAGCGGATGATCGAAATTTCCAAACGCGAGCAATTTTATCAGCAGGAATATTGCGGTTGTGTGTATTCACTTCGCGATACCAATCGCTGGCGCCTTAAAAACGGCCGGAAACGCATCCAGATCGGCCAGCAATTTTATACTCAAAACGAATAATACTCGACTTTAGCCCCATTTTGTCACTATTGAACAAAGTACTGTCATTGCGAGCGCTAGCGAAGCAATCCAGTACAATATTCCTACCAAAACTGTATTGGATTGCTTCGCTAGCGCTCGCAATGACGCTGTTTTTAGGCTTTATCCTAAAAATGGCTAGTCGAGTTTGAAAGACTTGTCAATGGAACAGTATTGCAATATAATGCATTAATAATAATTTTAAATAGCGAGAACCAATAAAATGTCTAAAACTGTCACACAAGTATTAAATCAAGAAGAAAAAATAATGGTTACGACAATAATGAGCAATGTACTTGAATTTCCCACAGTTCACATAAACCTCAATCAGTATTCATTTATCGCCTCTTTATATCGATAAACTTTTTACCTGGATTGTCGCTAATTCTGACCCTGAAATATGCTCTCAAGATACTGCTGTTGTTATCAATTTTTTTATTAATCGATATTACCATATCGCTTCAAAAGATATTCAATCAATTGAACCATTTCGCAATTATGGATATGAGATTAAATTAAATAAATTAGCCGATACCAGCATCCTATTTAAGGAAAGAAAGAACGAAAAGACTGTCAATCCAGCCAAAACCAAACTTAACGATGTGATTATTCCTTTAGCGGAAGCGTTGGAAGTTTTTACCTATGGTAAGAATAAACATGTAGATAATGTATTTCATTTTGTTGCAACGTTTCGTAAAATTATTGTAAACCAATCCAGGCAAATAGAAAGTGAAGAAATGGCTTTAGAGAATTCCATGTTTTTTTTGTTCCAAGCGCGGGATGAACTATTTATTCTAAAAAAATCACTAGCTTCAAATTCCTCTTTTTCATTAAGCAATTTATTTTCTCCAACGAGGAAATTAATTAATGCTATCGATGAAACGCAAGAAAAAATGGGCAATTTAATACAAAGTATTAAAATCCTATTGCAAAAGTCATCCACGGGAAACATCAGCCTTATGCTTCACAACCTTTGATGAATATAGGTAATTGAACCGGGCCTGTTAATGTCACTGTCTCTTTGGGGTGTGTCGTGTGTCAAAGACTTTTTTCATAGTCATGCTCCGAAATGATGAAGGAAAAAATCCACAAAAAAGTCTCAAGATTCAGTGCACCAGGTCTTCGCAGTAGGAGGCGACCGCCGAATTTAGGTTTGAGGGCATCTTTTCCCGGGGTTGATAAAGCAGATTATTTATGGATAATTCATCCATATTAATAATCAGTTTTTCAGGAGGAAATTCATCTGTATTCAGCCATCACGCATGACAATTTTTTTACCAGTTCTATGTCTGATCTGCGGGTCGCCAGGGAATTTTTCCAGCAACATTTGCCACCGGATTTATTGCAGGCGATAGCACTCGAGGGTATCGAACTCTGTAAAGATAAATTCCATACCCCCCATCTGAAAGGCCAAACCACCGATATGCTCTATTCTGTTCCGCTGAAGAATTATACCCAATGGGCCTATATTGCTGCTCTGGTGGAACATCAATCTGTTCCCAGAAAAAATATGTCACTGCGGGTGCTACGCTATCAGGTTGCCGTCATGCACCGCCATTGGGTGCGATACAAAACTGTACCCCTGGTTTACACTCTGGTCTACTATAATGGCAAAGCGCGCTGGCGTTACCCGCGTGATATCAAAGCCTTGATCCAGGCCCCGCCGGAGTTGATTGCCCGTTATGCATTGCAACCCTTTCAATTGATTGAGCTCAATCAAATCTCTGATGAGGAACTGCGCCGCTCATTATGGGCAGGAGTAATGGGTTTAGCCATGAAGCATATATTTGATCGTGATATTTTACCGGCATTGAGAAGCTTTATGGACC
Source organism: uncultured Pseudomonadota bacterium (assembly GCA_963712715.1). GTDB lineage: Bacteria > Pseudomonadota > Gammaproteobacteria > Coxiellales > Coxiellaceae > JAFEDN01. Next base: position 58,754 of record CAVQJI010000015.1, on the reverse strand, counting down.
TACTGAAAGCGCTGATGAACCAGCATGCCGGGGATGATTATGTGATTAGTTTATTGTATTATATGTACGAAAGAGGCGATAGCGATGAAAACCAGTTTCAGGAATTAATCGCCAGAGAGTTGCCGAAAGAGACAGGAGCCAAAACCATGACACTTGCACAATTACAGAGACAAGAAGGAATCCAACAAGGAGTACAACTAGGAGAACAAAGCAAAAGCAGAGTAATAGCGAGAAATTTACTCCACGAAGGATTACCCCCTGTTTTTGTGGCGAAGACTACCGGTGTTGAAATGAGCGTCATTCAGGAAATCATCGCTGAATTGCAAAGTGAGAAAGTCTAGTCCTGAAGAGTGTTCCTGCTAACAGGAACTCACGCCTTAAATCGTTATTTTTTCTTCGATGCTCCTACAGGAAATTTAAAAAAGTAATCACCGCTTGTTAACCCACTTTTACCTGTGGATTAAAGCCTGGTAAATCTGAAAGCGTTATTCGACCAAACGGAGCTACAAAATGATGGAATTTATGCATTTTATGACCTAAACTTATAATAGAACCAGATTAATGGGAGGAGGTTTATATGTGGCATAAAAAATGTGGCGTCCTGGGATGGATTTGCCTGATTTTAGTGATTATAGGAGGCATTAACTGGGGATTAATTGGGATATTTGGGTTTAATTTCGTAACTTTTCTATTTGGCGCATGGCCGATCGTGGAGAGAGTTATCTACATCATAGTTGGCATCGCAGCGGTTATCATGATCTTTCTTGCCAGCAGATGTTGTGGAAGTGGAAAATGCTCTGACACCTGTACTCATGTTCCACCGGTTCCACCGCCAACGTCCAACCCAAATAGCTTTAATAATCCGAAATAATCGAATATGAATCAGGACGCTAACTCAGCGTACAAATCATATTCATTCGTGTCGATAATACTCACCGTGGCGTAATCACCCACGGTGAGCTTTTGTCCGTCTTCAATATAAACTACCCCGTCGATTTCCGGAGCGTCCGCCATACTGCGGGCAATAGCGCCCTCTTCATCCACCTGGTCGATTAACACCGTCAGCCGGCGGCCAATTTTTTCCTGAAGTTTGCTGTGACTGATCTCAGCCTGACAGGCCATAAAACGCTCGTAACGTTCCTGCTGCACCGTTTCGGGTACAGGGTCCGGCAATACGTTAGCGTCCGCCCCGGGCACTGGCGAATATTTAAAGCACCCTACCCGGTCCAGTCGCGCGGCCTTTAAAAAATCCAACAATTCCTGAAAATCCGCTTCGGTCTCGCCCGGAAAGCCGACGATAAAAGTGCTGCGAATAGTGATATCCGGACATATCTCGCGCCAGTTTTGCAAGCGCTGCAGGATATTTTCCGCGCTGGCCGGACGTTTCATTAAGCGCAAAATACGCGCGCTGGCGTGCTGGAAGGGAATATCCAGATAGGGAAGAATTTTTCCCGCCGCCATCAAAGGAATCACGTCGTCGACATGTGGATACGGATAAACATAATGTAACCGCACCCAGATACCCAATTCGCCTAACGCTTCACAGAGTTTGATGAAACGGGTGTCATCGGCGTATTTCAAATCGACGCCATAAGCGCTGGTGTCCTGGGAAATGACCAGCAATTCTTTTACCCCCGCGAGCGCGAGTTTTTTCGCTTCGGTCACTACTTCTTCCAAAGGCCGGCTCACCAATTTTCCGCGCATGGAAGGGATAATGCAAAAAGTGCAGCGATGATTACAGCCTTCGGAAATTTTCAGATAAGCATAATGGCGCGGGGTAAGTTTAATTCCTTGCGGCGGAACCAGACTGATAAAAGGATCCTGCGGTGGCGGCGGCAATTGTTGATGCACGGCCTTCACCACGGATTCATACGATTGCGGCCCGCTGATATGCAATACGCCCGGGCACCGTTCACGAATCATGTCCGCTTTCACGCCCAGACAGCCGGTCACAATGACCTTGCCATTTTCCGCCAGAGCTTCCTGAATTGTCGCCAACGATTCTTCCACGGCGGATTCAATAAACCCGCAGGTATTAACAATCACTAAATCCGCTTTGGAATAAGTCGGCGACATTTCATATCCCTGCGCGCGCAATTGCGTAATAATTCGCTCCGAGTCCACCAGCGCTTTCGGGCAGCCCAGACTGACAAAACCAATACGAGGAGAATTCATTTTTAATGTTCCAATTGTTGTGAATATTTTAAAGCTTGTGTATAAAAATCTTCGAAATCACTGAGATGATGTTCCACAATCGATCTGACGATGTCATAGTTGATCTCTTTATATGCATGGGTCGCAATATTGCGAAAGCCAACCATTTTATGCATTCTCTCCATTAATGCATGGTCAATTACATTATTTTTGCTTAAAATATAAAAAGATTCACCCAATGTTTTGGGTATTGCCCCATTTTTTTTCAGTAATAATACAGCCTGCTATATCCACACAAAGTTGAATAGCTCTAATCAAATGAAGTACCACAATATCTCTTGCGTCATAATCCTCTGGCCAATGCTGATTGTCATGAGTTTTTTCCACAATACGTTGCAAGCAATTTTGGATACTATCCACTTTTCTTATGATCACTTCCAGATCGGACATAATATTTCCTCTGTAAAATTTGATCTTCCATGGGTTTGATAAATTCCTTCAATTCAGCATATTCACTGCTTAAACGAGCAAAATACTCTGCTAATTGTTTTGAATCATTCATCAATATCACTTGATGGTGCTTATAAATTTGATTGCCTATAATGGGATCGGCGTTATTTAAACATATTAAATCAATCTCACATGGAAATGCGCGATCCAGTATCTGTCGAAATTCCCACAACTCTAAAGGTGAAGGAACATGCGGAGGATCATATAGCACCGCAATATCTACATCGCTGTCGGGCCTGGCAACACCTTTAGCATGAGAACCGTATATTAACACAGCAACGACTCCCTGTTGCTCGCGAAATTGGTCGGTAATGATTGATTTTATTCTTGATAATTCCATTGGGGGATTATAACATAAATTATCTATGCAAAAAATAGCCGTAACCGTTGATATTGTCTGTCTTTACCCAGTCGTAAAGCCGGTGGAAATCGCTCTCATTCGGCGGGGAAACCCGCCGTTTGCAGGGCAATGGGCTTTACCGGGCGGATTTGTTGAAATTGACGAAGATCTGGAAACCGCGGCACGGCGGGAATTATGGGAAGAAACCCAACTGAATCCGGCTTCCCTGTCGCAATTCCACTGTTTTGGCGCCCCAAACCGCGACCCCCGAGGCCGCACCATCAGTATCGCCTGGATCGCCCTCTTCGACAGCCGGGAAAAGGGCCAGGCCGGCGATGATGCCGCAGCATTCGCCTGGTTTCCACTGAATTCCCTACCTCTCCTCGCTTTCGATCATAGCCAGATCATCGCGACATGTTTACATTCCATATATTGTAATATTCCAAAATATGGTATATAGTTTATAGTATGGAGTGGGCCTGCGCCCGGTCAAGGATGGCATAATTATGGGAAGCTTCATAGCAGAAAGCAGGAAGATATCAGGCATTGTCATTTAGTTAAGGGGAACCCAACATATGTTTGTTGTTGGGAAGTTTTTAAATCAGAAAAAGTCATTGAGGTATTTTATGTTGGAACACACGAAAAAGCGCCCTATTAAAAAGAGGTTAACTCAAATCAGGATGCAACATGCCGGGGTTGTTTATCAATTCCCTGTTAAAGTTGCCAAAAAATATCGGATATCTGGCGAAACTGTGAGCCCGGACGAACTTTTTTCTGATATCAATGAAAAATATACCAAACCTGGCGCCTTACTAAAGGGCATAAGATACAGGGAAGGGTTAACGCAAGCGCAGATGGCAAAAAAGCTGAATATGACCCAATCTGATATCTCCCAAATGGAAAATGGCGCCCGCCGAATTGGTAGAGAAGTAGCAAAGCGGATTGGTGAATTGTTCTGTTTTAACTATAGATCGCTCCTGGAATAAAATTCTTTGGACTTAACCCATGACGTCCATCGGAAGTATTTTTTTGCATGCTCTTTCTCCTTTATTTCCCTAATTGAGGAAGATCTAAATATCCATATATATTTTCGGCAATGTCGTTGTTATTTATTCGACATTCCAGAAAAATATTAGGCAATAAAGCCCGTTTTCAAATTTATAAAAATATTCTGGAGCATGTTGTTGTATGCAGTTTTTATATTCGTCCTTCCAGGAGGGAATGACGCCACAGGATAAGAGCAATTTTAGCGCCTTTATCTCCAGGAATGAATAATCATCATCGTGATTTTTGACCCAATCCATATATTTTATCAATAAGTTCTTTATAATATCCGGATAAAACAGGTGACAATAAAAAATTATTCGTCGGGAAAATCCTAATAATTTTAATGAATCATTACTACCTCCTGACTCCATTATGAACATTATTGTAGCGAGCAGCTTCTCATCCAGAAGCTTATATATGAAATTTTCCTTCTGAATTTTCCATGGGCGTTTTGTCATAAAAGTCTCTTCCAAAAGAGGCAAAGGATCTTTTTTATAGTAAGTTAAAGAATCGCGTTTTTTCCTAAAAGATCCAAAAAAACCTGAAGAATTCTGTTTTCGAAACGGGTCCAGGATTCTGTTTAATATTTTTTCCTCATAACTATAAATTTTTCCTCGATAATAGTGGCTTGAGCCATGAGAGATAGTCGTTTGAGAGAAAACTTCCCCATTCAAAATATTCTTATCGATATATTTTTCCTGATATTCTTTTACTTTTTTCATTGAAAGGAGAGTAACTGGAAAAGGTTTTAAGCGATATCCCCTTTTCATTCAAAAGTTTGATTAATCCTTGCATACCAAATAAATGACCAAATCCTACGGCAATCAGTGCATCTCCCTCATCCAGGCTTTTTATAATTGCCGGCAGCCATAATTTATTACGTTCATGGACTATGGGGTCTTCATTTTTGGATTCCATTAATAAAATATCCGCTAATTGAGTGGTATCTTGTTTATGATAGAGATTTATAATGCGCAATGTTTGCGGATAAGATAATAAAGCCGATTCCGGAGAGAAAAAACAATCGATACCCGATTTATCATAATTAATTTCTAGCTTATATTCAGAAAGATTCTGGGCGTTATGATCTAATGAAGTGATGGGAATTCCTTTTTCTTTTGCCATGAGAGTAATTTGTACATCCAGTCTTTTATTAGATAATTCATATTTTTCATCCTCTATACCCAAATTCGAATCCATATCCAGGGCATATTCAACTAAAAGATGCTTGATGTTTTTATCTAATTTTTCAATGAGTTCCGGTGGAATATCAAAAAAATAATGACAGGTACCAAAAAGATAACTTATTTGCCCATTAGGTGCTTCTACTATATTGAATAATTTCATACTTGTTCCTCTTTTCGCGAATCCTAGTGAACCCAAACTTTATACTTTTTTTATTAAGAAAATATTAAAAACACGACAAATCATTGAAACAAAATAAATAGTTTATATAACTAGTAGCTTTTGCATTTAATTCTGACAGGGTGCTGTTGGCCTCCACCATCGGATACGTCGTCCCGCGGCTTGTCCGCGGGATCCAGAGAACGAGGCATTGGCTTAATCCCTGGATCCCGCGGACAAGCCGCGGGACGACGTGACAGGCCTTAGCGTCCTCGCCTCGATTATCCTGAGTAATATATTCATATTTTAATCTTTATTTAATATTTCATGTATATAATATCATTTTTACATAAACCGGGGCTTAAGAGAATAAATTATGAAAATAGTAAATGAAGAAAAAATGGTGTTGTCCTCGAAAGATACGAGTCCTGAGCTTGAAAGAGAAGCCAACGAGAATGGCTTCGGTTTGGAATCTTATGCGCAGATGCAGGAAATACAACAGAACCAAAACCCGGAAAACATCGAATCTACGGCTGTCAATAACGATGGCTACGGCGTGGAATCTTATGACCAGATGATGGAAATAAAAAAGAATAATCAAAACCCAGAAAATATCCAATCTCAGTCTGCGGGTCCTGAGATTGAAGAAGAAGCCAAGAATAATGGCTACGGTGCGGATTCTCATATTCAGCTTATGGAAGTACAAAATGAAACATTCCGAAGCACCAGACCGGCCAATGCAGACCAAAAACCAATCCCGGTTTTAGAGCAATTTCTCTCGCTGGCAAATCTTTTAAAGCCTGAAGATTTTAATAATGCCTCGGCTCCGGACTTAAAAATCAATCGTTCTCACGAGTTGGGCAAAGGTGGACAAGCGACAGTCTACCAGGGATCCTATCGAGGCGAAAACGTCGCAGTTAAAATTCCCAATTTTCGTGTTTCAGAAAATGACTCTCTTGAAATGAAGATACTGGCTACCATCGGATCCGAAGTTTTACCAAAATTAAAAGCTTTTTATGTGGAAAATGACAAACCCTGCCTGGTGATGGAGGCTTTTATGGAGGGAAATCTTCAGCAGTGGTTGAGTTCAAAACCCGCTATGAATGAATCGGTGCTCTATCGGCTGGCGGCTGATATCGCGGAAGGAGTGATCTTTTTACACGACAGTCATATTCTTTATCGCGATTTCAAGAGTCTGAATGTCTTGTTATATTACAGTAACACACCCAATGGCGAAGAACTGCGCGCCCAAATCTGTGACTTCGGTCTCTGTGCTTCGATAGAAGACTCCAAATCGGGCGTGATAACGACCGATATGGTGGGCACCATACCCTGGAATGCACCTGAACTCTTCCAGGACGAAACGCAATGCTCCTACAGCAAAGCTTCAGACGTTTTTGGTTTGGGAATGGTGTTATACGAAATAGTATCCGGGAACTATCCCTACCATACCCTGATTCAACAATCGGGTAATATGTCGAAGATCAAGGATCATATTAAAAATAATCAGCGACCATGGGACCTTACTGGCTGGCCTAAGAGCTGTCCTCAGGTATTACGCGATTTAATTTTACGGTGTTGTGACCCAAATCCCGGAAACCGGCCCTCGGCGGTTGAGGTACACACCATACTGAAAGAAGAGCTGCATAAGCTTTCCCCGAAAAAGAATCAGAATTCAGCAACCGTGTCAGTTCAAGACAAACCCAAACTGGATCAGAAAGAGGTAGAAGTTTCTAAAAATTCTCTCGCCTTTTTTGAGAATCCGGCGATAAAAATGCTTCGGGATCGGCGTTATGGTAAAGCGCTGGAGCGAGAGAATAAATTTGAAAACGACATCAATATTTTAAACAATAAAAATTTTAAGAATTTTTCTTTAAGGGAACTGAAACAAGCCTCTCGGCAACTGACTGTGATCGATAAAAAGCTGGAAGATAAAATTAAAAAATACAGGCAAAACCCAGGCAAATATCCTCAATTAAAATACGAAGCAGTCATTAAAAACTATACCCACTTAAGAGCACGTATTGAAACCTTGCAGAAATCATTGCAGAAAGTTTATTCTTCGAGAAAAAGTAAGCCTCATTTTTTTCAAGTACCCAAAGGATCAGCGCAGGCGCCCACAGCAAACAAAGTCACGCTAAATTTATAGCTTAAAAAACGCCTAATTCGAGTTTGGCGGCGTCGGACATTTTTTCGCGGCTCCACGGTGGGTCAAAAACGATATTCACCGTGGCGGCGCTGACATTTGGAATGCGTTCAAGTTTTTGTTTGGCGTCGTCAGCGATGGCGGGACCCATACCGCATCCGGGCGCAGTCAATGTCATGGTGACGGTAATCCGCCAAGCGCCTTCGTCTGATTTATCAATCACGCAATCATACACCAGCCCTAAATCAACGATATTGACCGGGATTTCCGGATCGTAAACCGTTTTCAGCATTGCCATGGCCTGATCGTCAATACTGCTGTCGGCGGGTAAGGCCGCTAAAGGATCAGCGGTTTGCTTACCCAATGCATCCGCGTCTTTTCCCTCGATGCGCGCCAGATTACCGAAAACTTCCACGGTAAAATTATTGCCTAACTGCTGGGTAATTTTCACTTCCATGCCTTTATGCAGCTTCATTTTCGCGCCGGATGGCACCATCGCCACATAACAATCACGCAACAAATAAATAATTTCGGCGTTAGCCATGGCCATCCTCTTGAAGATGAAAACTTTCACCGCAGCCGCATTCACCCGTGACATTCGGATTATCAAATGTCAGCAGTTTTTGTCCCAATCCTTTCGCAGTTAATTTTACCAAGGTGCCTTTAACCATATTAACGCAGGTTGGATCGATAAAAATCCGCAAGCCATGCTCAGCGCTAAATTCCACATCATTGGCTTTGGGATCCGCCAGAATTTCGGGAACGTATTTATATCCCGAACAACCGGTCTTTTTAATCGACAGACGAAACCCGCCATTGGGGAAACGGGTCAGAGATTTTTTAATATGTTCAACTGCTTCATCTGTAAAGTGTAAAATAGCTTCGCTCATGTTTTCTCCTCATTATTTTCATTATTTAACGCCGCCAAAGCGGTATGCCATGCTAACGTTGCGCATTTGACCCGCATGGGAAACTCGGAAACACCGGCCAATACGCAGAGCTTTTCTAGCTGGGCGCTTTCATTCAAAGGCGCACCGGTGGTCACCAAAGCATGAAAATTCGCAAATAAAGCTTCTATTTCAGCCTGGTTTTTTCCCTGTAAAGCTTCGGTCATCAGGGATGCGGAAGCCATGGAAATCGCACAACCACAGCCTTCAAATTTTATGGACGCGATTTTATCGGCAGTTTTTCGCAAATAAATAATAATTTTATCACCACACAATGGATTAAATCCTTCGTGCGTGAAGTCCGCCGGTTCTAATTTACCAAAATTCCGCGGCGAGCGGCTATGGTCGATAATCAGTTCCTGGTATAACTCCCGTAAATCCGCCATCAAACCTCTCCGTGAAAAATTTCAATCACTTTTTTTAAAGAGGCTATCAGACAATCGATATCATGAGTATTGTTGTATAACCCCAAAGAAACCCGTACTGTCGCTGGAACCTGTAAACGTTCCATCAGCGGCATTGCGCAATGATGCCCCGCGCGCACGGCGATGCCGTCGCTATTTAAAATAGTGGCGATATCGTGCGGATGCGCCCGTGACATCACAAATGACATCACACCAGCCTGGTTTTCTGGCGCATTTAATATTGTCACGCCCTGAATTTCCCGTAATTTTTGCAATGCATCAGTTGTCAAAACCTGTTCATGTTTAATAATTTCTGCAAAACCAGTCTGTTCGATAAATTTTATCGCCGCGGTTAATCCCACCGCTCCAGCGATATGCGGAGTGCCCGCTTCAAATTTTGCCGGCAAATCCGCATATTCGGTTTTCTTAAAACTGACCCGCCGGATCATGCCTCCGCCGGTTTGATAAGGCGGCATTTTTTCCAGCCATGATGACTTTCCGTATAAAACGCCGATACCCGTAGGACCATAGAGTTTATGGCCGGAAAAAGCGTAAAAATCACAATCCAGGTCTTGCACGTCCACCGGTACATGCGCCGCCGCCTGTGCACCGTCCACCAGCACTGGAATTTGGTGTTGATGCGCCATCGCAATCATTTTTTTAACTGGATTAACAGTTCCCAAAACATGCGAAATATGTGACAGGGCCACTAAACGAGTCCGCCCGGTTAACAAAGCAGCGTATTCCCGCAGATCTAAACTACCGTCATCCAGCAGGGAAATCACCCGTAATTGCGCCCCGGTTTTCTCGCACACTACCTGCCACGGTACAATATTGGCATGGTGCTCCAGTGTGGAAATAACCATTTCGTCTCCCGGACGCAATATCAATCCACCCAAACTACTGGCCACCAAATTAATGGACTCTGTGGCGCCGCGCGTAAAAATAATTTCATGAGGCTTCGGTGCATTTAAGAAATGCCGCACTGTTTGTCGCGCCGTTTCATATGCGTCAGTCGCCCGTTCACTCAGCGTATGCACGCCACGGTGAACATTGGCATTGTTCTGCTGGTAATAATTCTGGATGGAGTCGAGGACGACTTGTGGTTTTTGCGCACTACCCGCACTGTCTAAATAAACCAGCGGTTTACCGGCGATTTTTTGTTGTAAAATTGGAAATTCCGCCCTGTGCATTTCTTCACTCTCCCATAACCGTTTGCAGGTATTGAGCGATCTGTGGTGAAGGCAACAGATCAAGTATTTCCTCTGCAAACCCGCGCATCAATAAATGTCGTGCTAATTCTTCGGGAATTCCACGGCTGCGTAAATAAAACAGTGCATTCGCATCCAGATTACCCACGGTAGCGGCGTGTGTGCATTGAACGTTATCGGCAAATACTTCCAGTTCTGGTTTAGTATCTATTTCCGCGGAATCCTCCAGTAATAAATTATGATTTTCCTGCCTGGCGGTAATGTGCTGGGCCTTTGGATGCACGATAATTTTACCATTAAAAACAGCGCGTCCCTGCGAGGCAATCATACCTTTATAATATTGCTGACTGTTTGTGTGCGCACGATGATGATCAATGCGAGTATGGAAATCGATATGCTGTCTTGCCCGCGGATAATAATAACCCGATAACTCACATTGAGCGCCAGCTTCATTTAAAGCCACATTCAGGTCTTCGCGATTGAGTTGACCGCCCAAAGCGATATGAAAAGCGCGGATGAGGCTATCGCGGCTTTGATCAACGCAGGTATTGGCGATATGAAAAGCATCGGTAGTTTTCCCGTTGTAATTTAAAATAGTCCAGCTGTGCATTCTGACTCACCGTTATTTTTGTCATAATATTATTGAAATAATGACTCCCATCCAATCCACAATATTCTTCCAGAACCGCGGCGCGGCTTTGGGCCCCGAGGTGAATGATATGGCGGGGATGGCGCATAGTTGAACCGTTGCTCGAATTGGTCGTTAAATATAATAAATGCACCGGCTTGCTCAATTCACAATTGTCAGGAACGGATAAAAACAAACCGTCAGTCATCAAAGCGCCGTTGAGCCAATGAAATACTGATAACGCCGATGAAGAGGATGCCGCTACCCGCTCCTGATAAATTTGCGGAAATCGCGCCATGGCATCGGTGCAGCTGGTTAACGTAATTTTTTCAGGAAAATCGTTAAAATCTGAAAATTGAGAACTGAACACTCCATCGATAAACACCATCCGGTAAGTATCAGCGACCCGATATGCGGATAGATCCAGGGCCGGATGAGGAAGAGCTATTTCCGGCAATCTGAAAGACTGTCCAACCAGTGCGGCGACTGAAGTATATTTCCAGCTTTCATCGCGTCGTTGTGGAAAACCGCGCTGTAAAAATTGCTGCAATTGTTGGCCGCGCCACTCATTTAACCACGATGGGGCAGGAATTTGTGCCTGCGCTGATTGCCAGCATCCGCAGTCCACGCTGAGAGGTTGCCGGTCATGAAGTTTTCTCCGAAGACGCGTCCGCAACTAATTCCTGGTAGCCCTGCTCTTCCAAAGTAAGCGCCAGAGTTTTATCGCCGGATTTTAAAATCTGCCCTTTTGCTAAAACATGCACATAATCGGGTTCAATATAGCGAAGTAAACGTTGATAGTGCGTAACGACGATCACCGCGCGTTCGGGGCTGCGCAGACTATTAACGCCCTTGGAAACAATCTGCAAAGCGTCAATATCCAGGCCGGAATCGGTTTCATCTAAAATCGCGAGGCGCGGCGCAAGCATGAGCATTTGCAAAATTTCATTTCGCTTTTTTTCACCGCCGGAAAAGCCTTCATTGACTGAGCGATGCAGGAATTTTTCGTCCATTTCTAACAGGGCGATTTTTTCCTTCACTAATTTCATAAAATCGAAGGCATCGAGAGGCGATTCGCCACGTTGTTTGCGTAGGCTGTTATAGGCGGTTTTTAGAAAATAAAGATTGTTAACACCGGGAATTTCAACGGGATATTGAAAAGCCAGAAATAATCCTGCCGCAGCGCGTTCTTCGGGCATTAACGTCAGTAAAGATTTTCCCATAAATTCCACGCTGCCTTCCGTCACGGTATATTCCGCACGGCCCGACAATACGTTCGCCAGCGTACTTTTACCCGAACCGTTGGGTCCCATAATCGCATGCACTTCGCCGGCATTGATTTGTAAATCGATACCTTTCAGTATCTCCACTCCGTTCACCGCGGCATGTAAATTTTGAATCGATAACATTTTTTCAAATTCCTCAATTTCATAATTTTAGGTTCAACCCGTCATTGCGAGCGCTAGCGAAGCAATCCAGTACAGAGCTTTGTCCGAAGTACGAACTAGATTACTTCGCTGGCGCTCGCAATGACGATTTAACTTTGAGTATTAACCTATGGCTCCTTCAAGGCTCACGGCCATTAATTTTTGCGCTTCGACTGCGAATTCCATGGGTAATTCTTTAAATACTTCTTTGCAAAAACCGTTGACGATCATCGATACGGCGTCTTCGGCGGAAATTCCACGCTGGCGGCAATAAAATAATTGATCCTCACCGATGCGCGAAGTGGATGCTTCATGCGCTACTTGCGAGTCGGAATTTTTCACTTCGATATACGGGTAAGTATGCGCTCCGCATAAATCACCAATCATCAACGAATCACACTGACTATAATTACGCGCCGCTTTCGCAGTCGGCGCAACCCGTACTAATCCGCGGTAAGTGCTTTGACCATGTCCGGCGGCAATGCCCTTGGCGACAATCGTGCTGGTCGTGTTTTTTCCGAGGTGAATCATTTTGGTGCCCGTGTCAGCCTGCTGATAATGACGCGTTAGCGCTACCGAATAAAATTCACCAATAGAACTATCACCCTGCAATACCACGCTCGGGTATTTCCAGGTAATGGCAGAACCGGTTTCCACCTGCGTCCAGGAAATTTTGGAATTAACACCGCGGCACACTCCGCGCTTGGTGACAAAATTGTATATACCGCCGCGTCCCTGCTCGTCGCCAGGGTACCAGTTTTGGACGGTGGAATATTTGATTTGCGCCCGATCCAAAGCCACCAGCTCCACGACAGCAGCATGCAGTTGGTTTTCGTCGCGCATCGGCGCTGTGCAACCTTCTAAATAACTCACATAACTGTCATCGTCAGCAATAATCAACGTCCGTTCAAATTGACCGGTATTGGCGCTGTTAATGCGAAAATAGGTGGAAAGCTCCATGGGGCAACGCACGCCTTTGGGAATATAAACAAAAGATCCGTCGCTGAATACCGCGGCATTTAACGCCGCATAAAAATTATCCCGATAGGGGACTACCGAACCTAAATATTTTTGCACCAATTCCGGATGATTTTTGACAGCCGCGGAAAACGCGCAGAATATCACACCCGCTTCCGCCAGTTTTTCTTTAAAGGTAGTGGCCACCGAGACACTGTCAAATACCGCGTCCACCGCCACGCCTGCCAAACGAGCGCGCTCATGAAGGGGAACACCCAACCGGTCGTAAGTTTCCAACAATTTGGGATCCACTTCCTCTAAACTTTTCGGCGCATTTTTGCTGGATTTTGGCGCAGAATAATAGCTGATGCTTTGAAAATCGATTGGCGCGATTTGAAGATGCTGCCATTCCGGCGGCTGCAGAGTCAACCAGTGACGGTAAGCCTGTAATCGCCATTGCAACAAAAAATCCGGCTCCTCTTTTTCCGCGAAATATGGCAAATTACCTCTTCGCTCAATCCTGGCGGCAGCTCGTCTGCGTCAATATCGGTGACAAAACCATGCTGATAGGCTTTATTAACGGCTTCGTTTAAATATGAATGATCCTTAGCCACGGGTATTTCCGCCGATTTGTAGTCGCGGGAACGGCAAGGGCTTTTGTAAATCCGCAAGGGTGAATTGGCTTAACGCCTCGATAATCACCCGGTTGATTAATTGCCAGTTACTGCGTAATGCACAGCGGGTGTCATGAATACAGTTATTTTTAGCGTGGCAGCATTCGGTCAAGGCCGGCATGCCATCTACCGCGGCAATGACTTCCGCGACGTTGAGTTCTCCAGGATCTTTAGTCATGCAATAACCGCCATTCACCCCCCGGCTGGATGTAATCAACTCCGCGTCGTTGAGTAACTTGAGTACCTTACTGACAGTGGGCAGGGCGATACCTGTTCGTTCCGCCAATACCGCAGCGCTATAATATTGTTGGGGTTCACGAGTCAAAAAATTCAGAATAACTAACCCGTAATCAGCTAACCTACTGATTTTTATCATAATAATGCTCTTAATGGAAACAGTACTGATATTGTACTATATAGCCACCTACATAGCTAGAGCCTGTCCCATTTAGCATAATTTTCCTCTGGCTTGTAGTGTATATTTTTTGCAGCCTGGAATATTCCCTCAAAAATTACTAACAGTTATTTTAGTTTTTTGTCCAGTCGAAAATTTTTCGAAAAAAACCTGATTTTAAAGCAACACCTTCCCAGAAATTATTTTTATCAAGTTAAATTCAGTGAAAATAAAGTGAATCTTAAGCAGCTTTTTTCAGCAACGATAGTTCATCTGCAATTGCCTTTCTGGACAATACCCAAAGGTTATGGGTCAAGACGCACCAATTAATAGCATGGCGCTTGTATAAAGTGATTCGGGTACGTAATGGTTTTCCCAGGAATACATTTTTGTAAATACCAATACGAGCTTCTGTTTGCCCACGTCTTGTTTGTAATGATAAAAAAATCGGGTCTGCTAATCTTTCCTGTAATTGGGCGGGCGACTTTGGACAGATGGCATTGTAAATGTTTTTTGAATTTAAAAATTGATCGTTGGCGGCAGCAGAAAATGCGCGATCCGTGCTGATGAAACCAATATCATTATAATTTTCTGTCAGACGGTTTAGCGCAGGTTGAAGCAGGTCGCTATCTGATGGTGAATCCTTTGCAAATAATTCCCAGTCAATAATCAATCCATCTTCCTGCTCCGTCAACAATAAACGTTGACCAAATTCAATTTCAGCTCCGGATTTACCGCGAATAATCACGGCAACCTCTTTGTCATATAAACTTAATATTTTATTCGATGATTTAATTTGCCGTTCACCAATAATACGTTCATGCGCCTGTTTTATGGCTTCCGGCAATTGCTCTAATATATTATCAATGCGGCCAATCACGCATTGCATTTGGGCTTCTGACCAGTCTGTTTTTGGCCATTCCTTTAAAAGCAACTGACGATATCTTTCCGCATGTTTTTCTATACAATGACTGAGTTTCTTCATCTTCCTTAAAATAAATTTTCGGCTTTTTTTGCTGTCTTTCTTTCTGCGGGCATGAGTCATCTGAATACTCATTTTATTCATTTTTTTCAGCAATAATGAGGGTTCAATCATTCGATGCTTTAATCCCTGCGCACGTATCGTTTTAATAGCGCTCAATAAACTGCGTGATGCGTCTCGCAATAATAACCAATCTACCGGATAATGAATATTGGCCTTGACACAAGTACTATCCATGAATGTTTGCTTAAAACTTACAGGAATTATTAATCCTGCCTTAACCGCTTTCTTTTCTTCGGATAATTCAGACATCCAATTCCGAATCCTGTCAGCGATCAACTGTTCATCAAAATATTTCTCATAACGTTCCAGAGCGCTTTTTGAAATCGCCTTGCGTGAACCCAGCGCATTGATGTCGGTGAACCATTGAAATAAAGCGCTATCCGCTAAGCGCAGACTAAATAAGCGATAGGATTCTCCGGTTAAATGTCTGGCAATATTGCAACGTAAAGCGTGGCGTAATGTTTTGTAGCGATAATTTAAATTTTTGCTGTTACCTAAGGTCCGATCATCTGTCTCATCTTTTTGAATCGATTGCTGTAAAGCATCTGAAACCAGGTCGTGTACCTTTTCAATTTAATTCTGACGGTTGCAAGAATAGTCATTGCGAGCGTGAGCGAAGCAATCCAGTACAGAGTTTCTACAAAGTCTGAACTGGATTGCTTCGCTCACGCTCGCAATGACGAATTCAATCAGTCAAAACTAAATTGAAACGGTACTAATGCCTGCAGTAAAGATATAGATTATTGTGATCTATCACCCGGTAATTTTGTTGCAAAGTTCCCCATTTGGAATCGCTGTGCGTGGTGATTACACAACCTTTGGTTAGCGGGTTGGGCGCCAATGTCAAAGGCGCTTGTGGCCACCGGGCAGAATCAATGGAGGAGCCAATGCTCAAGCCTACGCGATTATCCAAAATACCAGCATATAAATTGCTGGATTGTACTCGATGGATAATATCATGAGTGATGGCTTGTTGCGGATAGTTCATTTTTTCGAACCAGGGCAAACCAATAAAGCTGGAGACACATTTGAGGCCTAATTCCACAATTAAAACCACAATAGTGAGAACCAGCATTTTCTCACCGCCTCGCCAAATACAATAAGAAAATACCAAAGCCGCCAATGGCATTAACGGTAATAAATACCGAATCGGAAAGTTTGCGGACGAAAGCCAATAAGGCAAAATACTTAAGACAATAATCCAAAGCAGCAGTTTGATGGATGCATAGTCAACCGCAGGCAACGCTTCGATTAAGTCTTTCTTTTTTTTCTGCAGATATAAGCTATAAAAAGCTAACAGGTCAATGGGCGCAAAGCGAAATATTAATTCAAAAGGAATGGTGAAAACTTTTTTAAAATAAGACATACCAACGTGCGTCAACTCCGCGGCGGTTTTGGAGATATCTCCAAACATGGCGTGTAAATTAGAATTGGGAGCGTACTGAAACCATATTATCGGCAATATTACGGCGGTTAAATGCGCTGCGATACTGGCTGGTTTAAATAAATAACGACGATTATCCGCAGCCAGCCATATCACCAATAATGCAGTGCCATAAAAAATATAAGCCGTAAAAGCCTTGGTTAAGATACCGGCGAATAATGCCAACGGCACCGGCAGCCAAAAAATAGGACGCTGTTCTTTATAGCTTATCCACATAAAACTAATGGCAGTAAACGTTGCCAGGGCGAATAACGGATCCGAATAAGCGATCCAACCGCGCCTAAATAAAAAATCTCCTGAAAAAAACGTAGCTACTGAAAGAATTGCAAATAGTTTTTGCCGGAATATTCGAAAAGCCAAAAACCACAGCATCAAGCCAGTTAAGAGCGAAGCGGAAGCGGCGACTATGCGCGCAGCCACTAATATATGCGACGCCCCAGTTAAATGCATTACTGCAATGATGATCCAATTATATAAGGGTGGCCGCCAATAAAAAGAGCCATAAGAAAGCGGTTGCCAATAATAATGACGATAGGCCATTTCCAATGCGGAAATGGTATATTGACCCTCTTCCCCGTTATAGGGTAAAAAAATAGTAAAATACAGACTGATAAAGGCAACGATGGAGATGCACCATAAAACCGGGAACCAATAATTCTTGAGCGTTGACATGCTCCAATCATAACCAATCAGCATAAGGGCTGCAAGATATAGTGTCATTGCGAACGTTAGTGAAGCAATCCAGTTCGTACTTCGAACAACGCTCTGTATTGGATTGCTTCACTAGCGTTCGCAATGACAAAGACTTTTTTAGAACTTAGGACAGATGGGGGGATTTATGGTAAACTGTATGCTTTAAAGTATGCTTTGAAGAGAGAGCGCTATGGCTGGCCCGCAACGTTACCAAACCGCCAGGCGGGTGACAATAGTTAATGCCGCAACTAACACCCTGCTGGCTTTTTTTAAAATAATCGTGGGATTTTTTGCGCGTTCGCATGCTTTACTGGCTGATGGCATTCATTCTCTCAGCGATTTGATTAGTGATGCTCTCATTTTAATTGCCGCCAAACTGGGCGGAAAAATGCCTGATAAAGACCATCCTTATGGGCATCAACGAATTGAAACCCTGGCCGCATTGATTATCGCCATTTTCTTACTGATTGTGGGCGGTTCGATTATTTATGAAAGTTACCGGCATGTCCAGCAGGGTAAAGTACCTCGTATCCATGGTGGAATCGTTATTATCGCAGCGATAATATCCATGGGCATTAAAGAGTGGCTCTACCGATACACCTTAAAGATTGGCAAGAAAATTCACTCCAATTTGCTGATCACCAATGCTTATCATAACCGCAGTGACGTATGGGTCTCCGCACTGGTGGTTATCAGCGCTATCGGCAGCCTTCTTGGGATCCCTTACGCAGACACTATCAGCGCTGGCATCATTGCGCTGATTATCATTAAAACCGGCATTCAGCTATTTTCTCGGGGAATTCTGGAGTTAATTGATACCGGCGTCGATGAATCTACTTTGACAGCTATTAAAAAATGTATTCAATCGATTCCCGGCGTGGTTTCGATTCATCAACTCCGTACCCGCTCTCATGGCGGTAATATTTTTGTCGATTCACATATTATCGTCAACACGTTTATCAGCGTTTCCGAGGGACATCATATCGGCGAAAAAATTCATGAAAAACTGACACAAACGTTTTCCCAGATTGCCGACGTCATCGTGCACATCGATCCTGAAAATGATGAAACCAATAAACCCAGCCTTGGGCTTCCCAACCGCGCTGATATAATGGCCCAACTAGAACAACATTGGCGGGATTTACCGGGTTATCAGCAAATAGAGGACATACGCATTCATTATTTCAATGGTCAAATTTATCTCGAAGTGTGCTGGCCGCCCAATGCGGTGACCTCTGAAAAATGGCCGGAAATGCAACGTCAATATTCAGAAAATTCGCAATTTTTACCGCATCTGGCTTCATTAAAACTATGGGTGCGTTTGGATGATAACCGATGAAAAAAACCTATCTTTTTTATGACATCGAAACGACTGGATTAAATCCCTGTTTTGATCAGGTGCTGGAATTCGCTGCGATCCGCACGGACCTGGAGTTGCGCGAATTGGAACGCTATGATTTAAAGGTTAAACTCAATCCGGATACAGTGCCCGCACCCGCCGCGCTGATGACTCACCGCATTGGCGTGGAGAAGTGTCAAAGCGGACTCAACGAATTGGCCGCAATGACTCAAATCCACCAGTTATTCAATACTCCCGGCACCATCAGCCTGGGCTATAATACTTTGGGATTCGACGACGAATTTTTGCGATTTTCTTTTTACCGCAATCTGTTGCCCCCTTACACCCATCAATTCGCCAACCATTGCTCGCGCATGGATTTATATCCGTTGACGGTGATGTATTTCCTGTTTAAACCCGCCGTTCTGGAAAATTGGCCACAGCATCAGCGGAAAATCAGCCTTAAGCTCGCCAACATCAGCGAGGCCAATCAATTAGCGCAAGGCCAGGCGCATACCGCCATGGTCGATGTCGAAGCCACTTTGGCGCTGGCAAAAAAATTTATTCGGGAACGCGAAATATGGGATTATTTAACCGGTTATTTTGATAAAGAAACGGACCTCTGCCGCATGGCCCAATTAACTCCCGAACCAGGAGGCGCCACGCCTCATTTTCAGGAAGCTTTGTTGGTCGACGGCAAATTTGGCGGCAAACATAATTTTCTAGCGCCGGTTTTACATTTAGGCCAGCACGAACACTATAAAAATCAAAGTCTCTGGCTACGCCTGGATCTGGAAAATTTATCACAAACAAACATGGAAAATATTTCCATAAATACTTTTGTTATCCGAAAAAAAACCGGAGAACGGGAATTATTACTACCCATGAAATCCCGCTATCTTGCGCGTTTATCGCCTGAGCGGCAAAAGTTGGCCGCGGAAAATAAGCGCTGGCTCCGCGAAAATCACGATCTGTTAAACGCCATTGGCGCGTATCACAGGCAATTCACCTATCCAAAAACGCCCAACGTTGACGCCGCCGCCGCACTCTATGAGATCGGTTTCACCAACCGCGCCGAAGAAAATCTATTTCAAAAATTCCATCAGACGACTGTGGAAAAAAAAATGCTAATTTCGCTGCAATTTCCTAATCCCGTACATAAGGAACTGGCATTACGCATCCTTGGACGCCATTTCTTTAATCATTTAAGTCTGGAGCAACAGACTTTATTCAACGAATACATCGAAAAAGCAATCCATAGCGATACGGACAGCGCCCCTATTGATTACCGCGGGCAACGGAAACTCACTATTCCCGCCGCCCTATCAGAACTCTGCGCCTTAAAAAATTCCGCTTTATCTGCCGATCAGGAGGCATTACTTAACGAATTTACGAACTGGGCAAAACAAAAATCTCTAACAGGTCAAATTAGCCGCCCCTGTGAAAAACAATCAAATTAGACGTGTTGTACATATTTAGTAAGCCCATCTATTTTATAAAATTTTCGGCTAAAAAACTCATTTTAGGCGTGTCATTCCAGCGAAGGCAGGGGTCAGGCTAAGGACTTTTTTCCCAAAAGACGCCGTCATTGCGAGCGCCAGCGAAGTAATCCAGTACAAAATTTCCACAAAGCTCGCACTGGATTGCTCCGCTGGCGCTCGCAATGACGGTTAAAATTCCTTAACCTGACGCCTATGAGCTTTCGCTGGAATGACACACAATGGGGCACCGCTTTTATGATTTCCATTAAGTATTTGATATTAAAAGATATTAAAAAAAATAGTTTTAAAATTAATATTGCCTTAAGGAATATAATGTAATATTTAACCTAAAGATTTAAATGTTAAAGACTAAAGAGGATAAATTAAATATGCGTACAGCAGTAAACTTTCTTCAGTTAGTTAAGAATGGAAGTCTCTCTGAAGTAAATTCATATATAAAAGCACATACAAAACCTAACAACTATAAGACGCTTGCAAATTTAACTACTGTTAAGGAAAATAATTATAATGCCATGGAATTAGCAGAACAAAGGTTTAATCTGAATAAAGATAACGAATCCTATGAAATTATTAAAAGTTTACTTAATATTAACGCTAAAAGACAGAATGAATCTGCTCCTTTATTAGAAGATTTAGAAAAAAGTAAAAATTTATCTCAAAGAAAAAGCCAACAAAACGATCAGGATAATGATGATGATTTCGATGTTGAGGCTGGAGACGATATCGATCTCCCAGAAAAAATAGACGGAGAAGAAAGTGATAATGAGGATGATGATTTTGCTCCTACAAAAAAAGATCTTCCCATTTTAAGCTTTAATATCAATGGCACGGCTTTAAATAATGTTTTAAATCCTGAAAAAATAAATCCCTACTTATTACCATTATTTTATTTTTCACACACTCAAGCTAAGGAAAATAATTTCTCATTTGGTTTCTTTTTTCATAGGCAGAAAGATGAGCCTGTAACTCTGGATCCTAAATTCCTGACTGAAGAGATTCAACATCATCTAAATCAAAAACCTGATCAAAAACATGTTTTTGCCTCCCACGAAATCTCTACACCAAAAAAAGATGAACCAGATAGTACATCTAATAAAGTAAAAAATATTCAATCTGCTATCCATCAACTTATTGGCAAGAAAAAAAATATTTCTTTCAAAATTTTACACATAGATAATGACAATCTAAAAGAAAACAAAATAAATGAAGACAATTATACCGTTTCTTTTTATCATTTTAATGGAAATGATAATAAATTAAATAATAATGACTATGGTCATTATGTAAAAGGAAATGAATCAGCTCTACACACAGCTGCTGATCATATAGGATTATTTACATATGCAAACAATTTATTAAACTCAAAAGATCCAGATCCTTTCAAAAGTTCTTATTTGAATTTAAAAGATCTAGCAGCCATTCATTATTTACTGCTTACTCGAGACCCGACAGATCAAATCGAGGATCTATTAAATAAATTTCTTGGTAAATATAAATTAAATGACTATCAAAGAGAATCCTTTCTCCAGGCTTTATCTATTTATGATGGAATAGCGAAATATGCAAATGATTTGTTAAACTCTACTGATATAATTTTTACTAAAGGTGTAAAAGATTTTTCTGCAATTATTTATTTGCTCAAAAATGTATCATCCCAACATCTTGATAGTATAAAAAAAGTAATTCTTAAATTCGCTGAAGTGAAATTATCCAAGCTTAATAAAGAAAATACTAACAATTTTTGGCTGTACGCAAGGAAACGCTTCGATGAGTCTACTATCCAGGAAATACAAAAAATAGCAGTATCGGAGTCTTATAATAGTTTATTGAAAAAAATAAAAGATTGTCATAACAATCCAGTATTGGATAATATCCATACTTTAGTTACTTTATATAAATTTTACGATAAGGGTTTTAACTACTTAGGAGAAGAAGAAAAAAATATTTTATTTAATAACCACTTAACTCTCATCCTTCAGATTCACATAAAAGAAAAACTGGATGACTACTTTTTGTTGGATTTTGCGAAAAGGGTTTATCCTTATTTGAAATCTGATCAAAAAGAGGAATTTCTTAAATTTTTGTCGAATCTCAAAGGAGATATTAAAACAAAAATAGGAAAAATGTTAGATCAACCGTGGGAAAAAAGAACTGGTATGTGCAATCGTTTATTTTCGCCACCTTCAGATGAAAAAAAACGGATTTATTCAGAAAAATCTCTGGAAGGTTGCGGAGATGTCATCCAATCCAATGCCCTTCAAATAGCTGGAATCCTTGAGTTAAAAACAGCCCGGGAAGAAGCAAAAAAACCAGTAGATGAAAAGACCGGATCCGTTCAAAATAAACAAATAGTCGATGCCAAAGAAACCACATTGTCGAATATTCTTAAAGGTTTTGATTCTAACAAAGGTCCTAGCCATATTAAAAACTTACTCGATACTTCTTATTCCATAAAAGATGAGAATAAAACTACAAAAATAACTGGATGGGATCTATTTAGAGAGAATTTTTCAGAAAATGAAAATGAAGATGCAGTTCCTTTTATTGAGAAATTATTGCAAAAAGCGAAAGATCCAGAATTTTCTTCCAATGCTGCAGCACAATTTTCTGCTACTTATATTGAAAAAGTTGCAATTCCGGAAGTACTGTACATTTCTCCAACTCTGAAAGCTTTAATTCTGGATAGTCAATATTGGGCAACTAAATGTCTTATCTCTATTCCTGATGGAATTAAGGAATTGCAAGATTTAATTAAGAGTAAAGATAAAAACGGAGAAGAAATTACTTTGCGCGAATTTAAATCCAAGGTAGACAAACGCCTACAGAAACCAACAGGAGGTTTTTTGACCGGAAGCGGCATCCCCATACGGAAGCCGTTTATCAAGCAATATCGAAGGCTAATTCGTGGCGAGAATTATCAAGCTCTAATCCAAAATTTCAGAAAATTTTGGGAGATCAAAATAAGTTTAATCAACAAAGTGACCTATCCAAGACAGGTCATATTATTAGATCTTAATAAATAACTCTTAGAGTCAATAAAAAATTGACTTCAGCTCACGCAGGACATTCTGGCCTCCAAGGCGCTTATGCTTTACAATCATAAGTCCCATGGAAAAACATATTTTTAGCGTCACGGAATTAAACTCACTGGCCCGGCAATTGCTGGAAGGCTCTCTGGGGCAGTTGCTGGATTAGCGGTGAAATATCCAATCTGATACAGGCCACTTCCGGACATTATTATTTTTCGCTCAAGGACGCTCAGGCGCAAGTACGTTGCGCCCTGTTTCGGATGAATGGGCGACGCCTGCCTTTCCCACTGAAAAACGGCCTGCAGGTTTTGGCTTTGGCGCAAACCAGCCTGTACGAAGCGCGCGGCGAGTTCCAGCTGATCATTCAGCAGATCGAAGACAATGGTGTGGGATTACTGCAAAAAAAGTTTGAAGCTTTAAAACAACGCCTTCAGGAAGATGGCCTGTTTGCCGAAGCTAAAAAAAAACCCCTTCCCACTCTTCCGAAAACCATTGGCGTTATCACCTCTCCGACCGGGGCCGCCATCCATGATATTTTAACCGTTTTAAAACGCCGCTTTCCGGCCATTCCCGTGATTATTTATCCAAGTCTGGTGCAAGGGGAACAGGCTGCGCGAAAAATCGCAGCCGCGCTTGAAATTGCAAATCAGCGGCGTGAATGTGACGTGATCATTTTGGCGCGCGGCGGCGGCTCCTTAGAAGATCTGTGGTCATTTAACGAGGAAATTGTCGCCAGAGCCATTTACGCCAGCGAAATCCCCATCATTACCGGCGTTGGCCATGAAGTCGATTTTACCATCGCTGACTTTGTAGCAGACGTTCGGGCGCCGACACCTTCCGCCGCGGCAGAACGGGTCAGCCCCGATAGTCGCGAATGGACTCAGCAAATTGAAAGTTTGCAACAGCGACTGCTGCATCTACTGGTGTCGCGGCTTCGTCATGCCCAGTCGTATTTGCTGCATATCAGCAAGCGTTTGCGTCATCCAGGACAACGTCTGCAGGATCAGGCCCAGAATCTGGATCAGCTTGAGCATCGGCTAATGTTGGCGCAGCGGCGTTTTTTACAGCATAATCACACTCTATTAAATCAGGCTTCTCAGGCTTTACAGACGTTAAGTCCTCTAAAAACACTGGACCGGGGTTACGCCATCGTCAGGGACACCAAAACCCAAAACATTGTTGTGAGTTCGCAATTTCTGTCTAACGGAGATAAACTCACGATTAAATTTGCGCAAGGGGGCTGTGAATGCCTGGTTAAAAAAATAATCGAATAAGGTTTACAGAGTGAAGTTTTTTACAATCCGGGAAATTAATGTTTTTGTTAAACTATGCTTACCCTTAGTGGCGGCTTTTTTAGCGCAAAAAGGCATGCAATTTATAGATACACTCATGATGGGATGGTTAGGCCCTGGCGCGCTGGCAGCCGGCGCTCTGGGGACCACTATATTTATAACTTTACTGGTGTTTTGTCGAGGAGTATTAAGTAGCGTGGGAGTGTCGATTGTCCACGCCCGCGGTGCTGGGACAAATAATAATATTCAATCACTCCTACATCAGGCGATTTATTTAGCTCTGGGAGTCTCCATTCCCATGATGCTGCTGGCCTGGCAAGCGCCTGAGTACCTGGTCATGATGGGGCAGGATCCCAAAGTAGCTGCCGACGCTCAAAGGCTATTGCAGGGTTTGACATGGGGAATTCCCGGTTTTCTACTTTTTTATACTATGCGGGAATTTATATCAGCGTTTGCCCTGGCAAGGGCAGTTATGGTGGTGTGCTTTATCTCCCTACCACTCACATTTATAGCCAATTACATCCTTATCTATGGCAAATATGGTTTTCCGGCGCTGGGTATCGCCGGTATTGGCTATGCCAGTGCCGGGGTGTGCTGGTTCATGTTCTTCAGTTTATTGTTTTATTGCCGGAAACAGTCCATTTTGAAATATTATGTCTCCTTCCAGTTGAGCAAACCCGATCTGACGCAGCTCAAGGCATTGTGGGTTGTGGGAAGCTTCAGTGGCGTCATCAATGTGTTGGATATGGTGACTTTTTTAGCCGCGGCGCTATTCATGGGTTATTTTGGAGTGACTACTTTAGCCGCTTTTCAAATTGCCCTACAATGCATCTCGATCGCTTTTAATCTACCGATGGCAATTTCAGTGATCACTGCCCTGGAAGTGGGTCACGCTTACGCGGCAAACGATTTAGCGAAAGCCAGACGAACTGTTTATCTGGGATTATCGACGGGTCTGGTGATTTCCATTCTTTTGTCCATTCTGTTTGTCAGCACTCCGCATGCCATAGTCAAATTATTTTTACCTGATAGAGCCCATTTAAATAATGTTTTTTCCACCGCGCAGCTTTTCCTGATTGTATCCAGCTTAATTCTTTGTTTCGACGGCGCGCAATCCATTATTATCGGGGCTTTGCGCGGACTTAAAGACACTTTCACTCCCATGATCATCAGCATCGTATGTTATCTGCTGATTGGACTCGCCAGCGCATACTGGCTGGGCTTTCATACCTCCCTGGGCGGAACGGGCATTTGGTACGGTTTATTCCTTGGAATTTTTAGTCTGTGCATTATCGCAGGACTTCGCTTAAAGAAACGCCTGCAGTAAAATAATCTTTAGGACAATGGCACTAAGTTAAGCTATTATCCCCTCTCCCTTGATGGGAGAGGGTTAGGGTGAGGGTGGAGAACGCGGCACTTTTCACGACGATAACTGCCGCATTCCACCCCTCACCCCTTCCCTCTCCCACAAGGGGAGAGGGGGTTATTACTGGTTATGTGCTTAACTTAGTGCCATTGACCTTTAGGATTCTCTCATCCTTCCTCTTTAAATATTCTATTTTCCACAAAATTCTACACCATCTTGCTAACAGTCTAACGGTTAGCTATACTAACAGTTAGACTGTTAGACAAACCAGGAAAATTGCAAATTGGATAATAATCAAATAAATCAATCTCTTATAAACGGAAACATCGCTGTTCCAGGCGTGTTACCTCATTTGGATAACCTCAAAACTCTCCGATTTGTTTTTGAGCCAAATTTTGGATTACCTGTACTACCACAAGAACCCGGCATTATGCTGATCAGAGGACCGCGGCAGTATGGCAAAAGCACCTGGCTCGAACAACAGGTGGCTGACACCATCACCGAATTTGGGCCAGGCGCTGCATTATATTTGAATGGAGATGAAATCACAGATCGCACCGAGTTAATCAAAGCAATCAGAGTACTCATCGCATTATTTAATCCAAATGCTAAAGTAAAGCGATTATTTATTGACGAAATAACGGCAATTGATGATTGGCAAAAAGCGATTAAGCGATTAGCCGATGCCGGAGAATTGAAAAATATTTTGTTGGTGACGACAGGGTCGAAGGCCGCCGATTTGCGTCGAGGCATTGAGCGCTTGCCTGGCAGAAAAGGTAAGCTGGACCGTACAAATTATATTTTTACACCGATTTCTTACTCAGAATTTTTAAAAAAATGTGGTGATTTTTTTCGGGAAGATTCGCTGTGGGCTTATATTTTATCTGGCGGCTCACCCATTGGAATAAATGCAATCGCGGAAACCGGCCGGTTGCCGGATTATGTGATATCTATTGTCAGTGACTGGGTGCTTGGAGAATTTTCGGCAAGCGGACGTTCTCGTTCGCATTTGTTGGCGGTATTACAAAGTCTTTATCGGATGGCGGGTACTCCGATTGGTCAAGCAAAATTAGCGCGGGAAAGCGGTTTGTCGAATAATACCATGGCGCAAGGTTATATTGATCTATTGGCCGATCTATTGACGATCATTCCGGCTTTCCCTTATGATCCGCAGCGAAAAATCGCTATATTTCGCAAACCTTGCAAATATCATTTTGTTAATTTGCTTGCGGCTATTTGTTGGCACCCTAAAAAACCACGCACCATTGCCGACTTAAAAAGTTTAGGTGAGGAGTTAGGCGCTATTTTTGAGTGGGCTGTCGCTCAAGAAATTTGGCGTCGAATCTGCATATCCAGCGCCGATGAACTTCCTGAACATATTCATTTTTGGCAATCGCATGATCATGAAATTGATTTTATATTACCCGAAAAAAATAGGTATCTTGAAGTTAAGACAGGAGTCGCACATCCTACTGATTTTATCTGGTTTTTAAATACTTTTCAGAACGGTGAACTGACCGTTATCAATAAAAAATCTTTTAATACCCAAAAAATCACCGGAATCACACTAGCAGATTTTTTAAGTATTTGATTATATGGAGTCAATTATTACTGAAGATTGATCCCAATCAATTTATATGCTGATTGGACTCGCCAGCGCATACTGGCTGGGCTTTCATACCTGGGCGGAACGGGCATTTGGTATGGTTTATTCCTTGGAATTTTTAGTCTGTGCATTATCGCAGGACTTCGCTTAAAGAAACGCCTGCAGTAAAATAACCTTAATACTGATTTTCCCCGGTCACCCTATGGCAAATCGAAATAAGAAAGAAAATTTTCAGGAGTCAGGATAACGCCTTCAATACCTAATTCATGTTTGGCTTCATCCAGAGCACGCTGTTCACGAGCGATCGTTTCCGCGTCATCGGTTTCCCATGCGATTTGATATAAATTCATTGAACCATCCAGACTTCTCGTTAAAAAATCTACTTCGAAACTATTTTTAGTGATGTAATAATAAATTTCCCGTTTTAAACGACGAAAATTGAGATACACAAAATTTTCAAAAACACGACCCGCGTTTTTCAATTGACTTCCACCATGATAGCTGATGGCATAAGCATGATATAATCCCGGATCAACAACATAAATTTTTTTTGGACTGTTTTGAATTTTTCGTAGAGAGTCAGAATAGACAGGCACACCGAAGATTAAAAAAGCATCTTCCACATAATTTAAATAATCGTGAATAGTATTTTTGCCGGCCTGAATTCCCTGACTTTTAAGATCTTTACAGAATTTATTGACAGAAAATCGTGTGGAAATATTATTGATCAGCGTTTTGATTAAATATTTTATTAAAGTAATATTGGTTATTCCATGACGCTCAATGATATCTCTAAAAACCACGACATCGACTAATTCCTGCAATACCTGTATCCGCTCACTGAAGGAAGAGGCAATGGTGTCAGGAAATCCACCTTCCACCAAATAATTTAATAAGTACATGCGCATTTGATCACGAGATTTTTTTGCAGCCGGATAAGCCGGCATTTTTAGCTGCCGCGCTGCCAAATATTCTTTAAAGCTAAATGGCCAGACTTCTGTGGCTATCGAACGTCCGCGCAGAGAAGTGGCAATTTCTTTACTTAATAATTTTGCAGAAGATCCGGTGAGAAATATATTGACGCGACGGGTATCAAAAAACCGTCTAATGACCATGGGCCAGTCCGTCACGTTTTGAATTTCATCCAAAAACAAATAACAAGTCAGATCGTGGTTTTCAGGATGCAGGGTGTAAAACGCTTCTAATAGACTGACTAATGTTTCCTGTGTCGCCGGCGCAAGTCGATCGTCTTCGAAGTTAAGATATAGAATCCTTGAGAAGGCTATCACCTGATTCTAAATATTGCCTGATTTTTTGTAAGCATAAATACGTTTTCCCGGATCGGCGCACACCTATCGCCACTTTGATTTTATTAGCCATTTCAGGGAAAGAGAATTCCCGCACGACAGAGCCGTCCAGCAAATCCAACGTGTCTTTAAACTCTGTTAATAGACTGCTTAATAATGAAATGTAATCTGAAGCCATTCTGTCCCTCCTTATAGGGACATATTAGAGCTTTTCTGTCCCTTTGTAAAGGGACATAGATAATTTTCGTAGAAAATTTCCTTTTAATAAAAAGATTAAAAATGTAGGCACGTACCTATTTATTTGCTATAATTAAATCAGGTATGAATTATTCAATCAAAAGGGGTTGTTTCTATGACTATCACCACTATCTCCAGTAGAGAATTTAATCATGATGTGAGTAAAGCCAAAAAAAGGGCTTTCCGGGGACCGGTTTTCATTACTGATCGCGGACATGTTGCACATGTTTTGTTAACCATGGAACAATATCAAAAGATCCTTGAGAAAAAAGAAAGCATTGTCGATTTGCTGGCGATGCCTGAAGCTGCCGATATCGATTTCGAGCCACCTCGTGTAAAGACTAAAATTTTTCGACCAACGGACTTAACCTAATGTATTTGCTGGATACTAATATTATTTCTGAACTCAGAAAAGCTAAATCAGGCAAATCAGATAAGAACGTTGTTCGATGGGCCAATAGCGTTTCTGCAACAACTCTGTTTCTATCTGTGATTACTATTTTAGAGCTTGAAACCGGCATATTACTAGCCGAAAGACGGGATCCTCAACAAGGAGCCATATTACGTTCCTGGATTAACACCCATGTTTTGCCTGCATTTTCTGATCGCATCATCGCCATTGATGTCGCAATAGCACAGCGCTGCGCCAAATTGCATGTGCCAAACCCACGTTCCGATCGAGATGCCATTATAGCAGCCAGTGCATTAGTGCATGGAATGACGGTTGTCACTAGAAACGTCGAAGATTTCGAGCCCACCAAAGTTAAAATTTTAAATCCCTGGGAATTTAAGTAGGAAGGAATTCCCACTGTACTTAGCGAGAATTCCGTTTGAATTTTTCCATGACCAGATAGAAAACCGGCGTCACAAACAGGGTCAGCAACTGTGAAAATAATAATCCTCCCACGACGGCGACACCCATCGATCGGCGGGCTTCACTGCCCGCTCCTAAACCAATGGCTAATGGCAGGGAAGATAAAATCGCGGTCATCGTGGTCATCATAATCGGGCGGAAGCGGATCAGGCAGGCGCGGATAATCGCTTCTTTGGCATCCATATTCTGTTTACGCCGGGCCTCGACGGCAAAATCCACCATCATAATGCCATTTTTCTTGACCAGCCCCACCAGTAAAATAATACCGATAAAACTAAATAAATCTAACTGCAGATGGAATAGCATCAGCATGATGAGCGCCCCGAACGCGGCAAACGGTAACGCCGTTAGAATAGTGATAGGATGCAGAAAATGTTCATACAGAATGGCCAGCACGACATAAATGACAAAAATGGTTACCAGCAACAGTATCGGCAATGTATGAGTGGAGGACATAAAAACCTGCGCGGATCCGCCAAAACCACCGCTGACGCCTTGGGGTAAACTCCGCGCCAGATCGGTTATCTTTTGATTCACGGCCCCCAAAGAAGTTCCCAGCGCCAGGTTATAAGTCACAGCCACCGACGGTAATTGCCCGAAATGATTGACGCTCGAAGGCCCCACTCCCCGCTCAATCACCGCGATGGAACTCAATGGCACCAGTGCGCCATTAGCAGCCGCCACATCAATGGATTGAAGCGCATTGGTATTTTTCTGAAAATTGGTGGATACGTCCACAATAACCGGAAATTGATCCGTAGGAGTATAAACCGTACCAATCTGCCTCTGTCCATAAGCATTATAAAGCGCTGTTTCCACGGCGGCGGTGGTAATCCCCAACGCCGCGGCTCGATTGGGCAGAACTTTCACCCGCAATTCCGGATTGGTTAAATCCAGATCATTATCAACGTCTTTGATGCCCGGAATTTTCGCCAGTTTTTCCTGAAAGCCGAGCGCTGTTTCCTGCAATTGCTTTAAATCACTGCCCTGCAAAATATATTGATAGCTGGCGTTTGAGGATTTACTTCCCATTTGCAGCGGCGGGGGATTCATAAAACTGACCTGTATTCCAAATACCGAATGAGTTTGTTGACGCAATTGCGCAATGGTTTCATCGGCGTTTAAAGGGCGTTTGGCGTTTGGTTTTAGGCGAATAAACAGCATCCCGCCATTGCTGGCGCCGCGGCCGCTTTTTTGTCCGACACTGGATATGACGCTCGCAACGTTTGGATTAGCGGAGACGATGGACACCAAAGCCTGCTGACGCTGCGCAAAATCTTTAAATGGCAGACCGATGGGAACTTTTGTGAATGCATATAAAAGCCCCTGGTCTTCCGACGCCATAAACCCTTTGGGCACAGCCGCGAATAATCCGATCGTCGCCACCAGCAGAATAGCGCTGAGTCCCAGCACCATCCGCTTATTCTCCAACGACCAGCGTAAACTGCGTTCGTATAGATTTTTACTATTATTAAACAGCCGCTCAAACCACGGAAAAAACGAATGATTCGCTTTTTTTGGTTTCAGCAATTGCGCGCACAGCATCGGGGTTAGCGTCAGCGCCACTATTCCCGAAATTAATATGGAGATACTCACCACGATAGAAAATTCACGGAACAGGCGCCCAATAATACCGCCCATAAAGATCAGCGGAATAAATACCGCCACGAGTGATAACGTCATTGAAATAACGGTAAATACAATTTCCTGACTTCCTTTCAGCGCCGCTTGCAGGCGATTACATCCCTCCTCCAAATAACGGACGATGTTTTCCAAAACCACAATCGCATCGTCGACAATAAAGCCTACCGCCAGCACCAGACCAATCAACGATAACGTATCCAGGTTGTAGCCTAACAGATACATCACGATAAAAGTCCCCAGCAATGCCACTGGCAGGGAAATAGCGGCAATAAAAGTCGAGGAAATATTTCCCAAAAACAGCAAAATAAATCCCGGCGACCAGAAACCAATGCGATCACCAGAGTTAATTTCATTTCATTGAGCGTGTGGTGAATAAATAAGGACCGGTCGTAAGATTTCTCCAGATGAGCGCCGCCCGGCAGGCTCTGGGTTAATTTAGGTAATAATTTTTTCACCGCATTGGCTACCGCCACGGTATTGGAACCCGGCTGACGCTGAATCGCCAACATGATCGTACGATCGCTATTATACCAGGCCGCGACCTGATCGTTGACGACACTGTCTTCAGCCTTACCCACATCCTGCAAACGCACCGGCGCATTTTGAGTAAAGCCAATAATCATCTGATTAAAATCAGTGGCGGTATTGAATGTGTTGCCGGCTTTTACATTAGTGCTCTCCGGAGTCTGCAAAGATCCCGCCGCCTGTGTCGCCGTGGCCGATTGGATCGCGCTGATGACGCTGGTGTTACCCAGTCCGCGCGCGGAAATAGCGCGGGGATTTAGATGAATGCGTACCGCGTATTGCTGGCTGCCATAAACCTGCACCTGGGCAACCCCTGAAATCATCGATAATCGCTGCGCGATATAAGTTTCTGCGTAATCGTCCAACGTCGTCAGCGGGATATTTTCCCCGGTCAACGCCAGAAACATAATCGGCGAAGCGGAGGGATTTACTTTACGCATCATCGGTGGCGTGGTCATTTCCGCCGGTAAGTTACGGGTCGTTTGGGCAATTGCGGTTTGCACGTCCCCTGCAGCCGAATCAATGTCACGATCTAGCGAAAATTGCAAAATAATAGTGGTCTGGCCGGAGTTACTCGTTGAACTCATTTCGTCTAAACCAGGAATAGCGCTAAATTGTTTTTCCAGAGGGACGCCACGGTAGTGGCCATGGTTTCAGGATCCGCGCCGGTCAGGTTGGCGGTGACCATAATAACAGGGAAATCGACCTCTGGTAATTCGCTAATCGGTAAGGCTTTATAGGCCCCCCAACCAAATAGCACCAAGGCTGCTGTCAGCACAATGGTCGCTACCGGCCGTTCGATGAAAAATTTAGAAATATTCATGGTTGTCCTGTGATGCGCACCTGGACCCTTTCTGTAACCCGGGTGGTATCTCTGAGATTACCTGATCAGGCGGTTGCAGACCTTTGGCGACAATGGTTTCACTGCCGACTTCCCGATCAATATCGATCGGCTGAATCTCGGCTTTATTATCTTTCACGAGATAAACGTAATTGCCTTTTTGACCCAGTTGCACACTCCCACTGGGGATTACCAGGGCGTGAGGTTGTATGGTGAAAATCAGCCTGACTGTCACCAGCTGGCCGGGCCACAATATCCAGTCGGGATTGGCAACTTTACCTTTAAGCTGCACCGTCCCCGTCTGGCCACTGACAATATTACCGACAAAAGCCAACTCCCCTTCCGCCAATTTCTGATCGCCGCTTTCATTGAGCACAACCAGTTTCAGAGTGCCGGCACGCTGGTAAGCCAGTAAATCGTGCAAACGGTCCTGGGGAATATTGAAATTAATTAAAACATTTTCCAAACGGTTAATGACCACCAGAGGTGTCGGGCTGTTAGCACTCATTAATTCACCAACGTGAACATTGATGACGCCCGCCCGGCCACTGATCGGCGAGTGGATCTGGGTATAGCTTAGTTGAATTTTCTGTTGCTCTAACTGGGCCTGATCAGCGGCCACGACGGCTTCCTGTTCTTTCACCGCGGTCACCGACTGGTCATACTGTTGCCGGGTGACGTATTCCAATTTAGCCAGCCCTTCGTAACGGCTGGCGGTCGCCTTCAGGAAAGATAATTGCGCCAAATCACGCGACAGGTTTGCCTGTGCCTGAGCGACATTGGCGGTGTATACGGCGGGCTCTATCTCAAACAACAATTGTCCAGCCGCAACGGTCTGACCCTGAGTGATATTAATTTTTTTTAAAACTCCTGAAGCCTGGGGAATGATATTCACCGATTGCTCAGCTTCGACACTACCCGTCTGCTGCATAACCACTGGCATGGGTTTGTATTGGGGATGGATCACTTTTACGGAATAAACCGCAGAGCCTTTAGCGAATTTTCCTTCAATATTGGCGGGCTTGGTATACCACCAGATAAAGCCACAAATTGCGATCAGAATAAGAATAGCTAGTATTAAACGCATTCGCGTCGATTTTCTCATAACAATAAATCCTGTGCCGATGAACTTTGCAATGTGCCGATTGCCGCGGCTAACTGCGCCAGAGCAATATACCAGTTTAATTGGGCCTGAATATTTTGCACGCGCGCGCGGGCAAGTGTGGTCTGGGTGGTCAAAACGGTTAAAATATCGCCAACACCGTTTTTATACTGTCCCAGCGCCTGGTTGCTCGCCTGCAAACCGCTTTTGAGTAATACTTCCGTCGCGCCAATATTCTGTTCCGCCGTTTGCAGGGCAAAATAAGTTTGCCAGACCTGAAATTCCACCTGCTGGATCAGTTGATCACGGCTTGCCTGGGAGACCTGCACCTGTGCCTGAGCCTGCTTCACATTGTAGGTGTAATTAAAACCTGTAAATATCGGTACTGATAACGTCAGAGTCAATGAGGTATCCGTTCCCTTGTTATTGGTAAAAACATTTCCGGGTATCGTCGTACCGTTCAGAGTGACCGTGGGTAACACCGAAGCTTTGGTAGCCGCCAGTTGCGCCTGACTTTGACGAACCCTGGCTTCCGCGGCTAACAAATCCGGACGATTTCGTTTGGCCTTTTCCAATAATCTCGCCACTGCCTGACCCACCTGCTGGCTTTTCGGGGGCTGATGTAATTCCACCAGACGTACCGGCGCATTGGCGGGCAAACCCATTGCGGTCGCTAATCGTCCCAATGCAATTTGATAATTACCCTGCGAGGTTTGCAGGTCAAGGTTGGACTGCGCCCAGGATGCCTCCGCCTGATAAACATCGCCGATGGTCGCCAGTCCATTTGCACGCAACGCCTCTGCTACGTCCAGACTGGTTTTGGCCTGCTTCAGACTCAGCTGATTCGCCGACACCAGCGCCTGCTGGCCTAATACTTCGTAATAAGACTCCTGCACCTCGAGAATCACCTGCTGAAAGACGTTATTTTGATTGAGATTAGCGGCGATTTGCGCGTATTGTGCGGCCAAAACGGTGTTGCTACGGTTACCAAAATCCAGCAATAAATAACTCAGACTTACATTAGGACCATAATTGATGAATGAACTATGCGGTGAGGAAAAAACAAACGCATTGTACTCATAACTAAAACCGGCGTTTATCTGCGGCAGGTATGCGCTTTTTGCAAAGCCGACCGCCGCCGCCGCGGCTCTGGCCTGTTGCCAGGCCAGCCGGGTAGACGGATTATTGCGCAATGCAAAATCCGTCACTGCTGCCAAGGACAGGGGACTGTCCGGTAACTTTTCCTGAGCCGTCTGACTGGCCAGGTCTGGAACGATCAGGTTATCGGGTTTAGGCCAATAAGTTTGCGGATTGGGAGTTGTTAACTGGTCGGTATGAAAAGGATCCAAATCGATGCCCGCAGAAGCACTTCCAAAAACGATGCCTGCGGTTAAAAATAACAGGATCACTAAAACAGATTTAAACTTTGAATTGAAATGCACCGCTTTTTTTTTCATGGAAAATTGTACCATTTTTTCACATAAAATGCATTATACCGTAATACGGCACAAAATCATCTGTGGCCAGGATTAAAGTATTGGAATGGTAGCCACTGCGTTTGAAAAAAAGAAACAAACAGCCCAGAAACAACCTTTTTATATTTCTTCATTTTTCAACCGCCTATTGTAGCTTAAATAAGAATTCGCGACAGACACGTCCCAAAAGCATTATCCATCCTGAGAATTAACCCCTGGAATAGCTGGAGCCATAATGGTAATAATTTGTCTTTCAGGCAAATCCCAATCTGAGGGTGTTGACTTCTTTTCTGCAAATTTTACAATCTTGCGAAGAGTTAGCATTGTAGCGTCGGATTCAACTGATTTTTCAAAATTGCTTCCCTCATCGTTATATGAACACTGGATCAGTTCCAGGATTTCTATGTCTTCATGTATAATTTTATTTTGTCCATTGAGTTTCTCGGGATCATCAAACAAATCATTAGAAATAAGCCATTCCATTCTGCAAGAATTTTCATCTAGTGGAACGATGTTGAAATACATAAAACGGGTTTTTTCCCAATAAAAAAACGATAAATAATTATGCCGGGCAAGATAAACTCCATGGTCGAAGCCATCTCCGGTATAGATTCCGATATATAATTTGTAATGGGAGAAAAACAAATACAACCTTGATGCGTATCCGAATCTCTTTTTGCTTTTTTGTCAAACCAAGTTGTTTACTTCCCACGGTTATCATATGAGAAGGGTGGGCAAAAAACACATGCGCAAAATCAAAAGTGATTTCCAAGGCTCGCAAATAATTACAAGAAACAATTTTAAAACCCTGATTCCATCTTTGTGAAGATAACAAGGGGAGATTTGGCGTAGAAGTTCTTTTCTGGCTATCACCAATCCAAATCCAAATATAGCCGTCCTTTTCTTCACAATAAAAACTAGGGACACAAAATGAATTTGGAATTTCTTGATCAGGAGTATTCGAAGGTATTTTCACACATTGACCAAAACCATCATACTGCCAACCATGAGAACCCGCAGATGATGTTATCGTGCAACACGCTGCCACAGGAAAGTGGAAAGCCTCGATGGCAACAACGATCTTTTAAAGCTTTTGGTGTTCCTTGAGAATTTCTAAATAAGACTATTTTATGTTTAAGAATTTGTATCGCAAGAGGTTTATTACTTAATAAATAACTTGCACAGCCTGCAAACCAGTAATCATGTAACATTGTTTATCTCATTGTTGAGCGATTTTTACTGGATTGCAGGAGTATATAGTAAACCTTACCAGCTTGTACTGGCTGTTGGTCCGCAGTCACCCCCAGCGATTTTATCTAAAACATCTTCCTCAACCTCTTCGGTAGGTTTCACTGGAATAACAAGGTGCTTATCTTGATGGGTATCCTTTAATACATGTAACTTTACTCCCTTAGGCACCGTGATATTTTCTTTAGCCAATGTAGCAATGGGATCCTTAAGTAAAGCTTTTTCGAACTCCGGATCGGCCCACGCTTTAGAAACAACGCTAGCCAATTCCCTTAGTTTGTGTTCCATAAAAACCTCCCTGATAAAATAAAACAAATTTTATTAAAAAATGGCAATAAATACAAGCCAATACTAACTGAAAAAACAACGAAAGTCAAAACTTCACATTAAAATTTTCAATTAGGACTTGCCGGTTGTTATTGTTTAAAATACTTATAAATGATATCATCATTACTACAAACATGGAAGGAGATACAATATGCTTTCTACATATTTTAAAATACTCATAACCATCCGATTATGATTATTCTTGGTTGGCATGGTGGATTAAGTAGTTCAGGAAAACTCGGATGCAAGATAGGCTTCACATGATGCTAAAGCTATGCCTAATGGTTTGGAAAATAATCCCTCACACAGCAGAAGAACAATTCAATTGGATAAAGCATTTCCAACTATTTTCCTGAAAATGTGGATAATGCATTCTTTTCAAGAAGGACATACTTCTATTGATGAAATTGATATTATTACTATTAATTTTGATGAAAATCTAAAATTTCTCAAAATCCATCGTGATCCTTTAATCAAATATCAAAGTAACGCTCGACAAATCATTGGTCGAATTTTTAAAGATCGGTTTCAGAGTAACGTCAGAGAAAAACTATTTTTTTATGACCATCATATAGCACATTTATGGACGATATTTATTTCTAATTTCGACGATGCCATGGTTATTTCAATTGATGGCTCTGGAGATGGAAAATCAGGACTTATTGCGTCTTATCGTAATCACAAGCTCGAAATATTACGCGAGCATAGTATAAATCAATCATTGGGTAATTTTTATACAGATAGTATTCGGTTTTTAGGCTTCCACCGCTTTGATGAGGGAAAGGCAATGGGATTAGCTCCATACGGAAACCCTAAAGTATTTGAAAAACTATTTAATCAATTTTACCAGCTGCTTCCCAAAGGACAATTTAATTTAAGTGATATTAGATCTAGATGGCAATTGATACACAATTTTAATCTAATAAAGGAAATACGCCGTCCCGATGAACCTTTTAATCAAATACACAAAGATTTTGCTGCAGGCATTCAGCATGCTATCGAAACTATTGTAATGCATTTTTTAAAACATTTTCAAGAAGAAACTGGACATCAAAACCTTTGTCTAACGGGTGGAGTTGCGCATAATTGCTCTCTCAATGGCAAAATTCTCAATAGTGGGGGATTGGCATCAAATATTTGTACAGCCAGCCGCTCGTGATGCTGGAGGAGCTCTGGGGGCTGCTGTAGCAGGATCGAAAGAAAAAAAACAATTTATAAAAAATAAAAAATTAAATCATTTATTTCTTGGACCACATGTTGGAAAGGATCATGAAATTAAATTAGCTTTAGAAGCTTGGAGCAAATTTTTAAATTTTGAATTCCTGGAGGAGCCATCCAGCACAGCTGCAAAACTTATCGCTAATAATGAAATAATTGCTTGGGTTCAAGGGAGGTCAGAATTTGGGCCTAGAGCGTTAGGTCATCGTAGTATACTGGCTGATCCAAGATTTAGTGGAAACAAAATAAAAATTAATAAAATAATCAAGAAACGTGAAGATTTTCGGCCATTTGCCCCCTCAGTGTGTGAAGAAAATATTTCAAGATTATTTTGAGTTATCAAAGACAACCACAGATTATTCATTTATGACTTTCGTCGTCTCTGTTAAATCAGATAAACGGGATATTCTGAGAGCAATTACTCATGTAGATGGAACAGCAAGAATTCAATCCGTATCAAAAATCTATAACCCAGAATTCTGGAATCTAATTCAAACATTTGGAAAGTTAACTGGAACATCAGTGATACTGAATACTTCTTTAAATAACAATTATGAACCCATTGTAGAATCTATAAATGAAGCAATTACTTTATTATTAACAACTGAAATTAATGTACTAATTATCGGAAATTACTTAGTAAGAAAAAAACTGAATGTTTTGGAAATAAAAAAAATGATTAATAGTTTATATATTTCTTTTCCACTAAATAAAAAATTAGTTATACGATTCTCTAAAAATATTAAAAAAAATAGTGAAAATACTTACGAATATTTTATAGAATCTGATTATTTAGTTCTCTTTTTTGGGCAGACTTCGATCAAAATTTCTGAGATTTTATACAAAGTTTTATCTTCAGATAGTGCTGAAGTAAAAAATTATATGACATCCTGAGTAAAATGCCGTATTTTGACATCGAAAGTTATATAAACTGCTTGATGAAATTTATGGTCTTTGGTGAAAAGAGTTATACAAATTCAGCCATAAATCTATATGAAAACTATAACTGACTTTAAAGAGATAATAATTAACCTTATAAAAAAAAATGATGATATCTATAAGATAGCCAAGATCTTGATAAAAATCATTTATTCGGATTTATCAAAGATCGAAAGTCAAGATGATTATAAATTCATTACTTTTTCCGATAAATTAAAAAAATATTACAATAACGTTTTTCAAGAAAAAAGATTTGAGGTTTCAAATTTTAAAAATTTCAATCAAAAAAAATTTAATTCCTTAAACAATAAGGATATAAAATCCCGCTTTCTAAAACTTCCCCATAAAATTCATACTTTTGAAATATACGTGAAGATATTTTTGGATATTATATCCCCAATGCTAATAAATGCTAAACAAAAATATCTTTTGTATAAACTGATTAAGCAAGTACCGAATGATTTCACAACAAGTCGATTATTATTTGAATTTAGACTATATGATAGCGAATTAGTCGATATTTCTATGGTGATGCCAGGATATGCTTACTTTGGATATACCTCCAATAGTTATCCAAGAAAGTGGAATAGTATTTCAAAACTAATTAAACTATCGAATCATTTGAATAAGACTCGAGTAACTATTCATGTTGAAGGTTTAGAATTTGACGTAAATGGTACAGAAAAAGATATTACTCCAAGTATTTTCATTTCATTTCATCATTGTTTTCCAAATCGTATTAATGACTTGATTAATATACTATCTAAAAAATTATCAATTAAAATTTCCGAAAAAAATTCAGAATTAATAAAAAATATTATAAATTTATCATTCGAAAAATCTCTATGTCAAATTGGGCTTGGTTATATGTGTTCTAGAAATCAGGATACATTCAAATTAATGATTAAAGATTTTCCATATCAGTTAATTGTTCCATTTTTAAATGAATTAAACTGGAAAAGTGATACTAATCTTCTAAAAAATTTTTTATACAAATTATCAGAGTTTCCCTATCATTTAAATTTATCCGTTGATGTTTCTAATGGAAAAATAAATGATTTTATTGGAATAGAAATTAAATTAGATACCAGTAAAACGCATAATTTCAAGGAAATATTTTCACTTCTTATTCACGAAGAAATTTGT
This sequence comes from uncultured Pseudomonadota bacterium, assembly GCA_963712715.1. GTDB lineage: Bacteria > Pseudomonadota > Gammaproteobacteria > Coxiellales > Coxiellaceae > JAFEDN01. The sequence continues at coordinate 18,372 of CAVQJI010000015.1, read as the reverse complement.
AAGCCAAGAAAATATATAACCTGCTCAATTCTGAAACTATTCTATGGGACGATGATTTGAATTTTTATATTACATATGTTAGTCATCTTAAAGTTTCTATAAGTTCAGAAAAAATTTTGGCTAAAGCATACATAGGTTATTTAACAAGTAATTCATACAAAAGATTCAACTTAATTCACGAGTTGTCGAGCCACCAAATGTGAAAAAAAACCCTTTATCTTCATCAATTGATAATAAGTACCTTGTTCAACAATTTGACCTTGATTAATAACCAAAATTCTATCTGCTTGCTTAATAGTATTTAACCTTTGAGAAATAATAAGCCGAGTTGATGATAGCTTATCAAAATTTTTAGAAATAATTTCTTGAGTGATATTATCCATTACACTACTTGCTTCATCCAATAATAAAATCCTCGGCTTATTGACAATTGCGTGAGCAAGCAGAATTTTTTGTTTCATGCCTCCCGAAATAGTTTCTGATTCGTCACTTATATTAGTATTTAACTGCATGGGTAATTGACTGATTTCCTCTTCTAAATGAACTATTTTGATCGCATCCAAGACTTCTTGAAAAGTTGCTTTTGAATTTCCAGTTATATTTGTAAATATACTCCCAGACATCAATTTTGAATTTTGAATGACAGTACCAATCTGACGTCTCACACTCTGAATATTTAATTTTGATAAATCTTTTCCATCGTAATAAATTGTTCCTAAATCATATTTTTCTAAACCCAACAATAGCCTAAAAATTGTGCTTTTCCCGGAACCAGAGTAACCTACCAAAGCAACAAATTCTCCTGGGGTTACCTGAAAAGAAAGATTATTTAATACCAGTTTCCCTTTAGAAAAATATTGAAATGACAAATTCTCAACTCTTATTGAACCTTTCAGCTCACCGGGATTATCTTGATGCTCATTTACTTCAGGATATTCGAGTAATATTGGTTTTAGAGGTTCGCAAAAAACCTCTAGTGTAACTAAGGTAGAAACAGCAGAATTGAATGCAATGATGGCTTGCATAATTTGAATAAATACAGCATTAAAAGCAATAAAAGTACTCATTGATATTGGAATTTTCTCAATACTTATTGTTAAAAACATAAACAAAAATCCGCTTAAAAAGTAAATTATATTAAAATAAGTCAGAAAATTAGAAATATAACTTGCATTAAAAGAATGCTTAACCATTTTATAAAATTTAGCTCCCCACAAAATAAACATACGTTTTTCAGCGCCAGAAATCCGTATTTTTTTTATACCCCTTATAATTTGATATAGATAATTATTTAATGAAGCCCTGGTCTTAACCTGCATCCTCTCTTCATTAATCTTAAATTTGTTTATTAAGATAGTTATTAATAATGAAATTGATATCAATATTAAAACAATTATGGCAAGTTGAATATTTAAAAAAAACATAAATACCAAACCAAAGACTGAAAAAATACCATTTAAGATGGCCACTTCGGTATTACCTGAAATCAATCGCCTTACACTATCTATGGTAAAAACGCGCTGCGCAACATCTACAACATGATATTTTCTAAAAAAGATAGGGGTAATTTAAATAACTTCTCTATAATTGCTAAACTTATATGTAAATCGATTCTACCTTCACATCTTAATAAAGCCAACGATCGAATATAAAGAGAACAAACTTGAAGAAATAGTAATCGCACCTAATATGAGAACCAAAAAAACAAGGTCATTACTCTTATTTTCAGGAATAATTATACCGAATAAAATTTTGATGGCAATTGGAATAGAAAGACTTAAAATACCCATAAATAGACTTAATATAATAATTCTAAATACATCATATTTGTTACCCACTAGCATTTGTTTCATCATTTCAGAAAATTTTACGGGTTTTTCTGAAAAGTTTCGAATTAACATAATGGCTGTTTCTTTTAACTCTTTGCTATTATTTTCGGATATTAAAACTTTAGTTCCTTGTGTAGGATCTATCATATAATATCCGCCATTTTTTGCAGGAAGTAATGCAACTGGATTTTCGTTTATTTTCAAATATCCTAACAAAGGACCACAGTCATCCAACCACCATTTTGAGTTATTTATAGAGATTTTTCTTGAGGATATATGATTCTTTTTCAAGTAAAAATTTATATCAGATTGACTATAAGAAGGAAAATTAACTGTATTCTTCAATTTAATACCTATCGCGTCAGCAACTATTGATAAAGCATCGAATAAGGTGCTTTCAGTTATATCATGAGTAATTTTCTTGCTATTATTTTTAGAAAAAAATTTATTAAATATTTTAATTAAGCGGTTAAAATCATGAGATTCTTTTTCTAACCTCTTTATAATTTGATTATTTTCTGAGGAATTTTTAATAAATTTTATTTTTAGAAATTCAAAATATAATTTAAAATATAAATTAATGCCATTTATAAAATTACCATTTCTAATTAATTCATTACTATCGCATTCCTCCAATTTAGCATGGTTGGCAGCGGTAAACACGATATGCTTAGGAAAAGGGAATGGGTTATTTTGTAAATAAATATGGTCTATTAATTGATTATTCCATTTTATTTTACCTTCAACTAATTTAAACCACATAAAATTTTTATTGTTATACAATACTCTCTTCATTATTCAAATCGATAAGTTTATTTTCATCAAAGTTTTTATAATTAGCATTAAAAAAAGGCTCAAGTAATATGTTAAAAGAATCAATTAAATTTTCAAAAATAGAAATAACGGCTCTATTATATTTGAAATCCAATAATAATGAGTTAATTTCCTGTAAATTAAATTTGAAAATTTTTACATTATTCCTAGGGATAGCTAATATATTGGGTAGATTTTGTATATTTTTAAACCCTGGTAAAATTTGCCCACACGAGAGAGAAAATAAATATTCTCTTCGATTATCATCTGATGATTTATTGATTTCGAAAAATATATCAACCAGTCCATAATCAATCAATAAAAAATCATCATATTTATTAAGATATATTGGCTCTGTTCTAATCCAATTGATTATGTTAAAATTTTTATGTAAATATTCCAGTAAACTTTCATTCATGTTATTTTCCAGTTTGAATTAATTTTTTATAAATTCCATTATTTTTTATCAACTCGCCATGCTTTCCTCGTTCACCTATTTTTCCATGTTCCATAACAATGATTTCATCACAATCGCGTATAGTGCTTAATCTATGAGAAATAATAATGCATGAACATCCTCTTCTACGAATATTATCATCAATTACCTTTTCCGTCACTGAATCTACAGAGGTTGTAGCTTCGTCTAATACTAAAATAGTTGGATTAATCGCCAAGGCTCTGGCTATTTCTATTTGTTGTCTTTCACCTCCACTAAAATTACTACCATCTTCTCCAATTTCAGTATCATAGGCACTAGGCCTACTATTTATGATTTCATCCAAGCATGCATCTTTGGCTGCCAATATTACGTTGGATTTATCAATAGTGTGATCCCATAATATAATATTATTGTAAACAGAACCTTCAAATAGAAAAATTTCTTGATTTACTGCGGATAACGAACTCATTAATACTGCTCTAGAAATCTCTTCCCTAGGTTTCCCATCAAACAAAATTTCACCAGACCAGGGTACTTCAATCCCCGTTAGTAATCTTACCAAAGTTGTTTTTCCGCTTCCCGACACTCCTATAACAGCGACACGCATTCCAGGTTTAAGTGAAAGATTAAAATTCTCTATTAATGGAGGAGAATTTCGGCTATATCCAAATGATATATTTTTTAATTCTACCTTTCCTGAAATTTTATCCATAATTTTTATTTTTCTTACATGATTAATTAAATAAGGTTCTATTTTGAAATTTAATACATCCTTTATGCGCTGATATCTACCTAAAGCATTCTGTAGATTTTGTTCTAAATTTACTAGGTTATTAATTGGTATAAAAAAATTTATCGCTAACATTTGAAATGCTACAAAACTGCCAATGGATAACTTACCATTTAAAATTTGAATTCCACCAAAAAATAAAATTGCTAAAGATGTTAAACCTGTTAATAAAACTGGCATTGTCATCAAAAATTGAGTATAAATTCCAAGTTTCTGCATTTCATTAATTATCTTGATCTTATAGGCTGAAATTCTGAAAAATAAATTATCTTCTTCATTACCGGTTTTTACAGATTCAATTGTTCTAATACCATTTAACAATGTAGAAAAAAATTGACCTCTTTCTTGTATTACTTTCCAGAAACTATTAATCTATTACTTTTTAAGTGCAATGTATCTCAGACAGTAAAGTACAATATCGAAAAAAATATGCTTTTTACTGTTAACCAAAAATCTAAATAAATAATAAATATAGCATAAAAAAACATACTTATGATTCCAATTAAACTGGTTATTATCTCTCGGGAAATAAACTGAGGCAATTGAGAGATTGAAATATACTTTTTCTATAATTTTCGCCCCAGCCGTGGATAAGAAAAAAATTTAATAGGAAGATGTAGTAAATGCCATAAAAATTGACTAGATAAAACTATAGATAATTTTTTTTGAAAAACAATACTCATTGATTTTCCTGTATAATTGTTAAAATTACAGTGAATATTCCAACGCTTATCATACCAATAATCAATATATTCATCCAACTTTGAATGTGATGGACCAAATAACCGTCGATAAATATACGTATAAAAAAAGGTATAGAAACCCCTGGTATTATTAAGATTAATCCAATTATTATAATAAATAATATATTTTGACTAAATCTGAAAAAATATTCATTAATAAAGTCATTGATAATACTCTTTTTTACCAGAGGATTGAAAATTCTCATTCACTTGAAAAGTTAATGCTACTCCGGGTAAATTATTTTATCAAATTCTTTTGCGCTAACTAATTTATGGCCGACTGCCGGATCATTTAGGTACACTTTATTTTTTGTAAATCCTTCCACAACCACAAAATGATTAAATCCCCAAAAGACTACAAATGGTAAAGGAATCGATTGGATTTCACTTAAATGAATACTTATTCCTTTTGCAGTTAATCCATATTCTTTGGCTGCTTTAATGATATTGCTGGCTTTAACTCCATCTCTTGAAACATCACAAGCGACTATTAATTCTAAGAGATATAAATTTATTATAGTAGCGTAATATAATAGCCAGTACTGCCGCACCGCATTCTGACATTTGTATTTGTAAAACAGTCGGAGTTTTAACACGACTAACTTTTTTAAATATTCTTGAAAAAAATTTAATCATAAACAAGCTAATTATCCCATATTAATCTAAGTGGAGAAATTTTTTTAATTATTATACGAGCAGAACATATTGTTCCACTTTTGAGATTAAATGTATTCTGATTTTTTGAATTTGAGAATTGATAACTGTTTGGATTCTTTGGATTGGTGAATAATTCTACTCTTACTATATACGAATATTTTTTTCAAAAAGGTAGTTTAAGTAAAGCGTTACCATTCGATTTCACCAACGTTGGATTTGTCTACTGGAAATTGAGATATACTTTTGACTCTGCCTTTCATATAACCAAATTTTTCATAAGGACTATTCCCAATAAAAATTTTTGCTTTCATCCCTAGTTTTATTTGGTTTACATCGGATGGCTTTGATATATAGATGCGGGCCTCTAACTTTTTATCTGTATCCTCAATATATAAGATCGATTGTCCCTTTATTACATAATCACCATCAGATGAATTTATTCGAATAATATTACCAGAATACGAGGTTATCACCTTTGAAAATAATGGTTCCTCGCGATTGTAAATTTTTAACTGATGATCTACATTTAAAATCTTTAAATCGACCGATACGGATCCCACTGCACTTAAATCTAATCTATGTTTATAAGTTACCAATTCATCTAAATACTCTTGTAAGGCTTTAACTCTGCTTTATTCTGAATTAATGGCTGCTGGATCTGTCCAATCATCTCTCCTGCTTTGATATGGTGGCCATCATCATTACTTCATTCCTGAAATTACACCAGTACCAGGAGACAATACTGAATAAATCCCGCCATCACGTATCAAAACTCCAGGACCAGATACCTCAATATATACTTTTCCTAAAATACCCCATATAGTAAATCCTATCAAAATTAACAAAATAACTAGCAAGAAAATCCAATTTTTAAATCGCGTGATGATCACACGTTGATCTAAACCTTCTATAAGATAGATTTTCTCTAAAGAGGTTTTTCGGAAATATTTCATTAGCAGTCCTTAATTATCAATCTAAGGTTATGATAAATTTACATTAACCGCAATTAAATATATATTTTATTCATTTCTTTCAGGAGTACTGCCTAATAAAAACTCTCCGACGGATGTTTCAGCATAATATGCTAACCCAGCCAAAGTAGCGAACGCATCAGAATCTCCACCTCCTATAGCACAAGGAGCTAAACTCAAAGAGGAGTAGCCACAAGATAAAAGGTTTGATATAACACACCGACATTTTTTAAAATAGTGGCATAAGCCATAGATTGGTATTTCCAATAAATCCTTGAAAAACGAGCCGTAATTACAATTAATATATCTGGATTTAAATCCTTCCCTGCATAAGACCCAGCCTTTTTTATTACAGGCTCAACATTAAGAAATGAAACATCCATCAAATCTAATGCATGATTTTGGGGATCGTAATGGTATAAACCCGGATTTAAATCTTTGCATCGTTGCACACCGAGGTAAAGTTCAAGCTGATTGTTGCCTCACCCCTCCGGGTGAGGGTCTAGTATGTGCATATTTACCATTTTTTTTTTTTGGGAAAGAAGTTGTAATTTTAGCAGAATGATATAAAAATTTACTTAAGTCAATTATTGTTATGGGGAATTTGCCATGTTTTCTGACAGAGCGACGTATTTCCAATAATTTTTGAAGAGAAGTCTCACCAATGTATTCTATGGACGAAATAGGTAATTGAATACTGGTGAAATTTGTCTTCGGTTTAATAACAGGATCTATTTCAATTTTATCCATAAACTGAAAAGTTCCTCCGTAAGGATAATTATGCCTTCCCAAGCGACTTCGAGAATGGAAAAGTAGGTCATGAAACTCCCACAGAGGTATAAATTTATCTGATTCTTCCAATGACTTTCCATCAGGATTCATTTCACTAATAATCTCCATCGCCTTTAATATTCGCAATTATCTTTTCAATACTTGGAAACAAGTTCGAATCAATTGATTTAATTCTTTTTCGGTATGAGGCGTATTTAAAGCCATAATTAATGCAAAACACCGTTGATTCTTCAAAAACAACCTTGCTTTGGCTAAAGGAGATTCGATCACCCGTTCTTCTCCTTCAACAGCTCTAAGATAAGCAAAACGAGATAAACTCCAAATATTTTTATTCAATTTAAGATTAATATCAAGCACGAAAGAATTAACCATGGGTTCGAGCGTAAAAATAATTTCATTTTTTTCTTTGAGAGAATAACTCATTAAATTTTGTTGAGTCAGCTTAATAAGAAAATAGTAAAAATAAATTGGATCAAAACTATTTTCTACTTTTAATATTTCTTTAAACAAAAAATCAGACGTGAGATATTTACTGGACAATGCGAAAAGTAATGTCTTTAAACCTAAAGATGGATTCTTAACTGATAAAATTTCTTTTTCACGAATCAAAAGAAAATCTGGATTTCGTACTTCTAATTTAATATTTTTATTTAAAGATAGACAAAATGAATTAATAAGATCAATCATAATTTTTATATTATAAGAATAAAGAGATCGGATTTAATTTAGCTTCAGGTAAAGGTTGTTGAACCCATTGCATCTTAACAGGTACGTGATATAGTCTCCCTGGAGCAAAACGAGCCCAAAAATGTCTTAATCCTGGTACAATGACCTTTACAACCTTAAGATCAATTCCAGGCCGTGATTGGTCTAGGACTAAAATTTCCAAACCCTTATTCTCGAGGATTCTCAATAAATAATCCAGCATATTGTCTCCTAAAAACTCATGATTTAACTGCGTTGATTGAATAGGGAACCATTGATTATCTGGAATCAAATATGTTTGGTCCTTTATGCTTGCATTTTTTAACCAATGAATTAATTCCTTCGATTGATTTCCAGGATTACCAATCCTTTGATTTAATTTTTTTTTAGCTACTACCCACATCTGATTCATTTCAGTTAAGGCACGTTTTATAGCAATTATAACGTCTACATGACAACCGAAACCCATACAAATCAACTCTTCACTACCTTCTTTTTGTTTTGAAATTGCAACACAAGCAGGAACTTCTAAATCATTGGTGATATCAAGAACCCAAACTTGACGATTCTGTGTATTATAATATTTTACTATCTCGTAAAAATAAGGTTCGTTAAAGCTTTTTAAATCTATCTGGGGCCGACTTAATCGATTATACCACCATATAGCTACGCAGTCTCGTTCAATTAATTCAAATAAACCTTGTAATATTGAATTTTGTAAATCCTCACCTGCGGCATTTCCATTTGAATCTGCAATACAATATTTAGGCCAAATTTTTTTATGATTATAAAAATGATACCCGAAAAATAATAGTTGTGTCGGCAAGTAACGTATGTCTTTATTGGTTAGAGACCATACCGGTGTCCATTCAACTTCAACATCTTCTTCAAAAGGGTATGGAACTTTATTAAAAGTAGAATTTCGTTCATTCCACCAGTTACGGTTTTGATATTGCTCACAACTATATAATGCACAATCGTTGGGATGTATTGCTTTTTCTAGTGTTTTAAAGGTACTTACCTTTCGCAGCTCTATGCCTGTGAAAATTCCACAATATCTTTCTATAGATTCACAAATGGCACTTATTTTTGCTTGTTTCCTTGTAACACCTTTTCCACAACTAAAATGATGAAAATTTTTAATATCTCCTGAAAATATTATATCTACAGATTTTTCAGAAACTGGCCAATGATGCTCTGCTTCATAAACAAAACTAATACCATCATTATGAGAATATAGTTTTGAAACGATCCCAGTAATTGGACTTACGTATCTTTTAATTTTTTGAAATAATTTTTTCTCAGAAAATATATTAATATTGCTATAAAGGTTAATTTTTAAATCTTTTAAATTAGCATAAGGGTGATATTCACTAGATTTTTTTTTACAAACTTCACAAGATTCATCATCCAGTAACTGATGATATTGACTTTTCCAGTTTAAACTGTTAAGCGTCAAAATAAATTTTTTTAATTTACTCTTTCGAGGGGCAATAAGATATTTCATTATCTCTAACATTGCCAAGTTGAACGCTAGATCCAAAGTCTCCGGCAAAAAAGATACGGCAGAAACTGATGAATTAAATATTGCTTTATTTGATGATAATAATAAAGATTTTTCAATTTGATGGCGCTCTAGTCCCTTTCGAAAACAGGTATAACATCCTTTTTCATCAGGCACAAATAATGGTCCTATCCATAATTCACGCCCATTCGGTTTTATGAGTAGCCATGGTTTTTGGTACTCTATCGCTTTTTGATTATTCAGGTTTATTAATGGATTAAGGTAATCATCGACCACCTCAATGTGTAATTGAGATTCAGATTTTTCAACCAGAGAAATTCCTCGCCGCTTTAATTTTTCTAAAAAAGTATCAATTTTTACCTTTCCGACTCCAGTCACAGAAATCCTTGAATTACGCAAAATCTGAGAAACCGAATCTGAATTAACGCTCAAAAAAGACCAAAATGCAGATTCTTCTCGTGAAAGACGAAAATTAGCTTCCTCAATATAACCTTTTTTCTCAAGACGCAATAATGCGTAATATATTAATTCTAAACTAAATTTATCTTTTAGAAATTTTTCAATATTTTTTACTGAATGTTGTCCATCCAAAAAATAAACCAAGGCTTCATAAATTTTACCGCGAAGAATGATAGGTTTTTATTTTCCGATAACAATAATATACCTTTATTAGGGATTAATTCCACATGGTAATGAGATTTAAAAATAGGATTATTTAACATAATATGTAATGATTAAAATTCCAATTTCTTAGATAAAAATAATTGTAATGTATTTTTATCCTTTAATAAGGGAAAATCTTTAACACCATGATAATGTTCATTAGGGTTTAAAATAAAAATAGCTGTATTTGCGCAATATTTAAAAGACTGTACTTCTTGAAAATCTTTTCCTGATTTTGTATAAAAAGTTGTTCCATATGGTTTTGGAGTTTTATCATCGGACAAATATAAAACCATAGTAAAAATTTTTTCTTTCCTATCTTGATGAATTGGCACTACGGATCTTCCTTTTTCTTTTACTAGCCGGAGTGTTGGGAAAAAATTTTTAACGGTTTCATTCGAATAATCTTCGTAATTAAAAAAATTTAATATTTTTATCAAAAACTGATAATCACATAATTCATTCGATAATCTGTGCCATAATTCTATGGCTTGGAAACGGAGCAGATCGATAAGGATTGAGCCAAAGATGATAGCGTTCCTGACCTTCCAAGTGACTTCCCTCCGTATTCATAAATTTAGGCTCATAAAATTCAATATCTGGGAGCGTTTCGAGCAACTTTTTATAAACTTCTTCCTGAAGAAACGGACAAACTGAATAATAGCCATTTTTCTCAGAACCAGCAGTCATTTTTTTATCATCAATTTGATCTAATGGATTGTTAATAAGTCTATTATTTATCATATAGAAGGCTCGTGGTGAAAATAAAATCCAAATATCTGTTCACAGTCTGCATGATATTGCATAGTAAATAAAATATGCGTATGCCATACTATATCAACCATCGGCGATGGTTTTAACTCAAGTATTTTCTCAGGTGGATCAGCTTGTGTAGCAACGAACAAAAATTTCTTATACTCTTCAATCGCATATAACGCTTTTTCTATTGACCATTGATAACCACCTCGCTCATAATTTGCACATAATTTTTTCAAAATGGCAGAGAAATCAAGGCCATCAATAAGGTCTCTTGTTTCAGAAGGATTTTTTTGAAAATCCCTTCTTTCATACCATTGAAGTCTATTCATTTTCCACTCGTCCATGACTCAGAGAATTAATCAAATTAGAATAATGATTATATTTTCTTATTTTTACACAATGCAAAGAGAAATTTCAAGGACATGTCATGTGTTTATTTCGCATCAAACATACTTGCTCTTACTTATACCGTAATACGGCTCAGCAATTCCCGCTGAGTTCCTCAATCCTCCGCAGAGCGGAGAAGTGAGGAACTCAGCGGGAATTGCTGAATACGGCTTAACGAACATCCAGTTTTTAACCCTCTCTAAGGATTAAATATAATTTAACCCTTCCAAAGGATAAAATTGAATTTATCCGCAAATAGGGTTAGAATTAAGTTAACCCTCCGCAGGGGATAACAATGAGGCAAGGTAATGTTCATTCATTCTCCTAAAGAACTGGCAAAACTGATTTTCTCCGAGCGCAAACGCCATAAGTTAAGCCAGGCCGTAGCAGGCTCGAAAGTAGGTTTAAAACAAACCACTATCTCTCATTTTGAAATAAATCCTGAGCGCACACAAGTCACTACGCTATTCCGAATCCTCGCCAGTTTAGATTTAGAAATCCATATCACCCCTAAGTCAGAAAATTTAAAAACCGTGCCCAAAAAAATCCGCAAAGAATCTGAAAAAATTCAGGTTAAAAACTGGAAAGAAAAATGGTAGGAACTAAAATAAAAGATTCCCTTTATATTTTCATGAATGGGTATTTAGTCGGACGTTTGGATAAGCTGCATTCCGGCGGCTTAACTTATACTTATGATCGGGATTGGCTGGAGACACCGGGAACAAGACCGATATCGTTATCTTTACCACTGACGCCTCAGCCTTACCAAGGTGATATAGTTTACAATTTTTTCGATAATTTATTACCTGATAATGAGAGCATTAAAAAAAATATTCAAACCATGTTCCATGCGCCGTCTACTCAACCTTTTGACTTGCTGGCCAGTATCGGTCACGACTGTGTAGGCGCCATTCAATTGTGCCGGGATATTAAAGCGGCGCAAGTGAAATCTATTCAATGTGAACCGCTGACGGAACTTCAAATCGCCAGTATGCTGAAAAATTATCAGCTCACACCTTTAGGAATGAACAAAGATATGGATTTCCGTATTTCTATCGCGGGCGCTCAGGATAAGACCGCGCTTTTGTTAATAAAAGGACGCTGGCATCGCCCGCTGGGAACCACTCCGACTACGCATATTTTTAAATTACCCATCGGTTTTATTGAACACCAAGGTATTGATTTACGGGATAGCTGCGAAAATGAATGGTTATGCTCGAAAATTGCTGAAGCATTCGGCCTACCGGTGGCGCACACAGAAATTCATCAATTTAATGGTGCGAAAGTTCTGGTGGTGGAAAGATTTGATCGCAAATTTGCCGAGGATGGTACATGGATTATGCGCCTGCCTCAGGAAGATATGTGCCAGGCCCTGGGATATTCACCGGCATTTAAATATCAGCCGGATGGCGGCCCTGGTATCAAAGAAATTATGTCTTTACTACTCGGCGCGGAATATGCCAATGAAGATCGCGAATTATTCTACCGTTATCAGATATTATTTTGGCTGCTGGCTGCGATTGACGGACATGCCAAGAATTTTAGTCTTTTCATAAAACCCGCCGGCCGTTTTCAACTCACGCCTCTATATGACATTCTGTCAGCGTATCCACTTTTGGCTTCAAAACAGCTACAAAAACAAAAGATAACAATGGTTATGGCATTAAAAGGCCGTGAAAACCATTATCACTGGTACAATATCCACCGACGACATTTTTTATCTACTGCGAAAGCAGTGAAGTTTTCCGTCCAGACCGCGGAAAAAATCCTTGATGACATGTTGGCGCAGGTTGAAGAAGTTATCCAAAAAACCTCAGCGCAATTGCCCGGCGCCTTTCCCGCCGCAATCGCTGAACCTTTATTTAACGGCATGATGCAATGCCGCGACCGACTGTTGAAGGCATGAGCGCAAATTTTGCCACTAGAAATTTTTAAATTCTGCTATCTTCTTGCTGAATTCTACTTTGCACGGCGTTTTTGATAAATTCATTTATATACAGTAATTTGCCATACAGTATTTTATCCTCAGCGTTTGCTTCGATAGAGCCGATAAAACCTTTGTAACGAAAGATATTCATATATCACACCCTATATTAATTTTGGACGCTGTACTCAGGCGGCAATGGCTGCCAGTTTCAATCAAAATCTGTTTTTGCTGTGACGCAGGCGCGTCAATTCTCGGGAGAGCGTATACAAAATATTATTAACCCGCCATTCCAGAGTGGGATTAACGCCACCGGCCTGGATATGAAACGGGGTGTAATAACCGGTTATATTCCAGGCAACAAGACCTTTTCTTTTAAATAATTTTTATTGCCCGGCAAAGTTTGGTAGTCAGGAATCACTATGCCGTGTTTTTGCGCAGAGAGAAATCGCAACGTTACAGATTCGCACTCCCCCACATGTGGGAGTTGCATCGATGTTGATTTGCCAGAACTTGCTGTAATCAAAATCCCCAGCCCTGTAGCCATTAAAAGAAACATACAAAGGCTGTTCACCACTCTCTGGCACTGGAATTTTAGTCGGGAAAATCACTGGCAACATCGATCTGCGTTTTAATTCGTTGAATACTTTCTGTCGATTGATGAGCCTCGAAGCGGAAACAAATTTTGATCCGGGCCGCCGGCAATTGAACTCAAAGGCCCCACAAAGAAAAATAACGCTGTAAAAAGGATTATCCAATATCTGTAATACTTCATTGGATCCAGTTTACACCAGTCATACCTTAATCACTATGGCAACAATTATTATCGACAATAATTTTCGTAGAAAATGCGCTACCCGATGGGGATCGCAAGGGGGAGAAAGCGGAGCGTCTTTCCCTTCATTCCGAGCATCGGCTATGCCGAGCGCAGGATATAGATAGGAAGCAATTATCGCTGTACTCAGCAAGATTTGCTGAAAAACGGCAAAGACTGCAATCCGGTTCTACCGGATTTCAGCCTTTGCCGAACGACTGATATGCTCTTAATTATCGGGGGGTAGCGGAGCTGGCGGCATTGGAAATGGTCTGACCCGTTTGCGAAACATCCTGGCCAGCGCCCTTAACAGTGTTGCAGCCACTTAAAAACCCCATCACTAAAACTAATGGGCATATCGCTAATATTAACTTCTTAATTTTCATAACTTCCTCCTGGTTGATTTATCCACTAATTATAGAATCAAAAATATTACACAGCTGTCGAATAGATTATTTATTCTTTTTTTGATAGGGATTTTTGTCGTTGATCAATTGAACCCGTACAGGATACGACCAGGTTAAAAGACTGGCGGAAATAATTCGCCAAATATCTCCGGTAAGAATCCGGCAAGGATTCAATCTGTTTACCATGCACCACAATTACCAAAGGATGGTGCCCGCCCAAGTGAGCATAACGCAACCTGATCCGGCGCGCGCCGACCAGGGCGGCTGGTGATCGAACACCGCCCGCTCCAGTATCTGGGTGAGTTGCGGAGTCGATATATCCTGAGTGGACGACGCATAGGCTTCGTCAATGGCGCGATACTGATCGCCAACGCCGGTGCCGTGGAGCGCCGAAATTAAATATCGCCGGGCAAAATTGACAAACGCCAAACGCAGGTCTATCGCCTGTCTTACCCGGTCGCGATCGTATTCGCTCATACCATCCCACTTATTAAACGCCAGGACCAATCCGCGGCCCGATTCTAAAATCCAGCCGAGTAAACGCATATCCTGATCCGTGATTCCTTCGTCGCATCAAAAACCATAATCACAACGTGGGCTTTTTCCAGGGCCTGCAAGGATTTGATAACCGAAAATTTCTCGATGGCGTCTTCGATCTTCGCGCGCCGCCCCACGCCTGCTGTGTCGATCAGGGTGTAACGTTGTCCCCGGCGGTCATAAGGAATATAAATACTGTCCGCGTGGTGCCCGGTTCCGTCAGAACAATCACCCGCTCTTCACCCAAAATCCGGTTAATGAGCGTGGACTTGCCAACATTGGGTCTGCCCATCACCGCAATGCATATACCGCTTTCGAGTCAGGGACACTTTCCGGAACCGGGAAAGGCTGCAGGAGTTGCTGAATGAAGGATTCTACGCCGCGGCCATTTCGGGCGGCCACAGGATGGGGCATGCCAAAACCTAATTGATAGAATTCGCCGGTGACGATGTCCGCGTCCAGACGGTCGATTTTATTTGACCACCAACGCGACTTTTTTTTGATGAACGCGGAGCTGTTCGGCGATCATGGTATTGGCGGCGGTCAATCCCACCTGAGCATCCACCATAAATAGTATTCTGTCTGCTTCGTCGATGGCCTGGCGGACCTGTTTCTCGACCTGTTTGGCCATTTCCGGATTGGGAGGCTTCCGCTATCCCCCCGGTATCGACCACCAGGTAAGGGATGCCGCCCAATACGCCACGACCGTATTGACGGTCGCGGGTCACGCCGGGAAAATCAGCCACTTAACGCATCTCGCGTTTGTGTCAGGCAATTAAATCAATGGGACTTGCCGACATTCGGCCTGCCGATTATGGTGATCACTGGTAACATTTTAATATTCTCATTAAGCAAAGATCATATCGCCCTACCCTATGGGGGATCGCAGGGGGAGAGAGCGGAGCGCCTCCCCTTCATTCCGAGCATCGGCTCCGCCGAGCGCAGGATACAAAAAGGAGTAATTCCCGCTGTACCCAGCGGGAATTACGGAGGTTGGGCCAGTTTAGGGATAATAACACATCTTCGCCCCCAAGAGCGGATAATCCAGTTTGCGCCGACTGATAAGATTGATGCGCTTTAGCAGCCTCGCCCAGCGCCAGGTAAATATCACCCTGAACTTCATCAATCGCCGGCTGAAAAGATTTATCCTCTACTACCGATAACAATTTTGCGCTTCGCCTGGTTTATTTTGCGCTAGCAAAACCCGGCTCGCCCGCAGCCGCGCAATTTGCCGGACAGCTTCGGCTTTTGAATGTTCCAGCGTCCATTGTAATTTTTGCTGCGCTCCCGCAAGATTATTGGCATTCACGGCGCTTTTCGCCGCCACCAAATTCCCCAACGCCGCATACTCGGTGTTGGGGTAGCGTTCCGTAAGCTCCGCGGCCATTTGCGTCACCGTATCACGATTTTTTTGACTATCCGCAACCATTAATTGCTGATAAAGCAGCGAAGCCTGTTGACGGACCCGAACCTGTTGTTGCTGCCAGTAACGCCATCCCGATCCGGCCGCAAGACCAATAATGACCGCGACTATCAACCATTTGCCGTAATCGCGCCACCATTTTTTCAACATTTCCATTTGTTCATTGTCGGTTTAATAAGTTGGCATGGTAAAGCCTCCCCTGTCAGCAAATTCTATTTTTTAAAAAAATCAACCACTGAAGATAACGGTACAGCATTCTCTTCTAACGGTAGCCAGATTTTTGATAGTGGCCTGTTTTGCGGCTAATTCAGACTCGCCCAGAATAACCGCTGCGAAAGCCCCGCTTTTATCGGCAGACTTTAACTGACTTTTTAAACTGCCGTCGCCGCAATGGGTAATAATCTGGAACGATAGAAAAGCGCTGCGTAATTCTTCCGCCAACAAAATCCCCCGTTCTTTCGCACCCTCGCCCATCAACGCTAAATAAACGGTGGGCAATTTTTTTTGCTCATTCCCGAAAGACGCTAACAATAGCACTAAACGTTCAAGGCCGCAGGCAAAACCAATCGCGGGAGTAGGCCGTCCACCCAGATCTTCCACCAGGCGGTTATAACCGCCACCCGCGCAGACCGTGCCTTGCGCGCCCAACTCAGTGGTGACCCATTCAAATACCGTCAGTGCATACGATAATCCAGACCGCGCACCAGTCTGGGGTTAATGGTGTATTGGACTCCCGCGGCATCCAACAAACGGCGCAGACCGTCAAAATGCTGCCGGGAGGGGGGATCCAAATGTTCCAGTAAATTGGGGGCAGCCCGGGTTAAATCTATCATCACTGGATTTTTACTGTCTAAAATACGCAAAGGATTGGTCACCAGCCGCCGCTGGCTGTCTTCATCGAGTAAATCGTAATGTTGCCTGATAAAAATTCACCAAACGATCGCGGTAGAGTGCGCGAACCGCGCTGGTACCCAGACAATTTTTTTGCAGCTCAATCTGGCCTATCAATCCGATTGAGTGAGCAGGCGCTGCCCCAGAAGGATAATTTCCGCATCAATATCCGGGCCCGCCATACCATAAGCTTCAACGCCTAAATTATTTGAAATTCTGACGATAACGGCCTTTTTGCGGACACTCATGCAGCGACATCGGTCCTGAAATACCATAATTCGCTGTAC
This sequence comes from uncultured Pseudomonadota bacterium, assembly GCA_963712715.1. GTDB lineage: Bacteria > Pseudomonadota > Gammaproteobacteria > Coxiellales > Coxiellaceae > JAFEDN01. The sequence continues at coordinate 1,016 of CAVQJI010000015.1, read as the reverse complement.
CTGATTATAAAACAGACCATGCTGAATACCGGCGCGTACGCAACTGGCGGTGCCTTCCGGGCGCAAACTTAAACTGTCGCCGTTGCGATCAGTGAAAGTGTACATTTCTTTTTCGGTACAATGTCGGTTGGCGTCGCCAATTCCGCGGGCGAATAACGCGGTTTGTTCCACCATGACCGGAAAACGAATTTCCCGATAACCATAGCGCGTTGACAGATCTCTGCAAATGGCTTCAGATTTGTTGCCACCAGGGAGTTTGTTCAGGGGAAGGATATCGTTCATCCCCCGAACAGCTTGCAGTGCTTCCCGCCGTCAACTGTTTTTTCCTCATTCAGCGGAACTGGCGCGCGGGAGCCGGCAATCGCATTCCGGAGGTGCGTGAGCGGGTTCTGCCCGGAATCTTTCAAATCACTGGGTTGCAGGACGCTTTGTTCATTGGCGGCTTGCGGTGCTGGCGGAGCAGCTGGCGGAGCGGGCGTGTTGTTCGAAGACTGCTGCACGACCCTGGGCGTGCGTGCAGGTAGGTAGAAGTAGAAACAGGAACAGGGAGAACGGGTGTGGATGAAGGTACCGGTGCAGAAGCGGGTGCGGGTGCGGGTGCGGGTGTGGACGCTGGTGCAGGCGCGGCAGACTGAGGGGCCGGCGCAGAGGATTGTGGGCTGAATCGGCACCACAGTGGGATGTTCCGGCGTCCGAACTTGCCCCCGAAGGCGCCGAAGGGCCTTTCCACCACATCACCACCAAACCAATCAGGATAACAATGATCACGAAAATACTGGATCCACAACAACACATTCGAATGTGGGCGGTGGGATTCAACAGGCTGATAAACAGGATTGGATCGCTCATCCAGCTTCAGGGTGTTTTTGGGCGGCGCAAAATCCATGGAAACATTATTGAGTGTGGGTAAAATTTGAGACTGGGGAACTCCCAATAATTAGCGCATAAGACATGATGTAGCCACGGGCGTAGGCGCGCGCCGACATACGACTATAATCATCGTGCTCAATGTCTTC
>CAVQJI010000014.1:0-23925 GCA_963712715.1 uncultured Pseudomonadota bacterium | reverse complement strand
AAGATATCATATATCACACCCTATATTAATTTTGGACGCTGACGAGGTGGAGTATGGTTTGTCGAGTTCAATCAAATCTGCTTTTGCTGTGACGCAGGCGGTCACTTTAGCTTAGAGCGTATACAAAATATCATTGCTCTGCCATTCCAGAGTGGGATTAATGCTACTGGGCCTGGATGTGAAACGGGGCGCAGGCACCGGTCACATTCCTAAGCTAACAATACCTTTTCTTTAAATATCTTTGATCGCCCGGCAAAATCAGGAAGTCAGGACGGATGATGCCGTGTTTTTTGCGCAGAGAGAAATCGAACATTACAGATTCGGACTTCCTTACACGGCTGGAGTTGCATTGATGTTTATTTGCGAGAATATGGTGGAACCAGAATTCTCAGTCCTGCAGCCATTGAAAGAAGATAGCAAGGCTGTTCACGACTCTCCGGCACTGGAATCTCAGTCGGGGAAAATCACTGGCAACATCTATTTTGCGTTCAAATCGTTGAATCTTTGTTGATTGATGAGCTTCTCGAAGCGGAAACAAATCTTCGATCCGGTGACGCAGGTATATTGGGTCCAAAAGGCCCGACAAAGAAAAATAACGTAACTTAAGGATTATCGAATCTTTGTAGACTCCATTGGGATCCAGTTTGACCAGTCATACCTTAATCATGATGGCAACAATTATTATTGAGAAGACTCTTTTGAAGAATAATGTGCTACCCGATGGGGATCGCAAAGGGGAGAAGCGGAGCGTCTTCCCCTTCATTCCGAGCATCGGCTATGCCGAGCGCAGGCAGATAGACAACAAGCAATTATCGCTGTACTCAGTGAGAATCGCTGAAAAAACGGCAAAGACTGCAATCCGGTCCCACCGGATTCTTCCAGCCTTGCTGGATCGACCCACACGCTCCTGATGATCGGGGGCTAGCGGAGCTGGTGGCATTGGAAATGGTCCGACCCGTTTGCGAAACATCCTGGCCAGCGCCCGGGTCAGCGTCCGGAGCCACGGAAAATCCGATCATGAAAACTAATGGGCATATCGTGAACTCAAACTTCTTAATTTTCGATAACTTCCTCCTGTTTATTTATCCACTAATTATAGAATCAAAAGAATATCACACAGTGGTAGAATAAATAAGATCATTGATTTTTTTTTGATAGGGATTTTTTGTTGTTTATTCAATCGGAACCGTAAACCTGCATACTGAAAAAATCCAGGTTAAAAGACTGGCGGCAATAATTCGCCAAATATCTCCGGTAATAATCTGTTTAGCATTTATTGTCCACCATGTGCACCACAATGACCAGAAATGGTGCCTGCCGAAGTGAGCATAATGAAGAACTGATTTTGTGTGCGCCAACCGTGGCGGCTGGTGATCGAATACTGCCCTGCTCGAGTATCTGGGTGAGTCTGGTGGAGTTGATACATCCTGAGTGGACGATGCATAGGCTTCGTCAATGGCGCGATACAGATCGCTCTATGCTTGGTGCCGTGGAGCGCCGAAATGAAATATCGCTGGGGCAAAATTGACAAACGCCAAACGCTGTCTATCGCCTGTCTCACCCGGTCGCGATCGAAATCGCCCATACCATCCCACTCATCAAACCGTTACTGACCAATCCGCCGCCCGATTCTAAAATCCAGCGAGTAAACGCATATCCTGATCCGTGATTCCTTTGTGCGCGTCAAAAACCATAATCACAACTCAGCGGGCTTTTTCCAGGGCCGCACATCGTATAACCGAAGTTTCGATGGCGTCTTCGATCTTCGCGCGCCGCCGCACGCCCTGCTGCGTCAATCAGGGTGTAACGTTGTCCCCGGCGGCTCAATAACCAAAATATAAACACCGTTCCTGCGCGGCGCCCGGTTCCATCGAGAAGATCACCTGCTTTTTCACCGAAAATCCGGTCAATGAGCGTGGACTTGCCGACATTACCTCTGCCCATCACCGCAATGCATACAAACTGCTTTGCCCCAGGCACATTTTCTGGTAACCGGGAAAGGCTGGCAGGAGTCGCTGAATGAAGGATCTATGCCGCGGCCATTTCGGGCGGCCACAGGATGGGGCATGCCAAAACGGTATTGATAGAATTCGCCGGTGACGATGTCCGCGTCCAGACGGTCGATTCCATCTGACCACCAGACCAGGATTTTTCTTATTAACGCGGAGCTGTTCGGCGATCATGGTATCGGCGCGGTTAGTCCCATCTTATCGGCATCCATTTAAATAGTATTCGTCTGCTTCGTCGATGGCCTGGCTGATCTGTCTCCCCACTGGTTGGGCGATTTCCGGATCGGAGAGGCTTCCGCTATCCCCCGGTATCATCATCCATGCAGGCCGTCTTATACGCCACGACCGTATTGACGGTCGCGGGTCACGCCGGGAAAATCAGCCATCTGGAACGCATCCCGCGTTTGTGTCAGGCAGTCGGACAAAGTGGGGACTTGCCGACATTTGTTCTGCCGATTATGGTGATCAATGGTAACATTTTACACTCTCATTAAGCGAAGAATGTACTTGCCCTACCCTATGGGCGTGATCCGCAAGGGGGAGAGAGCGGAGCGCCTCCCCCTTCATTCCGAGCATCGGCTCCGCCGAGCGCAGGCAGACAAAAAGCGTATTTTGTGTTTCACCGTTGCAATTATGTAGGTTGGGCCAGTTCGAGGCAGAATACATATCTTCGCTCCGAAGAAGCGGATAGCTGCGGTTTGCGCTGATGATAAGATTGATGCGTTGAGCAGCTCTGCCCAGCGCCAGCGGTAAGATCACCCTGCAACTTCATCAATTTCTTCTCGCCCCGGCTGAAAAGATGCATCCCTTTACTACCGATAACAATTTCTGGCGCTTCGCCTGGTTTATTTTGCGTCAGCAGAACCGCTTGCCGCAGCCGCGCAATTTGCCGGACAGCTTCCGGCTTTTGAATGTTCCAGCGTCCATTGTAATTTTTGCTGCGCTCCCGCAAGATTATTCGGCATTGATGGTGCTTTCGCCGCCATTAGAGCTCCCAGAACGCCGCATACTCGGTGTCTGGGGTAGCGTTCCGGAAGCTCCGCGGCCATTTGCGTCACCGTATCACTTTTATTTTGTACTACCGCAATGATTAATTGCTGATAAAGCAGCGAAGCCTGTTCACGCACCCGAACCTGTTGTTGCTGCCAGACACGTTACATCCCAATCCGGCCCGGCAGAACCACAATGACGGCGATGATCAACGATTTCCCGCCGTAATCGCGCCACCATTTTTCAACATTTCCATTTGTTCATTGTCGGTTCCAGAGTCGGCACGGCAAAAGCCTCCCTGTCAGCAAAATCTGTTTTTAAAAAATCGACTCACTGAACAGAATGATATAAAATTCTGTTTTACCGTAGTAGTAGATAAATTTCGACAGCGGCTCTGTTTTGCGGGCTAATTCAGACTCGCCGAGAACAACCGCTGCGAAGGCCCGCTTTTATTGGCACACTTTAACTGACCTTCTAACTGTTGTTCGCCGCACGGGTAATAATCTGGAACGATAGAAAGTGCTGCGTAATTCTTCTGTCAGGAAATCCTGTTTTTTATATTTTGCCCCATCAACGCTAAAATAAACGGAGGTAAATTTTTTTGTCATTTTGAAGTAATGCTAACAATAGCACGAACGTTCAAGGCCGCAGGCAGAACCAATCGCGGGAGTAGAGGGATGATGGAGATCTTCCACGGCTGCCGGTCATAACGGCCACCCCAGCAGACCGTGCCTCGCGCGCCCAACGCAGCGGGCCACCCGATCAGATCCCGTCAGTTCATAGTAGTCCAGACCGCGCACCAGTCTGGGGTTAACGGCGTATTGGACTCCTGCGCTATCGAAAAACAAACGGCGCAGACCGTCAAAATGCTGCCGGGAGGGGGTATCCAAATGTTCCAGTAAAATTGGGGCAGCCGGGTTCGTACCGATCATCACTGGGATATTCATCGTTGAAAATACGCAAAGGATTGGTCACCAGCCGCCGCTGGCTCGTCTCAATCGAGAAATCGTAATGTTGCCGACAAAAATTCACCAAACGATCGCGGTAGAGTGCGCGAACCTGGCTCGTACCCAGACAATCTCATTCCAGCTCAATCTGGCCGGTCAACCCGAGTTGAGTGAGCAGGCGCTGCCCCAGAAAGGAGAATTTCCGCATCGATATCCGGGCCCGCCATACCATAAGCTTCGTCGCCAAACCGACGTAAAATCCTGACGCACACGCCCTTTTGCGGACGCTCGTGGTGGAGCATTGGTCTGAAATACCATAATTCGCTGTACCTGATCAGCAAACAGACCATGCTGAATACCGGCGCGTACGCAACGGCGGTGCCTTCCGGGGGCCGACGTTAACCGTTGTCGTTGCGATCAGTGAAAGCGTACATTTCTTCTTCGATAATGTCGCCTTGCCGCCAATCCCGTGGGCGAATAACGCGGTTTGTTCCATTACCGGAAAACGAATTTCCCGATAACCATAGCGCGTCGACAGATCTCTGCAAAGGGCTTCAATCTGTTGCCACCAGGGAGTTTGTTCAGGGAAGGATATTGTTCATCCCCTGAACAGCTTGCAGTGCTTCCGTCAACTGTTTACCCTCATTCAGCGGAACTGGCGCGCGGAGCCGGGAATCGCATTCCGGAGGTGCGCGAGCGGGTTCTGCCGGGATCTTTCAAATCACTGGGTGGCAGGACGCTTCGTCCATTGGCGGCTTGCGGTGCTGGCGGAGCAGCTGGCGGAGCGGGCGCGTCGTTCGAAGACTGCCGCACGACCCTGGGCGTGCGTGCAGGAGGAGGAGTAGAAGTAGAAACAGGAACAGGGAGAACGGGTGTGGATGAAGGTACCGGTGCAGAAGCGGGTGCGGGTGCGGGTGCGGGTGTGGACGCTGGTGCAGGCGCGGCAGACTGAGGGGCCGGCGAGAGGATCGTGGCTAACCCGCACCACAGCGGATGTTCCTGCGACCAACTTGCCCGAAGGCGCCGAAGGGCCTTTCCACCACATTACTATGAAACCAATCAGGAAAATGATCACGAAAATACTGTATCCACAACAACACATTCGAATGTGGGCGGTGGGATTCACAGGCTGATAAACAGGATTGGATCGCTCATCCAGCTTCAGGGTGTTTTTGGGCGGCGCAAAATCCATGGAAACATTATTGAGTGTGGGTAAAATTTGAGACTGGGGAACTCCCAATAATTGCGCATAAGACATGATGTAGCCACGGGCGTAGGCGCGCGCCGACATACGACGATAATCATCGTGCTCAATGTCTTCGATAAACTGTGCGCTTAAACACAGCCGGGCGGCGACATCGACCACCGATATGCCCTTTTCCTGGCGCACAGTTTCAGCAGCGTTCCGGGTGTTGTTCCCGAGGGAGTTGAATTCAGAGTGGGTTCTATCATGGAAATTTTCCTATGGTGTAAGATGGGTTATTCTAGTGCATGCCGTTTTTTACGTCCAGTGCTATCCGTAAATTGGCCGGCGAGTTGTCCGCAGGCGCCGTTGATGTCGTTGCCGCGAGTGCGGCGCACCCAGGCAGGAATTCCGGCATTGATCAGGTTGGACTGAAAATGCGCGATCGTTGCCGGGTCCGAACATCGATAAGCCGTTCCAGGGACTGGGTTGAAGGGAATCAGGTTAACCTTTCAGCGCATGTCCTTCAGCAATTTAATTAATTCACGCGCATGACGTGGCTGATCATTGACGGCTGTGAGCATACGAACTGAAAAGAACGGTTCGTTTGGAACGCCTGGGACATTATCGCAGATCGGCACCGAAATTTCCAGTGGGCATTCTTTATTCAATGGCACCAATCGGGAAGGCAGCGCATTGTCGGGGGCATGCAGGGATACGGCGAGCGAAACCGGGCGTTCCTGGCGCAGACGCTCCATCGCTGGCGCTAATCCCGCTGTGCTCACCGTCACACGGCATCTGGATAAGCCGTAAGCGCAATGATCCAGCATCAAATCCATGGCCGCGACCACGGCATCATAATTGACTAATGGCCCGCCCATACCCATCATGACGACATTGGCGACTTCGGTACCCGCGACAACGCCCACGACAGCCGGCCGATAATTTCCGCGGTAGTGAGATTACGATTAAAGCCCGCCTGAGCGGTCGCGCAAAAGCGGCAATCGAAACCGCATCCGCCCTGGGAAGAAATACAAAAAGTCCCCCGGCTTTCCCCTGGCAAATACACGGTTTCAATCGCGTTGCCATCTTCCAGTTTTAATAGCCACTTTAATGTGCCATCATCCGCGCGCTGCTCCTGAATCAACGCAGGGACGGAGACGGTGGTCAGGGATTCCAGTTTGGCGCGCAGACGATGATTCAGGGTGGACATCTGCACGACATCAAGGGCGCGCTTCTGGTGAATCCATTGGATGAGCGAACGGGCTCTCGCAGGTGGTTCATCTGAGTTTCTAAAAAAACGGCCATCGCTCTGCGGTTTAAGCTCATGAGGTTCAATGAATTATTCACCGATTTTGGAAATATCTTCGGATTTGAAAAAGAAACTGATTTCCTGCTTCGCGTTAGCGGCACTGTCTGAACCGTGAACGGCGTTGGCGTCGATAGATTCAGCAAAATCAGCGCGAATAGTACCGGCGGATGCTTTTTTGGGATCGGTATCCCCCATCAGCTGGCGGTTTTTAGCAATGGCGTTTTCACCGCGGAGAACCTGGATCATCACCGGACCCTGAATCATAAACTTTACCAGGTCATTAAAAAAAGGACGCTGGCGATGAACGGCGTAAAAATCTTCCGCTTCACGCTTGTGTAAATGCAGCATTTTCGCCGCCACGATTTTTAAACCCGCATTTTCAAATCGCGAGTAAATCTGACCGATGACATTTTTCGCCACCGCGTCCGGCTTAATAATAGATAACGTTTCTTCAATTGCCATAAATTTCTCCTCAAGTTTCGTGCATTTGGAAGCCGAATATGATATTATACTTTAGTTAATACGGCAAATTTATACTCATTCACGGTTGCCTCACAAAATTTAAATCACTGCCAAACGTTCATATTTTGCCTCAGGTTGAAGCCGAATAATGGCCGGAATGAAAGCGGAGCATCGCGATTCTCAGCATTGTGATCCCCAATCGCGTAGGCTGAGCTGACGTTCAGCGGGTCTCATGAGGCGGTTCCTGATGCGTCAAATGGATGGAACCTATGACAACTTTAACCAGCCTTCCCTTTATCCTGTTCGTGGTAGTGGTGGTCACCGCTATCGCGGAGAATATAAACGTTCCTTATCCTTTACTGCTCGTCATCGCCGGGTTAATTGTGGGTTTTGTTCCCAATATTCCCAGCTGGCATCCGCCCAGCGATATCGTCCTCGCTTTATTTTTACCGCCCATCCTGTTTTCAGCCGCGCGGCTGATTTCCTGGCAGGACGTCAAACAGCATATTACCGTAATTACTTCTCTCTCGGTATTTCTGGTGTTATTTTCGGCGATAGCCATCGCCTGCGTATTATGCTGGGTAATTCCCGGCATTCATTTCACGACGGGTTTAATTTTAGGCGCGATTATTGCTCCCACCGACGTGATTGCCGCCAACAGCATTCTCACCAAAATGAACGTGCCACGGCATATCACCCGCACCATTAAAGTCGAAAGTCTGTTCAATGACGCCTGCGGCATCGTATTATATAAAACCGCTTTACTACTGGTTGTTGGACATACCTTAACATTACCGGCCATCAGCCATAAAATCCTGTTTATCGGCGCCGGCGGTATAGCGATCGGCCTACTTTTCGCTTACATTTCCGGTATTATTATCAAGCAATTCCTGAGCCATTCCGAAAATCATCTGCCCATTATCATGAGCCTGATCCTTGCCTACGTCGCTTACTGGTTTGCTGAAAAGTTGGGCGCCTCTGGCGTGCTGGCTGTGGTTGCCGCCGGGTTGTACCACAAGCGCACCGAGCGTTCGGTCAGCGCCGGCATCCGCCTGGCGGAAAAGACTGTCTGGGATACACTGATCTTTTTTCTAAATGGTTTAATATTTATTAGTATCGGCACGGAATTTCCCACCTATCTTCGCAGTGTCAGTTATGTGCCATTGGAGGAATTAATATTTTTTTCAGTCTCCACTATTATTAGTTTATTTCTGTTGCGGGTATTGTGGGTGGCGGTGACCATCGCCATAGATCAGTTTCTCTGGCAACGCCGTAGCGGTCATCGCGATCATGTGCTGATTTCCTGGAAAAAAACTTTTATCGTCTCATGGGCGGGCATGCGTGGTTTGGTGTCCCTGGCTCTGGCGGTGGCTCTTCCCGCTTTGCCGACCCACGATCCCATGCTGCCGATGCGCGATCTCATCATATTTTTGACGGTTATTACTATTTTATTTACTCTACTGGTGCAAGGCTTGACTCTGCAGCCGCTGATCAAACTGCTCGCCGTTAGCAAAAATCACGAAGAAGAAGTTAAAAAAATGCGTGATATTTATAAGCAACTGACCGAAGAGGCTCTCATCCATATTAATGCCGGTGATCATCACCCCCTTCAGCACGAAACCGGAAGCGCCACGGAAATTGTAAAAACCCACTACAATAACCGCCTTCGCCATGCATTGTCGCCCACCCATCACCCCCAGCACCAAAAACATGCGGAATCCATGCTGACGCGCATGGTGCAATTTGAAAGGGATTTATTATTAAAAATGCGCGAAAAGGGCGAGATCAGCGAAGAACTGTATCTGAAAATTTTATTAAAGCTTGACCGCGACGAAGTCAGTTTTTCCACTTACAAATAAAGTAACCTTTCAAATCTGAACCAAAATTGGACGTTCTGCGTATGAAAATTCATGTGGTGAATGGATACCAAATAAATTAAATTATGTTATTATATACTCATTAATTTAAGCTTTAGAGGTTTTTATGGTCTTACGTCGCATACTTTTTGGTCTTTTTCTGGTGATGGGTAGTTACTGCGCTTGGGCCGACACGCCCGTCCCCACCCCTAACGCACCCGCCGGCGCGACTACCGCGCAAAATTTTATCCCGCAACCGCCTGACATTGATGCCAAAGCGTATATATTAATGGACGCCAATACCGGTCAGATATTGGCTGAAAAAAATATGAACGACCGGCTCGCCCCCGCCAGCCTCACCAAACTGATGACGGCTTACGTGGTTTCCGCCGCCCTGAAACAGGGGCAGATTAAGCCCGAAAATATGGTCACCATCAGTGAAAAAGCCTGGAGAATGGGCGGTTCGAAGATGTTTATTCGGGTAGGTTCGCAAGTCAGCGTTAAAGATCTGCTCGACGGCATTATTGTCGCCTCCGGCAATGACGCCTGTGTGGCCATAGCCGAACATGTCGCCGGCACTGAAGATGTTTTTGTCCAGCTCATGAACGAAAATGCCGCCCGACTGGGAATGAAGAATACGCATTATACCGATTCTACCGGCATGCCCGACCCCAATCATTACTCTTCCGCTTTCGATTTGGCGACTCTTACCAGGGCCATCATTCACGATTATCCTGAAGATTATGCCTGGTATAAAAAACAATGGATCGATTTCAATAACATTCGCCAACCTAATCGCAACCGGTTATTATGGCGCGATCCTTCGGTGGATGGTTTAAAAACGGGTCACACCGATGACGCGGGCTTTTGCCTGGTCGCTTCCGCCTTGCGCAACGATATGCGTTTAATTTCGGTGGTGCTGGGCACTAACAGCGATACCGCCCGCACGGCGGACACTCAAGCATTACTAAACTGGGGTTATCGTTTTTATGAAACCCATAAATTGTTTAACGCCCAGCAGGCTCTTGAGGCGAAAATGCAGCCCAGGATTTGGTTTGGCGCTAATAAATATGCCAAACTGGGCTTCGCCGAGAATGCTTATGCAACCATTCCCACCAATAAATTCAAGCAATTGCAGGCTAACATCGTTGTCAATAAATCATTACAGGCCCCAATCATCAAAGGTCAGACTTATGGGAGTGTCAATGTTACTCTGAACGGTCAGCCACTCACCTCCATCCCCGTCGTTGCACTGGAAGGAGACCCCAAAGGCGGTATTTTCAGCCGAGCCTGGGACCACATCGCCATCCTGTTTGCAAAATGGCTGCATCTGTCGAATGGTTAAAAAATCGGGTAACGGCGAGTACTCCTCGCCGATCTCATTTCCCTGTGACTTTTCGCTAAAAGTGATGGGGAAAAGTTCTGGGGAATTTGTTGACAGGGTAGTTGCGATCGTACGACAACACTTCCCGGATTTTAATGAGGAGCAATTACAAAAGCGCTTCAGTCAGTTTACCAATTATATCTCGCTAACCATTACGGTTCGTGCCGAAAGCAGGGAACAGCTCGATAATTTATACCGGCAATTGTCCAGCACTCCCGAGATACTGGTCGTTTTATAATCTTTTTAACTCGTTAAGAAAATTGCTGCAGGGCCTGATCGAGGCTTTGGTAGAGTGAAGCCACCCATCCGGGATGCACAGAGGCCATCTCCGGGGTGTGCCGGCGGTAGTCATTCGGGGCAATAATCACCTGCACCTGTTTAACACCGACCATCGCCACCAGAGGAAACAGTTGCTCAATCGCCGCGTCGCCGATGGCGACACATCCAATAGACCGGTTTCCGCCGTGGATAAAAATATCACCCCCCAATCGATTTCGGCCGTCCTGCTTCGCTCGAAAACGGTCGAATGCATTGGGATAATCCAGAGCCATGGACAAATCAAAATGACTGAAAGGATTCAGATGAGTAATGTGGTAGATCCCTTCAGGGACCTGGCGATCCCCCTCGTGTAATTTAGGACCGGAACTGCCGCTCGCGGCCAACACCGAAAACGAGCGAATCTGGATCCAGCCTTTATGCCTGGCGTCTTTCGCCCATAAGTCCAGCCGCTGATTTTCCTTGAAAATCAGGAGAGCCAATTGTTTGGGCGGGAATTGCACGCCAGCCTGCTGAAAAAATGGCAGTAATCTGGAACGTGCAATCTGTTCGTATTGCGCAATCCGGGATTGATCTGGATTTACCGGCTTTGCTGCGGCAGTAAAAACCCATCCGCCCAATACAATCGCCACTAATATTTTAAAATTTATGGAGTGGAACACGATAAAGCCTCCTTAAAACCAGATACCCGAATATACCAGACAGTATGGAACCTGTCAGCACTCCGGTTCTCACCATTGCCGCATGCAGGGAAGCGTCCTTGCCGAATTCAAATGCGAGGGTGCCTACAAACAGACTCATTGTAAATCCGACTCCCCCCAGCAGCGCAATACCGTAAATGCCACCCGAAGAGGCTGCCGTTGGCATCCGCGCAATTTTTGCCCGGATGGCCAGCATGGAGGCGCCCCAAATCCCAACCTGTTTGCCCAGCAATAAGCCCAGCGCAATTCCCATCGAGATCGGTCCGACGAAATGGCTGAGGGACATGCCCTCGAAGGAGACTCCAGCATTGGCGAATGCAAAAAGAGGCAAAATTAAAAACGCTACCCAGGGATGCAAGGATTTGATTAATTCTCCCGCCGGCAAATAATTGGGCCGGACCCGGTCGCGCAAAGGGATCGCAAAAGCGAGGGCGACTCCGGACAGAGTCGCGTGCACTCCCGACTTTAAAACACACAGCCACAAAATCATTCCCACGATAAAATAAGGCAAATAGCTGGTGACGCGGAAACGGTTCATCAGTAACAGCACGGCTATTAATAACAATGCCAAACATAAAGACTGCAACGAAATATCGTGAGTGTAGAATATAGCGATAACGATCACGGCTCCAATATCATCAAAAATCGCTAACGCCATTAAAAATATCTTCAGTGACGGCGGGACTGATCGTCCCAGTAAAGATAAAATACCCAGTGAAAATGCAATATCTGTCGCGGTCGGAATAGCCCAACCCCGTAACGCTTCGGTATTTCCCAGATTAAGCAGGATGTATATTACCGCCGGAACGACCATGCCACCCAAAGCCCCAATGGCCGGCAATATTGCCTTGGAAAAACTGTTCAATTCGCCCTCAAATAATTCCCGTTTGATCTCAAGTCCGACGAGCAGGAAAAAAATCGTCATAAAACCATCGTTGATCCACAATAAAATGGGCTTGGAGAGGACGTAATCGCCAAACTGGATACTGAAGTGGGTGTTGAAAAATTGATGGTAGTAAACATCGAGTGGTGAGTTGTCAATCACCAGAGCCAATACGGCCATAATAAAAAGGGCGATGCCGCCGCTGGCTTCCAAATGCATGAAATTATAAATCACTCGACTCAAACGCACAGATTCTCCCTAAATTATGGCATTGAACATCTGTAACACAAAAATACTTTAATGTACAGTGACTCGGGAACACATACCTAAATTTTCCTACAGACAAAAACTGAACAGAATGATCCAATGTTTATCGCAGGATGCACTGACCGGATCGGGAAATCAGAAAGTGGAAACAGTTAATATTGTGAGGCATTATGAAATTACCGATACCTACCGTTCGCATCGATTTTTCAGAACTTACCAGGACATTGCTGTCGTCGGTGCGACAACTTCAAAACAGCCTGAAAATCATACAGAACATTGAAAATTCTGACGCGAAGCTGACACACCGCTTGCGGAAGGTGGCTCTCACGACAGGAAAGATTGAGCAGATGGTTTCGCACCTATTAACGATACAGACCTTAACACTGTACGATCAGGAGTACACCTGTTTTTGCGATTTAATTATTTGCGGCAGCGAGATGGCCAAACATCTCGCCACCACTAAAACCAGCAAGACCATGCGCGAACACGCCTACTATTGGCAAAAAATCTGTATCGATCTCAAACCATTTATAAAAGGCAATTTATAATTATTCAGTGAACCCTACCCGATGGGGGATCGCAAGGGGGAGAGAGCTTCGCTCCTCCCCCGCAATGAAGAGCATCGGCTCCGCCGAGCGCAGGATATAAACCAGGAAGCAATTCCCGCTGTACTCAGCGGGAATTGCTGAGGGGTTGCGGGGTTTCTCAAAAACCAGTATCATTATTCATTTGTTTAGAAGCCAGTACATACGAGGTGTTTACTTTATGCCCACGATTGAGATCAACGAAAGAAGTTCTTTTGATTTAGCCATGCGCCGCTTTAAGCGGGCTTGCGAAAAAGCCGGTATTATGAGCAAGTTACGGCAAATCGAGAACTACGAGAAACCCACTACCAAGCGCAAACGCAAGAAAGCGGCTGCCGTTAAGCGGTACCAGAAGAAACTGCAAAAAGAGCAGGAAATTCTTGAGCGCGAACGCACCCGTCATTAATCTTATGGCCAGTCCACTTAAAAATCGCATCCAGGAAGATATGAAAACCGCCATGCGCGCCAAGGATGTGGAGCGCCTGAGCGTTATTCGTCTATTGCTGGCGGCCATGAAACAGCGCGAAGTGGACGAGCGGATCGAACTGAGCGATATGGATATTATTAATATCATCAATAAAATGATTAAACAACGTCTCGATTCCAGCGCGCAGTTCCTGGTGGCCAATCGTCAGGACCTGGTCGCGAAAGAACAAAAGGAAATTGAAGTACTCAGTACCTACCTGCCACAGCAATTGAGTGAACCCGAAATAGACGCCGCCATCCAAACCGCTATTGAAAACACGAAAGCCCGTAACATGCAGGAAATGGGCAAGGTCATGGCGTTGCTAAAAGAGCAGCTGGCGGGCCGCGCTGATATGGCAAAAGTAAGCGCTAAAGTGAAAAATCGCTTGAGCTAAAACCTGGGCTTCAGCCACTCCCCCAGTGAGACAGGATTGAACAACCGATGACTCACCGTATTCCCCCCAACTTTATCCAGGAAGTGCTGGCACGCAGCGATATTGTTGAAATTATCCGCAGCCGCGTCCAGTTAAACCAGCGCGGAGATAACCATCTGGCACGCTGCCCTTTTCACGAAGAAAAAACGCCTTCTTTCAGCGTCAGCCAAAGCAAACAGTTTTATTACTGTTTCGGCTGTGGCGCCAGCGGCAATGCTATTGGATTTTTAATCGCTTTCGACCATTTGGAATTTAGAGAAGCGGTTGCCTGGCTCGCCGCCCGCGCCGGCCTGGAAGTTCCCACAGAACCGGGTAGGGACGACTCGAAACGTTATCAGCTTCTCTATCAGGTTCTGGAAAGGGCCCAGCAATATTACCGCATCACCCTGCGCAAGCACTCATCGGCCATTGAATATCTAAAAACCCGAGGCTTATCCGGCGTGACCGCTAAAAATTTTGGTATCGGTTATGCATCCCTTGGATGGCAGGACCTGCAGGATCATTTAGGCGAACATCCAGAGCAACAGGCAGCACTGGTGAGCAGCGGTTTGGTGGTTACCCGGGATTCCGGGCATGCTTACGATCGATTTCGTGACCGGATCATGTTCCCCATTCGCAATGTTCAAGGACAGATTATCGGCTTCGGCGGGCGCAGTCTCGGCAATTCGCAGCCCAAGTACTTAAATTCCCCGGAAACCCCATTATTCCACAAAGGGTCGGAATTATACGGCCTTTATGAAGCCCGGCGTAACACCGCCAAATTAACCCGTTTACTGGTCGTGGAAGGTTATATGGACGTGGTGGCGCTGCACCAACACGGTATCACTCATGCCGTCGCCACTCTCGGCACGGCCGTGACCACCAAACAGGTGCAAAAATGTTTGCGTTATGCGCAAAATCTGACTTTCTGCTTCGATGGTGACCGCGCGGGCCGCCAGGCGGCATGGAAAGCGCTGACTATCGCTTTACCTTTATTACGCGAGGGGATACATATTAGTTTTTTATTCTTGCCTGAAAAGGAAGACCCGGACAGCCTGGTGCGTAAAATCGGTCCCGAGGCCTTCTCTCGATTACTGGAGGAATCCCTACCGCTCTCCGACGTTTTTTTCCGTGAACTGAAAAGTCAGACTCCCCTCAACTCCCCCGCTGACAAGGCCCAGTTTGGACAACAGGCTGCTCAACACCTAAATACGATGCCCCATGGTTTATTCCGGGAACTGATGTACGGACAGTTATCCAGGGAATTAAGCATCGATACTGAAACATTACAGACATTGCTCCAACCTTCTGCTGCGAAAGCTGAAAACGCAAACGTTAGCGCTGCAGCCAATCCCAACACTGATAAAAAAACATTTAACCTCCGCGCAAAAATTCCGCAAGCAAGAGGTCCGCAACGTCAGCTGTTGCCGCCCGCTCATCGGGCAATCTCTTTATTGCTGCACCAGCCTGCTCTGACTGAACTTATCAAAGACTCCGAACTGGAGTTGCTGGAAATCCCCTGCAAAAAATTATTTTCCCAAATATTACAGGCGCTTCGTCGGCAACCGGATCTGACCACGGGTGAATTAATGGCCAGCATTGATGATCCAGAAGAGCAACAACTGATTGCCCATTTGGCTTCACGAATCCCAAGTATTCCTCATGAAGGCGTCAAAGCGGAATTTCTCGGAGCGCTATCCAACCTGGAACAACACGCCCTTGATCAAAACATTACCCAGTTAGTTGAAAAAGCAAAAAAATCACAATTAAATTTGGAAGAAAAGCGGAAATTACAAAATTTATTAGCTAAAATTAAAAGAGATGCCAGCGAGCATTAAGTGGCCATGGACGGCGTAACAGCGAATTTTTTTATTACATAGCAAGTGCATCTAGTTTATCGGACAAACTAGTGATATTATATCCGCCCTCCGAAGGCAGAGAGAACAGCGATGGCAGATGAACAAAAAGTAATCTTCAGCGCGCTTTTAGAAGAAGCGCACCATAAAGGCTATTTGCTTCACGAAGACCTGCTTAATTTACTACCAAGCGATTACGTTGACCCCGAACAAATGGAAGGGATTATCGGACGCTTAAATGAATTAGGCATCAAGGTTTTTGAATTCCCCCCTGATAACGATCAATTATTGCTGAGCGAAGAAGGCGGTGAAGAGGAGCTGAGTGAGGCTATTGATGTTTTGGTGACCGAAACGCGCACCACCGACCCGGTACGCTTATACATGCGAGAGATGGGTAAAGTCGAGCTGCTCACCCGTGAAGGCGAAATCAATATCGCCAAGCGCATTGAGGAAGGCACCCGTCAGGTTCTCAGCGCCATAGCCGTCTACCCCAAAATTATCGCCTCGGTGCTGGAAGAATACACCCGTATAACCTCGGAGCATGGCCGTCTCAGTGATTTGGTGAATGGCTTCTATCATCCCGAGGGTGAAGAAGTCGTTGCCGAGGGCGATATTACTCAGGAGTTGCAGAAACTGGAAGGCGGCGAAGAGGCCAGCGACGAATTTGGAGAAGGCGGGCCTGACCCAGCGGAAGCGGCTAAATATATGGCCGGTCTGGAGGAGTTGTACCAGACGTATCTTGCGGCCATCAAAAAACACGGCGTCAAGCACGCGCAGACATTAAAACATCAGAAAGCACTGATTGATTATTTTTCACACTGCAAACTATCCGTCAAACAGTTTAACCGGCAAACGAACCGTTTAAGAAAATTACTGGAAAAAGTTCGAATTCAGGAACGGATCATTATGAAAACGTGCGTGGACAGAGCCGGCACGCCTCGCAAGAATTTCATTCGTTCATTTCCAGGCAATGAAACGAATATGGACTGGCTTAAACATTACCGGAAAGACAATCCAGCGCAAGCCGAAGCGTTGCAGGAGGTTTCCCGTGAAGTGAAGCGAGTACAACAGGCGCTCCTGGAAATAGAGGAAGGCAGCCATCTCAGCATTACCGAAATTAAGGACATTAATCGACGTTTATCGATTGGTGAGGCCAAATCGCGACGTGCGAAAAAAGAAATGATTGAAGCCAACTTACGTCTGGTCATTTCAATTGCAAAAAAATATACCAATCGCGGCTTACAATTTTTAGATCTTATTCAGGAAGGGAATGTCGGATTAATGAAGGCAGTGGATAAATTTGAATATCGGCGTGGTTATAAATTTTCAACCTACGCCACCTGGTGGATTCGTCAGGCGATCACGCGATCCATTGCTGATCAGGCGCGCACCATTCGCATACCCGTGCACATGATTGAAACTATTAATAAATTGAACCGTATTAGCCGTCAGTTATTACAGGAAACCGGTTTTGAGCCGACGCCTGAAGAACTGGCTAAAAAGATGGACATGACCGAAGACAAGGTTCGCAAAGTTTTGAAGATCGCCAAAGAGCCGATCTCGATGGAGACCCCCATCGGTGAAGATGAAGATTCGAACCTCGGTGATTTTATTGAAGATACCACGATGGAATCGCCGGTGGATTTCGCGACCTCTTCGGGTTTAGTCGAAGCTGTCCAGGAAATTCTGGCCAGTCTGACCCCACGCGAAGCCAAGGTACTGCGGATGCGTTTTGGTATTGAAATGAACACCGATCATACTCTTGAAGAAGTCGGTAAACAGTTTGACGTAACGCGTGAACGTATCCGTCAAATTGAGGCCAAAGCCTTGCGTAAACTGAGGCATCCGAACCGGGCCGAGAAGTTGCATAGCTTCCTGGAAAGCGAAGAAGAAGGCGCTTAAATTTAAATTTTTAAGGCACGTCTGTCACACCAGCATGGATTCAGTGGAGTCCGTTCTGGCAATTGGGCGTGGCGCCTGCAAACTCCCTAATGGCGGTCAGAAAATTGTAAAGCAGCAATAACAGGCCTGTTTAGCTTTTTATTGTTCCAATTTTTGAGCAATTGATAATTCCCGGCTTTTCGTGTGATAATGCTGAAAAACTCTCAAGGGCCCATAGCTCAGTTGGTTAGAGCAGAAGACTCATAATCTTTTGGTCCTAGGTTCGAGTCCTAGTGGGCCCACCATATAATCAAGTAGTTACAAAAATTTTTTAAATCCATTATTTTTCGGTGCTATACTGGTGCTAGAATTTTTTCGCCTGGAGTGCGCAGCGTATTCAATCCGCCGCCGCCGAATGGCTGCAACAGCAACGGCCCCATCATCGCGGCAACGGCGATCGCAATCCGTGGTGGGATTTTGTCTAACCGCTGGCCACGTGAAGTGAACGCCTGGATCGCCGATTTTATGGCGGGAACCTATCAGTTCGCGCCGCGCATTCGCTATCATTTTTCCGATGAAACCCTGGAAGTCTGGGAGTATCGCGACCGGCTGATGTTGTCGCTGCTGCTCGGCCAGATTAATCTCTACGTTTTCTCACCTGGTTTCTTCGGCTATGCTGCCACCTGCAAGGCCCCAGCGGTGTGAAAACCGCCATTACCGGCATTCAGAACGCTTTAGCGGATCGCGAATTTCAATACGTGATACGCGCTGACATCCGTTCTTATTATGCTTCCATTGACAGAAAAATTTTACTGCGCCAGATTCAGGAATCCTTTCAGGACCCGCGAGTTTTCAATTATCTCAACGCCGTCATTACCGCGCCTATAGATGATGGCGGCATCTGCTCACTCCCGATCGGGGGATTCCTCGCAGAAGTTCGGTTTCGCCATTTTTTGGCGCGATTTACCTGTCGCCACTCGATCAGGCGTTTGAACACCAACCCGGCGTTTTTTACCTAAGATATATGGATGACATCATACTTCTCGCGCAAACCAAACGGCAGTTTGTACACGCGCGTAAAAAATTATACGCTGTCCTGCGTGAATTAAAGCTGAAATTATCCCCGTCAAAAACAAAGATGGGTAAAATTCACTCCGGTTTCCATTTTTTAGGGGTTCAATTTGCGGCGTCGCGAAACCCGCAAACACAATCCCAGGAGGTGACTGCAACGATCCATTCGCGATCCTGTAGTCGCGCCTTAGAGAAGGTACGCATGAAAAAGACTGATGCCGTTCATCCGGCGAAAATTCAACGTTACCTGCTTCAATGGGCCTCCTGGTGGGGCCGCACAGTCAGTCCTTTAACTGCTCTCGATTTGATTCGTTCCTGGGTCGCCTATACCCAATCCCTTGAGCCGGATTGCGTATGGCTGGGAAAAGGCTGGCTACTGCGGTAGCTTCTCTTATACCCCCAAGCGATGCGATGATATCTTGAGTTGGGACGCCAGCAACTCCAACTGCTGGGTGCGGGCTTTAGACAAGGACTGGAGAGATTTTAGGTCCCCGCGTGCGCAGTCGAGCCAGATGTTGTTAACTACCACAACCTCCCCCACGCACGCCCGCGAACATCCCCTGTAAAAGGCAAAACTATCTCCACACAACTTACCATTGTACTCAGCACTAAACCACTCGCCTGCCCCGGGGAAGTACCTGGAATTGCTGGATTCGCGGCAATTTTTCCTCGGTAAACGCAGGACACGGATCAAATGATCGATCTTCACGGCAGTATTCATTCACCACGTGCGCTGGCACTCCCCTCTGCGCCCCTCCCACCACTTTACACCAGTGATTTGTCGCCCGTTGATCATAATTCCAAACTTTAGCGGCATTATCCACATACACCTGTAACGCTCCGATCAACGGCTGCAAGCTAAAGTGTTTTCCGTGCGACGTGCCTTTCGTTTCCAATACCTCAAACTGCTCCCTTTGCTGCTCTGCCGGTAAATATTTCTGGATCATCTTCCACATGTGCCAATCCATTGCCCACAGCGCGTATTGAAAAGCAGTAATTGGCTTAAATTCACGGCCTGATAAATCTTTCACCGTTCCTGTGTGCAACAGTAAATTTTTGTCTGTCTTGATCAGTTCTTCGGCTTTATCCTGTTCGCCTTCCGCCACAAATCGCAGCAATTGACCCAGGGTTTTTTGATCTACCGGCTTCAGCGCTGGCTTGGGCGCGGGCATCAGCGTTTGCGGACTCGAATGACAATATCCCTGAGCGGGGCTACACGGGCTCCGAGGTCATCGGCTTCTTGATATCCGGCTGCCGGGCGGGCGGCAATGACGCCGGGGTTTCCGGGTTCGCGCCGTTGGGACTTTTTTTCAACTCCGTTTCCCGCCGCTTGATCTCCCGTTCCCGCTCGATCTCTGCCTTTAATCGCGCATGGTCTTCCGCCATTTTTTCAAATTCCACCCGCCGCCGTTCGTCTTCCGCTTTTTCCAGTTTTAATTTCATCACCTCCGCCAGCAGCTTCTTCATCTCTTCGCTTTCCGCACTTCCTGTGGCTACCGGTTTCGGCGATTCCGGCACGGACGAGTGCATTTTTTGTTCCTGATCCGTCACCAGCGGTTTTAAGCGTTCCACCAACTCCACCGCCGTGGGGCGCTGGGCTGGCAGCGATTCCCAGCAGGATTCAATGATGGATCTCAATCCAGGCGGACAGTCGCCGGGGATTTTTTCTTTTATGCCTTTCTCAATCCAGCGCGCCGCCACGTGCTGATTGGGCGCTTTCGCGTAGGGCAGCAATCGCGTCACCAGCTCCCATAACACCATGCCAAAACTGTTACATCCGAGGCCGTGGTCATTTTCGGCTCGTCATCGAACAGTTCGGGAGCCATCCACAATACCGTGCCTTTGGCTACCGAGGATTGACTGCTGCTTTCATGTTTCACTTTCGCCAGACCAAAATCCGCCAGCTTCGCCCGTAAATTGTTGTCCAGCAGAATATTCAGACTTTTCAAATCCCGGTGCAGAATCGGATAGCCGTGTAAATCTTTCAGTCCCCAGGCGGCGTCCAGCGCAATCTGAAAACGGATTGTCCACGGTAAAGTCCTGACCGTTATGCAGTAGATCATACAATGACCCTTTGGGCATCAACTCCATCACCAGCGAATAATGCGGCGCTTCCAGGCAGATTTTTTTCAGCGGTACGACATAATTCGCATTCCAGTCCTAACTGAAACATGATTTCCGCTTCGCGCTTCAATTCCTTCAGCGTGTCCATGGTTAAATGGGTGCTGAGTTGTTTGATCGCCACCGGTTTATGATTGTAAATGCCTTCATAGACCGCGCCAAAACCCCCTTTCCCCGAGCAGACGCCGCCAGCGTCAGGGCGCTGGCGGGAACGGTGATATTAATTCCTGAATACTGCCCCGCGAATCCAAGTTGCGCCAAAACGGGTTTGGTGGGCGAGATAATTTTTTGATCGGCTTTTGGCAAGATGATTTGCGGCTCTTGACCGCGCTGTTCCGGCGGCATATCCCGTGAACAGCGAACTGTCCTGTAAAAATGGATGGGGATCTGACTGCGGTGGATTGTCTGTGGATGACTTATTCATGGCAAACTCCTTTTAGCGTTTCTGGTATTGCTATTATTTCATGATCGGGACGGGAAGATTATCACGGAAAAACATCCTCTCCGCAACCCGAAAATATTCGACCGATCAATGAAACTCTGCATTTTGTCCGCATGATGACTGCTCAACCGGCAACATGATTTCTGGTGCAAACTGATGTTGCGCGGTACTTGGTGCGTCACCTGCTTTAAATCCCGCCCCGCTGTGTCTGCGCGCGCCTTTTGGCGCGTCAGGCACAGCGGGGCGGTTGGGGTGATAAAAATAAACGGCGCGCAACAAATTTATTTATTTAATTTTTTTGCGCGTCAATGCAACAGTCAGAATCAGTTGTTATTAATGATCAAGCAGACAATATTTACTGACTGCCAATCAATGCTTTCGCTAACAGCGTGTTCTGCTCCTTCATCTGAATCTGTAAGGCTTCCAGTTGGCCTTTCAGTTTGGCGGATTGCGCGATGAGGTCTTTATTTTCCCTGCGTAATTCCCGGCATTCGATTTGCTGACGTTCAAGCTGCTGCCTGACGGGTTCATGGCTTGCTGATCAGCGCCGATTCTCGCTCCAGCGGCATCGGCTTTGACTTGCGTCACTTCCGCATGACTGGCGGCCAGCGCGAATTCCAGGCTTTCCCGTTGCGCTACTTCCTCTTCGCCCGGCTTTCAGCAGGGCGCCTCTGCTCAGGGCTTCTTCAGCCGCAGCGTCATCGCTTTCACTTCGGCCTCCGATTTTTCACGAATGGCGGCCATGTCTTTACCGGCTTCAGTGGTAGCAATCTGCCACGCCTGCGCAAATATCCTTTCTACCGTTTCCGGCATGATCATCGCGGTAGGCGCAGATGATGCCGGACGGGTGGCTTCCCAAGTGGCCAGATGTTTATAAATAGTCGTCAGACTGCCGCCACCCAGCGCCGCGCGCAAGCTAGCGGGCGATACGCTCTGCCCGGCGGCGGCGAGCCGGTCGGCGGCCTGGAATACCTGCTCCGGTGTATGTAGTGCTTTTCGTCCCATAAATCCTCCTTATTTAATAAAGTAAAATAAGATATTTCTTTATATCTTACTTTATCTTATTAAATTCAGAACGCCAAGCGGACACACCGGTTTTCTAAATTAAAGAACCCAACCAGTCCGGCGGTCAATTATCACTGCTTTTATGCTTAAAAAATAAATCTGTTAGCATAAGGTCGCTGACAGCCTGTCAAGAATGGCCGCTGGCGTTTTGATCTGCGCTCGGTGTTGGAAATCAGAATGTCAGTGCGACAGCGTGAAGGATGGAACGGTAAGCCGGGCGACAGCAGATCAAAACGACAGCGGCCACCCGCAGGGCTTGTTCTTGACGGGATGGAAGCGATGATACCCTAGAAGCAGGGGTTGGCAGCCGGGCGCTGCCAACCCCTGCTCCCGGCGAGGGCGGGGTTTGGGGCGAACAGCAGCCCCAATCAATCACTATTGATTATCAATCAGGAAAACCGTTTTTATTATTTTGATGATGAGTATCGCCATGTCAATGCTCTCCTTAAGCGACCACACCGCAAGCGCGCACAGGCAGAGATGGGGGGAGTTACCCAGCCTCATGCGGCGCTTGCGCATGGACTGTGTTTGCCCAACCCAAAAAAACTGCGTCCCTGCTCCCTTCTGCACTGAATAACGGACATAAAAAAAGGCAAGGCCGCATCGCTTTCGCCATGCGTCTTGCCCCGAGTTCCCAGGAACTCTATCCCCCATTTCAGAGAACGGTTTAAAAGAGACGAGAATTTGTTTAGACTTACTTTCAGCCATGTTAAGTTCCTTTGTGACTTAAGGTGGTCGTGTGACGTGAAGTCGTTTTATTGATTGTTTCTACCTTGGAGTTCAAGGTGAGAAACCGGTTGTTTCGCCAACTGTTTCCTACCCGAACATGCGATCCTGGCGACGGAATGGTGTGAAGCTCCTGGGGACAATGAAGCCGCGGGAATAAATAAGTTACCGATAAGATTTTTGCGAGAAAATTTAAAATCCCTAATATCCATGGGATGAGGCGCTAGGAAGGATGGCATGGTTAATGTAACGTAAATCTTTGTAATCATCGTGAAAGTAAACAGCTAAAGGATATTGATAAGCTGTAGCCAAAAGGTAAGAAGTCCGGATAAGTACTGACTACTTATTTATCGCGAACGCTTAAACTTCCGGTGAAAGAAGAAACCTAAATCATTTCGTCAATAAAATAGAACATGTAAGCCTGTCGATTTCCTTTGAGCCAAGGAAAGTAAATCGTAAGATGAGCCGAAAGGTCAGCAGTAATTAGGAGGATGAAAGAAGCGAATGTTATCCTGTAATAGGATGGATAGGGATTGAGTTTTTTTTGAAAAAAAAAACTAACATCATTCCGCGCGAAAGCGGGCCCACGTTTATCTGGTTCTTATAATGAGAAGGATCCGAACACCGAACGAAAAGAAGGTACGCAGGATAGGGGCCACCTCGATTGCTGACGCGGCTTCACAACGTGATATACCTTGGCAACACATTAATTGACGTAAACACATAAAACGGTGAATCGGCTTCAATCCCGCATCGTTACGGCTTTGCAAGAAGGCAACCATCGTAAAGTCCGCGCTTTACAGAACCTTCTGACACAATCGTTATCCGCAGCTGCTATGGCTGTGAGACAAGTGACCGAAAATACAGGAAAAAGAACGCCCGGTATTGATCAGGAAGTTTGGAATACCTAATGACCAAAAAGCCGAAGCCGTCAGTCGAATTCGCGCCACTCAATATCGAAAGCTAAACCCCTTCGTCGAATCTATATCCCTAAACCGGGCAAGGACGAAAAACGTCCCTTGAGTATACCG
>CAVQJI010000013.1:0-81545 GCA_963712715.1 uncultured Pseudomonadota bacterium | reverse complement strand
TCAGCGAAGCAATCCAGTATGGAGTGTGAGCTAAGTGCGAACTAGATTGCTTCGCTGACGCTCGCAATGATGATGTATTTACACTCAAAATAACCATTTTTGTACAAATTTTAATGCGGGAGCCCTGTTGGTTTGAATAGGGTCTGTTAACATTTCACCGTCATTGCGAGCGAAGCGAAGCAATCCAGAGGATTTAAACAAATTTACCGGTTTGATTTTTTAATAATTTGCTAGAAAATATCGTCTAGAAATTGTTTTTCAGGAATTCTATATGCTTAATCGTCAATCGGCAGTTTATATTATGGCCAATAAACGTAAAGGTACATTGTATACCGGCGTTACCAGTGATTTAATAAAACGTGTATACCAACATAAAGAGGGCATTGTTGATGGATTTTCAAAGAAATATCAGTGTAAGCAACTGGTTTATTACGAGCAATTTGAAGATATGATTACCGCTATTGAGCGAGAAAAGCAGATAAAAGCCGGTTCTAGAAAAAAGAAATTAATGATGATTGAAAGCGTCAATCCAGAATGGCATGATTTGTATGGAACATTGTTGTAGTCTGAAGACTGATTTTTGCATCCTGAATTAGGTCCCTTCCTACAGTTTATTTTTTGAAGATCAACGATTAAATTTTTGATGTTGGAGCAACGAAATGTCAGCACTGACTTTGTTTAAATCCTCTGGATTGCTTCCTGCCACGCTCCGCTCGCAGTCGCAATGACAGTGAAATGTCAACAGACCCTGGCAGTCTGCAGTGTATGGGTAATTTGCTTTTCTGATAGCGGCCTCTTAAATTATAGTATCATAGAAAAGACATGTTTAAATCCAAAAGATCAGGAAAGTAATTCCCATCCTTCAGTTATTCAGGAAGATCCCATCCAGGATTTCTTTGCCAAAATTGAAGCAAAAATGTCATAATATTCCGCTCATCGTGGATAACTGGTCAATGGAGAAGACATGTGGTTTGTACGGATTGCGCTGACGAGGCCTTATACTTTCATTGTATTAGCCATTATGCTGTTAATTTTTGGTGTTTTGAGCATTTTAAAAACTCCGAAAGATATTTTTCCCAATATTAAAATCCCCGTGGTCAGCGTCGTATGGAGCTACACGGGGTTACTGCCTGTAGAAATGGCTGGAAGGATTACCAGTATTTTTGAGCGGGCGCTGACCACGACGGTCAATGATATTCAACATATTGAATCTCAATCCCTGATCGGCGTCAGCGTGACTAAAATCTTTTTCTACCCTTCGGTCAATATAGCCACCGCTTTAAGCCAGGTAACGGCCATTTCTCAAACCTTACTGAAGAATTTGCCCCCGGGAACGTTACCGCCGCTGATCTTAAGCTACAATGCTTCGTCGGTTCCCATTATGCAACTGGTTCTTTCCAGCCCGAAATTAACCGAGCAGCAGCTGAATGATTTGGGCAACAATTTTTTACGCACGCAATTAGCGGTGGTGCAGGGGGCGGCATTGCCTTATCCGTATGGAGGAAAAGTGCGTCAGGTTCAGGTAGATCTTAATCCCCGGGCAATGCAGGCTTACGATGTTTCCGCCCAGGATGTCAACGCCGCCATTGATAATCAAAATCTTATCCTGCCCGCCGGCACGGAAAAAATAGACCTTTATGAATATTTTATAAAACTGAACGGCAGCCCGGTAGTACTGAATGATCTGAATGATTTACCCGTTAAAAATCAGAAGGGCACGGTTTTGTACGTTCACGATGTGGGTCATGTTCTTAACGGCTCACCTCCGCAAACCAATATCGTCAATTTTAATGGAACCCGAGCGGTGTTAATGACTATTCAAAAAGTCAGCGGCGCCTCAACTCTCGATATTATCAATCAGGTGAAAGCTCTTTTGCCTAAAGTCATGGAAAGCCTGCCTCCAGAGTTAAATTTAAAAGTATTTGGCGACCAATCCATCTTTGTGAAAGCGGCTATTAATGATCTGGCGCGGGAGGGCGTTCTGGCCGCGATGCTCACGGGATTGATGATCCTGTTATTCGTGGGCAGTTGGCGAAGCACTTTAATTATTGTTATTTCCATCCCATTGTCGATTCTGGCTTCCATTATTATTTTTTCACAGTTGGGAGCCACTCTGAATATCATGACTTTGGGTGGTTTAGCGCTGGCGGTGGGAATTCTGGTTGATGACGCCACTGTCGCCATTGAAAATATCAACTGGAATCTCGATCAGGGAAAAGAGGTTGAAACCGCTATTCTCGATGGCGCACGCCAGATTGCCGTTCCGGCGCTGGTTTCTACCTTATGCATCTGCATCGTTTTTGTGCCTATGTTTTTCTTAAGCGGAGTAGCCCATTATTTATTTACCCCTTTAGCCGAGGCGGTTATATTCGCCATGCTGGTTTCTTATATTCTATCCAGAACGCTGGTGGCGACGCTGGCGAAATACTGGCTGCATAAACGCATTCCAGCAGAGAATAACAACGGTAAATCAGCCAATTTGTTAGCGCGGATACATCCTGCCTTTGACCGCCATTTTCAAAACTTTAGAAAGAATTACCGTGATCTGCTGGAAATAGCGATTATTCACAGAAAAATTTTTATTATTGTATTTTCAGCTATTATTGTGATTTCTTTACTTATCCTGTTACCGTGGTTAGGCAGTGATTTTTTTCCAGAGGTCGATTCAGGTCAAATGAAACTGCATCTGCAGGCTCCGACGGGTATGCGCGTTGAAGAAACTGCAAAAATTAGTGCGGAAGTGGACAATTTTATTCGTCAGATTATTCCCGCCGGAGAGTTGAGCACCATCGTCGATAATGTTGGATTGCCGGTCAGCGGCATCAATCTTTCCTATAGCAATTCGGGCACGGTGGGTCCATCGGATGCCGATATTTTAATTTCATTGCAAAAAAAACATCATGCCGTCGCCTCGTATATTCGTAAATTGAGATTACTATTACCCGAAAAATTTCCTGGAGTTAATTTTGCGTTTCTACCCGCGGATATGGTTGGACAGATTCTTAATTTTGGATTGCCTGCACCGATTGATTTACAGGTCGTGGGATTGAATACTGAGCAGAACCGCCAGTACGCGGCATTGCTACTGGATAAAATTAAACACGTTCCTGGTGTCGTCGATGCACATATCCACCAGGCTTATAATTACCCGCAGTTAAATCTCAATGTCGACAGAACTCTGGCCAAAGAGTTGGGCCTCACTCAATTTGATATCGCCAATAATATGCTGATTTCCCTTTCCGGCAGCTTTCAAACGACGCCTACATTTTGGCTGGATACCAAAAACGGCGTTTCCTACCCCATAGTCACGCAAACGCCTCAATATCGTCTGGATTCATTGCAGGCGTTGCAAAATATTCCGTTGACCAGTATGCCCGGTATGGGGAAATTACAAATTTTAGGCGCGCTATCCACGATAAATCGCAGTTTTAGCTCGGTGGTGGAATCTCATTACAATGTGCAGCCTGTCATTGATATTTTTGCCGCGGTGCAGGATCGTGACCTTGGCAGCGTGGCCCACGATGTGAATAGTATTATTTCGGCCACCACAAAAAATCTTCCCAAAGGTTCTGTCGTTAATGCACGCGGACAAATGCAAACGCAGGTCACTTCTTTTAAAAGTTTATACTTTGGCCTTTTATTTGCGGTTATTCTGGTTTATTTTTTAATTGTCGTTAATTTCCAATCCTGGGTAGATCCTTTTATTATACTAACCGCTTTACCGGCCAGCCTTGCCGGTATCGCCTGGATGTTATTTTTAACGCATACCAGTTTGAGCGTTCCGGCTCTGACCGGCGCCATCATGTGCATGGGTTTAGGCACAGCCAATAGTATTCTGTTGGTGAGTTTTGCGCGACAATACCTGAGTGAAAATAACAATGAAGTAATAGCGGCAGCTCTTTCGGCAGGATTTACCCGCATTAGGCCAGTGCTGATGACGGCGCTGGCGATGATTATCGGCATGTCGCCGATGGCGTTGGGACTGGGCGCTGGTGGAGAGCAGAACGCTCCTTTAGGACGCGCAGTGATTGGAGGTTTAATTTTTGCAACGATAGCCACATTATTTTTTGTCCCCACGGTTTTTTGTTTGATCCATGACAGAAAGAAAAGGATTTCTGATGAAACCACAGACCGATAAACAGTTTTCGAAGAAATTTCTCCGCGGAGTGATTATCGTCATTATCATTATGCTCATCATCGCGATTATCGGCATTGGTTACCGGATGATTGAATTTAGAAAATTGCGACGAGTGACTAACCGTCAAGCGTCGATTAATGTCGCGGTGATTAAGGCCGCTGCCGAATCTGTCAATGAAGAAATTGTGTTGCCGGGAAATGTAACGGCGTGGCACGATGCGACTATTTATGCGCGAACCAATGGTTATCTGATCCGGTGGATGGTCGATATCGGCGCGCATGTGCACACCGGCGATCTGTTAGCGCTTATCTCCGCACCCGAGGTGGACGCTCAATTGCGCCAGACAGAAGCCGATTTAGTCACCGCGCAAGCGAATTATTATATCGCGCACACTACCGCGGATCGATGGAGAAATTTATTAAAAACAGATTCGGTTTCACACCAGGAAACTGAAGAGAAAATCAGCAGTGAAAAAGCCACCGCGGCCATCGTTAATTCAACTCGCGCGAATCGCGACCGGTTGCGCGAACTGGTTAGTTATGAACGGGTGATCGCTCCTTTCGACGGTGTGATTATGTCCCGCAACACGGATATTGGCCGGTTAATTAATGCGGGAAGCAGTGGCACAGTGCCGCTTTTTCGTCTGGTACAGTCTAATCGTTTACGGGTTTATATTAGAATTCCGCAATTCTATTCCGCGAAAATTGTGCCTGATTTTACGGCTAAACTGTATTTTACCGAACATCCTGACAAGACGTATACCGCCAAATTACTCGATACCGCGAAAGCGATTGATCCAAATGACCGGACTTTGTTGGCGGAATTTGCGATAGACAATGCTGATTATCAATTATTGGCCGGAGGCTACACCGAAACTCACCTGATTATTCCTGTGAATAATCACGCGGTGCGTTTGCCGGTGAATACACTTATTTTTCGTTCCCAAGGAATGCAGGTGGCTACCATTGATAAGGACAGCAAGGTCCTGCTCAAACCGATTACGATTGGGCGTGATTTTGGCGACAGCGTTGAAATCGTCTCCGGTCTCCATTCAGGCGAATCTGTTATAGTGAATCCGCCTGATTCGATATTTCCCGGGGAAAAAGTGCATATTGTGTCTTCTCATACCACAAAAAAAGCTGTGAAAAAATGAAATATGTACTTATTTCGCTGGTGATAGTGCTCTGCGGATGTTCGTTCGCGCCACGGTATCAGCGGCCTCCGCTAGAGGTTCCGTCTGCTTATAAAGAGAGTGGTCTTTGGCTTCGGGCCAATCCCGGCAGCGCGGTCCTGGATCGCGGTCCCTGGTGGATGATGTACGCAGATCCTGTGCTCAATGAGCTCGAAGCGCAAGTCGCAGTCAATAATCAAAATTTGCAGTCAGCGCTTGCCCGATATGAGGAAGCCCGCGCCATATTAGCGGAGCAGCGTTCAGCATTATTTCCCAGTATTATTGGCGTGTTTAATCTTAACCGTCAACACACATCGAAAAACGTAGCCAATCCGTTGAGTGTTCGCCTTTATAACGATATTTTACTGTCGATGAATCTCACGTATGAACTCGACGTCTGGGGGCGAGTGCGTAATTCAGTCGCAGCCGCTAAAAGTCTTGCCGAGGCTAGCGCCGCTGATCTGGCAGCCATCGACCTGAGTTTGCGCGCCGAATTGGCCAGCGATTATTTTACTCTGCGGGGTGATGACGCTATCCTGGAAGTGTTGGATACCATTGTCCACGTTTATGAAAAAGCGCTTTATTTAACGCGTCAGCGTTACCGGGGCGGAGCGGTTTCCGTTTCGGATGTCGATCAGGCTATTAACCAGCTCAATACTGCGAAAACATTGGCTGCGGACACACGACTGCAACGCGCGCAACTGGAACACGCGATTGCCGTATTAATGGGGCATCCTCCCGCTACGTTTACTATAAAAAAAGCGCCATTTAAGCCCAAATGGGTGACCATCGCCCCCGCTCTGCCTTCGACATTACTGGAGCGCAGGCCCGACGTGGCCGAAGCCGAATTGCGAGTGCAGGCTGCGAATTTTCAGATCGGCGTGGCGCGGGCCGCGTTTTTTCCCGCGTTCAACTTATCCGCCGCTCTGGGATTTGAAAGCGCCACCTTTGGCAAACTATTTAAAGGCTCCAGTCTGGTCTGGGCGCTGGGACCGACGACGTCTTCCGCGTTATTAAATAACGGCAGCATGCCGCTCATTACCCAAACCATATTTGATGGCGGCAGGTTAATAGCATTATCGCGCCAGGCCTCCGCCCAATATTTTGAGGCAGTGGCGAATTACCGTCAGACAGTGCTGACGGCATACCGTGAAGTGGAGGACAGTCTGGTAGCGATCCGCCAGCTCGATCAGGAAAACCACACGGAAACCATCGCCGCCATGGCCGCGAACCGGGCCTTCGACCAGGCCATGTATCGTTATAAAGACGGTTTAACCACTTATCTTGACGTCTACATCATTCAAAACACCGCTCTGCAGGCCCAATTATCCACGATAGATATCCGGGTCCGCCGTCATCTGGCCAGTATTCAGCTGATTAAAGCCCTGGGCGGCGGCTATCAGTCCTGCCCGCCTTGAAATAGGCCCTATCTAATATTCCCTTAAGAATAACCTTTTATAATATCCCTATTATTAAAGAATAGAAAATGGGGATTAAATGTCTATTATATCAGAAAAATTAGAAGGTAGAATTGAGCGTTATTTAAAAAATCATCATTCAACGTCTTCAAAATATTATCTCCTTTCTCGAATAAAAGGGTTACATAATGATGGAAATCTTTGTGTGAAGACTTTGGTCGACGTTATTGCTGAGGAGAAAAATACTCCTTTTAAAAAACAAATCGGATTTAATGTCGATAGCGAGGCTTCTAAACCGTAAAATCTCTTTTTGCAGAACTGGGCGTGGATCTTTCGCGAGCTGAGATGACTGCTATTATTGACCGGGGTATGGATGACACTAATAAAAAAATTATAGAGGAAAAACTTCAGAAAAATTTTGAAAATGATCCACTGAAATTGACAAAACTTGATTCAGAGATGGCGACCCGATTATTTCGGGGCGAGTTTGATAAACCTTGTGATCTTGTGCAGCGTCTTCAGGCTATAACAGATGATAATCAATGGATAAATAAATTTTCCGAGATATGTACTTATTTAGTTAAAAATTATCCAAACTATTTGCCTTTTTTTCTTGAAAAGCTGCATCAAAAAAGTGAAAAGAACGATTTGAAAATAGAAAAGGGGTTAATTGGTTTTTTAAAAGATAAACAGATGTCTTCAGAAAAACAAGCCGTTGTGGATGCTTTATTTTCCAGTAACCTCGCCACTCGTGTCGTTGAAAGTAATCCAGGTCTTTTTTTCAGAGTCGCACCAACAATTCAGGCAAAGGTTTATCAAGAACTTTCCGAAAATACTAAAAAAAATATTCATAAAAACGTAGATGAAGATGAAGAAGACAATGAAGAAGAAAATAAAATTGAGGAAGTTGATTACAAAGAGGAAATTCAACTAACCTCCAAGCGTTTAAATATTAGAAAAGCTTTGTCTCACATTAACCGATATTTGGAAAATGATCCTGGTCTTAACGAGAAAAAGAAAGATTTTTTTAATGGCCTAAAAAAAGAATTAGAAGCCCCGGATTTCAATCTTGAAAAATATAAGAATTATCTGCAAAGTTACCGAGAAAAATTACCATTTTCCCGTAAATCCAGAGCCTGGCAATTTTTTTTAGACGTTGACGCATTGATAACGTCCTCGTTTATTTCGCTCAAGGATCGTATCATTAAGAATATTGACCGTACTATAAAAAATTCTAAAAAAGAAGAAAATAATTATTGGACTGCTTTTGAGGAGCTCAAATCTCAAATAAAGTCTCCTGGAGGGATCACTTATGATTTTTTGCTTAATTTTAAGCATGAATCAATTACGTATTCTGATTTACGGGAAGCGAGTGGTGAAAATAGTCCCATAAGCAAATGTATAAAGAATTTAGAACTGGAATTAGCTAAATTTTCTGATCCAACTACCAGAGTGGAAAGTCTGGTGAAATTTAATAAAAAAATGTTGGCAGAAGCTGCTTATCAACAGGAATTGTTAGATGCTGCTCTCAAAACGAAACTAGAAGATATTCTTTTTACGCCAACGGGCGTTGCGATCATGCATGTTCCTGTTGAAGATAAGAAATCAAATGAAAATAAGCTATCAAAGAAAAACCCGTATAGTCACAGTCCGATAACCGAGTGTAGAATAGCTTTTGGTAACTATAAAAAATTTCAAACGGCTATCCCTGAAGTTTATAAAAAAATATTTCTATCCGTAACGCATGACTCTATCCAGCTCCAATTATTTCAAAAACGTAATGAACTTAATCCATTGTATGATGAAGTTATCAAGTTTATCCAGCGTATTTTTTTAACATTAAGTAAAGATGGAAAACCAGTACCTGATCATATTCAAAAAAAGGTATTAAAAAGATTAGATTTACTTATCTGGAATACATATAACGATATTTTGATTGATTGTTGTCGAAATTCAAATCAATTTCTTTCGGAGCTTCAAATTAATCCCAGAATTTTGAATCCAATGCTTGCTAAAGCCAGAGTGGACTTAACGGGGAAGAGTCTACAAATACTTGTCAATGAATATGCGGCGAGTGAAGCTCCCGCTAGATCGTGAGAGACTTGAAAATCTTTCAAAGCTTAAAGAAAAAGATATTGAGCATTTAAATGACGTTCTTCAAGAAACCCCTTCTACAACCAATGATGAGTTTTTTACAGATCCCCAAAACCATATGGCTGCCAGAATAACAGGGACAGACAACACCGCACATGGAAAAAAACGCGGCGCCAATAAGCAGGCCCAACGTTACTTATGGACTACTCGATTAACGTCGGATAATCAGGTTTTACCCATTCCTGGAAAACTTCCTGAATTAAGAGTGCCTTCCATACAGGCAGGAAACTAACTCCCGTCATACCAAAAAGTTCTCCATGATATACGACCATTTACAACTTCGGCAGTTGACTCGGAACAGGATTCTAAAATTTTTGTTGATAAAGCACGTGAAATAGAAGACCCAACCATTTTAGAATCCAGATTTAAGAAAGAAGGGGTTGAGTATTGTCATTTCTATTTCGCAGAGAACGGGAAATTACTGGGGCATCATTTGAGAGCCCCTTTCACTGTTACCATACCTGCTAAAGAGGTAGATCGACATAAAACTCGCCTGAGTTTACTGCCTCGGGAATTTGATAATAAAACTCAAGAAACTTGGGGAACTTTTGTTAAACGTACTGAAGAATTTTCTAAATACATCATTGAAAAAGCGGGAAAGCGCTTTAAGGAAATCCTTACTCTTGAAGATAATGTCGTTAAATTAAAAGAATCATTCGATAAATACCCCGGCGGAGAACCACGAACATACCGGCTTTTAACATCCTTTCCGGTTTTTTTCGCCAATAAAGAGCGGTTGCATGCGGATTCTATTTTAAGATCGGCGCATATCTATAATAGAAATAAATTACACGCTCATGACGCACGTTTTGTGTATGTACAGGCCATACCCATTAATAAATCCGGGATGAGTTTGTCGAATCCTGTCTCTAAAAAACTTTTCCTGCCTGTCGCGGAAGCCGCATTAATGGCGGAGATGGGTGTACTCAACAGCCTGCATCAAATTCTCGGACTGACTTCAAGTATGGATAGAAATATCCATGCGCTTTATGAAAAAGCAGAAACATTATATCGGTTATTTTTAAATAATAGCCCGCAAGGTCAAGTTTATTTTAATAAATCTCCGGAAGGTAAAGAAGTCATAAAACTGCTCGAAGAATTTAGAAAAGGTCCTGCCGGAAAGTTATCTCCGAAGGAATTAACATCAGTCGCATTTCATCTGGACAGTAAAAAGGACAATATCCTG
This sequence comes from uncultured Pseudomonadota bacterium, assembly GCA_963712715.1. Taxonomy (GTDB): domain Bacteria; phylum Pseudomonadota; class Gammaproteobacteria; order Coxiellales; family Coxiellaceae; genus JAFEDN01. The sequence continues at coordinate 71,478 of CAVQJI010000013.1, read as the reverse complement.
CAATTGGTGGCGCAAGCAGTAAAGATTATGTTTGTGCACAATAAACATCTGGAGCTAGAATATGGCCTGTTGAATTCAACCGATGACAGCATTTTTAGATATGGGCGCATTGGGCTGTAAAAGTGCTAATGAGCGTTATGCGATGATCAGCGGGCGTGAGAAGGCCTTTTTGGGCATATGGTTAAAAGAAGCTAAAGAACTTTCAGTACATGAGCGTGCTTTGTTGGCAGATTTACGCGAATTATCGAATACTCAGAATACCGGGGATCTTAACAAGAGATTAGATGCTGTGGCAAGTTCCCTGGCCAGTGTTTTTAACGCACATCACGCTGCGGGTCTTGGTAGATAAGAGTACCCTGACTGATCAGGGACCTTCAAAAGTTCATCCTACTTATACTTTTGCCCAAGGTTATAATACCAATCATACAGAAGATCCTGAGGTAAATTTGTGTGCGGACAATGCGGATGCAATACAGCCCCATAAAGGTAGCAATGTGTTTAAAACATTGAAACAGATGGCTGAGCGCAGGGTTAAAGAACTTGCTGCTGCCATCCCCACGGAGGACTTAAGCCAAAGCCCACAGGAAAGTAAAAAGTCTGATAATAGCGACGAAGGAGGTGACCCTGAGGTAGATCTTCCCGGCACTGGAGAAAATAGATAACACCCCTTTCTCTTGAGTACAAGTTCTATGACATTGATGTCCAGGAAGAAAGTTATGAGCCATACTGATAAAAACGTTACTGTGGTAACCCCTTTGGATCCCCCAAGGTTATAATTTGATCAATGTTTTGACAAATATTTTCCGATAGGCTAGATTTAAGGAAGTGAAATTGGATGAATACAGGAGAAAAATTATGCTTAACAAGAATATAATACAGGGAAAGTGGAAAGAAGTTAAAGGAAAATTACACCAACAATGGGGCGATATCACCGATGATGAAGTTTCTAAAATGAAGGGATCTTATGAGGAACTCGCAGGAATGTTACAAAAAAAGTATGGATATGATGAAAGGCGTTCTGAAAAGGAAATTGAAACTTTTGTAAAGAAAAATCATTGGGATGAAAGCGGCAGAACTCATTAAGTTGAGTCCCGAAAATTATCCATTGCAAAATTGCTATTGCCGGAATAATTTATTCCGGCAAAGCATTTTCAGGATTATAATTTACGTATATTTTAAGGAGATAAAATCATGAAATATTTAATTGCCTGGATATTAGGGGTTCCCATTGGAATTTTAGTGATAATATGGATTATTTTTCATGTGATCAAATAAGTTATGACTTGAAGTAGAAGGTTCCGATCTCATTGATTTCCAGTGTTATTTGACAGTCTGTATTTTTCAGTGAGCTTGCAAAATGAGTTTTAAGTACATCCATCAGCGCCATTCCGGTTTTTTGTAAAGTATCCGCGTGTCGCCCGGGCATTATTCTGATATTAACGATGACAAAAGCGTTTTGAACTTTGCCGTTACCGATATAATAAGTGGTGTGCTTCAAAGCCCGGCTTTTGCAACTGTCCAGCTGCGTGGGGAGCTCCTGTACCAATACCTGATGGCAAGACTGAAAGAGGGTTATAAAATCAGATTCGATTATATTGTCGCTATATTCTAAAACCAAATGAGGCATTTTTTACTCCTGTTTAGCGAAGAAACGCGTGACAAGATTATAAACCCTGGTGAAGGGGACGAATACCGCCAAAGTACAATGGGCGGTTCACCAGAGTGGGCAATTGGGTTATTTAGCTAATCTTTTTTCTTTTTGAAGGGTAATCCATAAATTTGCATTTTTTTACGTAAAGTTCCGCGGCTCATTGCGAGTAATCGCGCGGCTTCACTTTGATTTTGACCTACATATTGCAAGACGATCTCCAATAAAGGAGCTTCTACCTCTCCCAGCACTAACTCATAAAGATTATGAGGGGGGGTATTTTCCAGTTGAATAAAGTACTGCCGCAGTGACTCACGAATGTGGTTACGGATAGTACCTTGCATGGGCTGCGAAATAGGTGCTTTGGTCAATTCAGTTAAAAGACCATTGACCGTCAAGGGTTCTTTCATAATTTTTTACTCCATAATAATAATTAAAAGAAAATCAACTAACTATCCTTAGTTTCGCTGACTTCCATATTTTATACCGTATTTATTTAATTGCAAGCGTTTATAGCTCTCAATTCGAATTTAGAATCCCTGTATTTATTGTTTAATGAATTAATAATACTGTATTTGGCAATAACAATAACTATGGAGATGACCATGCATCAATTGATCGAATGTTTTTTAACAGCGAATCGTCTGGCGGCTGCCGCGGGTTCTATTGTCAGTATCAGTCAGGAGTTAGATCGGGAAGCGCTCGCGGTTTATGCTTCTGCTCAAGCGGAGACAGCAAGGCGTCTGTGTGGAAAAAAAGCAGACGCTCTTAACGCCCAGCGGATTTTAAAAGATATTTTGTCTGTTTCACTGACGCAAATTCTCTCGCAAACCGACCTGAACGAGCCGGTGGCCTATGCTCTGCTTAAAAAAGCTATTGACCGCTGGTGCCCCTGGCAGCTGTCTCGGCAGAAATCCTGTATTTTACTGCAAAAAACTTTATTAACCTTGTTACCGGTAGCGCGGCAAAAACAAAAACTGGAGAAATTGTGCCGTGACTATCGGACTCATCTCAAAATTGAGATAGAAAAATACACGCACGGCGATCATACTCAGACTCGTATTGCCGCAACCTATGGACAAACATTATTATTTGGCGCTCCTCCGGCGCTGGAGGGGCGGGCGCAAGTTAAATTGGTCCATGATTCCCGTCCACTCATTGACCGGATAGCGAGCGATCCTACACATTATCAATTGAATGACAATTTACCGTTGACCGCCGCGCTGAATAAATACCGGGTGGTTAACGCGCTTCAGAACACGCTAAAAACTCCTATAAAATCAGCTCACGCACAATTGCAGGATTTTCGCCGGACTTTCGACGAAGGGCGCGCGGTGATTGAAAAAAACCGCGACAGCGTGGGAATGAAATTTATCAAAGTGGTCGCTACAGCGTTATCCTTAGGGCTGGCTTATATTTGTGGGATCTGGCAAGTAAAAGGTAAAGCCGTAACCGATAATATTCAGCACAACCTCCAGCCTACAGCATAAATCTCTTTTTCAGGAGTGGCTTTTTCCTGTTCCTCCCTTTGAAAAAGGGAGGTTAGGAGGGATTTTTTAAAATAAATCCCCCTTAATCCCCCTTTTTCAAAGGGGGAGATCAGAGAAAATTTTCTGAGGGGATCTAAGGCATCGTGCAAGAATAACTTTTACATTTAGCATCCCATTATGGCGTCATCTTTAAACGCTCCTCAGTCGAAAAACCTTGAAATACAACAAGTATTCCTGCGATTTTTCTCCTTCCGGTGCGTTTAAATCTGACGCCATTCTGGGCGCTAAATGTAAAAGTTATTCTTGCACGATGCCTAAACTTCACAGGCTGCGATTTGGGTAGAACCCTGCAGGCACCGCACCTGAATTACCTGATTGATGGACATAATTTCTTTAAGCAAATGCTCGCTGACCGGGCCCTCGATATCTATCAAAGTGTAAGCAATTTCATCGCGGGATTTATTGATTAAATCAATAATATTTAAATTTGCCGCAGCCAGTTTTGTGGAAATTTGCGCGACCATATTCGGTACGTTGGCGTTCACAATCGCCAACCGCACGCCCTTATTAAAAGGCATTTCTACGGTGGGGAAATTGACGGAATTAACAATGACACCCTGTTCTAAAAAATCGCGCACCTGTTTGACGGCCATGATTGCGCAGGTTTCTTCGGCTTCCCGGGTAGAGGCGCCCAAATGCGGGAGGCTGATCACGCGAGGGTGATCTTTTAGCAGTGAGCAGGGGAAATCACAGACATAAGCATATAATCGCTGGGCTTCCAACGCTTCGCGTAAAGCAGTTTTTTCAATGATGCCGTCGCGTGCAAAATTCAGCAGGATCATGTTGGGTTTTGCCAACTGCAAACGTTTGGCGTTGATCAAATGTTTGGTTTCGGCGTTTAACGGTACGTGAACGCTGATAAAATCCGCACGTTTCATGATGTCGTCAAAGTGAGTGACTTCTTCCACGGTAGCGGATAATTCCCACGCCCGTTTAATGGCTATGCTGGGATCGTAACCGATGACATTCATGCCTAGCGCTACCGCCGCATTGGCCACTTTTACGCCGATGCTGCCTAAACCCACCACCCCGAGGGTCTTGCCCGGCAATTCAAAACCCGCGAATTGTTTTTTTTCTTTTTCAACTTGAGTATTGATGGCAGCGTCATCACCACTGAGATTGCGGCTGTAGTGCCAGGCATGACAAAGATTACGACAGGCCATTAACATGCCTGCGATAACCAGCTCCTTCACCGCATTGGCGTTGGCGCCGGGAGTATTAAACACCGGAATCCCGAGACGCGTCAGTTTTTCAACCGGAATATTGTTAACACCTGCTCCTGCTCGCGCCACCGCTTTCAGAGTAGGCGGTAAAGTCAAATCATGCATTATTGCTGAACGCACCAAAATGGCGTCCGGAGAAGGCATCTGATTACCCACCTTATAAATTTCGCTCGATAATTGATTCAGGCCAAGGGAATCAATAGCGTTTAAAGTTTGAATTTCATACATGATTTTTTTCCTGTAATAAGTTAGCTTTGATGATTGGCAAAATCCTGCATGAACTGGATTAACGCATCCACTCCCGCTTCAGGCATGGCATTGTAAATACTGGCGCGCATGCCGCCCACCAGCCGATGGCCTTTCAGATTAGTGAGTCCTGCCTGTTCGGCTTCTGCTAAAAATTTGTCGTCCAGTTGCGGGTTTTGCAGGCTGAAAGGTACATTCATCCACGAGCGGCATTCGGGGTGAACACTGTTGCTGTAAAATTCATGGCGATCGATAAACTGATACAGTCTGGTTGCCTTGCGCTGATTTTGCATCGCCATCGCCGGTAATCCACCCTGACGTTTCAGCCATGAAAAGACTAATCCAGCCAGATACCAGCTATAAGTCGCCGGTGTGTTGTAGCAGGATTTGTTTTTCGCCTGCATTCGGTAGTTGTACAGAACCGGAGTTTCAGGGGAAGGTTCCTGCAATAAATCATCGCGTACAATGACTATGGTCAGTCCGGCGGGACCAATATTTTTTTGTGCGCCCGCATAAATAATGCCGTACGCGTTAACGTCAAGCGGACGGGAAAGCAGCGTCGATGACATGTCCGCGACTAATGGTACCGCTCCCGTGGCGGGAATTGAATGAAATTCCACACCGTCTATGGTTTCGTTGGGTGTGTAGTGTACATAAGCGGCCTGAGGGTTGAGTGACCAGGTTTCATAAGCGGGAATGCGTACCGATTGGCCTTTTTCGGTTTTGGCGGCGATATTGACCGACCCGAAGCGCTGGCCTTCAGCGATCGCCTTTTGCGACCATTGTCCCGTTTCAATATAGTCAGCGGTTTTTTTTCCGCCCATCAGATTGAGGGGAACCATCGAAAATTGTGTGGAAGCGCCGCCGGACAGGAATAGCACCTGGTAATTGGCGGGTATTCCCAGTAATTCGCGCAGATCGGCTTGTGCCTGTTCGGCTATTTGGGTAAATTCTTTACCGCGATGGCTTAGTTCCATGACCGACATTCCGGTAGATTGCCAATCCAGCATCTCCGCCTGAGCCTGTTCCAGCACTTCGAGGGGCAGCATGGCGGGACCAGGACTGAAATTAAAAATACGTTGCATAAATTCTCCAAACTGGTTGCATAATAGACTGCTTCGGGTATACATTGATCATTTTTTCTTATTTAGTACTGAAAAGCAAGGAGAAAACGCATGCCGTCTCAATATGATGAACTGTCCGTTCCAATCGACGCCGTTATTTTTGATTGCGATGGTACTTTAACTCATATCGAGGGCATCGACGAGCTGGCCAGAATGAACGGTGTAGGAAGGCAGGTGACGGAATTGACTGCCGAGGCAATGGGAGGTTCAGGCCTGACTCCAGCCCTGTTTCAGAAAAGACTTAATCTGGTCATGCCAGTCGCTTCGCAGGTAACCGCGCTGGGCGATATTTATTTTCAACACCGCACGCCTGATCTGTTGCCGGTCATTCAAACTCTCCAGGAACTTGGTAAAGCGGTCTATATCGTATCCGCCGGACTGAGTCCTGCTGTCATAGGTTTTGGCAGGCTATTGTCGATAGATCCCGCTCATATTTTCGCGGTCGATATATATTTTGACGACGCCGGCAATTATCGTGATTTTGATCATCGCTCGCCGCTGATCCACGCCGATGGAAAACGCTCTATTGTCCAGCAGCTCAGTCAGCGCCATCCGCGAACAGTATATGTGGGCGATGGTTTAAATGATTGCGCGGTTTATGATTTAGTGACCCGGTTTGTGGGATACGGCGGGGCGTTTTACCGCGAATCCATCGCGCAGCGTTGCCAGTATTACCTGGAAGCGCCCTCCATGGCGCCGTTACTGCCGCTATGCCTAACCAGCGAAGAAATCCAACGGCTGGAATTGGGTTCCTGATTCCGGTACAATACCAAAAATTTTGTTGAAATTTCCATTATTACGAAACAGGTTTAAATGATAAAAAAGGAGAGTTACAAATGAGAGAAATTTATAATCTGCTATTTTCCACTCAGAGTAAAATTTATCTAGAGTTCCTCGTTAAAGATTTCGTGAATACAACCTGGGTCATGCTAACCGGCGCCGCTTTTTATACAGCAGAAGATCCCGTTGACGAATCGCAAACCATGTACCCTACTGAATTTGGCCCCGCCGATTTATTTCGGTCATTAGCGGTTGCCGCTGTTGTAGCGACCCCTCTGGCTTTGTGTCTGATTAAAAAAATCCGCACCAAAGGTACTCCACCATTAAACCCTGATGAAAAACGTCTGGCAAAACCTGCAGAAGTGATGGAATCTTTAACGCAGGTTCATGCGCAGACTGATGACGATCTGCCAGAATCATTCACCAGCTCATTTATGTTTGGCCCATTCCTTGCAGGCGCCATACTTTTTTTTGGCGAATCATGGCTGGATCAAAAAGTATCTTATCTATGTGGAGAAGACATCAGTATAGGAAAACGGGTCAAAGCATTTCAACTTGTTTACTTGACGCTTGGAGCAGCGGGTTGCGTAATTAGTTTCCTATACATGTCTCGTCAAAGTGATAAACGAATGCAGACGCTCTTCGACAGGATTAGCAATCATGCCACCGAAATAACATGGCAAGAGTTGCAATCCTTTAAAGCGCTTCCCATTGTTATGCGTTTTAAGTGGCTATTGTTTTCAATACTCGCGGTATTATTTCCTACTCTAATGGAAGGAATAAAATATCTTTCCAGGTATAAAGATATTTCAACCGGATACTATGTTGTCATTTTTGTAATAAGACAACTATTAAAACTGAAGACACGCTCCGAGAATTCACAGATGGAATATGAAAGAAAATCCCTTGTTGAGTCCCATCAGGCGGCAATCGAATCCATGAGGCTGGGTCATTACATTCAGGCAACGCAAGATAATCATGATCTGTTATGTTTGCAGGCGTTTAATCGTCGTTTATGTGGCTTTCCCATCCATATTTGGTTCCCTGTAATGGCTGCTTTTTGTAAAAAAGAATGGGGTTATAATCCATTGTATATTGATCCCGAAGAATACAAAATCCAGATGATTCCAATAAAATATCAACGTGGCAAAAAAACCTGGCAACCTTTTTTTGATCAAATTCAGGATCTCAGGTACAGAAAAAATATTTGTAAAGAATTTACATTTAAATGTAATCTGTTTTTTGAAGAATATTTCCATATCCTGAACGCGGCCAAATTAATGCCTGATTTCAAAGATATAGGCGAAATAAATTTTACCTTGCAATTCGATCTTACTTCCATGGATGAAAAACAACAGGAAAAAATAGCAGAGATTATGCGTGCGGTTATAGTCGATACGGAAATAATTAACTTACAGGGTATCCTGAACATTGGTTCTGTTGCGCGGATTAATCAGCAGAAATTTCAAAAAATTCGTCTTCAATTGGAAAAAGAATTTAAACCAATCCTTAAAGTTGAAAAATATTCATCCAGTAATGAATTTCATTATTTTAATCCCGGACAAATTTACTGGAAACCCAGAAAGTCTAAAAAACAAAAAGCTTTTGAAGAGAAAACAGAAGAAAAGAAAAGCGTCACCCCGTTATTTTCGCGAACACCTATTTTTTTTGGTGAGACGTTCGGCGCTTTTGACCCGTGTGATTCTAAATGTCTGATTAAAACCTTACCTGGTGGTCCTCCTAATACTTTTATAACCATGCACCCGGCATTAAGAGAAAAACTCAGGGAGAGCAAACACGAAGAAGAGATTGAATGGTTTACTGAAGCTTATGATCAAACAATACATAAACCGCCAAAAATTATGAAAGCTCACGAAGAAGTGAGTGCTGATGGCGGCATTCCAATATTAAAACTCCGCTTTAAAGAAAACAGCGAAAGTCGCGCAACCTGTAATCAATGGGGACAAGTCGCGCAACAGGGAAAAACTTTTACTTTATATATAGTCGATGAATATTACGATAAATTACACAAGCGAACAACACATGCCAGCGCTACTGCTCATCGAACCGCGGAAAAACAGCAAAGGATTGACTTTGCTCTTTAAAAAAAATGGCGCCGTTATTACTGTTAACCAGCGAAGAAATCTCACTGACTGGAAGTTGGTTCCTAATTCCGATGTAATTTCAAAGATGGGGCAACAGCGGAAATTTTATTGAAATCTTCATCATTGTGAAACAGGATTAAATCATTTTCAATGGCTATTTGGGCAATAAAACAATCAATCGTACTGCGGATGGTAATCCCTTTGCGACGACAGTCAAAATAAATTTTGGCGGCGGATTGATAACTGACAATATCATCTTTTAGATGGTAAAATCGCTGGGTTCCTAAATAATCTACCAAGTAATTAAAGTCAGATTTTGAAGCAGCTCCCTGCAATATTTCTTGATAAATTACTCCAGTAATGCCAAAAGGTATTTCATCATCTAACAATGTTGTGAAATATTTTGTCGTAGGGGTGTTTTTATCCCGTAGATAATCAATCCAAACAGAAGTATCAATTAAAAACATTTATTCAGCCTTTTCTTTGCGCAGCGATTTATAATTATAATCTTCACGTAACTTAACTTTTCCACGTAAAACACGCACATCGCGCCGCTTATGATTGGCGATAAATTCACGCAGCGCCAAATCAATAAGTTCCCGTTTAGTGGACACCTGCGCATAATGAAAAGCTTCTTTAACTAACTCACTATTAAGAACGATATTAGTACGCATAAATACACCTCCTAAAGTGTATTATAATACACATAAATAGAGAAAATCAACAGATGGGGTATGAATTAACCCTCTCTTATTTGCCCTATCGCGCGAATGGGCGCAGCTGACACGAAGAAGCATTCAGTTTTTCCTCGGCGCGCATGGCTGGAAGCTCTTCACAATTATTATTCTTATTTTCCTGATTTTTGCTCTCTATGACGATGCTCAATTTGGAAAGATTCTTTACCTGTTTTTCCAAATGGTTCTTTTGGCGAGATTGCCGATTATTAAAGTAGGGACTAAGGAAACGAAACGCCACCACTCCCAGCGCAAATAGGAGGACGCTGGTATAAGCAGCGTTAAGTGTATCATGCCAGGGTGACCCTTTGGGAGCCACATAGTTTATCCCTAAGGGGACAAGAACCGCGCTTATAGAAACAAAATTAAATCGAAAACATACTTTCTCAGTAGTTTCGTAATTTTCTGAGTGCTCTTCTTCTGCCAGCCTGGATTGGAGCGGTATTTGTGATTGTGTTGACCTCAAGTGCTGCATTATCAATTCCGGAGCTAATTGGCGACTAAAGATTTTACAATTCTGCTGAAATAGCTTTGAAACAAGCGGCAGTACACTAAGTACTTCATTGACAGGAAGAAATGTATAAATATTTAATTCCAGAACAAGAGGTAAAGCCAGGAATTTAGAATCGGCCTCAATCAATTTGCGATACCTGACGGTTTTACTTTCGTCTTTTGACATGATTTTCCCCTTTATATATAGTCATCACGCCTGAGTTTTCGAATTTTTAGCATCTCATTGACCGGCGCCCTCGCCGAGTTGCTCAATCGCCAAAGCTTGAAATACAGGGAGTATACCTGCGCTTTGGCCCAATCGCAACTCGGCAATGGCTTGGTCAGGAATTCTCGGCGAAGCCGAGAATTCCTTTCTGGTTTATATCCTGCGCTCGGCAGAGCCGATGCTCGGAATGAAGGGGGAGACGCTCCGCTCTCTCCCCCTTGCGATCCCCCATCGGGCAAAGATTTTCTACGAAAATTATCTTTAATAAAGGCAGGTTTATTTCTATTATTCAACCAGTTAAAATTCACCGGGAATTGCTGTGGCTTGGTCACTGAGCGCTATAAATCGAGCGCTATAAATCCGTCCTTAACTCCCTGCAAAATTCATCTCATCAGAGCGCTTCATTATCAGTTATACGCGCCTGGCTTTGAAAGGGACCTGGTTGAGCTGCTATAATAAAGAGTTATGTCGAGTCTTTGGGCTTCCATTTGAGGTCGTTCAATTTATTATTGAATGAATCAGATTCAAAAAGATAAATCGCGAGAGAGAATTGACATGGATCGGAAAATTTTTAGTTGTTATTTAATTGGTGAACATAACTCACTTATTCAATGTGCTGAAATACTGTTGGCGAAAGGTCATCAAATTAAAGGAATTGTTTCTCCTTTGGAGTCAGCAGCTAAGTGGGCTAAGCAACATCAAGTATCTTATTTCCCTACTTTAATTCAAACTGAGCAATCCCTTCTTAAGGATAGTTATGATTATCTATTTAGTATTGTCAACAGCAAAATTCTACCATCAGAAATATTAAATCATCCCGGGCATTTTGCTATTAATTATCATTTCTCTTTATTGCCTCAATATGCCGGTGAACATGCAACTTCCTGGGCAATTCTTAATAATGAAAAAACGCATGGGATTAGCTGGCATATTATGAATGAAATAATAAATGGCGGCGATATCTTGAAGCAGGTAAAGATACCAATAGCAATAGATGAAACTACACTGAGTTTAAATATTAAATGTATGGAGCAAGCCGTCAGCATTTTTTCAAAACTGGTTGATGAATTAGCCTCTCACGCCTATCAACGTTATGCTCAAGATTTATCACAACGCATTTATCGTCCATTTAAAACAAAATCAAAGGGAAATGGCTGGATAGATTGGCGCGATAATGCTGAAGATATTGAGCGACTTTGCCGAGCAATGTATTTTGGAGATTACCCCAATCGTTTTGGGTTGCCTAAATTTAAACTGGGGCAAGAAGTATTTATTATTAAAAAATTGATGAAAAGGTCACAAATTGCACAAGAATCTCCGGGTCTATTGCTAGAAATTTGTGCTGATAAATGGCAAATAGCAACTGGTAATGGAGTTATTGATTTGTTGGAAATTAGTAATTTTGAGAGAAAACAAGTTTCATTGGTAGCCTTACAGAAGAAGTATAATTTAACGAAAGGAGTTAGTTTAGAGTTGCCCGCCACAATATTGTTCGAACATTATCAGAAAATCAGTGCAAAATACCATGGTTATGAATTATTTTGGGTTAACGAACTCAAGCGAACAAGATTTTCCGAATTTCCTTTCCTATCTTTTATAGAGTCTGATGACGACTCGAATAATTGCGATTTTTTTCAATCGATAATTTTGTCCGATGATATAATTGATCGGTTTCTCGTTTCATTTGGGGGCAAGAAGAAAGATTTCTTAATTATGATGCTAAGTTTATGGTTAATTTATCTTTACAAAATTGGCAATCATGATAGTGTTGGAATTAATATTCTTGGTGTAACAAAGGTTCCAAATGATCTTAAAGGGTTTATTACAGATCAACTGCCATTGATGTTGAGTCTACAGCATGATTTTAATTTTAAAATGGTATATTTACGAGTGAAAAAACATTTTGAAACATTGAAGAAACATTATGGATTTTTGCGAGATATTTATTGTCGATTTCCAGAGTTAAAGGATGTAGCAATTTATTCACCCATCAGTGTAGCCATCGCAGATAGAGGTGAAGAAGAACAAGATATCTTATCATCAAGTTCCTCTTTGATATTAAAAATATTTCCAAATAAGAAAAAAATATCTTGGTATATTAATAAAAATAAAATTAAAAATACGCAGCATTTAAAATTTGTTTTGGAAAATGTTTCTGGTCACCTAAAAACATTGATTAAGGATATCAGTGGAAACTACAAAATAACATTAAAGGATTTGAAATTATTAACGCCAAAAGAATATCAACAAATTGTGTATGACTGGAATATGACAGAAGTTGATTATTCGGAATATAAGACATTAGTGCAACTATTCGAGAAACAAGTAGATAAAACTCCAAATCATATTGCTTTGGAATTCTCACAAACTAAAATGACTTATCACGAGTTAAATGGTAAAGCAAATCAATTAGCGTGTTATTTGCGTAAAAAATATCAGGAACACTTTAACCACCCTTTAACTCCTGATACCTTTATTCCAATAATCATGAGAAATGGAATTGAAGCAGTGATCAGTATGTTGGGTATATTAAAGGCCGGGGCTGCTTATGTGCCCATCGATCCTGATTATCCCACTCAGAGAATTTTATATATATTAGAGAACAGCTGCGCGGTTTGCGTGTTAACTAAGGAAAATTTATTAAAAAAAATACAAAATGAGCTAAAAAAATTAAATCAAATTAGATTTTTCATTAACGTTGACCGCGACTGGACAATTATAACGCAGGAAGATAGGCGAAATCTGAATATTGATATAGTCAAGCCAAATTATCTTGCCTATATGATTTACACCTCAGGGACAACAGGAAACCCTAAGGGCGTGATGATTGAACATCGAAATGTTGTTAATACCTTATGCGCACAAATCATTGCTTATAATATCAGTGAAGTAAGTAGAGTTTTACAAAATACTTCGTTAAGTTTTGATAATTCGGTAACTGAAGTATTTGGTGCATTACTATCAGGGGCGACACTTGTCATACCGGCCAATGAAAAGACCTTGGTGGGTGATGAGTTGGCAAACTTTTTAATCAACGAAAGAATTACCATATTAGTATTAACTCCGGCTGTACTGGCTTCAGCATCCATTAATGAGTACCCGTTCCTAAAGACTATTTCTATCGGAGGTGAGGTATGTACATCAGCATTAATGAATATTTGGTCAGCAAAATTTTATTGTTTGAATACGTATGGGCCAACAGAATCAGCAATTGAGGCAATCTCTAAAGTATGCAAGCCTTGTGAAGACCCTCCTGCTATCGGAAAGCCGATTCCAAATGTAAAAGCATATGTATTAGATAGAGATTTACAGCCAGTACCTATGGGTGTGATAGGAGAACTTTATCTTGGTGGCGCCGGGTTAGCAAGAGGTTATTTTAATCTGCCCAAATTAACAATGGAAAAATTTATTAATAATCCATTTGCGACCGAAAAAGATAAAATAAATGGCTATACTCGTTTGTATAAAACAGGTGATTTGGTTCGCTGGTTGCCTACGGGCGATTTAGATTATAAGGGTCGAAATGATTTTCAAATTAAAATTCATGGTTATCGTATTGAGTTAGAAGAGATTGAAAGCGTATTGACAATGCACCCCCATGTGGGAGAATGTGTCGTAACAGTCAAAGAATTCAATGCAAATAAATACCTGGTTGTATATTGGACATCACCACAAGAGGTAAATAATGACGGCCAATATGTAAATTCCTGGAAATCCATTTATGAATCACAATATTCTAGCCTGGATAGTAATAAATTCAAAAATAACATAAATGTTTGGATTAGTTCTTATACTGGTGCGCAAATTGATGAACCAAGTATGGTTGAGTGGGTAAATGAAACAGTTTCAAGAATTAAACAATTAGGGCCGAAGATAATATTAGAAATAGGTAGCGGTAGTGGTTTAATTTTATTTAATCTAATTGATTTCTGCGATTTCTATTACGCAACGGATTTTTCTGAAAATGCTATTAATTACACCAAAGTAGTTTCTAGGGAACAAGATTTAGAAGAGAAAATAGCTGGATTCGCGTGCGCAGCTGATGAAATACCTTATCAATTAATTAAAGCTGCATATGACACTGTTATTTTCAATTCTGTTATACAGCATTTTCCAAACATTGAATATTTGCAGAAGGTAATAATTAAAGCTATTCATAACATTAGAGATAAAGGGCAAATATTTATTGGCGATGTCCGAGATCTTAGATTGCTGCAATGTTTTCATTATTCGGTGAGAAAATTTCAAAATCGCGAAGTATCACAATCAATTATAGACTTTTTAGCCAGTAGAGAAAAAGAACTATTAGTGGCTCCAGTCTATTTTTTCAGTTTGCAAAATAAGCTGTCATCAATTACGCAAGTAGAAATCCTTCCCAAGATGGGTGATGCTAATACCGAGATGAATATTTATCGCTATGATATAATCTTACATATTAATAAACATGAAAATGCTCATTGTCTCAATGAAGCGTTATTTACGGAAGTAGCTGAGTTTAAGAATTATTTTATCAGCAATTTAGGTGAAAAGTATCAGTATATTAAATATCCGAACAAAAGAGTGCTCGATGATTATATTGAGTATGCAAAAACTTTTCAAATTGAGCAATATAAGCTGAGCGAGAAGAGATATGAAAATATACTTTCTCTGAATCAAATCAAAAAGATAACTGAAAGTTCAAATTATAAAGTTAAATTTTTTCTTGATATCCATAATCCATTATATCTCCTTATTGTTCCATATTTGCGTGATGAGAATGGAGATATTTTCATTAAATATAATATAGATAATGATATAGAGTTAACGAATGTTGCTAATAACCCAGGTAAAACTGCCGAATTATATAACACATCCATTGTTGAAGATTTAAAGAATTTTTTACAAACAAAACTTCCTGCATATATGGTGCCAGAATATTATATTAATATGGAAAAATTACCTATATCTACCCATGGAAAAATAGATAGGGCGGCCTTGCCAAGCCCATCGTTTGCTTCTGATGTGGAGGAGCAATATTTTCCACCAAAATTTCCGCTTGAAATCAAAATTTGTCATATTTGGCAGCAATTATTTAATAAGAAAAAAATCGGCGTTCGAGATGATTTTTTTGATCTTGGTGGTAATTCAATATTGGCTATTCAGTTTATTGTAAAGGCGAAGAAAGTATTGAATGTTGATATTAAAATTTCTGAGTTGTTCACTTCACGAACTATAGAAAATTTATGCAAATCTTATGATTTTAATAAAAACTTTCAACTTGCTATTCCATTAAATAAACATAATAATCAAAAAAATACCATGATTATGATTCATCCTGGGAATGGTGGAGGGTGTGAAGTGTATATTGAGTTAGCACGTTCATTAGAGGACAATTTTTATTGTTTAGGAATTGATAATTATAATTTACATCATCAGAAGAAAATTAGAACTTTGTCAAAGTTGGCTCAAGCTTATTTAAATTTTCAAGAATCAATGTCAAATAAGGACAATTATTATTTGTTAGGTTGGTCCTTAGGTGGACAGATAGCATTAGAAATGGCAGCAATACTTGAATCAAGGGGTATAACAAAGATTACGGTATTTTTATTAGATTCATTTCTTCCTGATAAAAAACAACCGGTTCTAGTTGATAAACAAATTATTGCTAGCATTTTGTCTGATACAAAGCAACAGCTTGAGCAGTTAGAATATGATAAAACTTATATAACAAGGATTTTGTCCGCGATGAGGGCAGAAATACTATTATTAACGATGAAATTATCTAGAGATTTGCATCACACCAAGGTTATATTGTTCAAGGCGATGCAAATAGACCGGAAAGCTTCTAACGCTTATGCTAATTTTGACAAACTGAATGAATCAATTTTTTTGTCTAAGGATAACAACATTAATCAATATTGTGAGAATGTGCAGATTATTTTTTTAAAATGTAATCATAGTAATATATTAGTGAAAGGGCTATCAGAGATTGTTCACTATGTGAATAATTAATAATTTCTATGTTATCACAGCTTCATTAACAAAATATCTTTTTACCTCCAGAGATTTTTAATAAAAATTGATAATATTTTTCGAAAATATCAACCACCTCCCTTGGATTTTCAATCCATGGATATAATGTCCTGCACCTTTAATAGATCGGATCATTATATTTTTTCTTTTGAATCTTTTTGATTCAGTAAAAAATTTTAAAGGAATAATTTGATCTTTTTCTCCAGAAAATATAAGTGTTGGAATTTTTTTAGGAATCCAAATTGCTTTGTAGTTCATATCAAAATTTTTTCGATGACCACTGACAGGTTTTATAATTAAACGGTAAAGTTTTAAAAAGTGATGCCCCTTTTAGCAACTCCCTTTTTTGTAAATGAATAGGGTGCGGAAGCAATGGTTATTTTTTTTAATAAATCATTATTGGGATTTTTTGAATATTTTAAATATAACTCCTGAACTACTTTTATCGGATGAGATTTGACATATTTCATAAATTCGTCTTGCCATGATGAATCAGGCGCTGAATCCATTAAAACCAGGCCAGTAAGCTGATTTTCAAGTTGTGGCGTCGCCAAAGCATACATTCCTCCTGTTGAATGTGCCACTAGAATAACATTATCCAACGTATTCACCGCTTCCATCAGTGCGTCAGACCAATGTGAGAAGTATTTCTCATCATCTGAAGTTACATTTGAACCATCACCAGGAAGATCAACATGCCAAATTGTTCCAGGTAAATTTAATACCTTGGTAAGGGCAGTAAGTGATTCAGAACCCAATCCCGGCCCTCCAGGAAGAAATAACCAGTTAAAATTACCGCCATCAGTAGACTTAATAACCTGAAGTCGTGTTTTTAAATTTGTCCATAAAAATTTTTTCATGCTACTGGAATCCAAAGGTTGTTAATCTTAATTTCTATGTTATCACAGCTTCATTAACAAAATATCTTTTTTATTCATAAAGTAAGTCCCAAGACTGGTCACGCCTGGAAAATCTGTTTTAATACTAAATCCGATCAAAACAACGACCAGCCAGAAAAAAGTTTGCTTCCGACGGCAGGCCAAAGCAAATTGATTGACTAAGGTGAACCAGATATTCCATAATTACATTCGATCCCTCTTTTTTTAGGTTAAACATTTTCTTAGAAACAAAACTGATTTTACCTAAAATAAAGATGGGATGAATTCTAATTTAACGGCTATTTAATGAACAAAACTTAAGCGCGGCAAGCTCGAGAACTTTGGACTCTCAAGTTTGATAAAGAAAAAAATTGGCGTGTTTTGGAACTTTTATATCAAGGATGATCTCACTTTGAAAAACAAATCACGATTTATAAAATTTGAAAAAAATTTAGTCAGGTATTTTTTATTATTGCTATGTGTTCTCCCGTTCTCTGGAAAGGCGTCATTTGCCGGGGATCCCCAGCCAGAAAAGACGTCATTTGCCGTGTATGTCCAGCCGGAATCGGTGACACCTATTTCAAAGCATCAGTCTTTGAAAAAGGCAGCCAACACCACTGATGAGTCACCCGCTAAAATTCAAAAGGCCAATTTTTTCCCACCACAGCGATTTCTGTTTCCTGGTAATAGACCTCAGCCACCGCCGCGTTTGATTCCCAGTCAGCCGTTCCCGGCTTTAACCTATGCTAATTATGCGCTTGCGCCGCTCAAGTTGGTTTGGGGTGGAATCGGATTCAGAATAATTCCAACCGGTACAAAAACGGCGCCGAATGGAGTGGGATACCACCCTCTTTTTACCCTGGATATTGAACTCAATATTTATCTTTCCAAAAGCCGTGATATTTATTTATTCACACAGTCCCGATTTTGGGGTCAAAAAAGCGGGCAAGGAGTTACAAACTCACATCAAGGCAGTATGGATTTCAGTAAACGTCAATTTGATCTCAGTGGTGGTTTTGCCTGGAATTATTGGAAAAATTTAGAGGCAAGAATTTTTGTTTATAGCTATAACAATTTAAATAGAGGGGATTCTTACTCCTCACCATCTGGATATAAAGATGGCGTTGGCCTTTCTAACCGATTTTATTATCATGGCGCCAACTTTTTTGGGGCAGGTTACCTACCCTCCAAAAATTTAATTGGGAATAATGGCAAGAAGTTCAAACCGAGCTGGTTTATGGAAAATTCTATTGCAATACCCATTCATGGTCCACGTTATAAAGTCTACTGGGGTTCTAGCCTTATCGGTGAGCGATCCGGCAAAGCGCGACTTTTTTATAATGATATCGGTGTCGGTGCTGCATTTTTTACAAAAATTCCTGAACTCGAGTTTAGAACAGGCACTGAACTGACGACTGATTTTATAGCTAAAAAAACTTTAGGATTTTATTATTTAGGCGCATTTCTGTCATTTTAAATTCTTAACCGCCTGTCTGATTCGGTGCGCGACAGTCATCATTTCGGCGAAGGTTTGTGGTGAAATCGTTTGTTTGGAATCAGACAGGGCGAGATCGGGGTGAGGATGGACTTCTACCATTATCCCGTCGCAGCCTGCGGCTATGGCCGCATAAACCATGGGTGGAACTACGCTGCGCAGACCGACACCGTGACTGGGATCGATAACCACTGGCAAATGGCTCAATTCCTGCAAAATAGGGGCCGCCGCGATATCGAGCGTATTTCGTGCGTACGTTTCAAAAGTGCGAATGCCGCGTTCGCACAAAATCACATTGGGATTGCCGGCCTGTAATATATATTCGGCCGCCATTAAAAAATCCATATAAGTGGCCGACATCCCTCGCTTGAGCAGCACCGGTTTTCCCGCTTTCCCCACCTGCTTCAGTAAGCTGAAATTCTGCATATTGCGCGCGCCGATTTGCAAAATATCCACGTAATTCGCCACCAGGTCAATCTCCTGAGTGTCCATTACTTCCGAGACACACAGTAAATGATGCTCTTTCGCGGCGGCCTGCAGATACCGCAAGCCAGTTTCGCCAAGTCCCTGGAAGTCGTACGGAGAAGTGCGCGGTTTAAATGCGCCGCCGCGTAAAACATTCGCCCCCGATGCCGCCACCAAAGCCGCGGTTTGCTGAATCTGCTCTTCGGATTCAATCGAGCAGGGCCCCGCCATGACTGTTAATACGTCACCGCCAATAGAATGATTTTTGAAATGAATGACGGTGCGTTCTGTTCGGAACTCACGGCTGGCTAATTTAAATTTTTGAGTTAAAGGCAATATTTTTTCGACGCAGGAAAATGTCGAAAATTGATTTAAATCAGTATTGGCATCCGCGCCGTTGACGATGGCGATATAATAACGGCCATTTTCTTCGCGTGGTACGCCCTGTAAACTCATCCACGCCAGTTTAGCCAGTAAGGCGTCCACCTGTTTTTGAGTGGTGTTTGCTTCTAATACCAAAATCATGGGTTGATTACCTCCTTCTTATTTATTAATGGATTAACGCTTTGCGTTAAACGGATTAATTCATCAAAGTGTATGCCGTCTTCCAGCGCTTTGACAAACAATGAACCAATGACCACGCCATCGGCGTGTTCTAAAACTCTTTGTGCGGTTGAATGATCGGCTATGCCAAATCCAGCTACCACCGGCAAATGCACCAGGGATTTAAGCGAGGATATGTTTGCCGCGAAACTGTCAGGCAAATCAGAGCGTATGCCGGTGGTGCCTTTCCGGCAGGCGTAATATAAAAATCCTTCTGCGTATTGAGTGATATGACGAATACGCGCGGGAGGAGTAGACGGTGTAATCACCTGAATCGGCGCAAGGTGATTCCGCAGACATTGCTCGTGAAACAGAGATGATTCTTCAACCGGGCAATCAACAATTAATACGCCATCCATTCCCACAGCGCCGGCGTCGTGAAAAAAATCCGAGTTAAACACCGCTAAAAGGGGATTTAAATAACTAAATAAAATCAGCGGAATTGAGCTGTTTTTTCGAATATTTTCGGCAAGCCACAACACATCTTTTAGATTTGTGCCGCGGGTCAGGGCGCGTTGGGAGGCTCTTTGAATGACCGGACCGTCGGCAATGGGGTCTGAAAACGGCACGCCGATTTCCAACATATTGATTCCGCCTTCAATTAAAGCCAAAGCAGCATCTAAAGATCGTTTAATGCCACCGTCACCGGCGGTTAAATAACCGATAAACGCTTTTCCCGTTGTGAACGTATCCTGAATGCGTTTTATACCATTCATCATCGCAGACACTCCTTCGCATTGAGCTGCGCTAAATCTTTATCGCCACGCCCGGATAAATTAACGATAACACACTGGTTTTTGGCGAGGCCTGGCGCTATTTCCACTAAATATGCCAGTGCATGCGCAGATTCCAAAGCGCAGATAATCCCTTCGGTTCGGGCTAATAATTGCAGGGCATCGACAGCCTGATGATCTTTGACGGCGACATATTCCACACGTTTTTGCGCAAATAATTGCGCATGCTGTGGACCCACCGCCGGGTAATCCAGTCCTGCGGAAATCGAGGCGGTGGGTGCGATTTGGCCGTGTTGATCCTGTAAAACATAAGTATAACAGCCGTGCAAAACGCCTCGCGTGCCAGCCTGAAAGCGCGCAGCGTGCTCTCCTAACAGTGAACCATGACCGCCAGCTTCGACGCCAATCAGCCGCACGCGTGGGCTGGCAAGAAATTCAGAGAAAATTCCAATCGAATTCGATCCGCCGCCGACGCTGGCAATGATGACATCGGCATTCGCTGCTGCAAATTTCGGTAACTGCTTCGCACATTCTTTACCAATGACGGATTGAAACACGGCAACCATTTCCGGATAAGGATGGGGCCCTAACGCGGATCCCAAACAATAATGGGTATCCTCAAAAGATTCAGACCAGTCGCGGAGTGCTTCGTTAATCGCATCTTTTAACGTGGCCGCGCCGTTTTCGACGGCGATTACCTGCGCCCCCATCAGTCGCATTCTCAGTACGTTGGGTTGCTGCCGGTGAATATCCTCGCTACCCATATATATTACGCAAGTTAATCCTAAATGCGCGCAGGCCGCGGCAGTGGCTACGCCATGTTGACCAGCGCCGGTTTCGGCGATGATGCGTTTTTTGCCCATCATTTTAGCGAGTAAACATTGGCCGAGGGCATTATTTAATTTGTGCGCGCCGGTATGCAGTAAATCTTCGCGTTTTAAAAATACTCTGGGCCCGTTAATTGCCGCGGAAAACCGCGTTACTTCAGTCAAGGGGGTGGGGCGGCCGGCATAATTTTTTAGCAGAGTTCCCAGTATACGCTGGAATTTTCGGCTGGAACGAATTTTTATCCATGCTTTGGTCAGTTCATGCAATGGAGTCATGAGTAATTCCGGAAGATAAGTTCCGCCAAATTCTCCATAACGCCCCTGTTCGGCCCATAATAAATTATTTTGCATGTTGTGTGTTCCTGGTGGTGTTTTGAACGGCGTTAATAAATTGTTGAATAAGGTCAGGGTCTTTGTTTCCGGTTGAATTTTCTACCCCGCTGGAAACATCCACCAATACCGGCTGGATTTTTTTTATCGCCGTTTCTACATTCATCGGGGTTAAGCCGCCTGCCAGACCATGACGATATTGACCCGTGTATTGAAAGTTATCCCAATTAAAGGCGTGGCCCTGGCCCGGGTTCAGTGCGTCAAATAAGAGAAAATCCCTAACCGGGTTGCAATCTCTCAGGTATTCGTCATTGCGAGCGCCAGCGAAGCAATCCAGTACAGAGCGTTGTCCGAAGTACGAACTGGATTGCTTCGCTGGCGCTCGCAATGACGATATCGAAAATTCATTCGAGACTATAACTCCGTCGGGAGGAACAGTTTGCACGTAGATGCGGGAATATTTTTCGGGCAGTAAATAATGCTGGCGAAGAGATTGCGGGCCGTGAAGCTGAATATATTGAATGCCGGTAGCACTGGCTATTTCAGCCATTTGTTGCGCCGAATGATTCACAAATACCCCCACGGGTTGAGCATTTCCGGCTTTTGCCGCGGCTACGATCTTTTTTGCCTGATTAATATTAACGTAACGCCGAGATGCCGGGTGAAAAACGATGCCGATGAAATCCACGCCCATCTGCGCCGCCTGACCGGCAATCTCTGCATCCATAATACCGCAAATTTTAATTAAGGGTTTAGACATGTCGACACGCTTGCATAAATTTTTCCGGCTGACCGGATTTAACCAAAGCTTCACCAATTAATACCGCGTCAAAGCCGGCGCGATAATAATCCCGCGCCAGTTCCGGAGCCAGAATACCGGATTCAGCGACACGCACAATTTCCGGCGGAATATTCTCAATTAATTTTAACGCCTGCTCGGTATCTACCTGCAGGCTGTGAAGGTCGCGATTATTAATTCCGATAATTTCAGCGCCGCTGTTTAATGCCAGTTCCAGTTCTTGTTGATTATGGACTTCAATTAAAGCCTCAAGACCGAAATTCTTTGCGCAATTGAGTAGGGTTTTTGTTTGCTCATACACTGCCGCGACGATAATTAAAATCGCATCAGCGCCGGCCATCGCGGCTTCAGCAATTTGAATCTCATCAATGATGAAATCCTTGCGTAATACCGGGTGAACTTCTTTCCGCAGTGTACTACTGACTGTGGTTAAGTCCGCTAATTTTCCGCTAAAAAACATTTCATCTGTTAAGACAGAAATGGCGTTAGCTCCGCTGGCAACGTAATTTTTTGCCAAAGCCGCCGGATCGTTGATCGGCGCCAGCATACCTTTACTGGGAGATTTGCGCTTTATTTCCGCGATGATCGCCAGACTGGAATAGCGTAATGCTTTTTTGAAACTCTTTTTTGAGAGTGAATGATGTGTTCCTCGCAAAATTTGGCCGATGATATGTTGCGGCTGCTCCGCGACCAGACATTTTAACGCATCGACTTCACGATGTTTTTGTAAAATAATTTTTTCAAGTTGACTAGTCATGGGTAAAGGCAATCCAGTTTTTTAAGAGAATTAAAGCCCGAGCGCTTAACAGGCTTTCCTTGGCATGGTGGATGGCTTCCGTAATAGAGGAGTGAAGACCATATAAATAGAGCGCGACTGCCACGTTCAAAATTAAGGTATCACCGATGGCTTTAGCTGAAGGATCTGAATTTTTACCAGAAAATACTTCCAGCAGTTTTGCGGCATTGGCGTTGGCATCTCCGCCCTGTAAATCCGCCAGCCGGCAACGACCAAGACCGATTTTTTCAGCATCGATAATGGATTCCTGAATTCCCGCGTCCGAAATCTCCATTACCTGCACGGGACCGGCACAACTGATTTCATCCAGGCCGATGCCATGAGCCACGATGGAACGTTGCACACCCATATGTTTTAACGCCTGCGCCACAGGTGCGAGGAGAGTTTCATGATAAACTCCCATTAAAAAATGCGCAGGATTGGCGGGATTTAATAATGGACCGAGAATATTAAAAGTAGTGGGCACATTCAGTTCCCGGCGCACTTGCCGCAACTCACGAATAGCAGGATGAAAATCAGGGGCAAAACAAAAACCGATACCAATTTCATCGATACCGGCAGCGATTTTTTCGGGAGACAAATGGATATTAACACCCAGAGCCTCCAAAACATCGGCGCTTCCCGCTAATGAAGTGACCGCCCGGTTACCATGTTTTGCAATTTTAACTCCACAGCTCGCCGCCAGAATGGCGCTGCCGGTTGAAATGTTAATGGTGCGAGAACCGTCGCCACCGGTACCGACAATATCTAACAACCGATGAGGAGTGCGCACCTTAATCATTTTATCTTTCAGAGCTGCGACCATACCGCATAATTCTTCCGGAGTTTCATTTTTAGATCGCAACAGGACTAAAAAAGCCGCGGTTTGTAGAGGATTTGCATCCGCAGCCATCATTTCGGTTAATGCCTGTTGACAGGTTTGACTATCCAGATCCTGTCTCTGCATGAGTTTCTCAATACTCGTTTTTAACAGCATATACTCTCTTCATAGTTCAATTTTAACTAATAGATTTAATAAAATAAATCACCCTACGCCATGGGGGATCGCAAGGGGGAGCAGCGTGAAGCGCTCCCCCTTCATTCCGAGCATCGGCTCTGCCGAGCACAGGATATAAATCAGGAAGCAAGTTTCGCTGTACTCAGCGAAACTTGCTGGACGAAGTTCTGTAACAACGCATCACCCGCGGGAGTTAAAATGGATTCCGGGTGAAATTGCACGCCATAGATTGGTAAATGACGGTGACGAACACCCATGATTAAACCTTCGGCATTTTCAGCTTCGATGGACAGGCTATCTGGAAATGAATCGGGATCGGCTATTAATGAATGATATCGTCCGGCCGCAAAAGGCAGTGGCAGGTGCTGGTATATTCCTTTGCGATGGTGAAAAATTAATTCAGGTTTGCCGTGGACAATGTCAGGAGCTTGGACAATCCGGCCGCCAAACGCATGGACAATAGCCTGATGTCCTAAACAGACGCCTAATAAGGGTATTTGCTTATCTGCTCCGCGGATTAAATCAATGCATATTCCCGCTGTTTCTGGACGACCAGGGCCGGGAGATAAAATAATTCCAGAGGGCTGCAGGGATTTTATTTCGGCAACGGTGATTCTATCGTTGCGAATTACCTTTATTTTCGGATAAAACTGCGCGACACTTTGATAAAGATTGTAGGTGAAGCTGTCATAATTATCGATAATCAGGATCATACCAATTCCTCCTCCGCGATGCGGATGGCTTCTAATACCGACTGCGCTTTATATCGTGTTTCCCGGGCTTCTGATTCAGGATTTGAATCGTAAACGATGCCGGCCCCGGTACGAATAGTGGCTTCTCCGGCTGTTAACACAGCCATACGAATGGCTATGCAGCTATCGAGATTGCCCTGGTTATCTATCCTGCAAATGGCGCCGCCATATATTCCGCGGCGGGAAGTTTCAAGTTCATCAATAATTTCCATGGCGCGAATCTTGGGAGCGCCGCTTAAGGTGCCGGCGGGGAATGTCGCGGCCAGGGCGTCAAAAGTGTCTTTGTCTTCGCGCAGTTGCCCAGTCACCACGGAGGTAATATGGCTGACATGTGAGAAATGCTTTACCTGCATCAGTTCCTGGACTTTAATAGTGCCCGGCATGCAAACCGCTCCCAAATCATTACGCGCTAAATCTACCAGCATCATGTGTTCTGCGCGCTCTTTCTTGTCGTTTAATAACTCATCGGAAATTTGTTGATCGTTGCTGTTTTGAGTGCGTGGCCTGGTGCCGGCGATGGGATTAATCGTCACGTTGCGTTGACGCACACTGATCAACTTTTCCGGAGAAGCGCCGACGATGACACTTTGTTCGAAAGGAAAATAGAACATATAAGGTGCGGGACTGATTCGACGCAGCGCCCGGTAAATATCAAAAGGTTTTACACAATAGGGTTGTTTAAAACACCGCGACAGTACGATTTGAAAAGCATCGCCGGCGATGATGTATTTTTTTGCCTGCTCGACCAGTTCTATGAATTGTTCGTCGCTGACGTCGGTGACTACGGGCATGGCTGCGCGTGTGTTTTTGACTGGCGTTGGCGTATGAGTTTGCGAAGCTGTTATTTTGGTGACGATGGCGGAGATTTTCTCCTGGGTGCTGTGGTAAGTTTGCTCCGGATTACTCTCCGTTTCTACCACCACACTGATCACCAGCTTTTGCTGCAGATGGTCAAACATGAGCGTATT
Source organism: uncultured Pseudomonadota bacterium (assembly GCA_963712715.1). GTDB lineage: Bacteria > Pseudomonadota > Gammaproteobacteria > Coxiellales > Coxiellaceae > JAFEDN01. The sequence continues at coordinate 45,694 of CAVQJI010000013.1, read as the reverse complement.
CCGATAAAAATTAAACAGCATCTCCGGTAGGGAGTTGCCGTGCTGATGACGGTCGGGAATGGATTCAAACAGACGGATGGCGTCGTACGCGATGAATCCCACCGCGGCATTCATAAAGTCCACTGACGGGTGTTTGCTGGCATGGGCGAGCTCTGCTAAAAGTTGCCGTAACGCCGGCAGGGGCGGCATGGCCGGATGGGTCGTTTTTGAGCCGATACGCTGTGAGACGATATTATCCTTAACAGAAAGTTGCGCCAATGAGTCATACATTATAAAGGAAAAACGGCCGGCATCCTGATGCCGTATACCAGCCATTCCCGCTGAGTACAGCGGCAATGGCTTCCTATCTGTATCCTGCGCATCGGCGGAGCCGATTGCTCGGAATGAAGGGGGAGAATCGCGATTCTCCCCCTTGCGAACCCCCATCGCGTAAGGAGAGTTCCCTTCAGGGGGAACTCCTGTCAAACCTGACTCCAACACGGCGCCATCTGCCATTTCCTCGGCCAGATTTTCGACAATGCCGATGGGAGTCAGCCGGTCCGCCGGGATTTCCCGGTACACAGCCACGCGTTTGGCGGTTTTGGCCAGTTCCATGAATTCATGAAGTTCAAGTTGCTGAAGCATAAAAAGCTTTTCCTGTATCTATGTAATGGTGTAATGATACATCATTTCAGGCGCCTTGTCAACAGTTGTTTCATTTGCAAGGTATCCCAAAGTCTTGTATCTTCCTGCTTTATAAAAACCCGGTATTGAAGCAGGAGAAAAATTATGAATCGAAATTATTTATGCCTGGTATGGTCTGTTTTATTGGCGGCTTCCCCAAGCGGTATGGCGCAATCTTTTTCTGCGGACACGCATTACCGTGTCTGTTTTACCCCAGGAGAAAATTGCACGGGTGAAATAGTGGATGCCTTGAGTGCGGCCAGGCACACCGTTTACGTACAGGCGTATAGTTTTACCAGTCAGCCGATAGCGGGGGCATTGGTTGCCGCTAAAAAAAGGGGAGTCGATGTGCGTGTCATTTTAGACAAAAGCCAGTATAAGGCGGAAAAATATTCTGCTTCGACCTTTCTGGAACATCAGGATATTCCGGTCTGGATTGATTCCAGGCCTGCGATCGCGCATAACAAAATCATGATCCTCGACGGTGAGACGGTGATTACCGGCTCATTTAATTTTACCAAAGCGGCGCAGGAGAAAAATGCAGAAAATCTATTAATTATTCGCGACGCCGCGCTGGCTGAACAATATTCCAGTAACTGGAATCTGCGTCAGAAAGAGTCGGTGGCCTTCAGCGATTATCATCCTCACTCTAAAAAATACTGAGACCATTTCGTCTGACTTTTTATTGACTGTGTGTGACTATGCCGAAAATAGTACTTTTGTTTAGCTCCCTTCCGAAGTGGGCAAGATCAGAACGCATTTATTACTGAAGGAAGAAAAATATGCATGAAGAAAAGAATAAAAATAATGTTGCTTTGTCAAATCACATCATTAACAGCAGTACCCGGTTAAACGAAGACAGTACAAAAGATATTTCAGTTTTTCTTTTCAATCTTCCTACAGTTATTCTCTTCATTATATGGAATTATATTATGGAGATTGATGAGTTCAGTGAAATGGCGGAAAATATTGAAACCATCCCTCGAATACTGTTAGACAATTACTATTCTGCGCAAGTACCCAACTGTAATCCCAATTCTCCCCACAACTCTCGTATTATTATGTGGAATTACATTTTGAAGATTAATCAGTCCGCGGGAATGACTTCCTATGATGCGCCGATGGGATTTAATAACAAAAAATATATTGACATTGACAGCGGCATTAAAATTCGGAATCAATGTCAATGAAGAAAAATACGACAAAACAGCTCTTATTCAAGCCGCTTCTGATAGAAATCCATTTAAACTTGCTGTGGTTAGAAAATTATTGGCTAATAATGCTATGGTAGCTCAAGAAGACAGCGAGCGCGACACTGCGCTCGAACATGCGATCACGCTTGGGCATGCGGCAATAGTTGAGGAGTTATTAATTCATGGCGCCAAAGTGAGGATAACAGGCAAAGCTAAGGACTTCACTTTTGCCTACACTTATCGATCAATTAGTGACAATTATGTTCCATTTGAATTACGTTTGGCAATCTTAAGAATGTTAATAATGTGGAAGGGGTTAAAGGTTTTGAAAAACACTACTTCAAAAGATGGACTCTATTATTTTGTCCATCAATTGTTATCAAAACAAATTAAGTGTAAAGTTCGAAAAAAATCACCATCATTAATTGATGCACTTTATGGAAATGGAAAATTACTGCGTAAGAATTACGAAAACCCGGACCCAAAACATTTGGATGATAAGTCAATTAATCCCATTTTCAATGCTGCGTTCACCAATGTGTTACAGATGTTAAAAAGCATAGATGGGTGGGTAGATAATGTAGATTTATTAAATCTAGGCATGGATTATGGCGTTAACCCTGACGCCCATTTTGGGCATCCCTTCCTGTCAACATAAAAATGGACTGGAACTCGTCAAATTCTTATTAAAAGCTAAGGCAAACGTTAATGATTCAACTATGCCTAGTGGTGTGACGCCACTGATTTGCGCGGTGGATAATAATCAACAGGGACCATCTGACAAAAAAGAACTAATAAAGGAATTGTTGGAACACAAAGCTGATGTCAATTATACCGATGAAAAAAAAAGCAGTGCGCTCCTGATAGAAGTTCAAAAATATCGAAATGTTGAAGTAATAAAAACATTGGTTTCCTACGGCGCCGATGTAATCGATTCTTTCAGCTGGGCATCAAACAATAAGTGTTCTCAAACAGTAATAGATGCATTGACCTTATCTAAGGCCGATATGGAAATATTTTCTCAGCGAAAAGTCCACGATGCGAGGCTGGAGGAACTAAAAAAAACAGAGGAAAGTTTTATCAATTCGCTGAACAAATTTCAAGAACTGCAAGATGAATTCAGCCTGATTCAGTATCAGGAGGATGAAAACTTTATTTATAAATACCTGTCTTCCCTCAAAATATATTCTAATAAAATGGATATTTTATATAAAAAGGCGAATGATATTTTAGAAACGGTAAAAAATAATCCTGATGAATCAATTATTAACGGATTCAATTATTTAAAAGTGCAAGTCGATCGATATAAAAACGAAAATAAAGCACACATAGATTCTCTGATCAAATATGTCAATGGTTCCCTTTTCCAACAGCAACTGGAAAAATATACTAAAGCGGGTAGGGAAAAATTCAAAAAATCGCTGGGATATGTAGAATCAGAAATTAAAAGAATTAATGAGAGTTTCAACGAAGACAGGGTTGGAGATATGGATATACTTCTGACCAGGAAAGAAATATTATTGCAAATAAATGAGAACTGGAGAAGAAAATTAGAATTATTAAAACAGGAAACCAGGTATGAATGGGTTGAATTTGATGAAAAACCTAATCTTTATCGAATAAAGGAAATTTATTCCGCAGCAAACATTATGCAACTATTCGAAATTCAAAAAAGTTTAAACGAATTAGTGCAAAAAAAACTCGTGGAAACGGCGCAAGTTTTTGTCGCACCCATAAACAACAATTTTACAATAGGTATAAGCATTGATCTTAATCAAATTATTTTGCAACGAGAACATACTTTACCTCTTCCCAATCAGAGTAATAATTCCCAGACGTTGCTGAGCGGTTCGTCTTCATCTCCTCCTCCTCCTCCTCATCATCGTCGTCTACAGGAGTACAACCTTATTCCTTACAAGGTTCGTATTGATAACCCTGGCATCATATCAGGAACCGCGAACTGGTAGGGGAGGCTGAACGTGGCGCTGGTTAAACCGCCATCTTCAATATCAATCAACACATTTGCATCACTGATTAGAAGAAACATTTAGGCGTTCCATAGCCCGCAAAGTTCTAAATGATTCAACCGATATGTTCATAAACTCTGCGGCCTTAGATTCGCCAATGTACTCTTCAGCAAGAGCATGAAAAACCAATTGTTCAAAAATATGAGTCTTCTCTTTAGGGTAAAGCTCACCCGGTTCTTTTTGAGTCCAGCCACGTTTATTAAATTCTTTACGTAATTGTGAATATAAGTTATAAGATATGATTTTTGCATCCTCAGCCCGGTGAAGAATGCCAAGCATACTGATACCAAATTCCTGTTTAAGCAGATTCAGCTCAATAGGCTCAATATTATTGCGAAATTCCCCAAGTTTGGCTAGGATCGCGAGTTTAGGTAAAAGAAAGGCTCCGGCAAAACGGTGGCAGCACTTTTCTTCATCTAAATTTTTAGAAAGAATATCTGCTAATAACAGATGACCCAATTCGTGCGCCAAAGTAAACCGTTGTCGATCTCCCGGCCACTGATTACCGATCACAATGACAGGAAAGCCATTCACTTTGGCAGAAAAGCCGTCAAATTTGGAATATTGACTATTATCTATTTCAAATACTTTAATACCCTGTTCTTCAAATAGATCAATTAAATCGGTCAAAGGTTCATGCCCTAGATGCCATTCTTCCCGAACCTGATCCGTAAGGTTTCGATGTCATCAACATGAGTAATTTTCTTAGGCAGGCTTGGAGGTAAAAACTCATGGATAAAAGTAGATGGAAACAGATTTTCCAGTTCGATCCGTTGCTCAATTTTATCCAGCATTTTAATTTGGATTTCTTCTAAATGCTTTAATGGCATGTTGTCATGTTTTCAAGATCAATTCAAACAAGCTTTCGTCAGCTAAAAGTACAAATTCCTAATGTGCAGGCGGCGTGAGTCGCCCCGGTGGGAACAGTGACGTTATTAAATGTGATGGAGCTGCCTTGGTTATTAATATCGCCGTTAAAATAAACCGGGTTATTAATCATCACCGTCGCGCCTTTGATTGCGGAAATACCACCCGTTCCCTGAATGACGCAATTGTTAAGCGTGGCAACCGAGCCGTTATTGGCGGCAATAGCGTTAACATTATTATTGACTAGCGAAGACCCGTTAATTTCTGCCGTTAACGTGTGAGCTCCCGAAGTTTCATTGAGGCTAATGCCGTTTCGATGATTATCGCTAATCAGTGAACGATTCACGGATAAATTAAGGTCGCCATTTTGACTTTCATTGAAAGCGCTGATGCCGCTTTGGCCATTTCCGCTGATGTTTGAACTGGAGATATCCACAGTGAATGAGCTGGCGTCGCCTTTATTATCGATAAAAATACCCTCTCTGGTGTTATCGTTAAGTTCAGCGCCACTGATTGCCAGGCTGAAGGAACCGCTGCTTAAATCGTTCAGCGCGTAAATACCGTCCCGTGCATTTCCGTCAACTTTTGAGCCGGAAATGGAGACGAGCATATCGCCGGTGCTGTCGGAATTATCCATGAAAATACCGTCTCCGGAATTATGGGTGAAAGCTGAATTGAAGATGGATATATTAAATGAGCCGCTGTTGCTTTCATTAAACACTTCCAGCCCATTCAATTGGTTACCGGATACGCCGGAGCTGCGCAGAGTGAAATAGAATGAGCCGGTATCGCTGGTATTAATCGCTTCTACGCCGTTCAGGGAATTATCGTTGATATCTGAATTTTTGATATTTAATGTCATTGAACCGGTGGAAGTGTTACTGGCGATAATACCGTTTGAACCGTTACCATTAATGTCTGAATTTTCAATATGACTGATTAAATCCCCGGTGTTAGTGTTATAGGTGCTGGTACCGTTATACAGTTGAATGCCATTGTAGCCATTGTCGCTGATCGTTGAATTTTTTACGTCAAGACGGAGTGTATCGGGGTTAAATTCATTAATAGCGTAAATACCATTATTTGCATTATCTGTGATCGTGGCGCGATTAATTTTTACCGTCAGATCGCCGGACTGATAATCCGTTATATAAATTCCGGAACCACCATTATTTTCAATAGAGCTTTTGTTAACACTTAAATTTAAGCCGCCGCTGCCGCGGTTTTGGACGATTATACCATCGTTGAAATTATTAGAGATATCTGCGTCGGTAATTTTAATATGGGTTGCCTGGCTTGAAGTGTTATTGAGGGAAATTCCTGTGTTAAAACCATTAATTGAAACATTGTCGATATTCACCATTAACGGATTGGCGCTATTGTCGGAATGATTAACCTCAATGCCATTACCCATGTTTGTCCCTGTTAAGATTAAACCGTTGACACTGTCTTTCGTATCATTATCAGAAACAGCAAAACCCGATTGACTGAAATTCACCAGGGGGCGGTTGTCACCTTCCGCGGATTGGGAAAAATTATTTTGACGTCCATATATCTGGTCGTTATTTAAAATAATTTCAGTGCTGCCGGCAGCGTATTCAGGGTTATAGACACCGGAATTAAGATAAAAATTCCGGTTATTTTGCTGATTGGCGTTATTAACTGTATTCTGGCTAAATCCCTGGTAAGGATTTTCATAAGTGCCGTCGCCGGATACGTTCTCACCCGCCTGCGTTTCCCCGGGGACAAAGAAAGAAATATTGCTCATCTCTATAGCGGTTTTTCCCAGATCTTGAACGCCGGTGGACACCGGTTCGCCGGTATGCGCGCTGCCTTTCACCATTATTAATTGCCGCTGGACCGGATCGACCAGCCGTTGCCTTAAATCGTCGGCATCATTCCAGCCGCTGTGTCGTCCGCCCAGAGATATGGATAATCCGGCTTTTAGCGTATTATGCGCTTCGCTATCATAAGCTTCACTCAATGAAACGCTCAAATATTTATTAATCGGTATTTGTGCGCCGACAGTGGCGCCGATGATTTCGTGGTTATTTTCAGGTGCAAAAAAATAACCACCTACCGATAACGTGATATTTCGCCACGGCAAATGCGCGCCGATTTGCGCGTCAGCTCCCCATCCGGTCGATTCAAAAGTATTAACCAGTTCGTCGTATTGATCGTGTCCGGAAAAATGGATCTGACTGGAATCGCCGGTTTCATCCGCAAATTTCGTGCCGGTATTAAAAAGAGCTTTGGTGACGGGAATATAGCCATTGGCGCTAAAATCCCACGTGCGACCCAGGCGCTCAACACCAGGACTGACAAACCAGAAATTTTGATTATCCGCCGAGTGGTTATAATCGCCAAATACATAAGCTCCCCAAATGCTATTCCCCTTCAGCCAGCGCTGGCCAATGCCAAGATTGCCGCTGTATTCGTTGGAGCTGGAATAATTAATTTGTGGATCAATATAGGTAAAATTAAGCGGCAGACCGAATACCGGCGTCATGACATCTGCCTGAGTGTCCCAACCGTTGCCGGCATATCCCGAAAGCGACACTCCCGGGGTTGTGGGAAAAAAGACGTCATTAGCAAGGACTCGGGAGGAGAACAGTGTCACGAGGGTAAGCGCCCAGATTCTGATTTTATTCGCTTCTATTGCCATTGCTTTTCCACCAATCTTCAGATTATTTTTACTGTCTAATTATTAGACAATAATATGGAAAAGAAAGCAAGTTTTTTTGGAGGGGGTTGCCGTTTCCGCAATAATTTCAAATAAATCAAATACATATAACTAAAATTATTGACTAAAATTCAAACATTTAACAGTTTTTTCAAGGAAGAAATACATATTTTATGTAAGAAATTCTTGACTTTTGATTAGAAATAGTACATAATATACGTTTCGGACCGTTACTCCAGGGTGTGGAGAAGAACTTCAACCCTGAGGTAATATGAAGAGACATTTATTTAAATTCATCATCGTGGCCGCTTTGGCATCCTTACCCTTGAGTATGGGTTTCGCACACAGCGGCGCCCCCGCAAGCGCAACCAATTATCTGCAGCTTGCCTACAATTTAAGCCACAATACCAACTTAAGTCCTAAAGCCGTACAAATGGCCTTTGCTGGCTATGAGTGGGCATTGAAGAACGCACAGGTGCGTAATAAAGATATCCTTACTATTGTGGACTACACCGTTTCTTCGGCTAAACCCCGTATGTATGTGATTAATGTTAAAACCGGTGATATTTTGATGTCGCTGGCGGTGGCGCACGGTAAAGGTTCCGGGAGGGGGCCCTTTGCGACGAATTTTTCCAATACGGGCGGTTCTCTCGCCTCCAGGCTTGGCGTGTATCTCACTATGAATACTTATTATGGCCATCACGGCCGGTCTTTACGAATTCGCGGTCTCGAGGCCAGTAACAGCACGGCGTTGGCGAGAAATGTGGTGGTACACTCGGCTAATTACGTGACTCAGGAGTTTATTAAGCAACACGGCCGCGCGGGCAATAGCTGGGGCTGTTTTGCTGTGGATCCCAAGCAAAAGGACCAGTTGATCAACTATATCAGTAATGGTACGGTGTTATATGCTTATGGCCCGTCTTCACAGTATATGGCGTCTACTAAAATTCTCAGCGGACAGATGGCGTAATGGATAAAAAATTAAAACGATGCCGTTTTTATTTGCGGCAATTGCAGTCGCCCACTCTTTATAATTTATCCCAGTATTTGCGGGAAAGAGGCTGGAGCTCCGCCCGATTTAATTTTTATGCTAATTTTTCCGAAAGAAACTTACAATTTAACGCATTGGCCGCGGAGCGCCTTGAATTTAAGCATCTGTTAGCGCAATTGGCGGCACAATATTGTCCTGAGGTCATGCCGGTCACTTTCGGGATTAATGATCACAACTGGATGGATGTGCTCAATCAGTTAGCCCTGCGGGAGAGCTTAAATAATTTAACGTGGATTTTAAAACCGGCCCTGCTTAATAATGGGCGGCATATTAAAATTTTGGAAAATTTAGACCAGGTCGGTGATCATTATTTGAGTTCGAATCGCATGGGCGGAGAGCATGTGCTCCAGCAATATCTTACCAACCCGCATTTACTTCGCGGACATAAATACAGTATTCGGATGTTCGTCGTCGCTACCAATTACGCAGGTGCGTATATTTATCCACACGGTTATTTAAATGTGGCTTTAAATCCTTATCAGCCACAAAAATTTACCGATCTCAGTTCGCATTTGACCAATGAACATTTATCTGAAAACGCTGTCAACGTGATCCAGATACCCACCCAGCGTTTTGAGCTATTTCCCGATCTTTTTCCAAAAATAAAAACCATAACGGCCAAAATCATGGATGGGTTACGGCAACTCCATCCCGAGGCTTTTGTTACCGGGGATAAACGTGCATTGGCGCTCTTTGGTTTTGATTTTCTCGTGGATGCCAATCTGCGTCCCTGGTTACTGGAAGCTAATCACGGTCCCTGTTTTCCGAAGAGCGATGATCACCCGCTACAGAAATATTTATATTATGATTTCTGGCAGGCGTTAATCGATAATTTTGTATCGCCCATTGCGTTAGACCAACCGGTGCAGAATTCTCAGGTGGGGCTATTTGAAAAAGTAAGTGAGTCCCAAAGTCAGCAAGGCCAATGACGCAGGCAAAAGCAACGCCCACAGACCGAATTCTGCCTCGGTAACCGCACCCGCGGCGCAGCCCACCACGAATCCGACTATGGCGGGCCAGGTGTATTGAGCCCGGGTACGCGCTCTGGTAATGCTGCTATTATCCCGGCCCAGAAATATTTCCCCCAAATCCAGAACAAAACGGGTGACATTGCTGGTCATGACCGCGGTCGTGGGAGCGTCTCGCGAGGATAATTGGACCAAAGCATTCTGGACCGCCATCGCTGAAACGCCGAGCATTCCCGCTATAATCGCAACGGAGGTGGTGGGGTCGATATGTGCGCCCGAGCTGATGCCAAGCAGGAAAAAACCCGTTAATAACAAAAACTGCAATAAAAGCAAAGGTTGCAGGGAAGGGCGGCCAACTGCATCGAGGCCATACACAAACAACCTGGTTAAACCCAGCGCCAGAATAAAAACCGGTACTGATAACAGTAATGCGATCGGCGCTGTTTTGGCATTAACGATTCGAACTGCTAAAATCACCAAATTGCCGGTGATATGAGAAATGAAAAGGCCGTTGAGCCCAAGGAAACTGATGACATCCACGCTGCCGGCGATTAAGCTTAACGCGGTAGGCAGTAATCTCAAGCTATTAATTTTCATGGGCAATTAACCATCCGCAATTGAAATAAGGGCCGCTCCTGAAACAGAATAAGCGCCCAGAAAATTAAGATTACCTGAAAAATTCCCATGTTACAAATTATTCATCATTGACTTTTTGTTAAATAAGATACAAAATAGGACAAATTGAAAATCTTAATAATAATCGGAATCCTTGGAGAAATAATTTTATGAGTAAGAACTTGGAAGAAAAAGAAAATAGCCTATTTGATAAATTACCATCGGAATTAATTGCGTATACTGCCGTCTATTTGAATTTGGCAGACTTGTTTGCTTTTCGCCGGGTTTGCCGCTGTGCAAAGGATTTGAATGTCTCCAGAGCATTGGAAAATATATTGAGTAAACCTCTCCGGTTAAAAACGGACGATTCTCTTCAGTTTTTTGCGTGGAGAGATTTGCTCAGCAGGCTGGCTCTAGACATGCGCTTCCGGGACGTTTTTGCGGATTTTAATCCGGAACACAAAATTGCAGTATTAAACTTGAGACCGCGATCTTATGAAATTTCACCGGAAACCTATAAGGAAATTTCCGTTAATTTATTTAAGTCTTTGAAACCAGCACTGGAAGAGAAACGAAAGAGTGCTGAGAAAAAATTCTGTTTAATAATGTGATTTTTCCACCTCCCTCAATTGGCAGGGCGGTTTTTTTCGGGAGTTTTTTCTGCTCCCGAATCCTGTAAAATGATGATCGGCGCGCTGAAAAATCCATCGTTAAAGCCTTGTAGGGTACTGAAATTCTGGTTTAGTTCATCGAATATAACCGCATTACTTAACCAGAATCTCATTTTCCGTTGGTTTTCCTGCTGCATTTGCTGATATAATTTAGCCGCTTCGGCATCACTGAGTTTTTTTCCATTTTTATAGGCGATAATAGTTTTGGAAGTTTTATCACCCGCACTTTCTTTTACCTGCACATAAACACTTTGCACGTTTTGTCGATAAAAATTTTCGCGCGCCTGAATGTATTGTTTAGTATTCACCCATCCTGTCTGACCATTTTGTGGTAAACCTATCTTTATCCAGTCTTTTTCTTTGTAAAATGGGATGATCCGATCATCAGGCCTCAGGTTGGTAAGCACATGACTCTGGGTATCTGGTTTCTCATAAAGCAGGATCTGCGAACCTGAATCGCTTTTTGCTGTCTGAGCTGCTGTTGTCTTATCCGCTGCGAAAGTGGCATGAGGGGAGAAAACCGGAGTTAACAAAAGCAGGCTAAATAAATATTTTTTCATAAATAATTCTCCATTTTAAAAAATTCTATAATTTTTATATAAGACCTAAATCTTTTTTTTCAAGTCTATGATAAAGTATAATCTTCTTGCCATATATAGGGAGAAAAATGTGAAGGATCAAAATTTTCCTCTGAAAGTTATTTTTTTATGGGTATTAATTATTATTATGTTTCCAGTATCAGTGGGGCTTGCCAATACGCCTGACACGATCCGGTTAGAAGATCTCACATGGACAGAATTGCGCGATCAAATTAAGTCTGGCAAAACGACTATTATTATTCCCATTGGCGGCACTGAACAAAATGGCCCTTACATGGCTTTAGGGAAACATAATCAGCGGGTGAAAATGCTCGCGGAAAAAATTGCTTTAAAACTCGGGAACGCTCTGGTGGCTCCGGTGATTGCCTATGTTCCGGAGGGTAATATCGATCCGCCCACAGCACACATGCGTTTCCCGGGGACAATCACGATGTCCAATGACACCTTCGATCAAATGCTGGAATCCGCAGCGCTAAGCTTTAAATTGCATGGTTTTCGCAACATCGTTTTTTTGGGGGATCATGGCGGTTATCAGGCCGAGGAAAAAAAAGTGGCCGATACTCTAAATCAAAAATGGGCTTCCACAGGTGTTCGAGCGTATGCACTGCCGGAATATTATCAGATAACTCAAAAACAATATGTTCAGGCGCTGGAAAATAAAGGCTATTCGGCGGCGGAAATAGGCGCTCATGCAGGGCTTGGCGATACATCGCTGATGCTGGCGCTCGACCCTGCGCTGGTGAGGTTAAATCTTCTCCAGACCAGCGCTCACAAGCCCGGAATTGCGGATGGTGTGCACGGCGACCCCACTCACGCCAGCGCGGATATGGGAAAAATAGGCGTAGATCTTATTGTCGAAGGCACCGTGAATGCCATTCAAAAAGCCACTGCCCAGCCGATATTTAAATGATACCGCTTTCCGCGGGAGGATATAGTCATTCGGAATGAATTTTAGGTTCAACCCGTCATTGCGAGCGCCAGCGAAGCAATCCAGCACGTACTTCGGACAATGTTCTGTACTGGATTGCTTCGCTGGCGCTCGCAATGACGATATCGAAAATTCAATCGCGATGACTATATAGGTTTCCATTTTGAGGAAAATTATATTATTATAACTGTAGAATTTCCTAATATTGTCTAAATGGAAGAGGCTATATGAAAAAAATAAAAACTTGTGTGACCGGCGTTGCAACTTATATTTATCAATTTTCCATGTCACAAACAGTCGTTGCTTTTGCTTCTGGCGGCGCAACGATTTTTTACCTGTCCGGAACATTGTCTGGTGTAATCGGTAATAAGATAGCTGCCTATTTGGTTAGCGCTCTCGCGGGAACGGGCGTTGGGTTGGTGACCGTATATGGCGCTGAGCGAGACTCGCAAAAAGCCATTTCGCATCTTTCAATAGAGGTCAGTGAACTCAAACAAAGGTGTCATCAATTGCAGGTTGACTATATCAAAAAAAAAGGTCAACACCATGCCTTCGATAGTTTTCAATTACCTGAACAATACCTGCAAAAAGCATTCGCATTATTGGAAATAATTACCACTCGTCTGAGTGAAAATAAAGCTATTAATGATCAGAATTTTGAAATCAAGTTAGACAAGCGTTTGGTCGTTACTAAAACCCAATTCACCGGTCGTGCGAACAGTATTTCTGATGATTCAGATGAAATGATGATAGAAACAAGAATTCAAACCAAACTGGATGAGGAAAATTCGACTTCCTTAAGCTTTTTTTCAAAAGTCTGGCAGTATTTTCGGTCGTCTTCTTTAATACCCAAAGCCATCGTGCTTTCCAATTTTGCGATGATCAGTTATTATATTGGCTCTGCGCTTGAGGAAGCTGAACTGGATCCCACTCTTGTCTGGGTGGTCAGTATTACACTGGGTGTAGTCACCAGCCCGGTTATTACATATTTAACGGCAGCGCCAGCTCGCAATGAACGCTTCCGTTTGGAAGGAGAACGAAATGCTTTGGAAAGCATTCGTTTGGATTTGATTGAAAATTGTAACCGCCAAAAAGAAGATCTGGATGCGTTAAAAGAATTATCCATCTCCAAAGAATATAAAAAATTCTATGAAACTCTTAAAAACTCTCAGCAAAATATCGATCTTAAATTACTGGGTAATATTTTCAAACAGTTCAATTCAGACATTGGAACAGGCAATAATGAAAGAAAACGTAATACCGTCGAGACTCCAAGACAATCTCTTTCAATAAGCACGACAACCGGCCCAGGAATTTACACCCCGCTATTACATAACAGCATAAATTCGGGAAGCAGTGTTAGAACGGGGAGCACATTTAATGCAGAAAATAAACAGAGTCCGCGACGATCTACTTTTTCCCAATGCGGGATAATGTAATTGGTTCCCGCAGCGCGTGGGTGGCGCCTGCTTGCGGGTTTAATCCATGGATTTAAATATCTCATTCAGGCCGGACTCATTGTCTGGACGGCTTTAGCGATTTACTATTCAAATCTTCCCTGGGGTTGGTTACGGCTGGTGATGGCGCTTGTATTCGCAGCATTCGGCATCTGGACGTTCTGGATTGCGCGCAAGAGAATTTTTTATCTGATTTTTACGGTTCTGTTTGCGGTTGTGCTGGTGTGGTTTTTGAGCATCCAGCCTTCCCATTATCGTCAGTGGCAGCCTGAAGTAGCTGTTATGCCACGGGTATTCATCGCAGGGGATCGCGTGCGAATCACGGGTTTCCGCAACTTTGATTATCGCAGTACGCATGACTTTACCATTCGCTACGAAGAGCGTGAGGTATTGCTCTCGCATCTGATTGGGGTGGATTTCTTCATTTCTTACTGGATGCCTGGGCCAGTAGGGCACACTTTTCTGAGTTTTATTTTCGACAACGCGCCGCCTGTCAGCATTTCTATTGAAACAAGACCCGAGATTGGCCAGGGATTTTCGCCGGTCGCTTCACTTTTCAAACAGTTTGAGTTGATCTACGTGGTGGGCGATGAGAGGGATATCGTGCGGGTTCGCACCAACTACAGAAAGGAGCAGGTTTTTCTTTATCATATAAAAATATCGCCTGAAAATGCCCGCCGGCTCTTTCTGGTCTATCTCAAGCGGATTAACGAACTCGCCGACCGGCCGGAATTCTATAATTTGCTAAGCAATAGTTGTACTGTTAACATTGTGCGTTATGCCAATTCCGCGGGCCGCGTCAGACGCTTTGATATCCGTCATTATTTGAATGGCTGGATTGATGGTTATCTTTATAGTACGGGCTGGCTAAACACAACAATACCTTTTGAGGAATTGCGCCGGCTTTCCAATATTAATCAGGCCGCACAGGCTGCTGATAACTCTGCGGATTTTTCCCGGAGTATTCGCGCAACATTACCGCCGGCCCGGCCTTAGGGAACTATATGCCCAAAAAAAAATTATATCTATTTATTTTGGCGGTATTAACTCTCGCAATCTTTATTGCTGTTTTTGCATTGGCGCCGAGAATTCCTCAATGGAGCAGTTATCATGAATTCAGCGACGTGAGGAAAATAGCGGGTATTCCGAATTTCGCCAATGTAATTTCTAATATGTTATTTATTCTGGTAAGTATCGCTGGCTTTCTATCACTTTGGCGGCAATGGAAAAATAAAAATTTAACTGGAAAAGAAGCTATTATTTTTTTAACTTTATTCATTGGCATTTTTATGACGGGCATCGGCTCCGCTTATTATCACTGGTCGCCCGATAACGATCGTTTAGTGTGGGATAGAATACCAATGACCATTGTTTTTATGTCGTTACTATCGCTAACGATTATGGAAAGAGTCAATTTCAAACTGGGATTTTGGCTATTAATCCCGCTCATCCTATTTGGAATTTTTTCGGTTTTATACTGGCATTGGACTGAATTACAAGGGCAGGGCGATTTAAGACTTTACGCAATAGCGCAGTTCTATACGATTTTTTTGATTATGGCTATTCTTTATCTCTTTCCAAAATCTTATCCGCCCCTGAAAATATATATAGGGATGTTTATTATTTACGGGCTGGCAAAACTGTTTGAACATTTTGACCTAACCATTTACAGGTTAGGTGGACTGGTGAGCGGGCATACTCTAAAACATATTTTTGCCGCGATAAGCACTTATGGGGCAGTGATGATGTTAAATAAATTACAGAATACGGGCGCACCCGTATTCTGCAAAAGGGGGTATTAGCTTTTCTTGACATGGGTTTTGGGATAGTTTATACTTCGAATCTTATTAAATAAATATACAGAAGCCGGGGAATGGTTCATCATGAAAAAAAAAGTTTTAGAAATTTTATCTAACCATTATCAGGACGAAGTCAATTTTGATAATGATGCCTCGTCACTTATCGATGATTACGCTAAAAAAGGCCGAGAGCTCCCTCTTTTGCAAGCTCATACACGTCTGGACGAAAAATTATCCAAAGAAAAATCCAAACAATCAGAAAGATATTCTGCTGTTGTGGAAACTATTTTCAGTCAAAATTTTCCGAGTATAGCAGATGAAGAAAAATATTATAAATCAGTATTTGGCATTGTTGATCTCGATGATCTGGATTTCTTAAATCAATATTCCTTTCAGGTTCACGATTTTCGCAATCTTGAATACAATCCTTTGGGACCGGAAGCTGTTAAAAAATCAATAAAAAATGAGGAACAGTGTATTGTCGTGATTCGTAATTATAATGTCATTTGTCCTGATGAGAAGGAAAAAGCTGATAGCATAAAGTTTTTTAAGGATGGCGAGATTTGTTATTATAACGGTAATGAATTAATCCGCACGATTTTTCTTGATGAAAAACATCCCGTACATTGTTATCAAAAAGAGAAAGACGCCTGTGATTTAAACGATTCTGAAAAACTTACCCTGAAAAAACTGACTTTAAAATATTTGGATACAGATTTAGACTTTCAAAATTTCACCCGATCAAATCAAATAATGAGTCAATTTGCTGCAAAACCTGATAATTTTTTAATTTTAGATTATCTAATTCAATTCGCGTTGAATTTAAATCTGCCTATTGAACGGTGTGTTGCTACTGCTTTTGAACAGGCAGTGCGTTACTCTTGTACATCCAATGTGTACATGATGTTACATAAATATGATTCCAGTTATCATTTTGCATACTTTTTCAAATTTTCTGACGATTTTTTTGATCATAATGAAATTTTAGATGAAAAACAGTTGAAAACCGATTCGAAAATGGTTGATATCTTGATGCTACTTTATCAAAGTGAAAATATAATTTTAAATAAATTTTTAACTCCTTTTTTCGAAATCATTGACAATAATCCAGAAGAAAAAATTTCAACAAAAACCTATAAGAAAAGACAAGTCGTTGTTCTGTTCGCGATTTATCATTATTTTAAAAATTCCCCCCAACGCACTATGTCCCATGCGGGATTTACTGATTTGATCAATCTATTAAATGATGAGATATTGATTTGGAAATTTTTTGAATTAGCCAATGTTAACCTTTACTATAATCCCTCTCCCTTCCAGGCATTCCGTTGTCTTTCATTGTCGGGGCAATTATTTACTAGTTCATACAGGGCATTGATTTTTCCTAAGCTCACTCTGGAAATTCAAAACCTGCTTAAAAATAATTTTCCGGCGGATATCACATTATTAATACTGGGTTATATAATCCCCTCTATTTTTGATAAAGCCCGGATTCGTATTGAGAAAATAAAAAGACATAAGACTTTTTTACCTAAAGTCCATTTTCAAATAGATATGGTTAAGGCGCCTAAACAATCAGCGGATAGCTCTGATTGTGGATACTGGAGTTTGTTTAATGCTTGCCGGGTATTATCGGGAATAACCGATTTTAATTCAAATATTAATGCCGATTCCCCAAAAAAGATTAAGTTGTTAGAGAATCAATTTCAGAGTTTTAAAAAAATTGCCAACGAATTTCTTGAAAATAAAATAGGAGATTTAACTGCAGTGGATTTAGATACCTTTTTAAAAAAAGCCTCTAAAATCGAAAAACTAAGTTCATTATTCCCTCACTTAAACCAAAACTTATTAAGCTCACAAGAGGCATTAGGAATCCCTGTTTATAGTATCATTAACTCGTCAATAGCGGGTGACGATCAAAAATTAGATCCTTCTTACCGTTTTGGTGGCTGTCTTGAAATGCAAATGGCCATCAATTTCTATACGCTTTCAAAGAACGAAAAGATAAACAAAAACCAGCCATTGTATCATTTGGTTTTAGTCGGGGTAGGGCAGCATTGGCATTTTCAACTGTTAACATTGTCTTACTCAAATCCCGGTCTTAAAAATTTGTGGATTTTTGATTCCGGAAACACTGCATTTAAAACTCTCAGAACAATTATCGCTCATTTCGATGATGTATTCAGTAATGCCGAAAATTATGCTGAAGGTGTAGCTGACGAAGTCTTCCCCAGTATTGGTATCGAAGTAAAGCAGCTTTCAACATTAAGTCATTCTTATTTAGAAATAACGGAAGCTCAAAAAGATACTTTTTATGATCGCTGTCAATTACTCATTCAATTTTTTGACATCCTTGGCAGTCTTCCTATGGCTAAAAAATTTCTACCTATATTAGAATCAGCCACGAAATTTGCTTACTTTCTACTAAAAAATGGGGACGGGCAATTTGAAAATGTATCTAAAGATCTCTCCAGATTATGCAGATCGCAGTCTGAAGAACCCGCCACTCTCTGTTTTTTTTCAGAAAGCACACAAACCCAGAGTTCATCGATCCCCACTCAAACCCACAGTTCTGATCAGGTAAAAACAGGTACTGTTTTTAGGGAACTTAATTTTTAAAAAAACAGTTTATTAAAACCCCCTTAGTGAGTATGATCAATCTTCACTTCAAGAGATATGCCAAAGGCTGAAGCGGATTGTTTTTGGCATTCCCGGCAATGGCAAATATAGAGCGCAAGGGTCTGTCCCACACGTTCATAACGAATCTCACCGCATTGGCATCTGCCAGTCCGTACATCGTTTGACATCTTTACAGTTTTGCTACTCTTTAGAGATAGTAAAAAAGCGTTCCGCCTTTTGTACTGGCTGGGCAATATTAACAGACCCAGCGACTAAATAAGGTGCTCCTACATTGTCTGACACCCACTGATAGGTACAATTGCTGCTGACATTTATTTTTGTGGATTCGCCTGGCTTTAAATTAATGGGGGCAACTTGTACCGGGTCCCAAGTACCACCGGTCTTAGGATTCACCATTTTGCAATTAGTATAGTATATTACTGAAATATTAGTTACTTCAGTATTATCAGTATTGGCGCTAAGAACTAAAGTAAAATTCACTGTTTCACCATCTGCTCCAGGCATTTGCAGTATAGTGGAACCGCCGCCTCCGACACCTGATAAATGGCAGGGTAACGTGCCGTCCATTGGAGGAATAAGTTGATCTGGATCAACCCAAGGGCATTTATTTGATGCAGCATTTGCTATTGAAACTACGCCGGAAGCTAGAAAGCATAAACTTATCAAGGTTAATTTTTTCATAAATGATCCTTTTTTGATTATGGGTGAATTCGCTACAAGTTCACTTGTATTTTTCATCAGGCTGAATTCGTTTTCCTGGAAAGAACTTTCAGTAGCGCCTGCGCCGTAGCAGTGGATGATGCAGGATTCTGACCCGTGATAAGGCGACCATCAATAACAACAAAACTTTGCCAATTGGGCGCTTTTTCAAAGAGTCCACCTAAACGTTTCAATTCATCCTCGACAAGGAATGGCACTATTTTGGTCAGTTGTACTTCTTCCTCTTCACTATTGGCGAAACCGGTCACCCTCTTACCTTTGACTAAAGGGTCGCCCTTATAAGTCACCCTATGAAGCACACCAGGGGAATGGCATACCAAAGCAATGGGTTTACCGGAATTATAGAAAGACTCAAGCAGGGCGATTGAAACGGGACTTTCTGCAAGATCCCATAAAGGGCCGTGGCCACCCGAATAAAATACCGTGTCAAAATTTTCCGCCTGCATGTCTGCCAGCCTAACCGTTTGCGAGAGTGCTTTTTTTGCGGCCTCATCCTGCTTAAAACGGGTCATCGCAGGAGTTTGATTTTCTGGCAAATCGCTCTTTGGATCGATTGGAGGTTGGCCACCTTTCGGCGATGCTAAAGTCAATTTCACCCCTGCGTCTCTAAAAACAAAATAGGGCGCTGCGAATTCTTCCAGCCAGAAACCAGTTTTGCGGCCTGTATTTCCCAATTGATCGTGCGAAGTCAAAACCATCAAAATTTCCATATATCTTCTCCTTGTTAGCGATCCGTGAGTACTTCGGTAATGATACGCCAACATTGCCGGACTTCAAACAATAAAAGAAAATAAGATCAAATGTTGATCAATCCAAAAAATTACTTTAGAATAGCTGTAATAAAAAACACAAAATAGGAAGAAGTAGTTATGCGAATAAATTTATTTAAAACGTTGTCTCTGGGTTTCCTTGCTTTATCTTCAATATCTGTGGCTTATGCGCGAGGAGGGGAATTCGCTACGGTCACCATCAACAATAATCTGAATGTGACATATAAGATTTTTGATTATACACAATCCGGTAATGGCTTTTTTAGTGGGCAGCCAAATGCAGTTCAACCTAATGGAGGAGACGTCACTTTCACGGGAGATTTCTATCCCAGTGACAGTATCAGTACAGCAGGTTTTAAATTACAGGATCCCAATAATCCTCAGTGCATTGATAATCCGCGCCTTCAGTTAGGTCATTGTTATGAAATCCACATTACTTACTCTAAATATGGAACTGTACCAAAAGTAAAGATATTGGATAATTCTCATCCCTGTTTATCGAGTTGTAGTCTCAAGTATGATTCAGCACATCCTTACGATATTACTGTGACTATTACTCCGAGTAGCAAATATCGCGAGTAGTCAATAAGACGTATGTTACGATCATTAGAAATTAAAGAGATATTCGTAAATTGTGATATTCAATCAGAGACTTCGGGAGTAGGGCGGTAGTTTTTCTCTCCCTTAGGATTACGTTTCGCACGTAAATATGCAGCCATAGCACCTTCATCCGCTCACGCACTCCACATGCCGTCTCATATTTATTTGGCATTAGGAATGTGGAACGATGTGGTCAATTCTAACCTAGCCGCTTGGAATATGGGTGTTATTGAACGGAAAACTACTGGGCATTATGACGTGCATGCATTACATGCTTTGCAATGGCTAAGCTATGGCTATTTACAGCTAAAAAATTACAAAAAAGCTTATGAATCTGTAAAAACCATGGAACAAATTTATAAAAAGAGCCCCAATGATGCCATGGTCAAATGGTATTACTCTCTAATGCGAGCTGCCTATATCTCGGATACAGAAGAATGGCATGCAGATTTAACCGGTGTGAATACAACCGGCATTGATATTGAGATATCAGCTATTGCTAGTAATGCCTATATTCAAGGTATGAAAGTAATACAGGACCCAGCTAAAGCTCAACACGTCATTGATTTTTTACATAAGCTCAGTAACATTTCGATAAAATCGAATTCAGCGATAGCCAGTTGTTATCCTGACACTGATTACTTTAGTGCAATCAACGAAGGAGGAATTGAAATAGCCAAAATTATTTACTTTGAATTAGAGGCGCAAAAAGCTGCAGCCCAAGGCCATTTATCGACAGCCATTCAGTTTGCGGAACAAGCCACTGACATTGAAAATAGCATCAGTTTTGGATATGGTCCACCTATACCAGTCAAACCTGCAAATGAACTATTAGCTGAATTATATCTGCAAAACCAGCTATTTGTGTTAGCCTATAAACAATTTTCTATTTCTTTAGAACGTACTGCTAATAGGACAATCAGTGTGGAAGGGTTAAAAGAAGCCAAACGTAAACTACAAGAACATCATTTAACTATTCCTGATACAGCCATCAAACCTTATTTTAACCCATTGTTAGTAAACAAGTTCTAAAGCACAAGCAAGTGTCAATACATGATGTACTTAAAATTTCATATAAAGTGGATGTCTGGTTTTTTAAAAATTCCTTTGAAAATGAAATTTATCTTATAAAATCAGATAGTAAAAAATGGGGCGGCGGGAATTTAATTCTGATGTTAGTCATTTGATTCTAAATGTATTTCAGAGTTAGATTTTTGCATCATACCCCAAAATATACCCCTAAAATCTCGGTACTTAAAAAAGAATTGAACCCGCGTGCGACCCTTTAAACATTCTATCATTACTGTGAAATTATGCCATAAACTTAAACTTGCCGTTACTATAATCATTTTCGTGACGTAAGGAAATTGATCAAATAAAGGTCATAAATAAGTGGTAGCAAGATCATAATGATGGTCTTTTTTTTGGGGAAATGGCCTCTAGAGATGAGATTCTGCCATTCTAAATTCTAGAATTCACAATGACTGCATCGTTCGCGGTTCGCGAACAAGAAATAGTTATAAAAATTCATTTTAAATCAATCACATAACAGTGGCATATTTTGTTTGAAATTCGCGATTCGCGATTCGCGATTCGCGAATTACGAATTTATATGATATATTTAGAAAAAACCTAAAAGGAATCAACATATGCTTAAACCACAAGACATAGTGATATTGCTAAAAATACTAGCCTCTCTAACCCTATCGAAAGGGCAATCTGAGGAATTGTCTCAGAAAGAGTTAGCTACTTATTTATGTATGAGTACTTCCGAGGTCCATGCCGGCATTAAGCGTCTAATGTTGGCTGGATTATTGGGGCCTGTGAGTAGGCAACATAAAATTATCCTGTTACCAGTAAAAGCGGCTTGTGAGGAATGTCTCATTTCAGCAGTGAAATATTTTTTCCCTGCACAATTAGGTGAGTATACCCGCGGTATTGCTACCAGCTATGCTTCCCCTGTATTTGAAAAACATATTGTAATAGGCGATGATCCTATTCCAGTATGGCCAGATGCGGAGGGCGATAAACGTGGTCTAGCTTTAGATCCGCTTTATCGCTCGGTACCTCGTTCACTTGCGCGGTTTCCGGATCCAATTTTTTATGAGTTATTGGCGCTGGTTGATGCAATACGCTCAGGTCGGGCCAGAGAACGTAACATAGCCATAAAATTATTAAAGGAGAGATTGCATGGACAATAGGCGTATTCGAGCGACATCGAATTTAGCCAAGTTAGAGATTGTGGCTAGAAAGCTAGAAGAATTGAATAATGAAGTCGTGTATGTGGGTGGCTGTACAACGGCATTATTTATTAATGACCCATTATCGCTGGATGTTCGCCCTACCCAAGATGTGGATTGTATCGTTGATATCGTTTCATCAAGGGATTACACCAAATTTGGAAAAGAGTTGAGTAAGAAGGGTTTCAGGCAATCTATACATGAAGCCGTGATTTGCCGGTGGTTTCATGACGAAAATATTATTTTAGATGTCATGCCAACTAATGAAAAAATATTAGGTTTTGGAAATCGTTGGTATAAAGAGGCTTTGGAAAATCCGTTGAGCCATCAAATTGCGGATAATTTGGTTATCAAATCGATTGCTGCTCCATATTTTTTAGCAACAAAAATAGAAGCGTTTAAGACAAGAGGCCATAACGATTTCTGGAGTAGTCATGATTTGGAGGATATTATTACTTTAATTGCAGGCAGAGTTGAAATTGCCGATGAAGTAGAATTAGCAGATAGCGATTTAAGGCGGCATTTGCAGATTAGCTTTTCGGAGATGATGGAAGATGACCAGTTTGAGCTTTCGTTACCTGGACACGTGAGTGACGGTCCCGCAACCGTGACTATGCAAAGGGTTCAGAAAGTTAAAGAACGTATCGAAAGGATAATAAACCGCGGATAATGTATGAAATTAGCATGGTTAACAGATATTCATCTTAATTTTCTTGATAAATCTGAGCGGAAAATTTTTTATCAACAGATTATAGATACACAAAGTGAGGCAATATTAATCAGCGGAGATATTGCCGAAGCGCCTTCTGTGTCAAAAATAATGCAAGAAATGATAGAAAAGATCAAAAAGCCAATTTATTTTGTATTGGGAAACCATGATTATTATAGAGGAAGCGTAGAAACAGTTCGGAAAGAAATGGATCTATTAAATCAGAGCCATCCCAATTTGTTTTGGCTGTCGTCTTCAGGTGCCCAGTTTTTAAATCCTGATACAATGATTATTGGTGTAGACGGCTGGGCTGATGGTAGGCTGGGGGATTATGTAAATAGCCGAGTAGTTTTAAATGACAGTCATATGATTGCAGAGTTACTTCAAGCAAGAATTACAGGTAAATTTGCATTATTGGAAAAAATGCAACAATTAGCTGATGCAGATGCATTGGGAC
Organism: uncultured Pseudomonadota bacterium; assembly: GCA_963712715.1. Taxonomy (GTDB): domain Bacteria; phylum Pseudomonadota; class Gammaproteobacteria; order Coxiellales; family Coxiellaceae; genus JAFEDN01. Next base: position 22,040 of record CAVQJI010000013.1, on the reverse strand, counting down.
TTCAAGAAAATCTTTCTTTGGCGCTTAAACAACAACCTAAAAAGATTATTATTTTAACACATGTCCCGCCTTTTAAAGAAAATTGTATGTATGGAGGCAAGATTAGCGAGGAAGATTGGTTGCCATTTTTTGGATCGAAAATCATGGGTGACACCTTAATGAAGGTAGCAGCAGAAAACACTTCTACAGAATTTCTGGTATTTTGTGGTCATACCCACAGCCAAGCGTATTTTCAACCCTTGGCAAACTTAACTGTGGAAGCAGGCAAGGCAGAGTATTACCACCCGCGCATAGAAATAAGGGATATTTGATCTCGAAACAGGATACGCATGATTAAGATATTGTTAATTAGTGATACTCACGGCCATCTTGACATAATTAATGATCTAGCTGAAAAAGAAAAGGTAGATTTAGCCATTCATGCAGGTGATTTTGGATTTTATGATGAATCCAGTTATAAACACATTAGCAGTCGTGAACTACGATTGCTTGTTTCCCATTCCACTTATTGGAGAAATTATAGTATTGATAAACAAACTGATCGTGAAACTTTAATTGGAATTGTAAAACGACATCAATTATTGGGCAATTTCTCAGACTATCAGGATAGTAATAAAAAATTTCATGTTCCAGTCTATGCCGTATACGGCAATCACGAAGACTCTTATGTCCTGAAAAAATTAAAGCTAAATAATAATATTTATCATTTAAATTTATTAGATGAAGATAATATTTGTCAAATTGCTGGAGATAATGAAACTGGATTTAAGTTATTTGGTATAGGCGGAAATTTTTTGGCAAGCAATAAATTATTTGATAAACCTATTGCTGGCAGAGCAGGAAAAGTTTGGTCAACCCTACATCAATTTGGTGTGTTGTACAAAAATCTTGAAAAGAAAAGCAAGCCTTCGATATTTGTTTCTCATGTCAGTCCAGGCAAAGAACCGTTACTAACGCGTTTAATCATTCATTTTATGCCAGATATTTGGATCAGTGGCCATATGGGAGCGCCTTATACTTGTGTGTGGAATGAATTTACTATCCGTGATATGAATGAATCGTTATTTTGGTTAAATTCAGCATTAGAAAAATTACCTGTACTGCCTGATGGACTAACGGAGGAAGCTGGGCTAGCTTATGAGGTGATAAAACGCGAAATTCCACGCAAAGACTTTTGGTTTAAAAAACTTTGGTATGTAAATTTACCTGATGCTAAAAATGGTTATGCGATTTTGACTTATCATAACGGGAAATTTTTGGTAGAAGGACGATGTTATGGTTATGACGTTGGTGGGATTGATGTTATGAGTGACAATAGTATGCCTGCTTCCAGGTGGTGAGTTCATCGCTCAAATTGAGAAAGCGGGGAGTCTGCAGCGCCGAAATTATTTCTACAAGATAAATTTTTCCCAGCATACCAATATAAATAGTTTATTTTATACAAATTAATGCATTTCGAAGGCCGTCATAATTTGCTATACTGTCTAGCCTTAGAAAGACACGAAATTTTTGCGGTGTCTAATTTGGCCTTATTAAGGATGGATATTCACTGGAAAGATCAATGGCAGCCCCGGAGCAAAAAGCTAGAAATGAAATCGATAAGCTCCTACAGGCGGCTGGATGGGTGCTGCAAGATAAAGAAAATTTTAATCGAAACGCTGCCTTAGGTGTGGCTGTTCGTGAATTTCAACTTCCATCAGGACCTTGCGATTATCTGTTATTTGTTAAGGGAAAAGCTGCGGGTGTGCTGGAAGCTAAGCCCGAAGGTTATACCCTGAGTGGTGTCGCTGAACAATCTGAAAAATATATGCAAAGATTGCCAGCACATTTAGAAAAATGGTCAGATACTTTAATTTTTGATTATGAAAGTACTGGAAAGGAAACTTTTTTTCGTAATATGTGGGATCCTCGTCCACGCTCACGTCGATTGTTTGCTTTTCATCAACCTGAAACATTATATCAATGGCTGATTAATGGAAAAAAGACCCTACGTAGTTTACTTAAAGAAATGCCACTGTTAGATAGAAATCGTTTGCGTGACTGCCAGATTGATGCAATCAAAAATCTTGAAATTTCCCTAGCAGAAGATCGTCCGCGAGCATTGATCCAGATGGCTACCGGTGCAGGAAAAACGTTTACAGCTTGCACATTTAGTTATCGGTTGATTAAATACTCTCATGCACGAAGAATCTTATTTTTAGTTGATCGAAATAATTTAGGCGATCAAACTTTAAAGGAATTTCAGCAATATCACCCACCAGGAGCGAGTCATCGATTTGCAGAAACATATATTGTTCAACATCTACAAAATAACCATATAGATAAAGATGCCAAAGTGGTGATTACTACCGTACAGAGACTTTATTCAATGCTGCGCGGTGAAGAATTAGATATCAGTAATGAAGAGACATCCGGTTTTGAAACTTGGGAAAGTGAAGATGGCGATATTCAATCTGTCGATTATAATTCTGATATTTCCATTGAAACTTTTGATTTTATTATTGTTGATGAGTGTCATCGTTCTATTTACGGTGTATGGCGTCAAGTCCTCGAATATTTTGATGCCCATATTATTGGCCTTACTGCTACCCCATCTAAAAATACTTTAGGATTTTTCAATCAAAATTTGGTTTCAGAATACCCTTATGAGCGTTCAGTAGCTGATGGAGTTAATGTTGGATATGAAGTATTTCGTATTCGAACTCAAATAACCGAGCAGGGTAGCAGAATAGAAGCAAATTATACCGTTCCAATACGTGATCGCCGTACGCGTGCTATGCGGTATCGCCAATTAGACGACGATCTTGAGTACAACCATAGAGAACTCGACCGTTCAGTGACTGCGCCCAATCAGATACGCACAGTTATTCAATGTTTTAAAGAAAAATTGTTTACCGAACTTTTCCCTGATCGCAGCGGAGAGTGGATTCCTAAAACATTAATTTTCGCCAAAGACGATAATCATGCTGAAGAAATAGTCCATATCGTGCGTGAAATATTTGGTGAAAGTAATGATTTTGCCAAAAAAATTACCTACCGCAATACGGGTGAAAAACCTAAAACGCTCATTAAGGCTTTTCGTGTTGATCCACTACCTCGTATTGCCGTCACTGTGGATATGATTGCTACAGGTACGGACATCAAGCCTGTAGAAATCTTAATTTTTATGCGAGATGTGAAATCTGAAGGATATTATGAACAAATGAAAGGCCGGGGAGTGCGTTCAGTGGCCGATGCTGATTTAAAATCGGTTACGCCTGATGCTAAAACTAAAACTCGCTTTATCTTGATTGATGCCGTGGGAGTAGCGGAAAGCAAAAAACATGTTTCCCAACCTCTGGAACGTAAGCGTGCTTTAGGCTTTGATAAGCTTCTGGATCAAATTGCACAAGGTCGTAGAGATGAAGATGGTCTTTCAAGTTTGGCGGGGAGGCTAGCAGCGCTAGATCGTAAGCTGGATGCAGAAGACCGTGCCAACATTTCCAACATCACCGGAAATCGCGATTTGTGCGATATGGCTAATAGCTTGCTGGATGCTATTGATATGGACAAAGTACAGTCTATGGCAATGATGAAGTATGGTAAGCAATATGAGGAATCTCAATTAGAACAAGTACAAAAAGAACTCACAGAGGAAGCCTGCCAAATTTTTGATGATCCTAAAGTTCGACAAGTATTAAAAGATATTAAACAAAAATCAGATATTGTGATTGATGACGTATCCACCGATGCAGTTATTTCTGCTGATTATGATTTAGTGCAAGCCAGGCAACGTATTGCTTCCTTTAAAAAATTCATCGAAGACAATAAAGATGAATTAACTGCTTTACAGATTTTATATAATCAACCCTATGGCAAGCAACGTCTCACTTATGCCATGATTAAAGAGCTAGTGCGAAAACTGGGAGATTCTCCGCATTATCTTACCACTGCGGATGTTTGGCAAGCATATAAGCGCCTCGAAAAATCGAGAGTACGCGGAGCTCCATTAGACCAGCAACTCACTGAAATTGTATCGCTAGTTCGATTTGCTCTGGGACTAAATCAAGTGCTTGAACCGTTTAGCATACAGGTAGAACAGCGCTTTAACTTATGGATGGGTCGACAAAAAAAAGCAGGTATGGAGTTTACGCCGGAACAACAGGATTGGTTGCGTCTGATACGTAATCATATTGCTGCTAATGTAGAGATTTCGGAGCGTGATTTTAGCGAAATTCACTTTTTCTCTGAGCGAGGTGGCTTATTAAGAGTGAGAGAGTTGTTTGGGATGGAAGCGAAAAATATGCTAGAAAATTTACAATTAGCGTTGGTGGCATAATGATAAACTTACCGAAAGGTTGGGAAAAAACTGCACTTGTGAATGTAAGTGAATTGATTTTCGGCCAATCTCCACCCTCTGTAACTTATAATAACCAAAAAAAGGGATTTCCTTTTTTTCAGGGCAAGGCAGATTTTGGTATTATTTATCCAGTTGTTAAGGTTTGGTGTATACAGCCGAAAAAATATGCTCAAGCAGGTGATATCCTGCTTTCTATCCGTGCCCCAGTAGGGTCAACAAATATAGCTCAGTCAAATTGTGCAATTGGTCGTGGTTTAGCAGCAGTAAGACCTCAAACAGTAGTTAGTGAATTTATTCATTTTTATTTAAAATTTATTGAAACAGAATTATCAAGTAAAGGGACTGGAACAATATTTAAAGCTATAACCAAAGCTGTGTTGCAGAATCAAATTGTTCCTATTGCTCCTTTAAATGAACAAAAAAGAATTGTTTCAAAGATTGAAGAATTATTTAGTAAATTAGATGAAGCTGAAGCAGCTTTGAAAAGAACACAAAAACTGCTTTCTACTTATCGTCAATCCATCCTCAAAGCAGCCGTTACCGGCGAACTCACCAAAGATTGGCGAGAAGAGAATAAAAATTGCCTGGGATCTGGTAAAGAATTTCTTGATTGTATTCTCGCTAAACGACGAGATATGTGGAAGAATAAAGGAAAATATCAAGAGACTGCTGTACCTTCTGATTTATATATGCCAATTTTGCCGGATAGTTGGGCAGTGGCAACGATTGATCAGATATGCTCATCTATAGAGTATGGCAGCTCTGCTAAATGTACATCAGCATGTAATGGTATTCCAGTAATTCGTATGGGTAATATCTTTCAAGGGCAGTTAATTTTTAATAAGCTAAAATATCTACCTAGAGACCATTCAGAATTTCCTAAGTTGTTACTTAGAAGTGGGGATATTTTATTCAACAGGACTAATAGCGCTGAATTAGTTGGAAAAACTGCTGTTTTTAATGGCAAGCCAGAGCTTTGTTTATTTGCTTCTTATCTTATTCGTTGTAGGCCTATACAAGTAGAGCCTGAGTTTATATCTGCATTTATAAATTCTAAATATGGAAAAGACTGGATAAAAAGAGTTGTTAGTCAGCAAGTAGGTCAAGCTAATGTAAATGGTACAAAGCTTAAAATGCTATCAATTCCTTTACCTCCTGAGAATGAGCAAAATGAAATTATTAATCGATTAGAGAATATTTTTTCACGAATAAGTTTATTAGAAAATTATTGTAAAAATGAATTAGTTAGAAATCGTATACTTCGTGAATCTATTTTGAATGCTGCATTTTCAGGAAAATTAGTACCGCAAAAAGATAATGATGAACCTGCTTCTGTATTACTCGAGCGTATACGTCAGGAACGCGAAAAAAATCGGGCCGAAAAACCTAAATTGCTAAACGCAAAATCATTAGAAAGGAAAAAGAACCTTATGAACAAGAACAATATTAGTAAAGATTACTCCTCGCTGGTTTCTAAAGTATGGAACTATGCGCATGTTCTCCGTGATCAAGGTATTTCTTATGGTGATTATATTGAGCAAATTACTTATTTACTCTTCCTAAAAATGGATGATGAGCGTAGTGATCTATTGAATGAGCCTTCTGTCATTCCAGATCAATGGCGCTGGAATAAACTAGTTAGTAAAGATGGTGATGAGTTGGAGTTGCAATACCGTCATACACTTGAAAACTTAGGTAGTGAGCCAGGATTAATCGGAGTTATTTTTAAAAAAGCACAAAATAAACTAACTGATCCTGCTAAATTAAAACGGATCGTTTCAATGATTGCAACGGAAGGCCCTTGGATTGGCATTGGCGTGGATGTCAAAGGCAAAATTTATGAAGGGTTGCTGGAAAAAAATGCCGCTGAAGTCCGCTCAGGCGCAGGTCAATATTTCACGCCGCGCCCTGTTATTGACGCAATTGTGCAATGTTTAGAGCCAAAAATCGGCGAAAAAATATGTGACCCTGCTTGTGGCACGGGCGGATTTTTGCTCGGCGCTTATGAGTATATGAAAAATCAATCGAAGGATCGTGATAAGTTACGTAAACTTAGACATGAAACTTTCACGGGAATAGATATTGTCGATGAAGTAGTACGGTTATGTGCGATGAACCTTTACCTGCATGGCATTGGTGATGGGGGAAGTCCAGTGTATCAAGCTGATTCGTTAGCCAAAGACTCGGGTAACCGGTATCAATTAGTCTTAACTAATCCTCCTTTCGGAAAAAAAAGCAGCTACCGTATCGTCGGTGAAGATGGCGATGTATCAACCGAGCGTGAAAATTACGAGCGAGAAGACTTTAAATTTACCACTTCAAACAAGCAATTCAATTTTTTACAGCATATAATGACTATTTTAGATACTCATGGGCGAGCTGGTGTAGTTCTCCCTGACAATGTTCTTTTTGAGGCCGGACGTGCCGGAGAAGGCATTCGTAAACGTTTACTAGAGCAGTTTAATTTTCACACTCTACTGCGTTTGCCGACTGGCATATGGTACAGTCCGGGAGTTAAGGCAAATGTGCTTTTTTTTGATAAAAAACCCGCTGAAAAAAAAGCTTGGACTAAAGAACTATGGATATATGATTTTCGCACCAATATACACTTTACGCCCAAAACTAATCCTTTAAAGCCTGGGGATTTAAGTGATTTTATAACGTGTTATCAGCCAGGAAATTTCGCTACCCGTCAAGAATCGGAACGATTTCACCGTTTTGCTTACGATGAAGTAATCCAGAGAGATAAATTAAATTTAGATATTTTTTGGTTAAAAGACGATAGCTTAGAAGATATGGATAATATTCCAGCGCCTGAGATAATCGCTGCAGAGATTGTAGAGAATCTTGAAGCAGCGTTGGAGCAATTTAAAAGAGTCACAGAAGAATTGTCTACTTGATAGCTGTCTATGTAGTAGTAAAGTTTTTGTAGTTTATGAGTTCTTCTCTTTTTTTTCAGGACTATTGATCCGGTTTATAGCTTTATCAAAATCGCTCTCAAATAAGCGATCCTGAATAACTCGATATTTCTCGAATTCGCTTTCGGCATGAATTCTAGCTGTTTCTGCTGAAATTTTGCCATTATCCAGTAAAATATTGCGATCAGTAAACTCTAATAGCCTATTCAGATGCTTTACCCAGTCTTCCATAGTCATGGGGATTTTTCGCAATGCTCGTTCTTCTGCTAATTCAAGGTAAGCATTGACAATTCGTCCTAATGATTCTAGCTCATCTTTAGATAGATAGTTTTTGGCAATAGAAATATCGGTTTTAAGAATTTTTCCGTGAGGGGCTTTTTCCCAGTTGGTGAGTCCCATATAATCTTTTGTACTATTTGCTCGCTGCATGATTAGCTCCGCAGCAGTATAGCCATGGATAGCGAAATGCAATTTGTTTTGCACTTTAGCGAAAAATTCTTTAGTGGTTGGTGCGTCCGGATTATAGTCTAGGCTTGTGGCGTAGATGTCGGTAATTTTCTGGTAGAATTTTCGTTCACTGAGGCGAATCTCACGGATTTCTGCCAGTAAGCGTTCAAAGTACTCTTCACCCAGAAATGAGCCATTTTCCATACGCTGTTTGTCTAATACATAGCCTTTAATGGCGAATTCACGCAATACCCCAGTGGCCCACTGACGAAATTGGGTAGCGCATACCGAATTGATCCGGTAACCCACGGAAATAATAGCGTCAAGATTGTAGAAGTCCACTTCACGAGATATGTCCCGCTTGCCCTCTTTTTGAACTATCCGGAATTTCCGGATAGTTGCCTCTAGCGTTAACTCTTGCTGGGAGTAGATATTTTGAATGTGTTCATTAATTGTTCTAACATCCACATCAAACAGGGAGGCCATCAGCTTTTGGGATAGCCAGATTGTCTCATCTTCATAACGTGCCTCTATGCTTCGTTGTCCCGCTTGAGCTGTGAAAATTAGGAACTCGGCTGTTGAGTTACGGATGAGTAATTTTTTTTTATGTTGATTTATCATAAATTTATTATCGGGCATTAATTCCCTTCTCCACAATGAGTTTTCTATTTCCATAACTCAAGTGCCGTCTAAACCGGCTTTTTAAACAAACAATTATACGGACGGGGACTTGCCTAGAGAGGCCAGCGTTATATGCCTTTTCAGCGCTACCGGGTTCCCAACTAACATTCAGCCTTGTAAGCGCTTCTTTGCACGCTTGGTCAAAACCATCTTTAATGATAGGTTTCCCAATATTTTCTGATATATATCGATTTAGCATAAATACCGTAACCGATTTTGATTAGCTCACCTATTTCTACCAAATCCTTAAGGCATCGACTGATTTGACGTGAACTCCCCATGTCCTGAATATCTTGACGCAGGACTATACTATTAGACATTTGGTTTGTTTTATCTAATATTTTGAATTTTAGACTTTTTTTGTAATATCTTTTAGGCATCTCGGCCTCTATTATCTGCTAAAAATGGACAATTTTATATACTTTAGCATAAAGTTTCGTTTTCTAAAAATAGACATTTTAAAGGGGTGGTTGATTTTTGGATTAATTTTGACTATTCACAATTCGTGATTCGCGAATTGCGAATAGTTAGGTCGTTCGCTGTTCGCGAACAGCGAACAACTTGAAGCTTCACTTTAGTTTATCCAGTATGTCTAAAATTTTTGAACATACTAGATACACGAGAGTTATTTTTAAATCTGTTTTAGACTCCTTGCTTCGGACACGGCATTTTGAATAGTGTTAAGCCCCAATGTAATACCCCCGTGACAGTATTACAAGGCCATTTGCATGGCTATTGGACTGAAGTTGAAGCTCAGAGCTAAAACAGATTTAAAAATAACTCTCTCAAATTTTATGAACGTCCTCCTATATAAGCACTGGCAATGGAAGGGCGGCTATGCCCAGCTATTTCAGCCACTTCTTGACGGGCTATTTGGTCTAGTTGGGGATTCACCACGCTATTGCCGCTTTTTGATTTAATAGGACTGGCTTGCCCGGTTATATCCTGATAAATTTCATTAAGGCGTTCATGACGCAGGCCGTGACTGGTAATGCCATTTTTTCGGCTGATACCGTTTTCACGGCATATATAATAATAATGGTTTTTCCATTGCTTAAAATTATAGCCATCTGGTATTACGGAATGCGTCTTAATCTTGATGAGCAATTTTGCGCGCAGTAGTACGTCACGTTGATAGTCAGTCTGGATCGGTATAATACGATCTCGTCCGCCTTTAGTTCCCCAATTGACAGCAAGATACGCGACCTTGTCAGCTTGATGCGGTTTCAGTAATGCCGCTTCGCGCATTCGTAGACCGAAAGCGCGCTGCAATTCTAGTACAGCGTCAGTCTTATTTTGACTATTTTATAACAGAGCGTTATCCTATCCGAAGCAATGGCTATAACCAGGGAGAGGATAGTGATGGAAAAGAAGTATGTCGTAAAACTGACTCAAGAAGAACGCGCAGAGTTGAATAAAGTGTTATCGAACGGTAATGCAGCGGCTAAAAAGCATAAGATTGCGCGGGTACTTTTGGGAATAGATGCCTCAGAGGAAGGCATGGGTTACACAGACGCTGAAATAGTGGATAAAGTAGAAGTGAGCGCCAAGACAGTGGCGCGACTACGGCAAAAATTTGTTGAAGGAGGGCTGGAGAAAGTTTTTCAGAAAAAATTTACTCCCCGCTTAAGCCGTCGAAAATTTAAGGGTGAAGAAGAAGCGCGACTGATTACTCTTTGTTGTAGTGAGGCCCCCGAAGGATATGCCCGTTGGAGTTTAAGATTACTTTCAAACCGGGTAGTCGAATATAAAATATTGGAAAGTGTTTCGTATGAGACGATTCGCCAGACATTAAAAAAAACGAACTTAAACCGTGGTTAAAAAAAGAATGGTGCATTCCATCCAAAGCGAATGCAGAATTTGTCTGCAAAATGGAAGATGTATTGGATATTTATACCCGGCCGTATGATGAAAAACGTCCGGTTGTTTGCATGGATGAAAGCAGTAAACAACAGATTAAAGAGGTGCGAACGCCACTGGCGGCGGAGCCAGGAAAGGTTGAGCGATATGATACGGAATACGAACGCAATGGCACCAGTAATATTTTTTTGGCATTTGAACCGCTGGCCGGGAAACGAAAAATTGAGGTCACGGATCAGCGCAGGAAAACGGATTGGGCTCATTTTATAAAAGGATTGGTTGATAATGATTATCCTGATGCAGAAAAAGTGCTGTTAGTGATGGATAATTTGAATACGCATGCCGGTTCTTCCCTCTATGAAACATTTGAGCCGGCAGAAGCCAGAAGGATTTTGGAGAAACTGGAAATTCATCACACACCTAAACACGGTAGCTGGTTAAATATGGCTGAACTTGAATTCAGTCATTTAAGTAGACAATGCCTGGATCGTCGCATACCCGACCAGGAAACATTAACAAAAGAAGCTCTCGCCTGGTGTAAAAAACGTAATGAAAAGGCTGTAAAAGTGAATTGGCAATTTACTACAGAAGATGCGCGAATTAAGCTAAAAAAGCTTTATCCTATCCTCGAAGTAATTAGTCAAAATTAAGATGACACTGTACTAGCTGCATCGCGACTGCGGCATCTTGAATCTGCAATTTTTCCAATTTTTGACTTAAATCATAATGTTGGCCGCTCCAGGTTTTATCCGTTTGCGTCACGCCATGACGTTTGACATTGTCAGGATTTTTGACGTAATGTTCAGAACCGAGAATCATCCCGCGTTTACCAATCCATTCCGCGAAAGTCCGAAATACGCTGATACGGTTTTGAATTGTCGAGGCGGATAGTCCTCGGTCTTCCCAAGCATTAGCTAATGCCCGGATATGCCGCTCTTTAAATTCATGAACATCATTTAAGTGATATTTCAATGCATGAAGTTCTTTAAATCCTCGCCATAACGTCTCTTGCCGTGCTGACTGCGTAGCAAAGCCCACTGCTTTACCACCACGCGCAGCAGCTTTATTATGTTTTTCCAGCATCTCATTCAAAGTATTCTTCCAGGACATTTTTTCTCCTTATTTATATTCCATTTTTTTTGCTCAAATTATTCGGCCATACGTGAGTGTTGACTGATACTCTCTACAACGACGTTTCCGCCACGGCAGAAGTCCGGCGATTAAACCGGCGGCGCAAATATGCGCCGATCTACTTTTTCCCATTGCGGGAACTTGAATCAGAAAGGGAGCTTTTCGCGGCCAGCACGAAACCTTTCTGTCATACGCTAAATTCACCAGACAATGTACAGCGAGGTACACCATCTCAACGCTTGCCTCATTCCGAATGAATGAAAACCTTAAGCAAGACGGCAGTGAATGAACAGGGCAGGGGTTCAGCGCGTACGAAAACATATTCTCAAGACATGAAATCATTTGTTTGACTGCATGGCCATTGAACTTTTGCGCAGATCTCTTTCAGGTTTTGACAGAGAAGCTATCTTTTTCGGCGCATTTGCGCTTCAAAAAATCGCCAAGTGAAGACTATTTCCGGAAATTACCAGAAACAGGAATGAACTAATCCTCTTTTTTTATACTTGCGCACATCAAAAGAGTTTTCAAAAAATTATCAGGGTTATGAAATAGCCCTGATCATAATATTGATGATTGGACATCCAAAGATTGAAAAAATAACATTGCCTACAAAAATAGGCTAGGAAATTTTTCCGATGTTATTAATCAATCGTTCAAATTGTTTAGATGTGAACGGTTGATTCAAATGATGAGTGTATACTCAATAAAGAGTATGCACGCTGCGACAATCTCCGGGGAGATTGCGACCGAGACTCTCATCGCAGCTTCACGGTCTTCCTGTCATTTTAATCCAGACAGGGAAGGAACATGTGAAGAAGTATATCATTAATTTTAATAGAATGCACTATAAAAACCGATAAAAATTGAAAAATTAAATTCAACTTTTCGCTCACAGTGGGTTTCACAGTTGAATTTTTAAAAAATAAATTATTGTTCCAAATACTTAGATGTGCCGTTCCGGCACTCTCTGTTGACTCAGCGTCAACAGAGAGTGCCGAGAGCGTATCGCTTCGCGATGATTTTCTGGCTTCGCCAGATGAAATGGGGGATGTTCCATCCCCCAAACCCCCTTGCATCCCTCGCCGGGTAGCAGGATTTGGCAGCGCTGGGCTGCCAAACCTGCATCACTAGGGTATTGTCGCTTCCACCCCGTCAAGGATAAACCCTGCGGGTGGCCACTGGCGAGTTAATCTGCTGTCGACCTTTGTACAGTCTAGTTAATCACTCTGTTGCATGAGAATTTTGTCACCTAAAGACCGTGCGCAGATTAACTCGCCAGTGGCCATCCTTGACTGGGTTCCAGCGACTTTATATTAACGGATTAATTATTGTGAATTAAAGATTCATTAAATGAGTTGTAAAGAAAAACGTCCAGCATTATGGAGTTTATATTGCTTTGAGGTAAACATTCACTCGCTTGGAATGCCGTTAATTTGATATGATCTAAATTAATGGTAAGAGGTAAGGGTAAGTGGTTTAAACGGCTTATTTACTAGTAAGAACGTCGGCGCAGGATGTGCCGATAAAATTGATTAATATTTTTCCAGTCAGGGAGGACTATAATAGATGCGTTTGTTTACTATTTTTTTCGCTTTATTTTTCAATACTGCGTTCTGGGTTTATACTTCGCCTGCTTATTCGGCTACAGAGCTTACACCCTATTCAACACAGCAATCTGCTCAACGGCATTGCCCAAATGATGAAGTAGTCTGGCTTAATACTAAAACCGGCATTTGGCACACCCAAGGAGCGCGCTGGTATGGTAATACCAAGCAAGGAGAATACGTTTGCAAAAAGGAAGCTGCCGCCACAGGAAATCGAGGAAGTTTAAATGGCTAGAGTTATGATTATTTAATCAAGTGATGAGGTTTATGGTTATGTTTATACCTAATGATCCACTCCCAGAACCAGTTGAAGAATATGTTAGCTGGGTAGACATTATGGGGATTAAAAGTATTCTTAATAAATCTATTAAAAAACAGCTTCGACCTATATTTTACAACTGCATGAATATGCTCATTTGTGTCTTTTCTATATTTTCAAATCAGAGCAAGAGAGATATAGATAATGCACTATAAAAACCGACAAAAATTGAAAAATTAAATTCAATTACAGTGGGTTTCACAGTTGAATTTTTTAGAAATAAATAAAGAAATAAATTATTTTTCCAAGCAGTTAGATGTGCCGTTCCGGCACTCTCTGTTGACTCGCGTCAACAGAGAGTACTCAAAATGGCGATATTTTTTTGCTATGCCAGAGAGATGAAACTTCCTTCCGACAAAGTGTTATGTGTAGATCGAATCACTTCTAGTTTTCAAGAAAAATTCTATTTTTTCTCCCAACCAACAACAATATCGTTTTCCAGAATCACCCGAGATCCAAAACGATTTGTTCCTATTTTATTATATTTGAACGTTTCTCTAGTTTTTACTTTAAACACTTTAGTGCCAACTTCTATCGGTTTACCCCAAGAATCGACAAGCTGGTCTTTACTCATCCCTTGCCAAATTAAATGACGCATGATTTTATCAACAATACCCTTATCTTTGTATTTTGCCAACAAATTTTCATATTTCATTTTTTTAGACTGTTTGTATCCTATAATAATTAATGTGATGATTAGAATTGCTACAATAATATATATACTCATTTTTGCGGTCCTTGCAGTTAAATCGTAGTAACGTTGAAAAAGACAATACTACTTCATCAATATATGCCAGGCGAACATGGCAAAGAGAGCAAATTTTTTCCTTAGTTTAAGTATTGCTTTAAGTTCAGCTTAAGATAATAATAAGCGTGTCAGCCAGGTGGTCTAACACCTGAACTGACACTAACCACATTAGCTTAACGAGAAGTTAACAGTCGAGTAAAACTGCCAGATCACTCCGGCAGAGTCCTCACAGAACCGGACAGGCGGAATTACCGCATCCGGCTCCCAGATAAACCGGGTCAACTATACCACTTTTCAGCGCGCCGCAAATAATGATTTGGTTTTCCATTCACGTGGAAAATTTATTTTCTCAAGTAACGCCGTGAATTTCTTCCAACTCATTGGTCTTTTCCTTCCTCTGCGATTGATCCACCTGAGCACAATTCTCTGACTTAGTTTCAAGAATCGGTATACCGCTCGCTCATTATCAGAAATGGCGTTATAGTTCACCCATCCCGTTACCACACGCCCCACGGTTTTCAACACCCCTATAGTGTCTTTCGTGTTAACCTGTGTTCTTAGATATTCTTTCAGTCCCCTGAGTTTTGCACTGAAACGATCACGTCGGCTTTTGAATTTCATTCGCCACCATTTCCCGTTGCGTGCTTTTCCCCAGTACACTGTAAATCCAAGAAATTGATAAGTCGGTAATCGGCTTCCGTGTCTATGTTCTCGTGCTGCAACGTTCTGTCCAGATCGGATTAATCTGGATTTCCCTTGATGCATCGCCAGTCCATATTTCTCCAGTCGCTTCGGCAGTACTTCAAAGAATTTTCTCGCCTCTTCTTCCCTTTGGAAAATAAACACCATGTCATCGGCGTATCTCACTTCATTCGCTCTACCTTTGAAGTACTTACTTTTGATTTCTTCAAACCAACTGTCTATCACTTCGTGCAAGTAGATATTCGCTAATATCGGTGAAACGGTTGACCCTTATACGAAGCAAGTTCTTATGCAAATTGACCATTAAAATTATCTATTAAATCAAATATCTTATCCTATTTTACTTTGCATAAGATCCTGGAGCGATAATAGAACCTGATGTTCTAATTGTCACTTTAGAAGATATTTTATGCAAAACAAACCATTAGTTGAATTGCTCCGTGATTTGGAGCAAGAAATGCTTCGGCTCAACTACAGTCAAAATTCAATAAAATTTTATCGTAGCCGCTGGCAAATGTTATTGCGATTTGCAGAAGAACGAGATGAAACCTTTTTTTCTGAAAGTTTAGGAATGGATTTTCTTGAAAAACATTTCCATATCCTTGAAAAGGATTCTAATCGTAAATTTTCCCAGGCGGAAGCACAAGAACTCCGTATTATACGAGTGATTGGTGATTTTCAGCTACATCGAACTATTTTACGCCGGTATCATAATCATAAACACAGAGAAATTTTAACAGAACCTAATTTTCTAATTATTAGCAACCAGTTTAGATCCTATTGTGTGGATAAAGGTTATTCCCGAATAACTACTAATCACTATGTTAAACAATCTGCACGCTTTATGGATTATCTTGCATCACAGCAGATAATCCATTGTAGAGAAATTAATATGGTGCTCATTCATAATTATATTAAAACTTTATCGGGTTATACCTATAAAACTGTGGAACAAAATATTTGTTCTTTACGTGCCTTTTTTCGCTTTCTTTTAGAGATAAAAGAAGTGACCAATGATTTTGCAGCCAAAACACCGATGGTTCAGGCCAGAAAACAAACTCGCATTCCATCTGTGTGGACAACCGATGAGTTAACAAAACTGATTGCTATTGATAGAGGAAGCCCAAAAGGCAAAAGAGATTATGCCATTATTTTATTGGCCTGTTGTTTAGGAATGCGTAGCATGGATATTAAACATTTAAAAATGGAAAATTTTAAATGGGAAGATAAAAAATTAGTTTTCAATCAATCCAAGACAAAAACTTCCACAGTTCTTCCGTTAACACCGGAAGTGGGCTGGGCAGTGATCGATTATATCAAGTACGGCAGACCTAAAATAGAAAGCCCTTATATTTTTGTCAAACATATGGCGCCCTTTGGTCCTTTTGCAGAAGATGATCATTTAACCCAATTAATTAAAAGCTATATGAATCTGGCACATCTGCCAATTTTAAAAAAGAGAAGAGGGATGCATTCTCTTCGTCACACGATGGCCAGCCACCTTCTGGAAAAAGATACGCCACTTACTGTTATTTCAGATATTCTTGGCCACATGGATCCCGATTCCACAGCGGTTTATTTGAAAGTGGACATAAAAAAATTAAAGGAATGCGCGTTAACTTTTGGGGAGGATACTCATCATGAATAATTTTAATTATATTGGTCCATTTAGGGATCACATCGAAAATCATTTAAAATTAAAACAAGCTGTTGGATACAAGTACAGCGTTGATGCCATTCTCTTAAGGAATTTTGACCAATTTACATCAGTCAAATATCCTCTGAAAAATGTGCTGACAAAGGAAATTGTCCTTGATTGGTGCAGCAAAAGAACTTATGAGGCACAAGCCAACCAAAATTCACGTGCCTCAGTTATTCGTCAATTTGGAAGATATCTAGATTCCATTGGAATTAACGCTTATATTTTGCCAAAAGGCTATTATCCTAAAGCAAAACAATACGTACCGTATATTTACACATTTGACGAATTGACAAAATTTTTCTCTGCAACGGATCAATGCCCTTATTGTTACGAACGTCCCCGCCGGCATCTAATCATGCCGGTGATTTTCCGCATGATCTATATGTGTGGATTGAGAGTTTCCGAAGCTAGACTACTCAAAGTTGCCGATGTTGATCTTAAAAATGGTGTTCTCAGTATCCATCATTCTAAAAAAGATAATAGCCGACTCGTGCCTATGTCCGCCTTTCTAACAGAACTATGTCGAGATTTCTCGGAAAAAGTCCATCTGAACTCAAGTGAAAATAATTATTATTTTCCAGCATTGCTGGGTAAACCGATGACAAACACTAATCTTTATCATAACTTTCGCAGATTTTTATGGCGTGCTGGGATTTCCCACAGCGGCAGAGGAGGCGGCCCTCGTATTTATGATTTTCGCCACACTTATGCCGTAAATTGCCTAAAAAAATGGGCTGAGGAAGAAAAAGATCTGAGTGTCTACTTCCCTCTGTTAAAAACCTATATGGGACACGACTCTTTCAATGAAACCGCTTATTATCTGCGCTTAACTGCTGATGTTTTCCCTCACATCACATTGAAGATAGAGACTCGATATCCCGACATGATCCCCACATTAGAAGGAGAAGACTATGAAACCTACTGATTTTGCAAAATACTTGACTGAATTTCTTTCGATTTACTTGCCGACACAAAAAAATGTCAGTAAAAACACCATCTATTCTTATCGAGATACCTTTAAATTATTGATTAGTTACTGTCAAGAAATTAAAAGAACGCCGGCGGAAAAAATCACTCTGAGTATTGTTTCCAGTCAATGGCTGACTGATTTTTTACAGTGGTTGGAAACGGATAGAAAATGTAGTATATCCACTCGAAATCTAAGATTAGCTGCCATTCATTCTTTTTTTAGATATTTACAGGCAGAAGAACCTTCTGGCATATTTAATTTTCAAAAGATCATGACTATCCCGATTAAAAAAGCACAGAAAAAAATAGTAGAATATCTGACACCGGCAGCCATAAAATTATTATTAGAACAGCCGGATAAACACACGCACAGAGGTCGACGAGATTTAACATTAATGAGTGTTTTATATGATTCTGGAGCACGTGTACAAGAAGTGTGTGATCTTAAAATTGGTGATATTACTTTACAAGAACCTGCTGTTATCACGTTAACCGGTAAAGGAAATAAAATCAGACGAGTGCCTATGATAAAGAATACCGCTTCTTTATTAAAAACTTATTTGTTGGAAAATAAGCTAGATAAACCTTGGAAAAATGAAAATCCATTATTTACTAATCATCAACATCGAAAACTAACGAAAGAAGGCGTATCGTACATCATTGCAAAATATGTTGTATCTGCCCGAGAAAAATCAACCATAATATCTGTAAAAGTGCATGCTCATATGCTTCGTCACTCTAAAGCAATGCACTTGTTACAGGCTGGAGTTAATCTTATTTATATCCGTGATTTTCTTGGTCACGTTGACTTGAAGACAACCGAAATATATGCCAAAGCAGATACTGAAACTAAAAGAAAAGCGGTTGAAAATCTTTATCCTGATTTAATTGAAAGTAATCTTCCAGATTGGAGTAAAGATCATGAATTGCTTTCCTGGTTGTCTGAATTAAAGTAGGCTTGAGAAATTATGCAAAGTAAATGAAATTAAAAGCGTTATATTTTAATGCCTTAAGTCGTTTACTTGTAACATCTCAATAACCTCGGGCACTTAGCCCTGTAAGGCAGTCTGTTGGATGAGAGCGGGTAGCCAGAGGACATCTGGCCTTTTGCGGTGTCGATCCAGAAGGTAATGCCAAAAATTAATCTTCAATTTCCGGCACGTTTTTTTCAAGCTCGCAAAAGTATCTCGACATTGTTTTCCATTATCACTTCGAGTGCTACCACTGATTTTACGTTTTTTAACATATTCCCGAATATCTCTCTCACTTAAATTATTATGTAAAGGTATTTCAGGATAAGTTAATACTAATAATAATTCCGCTTTATTTTGTTTAAGCCGCTTGAGCACATTATTTAATAATTGATAGCAGGTCTTCGTCGCACACAAAACATCAAATTTTTGCTCAATTTCATCTTTTAATTCTATTTCATGAGGCGTGAGTTTATATTTCTTCAATAACGCATAAATTTCCCAAAATAATGATCGTATGCGCTCTATATCTTTGGCATGTCCCTCATTCAATGGGATTAATTCGTTAATCTTTCTTTCAGCATGAATCCAGCACAATCCATGCTCGAAAATATTAAATTGGCCTGCATCATCACTGATAATTTTAATATCCTTAAAAAATCCTTTCGATAATAAATGTCCCGTTAACGCTCCTTCCGTCGCGATCTGACGATGGCGCTTGTTTTTAATCGCCAACTTATCTAAATACCTCTCCCAATCAGTCAATCCCATCCATTCCCCTGGATGTTCTCTCAGTAAATTGAAGGGAATGCCCGGTAATTGATGGGTTTTCATGTAATTTAGACCATCCGTATTAACCCTATATTTCTGATCTCCCATTTGCAGTAGCTCCAGAAAATTAATTCGGCTTTTACTTCCTGTACTGGAAAACCACGCAAATAATTCATTCCCAATATGGGTGCAATATCCGTTTTTCCCTTGATGTCGCGCTCCAGTATCGTCCACGTGAATATAGCAAGACACCGAAAGACCCACCGATAATATTTCTCTCTTTTCCTGATGAAAAATATCTTTCTTTTCTGTGAGTAATCGGTTCACCTCTCCAGCAGAAATATCCACTCCATATTCTCTCAATTGATCTAACAATAAAAGTTGTGTGACCCCCTGGTGATGATATTGGTAATCGATAAAACTTCTGAGTGTCGCTCCAAAATGGTATCCTTTGATTTCATCAGGCAGAGACGCCTCTCGGTAGCTGCCATCCGGCAATCGCCATCTTTCCAGGCGGTAACGGGTATTCACTGCACGAATCACCAGATCCTGCACCACATAATATTGATATCCTTTAAATCGGGAGCCTTCTGGCAACTCATTAACGTGGAGAGTTTTTTCTTTATGAATAACCAGGTCTTTATTTTTTTGACGCTTCTGAGAGCCGCTTCTTTTTTTGGAATTCGATCCTTCTGTATTGTCCTCTTTATCCATCTTACTGGGCTTAATTCGGGGTTTTCCTTTATGTCCTTTGAGACGCTTTATTTCTTCCTTCAAAATTTCATTATCTTTAATTAAGTCATTAATCATTCCTTGCTGCCGATCAATATAATCCAACAACAATTTTTCAGTCGGCGTTTGATTTTCCAGTGGTATTTCGGGTATCCCTGTCCGTTTTTCCATAAAGCCTAATTTAACAAATTTATCAATCTCTTGCTACATGCCTCTCATTTGCCCGAGGTTATTGAGATGTTACCTGTCTAGGGCCTATTCATTTGATTAAATATGTTTATTTAGGGGATTTAGCCTATGCAGAAAAGCATGGTGTTTCTTACACGCAATCTCCCTGGAAGTTTCATAAATTTGGTCCCTGGTCTTTAGACGTATTTTCTCGGATTACACCTGCTTTACAAGGGGTTGGTGCAGAAAAGCAGTCTTATTCGTCCAAATATGAAGAAGACACCGTGAGATGGATTTTGCCTCATGCGTATCAGATTCATGATTTAGAATCAAAAATTGATATTGATCCCAGAAGCGCTATCAAAAAAAGCGTTCATCAATTTGGCTCAGACACAGAATCTTTGCTCTCTCATGTTTATTTGACTCAACCTCTCCTGACGGTTGCTCCTGGCGAATCTTTAAATTTTCAACAGGTCAAAACTCAACTTAAAACGAAGGATGAGACGGTCAAGAGCTTACGGAATTTATCAATTAAAGAAAATAATATCACCACCCAATTAAAACAGCAGATACAAACTAAATTAGCTCAGAAAAAATCACAACAGCCTTTGATGACTTCATCCATTGTGCCTCGTTACGATGCGTTATTCTTTCAAGGACAAGAATGGCTGGATTCTTTAGAAGGTACTCCAATTCTGCCAGTCAAAGGCGAAGCCACTTTTTCTGCGGATATTTGGAAATCAAAAGCCCGGTTTGATCCTGATGTATCCTGAAAATTCGGCACAGCATCTGTTAGGTTCATGGTGGCAGACGGATCTGAAAAAAGATTTTAAACGAGGCCGACTAATTGAAGCGTATGTTCCGCATGTTGATCAGATACCCAATGAGTTGATTCCCACGGGAAGAGTTGAGCCTACAGCGCACAATAAAGCTTTTTTTGAAATTGCCCCTTTGAGACTGAATCAATTCAATAAAAATCCGTCACTGCCTGTTGCTGCACTTCCTTCATACCCCGGTGAAAAATATGCAGTGTATCGCGCTAAAAAACGTCCTCTACTGATAATTTGTGAAGGAGGTAATGAAATTCCGCCTCATTTAAAGCAAGGGAAACCTAAGTGGAAACAGCGCCCACGATATTAGCGGCTCCTTTTTATGGAATTACTCAAGGAGTGAAGCGAGCAGGATTTCATCCTGACTTTATAAACCGCATTCGACAATGTGAATATCCACATTATGTCTGGGACATTTTACCTATAGAAAAAGGCGAAGAATCCGTTTTACGCTTAGATCAAATTCAGCCTATTGGCAGGCATCATGACGCTATGAGCTGCACCTCTTACTGCTTAACAGAAGATGCACTGATCCTCATTGATTTATGGTTAAATTGGCTTTTAACTGGAGTGATGGATAACAATAGTATTCTTACAGATATCAGGGGTGCACTTTTACAACCATCTCTTGTAGAGGATACCGTGTGATATTATATCCCTGCAAGCGCTTCAATCATTTATTCTTTGTAAAGAAAAATTTTATGTTTAAATGGATTTTAATTTTTCTCATTGTCATAGCTTCGCCGCTGTTGTTTGAAAATGTATGGGCATTTCCGGAACAATGGGAATCATTGGGCGCTGAGTTATCTCTTTATAGAATCATACATGATGACGAAGCTAAAATTGTTTCTACGTCCTCAGTTCATTAAATAATGGCGCAACTCAGTTAACAATGTATTTGCAGACTAAAAAAGAGTTATATCGCTGTGTAGAATTAAAGGATTTTACTTTTACGACCGTTAAATATTTTTGTGAAAAACTTATTAAACCTGAGTATGAAATGGTATATCCTCCATCGAAAAATACATCTCCAAAAGCAAATTAATACTGTTTAATCTATTGCTATGCGATGTATTCCACGAGTACGGTTTGCAATTGTGATGGACGTTGCAAACAAACGCCTGGAGTTTTGTTTAAAAATAATTCCT
>CAVQJI010000012.1:0-58229 GCA_963712715.1 uncultured Pseudomonadota bacterium | reverse complement strand
ATCTCAATAACCTCGGGCAAATGAGAGGCATGTAGCAAGAGATTGATAAATTTGTTAAATTAGGCTTTATGGAAAAACGGACAGGATACTTGACTATGGAAAATCAATGCGACTGAAAAATTGTTGTTGGATTATATTGATCTGAGTAATGATTAATGACTTAATTAAAAAAACAGAATGAAATTTTGAAGGAAGAAATAAAGCGTCTGAAAGGCATAAGGAAAACCCTCGTATTAAAGGCCGAGCAGAAGATGGGATAAAGAGGACAATACAGAAGGATCGAATTCCAAAAAAAGAAGCGGCTCTCAAAGCGTCAAAAAAATAAAGACCTGGTTATTCATAAAAAAGAAAAAACTCTCCACGTTAATGAGTTGCCAGAAGGCTCCCGATTTAAAGGATATCAATATTATGTGGTGGAGGATCTGGTGATTCGTGCAGTGAATACCCGTTACCGCCTGGAAAGATGGCGATTGCCGGATGGCAGCTACCGAGAAGGGTGCCTCTTGCCTGATGAAATCAAAGGATACCATTTTGGAGCGACACTCAGAAGTTTTATCGATTACCAATATCATCACCAGGGGGTCACACAACTTTTATTCGTGAGATCAATTGAGAGAATATGGAGTGGAGATTCCTGCTGGAGAGGTGAACCGATTACTCACAGAAAAGAAAGATATTTTTCATCAGGAAAAAGAGAGAAATATTATCGGTGGGTCTTCCGGCGTCTTGTCATATTCACGTGGACGATACTGGAGCGCGACATCAAGGGAAAAACGGATATTGCACCCATATTGGGAATGAATTATTTGCGCGGTTTTCCAGTAATAGGAATAAAAGCCGAATTAATTTTCTGCAGCTACTGCAAATGGGGAGATCAGAAATATAGGGTTAATACGGATGGTCTAAATTACATGAAAACCCATCAATTACCGGGCATTCCCTTCAATTTACTGAGAGTAATATCCAAGCTAACCTATGGGATTGACTGATTGGGAGAGGTATTTAGAGAGAAGTTGGCGATTAAAAACAAGCGCCATCGTCAGATCGCGACGGAAGGAGCGTTAACGGGACATTTATTATCGAAAGGATTTTTTAAGGATATTAAAATTATCAGTGATGATGCAGGCCAATTTAATATTTTCTATACTGGATTGTGCTGGATTCATGCTGAAAGAAGATTAACCAATGTTGCCGCATTGAATGAGGGACATGCCAAAGAATAGCCGCATACGATCATTATTTTGGGAAATTTATGCGTTATTGAAGAAATATAAACTCACGCCTCATGAAATAGAATTAAAAGATGAAATTCGTAGAAAAATTTGTAATGTTTGCCTGCTACTAAGACCTGCTATCAATTATTAAATAATGTGCTCAAGCGGCTTAAACAAAATAAAGCGGAATTATTATTAGTATTAACTTATCCTGAAATACCTTTACATAATAATTTAAGTGAGAGAGATATTCGGGAATATGTTAAAAAACGTAAAATCAGTGGTAGCACTGAAGTGATAATGGAAAACAATGTCGAGAGACTTGTGCTAGCTTGAAAAAAACGTGCCGGAAATTGAAGATTAATTTTTGGCATTACCTTCTGCATGAACACCGCAAAAGGCCAGATGTCCTCTGGCTACCCGCTCTCTATCGAACAGACTGCCTTACAGGGCTAAGTGCCCTGATGTTATTCCATGTTACAAGTAAACGACTTAAGGCATTAAAATATAACGCTTTTAATTTCATTTACTTTGCATAATTTCTCAAGCCTACTTTAATTCAGACAACCAGGAAAGCAATTGATGATCTTTACTCCAATCTGGAAGATTACTTTCAATTAAATCAGGATAAAGATTTTCAACCGCTTTTCTTTTAGTTTCATAGTATCTGCTTTGGCATATATTTCGTCTTGTTTCTAGTTAAAAACGTGACCAAGAAAATCACGGATATAAATAAGATTAACTCCAGCCTGTAACAAGTGCATTGCTTTAGAATGCAATGAAACATATGAGCATGCACTTTTACAGGTATTATGGTTGATTTTTCTCTCGGGCAGATACAACATATTTTGCAATGATGTACTTATATGGCTTTTCTCTTTGTTAGTTTTCGATGTCATTATTAAGATTAGTAAATAATGGATTTTCATTTTTCCAAGGTTTATCTAGCTTATTTTCCAACAAATAAGTTTTTAATAAAGAAGCGGTATTCTTTATCATAGGCATACTTGTCTTATTTCATTTCCTTTACCGGTTAACGTGATAACAGCAGGTCTTGTAAAGCACATGACCAATTTTAAGATCACACACTTCTTGACACGTGCTCCAATAATCATATAAAACACTCATTAATGTTAAATTCTGTCCACCTCTGTGCGTGTGTTTATCCGGCTGTTCTAATAATAATTTTATGGCTGCCGGTGTCAGATATTCTACTATTTTTTTCTGTGCTTTTTTAATCGGGATAGTCATGATCTTTTGAAAATTAAAATATGCGAGAAGGTTCTTCTGCCTGTAAATATCTAAAAAACAATGAATGGCAGCTAATCTTAGATTTCGAGTGGATATACTACATTTTCTATCCGTTTCCAACCACGTAAAAAATCAGTCAGCCATTGACTGGAAACAATACTCAGAGTGATTTTTTCCGCCGGCGTTCTTTTAATTTCTTGACAGTAACGAATCAATAATTTAAAGGTATCTCGATAAGAATAGATGGTGTTTTTACTGACATTTTTTTGTGTCGGCAAATAAATCGAAAGAAATTCAGTCAAGTATTTTGCAAAATCAGTAGGTTTCATAGTCTTCTCCTTCTAATGTGGGGATCATGTCGGGATATCGAGTCTCTATCTTCAATGTGATGTGAGGGAAAACATCAGCAGTTAAGCGCAGATAATAAGCGGTTTCATTGAAGAGTCGTGTCCCATATAGGTTTTTAACAGAGGGAAGTAGACACTCAGATCTTTTTCTTCCTCAGCCCATTTTTTTAGGCAATTTACGGCATAAGTGTGGCGAAAATCATAAATACGAGGGCCGCCTCCTCTGCCGCTGTGGGAAATCCCAGCACGCCATAAAAATCTGCGAAAGTTATGATAAAGATTAGTGTTTGTCATCGGTTTACCCAGCAATGCTGGAAAATAATAATTATTTTCACTTGAGTTCAGATGGACTTTTTCCGAGAAATCTCGACATAGTTCTGTTAGAAAGGCGGACATAGGCACGAGTCGGCTATTATCTTTTTTAGAATGATGGATACTGAGAACACCATTTTTAAGATCAACATCGGCAACTTTCGAGTAGTCTAGCTTCGGAAACTCTCAATCCACACATATAGATCATGCGGAAAATCACCGGCATGATTAGATGCCGGCGGGGACGTTCGTAACAATAAGGGCATTGATCCGTTGCAGAGAAAAATTTTGTCAATTCGTCAAATGTGTAAATATACGGTACGTATTGTTTTGCTTTAGGATAATAGCCTTTTGGCAAAATATAAGCGTTAATTCCAATGGAATCTAGATATCTTCCAAATTGACGAATAACTGAGGCACGTGAATTTTGGTTGGCTTGTGCCTCATAAGTTCTTTTGCTGCACCAATCAAGGACAATTTCCTTTGTCAGCACATTTTTCAGAGGATATTTGACTGATGTAAATTGGTCAAAATTCCTTAAGAGAATGGCATCAACGCTGTACTTGTATCCAACAGCTTGTTTTAATTTTAAATGATTTTCGATGTGATCCCTAAATGGACCAATATAATTAAAATTATTCATGATGAGTATCCTCCCCAAAAGTTAACGCGCATTCCTTTAATTTTTTTATGTCCACTTTCAAATAAACCGCTGTGGAATCGGGATCCATGTGGCCAAGAATATCTGAAATAACAGTAAGTGGCGTATCCTTTTCCAGAAGGTGGCTGGCCATCGTGTGACGAAGAGAATGCATCCCTCTTCTCTTTTTTAAAATTGGCAGATGTGCCAGATTCATATAGCTTTTAATTAATTGGGTTAAATGATCATCTTCTGCAAAAGGACCAAAGGGCGCCATATGTTTGACAAAAATATAAGGGCTTTCTATTTTAGGTCTGCCGTACTTGATATAATCGATCACTGCCCAGCCCACTTCCGGTGTTAACGGAAGAACTGTGGAAGTTTTTGTCTTGGATTGATTGAAAACTAATTTTTTATCTTCCCATTTAAAATTTTCCATTTTTAAATGTTTAATATCCATGCTACGCATTCCTAAACAACAGGCCAATAAAATAATGGCATAATCTCTTTTGCCTTTTGGGCTTCCTCTATCAATAGCGGCAATCAGTTTTGTTAACTCATCGGTTGTCCACACAGATGGAATGCGAGTTTGTTTTCTGGCCTGAACCATCGGTGTTTTGGCTGAAAAATCATTGGTCACTTCTTTTATCTCTAAAAGAAAGCGAAAAAAGGCACGTAAAGAACAAATATTTTGTTCCACAGTTTTATAGGTATAACCCGATAAAGTTTTAATATAATTATGAATGAGCACCATATTAATTTCTCTACAATGGATTATCTGCTGTGATGCAAGATAATCCATAAAGCGTGCAGATTGTTTAACATAGTGATTAGTAGTTATTCGGGAATAACCTTTATCCACACAATAGGATCTAAACTGGTTGCTAATAATTAGAAAATTAGGTTCTGTTAAAATTTCTCTGTGTTTATGATTATGATACCGGCGTAAAATAGTTCGATGTAGCTGAAAATCACCAATCACTCGTATAATACGGAGTTCTTGTGCTTCCGCCTGGGAAAATTTACGATTAGAATCCTTTTCAAGGATATGGAAATGTTTTTCAAGAAAATCCATTCCTAAACTTTCAGAAAAAAAGGTTTCATCTCGTTCTTCTGCAAATCGCAATAACATTTGCCAGCGGCTACGATAAAATTTTATTGAATTTTGACTGTAGTTGAGCCGAAGCATTTCTTGCTCCAAATCACGGAGCAATTCAACTAATGGTTTGTTTTGCATAAAATATCTCCTAAAGTGACAATTAGAACATCAGGTTCTATTATCGCTCCAGGATCTTATGCAAAGTAAAATAGGATAAGATATTTGATTTAATAGATAATTTTAATGGTCAATTTGCATAAGAACTTGCTTCGTATAAGGGTCGTAATGCAAAGCTTTGCATTACGACCCTTGCGGTGTTCCGTTTTCCATCCTATAGAAAGTGCCTTGGTCGATGTATCCGGCGCTCAACCACTTTTGCAGAATCACAGTATCCATGATCATATTTTCAATCAACCATGAATGAGAAATTCTGTCGAAGCAGGATTTAATGTCGCCCTCGAAAATAAATTGCGGCGAGCTTTTACGTGCTAATGCTCTAAAGCATTGGGCAATCGCATCGGCTGTACTGCGTTTAGGTCTAAAACCATAGGCATTTTTGTCCGCCAGCATCTCCACTACGGGTTCGAAAGAAAGCAGATGCAGACACTGCATCGCTCGACATTTCAAGGTAGGCACGGTTAAAGCTAACTGCACTTAAGTACAGCCAATCTTCGGGATGGGCAACCATTACCCATCCTTTCCACCCTTTAAAGGGTCAGCAATTTAAGATTCTCGCTTTAAAGACATATAGTGAGGACATTTTAAGTTTGCAAGGTTCCCATCAAGGCACCTTCGGCATCCCTCGGGAATGGACTGATCAAGCTGATATAGATCCCCTGCAATCGTTATCTGAACACCCGCCTATTTTGTCTTTTACACATCTTCAACAATTAGCTGATTTAATCTCTACTTTAAAATCGGTTAATTCAAAGAAATAGATATTGAATTATGAAATATTCCATAGTAGAATCTGGGCAGTTTAACAACTGCCCAGGTGTTTATGAAAAATTTTACCTCTACTCATCTACGTCAAAAGAGAAGACGTTTATACAAGAAACTGCAAAGCATCGAAGAAAATATGATGCGCGGTTCACTCATCGAAAGGTACAAACAGTGTGGGAAATCAAATTGCCATTGCAACGAAGGAAGCAAGCATGGGCCGACTTATTACCTTTCTGTCAGTATACCGGATTCAAGGCCTGTTTTGATCTACGTGTCTATGGAAAACAAAGTAATCATCGAAGAGGCATTGGGAAACTATCGAGAAGCACAAAAAATTATAGGAGAAATCAGCGATATCAATCGCGAGTTATTGTTACGAAAAGTCAATTTTTAAAAAGGAAATTAGAGTATCTAAAATGGATTCATCCTCCCTGACATCATTGAATACGGCTCATGCCGCCATCATTGTAGCGAATATGCTACAAGATTATTTGGACAAAAATAAAATGATATCTACTCAAAGGGAGAAACTGAGTCATGATGATAGAAACCAAAATTCAACCCCAACACACGGCCAAACCAGCGTATATTTACCTTCGGCAATCGACGATGGCACAAGTACGCTTCAATCAGGAAAGTACTCAGCGCCAATATGCTCTTCGAGACAAGGCGCAGCAGCTGGGATGGCCTCAACAAGCGATCAAAATATTGGATGGGGACTTAGGATTGTCGGGCAGCCAAGCGAATCACCGCGAAGATTTCAAATTGCTTGTAGCGGATGTTTCGATGGGGAAAGTTGGAGCCGTCTTTGCTCTGGAAGTTTCTCGACTATCACGGTCTTGTACCGATTGGCATCGGTTATTGGAATTATGTGCATTAACGAATACATTGATCATCGACGAAGATGGTTGTTACAATCCTGCCGATTTCAACGACCAATTGTTGTTGGGAATCAAGGGAACCATGTCGCAGGCCGAGCTCCATTTCATTCGCGCGCGCCTCCAGGGAGGGAAAATGAATAAGGCTAAAAAAGGTGAGTTGCGATCACCTTTGCCAATAGGATTATGCTATAACGAAGAAGGTCGCATCATACTGGATTTTGATGAACAAGTACGCCATGTTATTCAGTTGTTATTCAAAGTATTTAAAGAGAAAGGTACTGCTTATGCAGTGGTTAAATACTTTAGGGAGAATGAAATTTTATTTCCTAAACGCGCCTACGGCGGAGCTTGGAAAGGAAAACTAGTCTGGGGAACCTTGACGGATTCTCGAGTATTAGGTGTCATAAAAAATCCTAATTATGCGGGTGTTTACGTATATGGACGTCACCGTTTTAATAAAAAATTATCGAGTACTGGTCAATTACAAATAACCACTCAGCGTTTGCCGATGGATAAATGGCATGTCATGATAAAAGATCATCATGAAGGCTATATTTCTTGGGAAGACTATTTAAACAATCAAAAGAGCCTTGAAAAAAATAAAACGAACGGATTAGAAAACTTAACCTCTACAGCGGCAAGAGAAGGACATGCTTTATTACAAGGATTATTAGTCTGTGGTCGTTGTGGTTATCGGCTGACTGTGCGTTATACGGATCATAATGGGATTCGCCCTGCTTATCAGTGTAATTGGCAAAAACGTAATGGTGTTCATCTTAAATCCTGTCTTTCTGTATTAGCTACTCCATTAGATCAAACTATTTCAAAAAAAATATTGACCGTCATGAATTCGAATCAAATTGATATTGCAATTAAAGCATTTGAAGAATTGGAACAAAGAGGCGAATCTCTAGAAAAACAGTGGAAAATGAAGATCGACAGAGCAGATTATGAAGTGCAAATCGCCCAACGACGCTATGAGGAAGTCGATCCGTCTAATCGACTAGTCGCCGCAACCCTTGAAAAACGTTGGAATGAATCGTTAATAGCGCTGGAAGAAATTCATAAGAAATATGCTGAATATCAAGAAAAAAATGCGCTCATTCAAATAAAACAACACAAGGAAAATATTGTGGCATTAGCCAAAGATTTTAGTGTTCTCTGGAATGCTGATTCTACCAGTTCAAAAGATCGTAAACGTATTTTGCGACTGCTTATTAAAGATATTACGGTGGAGAAATTAATTAACGCTAGAAAAAGCACATTGCATATTCGCTGGCAAGGTGGAGCCACGGAAAGCATAGAAGTAGAATTACCTCAAAAATCACATGAAAAATGGCGTCATTCTCCTGAGTTGATTGAACAAGTCCGGCAATTAGCATTGACGATGACTGATCAGCAAATTGTTGAGCAATTTAATCAAATGGGATTGAAAACCAATAAGGGAAATTCTTTTACGATAGAGGGTGTTCAATGGATTCGATTTAAGCATAAAATCCCTGCGCCACGACGGCAAAAAGAAGGAGAGATATCCGTCAAGGAAGCCGCCGAAAAATTTAACGTGAGCCAGTATGTGATTTATGACTGGATTGAACGTGGTATGATTAGCAAGCGGCGCAGCGGCTTGAAGTTCTGGTTATTTATTGGACCAGAAAAAGAGCTTGAACTTAGGAGGATAGTTGAAAATTCAACCAAAATTGCTATTGCGCGATCAAAATCCCAAAATAAAATTGAAGGAGGTGTATTATGAAGTCACCGTCGGGATGCTCAGCGGTCGCTGACGCCCATCTTTCTTGGGAATATAAATCCGCCGGAGCGGGACCGCTCGATAGCCCTTTCTTTGCAGAGAAAGGGCTGCTCTCATCTTCTGCGCGGGGGATTTCCAGAGGATATTGTCTACCCCCGGTGTTTTCCCACCGCGATTTTCTACCACCCGTTTGACCGCCAAAATTTTGGCGTCATACGAATGGGTCATCAGCCATTGTAAAGCTTTGACTTTACCATAACGGCCTTCCCGAGTTGCCTTCGCAATACGCATTTGCAGCCGTTTGACGCGCTTTTCTATGGCAGTCCAGTCAGTGCTGTACCACGCACTAATCAGTTCGGCTGAGGATGCACCAGCTCCGATTTTAGTCGGCGCCGTCATTTGCTTTTCCTCATAAAACGGTTCCTCAAATTCTCTTGCGATGAAAACCAGTCGGACGTGGGCGCCACTTTTCGTGTCCGATTAAAAAAAAATAAATCGGTATCCGCATCATTACAGCGCGGCATTAGCTTCTTCCGACATCCCAAACCTGCAAAGTCATTGCTAAACCTCACGGCTTATCTACCTAAAAAAAATTAGGAACCTTGCAGGGTTTCCACGTTCCGCAAAGCGGGTAATGCCAGGTTAGGTGCTTACTATCGACCGGAAGAGATTGATCACGAGGCGGCATTACACCATCCGCCTGCCACTCTTCATACCTTTTGGTTCAAGCGTATCAGCCGGTTTCGCTTGCTACCCATCACGATCTGTGCGTAAATTCACATGTGTTCACCATACTGGCTCTCTAGCATTTACCTGAATTTCGGCTTTCAGGAGGGTTCTCCTCTCGCGATTCAAACCCCAGGCTTGCGCCTTTCATTACATTGTCAGACTAGCTCTTTATTCATAGCCCTAGAGTCCTCCCTGTGATAAGATGGGTCTCCGAATTCGGTGGAGACAACCCGCTTTGCGGCCTCGTGTCGCAAGTGTAATTCTAGTGTAATCGTGCCAGAATACGGCAGGTCTGGTGTTATCGATTCTAAAAATCACGAAGTAATTTACCCCCGCCAACTAATGTACTCATGAAACCATTTTCACGCAGAGCATACCAAAAAGTTACCGCATTAACGCCGAGGATAGGAATCCCAATAATGGGTTCGAGTTTTTCACAGACATTAATCAAGCTCATATTCGTGCCACATTGGACAATGGCATCCAGGTTGTTGTTCGCCGTTGCTAGCAGTTCTACAATTGCTTTTTCTTTAGCCCAATCAGGAATATGTGCGATGTGGAGTGCATGTGCGCAAGAAAAGCCAACACTGGAGACCACGTTATAACCCAAATCTTCGAACATCCGCGTGGCATTCTCATTGCCTTGTTTGTCAAATGGTGTTAAGAGACTAATTCGTTTTGCGCCGATTTTTTTCAAAGCTGCAGGAGCTGCATCATGCCAGGTTGCCCATGATAAACCGGAATACTTTTCGATATCAGTCATTGGCGATCTGATTTCTTCAATACCACTGATGATATGTTCCAAACTCATACCCATAATTAAATACTGCGGTTGCGCCATTAATGCAGTGTCAATGGCGGATTTCAATCCATTAAGGAATTGTTGCCGGTATTCCAGCAAATCTGCTGCAGTCGCCAGTATAGGACGCGGAGTCGAAACAGTGGAGGTATGAAGACCTACACCCGCTAGCTTGCCGAAGTCCTGATTCTTGAAAATAATACTCCATAACTCATGCTCCATACTGGTGTTGGTCACAGGGATAAGCAGGCCGAATTTTCTTTGAAAACTCCTTACATCTGGGTATCCTTGGGAGGAATCGATTTCGCCAAATTGATCAGATTTTTTCCCATTGTAAATAACGCCAGGGTGCGCTAATGCGGGCATAGGCGGAATATTTACATTGGGAATAGTAATTTTTTTCCCCGATAAACTACCAGTAATAATATTCATATTGTTGCAATCTCCCAGTTTCAAAGTTTAAATTCTCTTCTGCAGAGGGGAATTATTATAACATATAATAAAGCTTTTATAGAAGCTTTGACAAAAGCATTTTAAAATGATATAATATTAACCTAAATAAAGAGGTTATTAATGGATATTATTGACGAAATATTATCTGACTGGTCAAAGCAGCGTCCAGACATTGATTGCAGCGGCAAAGCCATCGTTTGCGGGATTCTTCGCAGCAATAATGCGGTCATCACGGCCATAGACAAAGTACTAAAACCATTGGATATAACTCCTACTATTTTCTCGGCTTTAGTCACTGTTCGCCGCAAGGGGCCGCAAGCCGAAATCACCGTTAAAACCATAATGCAGGAAGCCTTGGTAACATCGGGAGCCACGAGCAATCTCTTAAATCAAATGATCAAATTAAAACTCATTACTAAACGTAAAGCGAAAAAAAACGAAGACTCACGATCGGTATTTATTAAACTGACACCCAAAGGTCTGGTGCTGATTGATCAGGCTATGGAAATTCAAGCGGCTTGCGAGCGGAAATTAACTCAGAACTTAACAAAGGCTGAGAAGCAACAATTGACTGCATTGTTGAAAAAAATGCAATCCGATTAACATGCTAATATTTGAGGAGATAATAATGCAAACTAAAATACAAATCATTTTCTATAGTATGTATGGACATATTTATCAAATGGCAGAGGCTGTTGCCGAAGGTGCACGCTCTGTTCCAGGAGCCGAAGTATCACTTTATCAGGTTGCTGAATTAGTACCACCTGATATTTTAGAAAAGAGTGGCGCTCTACAGGCACGTAAACAGTTTGCCCATATACCCATCATTACCCCAAATCAATTGACCGATGCGGATGCGATTATTTTTGGCACCCCGACTCGTTTTGGTAATATGTGCGCACAGATGAGAAATTTTTTAGATCAAACTGGTGGTTTATGGATGGGTAATAAATTAGTCGGTAAAGTAGGCAGTGTTTTTACATCGACCGGAACTCAACACGGTGGGCAAGAAACCACTATCACCAGTTTTCACAGCACTCTATTTCATTTAGGTTTCCTGGTTGCCGGCGTCCCTTACAGCGAATCTCGTTTACTTAATATGAATGAAATTACCGGCGGAACTCCGTATGGAGCCTCTAGTTTAGCTGGGGCCACAGGAGAACGACATCCTACCGAAAACGAATTAAATATAGCTAAATATCAGGGTAAATATGTGACCGAAATCGCAAAAGCTCTCAAAAAAGGAAGAGAATCATGATTAAGCAGGCATACGCCAAGGGGGATTTAAACGATTTTTACCGGCATAATATAAACAGATCACATTGCCGTCAGGATCATTTAAATAGGCTTCACGCCATAACCAGGGTTGATCCTGGGGATCAGCAGAAAACTGAACGCCGTCGCGTTTCAATTTCTGCACCGTTTGATCAAGGTCATCACATTCAAAATAAATGACAACGCCGTGACCTTCCGGTACTTGATCAACCAAATGAATGGAAAATGTTGAGTTTCCATCAGGACACTCGAAGCGAGCATATTTTGGAAGATTATCGACGATCTGTTTTAGACCGAGACGACGATAAAATTCTACAGATGCTTTCACATCGAGAGCGGGAACAGTGACTTGATTCAGATTCATGCAGGTTATTATATATGAAAAAAAATTATTTTCTACTGTTAATCTTTGTTATCCTGATTTGGGGAATTAGTTGGCCAATGAACAAAATTGGATTAGAGTATATGTCTCCGCTACTATTTGCCGCGGGCCGGTTGATCATTGCCACTGTTTCCATGTTTCTTATCGTTATTTTTACCAAAAATTTTATTTGGCCTACTTGTCAAGATCTACCCATTATTCTCACTATTGGACTGCTGCAAATGGGAATCTTTGTTCTATTGATAAACATTGGTTTGCATTTTGTCGAAGCAGGGCGCTCTTCGATTTTAGTGTATACGACGCCAATATGGGTCACTCCCATTGCCATTTTTATATTTAAAGAAAATGCTGGTTTATTAAAATGGCTAGGCTTAATTCTTGGAGTTGCTGGAATTGTTGTTTTATTTGGGCCGTGGGGAATCCATTGGAATGATCACATGGCTTTATTGGGGAATGGGATTTTATTATTGGCCGCCTTGTGCTGGGCTATTGCTATTCTTTGTGCGCGGTATATGAAATGGCATCATTCGCCACTTGCCATAGTACCGTGGCAACTATTGATTGGTACTATTCCGGTTTTAATATTGGTATTGTTTGAACCTGCTGCGAAAGTAATTCATTGGAATTGGTCATTGACTGGAGCCTTACTTTTTACTGGAGTGATGGCCTCCGCGCTCGCTACATGGGGAATTATCGTTATTAGCAAAGAATTACCCTCCATGACAACGTCATTAAGTTTGCTTGGCGTTCCGGTAACCGGTTTAATATTCTCAGCCATCCTTTTGAAAGAGCATTTAACTCTTGTCAATATAACAGCAATGTCTCTCATTGCGGGAGGGTTAATATGCACCATTTTGGATCAAAAATTTCAAAGATCTGGCAAAAAAATTAAATTTCCTAAATAGAATTAACTATTGTGAATGTATAGGTTAAGTCCTAGACGGTCAATTTATCTTGTTTAATTTGTAATAGATTTTTATGATTGCTCCATAATGGATGAGTTTGCCAATTAGCAGGAAAACCCATCGCTTGACGTAGTATTGAATTCGATGCCACAGGAGAGATGAGTTTCTCCAAGCTCTTTTGCCAGTCTGTGTTATTATGATGATTATTCAATAATTGATTTATAATCAGTAATACAATAAACAACCTATTATTGTTTGGAGTGTTTGGCGGTAACCAATTTTTTCCTAATCCTTGCAATACTGGTCGAATAGCTAGTTCTCGATTCCACAATCGCCCATGATGGGCGCAAATATTCCTGATGTAAGTTAATACATGTAGCCAGTCTGCCAGGGTTTTGTGATGTAAGTTATAAGTTTTTGCAATTATTCGCTTGTCTTGATGTTGTAAGCCTCCAAATAACTTAGATAATAAGCCAAATGACATAACCTCTGTGGCTATCCATACGGGGAGTCTAGGAAATCCATGATAATTATTTTTAAAATGTCTGATGAATTCTTCCCGAGAGCGGCTTGCTTCTTTTGATTCTAATTCTGCAAGCCATTCTGCATGGGCAAATCTAAGGTGGAAATTATGAGCGTCAGTATGACTATATGCTCCATATTGGTGTGCCAGATGGTAAGTCAATTTGGTGCGTAAAGAAATCTCAATCCGTTCTATAGCGTCGAGAATAAGTAATCGTAATTTTCGATCAAGCTCATATCGATTAACAGCTTCTTCGAAAGAGGCCCCATTAATAAAATGATCAGTTATCTGACCAGAATTATTTCGACTTCGAAAAGGGTACCAATAAGCACTCAGACGATAATAACTAATTTTAGATAAAATATTTATAGCGGCGGGGACATCCTCAATTCGCATATTCCGTTTTTGGAGTAAATTGATCTGCTGTTGAAATGTCAGTGGCGGCTTTGTATACTTTTTAAGCATTTATCCTTTGAGAATCTCCATAAAAAACCGCCAAGGTTACGCATAGAGTTTTAGCCCCATAGGCGTGGCGGTTATGTCATTTGCTATTATATTGGAGGGAAGCGACGCAATCAAGAAGAATTTATAAAATACTCATAGTTTTTGAGATAATTTAAAATGAATGCGCCGAGTAAGCGAACCCTATTACTAGAGTCCGCTCCTCAAGGAACCGTGCATGAAAGTTTCCCTTCACACGGCTCGGATTTTCTTAAGGCCAGTGGTCTGACCCGGTTTTTCGGAGGGTTATTTTCTGGCACAATGCGCGTTTAGCAAAATATTCCCGGTAAGCAGGATCATAAGGAGAAGCGTCGCCCCTTATTTTCACATGTCGCTTAATCAAGGTATGGTTAGCGCGAATCAGATCCAGAAAAGGTGATGTTGAAGAATCTGTGATAGGACGTTTGGCGTAAAATATCCAGTTTCGAAGACCCTGGCTACGAAAGTATTTCTTTTTCAGCCATTGAGTATTCTTTTCAGGATGCCTACGTTTAATCCATCGCCAGATTGCTGTGAAGATTTGCTCATCGACATAACTATAAGTTGACTTGGCGACTCCGTGCCGATAGTAGTTCGCCCATCCTCTAATTCTAGGATTGAGCTGAGCGATTAATTCTGCCGTCGAAGCCGCACAGTTTTTACGGATGAGTTCTCGAATATTTTCCAGAAACCGTTGGACGCTTTTTCTGGAAGGCTTAATGAGGAGTTTATCTCCATATTTACGCACATTGAATCCGAGAAAATCAAAGCCTTCGTGAAGTGTAGTGATTCTGGTTTTCTCTGCCGAGAGTTCCAGTCCTCGAACCTTCAGGAAATTTTCCACTGCGGGCTTCACCTTCTGTTCCAGCACTGTTCGACTTGCACCAGTGATGATAAAATCGTCGGCATAGATGCTGATATTGATTTTATCCTGTTTAGAAACGACTGATTTGACAGCGTGTTCTAATCCATCGAGTGTGGCATTCAAAAGTGCCGGGGAGATAATGCCGCCTTATACGAAGCAAGTTCTTATGCAAATTGACCATTAAAATTATCTATTAAATCAAATATCTTATCCTATTTTACTTTGCATAAGATCCTGGAGCGATAATAGAACCTGATGTTCTAATTGTCACTTTAGGAGATATTTTATGCAAAACAAACCATTAGTTGAATTGCTCCGTGATTTGGAGCAAGAAATGCTTCGGCTCAACTACAGTCAAAATTCAATAAAATTTTATCGTAGCCGCTGGCAAATGTTATTGCGATTTGCAGAAGAACGAGATGAAACCTTTTTTTCTGAAAGTTTAGGAATGGATTTTCTTGAAAAACATTTCCATATCCTTGAAAAGGATTCTAATCGTAAATTTTCCCAGGCGGAAGCACAAGAACTCCGTATTATACGAGTGATTGGTGATTTTCAGCTACATCGAACTATTTTACGCCGGTATCATAATCATAAACACAGAGAAATTTTAACAGAACCTAATTTTCTAATTATTAGCAACCAGTTTAGATCCTATTGTGTGGATAAAGGTTATTCCCGAATAACTACTAATCACTATGTTAAACAATCTGCACGCTTTATGGATTATCTTGCATCACAGCAGATAATCCATTGTAGAGAAATTAATATGGTGCTCATTCATAATTATATTAAAACTTTATCGGGTTATACCTATAAAACTGTGGAACAAAATATTTGTTCTTTACGTGCCTTTTTTCGCTTTCTTTTAGAGATAAAAGAAGTGACCAATGATTTTTCAGCCAAAACACCGATGGTTCAGGCCAGAAAACAAACTCGCATTCCATCTGTGTGGACAACCGATGAGTTAACAAAACTGATTGCCGCTATTGATAGAGGAAGCCCAAAAGGCAAAAGAGATTATGCCATTATTTTATTGGCCTGTTGTTTAGGAATGCGTAGCATGGATATTAAACATTTAAAAATGGAAAATTTTAAATGGGAAGATAAAAAATTAGTTTTCAATCAATCCAAGACAAAAACTTCCACAGTTCTTCCGTTAACACCGGAAGTGGGCTGGGCAGTGATCGATTATATCAAGTACGGCAGACCTAAAATAGAAAGCCCTTATATTTTTGTCAAACATATGGCGCCCTTTGGTCCTTTTGCAGAAGATGATCATTTAACCCAATTAATTAAAAGCTATATGAATCTGGCACATCTGCCAATTTTAAAAAAGAGAAGAGGGATGCATTCTCTTCGTCACACGATGGCCAGCCACCTTCTGGAAAAGGATACGCCACTTACTGTTATTTCAGATATTCTTGGCCACATGGATCCCGATTCCACAGCGGTTTATTTGAAAGTGGACATAAAAAAATTAAAGGAATGCGCGTTAACTTTTGGGGAGGATACTCATCATGAATAATTTTAATTATATTGGTCCATTTAGGGATCACATCGAAAATCATTTAAAATTAAAACAAGCTGTTGGATACAAGTACAGCGTTGATGCCATTCTCTTAAGGAATTTTGACCAATTTACATCAGTCAAATATCCTCTGAAAAATGTGCTGACAAAGGAAATTGTCCTTGATTGGTGCAGCAAAAGAACTTATGAGGCACAAGCCAACCAAAATTCACGTGCCTCAGTTATTCGTCAATTTGGAAGATATCTAGATTCCATTGGAATTAACGCTTATATTTTGCCAAAAGGCTATTATCCTAAAGCAAAACAATACGTACCGTATATTTACACATTTGACGAATTGACAAAATTTTTCTCTGCAACGGATCAATGCCCTTATTGTTACGAACGTCCCCGCCGGCATCTAATCATGCCGGTGATTTTCCGCATGATCTATATGTGTGGATTGAGAGTTTCCGAAGCTAGACTACTCAAAGTTGCCGATGTTGATCTTAAAAATGGTGTTCTCAGTATCCATCATTCTAAAAAAGATAATAGCCGACTCGTGCCTATGTCCGCCTTTCTAACAGAACTATGTCGAGATTTCTCGGAAAAAGTCCATCTGAACTCAAGTGAAAATAATTATTATTTTCCAGCATTGCTGGGTAAACCGATGACAAACACTAATCTTTATCATAACTTTCGCAGATTTTTATGGCGTGCTGGGATTTCCCACAGCGGCAGAGGAGGCGGCCCTCGTATTTATGATTTTCGCCACACTTATGCCGTAAATTGCCTAAAAAAATGGGCTGAGGAAGAAAAAGATCTGAGTGTCTACTTCCCTCTGTTAAAAACCTATATGGGACACGACTCTTTCAATGAAACCGCTTATTATCTGCGCTTAACTGCTGATGTTTTCCCTCACATCACATTGAAGATAGAGACTCGATATCCCGACATGATCCCCACATTAGAAGGAGAAGACTATGAAACCTACTGATTTTGCAAAATACTTGACTGAATTTCTTTCGATTTACTTGCCGACACAAAAAAATGTCAGTAAAAACACCATCTATTCTTATCGAGATACCTTTAAATTATTGATTAGTTACTGTCAAGAAATTAAAAGAACGCCGGCGGAAAAAATCACTCTGAGTATTGTTTCCAGTCAATGGCTGACTGATTTTTTACAGTGGTTGGAAACGGATAGAAAATGTAGTATATCCACTCGAAATCTAAGATTAGCTGCCATTCATTCTTTTTTTAGATATTTACAGGCAGAAGAACCTTCTGGCATATTTAATTTTCAAAAGATCATGACTATCCCGATTAAAAAAGCACAGAAAAAAATAGTAGAATATCTGACACCGGCAGCCATAAAATTATTATTAGAACAGCCGGATAAACACACGCACAGAGGTCGACGAGATTTAACATTAATGAGTGTTTTATATGATTCTGGAGCACGTGTACAAGAAGTGTGTGATCTTAAAATTGGTGATATTACTTTACAAGAACCTGCTGTTATCACGTTAACCGGTAAAGGAAATAAAATCAGACGAGTGCCTATGATAAAGAATACCGCTTCTTTATTAAAAACTTATTTGTTGGAAAATAAGCTAGATAAACCTTGGAAAAATGAAATCCATTATTTACTAATCATCAACATCGAAAACTAACGAAAGAAGGCGTATCGTACATCATTGCAAAATATGTTGTATCTGCCCGAGAAAAATCAACCATAATACCTGTAAAAGTGCATGCTCATATGCTTCGTCACTCTAAAGCAATGCACTTGTTACAGGCTGGAGTTAATCTTATTTATATCCGTGATTTTCTTGGTCACGTTGACTTGAAGACAACCGAAATATATGCCAAAGCAGATACTGAAACTAAAAGAAAAGCGGTTGAAAATCTTTATCCTGATTTAATTGAAAGTAATCTTCCAGATTGGAGTAAAGATCATGAATTGCTTTCCTGGTTGTCTGAATTAAAGTAGGCTTGAGAAATTATGCAAAGTAAATGAAATTAAAAGCGTTATATTTTAATGCCTTAAGTCGTTTACTTTGTATAAGGTCCTACTTCGTATAAGGCGGCATTATCTCCCCGGCACTTTTGAATGCCACACTCGATGGATTAGAACACGCTGTCAAATCAGTCGTTTCTAAACAGGATAAAATCAATATCAGCATCTATGCCGACGATTTTATCATCACTGGCGCAAGTCAAACAGTGCTGGAACAGAAAGTGAAGCCCGCGGTGGAAAATTTCCTGAAGGTTCGGGGGCTGGAACTCTCGGCTGAGAAAACCAGAATCACTACACTTCAGGAAGGCTTTTTGATTTTCTCGGATTCAATGTGCGCAAATACGGAAACAAACTCCTTATTAAGCCAGCCAGGAAAAGCGTACAACGATTCCTGGAGAATATTCGAGAACTCATCCGTAAGAACTGTGCTGCTTGACGGAGAATTAATCGCTGAATTCAATCCTAGAATTACGGGGGTGGGCGAACTATACCCAGCAGGAGTCGCTAAGTCGAACCTATAGTTATGTCGATGAGCAATTTTCACAATCTAACTGGCGATGGATTCAACGTATGCATCCTGAAATTCAGAATACCAATGTTGAGAAAGAAATACTTTCATAGTCACAAGTTTTCGAACTGGATATTTTACGCCAAACGTCCTATCACAGGTTCCTCAACATCACCTTTTCTGGATATGATTCGCGCTAACCATACCTTGATTAAGCGACATGTGAAAATAAAGATGGCACACTGCTTTTATCACTCCTGTCTTCAATAGTACTTTGCTACGCCATCGGGTGCCGGAAAATGACCCTTCGAAAAACCTGGTCGCCAGCAATTGGCCTTAGGAAATCCGAGCCATGTGTGAAGGGAAATTTTAATCGCACTTCCTGAGAGCAATTTCAGCAATGGGAGCTCGCTTACTCGGGCGTAAGAATTTACCCTTGTTTATATATTTTTCATATTATATTCTTGTTATTAAGGTTCATGATGCCCTCAAGATACAAAAAACGTAATGTAAGGAAACTTTAGATAACATTTTTCTTAATAAAGAAAAAGCTCTTTTAGTTTATTAAAATAACTTGCTAATTAAGAAAACTTTAGATAAGCTTTCTATTAATAAAGAAAATGACTAATTTCTTTATTAAGGAAGCCAATGAAATATCCAGGCCGAGTTGGAAAGCATATAAAATGCTCTGTTGCAGGAGAAACCTATCAAGCTTACGTTCCCAATCCCTGCCCCCAACGCCCCCAATTCGGATAGAAAAGCTAAGCCAACTATTAGAAAAGGCTAATGTTGCCATCGGCCGGCTGGATGGGCTAAGCGTGACCTTACCAGACCCTTCCTTATTCCTTTATATGTACATAAGGAAGGAAGCCGTATTATCTTCTCAAATTGAGGGGACACAATCTTCGCTATCTGATTTATTACAGTTTGAAAATCAAGGTGAAACTAGTCCTCAAGATGTCATTGAAGTCTCTAACTACGTAGCAGCTATGGAGCATGGCTTACAGAGACTCAAAGGCGGCTTTCCTCTTTCATTGCGTCTCATACGTGAAATGCACGAAGTTTTATTGAAAGATGGACGTGGTAGTATTAAGCAACCCGGAGAATTTCGCCGTTCCCAAAATTGGATTGGCGGAACACGACCGGGTAATGCTCGATTTGTGCCCCCTCCCCACGAACAATTAAACGATTTATTAGGAAATTTAGAGAATTTTTTGCACGACGAAACCGTGCAATTGCCCGTGCTATTAAAG
The DNA here is from genome assembly GCA_963712715.1 of uncultured Pseudomonadota bacterium. Taxonomy (GTDB): domain Bacteria; phylum Pseudomonadota; class Gammaproteobacteria; order Coxiellales; family Coxiellaceae; genus JAFEDN01. The sequence goes on along the minus strand of CAVQJI010000012.1, from coordinate 38,091 downwards.
CAGGGTTAGCTCATGTTCAGTTTGAGACTATCCATCCCTTTTTAGATGGCAATGGAAGACTAGGACGATTATTAATCACTTTCATTTTATGTGTAGAAGGCATTTTAGAAAAACCGCTTCTTTACCTAAGTCTATATTTTAAGACAAACCGGCAACTTTATTATGATCATTTACAGTTAGTACGCGAAACCGGCGACTGGGAAGAATGGCTACAATTTTTTCTTAAGGGCGTAATAGAAACCGCTCATCAAGCCGTTGCCGCTGCTCAATCCATTTTAAAATTGTTTGCTGACCATCGGCAAAAAATAGCTAACTTTGGTAAAGCCTCTGTCTCTACCTTGGCTGTTTATCAATTTTTACAAAAATTTCCTATCAGCAATGCCAAAAAAGTAGCTCAACAATGCCATATTTCTCTGCCGACAGCTAACAAATCTTTAAACCATTTATTAGATTTAAATATTATTAAAGAAACCACCGGAAAATCCCGAAATAAACTCTATGTTTATCAGGATTATTTAGACATCTTAAATGAAGGCTCGATGCCAATTAAATAACGGAGAAGTCTGAAATCTTAAGCAGAGGCTTTATATAATCAGTATTTCAAAATGGAATTATTTTTAAAATCCAAAAAATACTTCCACTTCCAATGAGAATTTTGGCAATACTATTATTAACAAGAAATCTGTTTTAAATTTCAAACTCGACCTCCTCAAACAGGCGGACTGGGAAATGCCTATGAACATTTTAAAAAAATACATATTAAATATCCTGATTATTTTTTTATTTCTGCCATATATAACCACATATTCCAATAACTCAAAACAAACTACCCAAGAAAAATTGAATAACTTTACTGATTATGCCAATAAAATAATGGCGGACTGGCATGTTCCTGGTATGGCTATTGCTATTGTCGAGAATGATAAAATGATTTATGCCAAAGGATTCGGAAAACGTAACGAGCACGGTGAGTTAGTGACTCCTGATACTCTCTTTGACATTGCCTCATTAACCAAATCCTTTACCGCAGCGCTTATTGCCTTGCAAATCGATCAAGAGAAATATCGATGGGACACTAAAGTGGTACAACTATTCCCCGACTTTAAATTATATGATACTAAAGCAACCCAAGAATTTGCAGTCAAAGATCTTATCGCCCACAACAGTGGTCTTCCAGAGGAAGCATTGGATGCTTTGGGAAATTTTGGCTATAGTACAGATCACACTATTTATGCACTTCGGTTTGTTCAACCAGTCGCTCCATTTAAAACAACATTTTCCTATCAAGATGTTTTTTTAGAAATTGCTAAGAAAATAATTGAAAAATATAGTGGCATAAATTATGCAGAAAACTTACATCGATTAATATTCCAACCTTTGGATATGAATCATTCTTATGTGAGAGCAGAAGCTGTATTTAATAAAATCAATAATGTTGCACAACCATTTGCTTATTATGCTGGGAAAATTGATGCCTACCCAAGCAATTATCCTTATTTGTCAGCCATGTGGGCGCTGCAAACAGGAATTGCAGGCGGCGGGATACAATCAAGCGCCGGAGATATCGCAAAATGGCTGATCTTCAATATGAATAACGGCGTAATCAACAATCATTCACTTATCAGTGCAAGAAATATGCGATTCATTCATGCACCTCGAACCGTAATCACCATAAATAATTCCTATGGTGAAGGATGGTATATTGATAAAAAAGAATATCAACCCTATACATTACTCTATCATTCTGGTGGTGGCACGGGCATGCATGCTTTGATGGCTTATATTCCCGAAAAAAAGCTCGGGATCGTTATTCTAACAAATACATACAATAATAAAATTCCAGAAATACTTTCCAAAAAATTTTTTGATCTGTTCTTAAATAGAATGTCTGACAAAGATTGGAATCAAATATATTTGCAAGAAAAAGAAAAAAATATCATCTCTCAAACTAAATTGGCACGTACTAATCATTGCCAAATTAATAAAAACACCAATTTAAAAAATTACATTGGAATTTATTACAACCCGGTTTATGGTAAATTACTGATTTCACAGCAAGGTGATCATTTGGTTCTGACTATTGGGCCACAAAAGATTATTTGGACACTAATCCCTTGTAACGCTCAGGTTTTCAAAGCCAATTGGCCTAATCCTAGTGGAATGGATTTCCTAATGCTGCCTATCGGCCAAGATAATGTTGAATTTTCAGCAGATACTCATAACACTATTAGAAAAATGACTATACCATTTTTAAATAATGACGGAACAGGCGTATTTGAAAAAACTGATAAAAATTCGCGACGGACAGGATATAAAGGATGGTAAATAATACACTGAGAAATATCTAGACTGACTCCATAAACTCTTGGCACAATTACACTAAAATTACACTTAACTAAGCTGAACCAAAATTTTTCCGCTCTAAGTCATTGATTTTATTGGGCCGTGCTGGGATCGAACCAGCGACCCGCTGATTAAGAGAACCCGTACTGACTTTTCTATTAATATCTATATTCTTCTATCTCTTTCTATTTAAAGCTATTTTTGTCTATTTGAGGTTTGTATGTTTTTCTATAAAATACCATAAATGTCTATATTTTTCTGGATTTTTTTTGGCACATCATTTACACTAGAATTACACTCAACTTTCGACTTTTTTCATTTCTCTTCAGTATTGATCTCATATTTGACCTGAAGCAATATTAGGTCTATTATGTCCTTAACATTACGAAAATCGTAATATTGAGGACATAATGCACTTGCCAGGATATATCAAGGCTATTCGGCAAAAAGGACAGAGATACTTCACTATAAAGGAATTTATGGTGGATTGTGGCTTGTCTGAGAACGCAGCCCTTATAGCCATACATCGTTTAAAAATTCAAAAGGAGGTTATCTCTCCAGCAAAGGGGCTATATATTATTGTGCCTCCAGAACATCAACCTAATGGCTCTATTCCCGCAGAAGAATTAGTACCCATCTTAATGAAATATTTAAAAATAGACTATTATGTCTCTCTCCTTTCAGCCGCTGGGTTTCATGGCGCTACTCATCAAAAACCAGGAAGTTTTCAAGTTATTACCAATAAACGAATTAAACATCCTTTGAAATTTGGTCAGATAAAATTGGAAATCATTTACAAAAAATCCCTGGCTAATCTTCCATTACAGAATTTTACAGTAGCTACTGGCTTCCTAAAAGTAGCAACGCCTGAACTCACCGTCCTCGACTTACTTCATTACCCCACCAAAGCGGGAGGACTTAATCATATCGCTACAGTTCTAGCCGAACTCATTGAAGCAATAGATGCTGATAAGCTGATAGATCTTGCCAAAAAAATCGGCGAAAAAGCATGGCTACAAAGGCTAGGCTATATTTTAGAAAAAATCGATGCTATGGATGAAAACAAAGTTCTGCTACTTACCGAAAAGTTGCAGGAATATTTAAAAGATAAAATATCAGAATTTGTCCCACTCGCATCAGAGTTATCTAAAAAAGGATTTCCGCGCATAAAGAAGTGGCGGATTATTGAAAACACCTACATTGAGAGTGATTTATGATCCCTGAAAGCTTTATTGAAAGTTGGCGAAGTCATGCTAAATGGCAGACCCTAAGTATGGTTGAACAAGATTTAATAATCAGTCGTGCTCTTGTCAGTCTTTATAATAACCCCAAAATTAAAGACAGCCTGGTATTCCGTGGTGGTACTGCCTTACATAAATTGTTTGTTAAACCGCCGGCTCGGTATAGCGAAGACATTGATTTTGTGCAAACTAAGGCCGAGCCAATCGGTCTTACTATTGAAGCGATACGCGCATCTTTAAATCCATGGCTTGGCAATCCCAAATGGAAATTGACTGAACGTTCCGCCAAGGTAATCTATCAATACCAGACCGTCAATGGATTATCTGGTAAATTGAAAGTTGAAATTAATACTACTGAGCGCTTACAAGTATTGCCACTGAGATATGAACCTTTTAAAATCGATTCTGAATGGATCAGTGGCTTCTGTGAAATTACCACGTATGAACTTCCAGAACTCATGGCTACCAAACTTCGTGCACTCTACCAACGAAGAAAAGGCAGGGATCTCTTCGATTTATGGTATGTTTTTCGGGAAAATACTGCTCTGATTGACAAAGTCATCGATATTTTTAAAAAATATTGTGACAATGATAATTTATTTCTTTCTCAAGAACTTTTCCAGAAAAATCTGGATTTAAAAAAATTAAATAGAGATTTCCAAACCGACATGAATGTTCTTCTTTCGCCTGCAGTCAATTGGAATTTCGATGAGGCTTTTGATTTTGTACAAAACAATATTATCAGCAAAATATAATCATGGAAACGTACAAAAGAGATCAATTAAAATGATAGGGACGGAAGCTTATTTTGCGCTCCGATCCATTGAAAATCGATGCAACAATTGAATTTAGTCTGATAAAGATGCATTAAAGGTGAAAAATAGAGTACTTAACGCACCTATAAATGCACCTTTAACTGATTTTCGGGTACAATTATTGGGGGCTTTATCTTCCTCAATTTTAGTTAACTGCCATTGGAGCAAAATCGATGATTACTGGTATGAATCACATTACCTTAGCCATTCAGGACATTCAGAAATCTTTTCATTTTTATCGAGATGTTCTCGGATTAAAACCCTTGTGCCGATGGGATAAAGGCGCTTATTTCTTAGTTGGTGGTTTTTGGTTTTGTTTAAATGTAGATGAAAAACGTCAGCCAAACCCTTGTTATACTCATTACGCCTTTACTGTTTCATCTGAGGAATTCGCCGCCATGAGCCGCCGCATTATCGACTCAGGCGCCACAGTTTTCAAAGATAATACTTCTCCCGGTGATTCACTATATTTTTTAGATCCGGATGAACATAAACTAGAGATTCATGATGGCGATTGGAAAACACGCATTACTGCTAAAAAGGCTGACCCAAGAGCTTGGAAAAATATTGAATGGTTTGTCTAAGCAAAAATATGAAATCTAGCTTATTTAATGTTTTGAAACCAATGACAGTTTATCGCTAAATAGCTTATCTACCTTTCTAACCAATAAGGATGGTAGAGGATTGGATTTAGTGTCTCTACCTTACGCGACGTCAGGTAATTTTACCTAAATATCAAGATCATAACCCAATTCACCGCGCAGTGCGTGGTGAATCTAAAGAACAGCTCAGCCCTAACCTAGGTTGGATACATTACCGCGCATTCCATAGGGTCGGGATTTCTTCTTTCATAATCAAATCATGCCACAAAAAGGCTTTATTTGCGAATGAAAATGAATATTCTTGCTCACCGGTGCGAGAATGACAGACATACCCAGGATGAACCATCACGCCCCTCTACACACTCCTTCGGAATAAGTCAAAATTGTCTAGACAAAGGGGTCCACTATACCTCACAATATGGAAAATCATAAAATAAATCAGTTAGTAAATACTTTATCTGATGAATACAAAAATCTACTTGAAGCAACAAAAGCACAAATTATATGATATGACTACAAAGATGTATTATCTTGGGCTTTGTTCTATGGAATGAAGCCGAGAAAACCTCGCGTTAGTCTGAAACGTATGAGAAAGTTGGCCGGATGGGATCATGGATTCTTGGATACCGTATTAATGGCTAAATTTTAATGATGGTATCGCGAGGTAAGTTTATGGATCAAGTTAATTTATTATGATAAACAATAAGAAAATTAACCACAAACTAATATTAGGATTTCTTTGCTTTCTTTTTTTATTTTCTATACAGGCAAAGGCTATTGTTGTACCTGAAATAGCAGGCAATGTCGATCTTACGACCAATTTCAAAGATAATACCTGGGGTAAATCGGCTATTTTTACTGAATTTACTGATTCAAATGGAATAAAAGCTATTGTAAAGACAAAATTATATTTAATGCATGATAAAGATAACTTGTATGTTGGATTCGAATGTTTAGATCAAAATCCAAAAAAATTAATTTCTAATGATCGCTATCTTCCTGATGGTGATGCAGTATTTCTTGTATTAGATACTTTTCATGATGGCTTGGCTGCTTATGCTTTTGGCAGTAACCCAAGCGGTAACAAGTTAACTGGGGTTGTAAGTGATTATTCTCCCCATTTAAAATTTGCTTTTTCTACCGATTTTACGATAACCAGTAAATTAACACCTAATGGTTATAATTTAGTAATGATCATTCCTCTAAACAATATTCCGTATGATTGGCAGAAAGGCGTATCTACAATGAGCTTTCGAGCAGTTCGCCTCACTCATCAAAAACAGGAATTTAATTACCCTTATATCAGGCATGATAAAAAAAGCGGGGCATTAATACAATATCAAACCATAAAATTAGAAAACGTAGCTCAATCGAATTATGACAAACCTTGGTTTGATGTGAACGCTATTATTAACGCGCGAAAAAAACTAGCCACTGGTTATGATTTAAATACTTTCACCGGAAGATCAGAGGGATGGGGCGTAACCGATAGTTCGGTGGCAGATTATAAAATTTTTCCATCACATGCTTTATATCCCAGTAAAATCCCAACGAGATTAAAAACAAAGCTAAATCCAACTTGGATTGAAAATAAATTTAATCAGATTAACTTTTACTCTGATAGGCCAATCGGGAATTTAGAGCAATTTTTAAAGCGTACTCAAACGACTAGTTTTATCGTTATACTCGATGGCAAGATAGTTTACGAAAAATATTTTAATGGGTTTAATCAAGAATCAATTATGCCAGCTTTTTCAATGACAAAATCCTTTTTATCGGCATTGGTGGGAATTGCAATAAATAGAAAACAAATTCACTCAATTGATGACCCCATTACAAAATATCTGCCAGAATTATTACTACAGGATAAACACTTTGCAAAAATTAAAATAAAAGATCTATTGCAAATGTCAGCAGGTCTTCGTGCCATAGACAGTAAACCTTATGATGATATTAGGAAAGCCTACTTTTCTCCAAATTTAAGGCAGATTTTATTGCAAACAATGAGTATTACTGAATCGCCCGGCTGTCATTTTTCTTATAATGACTATTCTGCGCAACTGGTTGGATTAATTGTTATGCGTGCTACTCATCAAAATGTTACTCAGTTATTACAGAATGAAATTTGGGAACCATTAGGCATGCCATACGGCGGGTCTTGGTCTATCGACAGCAAAGAAGATGATTTTGAACAAATGGCGGTTGGATTAAATGCCCCACCTATCGATTATGCTAGGTTTGGTTTATTGTATTTACAAGATGGTAGTTGGGGCAATAAGCAAATAATCCCCAAAAATTGGATTACAGTCTCAACTCAACCAACACCAAAAAAATCTGGTTATTATCCAAATTGGGACGAGCAACGATATTACCAATATTTCTGGTGGGGATTAAAACGTCCAAGCAAAACGGGGAATCAAAATGATTACCTGGCTATTGGCCATAGAGGGCAATATCTTTATATCTCGCCACAGAAACGTTTAGTAATTGTTCGCACAGGTATTGATCCGGGGCTTCGAGATGATTTTGATTGGGCACAGATTTTTTATAATTTTGCTTCATCAATAGGCCCAAGAGCAGGTCTCCTCATTACAAATTAGGCAGGCATGACTAAAAAATGTATTATCTTGGGCTTTTTTCTATAGAATAAAGCCGAGAATGGAAGACCAAATACCAGGATTTATCGTAAGCCCTGCCCTCTTTTTTGCAACCTACTCACAAAAGGCTAAAAGGTTAGGGTGCCTAATGGCTTAAAATAGATGACCCAACCATAAAACCCCTTTAACTCTTAAAAAAAGTTATTCATTTATTTTACAAATAATCCATCTATCTGACCAGCTTAAAAAGCGCCCCCTAAAATGGGGAAGACCCAAGACCCATAAATTCTGACACGATTACACTAGAATTACACCTGCGACACGAGGTCGCAAGTGTAATCTGGGTGTAAATACGCAAAGAAAAATATAGAAATTTATAGAATTTTAAGGAAAAATACAGAAGATCAAAAAAGTAAAAAAAGCTTTAAATATAAATAGATAGAAAAATATAGATAAAAATGGAAAACCCAATACGGGTTCTTTTAATCCGTTGGTCCCGAGTTCGAATCTCGCCCGGCCCATTTAAAATCAAGTACTTACGCGACTTCAAACTGTTCAATAATTTATCATAGGGACTTTTGCAGGACACGATTTTACATTTAATCTGTTTTCTCTCCTATTAATTTAAACCTTCTTTATTTTAAATCAATCGCTTATAAAAAGCCCATTTTTAAAAACAAGGTAGAGCAATGGATCTTTTTTCCGTTGGTCGTGGTATAATAAAATTTTTAAAATCAAACAGTTAAATTTTAAGAAAATAAAGTAAAGTACTGATTAGAACTGCATTAGGAACTAATTCATCCGTATTGATTGCGGCGGGTTTCTCAAATCCGGGGTCACTTTAACCGTACTTCTGGAGAAATTATTGCTGCGCTTTTGCAGGACATGTTCTTATACTTAATTTTTTGTTATACTTTATCGTCCAGTAATTCTTTGAAATAATTAGGTATTTTTGGATATGTATTCTGTATTCAAATTTATCAGAGGTACAATCAAAATAACTAGAGGTCGAATATTGAAATTCCAAGGGTTGCAAGCCAAATATCGACGTTTGTTCAAGGAAAGCGCAGCATGGGAGTTATTGCGAGCTCAAAATGCCCCCTTGATTTTGGCATTTCTAGCTGATTTGTTTTCTGAAACCAGCGAAGTTCCTTTTAGTCGTGCTCGAGTAACGTTAGACGCGGAGTTGGTTCGATGTCGAGAATTAGGCATATGGGAAACCGAAACCACCGCAAATACTTATCTCAATCAGTGGATTCGATCCGGCTGGCTGCGTGAGATGAATGATATGCTGACTAAGACAGACGCTGGTGAAATAGCTTTCCGGTTTTGCCAGGGACTTGATGAACGTGGGTCAAATACCACGGCGTCTCATTTACGGATTGTCCAGGAGGCAGTACGAGACTTTGCTATGGCAATCAGCCCAAACTCGGATGAACGAATTGCTTTCTTAGAACATAAAAAAGCAGAAATTCAGCAAGAAATTGGTGCTTTAAAAGGCGGCGTCATTACCCAACTCAGTGAAGCGGAGCAACGAGAACGAATTCGTGAAATCTATCAACTCGCGTCTGTACTAACGGGTGATTTTCGCCGGGTAGAAGATGAGATTCGCCAACTTGATCAGGAACTACGCATTCAAATCATTCAAGGTGGTGGCTTTAATAGAGGAGATATTCTGCTTTCGTTGATGGAAAAAGAGGCTTTGTTAGCGACTACTGATGCTGGCAGCGCCTTTGAAGGGTTCTTTCATCTTTTGTGCGATCCAAACAGATCTACGGAATTTAGGGATCAGCTACAAAGTATATTAGATCGAATTGCCGAGAAACATTTGAATGCAAATCAAGAGCGATTTTTACGTCATCTGATGAGAGAATTGGCTCGTGAAAGTGATCAGGTTTTCCGGATTCGGCGAAGAACTGAGGAAGGGTTACGCACTTATATTGAAAGTGGAGCTGCCCAGGAAAATCGCGCAGTTAACACATTGCTTAATAAACTTGAGAATGCTGCTGTTGCTTTGAAAAATATATCGTGTGATTTACAGACTCCCACAAATTTATTTTTACCGGTGGGTTCAGTAAAAATTAGCTCGCCGGAAAGCATGCGATTGAAATCAGCGGATGAAAAATTAGATACATCAGGTGTTCTGGAGCAAAAAAATTCCCGCGAACCCGGTATGCAAATATTTAACTGTCTCGAAACCATTCGAGTTCGAGAGATCGCTAAACAGATATTAAAAATTTTGGAAAAATTTGGACCAATGACTATCGCAACTATTGCCAACTTTCACCCCTTCAAAGCAGGTTTAGAAGAATTAGTAGCCTATATACGAGTAGCAAAATCAGTACGAGCAACTTCATTAGAGAAAAATGAATGTGTAGAAATATGTGATAAGCAAGGCATTGTTTTACGGGCTGTTATACCGACTTTCTTGCTGAGTGCAGACTTGTTTCCTGATAACTTGGATGATCTGGTTTTGTAGTGAGAAAATGATGAGCGAAAACAAAATATCAGACGATTCTCCAGCTTTAGCTCAAGCAATGCCTCCTGAAGCGCGACGAGCTTTAGTGAGTTTACTGCGTCATGGTGTTATTTTATTTTCCCAGAAAGCTAATCTTTTTGAATCACTTTGCCGGTATCAGGATGCGGTTCGAAGGCATCTATCAGAAATATATTTGAAGCTGGTATTGGATGAAAAAGCAGGAGTTGCCTTTGTGGCAACCATTCATGATGAAAGTAAATCGGATTTAGAAGATACTGATGAAGAAGCCGTTTCGTTGATTAGTCAGCGTACACTTTCACTCTATGACACATTACTTTTGTTAGTACTTAGAAAGCATTATCAAGATCGTGAGACAGCAGGGGAGCAGCGAATTATTATTGATAAAGAGCGTATACAGTCCTATTTAACGCCTTTTGTGTACTTAACAAATAATAGCAAGTCTGACCGGGAAAAATTGAATGCAGCAGTAAATAGAATGGTGGAGAGAAAAATTTTAAGTGTACTTAGAGGAAGCGAAGACCGTCTTGAAATCACCCCAATTATTCGTTATGTCGTCAGCGCCGATTTTTTAGATACCATGCTCAAGGAGTACCTGAAAATCGCAATGGAAAAAGGCGTTGATATCAGTGGAGAGATATAAAAAAATGGACTTGTTTTCTGTGGAACAAATTCGGTTATCAGAACTTTCTGTTTTTAATTGGGGTTCATTCAATGGATTGCACACTGCCTCAATTGATCCGAATGGAACCTTAATTACTGGAGATAATGGCTCGGGGAAATCAACTTTTATCGACGGACTAATGGCGTTGCTGCTGCCTGCAGGTAAAGCAATGTTTAATGTAGCCGCTGCGCAAGGAGAACGTTCAGACCGCTCCCTGCTTTCTTACATGAGGGGCAGTTTCGGATCGGCGCATGATGGTGTGGGCACTCGGGTTAAAAGTAAGCGTGAATCTGCGGTGGTTACCGGTCTGAGGGCTCTTTTTAAAGGGGATGATGGCTCCCAAATTACGTTAGTTACACTTTTTTGGACAACGCAATCCACTAATGCGCTTGCCGATGTAAACAGGTTATATGTGGTTGCCAAACGAGATCTTTCTCTAAAAAAGATGTTGGATGTATTTGGTGAAACGAATACCAGAGCGCTTAAACAATGGTTGCGAGATGACCCTGCCATAACCTGTTGTGACGCCAATTTTTCAGATTATCAAGAACTCTATCGAAAATTGCTTTACATGGATAATAAAAACGCTCCGGCGTTATTGTCCAGAGCATTGGGTCTTAAAAAAATTGATGATGGATTAACTGATCTGATTCGAGAGTTGGTTTTGGAGCCTAGTACAGTGAAGGATGACGCTAAAAAAGTGGTGGACGAATTTGCTGATCTCGTGGCCATTCACGATCGCTTAGTCGATGCAAGAGCGCAAAAAAATCATCTATCAAAACTTCCCGAGCTCAGTATCGTTATTGAGAAATCGAGACAGGAATTTGCAGAATTACTCAAGGAAAAAAATAGTTTATCTGCCTATTTAGGCGAAATTTTCACTCAATTATGGAGTGTAAAAATTAAAGAAATTGAATCTCAATTGGAAGCACTTTCTGTAAAGATTAAACAGGCGGAGTCGCAAGAAAAAGACACTAACGAACTTGTTGAACGCAGGCATGAGGAATATTTGCAATTAGGCGGAGATAAAATCGAAAGGCTACAAAGAGAAATTGAACATGCACAAGATAAGTTGAATAGAGTTGTCCGTGATTCTTCTCAGTATCAAGAGAATGCCAGAAAACTGGACCTGCCAATTCATTTGGATGAGGGGTCTTTTATGAAAAATCAGTCTGAGGCTGATTTAAAGCTTGCCAGTATCGAAAGTGATAATAAAGCCTGTCAGGACCAGTTTGCCGATGTTAGTGCCGAATATAGTAAAATACAATCCAGCATTCGTATTATTGCTGAAGAAATAACCGAGATCGAAGCCAGACCAGATTCCAATATCGATGTGAAATTTCAACGGCTTCGAGACGAGTTAATTGATTCGTTAGAATTAAGTAAAGACCGATGCCTTTTTATCGGTGAATTGATCGATGTCAAAGAGGAAGAGCGTCATTGGCAGGGAGCCATTGAAAGAGCATTGGGTGGTTTGAGAACAACTCTAGTAGTCCCGAATGATTGCTATTCTATGGTGATTCGTTGGTTGAATGTCAGGCATACAGGGCTACACGTTCGGGTTCAGGTAGTAGATTTTGTTAATTTTGGTAAAGGACAATTATCTGAATTTAAATCTAATGGTTATTTAAAAAAATTACTTTGGCGCGAACATCCCTACAGAGAGTGGTTAAAGAATCATTTACACCGGTTTGATTTACACTGTGTCGCCAATACTGAAGAATTAGACAGAACACCTTTTTCCATGACACAGCAGGGATTGACACATCTAGAAAAAGGCCGATTTGAAAAAAAAGATCAATATACAATTGATGATCGAAGACAATGGAATTTAGGTTTTTCTAATAAATCACGTTTAGCAATTTTAAATCAGGAAAAACAGGATTTAACTCGGAATTTAGCAAACAGTGAAAAATTGGTTAGAAAAGCCAGGCAGGATCTTGAGACAATCGCCACTCGAAAAAGTCTATGGGAAAAGATAAAAACTTATGTGTGGGATGACATTAATGCACCTTACTATCAAGAAAAGTTGACTCGTCTCAAATCCGATTTACAGGCACTTGAGCAGTCAGGCGGTAATCTGGATAGCGCAAAGTTGCGCTGGGAATCCACCAAAGCCGATCTTGTTCAAATTCAGAAAAATTTGAAAGAACTCAGCGCCCAACTAGGCAGGATTAGTCATACTCTACAAACTGCAAAAGTAGAGCATCAAAAATCGCAAGCTGACGCTGAGAAAGGTATCACTGACGCGATTCGAACGCTTCTTTACAAACGCATCGGAACTTTGGCTTTAGACTATTTGGATCAGAAAGCTGAAATCACTTTACGTATTAATAAAAAGCTGGATGCGCTTTTAGAAGTTTGTAGAAATAAGCAAAATAGCGCCGAGAAATCAGCGATTGGCATCATGTCTTCATTCAGTTCTAATGAAAAATGGCACGCGTTGACTGTTGATTGGCAACGTGACATTGCCAGTCTTCCAAATTATCTGTCTCATTTAGAGCAATTGGTAAATGAAGGCTTGCCCAATCTGGTGGAGCAATTCATTGAACGTCTCAATAAACATGCGACCCAATCGTTAGCACGAATAAAAACGAAATTAGACTCTGAACGTGAAGATATTATTGAACGTATTGAAGTGATTAATCGAGTATTGAAACGTACTGAGTTTAAATCAGGTTCTTACTTGAAACTCAGTTCTAAAAAAGATAAGTATCCCCATGTTTATGAGTTTGAATCGCAATTACTTAAAGTACTCAATCAGGCGACCAGCAGTGACCATGAAGCGAGATTCGAACAATTAGTTAAAGTTGTGAGCATATTAGAGAAGGCAAGTGCGCCGGCCACATCATATACTTTGGAAAGTCTGCGACTGCTTGACCCTCGTTATCAGATGTCGTTTTACGCTGAAGAGCTTGATATAGTCACAGGCGAGATTCGCGATGTTCTTGCATCGTCCAGCGGAAAGTCCGGCGGGGAAAAGGAGTCATTTGCAGGTATCATCGTCGCCGCTAGTCTTGCTTATGTATTGACGCCAGACGGCCATGACCGGCCGGTTTATTGCACCGTTTTCTTAGACGAGGCATTCTCGAATACTGCTGAATCGGTCAGTAGGCGAGTTCTGCGAGTATTTAAAGAACTGCATCTTCATATTAACTTGATTACACCCTATAAAAATCTTAATCTTGCTAGAGAATCGGCCCATTCGTTATTGATTGCAGAAAGAGATCCGGTTAATCATGACAGTCGTTTTTATGAAATAACTTGGGAAGAAATAGATCAGCGAAGGAATGAAAAGAATAAGAAAATTTTAGCCGAAGCAACCAATTTGGGAGTTGAAATCATTTGAGCCAAACATGGGGATTATTGCCGGATCAAGTTATTCAATTAATCAGGCAACGCGAGTGGGATAATCTTGCTTCGCTGAAGGCTCGCTTGTTGGGTAAAAAACCTTTTCCCATTCGGCTAGGATTAAAAGCACCTAATGGTCATTCTGCTTTATTAAACATAGAGCATTTTCAACGGTTTATTGCAGAATGGAAAGCGTTTTCACATCAAGAAATGCTGCAATGGGAGGCCAAAAATTTTCGAAATTTTTCCGAACAAATTATTCCGACATTTTTGGTAGTCAATTCAGTCGAACAATTAATACAGTTAATAGGAACAGATGCGTATGAACGTAGCCGCTTATGGGAAAGAAATATGGCTCCCTTACTGGATTTCGATATAAGGGGAGAGTTTAAGCAAAGTTTGTATCCTTCATTGATAAAATGGATTGAAGTGATAGAGAAATTTTCTGAGAGTGAATCTAAGCTGTTGGAAAAACTACTTCTGCAATTAAAGCAAGGTCTAGGTAGTGGATGTTATCTAAGGGCTTTACCTTTAAATGGTATTGATACCAAATTCTTAGAAAATCATCAGGCGCTGGTTGAAGATTTGGTTGATAGATTGTATTGCGGCTCAGTTATTAATGCAGGCGGTTTATTAAATTGGCTTGATTGCCGTTTGCATTCAAAGGATTGGTTAACTATTCGACCGCTTTGCGAAGATTCTAGAAAAGCTTTAGGAAATATCCCTATTCTTAAGATACCAGGTGATGTTCTTAAAAATTATGAATTACCTGCGAAAAATATTTTAGTAGTTGAAAATTTACAATCCGGATTGGCATTGCCTTGCCTAAATGACACTATTGCTGTCATTGGTGGGGGTAAAAATGTAGCTTGGATGGAAGCCGAATGGCTGAGAAATAAGCGGGTTGGTTATTGGGGAGATATAGATACCTGGGGCCTTTCAATTCTCAGTGATGCTAGAAGTAAATGTTCAATCGTTGAATCACTGATGATGGATAGAGATACTTTAAAAGCTCACGAAGACCGAATAGTTATTGAACCAGAGCCTATTTTAAAAATTCCGCAATTACTGCGTGAGAATGAGTTAATGCTATTCAATGATCTGATTTTGGGGAAATTCAAATCAACTCGGCTTGAACAAGAGAGAATTTCTTCTGATTATATTCGTGAAAAACTCCAAAATTGGTTATCAAAACCTTTACTTAGAAAGCCCGATGAGGTTTTCAAGGGTGGAATACCGATATCAGGGTAGCATTTTGCTGGTAGAATAATACCCCTATAACATTCCCAGGCCACTAAAGGTAGATTCCCTTTTTAGATAATTTTTGCATGAATTTTTATTAAAAAAACTTGCAAATATAGAAAAAATAGGCTATAAATTAAGCATGCAAACTAGTAGCCATCAAAAATTAGCAGTTCATCTAAAGGCTGGCCGGGTTTATCGGCGCGAAACACTCTATGCTTTCTCTAAAGCTGTTGACCGGGATTTAGCTACTCTCGCTGATAAAGGTGTATTAAAGAAAATAGCTGCAGGTATCTATTACAAACCAGCCTCTTCACGTTTCGGCGAATTGCCACCCAATGACGAGGATTTAGTCCAGTGCTTTTTGCGGGATGATTTGTTTTTAGTGTTTTCCTGGAATCAATACAATGCGCTAGGCTTAGGGCTAACTCAACTCTATAATCGTATGGTTGTTTATAATCACAAAAGGCATGGTATATTTAAGTTGGGAAATAAAACCTTTGATTTTCGTCGTCCAGCGCGTGGGTTTCCTAATAAAATTACACCTGAATTTTTATTGGTAGATTTGGTCAATAATTTGGATCAACTGGCAGAAGATAAAGATTTCATAAAATCTCAGATAGTACTAAATATTCACAAATTTAATCGTCAGAAAGTAAATCAATGCGTTAAAGAATATGGAAAAGTAGCGACAAAACATTTTTTTGAGGAGATTGATAATTAAAAGGATATTTCTGCATGAACTGGACTTAATGAAAAACTCTGCTTTTTTTATTCCAGAAAGAAATGTTAGAAATTTATATGCTAAAGAATTTAAAAATAAATCGGCACTTTATTTTGGTAGTTAACCCAAATTTGAAGAAATATTGACGCAGATTGATAGATATTTAAATCAACTATAAATTATATCCTAAACCGTACTTTATCAACTAAATTAAAGGAATTTGTATGTATACTTACAGTACAGAATCGTCTAAAGCATTTGTAGCTACATTTAATATCAAACCTTACCAATCAGGCTTGTTGGATGGTTTAACTTTTGCAGTAAAAGATAATATTGATATAGCTGGATTCAAAACTTCTTATGGAAGCAGGCCATGGCTTGAGGCACATCCGCCTGCCGTTTGCAATGCAATTTGTATAGAACAGTTATTGGGTGCTGGCGCTCATTGTCTTGGCAAAACTGTTTCGGATGAATTTACCTACAGTTTAGATGGTGAGAGTTATTTTTATGGTACGCCTGTAAATCCTAACGCTCCCGATCGAATACCTGGTGGTTCATCGAGTGGCTCTGCTTCTGCGGTTGCTTGTGGTTTAGTTGACTTTTCAATAGGTACAGATTGTGCCGGTTCGACGCGAATTCCAGCAAGCCTTTGCGGTATTTTCGGGATGAGGCCAACCACGCATCGTATTTCAGAATCAGGGGTATTGCCTTTCGTGCCCAGTGTAAGCACAGTGGGTGTTTTTTCTAAAAAATTGGATATCCTGGAAAAAGTTATGCATGTGTTGTTGCGCAGTGGACGGAGAAACTTGAGATCCATTGAGAATATTTATTTATTGGAAGATGCATTTTCCATTGCTGTTCCGGAGGTTAATGAGGCTTTGCAGGAAAGTATCACCTTTTTAAGAAAAACAAAAAATATACGAGTTTTTACGATCACTTTGAGTGAAATAGTTGGTGAAAAAATTGATCTCTTTACTTGTAATGAAAATTCTTTAAGAGTAGTGCAAAGCGCAGAAGCCTGGAATTCTTTTGGCAGTTGGATTGAGGCATTTAAACCTGAGCTAGGGCCTCGTGTTCGCCTGGGATTAGAAAATGTTAAGCAAACAGACCGCTCAAAGCTTAACGAAGCTTTATATTTTTGCGAACAATTATTTATCAAAGTATCCAATTTTATAAAACCAGGGGATTTATTTTGCTTCCCTACAGTACCTGTTATCGCGCCACTTAAAGGCGTATTAGATGAATTTGATAAAGCTATGAATTATTACAGACCTACAATGGCCATTACTGCATTTTCTGGTATCGCTCATTTACCAGAAATTTCGCTACCAGTGACTCAAACAGAGGGTGTGCCTGTCGGATTATCTTTAGTAGCGGGTCATCGTCAGGATGAATTTTTACTTGCTGCGACAAAGTATTTATTTAGAGGATACCTTGAGACCAGGAGTGGTTAACTCCGGTTTTCCAAATCTGTCTAAGTCTTATTGCTGACATGGATTAACTTTTTCTAAATTGAAAACCAGCAGGGATGTGAGCATATTAAATCATGCATATTTAGTAACCTGCTTGGCGAAGTGCTCAGCATGTTGGTACAAGAGAGTCTGGATAAAAATTGGAGTTTTAATCTAAAACGATGGTTGTTTTAAAGATGATGACTGCGTGACCGGAAATTTTTACTTGTTCTGGTAACCCGTTTTTTACGGAGACGATCACGCGTACTTTTCCAGGACGGCCTAATGCTTCACCTTGAGTACCGGTAAACTCAACCTCATTTCCAATTGCTTGAATAAGCTTATGCCTAACTAAATAAGCCCCTAAAGGACCATGAGCGTTCCCTGTAACAGGGTCTTCGTTGATGCCAATTGCTGGAGCAAACATACGGCCATGAGTCAATGATTCATCAACGGTAGTTTCTAAAGTAAAAACAAAATAACCGTTGCATCCTAACTGTAAACTCAGGTCTTTTAGTTGGGATAAATTGGGCTGTAAGCGGTGTAGAGTTAGATTTTGTTTGATACCAATCATAATTTTACTATGTCCAGTAGAGACAATTTGTATAGGGCAACGCTTATCGAGTTCAGAATCAGTTAAACCTAAAGCGCGAATAATTTCATGTTGAATAGATGGTGACAGTATTTCACTAAAGCTAATGGGTCCTTGAGTCATTGTGATTATGTAATCATTTTGTTGAGGAGTGATTTCTATTGACTGCAACCCTGCTCCAGTTTTTTGAATGATAATACAATGAGCGAACTTTTGTTCAATGGCCCGTACATAGTGTGCAGCTATCGTGGCGTGTCCACATATCGGTACTTCTACTGTAGGGGTAAAAAATCGAACGTGAATATCATAATGATCGGGATCATTGGAAGAAAATATAAACGCTGTTTCGGAATTATTTAATTCTCGCGCTATGGATAGCATTTCGCGCTCAGTCAAACCATCCGCCGATAATACTACTCCAGCTGGATTACCGCTAAAAGGTTGGGTGGTAAAAGAATCGACTTGATATACATCGTATTTTCTGTTCCCCATCGTTTTCCCCTTATTTTCAGGCTAACGCATCATCGTCAGCATTTAAGATTCTAAACTGAAGCCTTCATCTAACCAGCCGGTAATACCACCAAGCATGATTTTAACGGGGCGACCTAAACGTGCAAGATTTATAGCACCACGAGTTGCGCCGTTGCAATGTGGTCCGGCACAGTAGGTGATAAAGATGGTATTCTGAGGGTATTCGACCAATTTTGCAGCAACGATTTTACGATGAGGGAGATTAATAGCTCCCGGAACATGACTTTTCTTATAAAGTTCAGGGCTACGAACATCGAGCAAAATAAAACCAGGCCATCCGGTCGCCAGAGCAGCATGTACATCCCAGCAATCAGTTTCAAAGGATAATGACTCTTCAAAATGTTTTAAAGCAATCTCGCTAGATGCTGGGGATATGATGGTAACTTCAGAACTCATATTAATGTTCTCTTTTAAAAATATTGGGCTTTAAAAGATTATCTGAATAGAATTTACAAAACAAGAGTGACCGGTAGTAAAATACTATAGGCTAAAATTAATATTTTATAAATCAAACACTTGGGATATTTTTACTTTAAAAATATTCTTCTTTCCTCAACCATATGGTATAATTCAGATATATGGCATCAAAATTGCTTTTAGATCGCAAACATATTTTTGAGGATGGCTCTATCGCTCAATTGGTGATATGGCAGTTGCCTCAAAAATCGCAGGAACGTCCACATGGGCTGAAATATCGGCTGTATTTTGGCGACAGCCAGGGTAACTGCCTGGTGCGCTACGATAATGAAGCAGGTAAAGGCGACCATAAACATATTGAAGATCGGGAACAGGCTTATCAATTTGTGGATATCGATACCTTGTTAAAAGATTTTCAACGGGACATCCGCCGCTGCCAAAAAAAATGGGAGAAATGATCATGAAAAAAAGAAAATTAACCGTTAAGGTGAGTTCTTTTGATGAAGCTATCGCCTCATTTAAAGAGGTCTGGGAAAAAGCGGAAGCCGGTGAGAAATTGGCGGAGCCTATAGAGATCGTGGGTTTTGAAAATGCTTCATTATTAATGAAAACATTGACACCCCGGCGACTGGAATTATTACAAAAATTACACGCTATCGGAGCCAGCAGCGTGCGTGCATTGGCGAAAGAATTAGAGAGGGATTACAGCAATGTTCACCAGGATATTAAAATATTAAGTCAGGCTGGTTTATTATTGAAGGATAAAAAAGGTCATTATTCCATGCCCTGGGATAAAATTATTACTGAGATTCCGATGACAGAATGGATTCACCCTCAACGGCACGTATCGAAAGCCCATGCTGTTTCTCATTCTCATCATTCGACAAATCGATAATTATTTTTTTAATAAATATTTTTGAGAATTTGATGTGTTTCGGTGTTCTATAACACCGAAAACCTAATCGGATTGAAATCCGCTATTATTATTTTTTACCAAACAATTGTGCCGCACGTTTTTTCTGTTCGCGAGTTGAAACGTCCTCAATGTGGGTGGAAATATGCCATTGATGGCCGTACTGATCCTCTACTCGACCACATCGGTCACCATAAAACATATTCTCAATGGGTTTTATCAATTTTGCTCCGGCGGCAACAGCGCGCGCAACTACTTTATCAACGTCTTTAACATAGAGATGAAAACCCACTGCTGCGCCGCCATATGCCTTGGGGCTGCGGGTCTTTGAGTCAGGGCATTCATCGGCTAACATGATCATTGAATCGCCAATTTTCAATTCGGCATGTCCAATCTTTTCTGCATGCGGTTGCTCCATCTTCAAGCCTACTTTTGCGCCAAAGGCTTTTTTGTAAAATTCAATCGCCTTGGCAGCGCCATCCACAATCAAGTAAGGCGTTACACTATGATAGCCTTTAGGTATTGCTGATACTTTCTTCTTTGAGCGAGTAGCGGCCACTTTTTTAATGGGTTTCTTTTTGATGATTTTTTTTGAAGAAACGACCTTTACTGCTTTAGCAGAGGCTTTGGTTTTTGGCTTGGGCATAAACTATCCTTATAAAGTGGTTAACTGGGACTGTGATTATAACGCATCTCATCAGCCATTAACATGTATGAAAAAGTAATTAAATAGTGGCTCTCGGGGCTAGCATTGTAAGCAAGCCCGCAGTTCCTTTCAATTGTTTTTCCGCGCAGCGTATTACTTTGGCTTGAAACGTTCTTCCTT
This sequence comes from uncultured Pseudomonadota bacterium, assembly GCA_963712715.1. Classification (GTDB taxonomy): domain Bacteria; phylum Pseudomonadota; class Gammaproteobacteria; order Coxiellales; family Coxiellaceae; genus JAFEDN01. Next base: position 17,285 of record CAVQJI010000012.1, on the reverse strand, counting down.
CGAAAAACCTTGAAATACAACGAGTATTCCTGCGGCTTTTCTCAGTCAGAACGTTTCAATCTCACCGGTCACTGGGCGCTATAACACCGAAAACCTAATCGTTTTGAGTATATTATGACCACGAAAAACATCGCTAAGAAACCAAATCGATGGCAGGTTGTTTCTCACGGCTTTCCGCCCGTGCAAGCGCGTGATGGAAGAGTCGCCGGATCATTTACCACCGGCCTATCCCTTACCGGCCTGGCTAAAATATTCCGATCATAATCGTTTGTTTTCTGCCAGACGTAAATCATTCGAAATTCACCCTACAAGTCCTCAACAGCGCCGGAGTGATTCGTGAGGAATTAGGTATTACTATACAAACCGCGAGGGGGAAAATGCCTTGTGAAGAGGGTTGAGTTGATGTTTCAGCGCCTATCGAGAATAATTGATAGTCAGTTAGATCTAAAGTCTATACGTATATCTACTGATTTTAATTTCAGAAACTAATTTTTAAAATATTGTCGGCTTATATTAGGGAGGATATATGAGATCTTATATTAATTTTTTATACAGATGCTTCGAAAAATTTTTGGATAAAAAAGCTATTATTTATTATTCACTGGATAATAGTCCAAAAATGCCTGCTTATAACGAATGGACATATCGTGAATTGATGGTTGAATCTAAAAATTTAACAAGAAAAATTTATAAGCATTTAAAAAATAACACTACTTCTAATCCAATCATCGCCGTTGTATCTCACGATTACCCGGACTATATATTAGCCTTGTTGGCAATATGGGGAGTAGGTGGGGTATACATGCCCTTAGATCCTAACCCTGAACAACAGGAAGACCTTAAAAATAGGATAAAATTAGCGGGAGTAACTGCTTTAATCGCTCGTAAAAGTCAATTCAGACCTCATTTTTTTGATGATATGCCGAATTTAGTATTTTTAGATTGGGAAACGCTGACCCTGGAGAACGATGATAAGGATATTTCAATAGACATAAAAACTACCCCTGATGATTCATTCTTGATGAAGCCTGCCTATATTTATTGTTCGTCTGGCACTCAGGGAGCGCCAAAAATGATAGAAAATACCTTTGAAGGTCTGGAAGGAAGAGTAAACAGTACAGCTAAATTATTAGAGATTAGCGAAAACTCAGGGATTTTAGGCTATTGTGCTCCTGAATTCGACGCCAGCTTGCTCGATATATTGATGACTTTATCTTGCGGAGCCTGCCTATATCCTGTCACCCGTAAAGCGCGAAGCGAAGTTGCATTGATCGAGAAAATATTTGCGGCAGCTAATAAGTCTCAAATTCATATTACTACCATGGTTGTATTACCAAAAATATTAAAAGAGTTAAAAAATTCGCCTAACTATCCTGATGTATTTAATACATTAAAAACCATGATCACTATGGGTGAAGTTTGTGGTATTAAAGTATTGTGTGATTGGTTCAAAAAAATTCCCAAATTAAAAATAATGAATGGTTATGGACCAACAGAGACAACGATTGCCGCTACGGTCACCGAACTCAATCGTCACGCTTTTATCAAGTGGGAAGAGGATAAGTATTCAGTTAATAAAAATGAATACAAAAATCTATTACCAATGGGAAACACATTGACGGGAGTTGAACTATATTTTATGGATCAGGAAGATTCTGAATCTTCCAGGATACTCGATGAAAAAGAAATAAAAACATTAGAAAATGGTAAAGAAGCGCAACTGATCATCGGCGGCTTAGGAATAGGCAGATATCTGAAACCCATGGATATTGAGAACGGTGAGGCGTTAAATTTTTACTCGCAGGTTGATCAGGAACATTTTATTCATTACGATGAAAAAAAAGATATCTGGACTTATCTTGAATCTGGTAACAACAAAGCCGAAGATAAAATCAGGACAATATCTCCAAAAAAAATACCCTTCGTAAAGGAAAAACGTTATTATCTAACAGGTGATAAAGTTTTAATAACCGCGAAAAACTCTATTAATTCTTCACTCAATCATATTGAAAAAAAGACCGATATAAATTCATCATTCGATTTACAATTCCTTGGGAGAATTGACAGAGCAGTAAAGAAAAATGGTGTATTCATCGCTCTTGATCAGGTAGAAAAAATAATGTTGAGTATTTGGAATGAAATTATAGAAGATGTGAAAGTGGTATCCATGAATGAAAATAATTTCGCTGCTTTTATAATTCCCTGTCAGAAAACAATGTATAAATTAAAAACGGTTGAGAAATTTGAGAAAGAGTTTTTTAAAGATAAATATCAGAAAGAAATGTCTGTTCAAAACAGTCGATCGTTGCCCTCATTTTATTTCCTGCTACCTCATTCCGAAGACAAAATTGAAAAAATGAAAGGACCTCAAAAATTCAATGAGTTGATATTAAAAGCGACTCGCTGGATGATCCCGGGAAATGATGAAAAACCGTTGGATGAAATTGAAAGAAGAATATCAGAAATTTGGCAATCCTGTCTCTATGAAGAAACGGAATCTATCCCGGAATTTAAAGAATTAATAAAAAATTCAGGTAATTTGTCTCCATATAATCGAAAAAGTAACTTTCTTTATTGTGGTGGGGATTCACTCAATTTAAAAATTATGATTTACAACGTGTGGAAAGTTATTAAAAAGGAAGGTAATCCTCCAGTGAGCTTTGTTAATGAAATAGTAATGAATCCAGAGTTAGGCGTTGTAGCGGACAATATTAAAATTTATGAATTAGTTAAAATGCACTTTAACCAATTGAGTGAATATCCATTAATATTTTTGACTAATACCGATAATAAACCAGAATGGAAATTCCTCAATCAAAGAGGATACTGCCATGTCGAAACTAAAGCAGAATACAATGAAAAAATTATAAAAATAATTGAAGAAAATATAAGAGCACACTTTCAGATAGGACCTTATTTGTTGCTTGCCGAAAACTCTCATAAGGATTTAATGAATGGTTTGGCCATGGTTTTGGCAAAAAGCGATTTGATTAAAATGGAAGTCCTTGATTTAAAAAATCAGAATAGTAATCGAATCGATGAAACAATTATGGAACTTACAGAAGACCTTATAAACCTTTCCTGCCAGCGTAAAATAGAAAAATGGAATCCCATTCCGGATACCCAAGAGCAAAAAAAAATAAATCGTTGGAAGTTTCCAAAGATACCAAAAGTAGATATCTGGTATCAATCTGCGGCATATTCAGGAAAAACATCTTTTTTAAAAGCCTGGTCACAGAAATTGTGGAATGAGAAAGAAGTATGGCCAATTTATTTTGATGTATCGGGTTACCATCAAAAAGAGGTTCTTGATATTTTATTTAAAAAAATCAATTTTAGTTATTGCGAAATAGAATTTCTCAAAGCCAAAAAAATTATTTTAATAATCGATCATTACGACCGAATGAATCGTTATGATATTATAGACTTTCGCAAGAACAGTGATTTTAAAAACTGGAATAATTTGACCATATTGGTAGCATCACGTTACTTACAAGTAGAAAATTATTTAAAAGAAAATAAATATGAAGATCCGTTTAATACGCAATTATTTTCGAAAAAAACAGAAATAATTACCGCCTCAAATCCAAATTATTCATTAAGAAAAATTTTAAAAGAAGGAAGTGACTATTTTGAAAAAATAGAAGCCTTTAAAAAGTATATGTTGATAGAAAAAAATAATTATCTTCAGTTAAAAAGTATACCAATAGATTTGGTGAAATTTTTTGAATTTATCCAGTACTTTTTTCATAATGAGAACTTAAAGAAAATTAATTTTGAAAAATCTCCCTGGGAAGACGTTCAATCAATAGATTCTGTGAATTTCCATCGAGGCAATCCTTATTTTGTAATTGTGCGGGGTCTTTTATTATTAAGTAAAAAAGAAAATAAATATTATTTTCCAAAACACTTACAGCAATTATTGCAGATAAAAAATTTATCCATAGATCTGGCGATTGCCGATACTAAACAGGAGCAATTGAATGAGGACCTGTCAGAGAATAATAAATTACTCACTCTCGAAGGGCTTATTTCAGACCATCCGCGATCTCGATTCCCGGAAACTCTGAGTACTGCGAGAAAACCTGTGATTGCTTTTTTTCCTTTAACTGGCGATGTTCCGGAACATTACTACAAACTTTTTGACAAAATAGGAAATTTCCAGCCCTGGTTGGCTTTTGCCATGAATGTAAAAAAATTTTCCGCAACCGAAAATCCCATGGAATCAATGGCAAACTATTATGCTGATGTTATAATTCGCTTACCGAAATTTTTTCAGCCATTAATTTTATTGGGATGGTCATTCGGAGCTTTATTAGCCTTTAAAGTAGCTGAAAAATTGGAGAAATCCTCAGTTCAGGTAGCTCTCGTTATTAATATTGATTGTCCGCCGCCCTCTTATTTAAAGGCCGTTGATCAATTAACCCGTGCCCGTTCTATTATTTGCTCCCTGGCTGAACAAAAAGGATATCACTTAACCGCTCAAACTATAGAAAATATACAATCATGGGTAAAAGATGAGAAACTGACTAACGTATCTGCCTTATTTCAGCATATTATCCAAAAACTGGCTTACATGGGTAATCATTCTTTTAGAAATATGCTCGAACGGGCACAGATTAATTTGAAAGCATATTATGAGTTTAAACCTATAGAATTAACAATCAATTTAGTCGTGGCAGAAGCGAAACTTAAAACAAATAATTTAAACGAAGGTGCTCAGTTTTCAGAGTGGAAAAGTTATACCGGTAAATTTGAAGTAAAGGAATTTGATCAGGATCATTTTAATATTTTTGATTTACCTGAATTGGCTAATTGGATTAGACAAAAGATCCAGGATTTACAACCAAATTTGAATTCAGTTCTTTTCTCAGAAAGGCTTAATAATTACTACCAATCGATTTTCCCTAATCAGCCATTTTTTGTTAATTTGGATGGAGCTGGAGATGCTATCGATGAAAAATCTGCAAGACAGCCTTTGCTGGAATATTGTCAAAATTTTCTGGAGAATAATTCGGATAGTAAATTAATAGTGTATGGGCCTGCTGGTTCTGGAAAAACTACTTTATTGATTGAAACAGCAAGAATTGCAATTGCTACAAAAAATTTAAGAGTCATATATATTAGAGACAGTGACAATCCCAAATGTGTGGAAGAAGAGCTGTTGCGCGCTGGATTTTCTTCAAATGAATTGGGAGAATGGAGGGATATGAATTCTTTGGTTATTATTGATGGCATTGAGAAATTTAAACAGGATATTAATTTATGGCAGTTAAATGGTCTTGATAACTGGTCTAACGTTAAATTAATTCTCGGGTATCGTTACGAAGGGCTTAAACAGAACGTTAATATTGGAGATCCGTTTTTAAAAGAATCTAAAAATACTGCGAAACAAATGTATTGTCTTTCCATGACAGAAGAACAAAGAATCAAACTAATCACTAATTTATCACCGGAATTGCCTTTAAAATATGATATCTTTAAATCGAATAACTTATCTGAGGAAATTTTTTCTCATCCTTTAATATTAACCATGTTATCCAATATTTTACTGGAAAATGATTTTAAAGCAATGCAAAATTCTCGTTTTAATTTTTATCATTATTTTTTCACTAAACAAATTCAGAGAAGCCGGGAACAAATCGATAGGCAGGAAGGAATTATACAGGATGCCGATTTTGAAAAAATTTCCTGGAATTATGCGTTAAAATTTACAGAAGATGTATGGCAAAAACGACTTTCTCCCGAGTTGATGCTTTCAGATCCAGCTACCCAGCAAGCCAGGTCCGCGTTGCAGGCTTTTCTGGTTAAAGAAGAATCGAGCTTTAGGTTCATACATGATACTTACTTCGAATTTTTATTTTCTATTTATTTGTTTGGATATTTAGGAATCTATCAGGAAAAATTACTTATACCAAATAACAATCCATGGCATTATTACCCAATTTGCACTTACTATTCGCTTCTAAATTTTTTGGCTGATCAATTTAACATCCTAAAATCTGGTGAAAAATTTGAAATCAGTCAGTTCCTTATCAAATCCTTACAAAAAAACGAAGGAGTCGATGAGTATTTTTCAGCAAATATAATCTCGTTCCTGGCAGTTGTTAAACAATCCTTTAATCATTGTGAATTTAAAAATATCTCATTTAGAAAAGCGAATTTAACTAATGCTATATTTTATCAATGCACATTTGAAAATGTAGATTTTAGTAATTCGATTATCTATAATAATCTCTTTATAGAATGTATATTTATTGAGGTTAATTTAGATGGAGTAAGAATCGGATCTGACTATTTAATACCTATTGAAAATGCTGCTGGGATCAGTATGTCTCCTACCCATCCTAATCAGATGGCTTATTTAACTCGACAGTTTTTTGATTGTAAAAAGCATTGTTTTAGTCCGCAGTCATTTGGAATTTATGATCTGCATGAAAATAAATTTATAATCAAAAAACAATCCCGGATGTCCAGTCGGCATTTTGAAAGTCTGGATTTTGATAAAAAAGGAGATATAACATTCGTTTCTGTTCCTAATCTTGATGACATGTTCAATCTGAATTCTAAAGTACTCCCCACTTCTCTTCGCCTGTTTAAATTATTAATTAATTCAGTCCCTTTGTATACATGGGATAATCATATTATTGAGTTTAAGGGTGAATTTTTTGGAAATAAAGCTTCGTTAGCCGCCTACGGTCAGTATATTTTGGGGGATGAAACAATATACCAAATAGTCGATAGGGAAATTAAACCCGTTAAAACCCTGGAAGTAAAAGATTATGAAGCAGATGGGGTTTATAGCGAAACTGAACAGCACGGTATATTAATTGACGAAAATGATCCTGATTCTAAAATTTCTTTGTTAGCATGTCATTCCACTAGTGCAAATACTCCCGAGGTAATAGCTATGAGTAATGATGCCAGACAACTCGCGATATCCTGGCAGGAAAATCTAATAAAAATCTCAATTTATGACACCGGTACGATGAACCTTTCCTATAAACTAGATTTATTGGCGAAAAAGCAGATAAAATATGAAAATATTGTTGGCCTCACATTTAACCCGGAATCTTCATTACTTGCAGCGCTCAGTAGAAATGATTTGATTACTGTTTTTAACCTAAAAACCAAAAAAATATTGGTTATTATTCATTGCAATAACGAGATGCGTGATACCTATCTTCATAGTAATAGAGTTATAAATTTTTCTAATAATTATTCTCTTTTGACAATTGCCAATAAAGGTATTTCACTGTGGAATCTGGAAAGTTATATTGAAAATAATTTGTTTAATTATTCTTTACAGAGATTATTTACCGCATTAGCATTCAGGAATCCTGACGGATTATCCGGTACGCCTTCCCAATTATATGCTGCGGATAATTGGGGAAATATATGTAAATTAGATGTTTTTCGCGGATGTGTTATTAAAATTTTACATAGATTTCCAGATCACATTATTCATTCCATGAGTTTTTCCAGGGACAACCGTTATCTCGCGTTAATAGTATCTCACTCAGAAACCAATAAAAAAAAATCTACATTTTATGTCCGCGAAAAATTATTCTGCCATCGTTTATACCGGTATACTTTCTACCATCCCTTCCTGGATTGATTTTGATAAAAATGGAAGATTAATAATTTCTCTTGGTGTGGCCGAAGAGTATATTTATAAAATTAACACTGGATATGAAGGTATAAAAACGAAATTAGTCGGTCGTAAGAGTTTTAAAAAAGAATTCCCTTCAAATTTGGTTATATCTAAAAATTTAATACCGGCAATAGCAAATATCCTTTATAAATTTATAGATCACTGCTACTCGGAACCATTTATTATTTTGCTGGGAGTCAGCTTTGATCTGGTTTGTTGTCGTTTATCGCAGGGAAGTATGGAATTGTTATGGAGTTCAGGAACGATTGGTAATAATTTTTATGGTTCTTCATTCAAAAATGCTGTGAACGTGGATTATCGGTTTTTTAAGATGATAAAAAAATTGGGGGCGGCTAATGTTCATGCCTTTGAAAAAGACAGTAAGCAACCTTTTGAAAAAAAACATGAAGAAACCGCAGGTATTCCAGATGATCAAATCGATCGAACTTTAAATCAGGATCTCATGATGCAAAATAGGTTTATAACCGGTCATCGACGTTACTTAAATCCAGAGGTTGGTACTGTGATGAAATTCGTATCTGTAAAAAATTAAATAGAAACGTTGACTCATGTCGAGTCAACGTTTTTTTCTACCGCGGTATAAGCTGGCTTCCCTGATTAAAATCCTCGTAATAACAATAAGGGCTTTTTTCGGGACTATGATTATTATTTCCAATAAATGTTTTTCGGAATATGGAATAATTGGAATATGCTTTATAATTTGTCATAGTTTTTTCGGATATCAATTCTTTGATGATTTTAATTTCATCTGGCATGATATTAGAAGCTCTTTTCACTCCTAAAATTGATTTTCCGGACAGGAGTTCATAAATCGCAATAGAAGAATTAGTGCTTAGGTTATCACCCCAGCCTCTAATGACCAGTGAATTTCTAATAATAGCTACCGTCATGGCTGCCAAACCCAACCTGGAAAGAGGTCTTTTCTGATTAATGGTAGAGGTATGAATATCCAGTTCTTCTTTTATGGTTCCCATTGCTTTTTCTTTTTCAGCACTGTGACCAAAATGACTATACCAAAAGCCGGTGCTTGCCAGAGCAAATAATGCAAATTTTTTAATAATTTCCATTTGCGCAACTGTAGCCGATTCCTGATTGTCAAAAGATTGTTTTTTTTCTTCTTTATCAGAACAGGATAGTTGATTAGAGTAATTATATTGTCTCCACATACATATTTTTTTTATGGGAAATACTTTACCGTCTTTATTTCTTGCTAACCATTCCCCTGAAGATTCTCCTCTAATAATATAAAACCCGAATTGACTGTAATATTTTTGATTGCGTGGAGGGGATTCAAGAGCAATATCGATTTTAAAAGAATCCGCAAGTGTCAGTATCATGTTGAGCAATTTTTTTCCCAGGCCACATTGTTGATAACGCGGTCGGACTAATAAATCTTCTATAAAAAGCATTTTCTCCGTAGGCCTTCGATGATTATCCCGTTCTTTAAACATGATAGCTGCAATAATGGTGTCTTTCTCTCTGAACGCAAAAACGTTGTTATCTTCAATATAACCTGGCATTTTATCTGCATCTGACATACCCGGTGCAAAACATTCGTTTTCAATTTCTTTTAAAATTTCGACATCGCTATTTTCCATCTTAAAATCCGGCGGAAAGAATTGTAAAGTGTATTCACTGTTTCTGAATTTTTCTATAAAATTCTCCGCTATTTCTTTGATTTTGTTATTATAAGAAAAACCTTTCATAAATATCTCCTTATTAATTAAATAAAATATCAAGTGATAAATTAAAATTTATCATCGACTTATAGTTCTTCAGATAAGTCTTTTGACTTTAAGCATCTCGCTAGACGTCCATCTTGAGGCGTTTGTAAATTGAGAAAAACTCGAAATAGAATGACTATTCCTTCGTATTTCTCAATTCCCAAACGCCTCAATCTGGACGTCTATCGAGCGCTTAAAGCCAAAAGACTTATCTGAAGAACTATAAACTTTAAAATAATCTTTTATCAAAATAAATTAGTAATATTACTTAAAATTTAAACGTGTTTATAGTTAATTTTACATATTTACTCCGCTTAATGAGAAAAATATGATGGATTCAGTTTATTTTTTTGGAGAGAGATATATGGAATCTTGTTTTGACACTTTATTTGTTCGAACCCCATTGGCAAATCTATATTCGGATTCAAATCGTTTTGATTTGGAAATGAGGAGTATCTTTTACAAAGAATGGATTTATGCACTGCACGAATCCCAAATTCCAGAACCTGGAAATTTTATGACAATGGATATTGTCGATAAACCTTTATTGTTTGTGAGAGGTAATGATAATATTATCCGTTGCTTTTATAATGTGTGTATCCATCGGGGACATATTTTAACAAACGGTTTTGGAAAAACAGACCGTTTTGTTTGTCCGTATCATGCATGGACATATAATACCGAAGGACAATTATGTCGCACCGGTGCGGTTAAAAACCACGCCGGTTTGCCCGAAACCTGCCGGAGTTTGATTCCGATTAATATAGAAAATATTAATGGATTCATTTTTGTACGCATATCAAAACACGGTGATAGTTGGCATGAAAAATTTTCATCATTTTTTTCAGAACTGCGCCAAAAACTACCAAAATTCGAAAATTTGAAGTTTACCCGAAGATTCACTGCTACTGTTGATGGTAATTGGAAATTGATGATAGAAAACTATCTTGAATGTTATCATTGTGCAGTAACACATCCTGCTTTGGTTGATTTACTTAAAATTAAAGATTTTAAAATTAAACTGTCTCCTTATCATTTATCAACACAGGCGTTGGCCAGACGTTGTGATAGTAGCGCGTATCACTTTTCAAACGATGAAAATAGCCAAAACGAATTTTTCGGATGGTGGTTATGGCCCAATTTAACTTTTAATATATTTCCTGGTCAGAAAAATTTACTTATTTTTCACATGGTGCCTGTTTCACCCGAAAAAACAATAGGGTATTGTGATTACTTTTTTGAAGATGGAAAAATTAATAATCAGGCCGAAGAGCTTATGAATTGGGAAAGTAATATCCTGGAGAAGGAGGATGATGCTTTAGTGACTTCTGTGCATAAAGGTATGAAATCCCAGGCGCTAACCAATGGATTTTTCGTCATTGATCCAAGCGATGAAATTACTGAAGAACCACTGGTCCATTTTAATAAGCTGATAGCATCAGCGGTAGAACCCCAGGAGTAGAATTATTATGATTAGAAATAAAATGGGAATAATTGCTGCTGTTTCGGCTGCTTTCAGTTGGGGAATTGCCACTGTAATGTCTAAGGAAATATTAATGCAATTACCGAGTAGTTTTTTATTAATAGTACAATTAACGGCGAGCGTATTTTTTCTTTGGCTAATAGTAGTAGTAAAACGTATTCATAAGCCCAATTTGCTATCGACAATGCGCTTTGCGTGGCTGGGTATTTTTGAGCCCGGTTTGGCATACTTTCTTGGTTTAATTGCACTCAATAAACTGACTGCAAGCGCTGCTGTCCTCATTCAATCCTTGGAATCGGTTATGATATTATTTTTTTCAGCTATTCTTCTGAAACAAAGGCCATCAAAGTTGTTACTGGGATATTCCGGTATAGCCCTTGCAGGGCTTTTTGGCGCTTTGGGAATGATCGGGAGAGCATCAAACATACATTTTTCCGGAGCACTATTAATGTCAATTGCCACGGGGTGTGCCGCAACGTACGTGGTCATGTCTTCGCGGCTGGTTTCTACAGTAAATCCTGTTTATATGGTAACCTGCCAACAAACCGTAGCATTGTTTTTGTTATTGGGTGTATGGTGGTTGATCGGGGCGCATTCAATACACGGCATGGCAATTCATGCAAGTTTAATGTTGTGGTTATGGGTGTTTTTGTCCGGTCTTATTCAATATGCCTTAGGTTTTTGTTTATATATTTATGCGTTAAGAACCATCAGTCCCAATCAGGCAGGTAGTTTTCTGGCATTAACCCCGCTTTTTGGAATTACCTGTGCCTGGTTATATTTGGGAGAAACGCTCACAATGTTACAAATAACAGGAGCTGCGATTACCATATTGGCGGTAATAATGATTAATTTAGATCCAAATGGTCATCTAACTAAAAAAATAAGCCATACGTAAATCTACCAGTTTTATTCTTAGACCAATAGTTTAATATGTGACGGGATGCTTATCATAGGAGTTATAATATGGAAATTTCTAATGAATTTTCAATGCAAAAATTAAATCAATTTTTTTCTCATCTGAACGTAGATGATTATAAAGTTTTTTGGATTAGATCTGCGGATTATAATCAGCAGATCTATCTCAGTCCTTCATTTGAGACCGTGTGGAAAATACCCTGTAGACAGCTTTATGATTATCCTGCTAGCTGGAATGATTATTTAATTGGGGAGAATGTTTCGGAATTTGTTTATTTATTGAAATCACGAATTAATACTGAAGAAAAAGTTAAAAATAATAATACCGTGCTTTATCGAATAAAAAATGGTAATGATCAATCAGTATGGGTTAAAGATGATCATTTTCGATTATTCGACGCCAACAAAAGATTAGTTGCTGTTGCAGGAATTGCCCAGGCTATTTCTGAAATTCAGTGGATGGTTGAATTAAAACGCTGTTGTGAACCTGTTTCTGGCCAAATACATTATGAAGAAAGCCTCTTAAATATATTAAAGAAAGAATTCAATTTGGATGCCTGCTGTTCCGATCATGCGGTATTGTTGAATAATGACATTAACTCGCCGCGTTATGTCGTTACCCATTCGGGAGCCAGGGTGTTGCTTTCCAAACGCGAAGTGGAATGTCTGCATTTTTTAATTAAGGGAAAAGCAGCCAAAGAGATAGCGCGAGAACTCGCAATCTCGCCGCGAACGGTAGAGTTACACATATCCCATATCAAGGATAAAATGAAATGTAGAACTTCTTTGGAATTGATTACCCGAATTCGTGGTTTTTCTGTTTAGGGAAAAAATGTGAATCAAAATCATTTTAAATAGCAGGTAAATGAGAACCAATATACTGACCGTCGATACAGGCTAAATTAAATTCATTTCTTTCATCATCAGATAACTGGATAGCCAATGCCCGTATGTTTTCTTCCAGTTCAGTCAGGTTGGCGCTCGCAGGAATAGGTATTAAGGTAAGACCCATCTGCTTTCCTTTATCGATTATCCATGCTAAAGTGAGCGCAGATAACGGTATTTTTCTAGAATTGGAAATTTCTTCAAGCTTACTTCGCTTTGATAAATTGTGATTTAAAAAGGAAGCACAGTATCGGGGGATTTTCCGCCTAAAATCATTTTTCGGTAAATTTTCAAAAAATTTCTGATTGGTATTGGTAAAAAAACCACGTGCTAATGGACTGTACGCGACATAAATTTTATTATTCGCTGCACAATAAGAAAAGATATTTTTAGAATTTTTTATTTTTTCATTATCTCGATACCAGGGTGAAAATTCATTTTGTATAAAGTGAACAGGATGCACCTGTTCTGCTGTTTGTATTATCTCAGTAGTGACTTCGGATAGACCAATATAGCGTATTTTACCCTGAATGACGTACTCTGCTATGGCTGCTATACTTTCTATTATATTGACTTTAGGATCAACACGATGTAAATAAAATACATCAATATAACTGGATTTTAGACGTCGAAGACTATTTTCGATATTTCTTTTTAGTGAAGTTGCCGACCCGCAAATTTCTAATTTTCCATTTTGATAAGATACCCCACCTTTGGTGGCAATAAAAATTTTCTGTCGAAAATTTTCATCTTTAAATTCGTGAGATAATTGTAGGATACTCTCTCCTAATAATTCTTCATTTTCGCCTGTGTAGGTTCCATACATCGCAGCAGTGTCAAATAGACGAATTCCCAGCCTATAAGAGCCTCTAATTAAATCCATGCTTTGATTTACAGTTTTTAACTGTAAACACCCAAAACCTAATCGACACTGACTCAGGTTGGTGATTGTAAATTTTTCCATATATTTTCTCTAATTTTCTGATTTCAAGTCTAACAAATTCAAAGAAAAAGTAATAGCATCATTTATTTCCAATAATGATTTCTGACGTGATTCCAGAGGTAAATAGCATAAATCGATATCAACAGATAGCCTTGGCATATTTTGATAAAAAAAATTAATGGCAGTTCCGCCTTTTAACGCAAAACACGGTAGATCATTCAAGTAAGGCAACACCTTAATCAGTAATGAAACCTGTTAATAATAATTTTTTGAAAAATTTTTCATTTTAGATCATCCCTTCATTCAGTTCTCGATCAGGCACATAGATTAAATATTTTTTATCAAAACGATGAGCCCCAGCCAATTTTCGAATTCCGCTTCCTAAATCGATTTTAGTAAAATCAAGCTGGTTCATCCATCGGTGGTGGCACTCCGCTGCCAAATGTAAAAATAATCGCTTTGATTTGACTGAACGGCATTGTGCTAATAAAACCTGTACCACCTTCGGGCGCAAAGCATTCATCCCTTCCATTAAATGAGCTGCTTCCGCATACCCATAAAACTGAGGCACATGAGATAACATTTCCAGTATTGCTCTTTCTAAAGATGAGCAGGCCAGATCAAAGCCATCCACATTCAGTGAGCTAATGCCCTCTTCGGAATGGTCAAATAACTTTGTGCTTGTATACATAGCATTAAACGAATTGAGCTGCTTAAACCAGGTTGGTAGCTTTAAACGAGGAGCGCCGTACAAGTGGATCCTTTGCTTTGTTCGAATATAATGCCCGTAGCCGCGTAGTTCAACCGCGGTTCGTCCCCCAATGTGTACAGGCAGATTTAGATGTTTTTGTAGAGCATAAACGTCTCCTGCCCAGGTGGGTTGATCTCCTGTCCGAGTAAAGGCTCCGGCAGCCAGTTTTGTAAACCAGCCGCTTTTAACGTAATACTCCACCAGTTGGTGAGAAACACCCCGCGGCTCCAGCCAAGAGTAAGTAGCCACCATTCCAGGCTTCCAATCCTGAAGGATTTTTTTTATTTTATCTAAAATATCTCCTGATTTCCGCAGGACTGTAGTGCGTAGTGATCCGGTTGGATTTATGCCCTAACAAGTCCTGGCGGTCTTCCAGGCTGACTCTCGCCACCCGCAGCTGTCTACCAAAAGTATGCTTAAATCATGGATCCGTACCGGCAGGCGCAATTGTCTGCGGGCTTTTTTCCATGACTTATTATTCATCTGGTAGAGTCTGTCTTGGCCGTCGTGAGTTAGCAAAGATATACAAATTAAGATGGCAAGTAGAGGAGTGGGTATTTGTATTGAATGTAATTATTCGTTAGGTATAATAAGTATGTCCTGTTTGACGATGTTTTTCGTATATTGATCGCTTTTTAATGGAGTTTTTTATGCAAGGGAACTTTTTTGAAGACCAAAAACAATCTTTTCAATTATCTTCTACTTTGCCGGATGTCACTGAGCATCAGGAAAAAAAATTAAACGCTGAAATTCGGAGTTATTTGGAGCAGCCAAATCCACTCCAACTCCGAAATTTATACCTCCAACAAAACCAATGACTCAGCAGCCCATGCTCGAAGAAGTAAAAAGACATAAAGTTACTGGCGAAGTAGTTCTTCCATTAACCTCTCCAATAGGATTAATTGGCAGTGCTCAAGGAACCAGGAAAGATTATTTAAATTCTTCGACAAATAAAAATGAGCTAGGGTGCTAACCGAGAATCGTTTGTAAGAATATGATATGAAAATAGTATCCCAGCCAATTTCTCCTGTAGGGATTTCTTTTTCGCAAATCGAAAATAGAATTCAATCCCTCGAGTTAGAGATTGCAGAGTGGAGGACACACTGTAATCGTCTCTTAATACAACGAAATTCATGCCTGCAAGAGACCCGGGGAAATGTTAAGCAACTCTGCGATAAAATTTGTCAGGAATCCACTCTTCCAGAAATGGAACGTATTTTTCGTTTATTTATAAGCGCCATGCCTCACTTCATTTCGAAGAGAATGGAGTCACGCGAAAATGAAATGGTGGCTCTTCATGTTCTTCAGTCGATGGTGGACTATCTGCATTATTATCGCACTTATTTGGTTAGTGTTTTATCACTCAATACGGCGTTTAATTTTCAGTCATTGTTAATGAGGGTGGAGGGACTCTCCCAATATGCGGGCAAAATTCAAGAACTGTTCCGCCAGGAATTAATAAAAATTATTAAGGCCGAGCTAACGACCTCTCAAGATATATCTTGTTTACTCGATCAAATCACTGCGCGTTATCAGCAACCGCGGCCACATTCTCCCATTATCTTGATACCTCAGCCTATTCATGTACGTGAAATAAAACCCAGTGAGTTTCTGCTTTCCCACAATTCACAACGTTTGCAATTAAATCCGGGGAAATCTTCTAGCAACGAAGAAAAAGATACGGACAATGGATTCAGCAAAAAGTAAGAACACCGCCACCCAGCAAACTACCGGCCATGTTGTGATCGAAGATTTGCAGGAATCGGCACAATGGCTATTACTGCATTTTCTGGTATCGCTCATTTGCCAGAAATCTCTATACCGGTCGCACAAATAGAAGGTGTGCCTGTCGGATTATCTTTAGCTGCCGGTCATCGTCAGGATGAATTTTTACTTGCTGCGACAAAACAATTATATCGCATTGCATCATGTGTGTGTGGATGACTGTTGCGATATGCTGGATGAGACTGCTTTCGAAGTTGAGCTGTGATTACTGACGCTGGAACTTGAACCGTGATTACGTCCGCCAATTAAGCGGAAATCCGAATCCAGGCCAAGACCATAACCAGCTTGCAAAGAGGCTATTATATTGCAAGCTGGGGGATCCGATACCTTAAATCCCAAGGCTTCCATCTCCGCAGATGAAATAATCAGACGTTGTTTAATAAATAAATTGTTTAAAATTTTTTCTTCATCAGGAGACAAACCTTAAATATAAAATCCACGTGGCATTCCCGTCGGTAAATAAAAAATTGAAAAATTCGAGGGGTTTGTTATCTCAAAGTCCATTTGATCTGATAATAAGCGTTTAACCTTATACGGAAGCCCTCAATTAATGACCGGCTTCCTCCACTGTTACCAGGCCCTCTCGAATCGCCAGCAACAGTAAGCCAACCTCATTTTCGACGCCGAGTTTTTTAAAAATACGACTACGGTGACTGTGAACTGTTTTATCACCCATCCGCAAGCGTTTGGCGATGTCAGTGGCTGGTACCCTGCGCAAGGTTAGCATCAGTATTTCCATTTCTTTATTGTTTATCACATTAAAAACAGCATGGGCATTATGATCAATTTTAGCCATAGCCAACCGGCTGGCGATTGCGGCGCTGATGAAAGGCTGGTCTCGATGGACCGTTTTGATGGCTTTAATCAACTCTTCCCGGTCTGTCGCCTTGGTGATATAGCCGGATGCCCCCATTTTCAGAATGCGTTCTGAATATTCATGATGACTCGTTGAAGATACCATCAATATTTTGGGAGCAGGCACTAAACGCAGGCAGCGGGTGGCCACTTCCAGTCCGCTGATGTCCGGTAGTTTTAAATCCAGAATAATCACCGAGGGATGCAATTCCCGCGCAAGTTGCACGCCTTCCGCGCCATTACCCGCTTCTCCGACTATTTGAATA
>CAVQJI010000011.1:0-49945 GCA_963712715.1 uncultured Pseudomonadota bacterium | reverse complement strand
GCGCCAGATTCAGGAATCCTTTCAGGACCCGCGAGTTTTCAATTATCTCAACGCCGTCATTACCGCGCCTATAGATGATGGCGGACGTCTGCTCACTCCCGATCGGGGGATTCCTCGCAGAAGTTCGGTTTCGCCATTTTTTGGCGCGATTTACCTGTCGCCACTCGATCAGGCGTTTGAACACCAACCCGGCGTTTTTTACCTAAGATATATGGATGACATCATACTTCTCGCGCAAACCAAACGGCAGTTTGTACACGCGCGTAAAAAATTATACGCTGTCCTGCGTGAATTAAAGCTGAAATTATCCCCGTCAAAAACAAAGATGGGTAAAATTCACTCCGGTTTCCATTTTTTAGGGGTTCAATTTGCGGCGTCGCGAAACCCGCAAACACAATCCCAGGAGGTGACTGCAACGATCCATTCGCGATCCTGTAGTCGCGCCTTAGAGAAGGTACGCATGAAAAAGACTGATGCCGTTCATCCGGCGAAAATTCAACGTTACCTGCTTCAATGGGCCTCCTGGTGGGGCCGCACAGTCAGTCCTTTAACTGCTCTCGATTTGATTCGTTCCTGGGTCGCCTATACCCAATCCCTTGAGCCGGATTGCGTATGGCTGGGAAAAGGCTGGCTACTGCGGTAGCTTCTCTTATACCCCCAAGCGATGCGATGATATCTTGAGTTGGGACGCCAGCAACTCCAACTGCTGGGTGCGGGCTTTAGACAAGGACTGGAGAGATTTTAGGTCCCCGCGTGCGCAGTCGAGCCAGATGTTGTTAACTACCACAACCTCCCCCACGCACGCCCGCGAACATCCCCTGTAAAAGGCAAAACTATCTCCACACAACTTACCATTGTACTCAGCACTAACGACTCGCCTGCCCCGGGGAAATACCTGACGTCCTGATTCGCGGCGATTTTTCCTCGGTAAACGCAGGACACGGATCAAATGATCGATCTTCACGGCAGTATTCATTCACCACGTGCGCTGGCACTCCCCTCTGCGCCCCTCCCACCACTTTACACCAGTGATTTGTCGCCCGTTGATCATAATTCCAAACTTTAGCGGCATTATCCACATACACCTGTAACGCTCCGATCAACGGCTGCAAGCTAAAGTGTTTTCCGTGCGACGTGCCTTTCGTTTCCAATACCTCAAACTGCTCCCTTTGCTGCTCTGCCGGTAAATATTTCTGGATCATCTTCCACATGTGCCAATCCATTGCCCACAGCGCGTATTGAAAAGCAGTAATTGGCTTAAATTCACGGCCTGATAAATCTTTCACCGTTCCTGTGTGCAACAGTAAATTTTTGTCTGTCTTGATCAGTTCTTCGGCTTTATCCTGTTCGCCTTCCGCCACAAATCGCAGCAATTGACCCAGGGTTTTTTGATCTACCGGCTTCAGCGCTGGCTTGGGCGCGGGCATCAGCGTTTGCGGACTCGATGACAATATCCCTGAGCGGGGCGACACCGGCTCCGAGGTCATCGGCTTCTTGATATCCGGCTGCCGGGCGGGCGGCAATGACGCCGGGGTTTCCGGCTTCGGCGCGATTGGACTTTTTTTCAACTCCGTTTCCCGCCGCTTGATCTCCCGTTCCCGCTCTATCTCTGCCTTTAATCGCGCATGGTCTTCCGCCATTTTTTCAAATTCCACCCGCCGCCGTTCGTCTTCCGCTTTTTCCAGTTTTAATTTCATCACCTCCGCCAGCAGCTTCTTCATCTCTTCGCTTTCCGCACTTCCTGTGGCTACCGGTTTCGGCGATTCCGGCACGGACGAGTGCATTTTTTGTTCCTGATCCGTCACCAGCGGTTTTAAGCGTTCCACCAACTCCACCGCCGTGGGGCGCTGGGCTGGCAGCGATTCCCAGCAGGATTCAATGATGGATTTCAATCCAGGCGGACAGTCGCCGGGGATTTTTTCTTTTATGCCTTTCTCAATCCAGCGCGCCGCCACGTGCTGATTGGGCGCTTTCGCGTAGGGCAGCAATCGCGTCACCAGCTCCCATAACACCATGCCAAAACTGTATACATCCGAGGCCGTGGTCATTTTCGGCTCGTCATCGAACAGTTCGGGAGCCATCCACAATACCGTGCCTTTGGCTACCGAGGATTGACTGCTGCTTTCATGTTTCACTTTCGCCAGACCAAAATCCGCCAGCTTCGCCCGTAAATTGTTGTCCAGCAGAATATTCAGACTTTTCAAATCCCGGTGCAGAATCGGATAGCCGTGTAAATCTTTCAGTCCCCAGGCGGCGTCCAGCGCAATCTGAAAACGGATTGTCCACGGTAAGTCCTGACCGTTATGCAGTAGATCATACAATGACCCTTTGGGCATCAACTCCATCACCAGCGAATAATGCGGCGCTTCCAGGCAAATTTTTTTCAGCGGTACGACATAATTCGATTCCAGTCCTAACTGAAACATGATTTCCGCTTCGCGCTTCAATTCCTTCAGCGTGTCCATGGTTAAATGGGTGCTGAGTTGTTTGATCGCCACCGGTTTATGATTGTAAATGCCTTCATAGACCGCGCCAAAACCCCCTTTCCCCAGCAGACAGCCCCAGCGTCAGGGCGCTGGCGGGAACGGTGATATTAATTTGAATACTGCCCCGCGAATCCAGTTGCGCCAAAACGGGTTTGGTGGGCGAGATAATTTTTTGATCGGCTTTTGGCAAGATGATTTGCGGCTCTTGACCGCGCTGTTCCGGCGGCATATCCGTGAACAGCGAACTGTCCTGTAAAAATGGATGGGGATCTGACTGCGGTGGATTGTCTGTGGATGACTTATTCATGGCAAACTCCTTTTAGCGTTTCTGGTATCGTGATTATTTCATGATCGGGACGGGGAGATTATCACGGAAAAACATCCTCTCCGCAACCCGAAAATATTCGACCGATCAATGAAACTCTCTATTTTGTCCGCATGATGACTGCTCAACCGGCAACATGATTTCTGGTGCAAACTGATGTTGCGCGGTACTTGGTGCGTCACCTGCTTTAAAATCCCGCCCCGCTGTGTCTGCGCGCGCCTTTTGGCGCGTCAGGCACAGCGGGGCGGTTGGGGTGATAAAAATAAACGGCGCGCAACAAATTTATTTATTTAATTTTTTTGCGCGTCAATGCAACAGTCAGAATCAGTTGTTATTAATGATCAAGCAGACAATATTTACTGACTGCCAATCAATGCTTTCGCTAACAGCGTGTTCTGCTCCTTCATCTGAATCTGTAAGGCTTCCAGTTGGCCTTTCAGTTTGGCGGATTGCGCGATGAGGTCTTTATTTTCCCTGCGTAATTCCCGGCATTCGATTTGCTGACGTTCAAGCTGCTGCCTGACGGGTTCATGGCTCGCGATCAGCGCCGATTCTCGCTCAGCGGCATCGGCTTTGACTTGCGTCACTTCCGCATGACTGGCGGCCAGCGCGAATTCCAGGGTTTCCCGTTGTGTGGCTTCGTCCTTTGCCCCGGCTTCGAGCAGGGCGATGCTGCTCAGGGCTTCTTCAAACCGCAGCGTCATCGCTTTCACTTCGGCCTCCGATTTTTCACGAATGGCGGCCATGTCTTTACCGGCTTCAGTGGTAGCAATCTGCCACGCCTGCGCAAATATCCTTTCTACCGTTTCCGGCATGATCATCGCGGTAGGCGCAGATGATGCCGGACGGGTGGCTTCCCAAGTGGCCAGATGTTTATAAATAGTCGTCAGACTGCCGCCACCCAGCGCCGCGCGCAAGCTAGCGGGCGATACGCTCTGCCCGGCGGCGGCGAGCCGGTCGGCGGCCTGGAATACCTGCTCCGGTGTATGTAGTGCTTTTCGTCCCATAAATCCTCCTTATTTAATAAAGTAAAGTAAGATATTTCTTTATATCTTACTTTATCTTATTAAATTCAGAACGCCAAGCGGACACACCGGTTTTCTAAATTAAAGAACCCAACCAGTCCGGCGGTCAATTATCACTGCTTTTATGCTTAAAAAATAAATCTGTTAGCATAAGGTCGCTGACAGCCTGTCAAGAATGGCCGCTGGCGTTTTGATCTGCGCTCGGTGTTGGAAATCAGAATGTCAGTGCGACAGCGTGAAGGATGGAACGGTAAGCCGGGCGACAGCAGATCAAAACGACAGCGGCCACCCGCAGGGCTTGTTCTTGACGGGATGGAAGCGACTATACCCTAGAAGCAGGGGTTGGCAGCCGGGCGCTGCCAACCCCTGCTCCCGGCGAGGGCGGGGTTTGGGGCGAAGCAGCCCCAATCAATCACTATTGATTATCAATCAGGAAAACCGTTTTTATTATTTTGATGATGAGTATCGCCATGTCAATGCTTCCTTAAGCGACCACACCGCAAGCGCGCACAGGCAGAGATGGGGGGAGTTACCCAGCCTCATGCGGCGCTTGCGCATGGACTGTGTTTGCCCAACCCAAAAATCCTGCGTCCCTGCTCCCTTCTGCACTGAATAACGGACATAAAAAAAGGCAAGGCCGCATCGCTTTCGCCATGCGTCTTGCCCCGAGTTCCCAGGAACTCTATCCCCCATTTCAGAGAACGGTTTAAAAGAGACGAGAATTTGTTTAGACTTACTTTCAGCCATGTTAAGTTCCTTTGTGACTTAAGGTGGTCGTGCGACGTGAGGTTGTTTTATTGATTGTTTCTACCTAAAAGATCAAGGTGAGAAACCGGTTGTTTCGCCAACTGTTTCCTACCCGAACATGCGATCCCGGCGACGGGGTGGTGTGAAGCTCCGGGGACAATGAAGCCGTGGGAATAAACAAGTTACCCGATAAGATTCTTCGTGAGAAAATCTAAAATCCCTAATATCCATGGGATGAGGCGCTAGGAAGGATGGCATGGTTAATGTAATGTAAATCTTCGTAACCATCGTAAAAGCTAAACAGCTAAAGGATATTGATAAGCTGTAGCCAAAAGGCAAGAAGTCAGGATAAGAGCTGACCACTCTCTTATCGCGAACGCTGAACTTCCGGTGGATAGAAGAAACCTAAACCATTTCGTCAATAAAATAGAACATGTCAAATCTGTCGATCTCCTTTGAGCCAAGGAAAGCAAGCCGTAAGGTGCGCTGAAAGGTCAGCAGAATTAGGAGGATGAAAGAAGCGAATGCCATCCGGTAATAGGATGGATAGGGATTGAGTTTTTTTTGAAAAAAAAAATAATATCACCCCGCGCGAAAGCGCTGCCCAAGTTCATCTGGTTCTTATAACGAGAAGGATTCGAAAACTGAATGAAAGCAGGTACGCAGGATAGGGGCAACCCTCGAGTTGCTGACGCGGCCTCACAACGTGATATACCTTGGCATCATATTAATTGGCGCCAGGCACATAAAACGGTGAATCGGCTTCAATCCCGCATCGTTTCGGCATTGCAGGAAGGCAATCATCGTAAAGTCCGCGCTTTACAGATCCTTCTGACAAAATCGTTATCCGCAGCTGCAATGGCTGTGAGACAGGTGACCGAAAATACAGGAAAAAGAACGCCCGGTATTGATCAGGAAGTTTGGAAGACCAACGACCAAAAAGCCGAAGCCGTCAGTCGAATTCGCGCCACTCAATATCGAGCTAAACCCCTTCGTCGAATCTATATCCCTAAACCCGGCAAGGACGAAAAACGTCCCTTGAGTATACCGACGGTGACTTCATAATACACCTCCTTCAATTTTATTTTGGGATTTTGATCGCGCAATAGCAATTTTGGTTGAATTTTCAACTATCCTCCTAAGTTCAAGCTCTTTTTCTGGTCCAATAAATAACCAGAACTTCAAGCCGCTGCGCCGCTTGCTAATCATACCACGTTCAATCCAGTCATAAATCACATACTGGCTCACGTTAAATTTTTCGGCGGCTTCCTTGACGGATATCTCTCCTTCTTTTTGTCGTCGTGGCGCAGAGATTTTATGCTTAAATCGAATCCATTGAACACTCTCTATTGTAAAAGGATTTCCCTTATTAGTTTTCAATCCTATTTGATTAAAGTTCTCAACAATTTCCTGATCCGTCATTGTCAATGCTAATTGCCGGATTTGTTCAATCAACTCAGGAGAATGACGCCATTTTTCATGTGATTTTTGAGGTAATTCTACTTCTATGCTTTCCGTAGCTCCACCTTGCCAGCGAATATGCAATGTGCTTTTTCTAGCGTTAATTAATTTCTCTACTGTAATGTCTTTAATCAGCAGTCGCAAAATACGTTTACGATCTTTTGAACTGGTAGATTCAGCATTCCAGAGAACACTAAAATCTTTAGCTAATGCCACAATATTTTCCTTGTGTTGTTTTATTTGAATGAGCGCATTTTTCTCTTGATATTCAGCATATTTCTTATGAATTTCTTCCAGCGCTATTAACGATTCATTCCAATTTTTTTCGAGGGTTGCAGCAACTAGTCGATTAGACGGATCGACTTCCTCATAGCGTCGTTGGGCGATTTGCACTTCATAATCTGCTCGGGCGATCTTCATTTTCCACTGTTTTTCTAGAGCTTCGCCTCTGTGTTCCAATTCTTCAAATGCTTTAATTGCAATATCAATTTGAGTCGAATTCATTACGGTTAATATTTTTTTTGAAATAGTTTGATCTAATGGAGTAGCTAATACAGAAAGGCAGGATTTAAGATTAACACCATTACGTTTTTGCCAATTACACTGATAAGCAGGGCGAATCCCATTATGATCTGTATAACGCACAGTCAGCCGATAACCACAACGACCACAGATTAATAATCCTTGTAACAAAGCATGTCCTTCTCTTGCCGCTGTAGAGGTCAGGTTTTCTAACCCGTTCGTTTTATTTTTTTCAAGGCTCTTTTGATTGTTTAAATAGTCTTCCCAAGAAATATAGCCTTCATGATGATCTTTTATCATGACATGCCACTTGTCCATCGGCAAACGTTGAGTGGTTATTTGTAATTGACCAGTACTCGATAATTTTTTATTAAAGCGGTGACGTCCATATACGTAAACACCTGCATAATTAGGGTTTTTTATGACACCTAATACTCGAGAATCCGTCAAGGTTCCCCAGACTAGTTTTCCTTTCCAAGCTCCGCCGTAGGCGCGTTTAGGAAATAAAATTTCATTCTCCCTAAAGTATTTAACCACTGCATAAGCAGTACCTTTCTCTTTAAATACTTTGAATAACAACTGAATAACATGGCGTACTTGTTCATCAAAATCCAGTATGATGCGACCTTCTTCGTTATAGCATAATCCTATTGGCAAAGGTGATCGCAACTCACCTTTTTTAGCCTTATTCATTTTCCCTCCCTGGAGGCGCGCGCGAATGAAATGGAGCTCGGCCTGCGACATGGTTCCCTTGATTCCCAACAACAATTGGTCGTTGAAATCGGCAGGATTGTAACAACCATCTTCGTCGATGATCAATGTATTCGTTAATGCACATAATTCCAATAACCGATGCCAATCGGTACAAGACCGTGATAGTCGAGAAACTTCCAGAGCAAAGACGGCTCCAACTTTCCCCATCGAAACATCCGCTACAAGCAATTTGAAATCTTCGCGGTGATTCGCTTGGCTGCCCGACAATCCTAAGTCCCCATCCAATATTTTGATCGCTTGTTGAGGCCATCCCAGCTGCTGCGCCTTGTCTCGAAGAGCATATTGGCGCTGAGTACTTTCCTGATTGAAGCGTACTTGTGCCATCGTCGATTGCCGAAGGTAAATATACGCTGGTTTGGCCGTGTGTTGGGGTTGAATTTTGGTTTCTATCATCATGACTCAGTTTCTCCCTTTGAGTAGATATCATTTTATTTTTGTCCAAATAATCTTGTAGCATATTCGCTACAATGATGGCGGCATGAGCCGTATTCAATGATGTCAGGGAGGATGAATCCATTTTAGATACTCTAATTTCCTTTTTAAAAATTGACTTTTCGTAACAATAACTCGCGATTGATATCGCTGATTTCTCCTATAATTTCTTGTGCTTCTCGATAGTTTCCCAATGCCTCTTCGATGATTACTTTGTTTTCCATAGACACGTAGATCAAAACAGTCCTTGAATCCGGTATACTGACAGAAAGGTAATAAGTCGGCCCATGCTTGCTTCCTTCGTTGCAATGGCAATTTGTTTTCCCACACTGTTTGTACCTTTCGATGAGTGAACCGCGCATCATATTTTCTTCGATGCTTTGCAGTTTCTTGTATAAACGTCTTCTCTTTTGACGTAGATGAGTAGAGGTAAAATTTTTCATAAACACCTGGGCAGTTGTTAAACTGCCCAGATTCTACTATGGAATATTTCATAATTCAATATCTATTTCTTTGAATTAACCGATTTTAAAGTAGAGATTAAATCAGCTAATTGTTGAAGATGTGTAAAAGACAAAATAGGCGGGTGTTCAGATAACGATTGCAGGGGATCTATATCAGCTTGATCAGTCCATTCCCGAGGGATGCCGAAGGTGCCTTGATGGGAACCTTGCAAACTTAAAATGTCCTCACTATATGTCTTTAAAGCGAGAATCTTAAATTGCTGACCCTTTAAAGGGTGGAAAGGATGGGTAATGGTTGCCCATCCCGAAGATTGGCTGTACTTAAGTGCAGTTAGCTTTAACCGTGCCGGTCATGAAAGACCGGGCGATGCAGGCTCTCTATCTGTTAGCACTGGAACCGGTTTCGGAAGTGCAAGCGGATAAAAATTCTTATGGATTTCGTCCGAAGAGATGTACAGCAGATGCGATTGCGCAATGTTATATTATATTAGCGCGAAAGAGTGGTGCTCAATACATTTTGGAAGGTGATATCAAAAATTGTTTTTGCGAAATTAGCCACGATTGGTTACTAGAAAATATTCCTATGGATAGAGGAATTTTACAAAAGTGGTTAACGGCAGGATTTATGGACAAGAAAATTTTCTATGCAACAGAATCCGGGGTTTGTCAGGGCGGAACTTTATCACCCTGTATTGCGAATATTGCCCTGGATGGATTAGAGAATCGGTTATCAGAGAAATTCCCAAAGCGGAAACACAAAGGAAATGAACAGAAAGTAAATTTGGTGCGATACTGCGACGATTTTATTATTAGTGGGAATAACAAGGAATTATTAGAGCAAGAAGTGAAACCGTTAGTGATGGAATTTCTACGTGAAAGAGGTTTAGAACTTTCACCGGAGAAAACCAAAATTGTCCACATTGATGAAGGATTTGACTTTCTCGGACAAAACATAAGGAAATATAGAGGGAAACTATTAATTAAGCCATCGAAGAAAAACGTAAAATCATTTTTGAAGAAAGTTCGAGGAATTATAAAAAGTAACAAAACGAGCACTACAGCAGATTTAATTGGACTCCTGAATCCAGTGATTGCTGGATGGACTAATTATCATCGGCATGTTGTGGCGAGTGATACCTTCAATGATATAGATTCTGAGATATGGCGAAGTTTATGGCAATGGGCAAAGCGTAGACATCCTAAGAAAGGTAAGGTTTGGATTAAAAATAAATATTTTAAATCCATTGGAACCCGAAATTGGGTGTTTTCAGCAGAAACTATGACTTATAAATTAGATGGAAACAAGAAATGGATAAAATTGCGCAAAGCAGGCGATGTTCCTATTAAACGCCATGTTAAAGTCAAAGCAGAAGCTAATCCATTTGATCCAGCGTGGGAGAATTATTTTGAAGAACGATTGTTCCACAAAGTACATGACAACCTACAAATCAGAATGCGGTTACTCAATCTTTGGTTTGAGCAAGCGGGAAAATGTCCCTGCTGTAAGCAAACAATAGAAATAGAAAAAGAAAGCTGGAATGTCCATCATATTTTACCACAATGCAAAGGAGGTAAAGATACATTGGACAATTTAATGTTATTGCATCAGAACTGCCATAGACAAATCCACAGCCAAAATTTGACAGTGGTGAAACCGGCTTCCGCAAGGAAGCATTGAGAGGCTTGAGCCGCATGCAGGGAAACTTGCCTGTGCGGTTCTTAGGGGAGGGAGTGGTAGTAATACCACTTTCTTACCCGGTAACCCATCGTGGAGTTTTCCTAAACGAGTCTTGGCATCGGAAAGTTTTAATTTGAGTTGGCGCAAGATGCGAAATAATTTTTTCCGCGCGGCGATAAATTGGCTTTTAGTTTGCGCTAAAATGACGATATCATCCATATATCTTAGGTAAAAAACACTGGGATGATTATCAAAAGCTTGGTCTAATGGTGAGAGATAAAGCGCCGCGAGGAATGGAGACAGCGGGCTTCTACGAGGAATCCCGGTAGTGGGTGTTAATAATCTTCCACCATCGTCAATCGGTGCGGTGATAATCGCTTCCAAATAGTGTTGCACCCGCGGGTCTTGAAAAGCTTGTTGAGTTTGCTGAAGGAGAATACGTCTGTCAATGGAGGCATAGTAACCTTTGATGTCGGCTCTGATCACATAATGATAAGTTTTGGCGTTCATTACGTTGTGTAACCAAGTCAATGCGGTTTTGACGCCGTTGGGGCCTTGGATATGCAAACACCGTTTGGAAATGAGATGACTAAAAGTCGATTTGATTTGTTGATACAGCAGCGTCAGCATCAATCGGTCGCGATATTCAAACACATCGGGCGTTTCGTCCCTAAAATGATAACGGATGAGCGGAGAAAAGCGATAATTTCCGGCGATAAAATCGCTCATCCAGGATTGAATTTCCCGCGGCCAGCGGTAAACAAAATCCCACCACGAACTTTTTTCCGACGCACAGCGATGGCGACGCCGATGTTTCTTCAACCATTGAGCCGCCGAAGCCTCCAGGCGTGACGATAACCATCGGGGGGGGGGGGCTTTTTTATTGAGACTATCCATGCCGCATTATCATCCTATCCACTAAAGGCGGATTATAAACTATCGGAATGTCTAAAGTCAAAATCGTGAAACGCCAAATAATGAATTTCCGTTGTGAAAGATCAAACGGAGCGTGTGCAGCAAAATGATTGGATGTGAAACAAAATAATGATCAGAGTTCGCCGAGAGGGTCGGTGCGGATAAAGCGATAACATCTTTTTGCCCCTTCGCCGGGCAGACGGAAAGTAATTTGAAATTTCCCTTCACTGCTGGGCGATAACATACCCGCTTCAATCAATATCCTGGCTGCCCATCTTGAATCATAGCCCTGGCAAATTTCTTGCCGGAACATCTGGGGCAATACAAAATATTCATGTTGCCCCAGAACCGTATTTTGCCGAAACCCGACCCGGTTAATCATAGTACGGGGTT
Organism: uncultured Pseudomonadota bacterium; assembly: GCA_963712715.1. Taxonomy (GTDB): domain Bacteria; phylum Pseudomonadota; class Gammaproteobacteria; order Coxiellales; family Coxiellaceae; genus JAFEDN01. The sequence continues at coordinate 38,723 of CAVQJI010000011.1, read as the reverse complement.
CAGTGGCGTTCATGTCTTCAAAGCGGCTGGCGCTGTGGGCCTCGAAAAAGGCTTGTACCTGAGCTAAAAAGGCCGTGCGTTCCTGGTTATCATAACTGCCGCGCTGTTCTAGCCAGGCTTGAAAACAATGGGTGGCGGCTTGTTCGGCTTCTCCCGGCGGCCAACCGGTGATGTCATAGTGGGTCGCCAATTCACCGCCAGCCGCAATCAGGGCGAAGCGGTCGCAAACACGATGCACTTGACCGCCGCAAGCTTTGGGTAAATTTTTGTCGAGAAATGCTTGATGATAAGTTTTAATGGCGGCGGATAAATGGGCTATGACATCAGGGTGGGTAATGCGTTCCAAAAAAAATTGAGCGGCGATTCCGATAGTCAATTGTGGTGGCGTCTATGAGTCGTTTGCTCAATGCTGCGCCGGAAGTGCAGCCATGCAAGGTGTCGAATATCCCGAATCCATGCCCAGCGTCGGCAGGACATCCACCAGGCGCACGGTTTGCCCGGCCTTGCTTTTTTACCCGCTTCGCGGATGTGTTGCGCCAATCCGACTTCGCCCGCCGATAAAAATAATAATCGCCATTCCTGGCGGGTTCTTCGCTGCACCATTTTTCCCAGCGCGGGCCTTGCCGCTGCCGTTCGCCAGCATATAAGCAATTTCTCCGGCTTCTTTCGGGTCAACCTGGGCTAATTCATCTAACACTAGTAAAGTATCAGACCTGTAAAGCGGCCAGCGATTCGATACCGTTGGTGGTGGCGCGCCAGCGTTGTAAATAATCCGGTGCGCCAAATACGGAGGCCGCGACTTTTAGCGCGGTGGTTTTGCCGGTGCTAGACTCACCGACGAATGTAATCCGCCGGATTCTGCACCGGCGGGGTGTAATAAAATCGCGGCAAACCCACAGGAAATAGCTAATACCAATCGCGAATTACCGACACAATACGCCGCAATATGGCGTTGCCAATCCGCCAACGTGCCAGAGGTTTGATAAGGATTGGTTAGGTTGTCCACTTGGTAAATGACCGGCTCGGTAGTATCGCCAATGGTGTGATCAGGCAATACAAAGACGTTTTGATACCAGCCGGTTTTAGTAACGCAGCGGGCGCGGGTATCTGGCTGGGTGGTGGTGATATATTCAATCAATCGCTGACGAGCTTTCAGACCGGGTGCAATTTGCAAACCCAATCGTAATAATTCGCCGCGCAATTCATCGGCGCTGCCCTTGAGCATTTCCATCGGCATTGCCCAGCGATGGACTTGGCCGTCGGCGTCGGTGAGGGCTAATAACCGCCCCCAATTTTCGGAGGCTTTATCACGGACTAACGCTTGAATTTCTAATTTCGAGCATATCCAGCGTTTTTCGTCGCCGTCGCTATAAAATACACCTTGGTCGTTGACAATAAAACCACTGTCGGATTGTAAAGATTTTTCGGTTTTTTTAGTTTTTTCAGTTTCTTCAGATTTTTCAAAGCACGTGAGTTTATTTTCGGTATTATTGGATGACGATGGAGGAATTGATAAAATGGGTTCTTGTAAAGATAATGCCATAATTTCTGCGGCAGTGGCGCGAGGGTTCGCCAGCAACCAATCCACGCAATCGCTTTTATCCGGCAAATTTAATGCGGAAATATTCACCCATTGCACGGTACAATTAAATGCACGCAATATACCTGTTACTATTTGTGCGTATTTAATTCCTACGGAATCATTGTCCGGCCAGATAATCACGTTTCGATTCGTCAATGGCGTCCGAATCGGTGGCGTCGGCACTGTCAGCACTGCCGGATGTTGTTGCGATTATCCCCCGCTTAATTAAGTGATCAGCGCACCACTCGCCCTCGGTAATCCACACGGTGGCTTGGGGGTTCTGTATGATGTCGGGTAAATGATAGAGTGGTTTTTTACCGGGAAAATCCGGCTCACCGATGACAAAGATTTGTTCGTCCCGCTGATGCATCGGGCGAATCCATTTCGCGTGTGTTTGAGGATGTTTTAAGCGCAGCCGCCAATACAGCGGCTGCCCTTCAGAATTAGCGTAGGTATGTAACGCTTCGGGTTGATAACCTTGAGCGATGATCGCCTGGGTTAATCGTCTGGCAGCCATTTGCGGTGTTTCATGGGATTTATTCGTCATTGTCGTACTCCCAGGCGTTAAAATAATTGACTGCTTCGATAAAAGAGAAGTGATATCGCTTTTGATGGAAGGCGACAATATCGCCGCCTTTTTCGCCGCAACCAAAACAACGAAAACCGCCGAAATCCAAATTAATACTTAAGCTGGGTTCGGTGTCTTCATGGAAGCAGCAGCGCACATTAATCCTAACCGATTTTCTTTGTGATCGTGCCGGGAAACTCGGATTGATAATAGTGAAGCGGCGGCGGCAATAATTGCGGATTAAACTGCCGCCGCCGCGGACGATAAAACCGCGCCCTCATGGCTGATTTCCTCGTGCATTCATCGTTTGTTGGGCTTGCGTGGTGGATTGAAAAGCGATATGGCTGGCCAACCATTCCCGGATGTCTTGTTTGCGATAACGCACCAGGCGACCCATTTTGATAAAGCGCACGCCGGTTCCCGCCCAGTGGTCACGCTCAATTAACGCCACCGAGCAACCCCGTAGCGCGGCTACCGTGTCTTGGGAAAATAAAGCCGAGTCGGGGGCCTGTTCATATTCCCGCATCAAATCCACTCGCGATACTGCTGTTTCCATACTGTTTTCTCCTGATAGTTAAAAAAACCTAAAAACAGCATGTCACAATCACCAACGAAAAAAACAGAGGGGAAAAAGAGAAATTTTGTAATATCTCCATCATCCGGTCGTGAGGGTTTCAGTCGTCGGATTCAGTGTCTAATAACATCATCGCTTCGGTGATTTTGCGATCTAAACTTTTCAATCCTGAAGTGGGGAGCCCCCTTTGTTGCGCCTGCTCTAAAATCGTCTGGGCGATCTGGAAAGCATTCAACCGATGAGCGTACCAGTAGAGAGGTGAATGTTTCTCATCCCTCAACCAGAGACGAATCACAATACCTAAACTGCGCAATAAATTTTTTCTTTCTCGTGCAGTGAAACCCGAAGTGCGTTGAATAATAATTTTAGGTCGCGGTGGTTTAAGATCAGGAAGGTAAGGAGCCAATATCGCAGGAATATCCAGCCCCCTTGTTTTAACCTGTTTTTCCCGGGTAAAACGTTCCATCACCGTTTTGCGTAATCGTTTGGGCAACGGCAATTTTTTTTGAATCGCCACACTGATAATCGCTACGGGATGAATGCCTTTTTTGTCGGGGTAATAGTATTCTTTGGGGAGTAACTCTTTCCAGGGATATTGAAAAAGCACCAGGTAGGTTTTTTGCAGTGGGGCATATTCCAGGGGCAGCTTACGGGCATACGGTTTTAAGGAGCGATGCCGGTTAGGGTCGAGGCCATGCAGCAAGAGAGTGGCTTGCTTCAACGTCCAAACTTCCATGCTGAAAACCCACCAATGGTAATCGGGTCTTTCCGGTTTTTTCATGAGAATCATCCTTTTTTAGGATCCTTTAACCATTCCGGCATTTTTCCGGCACAGGTTGTATGATAGAGTATTAAGTACCCAGAAGGATGATTATTTTACCAGATGACCAGAAGATAAATAGACATGTCGTCGGGCCTTAAAATACCCCATTGACGGAATTTTGAAATTACAAAGTTTTTTGCTATTTTGTAAGTGATTGTAATCATGAGTTTTTTAAATTTGAACAGCTGAGGGTCAGTCATTTTCGCCAGATCATTATCGAACTCTATAGAACTCCTTAGTAAAAGATAGAAAAATATAGGAATGGACAGAACATTTGAAATTTCTGACAGCTATTTTTTTGATCAGCAATATTTGAAGCTAAAAACCATCAATGAGGGCCTTTTTGGGTTCGGTAGGCTTGTTATGGATGCCCAGGCATTTGAGGGATTATCTTCAAGTTCGAGAGAGGCATAAAAGTGGTAATAGTATGGTGGTGATATGGTTAAAAAAAGGCTATACTTAATCATAAGCACTGACAATGGGAGAAATTATGCATACACAGTCTATCGCCTCCGTATTTAAAAATATGCCGAAACATGATTACCTGGGCGTTCTTTCTGAAGATAACCCTTCTAAAAAGATTGTAGAGTTTTTGGGGTTAAGCAAAGAAGATGTTGCCAAAGCAACGAATGTCCCTAAAGTTTCGGTACGCTACGATGAACGCATACCTAAAGAAGTATTGGAGCGCTTGCGGGAAATTGGCCTTATCTGCGATCTGGTGGCTGAATATTTTGAAGGAGATTTACATAAGACGGCGCTATGGTTTAAATTAAATAATCCGGCACTAGGAGATATTTCCCCGCGGGATATGATTCGGTACGGGCGCTATCAGAAACTCATTAAATTTGTTTATAACGCTTTGGCTGGAAATATGCCTTGATGTCTAAGATGACTTCCCGCAAAAATTTTTTCTTGCTGGATAATTTTTCCTTCGCAGATATTTTGAATTGGAACCAACGTCAGCAAGATATTGCTGATTATGGGTGGAGTTATTATAGCCATATTGCTCATCAGCGCTCATTTATTTTTAATGAGTTGAAAGATGCCTTGGCTTCAGAGTGTCGTCCTCTGAGTTTTTCATCCTGGCAACGAGTCGTTAATTATCAATATGGTTTAAATCCGCTTTCTGCCAGAGGTAGTGTGTTAAACGACCCCGGAGGTCGATTTAATATTGGCAGTATTGATCAAACTAAGTTTCCTCAATTTGCAGCACTTTATATTGCTGAAGATCGTGAAACAGCTTATAAAGAAAAATTTGGCCTTTATCAGAAAAAAACAAAACATCCAGGCTTATCCATGGAAGATTTGATGCTGACTGGTAAGGATTCTGTGGTTATAGTTTCTCTTCATGGAGAAATTAATCAAGCGCTCGATTTGACTGATTTAAATGCTTTAAAAAAATATTTTAATCTGATCAAAGAAATTGTTATCCCTAATGAATTATGTAAGCGAGCTATCAAGTTGAATATAGAAATGAAGTTGCCGAAATCCCACAAACAATTACTTAAATCGCTTTTGCAAGTCAATTGGCGTAGGGTTCCGATGATTATGGGTATTCCTGCTGATTCGCAAATCTTGGGACAAGTTGCTTATGCTGCTGGAATAGAAGCAATTTTATATCCGTCTATTATGTCTGCTAAAAGCTGCCTGGCTATCTATCCTAATAATTTTTTACAGTCGAATGCTTATGTTGAATTGGAAGGTGATATTCCCCTCGAAGTCAGAAATAGAAGACTTGATTTTAAAAATTACGAAAATTTTATATGATAAAAAATGAGATTTCATTTTAGGACAAGGTAAAGCTCGAATGATTCTTTGGAAGTTTGTGGAATAGGAAGTATTGCGACACATGACGACATATTGCGACAGGGTCGCGTTTTATTATGTGTTATAGGTTTCTGCGAGTGTTGAGTAAGTATCTTCAGTCATGAATTTTAGCAACTGGTCTGTAATTAACTGCATGGGTTTCCGTAGCCGTTCAACGTCGGAAATAATGTAACCCGCAGTCACATCATTGGTCATTTTATGATTGATCAGGCGCTTAACGGCATAAGCGGAAATATCCAGGCTTTCGGCCAGGGTGATAAACGTGCGGCGTAGATCATGGATGGTAAACATGACGCCGGAATCCTCGATGACCTTGGCGGTCTGTTTGCGAGGTTCCACGATGTAGCCGCCTTTGCCGGTGCTGGGAAAAACATATTCACTACCAGCCTGTTGGTGGCGGCGAGTGAGCAATTCAAATAAATAATCAGACAGGGGCAAAGTATGGGGTTGATGATTTTTGGTGTCGGCAACGGTTAGCGTTTTAGCCTTTAAATCAATATCGCTCCATTTGAGTTTGGCGGCTTCATTTTTCCGCAAGCCTGTAAACAAAACCATCAGTAAATAATCGTGGTGCGTTTCGTTAGTTATTTTTTGTAGTCCTCGATACCAGGCCGCTAATTCGTGGGGTTTAATATAAGTTTGCCGCCGGTCGACACGATACCAGGAGCGGGTTTGCGATAATCGCTTGACGGGGTTGTCGGTAATCAACGAGCGGCCCTGGGCGTCCTCGTATTGCCCGGCGGCGAAGTTAAATAAGGCCCGTAATAACCGCATGGCTGAATTGGCATACGCATGGCCGTTTTCTTCGCCCAATCGGGTATGCAGCCTGGAGACTTTATCTTTGGTAATGGCTAACAAGGGTTTATTTCGCCATTCTGAAAAGACACGCGCCATCATTCGCCGGTAACCGTACAGGGTTTTAGGCTTGAGTTCTTTGCGGGCATTCAGATAGTCCTGGAACACTTGCTCCAGGGTGGTGCCGTGAAGCTCGGCGTTTTGCTTTTCGGCCTGGGGGTCAATGCCGGTAGCAATTTTGCCCAATAGCTTTTGAGCTTCCCGGCGGGCCTGTTCGACGGTGAGTTCTCCATAGCGGCCAAGGGTCATGCGCCGGACTTTGCCGTTGACAAGTTTCTCCACGACAAAACTTTTGATACCATTGGCGGTGACACGCAGGGCGAAGCCTTTGAGTTGGGCATCGCGGTAGAAGGCTTGATCGCTGTTGATAGGGGCTTCAATGTGGTCAAGTAGGGTCTTAGTTAATCGCATCAGTTGGTCTCCCATGTAGAAACAGTGTAGAAGGTATAGAGAAAACACATTCAAAGTACTTAGGGGGTATTATGCCGATAACTGATTGTAATGTAAAGAGTTTTAAAACTTATTAGGAGTAGTTAGAACGTGTTAAAATGTATTAAAACTATGATTTTTAGAATTTGTAATCAGCCGGTCGTCTGTTCGATTCAGATCGCCAGCTCAATAAAATCAAGCACTTAGAGCAACTTCCAAACTGTTCAAAAACTTACCATAGGGACTTTTGCAGGACATAATCGGTAGGATATTTTATCTTCTTGCTTTCATTCCTTTAAAAATCAAGTCCTTGGAATAGCGACTGGCTGATAAAACATCAGCTGCTCATGACCCACTAAATATCATTAAAGTTTGAATATTTCCAGATCGATTGGTTTATATATTTATATAAAATGACTACTTAAAGTAGTCGATATTGAAAAATAATAAACTTCATCATGGATAAAGTTTATTTATTAATATATAATGACTACTATGGATAGTCAAAAAGATAAAAAATTAAACTACTTGCTTCGGCATTGGCCGAGAGGAGCGGTCGCTACCCAGCATTGGTTGAATAGTATAGAGTATCTACCGTCAATTGGCTGATCGCTATTGTCAGAGCCAGTGGTTAAAAAGAATAGGTTCCGGAGCCTATACGTTGATAGACGATACTGTAAATTGGTTTGGAGCAGTATATGCTTTACAGAAGCAGCTAAACTATGGGATCTATCTTGGCGCCAAAACTGCGTTGGCTTTACAAGGCCATATCCATTATCTTCAACTAGGTAACAGTGAAGCCCTCTGGCTGTTTAAGATACCGAGTGAAACTCGTAAATTACCCAAGTGGTTTCAGGTTAATTTTATGAACCAATATAAAGTTCATTACTTGAATCAAGATTTGTTTCATCCTCCAGGAGAGCTAAACGGTTTAACGACTGTGATTCCTGAAGGATTGGAAGTGAGTATTGCCTCTCCAGAGCGAGCAATTATCGAATACATAGATTTATTACCGAAATATTTTACACCGGAAGACATTCAGTTGTTGATGCAAGGAATGACTACGTTACGTCCGCAGCTGCTGCAATCGTTGTTAGAAAACTGTCGATCGGTAAAAGCTAAAAGATTATTTTTATTGTTTGCCGAACACGAGGAGCATGCCTGGTTCAATAAGCTCAATTTACAGTCAATCTCGCTAGGGACAAGGTAAGCGTGTTATTGGTCGAGGCGGACATTATTATCCCAAGTATCAAATATCGATCCCCATAAAATTAGAGGAGCATGAAGGTTATGCGGATACAGAAAAGTGATTTTGGCTCTACAGTATGTTCGCCAAGTTGATTTACTATTAAAAATATTGCCGATTGTTGCGAAAGAATCCTGTTTTGCCATCAAAGGTGGTACAGCGATTAATTTATTTTTACGTGATTTACCGAGATTGTCTGTGGATATTGATTTGGTTTATTTACCGTATAGAGGATCGGGAAACCTCTTTAATAAATATTCAAAAGGGCGTTGTTAAATATCAAACAGGAAATTATACGACGATTTCATGGTATTACAGTGATAGAAAAACGCATCAGTAATCCAGATCGATTATCCAAATTAATAGTTGGTGATCAGGAAAAAATAAAGATTGAACCGAATGAAATTCTTCGAGGAACCTTATTGCCTCCTGAAAAAAGAGATTTATCTTCAGCAGTTGAAAATTTATTCGAGCAATCAGTTGTGGATGTGCCGATAGTTTCTATTCCTGACCTTTATGCCGGAAAAATTTGTGCCGCGCTTGATCGGCAGCATCCGCGAGATTTATTTGATATTCACTTATTATATCAACATGAAGGTTTAACCGATGAAATTCGATCAGCATTTGTAGTGTATTTAGCTAGCAGCGACCGCCCCATGTATGAATTGCTTAGTCCTAATTGGCAGATCAGCTGATCTATTTACTAATGAATTTCAAGGCATGACCCGAATTCCAATAGAGTATGAGGAACTAGTAGTCGCCCGCTCAAGGTTGCTTCATGATATTCGTACTCAACTTACAGAAAAAGAAAAACAATTTTTGGTGTCGTTAAAAATGGGCAAGCCTGATTACACGCTGATGCCTTATTCTCATTTAGATCAACTTCCCGCATTGCGTTGGAAGTTAATGAACATTCAGAAAATCGTTCCAGCCAAGCGGCAGCAAATGGCTGAAAACCTAGAAAAACTATTGTATGGTGATTAATACTGCATCTGATACAAGACATTAGAAAATTTAATGGATAAAAAATGAATATTGATTTGAAATTGAAAATGCAAAGACCTCATGTTGTTATTTTGGGCGCGGGAGCAAGCAAAGCTGCATGCCCACAAGATAGAAATGGGAGAAAGTTGCCAATCATGAATGATTTCTCAGAAATTGTTGATCTAACTCAATTACTTAATAATTGGGGAATAAATCCTAATAAAAATTTTGAAGAAATTTTCAGTGATTTATATGATTCAGGCGAAAGTCAAAAGATTGAAAGGTTAGAATGCCTAGTAAGGGAATATTTCAACAACTGCAGCTACCAAATTCACCGACTATTTATGATCATCTTATATTATCTTTGCGCGAAACAGATTTAATTGCAACATTTAATTGGGATCCATTTTTAATGCAGACCTATCATCGGAATCGTTACTCTGGATTATCGCTGCCGAAATTTTCGTTTTTACATGGGAGTGTTAATATAGGATATTGCAAAAAAGATAACATTTACGGCTTGCTTGGGGAAGATTGTGGTAAGTGTTATGAAAAACTTATGCAAACTACGCCATTGCTTTACCCTATTAGAAATAAAAATTATTCTGAAAATTTTTTTATTTCTTGTCAGTGGAATTTGTTAAAACGTAAGCTTAAAGAAGCATTTATGATAACTATTTTTGGTTACGGCGCTCCTAAGAAGTGATCAGGAAGCAATCGCAGCTTTAAAAATGGCTTGGGGTAATACAAATGAGCGGAACATGGAACAAATAGCTTTCATTTCCATAGATAGTGAAGAAAAAATTTCAGAAACATGGAAAGATTTTATTTATTCTCATCATTTTGAATTGCAGAATGATTTTTATGATTCTTGGATAGCGAATCATCCGCGCAGAACCGGAGAAGCTCACGTAGCGCAATATTATGATCATGAATATTTAGACAATAATCCAATTCCACAGGATTTAGATTTTCCAAGGTTATGGGCTTGGTGTACTCAATGTGAGGAAGAAAATGAGGATAAGTCTTATAAAGTTGAAGAAAGGCAAGCCAAAAATGAGGAAATAATAAGACAAAATTTGTTAGAGAATGAAGTCATCTTATTGAAAAATGCTTATGATCAGATAAACGATATGTTAAATCCATCAATTTTGGCAATACAAGGATAGGATCTCATTGTAATATTATGTTCCATGATGATAATTGCCAAAGAATATTTTACATACTTTTAAGCGACTTTCTTTCCGAAACAGACCCAGCTGCGCCTATAGAAAAAACAACTTTTTTAAGCGGGCTTTTAAAAGTAAGTAGTAGTTTTCAATTTTCTGCTATAGATTCAGGGAAGGAGTTAAGAGCATCTGTGGAAGTTTTTATTAAGTGGGCAGAGGCAGAAAAAAAATTTGAAATTTGGATGTCGTCAATTGACAAAAATGTAACAATATCTATTTCTCATATTGATGCCATCAAAATATGCAGTGATTTGATGAAGCATAACGGTTTAAGAGCTTTTAGTGTGGTCAAAAAATTTAAAGGAATCATGATTAAATCAGGAATAATTATAACCGACAATAAGTATATGGCAGCCATTAAAGATTTTTACGAGAGGTTCCAAAATGATATATTAGCTTATTTATCTAGTTACATATGTGAATTTTTGAATAATATTCGTTGGGCTATTCATGGTTATTTACGGCCAGAATTTAATCGAAGTTATCATATATTAGATCCTGAGCTATCTCATTATAATTATAAAATTCCAGAGATAATAAAGTGTGAATATGCTCGAGATTGTTATTGGGAGTTGATGAATATATTGCGCAGAAAACCACTAATGAAAAAATTTATTGTTTCGGAAGGCTTTAAATGTGAATACTGAAAGTGTCAGAATCATAGAGAATAAGCATCTAGCCCTTCGCAATCTTTGTGCAAACTTTGATTCTAGAAAGCTCTAATCGGTAATCCATTGATTTGGAAAAGATAGGGGAGCTGGCTCCCCTATTCTTATTTGGTTTCGGATTGAGACTTCTTTTTCCCAAGTTTTTTCTTGAGTTGTTTCTCAATGCGTTTTTCTAAAGCGTCTACTCGACGTTTCAGGGTTATGCTCATAGCATCGTCCTTGTGTAAATACAGCGCTTTTTCCTGCAAAAACTAGGGCTGCACTGCTAGCCGCTTATTTTGGCTTTCAAATAAAAGCGAATAAATAATAACATAAAATTTTTATATTTGCAATATATATGCTTCTGAATTATTTGGCTGATGAACTTGAGTAGTCATCTAAGGAAATGGAGGGCCAACACAATATATCGATAAATGCAAAATACTCAAATTTGCAAGCCAATTGAAGTTTTATACTTAATGAGAGTTTAGATTTGATGATCTAAATTTTTTGATGCTAAATTTGCGCGATTGAAAAACTCTTGAAATTGCTTTATTTAGCGGGTAGGAGATTTGCAGGATACAGCTAGGGCTTACTAGGCTCAACTAGGCTTTTTACCAGCGGGCAACCGTGTTGAATCAAAATTGAATACTAGAAATATATTATTTTTCAGTAAGTTAATCAACAGCTTGCCTTTTCGTTCCGTCAAGTATAAGCTTTGTAATCAGCCGGTCGTCTGTTCGATTCAGATCGCCAGCTTTAATAAAATCAAGTACTTATATGATATTCCAAAACCCTGAAAATTTCATGTAGAAGTCATGTAGAAGGGTTACGTAAGCCATTTGGGGAGCTATTAGGGTCTATTAATGCTAGTTCCCAAAAACATTTCTGCTATCGTTGATTGAAGAATTTACTGGGATATCGCGCAAGGTTTGTAACAATTCCTCCATGTCTTTGTGATCAGCAGGAATTAATGTGTTAGATAAGCTTCGGTTTTCGTATTTAGTTATTCGTTGCAAACATTTGCGGCGTAAACCACCTCTTCCAGTAGCTTGTGGTGGGCAGACTTTATCTAACAAAGTGCGGGCTTCTTCCGATGGAGTTTGATGAGTAGAAGTTGATGACCCTAAAGATATAGGCAGTTTTTTCTTCGGCACAGGTGAGGGAGAGAATAATTGACCATATCCGCCTTGCTGCGATTTTGGCGGCGGTTTTGAGGTTAAGTCAGTTTGATGCGAGGGAGTGATTGTGGAAAACAGCGTACTCGATGACCTGGAGGAAGAGGATGAAGCGCTAGTGGAAATAGTGGTTGGTTTGGGTTTGGGAGAAGACCAAAGTCGTTGCTTTAGGCTAGAGGAAAGTTTGGATTGATGTTTTTGGTCGGCTGGAGTTAGATGGGATCGCAGTGAAACAGTAGATGTTGGATTGTCGTGTAAGCGCTGCAAGTCACTGATCAGTTGTTCTAATTGTTTTCGGTTGGTTTTGTTTAAAGTGTCAATATGCTTACGATAATAGTTGAGTTTTGCCTGGTAATGTTGTTGGGTTCTTGTATGACTAATGCCAGCAACCAGTTGATCGGCCTGAGTGAGTAATTGTTGGTTGGAATAATGAGGGCTGCGATTAAATAAGCCACTTAGTTTGCTCAATAAGTTAAGCCTTGTGTTAGCAGTTGGTTTCTGCACTACTAAAGAATCATGGTGACTAGGTAGACTTGTTTTTTTACTATCCTCTGTTGTTGCTTGATCGGTGGATACTGAAATAATACTAGGTGTTTTACTCACTAATTTATCTTCTTGCTCGTCAGGATCTGATTCATCTGAATCTGTTAGGAGAATATACGAGTCTTCCAAACCTTGGACAAGTTCATCTTCTGGAATTTCGCGTAAATTGAGTTTTTCATCTTCAATAGTGGAGTGAGGCAGATGGAGACCACCCCGTTGTTCAATCAAAACAGTTTGTGTTGGTGTCAGTCCCTGGACGTTAGTTAAATCGCAACCGGTGAAGCTAAGTCCAGGTAATTGTCCACACTGCAGCCAGGCCAAGACCCATTGACCTGATGCATTTTGCCGCAAAGCACCCACAGCGCCATTGTTACAGCCGATAAACAAACGGTCTACACGCCAGATTAATTGGGTTATATACGCAGGCGCTTGCCATAGCTGGAGGCATTTGCCGGACAGGGTATCCCACAGCCGCAAGGTGTTATCGCTACTTCCCGAGGCTAATTGCGAGCCACTCGGCGAATACACGAGGCACGTGACTTGATTCATATGCCCCGCCAGAACTTGTGAAGGCTGTTCACCCTGCGGATCCCATAGACGCACGGTTTTATCATCACTTCCCGAAGCTAACTGCGATCCATCCGGCGAATACACTAGGCAATTGACCTGATCTGTATGCCCCACCAATACTTTTGGTGGCTGCTCACCCCGCGGATTATACAGACGCACGGTCATATCCCTATTTCCAGAGGCTAATTGCGAACCATCTGGCGAATAAACTAGGCATCTGACTTCATCCCAATGCTCTCTCAACACTTGTGACGGTTGCTCGCCCCGCGGATCACACAGACACACGGTCATCATATCCCTACTTCCCGATGCCAACTGCGACCCGTCCGGTGAATAAACTAAGCAATTGAGTCGATCCCTATGCTTTGTCAATACTTGTGGTGGCTGCTTACCCTGCGGATCCCACAGACGCACGGTACCATCTTTATATCCATCCGCCGACGCCAACTGATATCCATCCGGTGAATAAACTAGGCAATGAAATAGCCATATATGCGTATGCGCCGTCAATACTCGTGGTTGCTGCTCACCTCGCGGATCACACAGTCGTATATCCATACCACCCAAGGCCAACTGCGACCCATCCGGCGAATAAACTAGGCATTGGATCCAATCCATCAGTACTTGTGATAGCTGCCCACCCCACGGATCCCACAGACGCACGGTTTTATCGTCACTTCCCGAAGCTAACTGCGACGCATCCGGCGAATACACTAGGCAATTGACCTGATCTGTATGCCCCGTCAATACTTGTGATAGCTGCCCACCCCATGGATCCCACAGACGCACGGTTTTATCATCACTTCCCGAAGCTAACTGCGACCCATCCGGCGAATACACTAGGCAATTGATCTGATCCGTATGTCCTGTCAATACTTTTGACGGTTGCTTACTCCGCGGATCCCACAGACGCACGGTCTTATCCTTACTTCCCGAAGCTAACTGCGACCCATCCGGCGAATACACTAGGCAATTGATCTGATTCGTATGCCCCTCTAATACTTTTGGCGGCTGTTCACCCTGCAGATCCCACAATCGCACAGTGTGATCCTGATTACCGTAACCGCTTCCTGCCGAGGCCAACTGTGATCCATCCGGCGAATACACTAAGCAATTGACCTGATCTGTATGCCCCGTCAATACTTGTGGTGGCTTCTCACCCCACGGATCCCAGAGACGCACGGTTTTATCATCACTTCCCGAAGCTAACTGCGACCCATCCGGCGAATACACTAGGCAATTGATCTGATTCGTATGCCCCGTTAATACTTTTGATGGTTGCCCACCCAGCCATAATCTGTCAGCTTTCAGATCCCAGAGACGCACGGTTTTATCATCACTTCCCGAGGCTAACTGCGACCCATCTGGCGAATACACTAGGCAATTGACCTGATTCGTATGCCCTGTCAATACTTGTGATAGCTGCTTAATCCGCAGATCCCATAGCAGCACGGTCTTATCCTGACTTCCCGATCCCGACGCTAATTGCGACCCATCTGGCGAGTAAACTAGGCATCTGACTTCATCCCAATGCTCTTTCAACACTTGTGACGGCTGCTCACTCTGCGGATCCCACAAACACACGGTTTTATCCTTACTTCCCGATGCCAACTGCGACCCGTCCGATAAATAAACTAGGCAATTGATCCATTTCGTATGCCCTTTTAAGGTACGGATCACCTGATAAGCCACATGGTCATAAATCAAAATATCATTACCAACAGCAATGGCCATAATCTGCGGGTTGTGCGGGTGCATCACGATGGCGCTAATCTTTCCTTTGGCTAACACATTGGGAAATTCACCCAGTTGTATTCCTTTTAAATTAGTACCTTGCAATTGGCACTGACTCATCCAGGTAAACCGCAGATCTACATCTGATAAATCAGCGTTCGTTAAGTTTACCCGATCCCAATAACTGCCGGTTAAATCTGCACAGGGAATACGAATGCCAGAGAAATCCCGCTCTGAAAACACGTATTGGCAGCCAACAAGCGTGGTAATGGCATTGGCGCTGGCAATGGCTATAGCGCTTTCGGTTTTACTGCGTTCGATTATTCTTAACAATACCAGATGCAATGCAGGGTTTTCCTTGGTACGGTCAACTAAAAAACGTACCTGGTCCGGCGTTAAGTGTTTTTCAGCCAATAATGTTACTGCTTTATCATGAGTAGAGGTAAATAGAGGAGACTTTAACATCTCCTTCTCTGTCTCTGCTTCATCGTATCGAGTACGGGGCAGGGATGGCACGACAGGAGTTAGTAACAACTGTTCAGCGAAGCTCGCGGTGATAAAATAATCGAACAAAGAGGTATGCATAAAGCTCCACGTATGATCGCTGCTTTCGCGCAGCGGGCAACTCTGACGCAAGCGCAGCATGTCAGGAGTGTCGCCCAATAATACCTCGGTTCCTTTCGTCTGTGACTGTTTTCCTTCCTGATCCGTTGGCTTAATTAACCGTATGCTAACTTGACCAGTCTGAAATAATTGTTCGGCAACGGCCATGCAAAAGGCACGATAAGCGGCTTGCAACCAATACACAGGGGCGTCGCTATTTTCTTGTTCGGCCTGTCGTCGTAAGGTTTGCATTTGCGCTTTACCTAAGATTACTTCCGGGTTTTGGAGAAAATTGCGTTGTTGCTGCGCTTTTTTAGCCTGGCGGGCAAACCAGCTAGCCATAAAGGTATCGTACAAAATCGCACTCGTGAGCCGGGGTGAGGTTTTTATTTCCTTTTTTTCCTCTTTCTCTTCCTTTTTGTCTTTATATGTACTTGCATTTTGCTGTTTTTGTCTCGCCTGTTCGCTAGCCAGGGTTGGCAGAATGGACAGTGTCAGCCAGAGCATAAATGGTGTGTCAATCAAGGTTTGTAGTTCGGGAAAGGCGGCAAATTCTTTTTTGTAGTGGGCGACATCCCAGTCTTTAGGACGATCGGGATCTGACTGGTGGTGAGTGACATATTTCTCGATGTAATCCTGCGTTTGCTGCGGGGTAAAGGGCGCTACAAAACGCGTACGATAAAGGCTGCGATCTGGTAAGCCGTTCTCTCCATGCGGTACCAAGCTGTCGGTTTCAGATAACGCCTGCACCCGCTGGCTGCGGCAGCCAATAATGAGTTTAATGCGTCCCTGATAATCCGATAGGCGATTCAAATCATACAAATTAGGTGTAGTTTGACCTGGGATTTCATCATAGCTATCGGCAATCCATACCATGCGGTAATCGCGTTGTAATAGCCGGATTTCCGCGCTGGTAAAACCGATTTCAGGTAAGTGACGGTAATAATCCCACAGGTTACGGGGATCCACTTGCGACGATTGCAGGGGAATAAAGATAGGTGTCGGTGCTATCAACGCGGGATCGCCGGGACGATAAGCTTGCCAAGCCGGGTCTTGCCATAAATTTCTCAGTAAATGCCGGTTAAATGTGCTTTTACCTGCACCCGCCAACCCCTGTAAGACCAACACCTGTGCTCCACCCTGCAATAGCTCTCGTTCCATCCACGGGTATAATGGGCTGGCGACAGCTCTCGGCGCTGCTTGGCCATTGGGAGCTATGTAACAAGATAGTTCTTGAGTGATATAGGGATCTAGTAATACTCCTTGCCGCAAATATTGCAATTTCACGCCCAGGGTGTACTGAGGGGAAAGTTTATCCTGCCAACAGGACACAGAACTTTGCGCCAACAAGATTTTAAATTCCGCCGCCGACTCAGAGCCGAAGGGTAAGTCTAGCGTTGGAACGGGTTTCAGGGGAGGCTCTGCTTTTTTCTCGTCGGAGGTTTGTTCCACCAACTCCAGACTGTGGGCCATTTCTGGCGATATGGAGAGTAAGGGTGTGGAATTCCTAGGTGCAGCCGTGCCCGGAGGGCATGACTTTGATTTCACCGGGATGAATCGATAGGGATTTCTCATCAGTTTTCTCCCGCATTAACGGTTCTGTCCGCTTGTTCCAGACGGATAGAGGGTAATGCCTGGGAGACAGTGCTGGTTCGCCGGGTTAACGCCGGTGGGGATTGCTCTGCGATGACGGCTTGTTGCCATAGCCTTTCTAACACTTGGGAGACTTGACTGGCAGTGGGGCGCTGGCTGGGGTCTTGCGCCCAGCACGTTTGAATCACGACCGCTAATTCCGGCGGACACTCGGTGGGAATGATTTCTCGACGCCCCTCAATGACTTAGCGGCGTCAACACTCGCTCTTGCCAGCCGCGATCACCCAATTGACCGGTTTTTGGATCACTATAGGGCAGACGGCGAGTCACCACTTCCCAGCAGATCATAGCAAAACTATAGATATCGCTGGCAGCGGTGGCGGCTTTACCTTGCAGTACTTCGGGCGCATTCCACAGTAACGTGCCGACCTCACTCGTGTCTTTAGCCTGCGATTTCAGGGTAGACAAGCCAAAGTCGCAAAGTTTGGCACGACCATTAACATCCAATAAAATATTCAGGCTCTTTAAATCCCGATGGAGTAATTCATGCACATGCAGGATACTGAGTCCTACTGCAATATCGCGCAATAAACGTAACCGTTATGACCAGGCTAAGGCTTGGTTGCCGTCTTTCAATAGATGGAATAAACTACCGCCCGGCGCGAGTTCCATCACTAATAACGGCGGCGATTCCAGCGATAATCCCAGTAGACTGATAAGAAATGGTGAGTGTAGATTAGCCATGACCGCCGCTTCATCTTTGAGTTGCGCTTGCTGGCTGGAAGAAAGTTTGGTTTCTTTAAACCATTTTACAGCGACGGGCTGACCATAATAAGTACCCCATAACACTTCGCCAAATGCGCCTTTGCCCAGCGTATTTTTGCTGTCGTCCGCAGATGGTAGGATTAACTGATCACGGTGCAGCGCTAAATCTTTTTCGGGTGTTAAGGTCAACGGCAGTGATGTAGTATCGGGTGCGATAGTGGCTTGCGCCGCTGGACCGATCTCACCCTGATAACGCCCTTCCCAAGCTGAAAGGTCTTCGGTCGTATAACGCGCATATCGTGAGGGGAATAATCGGCCATCTGCGCCATGCGGCATCATGGTCGTGCTTTCTTCCAGTTTAAAAACGTGTGACGGCCTGCTGTGTAGTAATAAACGGACATGATTTTGAGCGCGATGCAGTGCATTGGTGTCATAAAGATTAGACGAAGTATCTAATTTCTCTATACCCTGCACCAACCAGAACGGGCGATAATGTTGCTCTACCACCTGCCATTCGGTTTCAGTAAAGTCTGCTATGCCGTCGGAGGTAAGTTGATGGTTGTGAGTAAAGAGTGGTGAATGGATGCTGGAGTGATGCAGATTAATGAATAGCGGTAGCCAGGCGGTGGGCGGTGGATCGCCAGGACGATAGGCTTGCCAAGCCGGTGTTTGCCATAAGCGCCAGGCCGTCTCGATGAATGAATGGTTGGGGTCTTCGCCTTCTTCTCCCAACCACAGCAACATTTCCACGGGAGAATCATCAATCAGTGTGGTTTGAATGGTCTGCTGTAAGGTCGGCAGCGAGGCTTTGGATTCCATCGGTTGGACGAGACTGTCCCGCAAGGCGCACAGCTTGACGCCTACTTGATAACGCGGATCTTCGTGGTAGTTTAACCAACTGACTTTTTGATCGTCAATCAGCAAGAGATTCAGCGAACCGCTGGCCAGGACTGAATTTGTTAAACTTAGGCTAACAGAGGGGGTCATCGAAGCGGTCGATGCCGAGGGCGTCGCTTGGCTTTTTCGCGCTTTCTCATCAGCTAGGGAAAGCTCCACTTTTTTTATTTCAGACAACCCGGATAAAGGCGATCCGGTCAAGAGATCACCGACCTGGTAAGCAGATATGGCAGACGATTGACTGGCAGGTAGGTCATATTTTTTATCTTTTTCCTCGGATGACAAGGGTGCTGGTAACGCAGGCGTGGCGTCCAATAATCCTTGTTCGGCTCGTTGCCAAAAGGCGTCTAATCCCTTAGCAACGGCTTTTAATGATGGGCGTGCGGAGATCACCGGATCGGTGCAGGCTTGAATCAATGCCATCACCGCTGGTGGACAATCGCGCAGTAAGCCTTTACCTTTCTGCCAGTCTTTGGTCAGTTCCATCTTGCGACTAACCACTTGCCAAATGAACTGCCCCAAGGCATAGACTTCGTCGGCTTCCGTGACCGGAGTTTCACTCACGAGAGGTATGAGCTGCGCCCTGCCTTCTTTGTCCAGAAATAACTGACGCGCATCCCAAGTAACGTGAGCAGCGCCGACCACTCGCCGCTGATACAACCCCACCGCGACATCACGCACCAGGCGGCAGCATAGCGGCCATGCATCGGCTGCCGTTGACCTTAACCACTCGGAAAATCGAGTGTCCGGCGGTGCGGCCATCACGATCACTCTTGCTCGCAATTGTTCGCACATTCCTAACAGAGTCAGCCAAAACGGAGACTGGCATTGATATAAAGCTACCCAAGTATTTTGATGCTGTATCCAAGCTTCGGCTGACATCCTCTGAACCATAATGGCTCGTCCGTCATAAACGCCAGTGTGTAAGGCTATTCCTTTGTCCTCTTTAACCAACTCACCTATTTGTAAAATATTAGATCGTAGAATCGGTAAGGTTACTGTCTTTGAAATGGTGGGAATAGTTTTGTTGTTTGATTGACTTGTAGGAGTAGGCAGTGGTGGTTGCTTGGGGGGACTAGGCGAACCCAATGAAGTTGGTCTTTGCATCTCAAATATCCTTGAAGATTTAATTGAACTTTTAATCCATTTTGTTAATTATCGCGACGGGACTTTCGCAGTCTAAAGTTAAAGGGTTTGCTTTTCAATACTTACTTTTGTACAAGAAAAACAAGTCAGGTAAATAGAATAATTTCTTCAAACGCTCGTCACTGTATGAAAACCCCGTTTTCTACAGTGACGTAGCGAAAATAGTCATTCTAACACTTTCAATTTAAATCATAATTTCATCGAATTTGTCACTGAAAACAAGGGATAGGCGGGAAATGACAAGGGATAGTCAATAAGAATCCACTATTTTTATAGGCAATTTCGTAAAAATATTTTGAGAAAAATGATTAACTTTTTGAGTCATCCATGGGTACTTTAGTAATCGCGATACTCCGGCTCATGACCTCTTACCTTGCAAAATGTTTTTCTCCTTTTGAATCCTTGTGCACTATTTAACGCTATTCCATGGATACAACCCGTAACTTATCTGCATCACCCGCAATAGCGGCTAATCACACAGGTTAAATTTCTGGTGTAAGAGACTGGTGCGTCATCATAGGTGCGCGATGGTGAAGTCAAACTTGCCCCGCTGTGCCTTGGCGTGCCTTTTGGCGCGTGAGGCACAGCGGGGCAAGCTAGGTATGCAAAAATTACAAGGTGTGACAAAAAGCTATAGTTTAGGCAACAATAATGAAGCATGACTGGAACACAGGTGACGGTGAATTGATTCATGACGACGGGAGTCATACTGAGTGTGTGGTGCTGGGGCAGGATAAAAATCAAGCCGGGTGCGGAAATTGATTCGTCTTAAAATTTTATCGCCGCCATTCTGGAAGAGTTCTGGTATTAACCCTTTTTCTACATTACATTTTCGACTCTTCCTCTGCCGGAAAACCGGAAATTATGGAAAGTTACTAAGTAAGTTTCCATGATTTCCGGTTTTCACCAAGGGGAAGGGATGAAAACACGGTTTTTTGTTTTTGAATTGATCATATAAAATTCCCCAGGGCGCGCGCCACCATAGCACGGTTAGCTCTAAAGAGAATGGTTTCAATACTGAGTTAAAGACTGTTTATTGTCATTTGGGATTTCACTTAGCGAGAATAGCAGTATGAATACCCGCTAAAAAATCCAGACGAGCTTCCAAAGCTTGTTGCGCGGCGATGGCGATTTCATCCCATTTTTTAGAATCGTCGCCTGCTAAACGGCTGATCATCTGTAAGGCCTGGGGGAGATGGTCAGTATGATCAAGTTCGATATGTCGCCGCAAATAATACCGTAAAATACTCACCCGCGACTGATCTTCTATGCTCAAGGTTTGACGAAGCCTTTGCATCAGCGGTGTAAATAAATTGGGGGTGATCGCTTCACGGCCATAAACAAAAACTGCGGCGATAACATGAGGTTTATCTGAAAAGAAACTAAAAGTAGTGGTCACAAATTGTTGTACACTCAATGGTAATGCTAATTCATGTAAAGCTCTTTTTACATTGCAGCCGGTTCTTAGTAAACTGAGAAAAGTCTGTACTGGTTGTACATCGGCGCTAATTTGTTTCATCGTCGATAGATACAATTCAAAATGGCTCAAATACTGCTGTTGATCTTCCGTTCGGTCACCTTCTTCTTCAATTAAAATCCGGCTGATTAAATGGGCGCAATACGCATCTTTGGGTGGAAACCAGGGCGCTTGAATGCAGACAATGCACCGGTGCAGTTCTTTCAGTAAGCAAATAAAATCCCAGACCGCAAACACGTGGTGTTCGGTGAAAATTCGCAAGTTATTTAAAGTACGGATGCTTTGATAGATCGGATGCTGATTAATTTCCTCAATCAACGGCGCGCAGCGCTGTAAAATTTCTTCGGCTGAGGTACAGTCCGTTATCTGGGTTATCATAGTGGCTCCTGTTATTTTATTTAGGGTGATGGTGATTGAAATGGCTGAAAATCTACGGCATTTTTGCCATCCTCCATCAATGCTTGACGGCATGGAATCAAACAAGTAAACGTCGAGCCGCGTTGTTCTTGGCTATCGACATAAATTTCGCCGTGTAGATCGTCAATAAATTGTTTGACCACAGCCAGACCCAGACCGGAACCGGTGTATTGACCTTGATAAGAGGGAATTAATCGAACGAATGGGGAAAATATCTGTGCTTGCTGGTCAGCGAGGATACCAATACCACTGTCCTGCACGACCAGTTTTAATATCAATTCTTGGTCTTGCTGATGAGCTAATTCCGCTGAAATTTTAATAAATCCCTGGCTAGTAAATTTAATCGCGTTGCTAATCAAATTCAGTAGAATACGATGCAACCTGACTGCATCGCCGACTAAATAAACCGGAATATGAGGATCAATCGTGATACTCAGTTTCAGATTTTTCTCCATTATTGAAGGCTTTTCTAAAGCGACCACATTATTTAATAATTGAACCAAATTAAATTTGGCCGTTACTGGTGGCAATGCACTGCATTCCAGCCGGGAATATTCGATGACTTCGTTGAGTAATTTTAATAAGGCATTACCGGACTGGACTAAGTATTGTAAATTTTCCCGTTCTTGTGCTGCTGATAATTCCGCCGCCGTAATTTCCGCAAAACCAACCAAACCAGACAACGGCGTGCGAATGTCATGGCTGATATTGGCGATAAACGCCGACTTGGCTTGATTAGCGGCTTCGGCCTGTCGTTTAGCTGCGCGCAATTCGCGCTCTTTATCTTTGAGTTCGGTAATATCGCTAAAATAACCGACGACACCGACCGCCCGGCCATCCTGATCGAGAATAGGTAGCTTGCTAACTAAGGTAATCATGGTTTGGCCGTTAGGCAACGCTAACGTTTCTTCTTGATTGGTTAATGGCCGTCCGGTTAAAGTGGCTTGGTCGCCTTGCTGGAATAGTGCGGCAGAGTCTCCACCAGGCTGGAACGGCAATTCCCTGTCAGTTTTGCCGATAATGGCCTCGGGAGAAGAGAGGCCCATTAATTCGGCGTAACGCTGGTTGCACCCCAAATATACTGAGTGGCTGTTTTTCCAGAACAAATAATTCGGTAAAAACCGGGTAAATTGTTTTAGAAACAAGCCGGTAATGGTTGCAGCTTCATCTATTTTCCTGGACGGCATGATGCGCTCCTGCGGGTGTTAGGTTTAAAAAAACCACACAACCGACGCACACTGGCCAGGAATTCCCAGTTCGATGCGCGTCGGCGCATGACTGGTTGATCCGGCCAAAATTTCATCAGTATTTTCTCGCCCGCCCTCCATCCCCGGATTTTCTGACAAACGCACAACCGCCCCAGATTAAAATCTGGCATTAACGGCAGCATAAATCAGAGAAAAATTCGAACGATTCCTGAATAGGATTCAAAAAAGATGTCATTTCAGATAGACTGTAATCAGCCAGGGCGCCACGCAAAGCTGTGCCCGTCTTACAGGTGAAAGTCCTGTTAGTCAAGAGGAACCAGCCTCAGACTATAGCGAGTCTTGCATTGCTGGAGGTAACGAAAGTGATGAAGCGTAGACAGCGAAACATTCGAGCCGAAATCGAAAGGTAAAGGCAATAGCCCCGAAAATGTAGTTATGGTGACTGCCGAAGCAATTGGCTGTGCTGCAGGCAAAAGAAGATAGCGAGGGATAGATCACTGGGAACGCCGAGTATCTTCAGTCTCCGGGGTCATAGGCATTGGCGAGTTTGTAAAGACGAGCATCAGAACTTGGGAAGTCCTTATCGTGCTTCAAAGGAATGAAGTATTGGAAAGCAAGTGGCAAAACCACAAGTGATTCGAAACCACATTAAGGATGGCGGGGCCGGTTGTAGTAGCTGGGAAGCGAGTAATGATCGTGGAGCCAAGAACCGGCGGATAAACCTGGCGGGAGAGGGAAACCTTGTCTGTACACAGCATTGACAGAATAGAAAACACAGGGAAAACGAAACTGGAACGCTTAAGCGAGCGGGCAGAGAATCGACCTGAGACGGTGTTCAATAATTTAGGGCACCTGCTCGATCGAAACCTGCTCAAGCAAATGTACTATCGATTAGAAGGAAGCAAAGCGATAGGATTAGATGGTGTCAGTAAAGAAACATTCGGCCTTCAACTGGAAGAGAACATAAACAATCTGCTGAAAGCGATTCGCAAAGGGACGTATCGACCCAAGCCAGCAAGGCTGGTGGAAATACCGAAAGAAGATGGGAACACAAGACCGCTAGCGATATCGTGTTTTGTGGATAAATTGGTACAAAGTGCGGTGAGTGAAATACTCACGCAGATTTATGAGCCATTATTCCTACCGAGTTCTTTTGGATATCGACCGGGTCGAAGCTGCCATGATGCGTTAAGAGCTTTGACAGAATACACTTACCCGTGTTGGGAGGGAGCCATTGTTGAGATTGATATTCGAAAATATTTCAACACGATTCCGCACAAGGAGTTAAAAGAGATATTAAAGAAGAAAATCTCAGACGAAAGGTTTCTGAGGCTAATCGATAAATTAGCGACCGCACCGATATCGAGTAAAGGTGAAGTCAGTGTCAACCAAATCGGCTGCCCGCAAGGGTCAACCGTTTCACCGATATTAGCGAATATCTACTTGCACGAAGTGATAGACAGTTGGTTTGAAGAAATCAAAAGTAAGTACTTCAAAGGTAGAGCGAATGAAGTGAGATACGCCGATGACATGGTGTTTATTTTCCAAAGGGAAGAAGAGGCGAGAAAATTCTTTGAAGTACTGCCGAAGCGACTGGAGAAATATGGACTGGTGATGCATCAAGGGAAATCCAGATTAATCCGATCTGGACAGAACGTTGCAGCACGAGAACATAGACACGGAAGCCGATTACCGACTTATCAATTTCTTGGATTTACAGTGTACTGGGGAAAAGCACGCAACGGGAAATGGTGGCGAATGAAATTCAAAAGCCGACGTGATCGTTTCAGTGCAAAACTCAGGGGACTGAAAGAATATCTAAGAACACAGGTTAACACGAAAGACACTATAGGGGTGTTGAAAACCGTGGGGCGTGTGGTAACGGGATGGGTGAACTATAACGCCATTTCTGATAATGAGCGAGCGGTATACCGATTCTTGAAACTAAGTCAGAGAATTGTGCTCAGGTGGATCAATCGCAGAGGAAGGAAAAGACCAATGAGTTGGAAGAAATTCACGGCGTTACTTGAGAAAATAAATTTTCCACGTGAATGGAAAACCAAATCATTATTTGCGGCGCGCTGAAAAAGTGGTATAGTTGACCCGGTTTATCTGGGAGCCGGATGCGGTAATTCCGCCTGTCCGGTTCTGTGAGGACTCTGCCGGAGTGATCTGGCAGTTTTACTCGACTGTTTAGAAAGCCTTTTCTAAAAGTGGTTAGTGTCGCGACAAGTGGTTAGAAGCACTTGTCCGGCACGCTTATTGTCGGCGAACTCATGGACAAAAAGCAAGCGTTGTACGGAAAAAATATTTTTAACGGAAATCCTTGACACCGTTCAAGCTCCATCGTTCATGAGTCAATAGCTTATAGTCCCCAGCTATTCACCGATCTTTAATTTTCTATTGAGTCACTAAAAACAAGGAGGAAAATTAACATGCTATTTACTAAAACCATAACGGCAGGAGGCGGCAATCGCCCAGCTCCCTCACTCAATATTCAAGGTAAAGAAGACAATCGTCACTTTCATCTACTCGAAGAACCAGATTACGACGAATTGGACCGCTTTTTTGTCCGCCCTTGAGATTGAGCGCGAAGAAATTGATGTCAAAGGTGAATATTTGTTGACGCTGTTTCACCAAGAGATGAGCACTTGTTCCTGGATGAAATGGAGCAGTTTGGATCATGCTTTGGAAAAATTCTTGCAGTGGCCTTTGTTATCAGTTCGTGATCTAGGTTCAGAAACCAAAAGTAGCGTCTGGCGGCGAGTCAGACCAGCGGAACGATCTATTCTGATAAAAAGTACGTGGGGTTTGATTAAAGCCTATGCGGTACAGGGATTTGTTCGCGGTTTGGAGCTGGGGTTATTTACATCTATTCATATTTTCATCTATTCCATGTTGTTTTATCGTTTGGTTAAACTGATTCAAACTGGTTCTACTAACATTGATGAATTCCGTGCTTCGTTTATCAGCTCAGATCAAAAAGGGATTGATAGCTTGGTGCGTTTGCTAGCAGGATTAGAAGCCCAATGGCTAAAATTTATTTTAACCAGCCCGTTAATCATTGGCGGATTACAAGGTATTTCAAGTTTATGGGGAGCACAGCGCACCTCATCGAACACTTTAAAAAATTATCCTCAAATCATTAACACCCATCTTCAAACCGGTGGAAGTTGGTTGCGGGATGGCCTGTATGAATATCTCCCCGGCATTTCCAGCATTGGTTTTTTGTCATTAAGCGGAAAATTACAAAAACTAGAAAGTTTAGTACGTTGGGATGGCCGCTTATCCAGTGAAGAGCGAAGAAAAATTTTTGATGCTTTGTGTGAAGTAGCGGTAAAAGGAAAAAAAAGCACCCAACTGAACGCTCTAACTAATATTGCCAAAATTGCACACGGTATAGGATTTAAAGATTTATCCCGTCTCAAAGAAGCCGGTTACTCGACAGAAGAATTGATCACGATTTTGTACACCAAAGGGAAAGCGTTGGAGTTGCTGACGGCGTTGCGAAAAGAAGAAGCGAAAGAAAGTAAACCGTTACGATGCCAATCGATTCAATCATTACCGCAACGTTTATATCGTCAATATTTATTGTGGTGGTTATTAGGTTTAAAGACGCATGTTTTGAAGCAACAATTGCCAGCCCTATTATTTAAAGGAATTAAATTAACAATAGAATTCTATTTTTTTCAAATGCTTTTCCTCAGTATTTTAGAAGCGATCCGCTGTCCCGATAAACCCGGGTACCAATTTGGCAATGGCTATCAAGATTGGGCGGCGAATTATACGGCGGAATGTTTTACTACTCGCCTTACTTTATTTCGCACGATTGACATAAAAGAAAGCGTGGACGCTTTAGTGTCAGAAATTCCACAATATCACTTAACAGAATTGATCAGTTTGGATTTATCGCTTAAATTCTTAACTTTAGAAGAAGCATCACAGATTATCCAAGCAGTTATTCAACAAAAAGCACATTTGAAGACATTAGATTTAAGTGGTAATCAGCTAACTGCCATCAGCAACGAAATATTTAATGGATTAACTCAATTAAATTCCTTGGATTTGTATTATAACCAACTGAGTACGCTCAGTGATGGTATATTTAGCGGGTTAAGCCAATTAAATTACTTGGATTTAAGTTCTAATCGACTGACTACACTCAGTGATAGTGTATTTAGCGGATTAAGCCAATTAAATTACTTGGATTTGAGTTATAACTACCAACTGAGTACGCTCAGCGATGGTGTATTTAGCGAGTTAAGCCAGTTAAATTACTTGGATTTGAATCCAAGTCAACTGAGTGTGCTCAACGAGGGTATATTTAGCCGTTTAAGCCAATTAAATTACTTGAGTTTAGGGAGTAATTGGCTGAGTACGCTCAGCGAGAGTGTATTCAGCAGCTTAAGCCAGTTAAATTACTTGGAGTTGGGGGGTAACCTGAGTACACTCAGCGATGGTGTATTTAGCAGGTTAAGCCAATTAAATTACTTGAAATTGGGAGGTACCCAACTGAGTACACTCAGCGGTAGTGTATTTAGCGGTTTAAGCCAGTTAAATTACTTGGATTTGAGTTTTAACCACAAACTGAGTACGCTCAGCGATGGTGTATTTAGCAGCTTAAGCCAATTGAATCAATTACGTTTGTATGATAACCAATTGAGTACGCTCAGCAAGGGTATATTTAATGGGTTAAACCAATTAAATTACTTGGATTTGGGAGCTAACCTCCTGAGTACGATCAGTGATGATGTATTTTATGGTTTAAATAAATTACAATTTTTGAATTTAAACCGTAGCCGTATTGATATCACTAATGTTCTTACTCAGTTGCCGCCGTCACTCATCGAGTTAGATATTAGTTTAACTGTAATGAAGTACATTCCACAAAATTTTTCGACTCTATTTCCGATTTCTTTACAAAGCTTATCGATAGGAGGTAATTATATTCCCAAAACATTAACTCGTGAATTTATGCAGAATTTCCCCCCGGTTGAACCAATTAAGAATTCCATCTTCTTCTATTTTCAATATCACTCCAAACTGTTTTTTAGATTTCTCTCTATTGAACCTCCTAGATTTGAGTTTTAACCAACTGATTACGCTCAGCGATGGTGTGTTTAACGGGTTAAGCCGGTTAAATTTCTTGGATTTGAGTTTTAACCGGCTTTTTAGTACGATCAGCGATGGCGTATTTAGCGGGTTAAACCAATTAAATTACTTGGATTTAAGTTATAACCGACTGAATACGCTCAGTGATGGTGTATTTAGCGAGTTAAGCCAATTAAATTATTTGGATTTTTGGGATAATCAACTGAGCACGCTCAGCGATGGTGTATTTAGCGAGTTAAGCCAGTTAAATTACTTGAATTTGAATTCTAACCAACTGAGTGTGCTCAGCGAGGGTATATTTAGCCGCTTAAGCCAATTAAATTCCTTGAGTTTAGGGGGTAACCGACTGAGTACGCTCAGTGAGGGTGTATTTAGCAGGTTAAACCAGTTAAATTACTTGGAGTTGGGGGTTAACCAACTGAGCACACTCAGCGAGGGTGTATTTAGCAGGTTAAGCCAATTAAATTACTTAAGTTTGACGAGTAACCATCTGAATGATACCGCTGTCAAAAATTTAACGCAGAATTTTCCTTTCCAATTAAATGAGTTACGCTTGGACAGCAACCCAATAGGCAATGACGGTGCACTTGCTTTAGCAGAACTTTTACCTTGTACTAATCTTTCAAGGATTAGTTTTTCTGGTAACCCGGCTAATGATACCTCCATCGCCTTAGCCGCTCAACAAAAAGCATTAAGAAAAGTTTGTGAAGACTGGCTTTGCCATGCCAATTTACCCGCCTCGCAATCTTGCAATGTTTCACAGGCTGGCTCCGGCTTCAGTATGATGTCTTGGGGAAGAGAGGGTTCTATTGAGGTGACTGATGAAAACAGCATTGCTGATATGAAATCATCAACGGCCAGCTATTTTTATGGTTTTTTTGCTCCTCATTCATTCACTCATTCCACTCTTCCTGCTTTGCCTAGCCCGGATTTCTATTTGACAAAGGATTCTTTAATCACTAAGGGAGCGATGGTTGCAGGAGTTGTCGGATTCGGCCTATTGCTTTATAAAAACGCTACGATGGTAAAAACCGTTGTTAACGCTGGTTGCCGATTATTAGAAAGTTGTTTTGACAAAACACGTGACAATCTAAAAACCGCTACCAATTTTTATTTTTTTCACTCGCCCCTTAGAACTACAACGAGAACAGCACCACAGACGGACTCACACCCGACAGCTACTCACAGTTATCATTAATTTTTAGTGGAAATAAACAATCCATTGATTTAACCGTCGCTGGCGACCAGTCAATGATGGCCGCTTCGGTTTTGATCTGCGCACGATGGTGGATGCAAGAAAGCTGGCGCGACAGCGTGAAGGACTACAAGATACACCGGACTTTAGCAGATCAAAACTGAAGTGGACACCCGCAGGGCTTGTCATTGACGGGACGGCAGCGACCAGTACGCTAGTCGCAGGTTTGGCAGCCCGCTGCCAAACCCTGCTCGCCCGGCGAGGGCTAAAAAAATTACCATTAAAAAATCAAGAAACCCGTTAGAAATTCCCACCCTGTTCAATCTCCCTTGCGGTATTATTGCTCATGGTGCGGCGGATTGAGTACCACCGATTCGCCCCGTTTGATCTGATTGTTTGAGTGTAGATCGTGGCTCGGACTGATCGCGCCAATGATTAATTTTTTTAGGTTCTATATTTAAAAAAATTAATCTTCACTCTCTTCTTTTTTATTGCTAAAAAAGACACATCCTTTTTCTTGCGACGGCGGATGAAACCATTTCCTGAAGGAAACACACTGGATTATTTTTATCGTACTCAGTGACGGCACGCAACGCGATAAGGAGCGTCAATCCATACATGGGAGTATTATACCTGATTTTTAGCCTGTTTTGCAAATCTTTTTGAACGTTGCCGGGCGCTTTCCAGCCGGGATTCTAATTTTTTGATATACAATTCATAGTCTTTTAACTGCGCTCTACCGGCTTCTATGAATTTTTCCGTATCCTGGTTGTTTTTGGCTATTTGTATGTCTAATTGCCCTTTTAATGCTTGCAATTCTTTTTCTTTCTCTTGGACGACCTTTTCTTCTCGCGTAGTTGAGAATAATTGTTAGAATAAGATCGCTCCCAAAATTGTTTTTGCTCTTCAAAAAGTTGACGATCAGCTTTGAGTTTTTGCATTTGACCTGCCCATTGGCTCTGCAATTCTTGATTAATGATCTGCCAAATAACCACCGCCAATATGACGAGTATAACCACGTTGCCTAATATCCAAAAAAATATGTTCATCTCAAATACACCTCCGTTATATCAGGCCGAAAATGGCCCAAGGTTTGACTGACTAACTCTAAAGCTTGATCGTAAAAGAATCCTAAGCGTTGTAATTCCGCCATGCGTTGTTGGGCATACGAATGACGAACCCCATGTGCACCGTGCGACCAACCCAATTGCCGATGGCTCGCCGCAGAAAAACTGTTAGACCACGCCTTGCCGCCGCCGAGATCATAGTGTTGCTGGTAGTGAATGCCGCGATCGGATTTCAGCAGCGGTTTATCCATCCGCCGAGCTTCCAAGCGTTGGGCTAAGGGGTTGGGAATTAATACTTCACGAATCAATCCGCCTTTACCGATAACGGTGTAAATTTGACCCTCACGACCGGCAAACCGTTGCGTCGACCAGGTGCGGTGGGTGCTGGCGGTGCGGTGCGAGACTTTCTGTAAAGTGAGTAACTCGTGCGCCCGCAATCCTGCGGCGTAGGCGAGTTGTGTTGATAATTGATATTTATGGGTCTGGGCTTGACTGATCAATTCAATCTGCTCAATAGTATAAGCACGGCTTTTTAAAGCGTGTTGCAATTCAGATGCGATGACCGGTAATTTAATTCCTAAATGCAATTGAATCGCCTGGCGTTCCTGATCTAACAATTTTTGCCCAACGCTTTGGCCGCGCCATTCCAAATAGGTTAATGCGGTATCTCGATCTAAGTGCTTTAAATCGTTAAACTGATGCTGTTGCAGCCAACGGGTCAAGCGGGTTAATGCTTGGGTGTAATTACGCGCCGTGCCCAAACTATGAATGTGATGATCGTCACGATGAGTATGACGAGCCTGATGCAGTGCCAACTTTTTCTGCACGGCATGTTCAGCTTGTTTTTGCGCGTTACGGAAGCTCGGCATGATGAGCCTCCTATCTGGTGAGGATAATTCCGGCATTGCGCCAGGTAACGCATGATCAGCGTATGCGCCATGCGGATACGATGGGTTTGGCGCAGCCAGTGCGCCAGCTCCGATAACTGCCACCGGCCTGGCGCAGAGCGACTAATTCGGCGCGCACGCGCATGAGCCGGGAATGATGAAACTGGCGTTTGCGTTTCACCGCTTGACGGTGGCGTAACTGATTGAGAATTTCTGTTGCGTTAAAGGGTTGCGTGGTCATGGGTGCGTCCTCCTCTTGAAAACTCCGCCCCGCTGTGCCTTTGCGAGCGATTTAGCAAGTCAGGCACAGCGGGGCGGCTGGAGTGATAAAAATAAACGGACGCGCAACAAGTGACACAGATTTTTTTGCCGCAATGCAATCGTTAAAACCAGTGATGATTAGCTTTGGCGTCAGGTAATATTTATTGACTGTCAGCAAACGTTTTTATCAGTAAGGCGCTTTGTTCTTTCGCCTGAATCTGCAAAATTTCCAGTTGTCCTTTCAATTTGACGCATTCCGCAATAAGTTCTTTATTTTCCTTGCGCAGTTCCCGGCATTCGGCTTGCTGGTGTTCAAACTGTTGCTGGATTTGCTCATGGCTGGCCATGAGTGCCGATTCCCGCGCGGCGGCATCGGCCTTGATTTGCGCCGCCTCTGCTTGACTGGCGGCCAGCGCGGATTCCAGGGTTTCCCGTTGTGTGGTTTCGGCGTCCGCCTCGGCTTCGAGTTGAGCGATGTTGCTTAGGGCTTCTTCAAACCGCTGCGTGATCATTTTAACTTCGGCCTCTGATTTTTCACGGATGGCGGCGATATCTTTGCCCGCTTCGGCGGCGGCAATGTGCCAGGCGTGCGCAAATGCTTTTTCCACGGTTTCCGGCATGGCCTGGGTGGTGGGTTTGAATAGCGGTTGATGGGTAGCTTCCCAGACAGCCAAATGTTTATAAATGGTGGTCAGACTGCCACCGCCCAATGCTTCACGTAAGGCAGTGGGTGATACGGCTTGCCCGGCGGCGGCGAGCTGGTCGGCGGCCTGGAAAACCTGTTCCGGTGTGTGAGTGCTTTTCGTCCCATAAATGCCTCCTTATTGATAAGATAAAGTAAGATATTTCTTTATATCATACTTTATCTTATTAAATTTAGAAGGTCAAGAGAACGCGCCGGGTTTTTTAGATTGATGATCTGAGTCAGTCCGACGGCTATATGGGACGGCTCTTTCGCTATGGGCTGCCAGGCGAAACCGGCAAGTTACTTTCTGATTTTGATGGTGATATTTTTTTGTAAAATATTCTTTATCCGCACTCCGCCAACACGCAGCGCGTCACTGTATGAAAAAACGTTTCCTACAGTGACGCGATGTTTCTGTGCTAATAACCCTTTCATTTTAAAATCACAATTTCTTTCACGCCGTCATCTTTCACAGATGACAGCTACTATTTTTCAAATTTTTTTCTTTCCAGATGACGGCGTTGCCTGTCAATATTTTTATCAAAATCACCGCGATATTTCTGCTTTTTTACTTAATTTTTTCATCTCAAAAATTATTTTTTGAATTTTTAAAATATTTTTATAAAAACTATTGACTTTTATATTCATTTCCATATAATGGCTCTCATGGGTCGGTTCTGCACGACATTAATCCGCAGAAATGGATAGGTTTTCGGGATGCCGATCATCCTATAATGTTATCGCTGCATTTGGGGGACACTTTCAAAGCGGCAGTTGTCTGAGATTTGTTGATGATAATAAACATCAACCCATCGAATGTCTGGTCAGACTCTTGAAATTGATCTTTTTAAAAGATTGGGAATCGGACAGTTTCTGGTGCTTGGTCACAGTTTTGATTCATCCTTTCGGATGGTTTTCATCTTCTGGACGTTCATCGTCAATGTTCTTTAAGGAAATAATTTTTCCTTCTTTTACTGCATGATTTTGATCATTTTTTTGAGATTTTTTTTTCACTTTTCCTCAACCTGAGTCTCAATGCTGATGCCGCTATCGGTGGCAGCCGTCGAATACCTCACGGTGTATCGACGGAGACTTAACACTCACCGATCAATTCCGTGCGGAGGAAAGTGCAGTTTTATCTAATCCCAATTTTTTACGAATTAATGTTTATTTTTTTTGCCTAATTTTTTAAGGGAATTTTTTATGAGTATCAAAACCGATTTAAAACGCTCGCTGTATCTCGTGTTGAAGCAGGATAACTTTGGCGCTTATGTCACCCGTTACGACCGAAAGCAAATACTCTTAGAGTACTGCCGGAGAATTGGTAGCTTTAGGCTATAAAATCACTTCTGTTCAACAATTACAGCGCAAGCATGTCTTGGCGTTGACTACACATTGGCAGAAAAAAAAGCTGGATAACGGCACGATTAAAAATCGTATTGCCGCGCTACGCCATTTGTCCGATCTTGATTAATAAACCGGACATGATTCCGGCCAACACTGATCTGGGGATTGGTGCGAGACGTCCTTCGTTATCAAAAATCGGGCGATTGTCGAATCCCGATTTATCGGGAGTGAGCGATCAAGGCATACGGATTTCTTTAGAACTCCAACGTCTGTTTGGATTGAGGCGTGAAGAATCCCTCAAGATTAAACCGATCATGGCCGACCAAGGCGACAAGTTAGTTTTACAAGGCTCTTGGTGTAAAGGCAATCGTCCACGCGAGATTCCGATTCGCACCGCTGAGCAACGGCATTGGCTCGATGCGGCTAAGCAATGGGTCGGTAACTTGGATCAATCACTGATACCCAACGGTCAATCCTATATTAAGCATCGGTATCGCTACGACAAAACTTACAAAAAATTGGTGTGCGTTCGCATGGGTTACGCCATGCCTACGCCCAATGCCGTTACCGCGAGATGACCGGTTGGGATTGCCCGTTAGCCGGAGGCCCTCAAAGAAATGAGTTGAGTGATCAACAGACGCAGCCAGGATGTTTGGCGCGGATGATTTTATCTGAGGAGCTGGGGCACTCCAGGATCAGCAATAACTCGAAATTACATTGCTTGAACAATTAACGAAATTTTTAATTTTTTTATTTTTTTTAAAAAAGAATTTATTGACAGGTGTCGATAAAAGAGATGCGCAAGATCGGCGAAATAAAAACACGCTCTTGCGCCAAACACAAAACGCAAAACAAAAATAAAGGAGAAAAACCATGCGTCAATTTCAATAGTGTGAACTTAATTCACTTATTACTTCAAACCAAAGCCAAACCAGAATTAGGAGATTCTAAACAGGATCGGCTCCAGCGGCTCAATCGCCATGCCGCCTTATTGTATGACCAAGCCTCACGGGAAGCCGAACATTATTCTTCAGCGATTTCTGGAAAGCCGAGTGATGTGCAGAGAGCGGCCATTGCCGCACGAGTCACCGCGGAACTGGCGCGGGTGAATTTAGCGAATACTCAGCAATTCAATGCGGTTTTTAAGGCTATTGAAGACTGGCAGCCTGATCAAAAAGGCCAAGTCGTTCGCAAAGTATTACTCAACATCTTGCCGCAAGCTCGGCAAAAACAGGAATTGCAAGTGATCTGCCAAGATTATAAAGCGCATTTGAAAGAAGAAATTGTCAATGAATTAAAAGAAAATCATCCTCAAGAATACGCTCAATTTACTGCCAATAAGAAAATCAAAGGCGTTCCGTTGCCGGATTCTGGGAAATTGCCACAGCAAGTCACCCAAGCGGGTAAAAACATGGATCGGTTTGTCGCCGATCATCCACAAGGCATTTCCAATGGCAGTGAGAGTTTAAATGCCGCCATTAAAAAATACGCCGCCATCAATACGATGGCGAGCACCTTAAACACTCCGCAACCTGTTGATCAACAATTGCAGAGTTTTAAACAAACCTTTCAATCCCAGAGCAAGATCATTGAAAAAGACCGGGATAGTTGGGGAATGAAATTTATGAAAGGAGTGGCGACCGTCTTATCGCTCGGCATTGCCTGGGCCTGTGGGATTTGGAATGTGAAGGGTCAGCAAGCTTCAGAAAAGATCACGGAGACTTTAAAACCCCCAGCGCCGATTTCCGGTTTAGGTTAATCCAGAAAAACCTGATCACATTCATTCAATCGCTATTTTTTATTTTTTTAAGGAGAAAGATTTATGAGTAAACTCATCGAACAATTTTTAACAACCCATCGTCAATGTGCGGCGCAAGGTTCGGTTTTTAATATCAGCCCGACCTTAGATCAAGAAGCCTTGGCGATGATTGAGCAAGCCCAGACCGAAACGCAAACACGTTCAAAAGGAAAGGAAGCGACACAACAGCAAAAAATATTCAATAAAGCCTTAGACGCCCGATTGACTCGGTCGCTGGATAAAGTGGATTTACTGAACAAAGCCCGTTATGACACCTTGAGAAATGCGATTCATCGTTGGTGTCCGTGGCAAGCCAACCAGCAGCAACGCTGTCTTCAAGTTCAGAAAAGTTTATTAACTTTATTGCCGGTCGTCCGCCAAAAACAGGAATTACGGCAATTATGTCAAGAGTATAAAAATCATTTGGCTGTGGAGATTGAAAGCCAGGCCAAAAATGACTCTGAGCAAAACTATTTTACCACCACTCAGAGCCGGACATTATTATTTGGTGCGCCGCCGGTGAATGAGCGTACTCAAGTGACGAGAGTCACGGATGCCAGACTGCCGGTGGAAAAATTGACGGCGGAGCCGACGCGAACCGATGGGAAAACCCGGACAATCTCTGCCTGTAGTCGTGCAGAAGTATCAAGCGGTAAGCGCACTACAAGCCACGCTGAACACGCCGGTTAAATCTGCTCCTGAACAATTGAAAGATTTTCGCGAGCAATTCAAGCATCAACGGGGAATCATCGAACAAGACCGCGATAGTTGGGCGATGAAATTTGTCAAAGGCGTGGCGACGGTTTTTTCAGTGGGCATTGCCTGGGCCTGCGGTATCTGGAAGGTCAAGGGCGAAGAGGCTGCCAAAAGTCTGCAAACGGTATTAAACCAACCGCCTGCACCGGTAGTGACTTGCCGGGTGGGTTAGCCGTCCATGTCATCCGTGATTCGTGTTGCACTGATCATCAGATTCAGTTCCCGGTCATAAAAACCGGGAACTGGATGGATGATTCCTCCTATTCTTCCTACGCTTAAAAGAGGTGAGCTATGAAATATTTACAAACATTATGTGAACAAGCGGAGGTGTCACTGGAATTGAAATATTATGTACGGTATTTAAATGCCTTGGAAGCGGCGCTATTAAAAGAAGCCGTTAAAAAAAATTCTGGAATATATGCTCTGAATATACTGAAAGCCTTCTCATTAAAAATATTATTCTTGTTGCAGCATTCTCCCTTTTTATTCGGAGAATCGGATTGGCAATGGCGGCTGAAACAAAGTCAATCGGCATTGACCATTTCAAAAAATCGGATGATCTGCGAATCGCTTTGTGTCAAGCCGATGATGTGATTTCAACCGCCCATGTGACGGGAACGGTGCGTCAGAAGATTGGGGATGAGGCCAAACATCATGGCCTATTAACTCACGAACAAGCTCAGCGTTATGAATCTATTCGCCAGGAGTGCATAACCCGACATGAATTGCTGAATAATTTAGAAAATACAGTGGATACCACCCTCCAGGATACGGCTTCATGTATCCAGAAGTTACCCTCACCATCTCAGACGATGGCTACATTTCAGTTTAATTCTCCCAAATTTTCTCATCCACTGCGACCCTATGATGTGAAAATGGCGCAGGCGCGTTTTTCAAAAGAAAATATTCATCATCAAATCCAATGTGAAGGCAATGCACGACCAGTTTATCAAGCTTTGGCAAAAGAATTAGGGCAAAAACCGATGGCTGAGAAAGTAGCCGAAGATGTTCAAAAAGCCAAAACCAGTTTGCAACATCGCGCAGAGCGGCTAGAGCATAAAATAGAGGATCATCGCCAGAAAATCATCCAACAAACACAATTTGCCATTGAGCATCGAACTCAAGTGACCTTAGCGCACGCCAACAGGATAGAACAGATTGCTTTGACACTGGCCGCCATCATCCATACTGTGCAATCGTATTGTCCTGGTCACTGTCAATCGTTATTCAATTTAATGGCGGAAGCGCAATCTCTGCAAGAAAATTTGAACGAACAGAAAGAAAGTCAGCTCTTGCGAGAAAAGTTATTGGCTATGAATTCCCATCGTTGCACTTATGAAAAATCCATTACCTCCTGCCGAGCAATATTATTTACTGACAGACATCAATTACAACACCAGCAGCAACTGAATCAAAATTTACAAATTAAACTCGCTCAATTGATTATTCCGATTTGTGGTTTTAATGATAAAAATACTGCGGCGACTCCCGAAACAATCAAACAGCTTAAAGCGATCTCATATAAATTAGCGATTCACCAAGGACATTTGGCGCGGGAACAAGAAAAAATTAATCAGATCAAAAATATCTTCTCAGCATAGCTGTTTCTTATGAATTTCAAGACATATCGCAAAAATCTTCAGTCATTACTGATTTTTTTATACGCTAAATTATTTCATTTTTTTTTTGTCTCTTAGAAATCCATGTAACTTCATTTAGGTAAATATTTGCCTAAATGCAATTATACCAAGTAAATGCTTATGCTGAGTAATATTTTTACATTAAGAATTTACAGGGATTTTCTGCTATTATTTATATGAAAGAGCTTATTTTACTTTGCATAAATATCTCTCTCTTAATAGGAGGAGTTAGTTATGTTCGAGTCGTTAATCAAAGAGCCTCACGTCATTCGGCGACTACAAGCCTCTCAGTTTAAACCTCTTTTAGATCAGTTCGCATCTTATTAATTTCAAAACCTTATTGTAATGCTGCAATGTATTCTTATCGAAATTCAGCGGAACATTTTTTTCATTGGCTGGAATCTCAAAAATCAACTTCTCCATTAACAATAGATCAACCATTAGTAGATAAATTTTTAGATCGACACCTTCCAGTTTGTCAATGCCCTATTCCAGCACCACGATGTCGGCAAAATTTGCATGCAGCATTGTCTTTACTGATTCGATCACAGGAAAAAACGACACCTCAGAATGAAATTGATCAAATGATCAATGAATTTGATAATTACTTAGTAAATACGTGTCCTCTTGCTAAAACACGTGTGTTTGTCATAGTCATTATGTGAAAGTATTCCTTAACAAATTTTTTAACAAAGGAGTATTGCATTTAGATCAGCTTAAACCAATAAAAGTGCTTTCTTTCTTATATGAGAATCTATCGTCCTATAAAAGAAGGACTTTTGCTCTTTTTGTTTACTCGATCCGTAGTTTCTTTAAGTTCTTACAATTTAAAGGATTATGCTCTGCTATATGGTATGTGCTTTACCAAGCATTGTTGAATGGAAACATGGAGCATTACCCGAATATTTAGCGCTCAGGAATTAAGAAGTTTTTTTTTGCATTTGATAGGAGTATGCTCTGGGGAAAAGAAATTATGCCATGGTCACCTGCATGATAGAACTGGGTTTAAGAGGCTATGAAGTCGCTAACATGAAACTGGATGATATTAATTGGCGAAACCAAACACTCCGTTTATCTCGT
>CAVQJI010000010.1:0-52500 GCA_963712715.1 uncultured Pseudomonadota bacterium | reverse complement strand
TTAGAGATGAGGAGTGCCTTCGGGAACCGAGAGACAGGTGCTGCATGGCTGTCGTCAGCTCGTGTCGTGAGATGTTGGGTTAAGTCCCGTAACGAGCGCAACCCTCGTCCTTAGTTGCCAGCACGTAATGGTGGGAACTCTAAGGAGACTGCCGGTGATAAACCGGAGGAAGGTGGGGATGATGTCAAGTCATCATGGCCCTTACGAGTAGGGCTACACACGTGCTACAATGGACGGTACAAAGGGTCGCCAAACCGCGAGGTGGAGCTAATCCCAAAAAGCCGTTCATAGTCCGGATTGGAGTCTGCAACTCGACTCCATGAAGTCGGAATCGCTAGTAATCGCGAATCAGAATGTCGCGGTGAATACGTTCCCGGGCCTTGTACACACCGCCCGTCACACCATGGGAGTGAATTGCACCAGAAGCAGCTTGCCTAACCTTCGGGAGGGTAGCTACCACGGTGTGCTTCATGACTGGGGTGAAGTCGTAACAAGGTAGCCGTAGGGGAACCTGCGGCTGGATCACCTCCTTATAAGATGATTTAACTTTGCCTGAGGCTCTCACTTTAACTGCTTTCTTTCTGACGTACTCCGTCCGACCGAATGGGTCTGTAGCTCAGTTGGTTAGAGCGCACCCCTGATAAGGGTGAGGTCGGAAGTTCAAATCTTCCCAGACCCACCACATATTAGGGGCCATAGCTCAGCTGGGAGAGCGCCTGCTTTGCAAGCAGGATGTCGTCGGTTCGATTCCGACTGGCTCCAAAATTATTAAGAACGGGTATCTACTGAAGAAATTTTGACAAAAACGAGAATTTCTCCACTAGATACTTAAAAAATCTAGTACTGCTCTTTAACAATTTGATATAAGTAAGGCGCGAAGGTAATTATCTACTTAAATTTAGTTTAGCGTTCTTTATTGATAACCCTGAAAATCATTCAGGGTTGTATGATAAGTGAATAAGCGTATACGGTGGATGCCTTGGCAGTCAGAGGCGATGAAGGACGTGTTAGTCTGCGATAAGCTGCGGGGAGCTGGCAAATAAGCTTTGATCCGCAGATGTCCGAATGGGGAAACCCTTCCAGAAGCGATTCTGGAAATCATACACTGAATACATAGGTGTATAGAAGCGAACCCGGAGAACTGAAACATCTAAGTACCCGGAGGAAAAGAAATCAACCGAGATTCCGTTAGTAGCGGCGAGCGAACGCGGATCAGCCTTGTTACCAACATCTACTTTGTTTTAGCAGAATGATCTGGAAAGGTCAGCCATAGACGGTGATAGCCCGGTATGCGAAAAGGCAACGTAGTGGGTAACGAAAAGTAAACCGGGACACGTGAAATCCTGGTTGAAGATGGGGGGCCCATCCTCCAAGGCTAAATACTACTGACTGACCGATAGTGAACTAGTACCGTGAGGGAAAGGCGAAAAGAACCGCTGTGAGCGGAGTGAAATAGAACCTGAAACCGTATATGTACAAGCAGTCAAAGCTTTGCGAAAGCGGAGCGATGGCGTACCTTTTGTATAATGGGTCAACGACTTACTCGTTGTAGCAAGCTTAACCGTATAGGGGAGGCGTAGAGAAATCGAGTCATAATTGGCGTTTAGTTGCAGCGAGTAGACCCGAAACCGGGCGATCTATCCATGGCCAGGGTGAAGGTCAGGTAACACTGACTGGAGGCCCGAACTGGTGTCTGTTGAAAAAGACTCGGATGAGCTGTGGATAGGAGTGAAAGGCTAATCAAGCTCGGAGATAGCTGGTTCTCCTCGAAAGCTATTTAGGTAGCGCCTCACGTATGACTCTCGGGGGTAGAGCACTGTTTCGGCTAGGGGTCCGTCATGGGCTACCAAACCGTTGCAAACTCCGAATACCGAGAAGTTTTAGCGTGGGAGACACACGGCGGGTGATAAGGTCCGTCGTGAAAAGGGATACAGCCCAGACCGCCAGCTAAGGTCCCCAAATCACAATTAAGTGGCAAACGAAGTGGGAAGGTTCAGACAGCCAGGAGGTTGGCTTAGAAGCAGCCATCCTTTAAAGAAAGCGTAATAGCTCACTGGTCGAATCGGCCTGCGCGGAAGATATAACGGGGCTAAAATTGTGTACCGAAGCTGCGGATTCAGAAGATTTATCTTCTGAGTGGTAGAGGAGCGTTCTGTAAGCCGTTGAAGGTGAACTGTAAGGTTTGCTGGAGGTATCAGAAGTGCGAATGTTGACATAAGTAACGATAATATGGGTGAAAAACCCATACGCCGAAAGTCTAAGGTTTCCTGCGCAACGCTAATCGGCGCAGGGTTAGTCGGTCCCTAAGGCGAGGCAGAAATGCGTAGTCGATGGAAAACAGGTTAATATTCCTGTACTTCATAATATTGCGATGGGAGGACGGAGAAGGTTAGATCAGCCACCCGACGGTCGTGGTGGTTTAAGCGTGTAGGGAGAGTTTCCAGGCAAATCCGGAAGCTCATTATCCCAAGGCGTGACGACGAGTTCCTGTCTTCGGACTTGAACGAAGTGATTAATACCCGGCTTCCAGGAAAAGTCTCTAAGCTTCAGATATTATGGAACCGTACTACAAACCGACACAGGTGGACAGGTAGAGAATACCAAGGCGCTTGAGAGAACTTGGGTGAAGGAACTAGGCAAAATAGTACCGTAACTTCGGGAGAAGGTACGCCCTTTGTAGGTGACTGTCCTGCGACAGAAGCCGAGAAGGGTTGCAATAATCAGGTGGCTGCGACTGTTTAATAAAAACACAGCACTCTGCAAACTCGTAAGAGGAAGTATAGGGTGTGACGCCTGCCCGGTGCTGGAAGGTTAATTGATCTGGTTATCCCCTCGGGGAGAAGCTGGTGATCGAAGCCCCAGTAAACGGCGGCCGTAACTATAACGGTCCTAAGGTAGCGAAATTCCTTGTCGGGTAAGTTCCGACCTGCACGAATGGCGTAACGATGGCCACGCTGTCTCCATCCAAGGCTCAGTGAAATTGAAATCGCTGTGAAGATGCAGTGTACCCGCGGCTAGACGGAAAGACCCCGTGAACCTTTACTATAGCTTTACACTGAACTCTGAGTTTGTCTGTGTAGGATAGGTGGGAGGCTTTGAAGCCAGAATGCTAGTTCTGGTGGAGCCGACCTTGAAATACCACCCTGATGAACTTGGGGTTCTAACTTAGGCCCGTTATCCGGGTCGTGGACAGTGTATGGTAGGTAGTTTGACTGGGGCGGTCTCCTCCTAAAGAGTAACAGAGGAGCGCAAAGGTACCCTCAGCACGGTCGGAAATCGTGCAATGAGTGCAAAGGTAAAAGGGTGCTTGACTGCGAGACTGACAAGTCGAGCAGGTACGAAAGTAGGCCTTAGTGATCCGGTGGTTCTTCATGGAAGGGCCATCGCTCAACGGATAAAAGGTACTCCGGGGATAACAGGCTGATACTGCCCAAGAGTTCATATCGACGGCAGTGTTTGGCACCTCGATGTCGGCTCATCACATCCTGGGGCTGTAGCAGGTCCCAAGGGTATGGCTGTTCGCCATTTAAAGTGGTACGCGAGCTGGGTTTAGAACGTCGTGAGACAGTTCGGTCCCTATCTACCGTGGGCGTTCGAGATTTGAGAGGAGTTGCTTCTAGTACGAGAGGACCGAAGTGAACGTACCTCTGGTGTTCCAGTTGTCACGCCAGTGGCATAGCTGGGTAGCTACGTACGGACAGGATAACCGCTGAAAGCATCTAAGCGGGAAGCCCCCCTCAAGATGAGATCTCGCGAGCTCTTGAAGCTCCTAAAGATTCGTTGAAGACGACAACGTTGATAGGCAAGGTGTGGAAGCGCAGTAATGCGTGTAGCTAACTTGTACTAATTAATCGTGAGGCTTATCATACAACCTTAAATGGTTTTTGAGAAAACGAAATTTAAGCGATGAACCTTCGCAAAAAAAACCTTACTTATATCAGATTGAAGATTTCGGTTATCGAAGCGAAAGCTTTGATAACTAACCGTTTCCTGGCGGCCATAGCAAGTGGGTACCACCTGAATCCATTCCGAACTCAGTAGTGAAAACGCTTAGCGCCGATGATAGTATGATCTTTTTCATGCGAAAGTAGGAC
The DNA here is from genome assembly GCA_963712715.1 of uncultured Pseudomonadota bacterium. GTDB lineage: Bacteria > Pseudomonadota > Gammaproteobacteria > Coxiellales > Coxiellaceae > JAFEDN01. The sequence continues at coordinate 48,406 of CAVQJI010000010.1, read as the reverse complement.
ACCGCCAGGTTCTTATCTCCTAAAAACCCGTCAGCAATTTTGCTGACGGGTTTTTTTTATTGGAAAAATTTATGTCACTCGTCTGTGGTCTGGATTTTGGCACCAGTAATTCCACTATCGGCATTAATCTGAATGGTAAAGCCCAACTCGTCCCGCTGGAATTCGGCGAGCAACGTTTGCGCTCGGCTATTTTTTACCATACCGAAGCCCGGCGGCTTATTTTTGGCGAACGCGGCGTCACCGATTATCTTAACGGCGAGCCAGGCCGGCTAATGATGTCACTTAAATCATTGCTGGGGTCTTCGTTATTAAACGATGAGACTCTGGTGGGCAATCAGATGGTGCCCTATACAGCGATCATCGGCGAATTTATTGGATACTTAAAGCAACAGGCGGAAATATTCGCGGGTGAAGAGATCACTCGGGTCGTCATAGGGCGTCCTGTCGTGTTCCATGTCGATCCCGATAGAGATGTATTGGCCCAAAATACGCTGGAAGCTATCGTCCGCGGTCAGGGCTTTACCGAAACCCGTTTCCAGTACGAACCGCTGGCTGCCGGTTTCGCCTACGAAAGTGGTTTAAACCATGAAGAGCTAGTGCTGGTCATCGATATGGGAGGCGGTACTTCCGACTTTTCGATCATAAAACTGGGCGGAAAAAATCCCAGCGAAGACCGTCACGAGGATATTTTAGCGAATCATGGCATTCGCATCGCCGGAACTGATTTTGACAGACGCTTCAGTCTGTCGGCGGTCATGCCATTATTAGGCATGCATTCACTCATGCGGGGTTCCAGCAGCGATATTCACGTACCGGATGCGATCTATCACGAACTCACTTCCTGGCATTTACTTCGCAAATTATATGCCAGCAAGGTCATCAATGACGTCAGGCGCATTTTACAGGTAGCGTATGAGAAACCGCTGATTCAGCGATTACTGTCCGTCCTGATCAGACAGGAAGGCCATCGCATTTTGCACGTGATCGAAACTGCAAAAAAACAGCTCAGCGACGAGGAGCAAACGCATTTAAATTTGGATTTTATTGAAACCGAACTGTCGGTAGACGTCGCCCGTCCGCAATTTAATGAGATGCTGACCGATTATCGTCAGAAATTATTAACGGCAATTCATGAAACGGTTCGCCAGGCAGCCATTGCCCCGGAAAATATTCAGGCAATTTTTTACACAGGTGGAACAACAAAAGTACCTATTGTCCGCGAAGATATTAATAAAATATTTCCAAATGCCAAAATTATTCAGGGTGATATTTTTGGAAGTGTTGGTTTGGGATTAACTTTAGACGCGATTCGAAAATTTAATTAAAGCAGGCGATATTAAATTAGAAAAAGAAAGAGAGCCCTGTATGGGCTCTCTTGAAATAACTTTAGTTGTTGTCGTGGTCGTGATCTTGTTTTCCAAAGCAGAACAGCTTTGGACCATCATTATCACCGGAAAGAGCAGGAGACCATTTCCCTAAAACAATAACATGGCTTGGACTGTTGTTGTTAGGAGTGCAGTCAGTTGGCTTCGAAGTACATTCATGATCATGACCATCACCATTTAGCCTTTCATCAGAAAAGCAGACACGGACGTGGAAGGGCTTCTTGTTACATACTTTTATGTGCTTATGCCCGTCACCTTTTACTTTCACCCCGTCATCGATATCTTTGCAGTTTTTTGCGTCCACAATAAATACCAAAACATCCTTTGGTTGTTGATTATCAACCCACACGGATTGAAAATTTTTGTGATGATCCCCTTGTGCATCGTCTGCTAAAGCCACAGAAGTTGCAGCCATTGTCATGCCCAGAAAGGCTAAGGGTAAAAGAACTTTTTTCATTTAAGTATCCTTACTAAATAAAAATTAAACACTAAAGTAATTTTATTATAAGATAATAAAATTCACTTTTCCCGAAATGAATTGTATCAGTGGTTTCTACGGAATGCAATAAAATCTTAAAGAAATTTTAAGGAATCAGGCGCACAGTAACGAAATCAGTCCATGAAGTAAACAACTAAAGCTGCCGAAGAGCGCTAATCCTGTCAAATATAAAATCACCATCCACGCGAGCCTGGGCAAACGATTGAGCCGGTTATCAATATTCAAAAACATTTTTTACTTTACCTTTGAAAATATGATACGAATAACCGGTATAAACCAGCAAAATAGGCAACATAATGATCACCCCAAACAATAAAAATCTTAAAGAACTGTCAGGGGCCGCGGCCTGCCAGAGAGTAGTCTGAAAAGGAATCACGTAAGGATAAATACTGATCACGAAACCGATATAAGCACACAGGAATAAAACCACTGCGCACCAAAAAGGCAGGATCTCATCGCGCTTATAAAGTCCCCACAACATCATTCCCACGGTGATGGCGGAAAGGTAAGGCAAGATCATCAATTCCATCCAGTGACTTTCATTAAACCAGCGATGAAAAATTTGTGGACTGAGTTGCGGTGTCCATAAACTGGCAACCCCCATGCCCACAATCACTCCCGCGAGAGTAATATAGGCGAATCGGGTCATTTTTTTGGGTAAAGTTCCTGCGGTTTTTAAAATTAACCGGGTAGATCCGAGCAAACAATAACCAAAAATCAGCCCGATGCCGGTGAATATCGTGAAGGGAATGATAATTCCGGAAGATTTAAAACCGCTGATAAAATTACCCAAAACCACACCCTGAATGAGTGTCACCACCAGCGAAGCAGCCGCAAATGTGGCGTCCCAAATTTTGCGACCGGGCTCTGCGGCCTTGAGCCGGAATTCAAACACCACACCCCGGAACAGCAGCGCGATCACCATTAAAAAAATCGGTAGATAAAATTTCGGCAATAAAAAACTGAACGCCATCGGAAAAGCCCCATAGAGAGAGGCCCCTCCCAGCACCAGCCAGGTTTGATTGCCGTCCCATGTCGGTAGCAGAACGCTCATCGCCTGATCACGTTCTTCCGGGGTGAGAAATGGCATGAGCATGCCGGCGCCGAGAGTAAAACCATCGAGTATCACATACATGACAATACAAAACGCAATCACAAACGCCCAAGCTAACGGTAACAGGTCCATAGCAATTCCTGGTGAATATTAACCAATTGATTTAACAAAATAAATCATCCTTGCCCGATGGGGGATCGCAAGGGGGAGAGAGCGGAGCGTCTTCCCCTTCATTCCGAGCATCGGCTCTGCCGAGCGCAGGATTAAATAGGAAGCAATTATCGCTGTACTCAGCGGGAATTGCTGACAGATCCATTATTTTTCCTCCGCCATATAAGAAAAGGGTGATGTTTCGATATGTAAATCATCAGGGCCGTGGTGAATAATTTTCTTTAAATAACGGAAGTAAAACACCCCAAAGATAAGACCATAAACCACAATAATCAGCGCAAAAGAAATAATAATATTATGCAGCGATACCGACGACGCCGAAGTGAGCGTTCGCAACTGGTTCTGCACAACCCAGGGTTGACGTCCTAGTTCAGCGGTAAACCAGCCGGTTAAAATAGCGAAAAAACCGGCTGGCGAAAAATACGCGCAGCAGCGCAGAAACCAGCGGGCCTTAAACAATTGCCGCCGCCACAATAACCACACGCCTGTGATCGCCATCAGTAACATTAAAACGCCTAACCCCACCATAATTCTAAAACTATAAAATACCGGAGCCACCCATGGGCGGTCAGCCGGCGCTACACTTTTTAATCCCGGCAGTTCGCCGTTTAATTGATGGGTATTAATCAGGCTGCCGAGTTTTGGAATACTGATTTCAGCATCGTTGCGTTCTTCCTGCTGACGCGGAATGGCGAATAGAATCAGCGGCGCGCCCTGCTGTGTTTGCCAGTTTGCTTCAATCGCAGCGGTTTTGACTGGCTGATAATGGAGAATATTTAATCCGGCCCTGTCTCCTAAAAAAATTTGCACCGGCAACAGGATGAGTAAGGCGGGCAGCACCCAGCGCAGCGCGGTTTCGGCGAACAGATTATATTTATTCCGTAGTAAATAATAAGCGGAAATTCCTGTAATCACCCAGCCGGTGGTAATATAAGCGGAAAGCAGCATGTGCAAATAGCGCGGCCAAATCAGTGGATTGAAAATGACCTGTAGCCAGTCATTCACCACAAATTGCCGCCGGATAAAGTCGTGCCGGCGGGATATTGCATCCATGAATTGGCGCTTAAAATCCAGAAAGCCGAAACTGTCACGCCGAGAACGACCAGCAGGGTTGATAAATAATGTAGCCGCGGGCCGACGCGTTCCCAGCCGAAAATCATGACTCCGAGAAACCCGGCTTCGATAAAAAAAGCCGTTAACACCTCATAAGTAAACAGTCCTCCGAGAGCAGGGCCCACGGCTTTAGTATATTGCGACCAGTTGGTGCCGAGTTGAAATTCCATGACGATTCCGGAAACCACGCCCATACCAAAAGTCAGCGCGAAAATTTTGATCCAGAATTTACAGAGATTGAAGTAAACAGGATTTTTGGTTTTCAGCCACGCGCCTTCCATAATAGCGAGAAAAGTAGCGAGACCAATACTAAAAGCGGGAAACAGAATATGAAAAGCTATCGTAAAAGCAAACTGAATACGCGCAATTGTCACCGTATCAAGAATCATACCCTCTCCTGAGTTTCGGATTTATTCTATTCCTGTTTGTTTTTATAGGCAATTGTTATTCCTGCGGAACCGGAATTTATACTTCGCGGCATTAAACAAAACCCCGTTACGTGTCATTCCAGCGAAAGCTGGAATCCATGGGCTGCACGGGAAGAGTGGATTCCAGCTTTCGCTGGAATGACACGTAGAAAGTCCGCATTTTGTGTAGTTTGGCTTTTTTTTCCTGAGTCAAAAGAACATGTAAATTACTCAGAGCCTTCGCGGGCTATGCTTTCAAGGCATGGTCAGCGGCGAGGAGCGTATTTTCCAATAGCATGGCCACGGTCATCTGGCCGACGCCGCCTGGAACGGGGGTGATCCAGCCTGCCCGTTCGCGGGCGGATTCAAAGTCAATATCGCCGGTAATTTTGCCGCTCGGCAGGCGATTAAATCCCACATCCGCTACCAGAGCGCCCGGTTTAATCCATTCACTCTGCACGACGCCCGTTTTACCAATCGCGGAAACTAAAATATCGGCAGCCTGAACATGCGAGGCCAAATTCCGGGTAAAGCGGTGACACACTGTCACCGTGCACTTCGCTAACAATAATTCCAACGCCATGGGTCGCCCCACAATATTGGAGGCTCCTAAAACCACAGCATGCAGACCGGTTAAATCCTCACCGGTGGAAGCCAGCAACTTCATGACACCATAAGGGGTGCAGGGACGCAAAAATGGCTGGCGTTCGGCGAGAAGCCCCATATTAAAAGGATGAAATCCATCCACATCTTTCACCGGGTTAATTTTTTCAAGTAACTCACCCGCGGAGATATGCGCGGGGAGTGGCAATTGTAATAGAATACCGTGAATGGTGGGGTCTGCATTGCATTGTTCGATTACCGCGGCGATTTCCGATGATGAGCAGGTTTCCGGCAAACGATGGCAATGTGAAAAAATCCCGGCTTCCTGACAGGCTTTTTGTTTATGTCCCACATAGCTCAGGGATGCGGGATTATTACCCACCAGGATAACGGCCAGACCCGGAGCGGGTAAATCGCGCCGCACGCGATCGCTAACCTTCCGGGCGACATGTTGTTTAATTAACCCGGCTAACGCCGTACCGTCTAATATTTTCGCACTCATAAATTTTTACAGTAGATTGCAACTGCGGAATTTGGGATTATACTACATATCGATTCTTTTCTTCCATGAGAGAATATACAGTGACGTTTCACCCCTGTTATTTGTCCACTTGGCTCAAAAAGGAACCTGGCGCACTGCTGGTGGCGATGGAGCGCGCGCAATTAGAGCGTTTGTTGCAGCCCATGACGGGAAATTTCCTGATTCAAATTGGCGGCCTGCCGGAATTAGTCAGGGCCAGTTCTATCCGCTTTAAATGGTTTTTTAACACCCAGGCAAAATCAGGATCTATTCAGGTGGCGTTAGATGAGTTACCCCTCGCGCCCGAAAGTGTGGATGTGATTATTCTGGTGCATGTCCTGGAATTCATTCCCAGTCCGCCGGTGTTATTGCGCGAAGTTTATCAGGCTCTGGCGCCGGGAGGGCAATTGATTATTGTCAATCTGAATCCCTGGAGTCTCTGGGGACTCAAGCACTGGTGGACCAGTGAACATGATTTGCCCTGGAATGGGCACTTTTGGCCTTTGCCGAGAGTTAAACATTGGCTGCGTGATTTAGGATTGCGCATAGTCATGAGCGATACATTTTGTTTTCGCCCGCCTCTGCACAGTCTGCGTAGCTGGCAACGGCTTCTGTGGCTGGAAGCGCTGGGTCCCTTTTTTTCCCGGCGCTGGGGGGATTTTACATATTGGCCGCGCAAAAGCGTGCACATGGTATGACTCCCATTATACAATCGGACTGGGAAAAAATCGATCTCAGAAAAAGCATGGAACCCACTATTAGGACTTTAACAAAATATGACCACGATACAGATCATTGAAATTTATTCGGACGGCGCCTGCCGCGGCAATCCTGGCCCTGGGGGATGGGGAGCCGTGCTGCGTTCTGGAGAGCAGTACAAGGAAATTTTTGGCGGCGAAATCCTGACCACCAATAACCGCATGGAATTGATGGCTGCCATTCAGGCTCTGTCGATTTTAAAAAAACCCTGCCAGGTGGTTTTGACGACGGATTCGGAATATGTGCGTCGTGGAATAACGGACTGGATTCATCAATGGAAACGACGTGGATGGCGAAACAGTAAAAAACAGCCGGTAAAAAATCAGGATTTATGGCAGCATTTGGATGATGAGGTGACTCGCCATCAAATTGAATGGCGATGGGTTAAAGGGCACAGCGGCCATCCGGAAAATGAGCGGGCCGATCAGCTGGCCAATCTGGGAATTGAGGAATTGAGTTGATGATAAAAATCCCCCCCCACCCCCCTTTTTCAAAGGGGGGAGCAGGATTACTCCCCCCTTTTTCAAAGAGGGGTGCAGGATCTCTCCCCCCTTTGAAAAAGGGGGGTGGGGGGGATTTTCAAAAAATCAGGAAAAACATGCACCGGCAAATAATATTGGATACTGAAACAACAGGATTATTAACCTCCGATAATCATCGTTTGATCGAAATAGGCTGTCTGGAAATGATTAATCGCCGCTTTACCGGCCGGCATTTTCATTATTATCTCAATCCACAGCGTCCGGTTGATCCCGGCGCGTTCGCAGTGCACGGTTTAAGCGATGGCTTTCTGCGGGATAAACCATTATTTAGCGCCATCCACGATGAATTCCTGGCTTTTATCGAGAGCGCTGAACTGATTATTCATAATGCGCCGTTTGATATCGGGTTTTTAAATCATGAAATAAAATTGCTCGGCCGTGATATGGCGTTGATCGACGAACGATGCAGAATCCTCGATACCTTAATTCTGGCCCGGAATAAGCATCCCGGTCAGTCCAATAGTCTGGACGCGCTGTGCCGTCGCTATCAGATTGATAATTCCCGCCGGGATTTGCACGGCGCACTGATCGACGCCAAATTATTGGGTGAAGTCTATTTAGCGATGACCGGCGGGCAGGATCAATTATTTGCGAACGATGATTTGGTTAAACCCGCGTTCATAACCGAAGACTCAGCCTTTGCCGGCGCCATCAGGACCCAGCGACTGCCGTTACCCGTTATTCAGCCCACAAATGAAGAACTTAACAACCACCGCGAATTTTTGCAGCTTCTGACCAAAACCGGCCGATGCATCTGGAAAGATTAACTCTATAGTCATCGCGAATGAATTTTCGATTTCGTCATTGCGAGCGCCAGCGAAGCAATCCAGTACAGAGCGTTGTCCGAAGTACGTACTGGATTGCTTCGCTGGCGCTCGCAATGACCGGTTGAACCTAAAACTCAGGCGCGGTGACTATATTAAGGCGTATTACGTTCTTGTGACTCCGCCGTCCCTTCCTGTTTTTTAATGGAATATGTTCCATTAAATATGACCTGAGGAGATTTACTACGATATTGTTCCTCAATAGAGTAACATCCATTAAATATGACTCTTTTAGTCGGTTCATCTTTATTTTCAATAGAAGTTGTTTTCGGCAATATTCCTTTAGGATGAACAGGATTGGAACTGGGTCCTGTTATTTTCGCCGTTAGTTCCGGCGCCACATAAGAAAAGAAGGATGCGATTTTTGCCATATCAATGTGCTCATTGAAATGGTGTTTGATGTACTCCAATACGTTTAACACGCTTCCTTCAGGGGATTTAGCGCTTTCAATATCTTCACAGATACCATACATTGTTTGCAGTTTGTTATTTTCTGATTCATTATCTGTTTTTTTCTTTATTAAATAAGCCTGCCTAAATTCCTTTAATAAAGTTGTAATCACTTCTTCCAATCGGGCTCTTAATATTTCGTAACCACCGTCTGGTCTTTGACCCGGTACCTGTAGTTTTACTTGTGCCTCAGCTTCGGCTTTAACAAGGTTTTTAGCCACTAACAGATGTGTAATAGTGTCAAAAATCCTTTGAAACACCTCAGTTTGTTTGATGTCTGGATTGGAGAGGTCAAATTTACTTTGATGCATCTTCAGCCAGTCCTGCATGATCCCGATTTCAATCAGGCGGCGATGAGTCGCACGCGCATAGTATGCGCGTGAATGAAAAAGTTTTTTCTCATCTTCATATTCTGAGATATCTTTTGCATCCAATCCTTCTCTGAACATTATCAAAGCCTCGTGAAAATTTTCCTCAAGCTGGGTTAATTTTTTCGAATAGGCATCGAATGCTGTGCCTTGATAATTTTCGGGAGCAATCAATTCGCCTTTTTTTAACAGCTTGTGCAAAGTAAATACGTAATTAACAAAGTCCAGATAAGAGGGGTAATATGCTAAATAAACCGGACGAAGAGGTTTGGTCTCGTCATCATCAAGCAGATTGGCAAATTCGTTAATCCCATTTCTTATTTGTTGGGGTATTATTGATAACCCGCCATTTTGTAGAGGGTAAGGACATAAGTAAGAAATAAACATCAAATTACAATGGTATAAGTCATTAAGGGAGAAACCAACTGCTTTCAACCGGTCAACAATTTCTTTATCAGACATTTCGCTAAAATTATTATTTTCATTTTTCTTAAAAAAATTACAGATTAAATCTTTGGTTTCCGTGTGAACACGTACATTACGAAAAAAACCGCCCTGAAAAGATATATTTTTAGCTTCTGCCTCTAAAAACCGCTGTTTCAGCACCTGGATGACGCATTGTATATTACTATTCTCTTTTTTCATTTTATACTCCCAATTAAATTACCGGTGACCAGTTAGCTTAAAATATTATTCTTCCACAAATTGTCTAAATTTACAAACCGATATCCTTTCGATAGTGGCAGGTAGGCCATGCTACGGAAATGACCGCCGCGTAAGCCTCGCGTCTGGCCATGGATAAATCCGAACCTAAAGCGGTGACGGCTAATACCCGGCCGCCATTGGTCACGATTTCATGATTATTTTTTTGCGTCGCGGCATGAAAAATTTTGCAGGATTCCGGGACGGGAGTATCAATATGCCGAATGGGTTCGCCGGTTTGATAGTCGGCAGGATATCCTCCCGCCGCCAGTATCACCGCCAGCGCCGGGCGCGAGTCCCACTGCGCGGTCATCTCCCCCAGCTTTCCGGCGACAGCGGCCAGACACAATTCCACCAGGTCAGACTGTAAGCGCATTAAGATCGGTTGTGTTTCCGGATCGCCGAGACGGCAATTAAATTCAAGTACTTTGGGTTCGCCGGTAGGGGAAATCATCAGTCCCGCATATAAAAAACCAATATAAGGCGTTCCCTGCGACGCAAAAGCCTGAATAACCGGTTCGATGACCTCGCGAATAATTTGCTGCTCTAATTGCGCCGTGAGTTGCGGAGCCGGTGAATAAGCGCCCATTCCGCCGGTGTTAGGACCCTGATCATGATCGTCGCGTCGTTTGTGGTCTTTGGAGCTGGCGAGCGGCAATATGTGGCGCCCATCCGTCATCACGATAAAACTCATTTCTGTCCCGGATAAAAATTCTTCGATGACAATACGTTGCCCGGCCTCACCGAAGATTTTTTTTTCAAGCATATCCGTAATGGCAGTGTCAGCCTCTGCGACCGTTTCCGCGATGATGACGCCTTTACCCGAGGCTAAACCATCCGCTTTAATGACCAGCGGCAAGGTTTGTTGACGGGCATAAGCCAGGGCGGCATTTTTATCTGTAAAAACGGCGTAACGCGCGGTGGGAATATTGTGCCGCTGCATAAATTCTTTGCTGAAAATTTTTGAAATTTCCAATTGCGCAACCTGACGCGTGGGTCCAAAACAGGCGAGTCCCGCAGTCTGAAAGGCATCGGTCACGCCGGCTGCCAGGGCGGCCTCCGGACCCACGATAGTGAGATCAATCGCTTCTTTGCGGGCGAATGCCAATAAAGAATCCACATCGACGGCGGACAGATTTATATTTTTCACTTTATTTTCCCGCGCGGTGCCGGCGTTACCCGGCGCCACCCACACCTGTTTAACGTGAGGGGATTGTGCCGCCTTCCATGCCAACGCGTGCTCACGTCCACCCGAGCCAATGATTAATACTCGCAGATTTTCTTTTTGCATGATGGTGTTACCTTTTTTCAATTAGTGGCGAAAGTGGCGGGTGCCTGTGAATATCATCGCGATGCCGTAATCATTGGCGGCTTTGATGACTTCGGCATCGCGTTTGGAACCGCCCGGTTGAATGATGGCGCGTATACCCGCTTCGGCAATCACGGTTAACCCATCCGCGAATGGAAAAAAAGCATCCGATGCGGCCACAGCGTTGTTCAGGGCTAGCTGCATGCGCTGCGCTTTTAAAACAGCGATCTCTGCACTGAAGACCCGGCTGGTTTGACCCCCGCCGATGCCCAAAGTGGTTTGATCTTTTGCCAAAACGATGGCGTTGGATTTAACGAACTGCGCGACCTTCCATGCAAAAATTAAATCCTGCCATTCTTCCGGAGTGGGTTGGCGGTGAGTCACCGCGGGTAATTCCGTGAACGCGCCGCTCTCAAGATCTTCCTGTTGCACCAGCAGACCGCCGCTGATCGATCGCAATAATAGCGTGGGGGCTGTTTCCGGACGGGGTCCGCACGCTAATATTCGCCATAACGGTTTGGCTTTAAATAATGCCAGGGCTTCTTCCTGAATGGCGGGCGCAAGATTGACTTCCACCAAAGATTGCCCCAGGATGGCTTCTGCCGTTTCCACATCGATATCCTGATTAGTCGCAATAATTCCACCAAACGCGGAAGTGGGATCCGCCATTAGCGCCTGCCGGTAAGCCTGTACCAGATTTGACGCCTGAGCGACTCCGCAGGGAGTAGCGTGCTTGATGATAGCGCAGGCTGGCCTGGCAGGATCGAATGCGCGTATACATTGAAGGGCCGCGTCGCTGTCTAAAAGATTATTGTAGGACAGCGGTTTCCCCTGCAGTAATTGCGCGGTGGCCAGGGTATGAGGGGTGACGGGGGTATTTATATAAAGAGCAGCCGCCTGATGAGGATTTTCCCCGTAGCGTAAATCCATTTTTTTTGATATCGAGGTTGGAAAGAGCTGGGAAAAATCACGTCGCCGGTGGAAGTATTGTCATCCTTTTGAAGGAGATAATTATAAATGGCCTGATCATATTCCGCGGTGTGCGCGAAAACTTTTTGTGCCAGCCGCCGGCGGGTGTTGAGGCTGGTTTGACCATATTTTTGAATATCATCCCAGACACCGGGATAGTCTTTGGGGTCGACAATCACAGTGACCGCAAGGTGATTTTTGGCTGCGGCGCGCAACATGGCAGGTCCGCCAATATCAATTTGCTCCACAGCTTCCTCAAAAGTACAATTGGCCCGTGCCACAGTTTCCTGAAATGGATATAAATTCACGATGACTAAATCAATAGGTTCAATCTGATGAGCCTGCAGCACTTCCTCATCGATGCCCGGACGTCTCAGCAGTCCCGCATAAATTTTTGGATGTAGCGTTTTTACCCTTCCCCCCATAATTTCTGGAAACCCGGTATAATCAGGGACGGTTGTGAGTGGGATTCCATGTTCGTTGAGGAGGCTGGCGGTGCCGCCAGTAGCAAGAATTTCAATACCACTGGCGGTTAATTGACGCGCAAATGGAATGAGTCCTGTTTTATTCGATACGCTGATTAAAGCGCGCCGAATGAGGGTTGGCTCATTCATGGGCTCTGATTTTGAAAAGATCGTACTGTGCCATTTTTTTACGTAATGTGCCCCGGCTAATCCCTAATATTTTTGCTGCTTTGCTTTGATTTTGGCCGGTATATTGCAATACCATTTCCAGCATCGGTTGCTCCACCTCCGCCAATACCATTTCGTAAAGATTCGCGGGCGTCTGCCCTTCGAGCCGAATAAAGTATTGCCGTAGTGATTCACGTACACTATTGCGCAATGATTGATTGTTAATGCTGGCAGGTATGTCGGCTAGCATCGTAGCTGTATCATCAAGGGTCGGCGTCATTCCTTTCAAGGGTATTACTCCTTTAGTTAAAACATGATTTGTGCAAAATGCACACCTGGCGCACAAGCGTCCTCTAGTGCGGATGCCATAAACTGGCAATACAATGACCATTATACCCTCCGGTTCTAAAGGATACAAGGGGCGTTACTCTCGCAGAATGTTTATATCCTACCCATCTTGTTCCAGTCGCGTAAGGAGAATTCTTTAACGATAATTCCTGGATATTTTGGTTCTCTGAAGTGTAATATTAAGAGATATGAAAAAAAATATATCTGTTGTTGTTGGTCTGATATTTAATGAGCACGAAGAAATTTTGCTTGCCTGGCGCGAATCATGGAAAATGCCAGGAAATTGTTGGGAATTTCCTGGCGGAAAAATAGAACCTGGTGAAAATGGATATCAGGCCCTGTGCAGGGAGCTTACTGAAGAAATTGGCATTACTGTGCTGAAAGCCACAATTTTACCGAGCATTTGTCATCAATATGATACTTATCAGGTGATTTTGTATCCGTGGAAAATCAACAGTTATGAGGGGATTCCGCGAGGCATGGAAGGTCAAATGATTTTATGGAGTTCCCTGGATCAATTATCTTCGGTGATTTTGCCCGCAGCAAATTATGCCATTGTGGATTTATTGTTAGCACAAAAAAGCCTTTAATTCGTGTATCAATTCCATTTTCAAATTTGTTTACATTTTTTTTCTCCAGAGTGTTGCAATCAAAAATAATTATGTTTAGAATGGTTTTCAGCTGGCAACGGGTGCCAGTTACTTAGTTAACTAATTTTTTCAAAAGGAAATTTTTTATGAAGAAAAAACTGATATCTTCCACAGCTATCGCTTTATTATTCAGCGCTTCTGCTGTATTAGCAGGTGGCCCTGAAATGGTGATAGTTGGGCCAAGCCCGTTTGACGGCTTTTATCTTGGCGGTTTCGGCAGTTTCCAACAAGTCGGTAATGACATCGATGGTCAAGCCAATCTTGTGATAACCCAAAAAAACTCAACTACCACCACATATAAATTAGCTACACAAAATGGTGGCGACACTGACAGCACCGGGTATTATGGTGTCCATGGTGGTTGGGGTAAAGTATTTATGAACAGATGGTACGGCGCCGTGGAAGGATTTGCTGCGTTTGGCGATGCAAATAACTCTGTCACCACCACTGTTTACCCTGAAATTTTTTCGACAAATAATTCGGTAACTTTTACTAATTCCGCGCGTGTCGAAACAAATTGGGGTGTGAATGCGCGTCTGGGTGCTTTACTGTCACCTACAACGCTTGGTTATGCGATATTAGGCGCTGAGTGGGCAACTGTAAAGGCATGCATTAACGGCTCTGCTAATACTGTTAATGGTGGTTCCAGTACCTTCGTTGATAGCTGCAACACTTCCTCCCAGCCTGGTTTCTTGTGGGGATTTGGTGCTGAACAAATGATCTGGAGAAATGTTTCAATATTTGCGCAATACACCTATGTTAACCTCCAGAATACGACCGTCAGTACTATGAACAATTTTAATTCCCACAATAACGACGGAGTGGCGGGAAGTGGAGATTGTGATCATGAGAAGTCTGGCACTCAATTTAGCAATACGGTTAGCACAGAAATCAGCGCCTTCACAGGTGGTTTGAATATTCATTTCGGTGCAAACTTGTTCTAGGAAGAAAAAACTCACTTCGTGAGGAAAAAAGGGGGAAATTATTTCCCCTTTTTTTTTGCCTGAATTTTATGTCCCGGTAATGGATGTTCACTTTCACACTACTATATATATGTGAACAAAACGTAACGTTAGTTATTTAAAAATTAATTTTTTTTATTTTTAATTTATTTTTTGTTCAAATAATATAATTTCTGGTTATGATCATTAATAACTCATATTTTGCCGAAAATTAAAGCATATTTTCAAATATTGATAATATATTTTTCAATTACTGTGCAAGGAGAAAACAAAAAATAAATTTTCAGTGGCTTGGCAAGCCTGAATTTTTTTTTAGTCCTTTGAAAAGATTTAAATAAGTTGTTGCATTTAAAAAACGTCTCTGCTACAGTTACCAAAAACTGACAAGGTTTGTCGGTTACAAGTTTAACTGAACTGATTTTATCAAAAGGAAATTTATATGAAGAAAAAAATCATTTATTCTTCTGCGTTGGCGGCATTATTGAGTGCTTCGTCAATTGCTCTAGCGGGAGGTCCGGAGTTCATACCGGTAGAAGATTACTTCAGCGGTTTTTATATTGGTGGTACCGGTGCTTTACATCATGCCGATATGGAAGGCAGCACAACAACTAATTTCGCAGGGCTGTCAGTGACAGGTCCCTTCGGCGTAGTGACTACAATTCCAGCACAGACACTTGCTGTCAATGATTTAAGTGGCAGATCTCTCGATGGTTATGGCGGTATTCAAGGCGGTTTTGGTTGGACGTTTAATCACCAATGGTATTTAGGTATCATCGGTTTTGGTGAATTTGGTAAACAAAGTAGCAGCCAATCTACTAATAAGACTTTGGTCAATTTTGATGCTTTCAACGGCACCATTACTAATCTCACGACTGCAAATACAAACCTTAATATAGAAGTTGAGAGTAATTATGGCGTGGCTGCCAAACTCGGTTGGGTTGTCGCTCCCCGTACAATGGTATACGGTAAAGTGGGTGCGAGCTGGGCTAATATTGAAGTCACTGAAACCTCTTCGGCGGCTAATAATTTTACCATCAGTGCTATTGGAGTCCCTTTATTTAATGATATTGCACAAATCACTAATCCCGGGTCTTCAGGTGAGTCAACCAAGTTAGGATTGTTATTAGGCATTGGTTTTGAACAATTTGTTTATCAGGACTTTATATCTGTGAATGTGGAATATGATTACGTCAATTACGGTACAGTCAATACTGATCCTACTGTCCTGACTTTCTCTAATACTGTAACGACTATTGGAACACCGACTGAGGTTACCGCAAGCGATGAAGACACGGGTTTCTCTTCGTCTGGCAGCGGGAAAGCGACAATCAATTCTTTCCTGGCGGGTATTAATTTCTACTTTGGCCGGAATTGGTTCTAAGGAGTTACGAACGGAATCGCATATTTGTGGTTCGTTTTTTTAATTGGATTTTTTTAAAAGGAAGATTTTATGAAGAAAAAATTGATAAACCCTTTAGTGTTGACAGCATTACTCAGTGCATCGTCAGTAGCTTTCGCGGGGGGGCCAGAATATTTACCTCCGCCTGATTACTTCAGCGGTTTCTATATCGGCGGTATGGGTGGGGTTAACCACATGACATACGATGGCACCTCATCAGTCGACCAGGCGGAAGCCCTGACAGGGCCCTTTGGATTGATCCAGTTTATTGCGGAAGGTCCCCTGGATCAGGTACATACTCGAGGGCGGCGGCTGGGGTGGCTTCGGTGGTCTCCAGGGCGGCTTCGGTAGAGAAGTAGGTGGTGGTCAATATTACGTCGGTGTGGTAGGCTGGGGTAATTGGGGTTCTACATCAGATACCAATGATCAGGACAATGACTTCAATGCCAGCGTTTCTGTCCCGAGTTTTAGAGTACGTGATCATGTTTTTCCCCGAACACAGATCGATACCACGGCTAGTGCGGATGTTTCAACGACCGTGAAAATCAAAGATGAGGCCGGTGTAGCGGCTAAATTAGGTTGGATAGTTGCGCCTCGTAGTATGATTTATGGCAAAATCGGTGCTGAGTGGGCAAATATTAGGGTCTCTAATAGTGTCAATGCAAGCACTACTGTTACCGTTACCAACGTGAATAATCCTAATAATCCAATACCGATAGCATCCTTTCTGACTCAGTTTCGAGGGTTCTTCCAGCAGTTCTAACTTTAATCCGGGTTTTTTAATAGGCTTGGGTTTTGAGCAATTTGTGTATGAAGATGTGGTTTCCCTGAACGTTGAGTATGACTATAGCTAATTTTGGAAACGTCAGCACGGGTCCCGCAACTATTACAGCGCAAATATTTAACACCACCTCAGGCTCAGCGGTTCCAGTGACTGATGAGTTTGATACTAAAGCAACGACACAGGCAAACATTACCGGCGTGCAAGTCAGCAAATTGCTGGCAGGTCTGAACTTTTACTTCGGCAGAAACTGGTTGTAAGACGGTCTTTGTTGAATAGAAAGCGTTTTGAAAAAAGGAGGAATTTAATTCCTCCTTTTTTATGAAAGAGACAAGATCGTCATTGCGAGCGGCCAGCGAAGCAATCCAGTACAGAGCGTTGATCGAAGTTCGAACTGGATTGCTTCGCTGGCGCTCGCAATGACCGGTTGAACCTAAAACTCAGGCGCGATGACTATATACTAATTAAAATTTGCAACAGGTCAGCATAAAATTAATGGAGTTGGCGATCTGCTGAGGTCTTTCCCCAGTCTGATAGTTGGGTTTAACAAAACGGATAGATAAACGATGAACGCCTGCGCTGATTTCTGCGTAAACCCCGAGATTCACTGGCACGGTTACCCGTATTAACTGGCAGGGCAAAGTAGAGTCCAGAGTTTGATGGTAAAAACCATTTTCAGTAATCACGGTTTGCGGCATGGCGCTACTGCGCGCCAGATCAACTACCAGGTGTGCGATCTCTGGTAACGGCTGTAAAGCATCCGCCCATTGGCTCAATTCCCGACTACGCAATTCATACGGCTGCTCCAGCCACAGCGCAAAAGTGGGAACATGATGAAGGAAAATTCCTCCCGGATTCGCTAATTGGGGGCGAAGCTGGGTCAGGAAATCATTGCTGCGTAAGGCTTCCCCGATCCGGCCTGGTAAATGATTCAGTTGATGAATCAGCCTGTCCAGATGGTTAAGGATGGATTGCAAACGCTGCCCATCGACTTCCGGAAATCTCTCCAACTGACCCAGAGATGTTGCATATTGAGTGAGCATTTGCATCAATTTTGATTTAAGATCGGGCCGGTCCATGACTTCGACCAGCCGTAGTAAGGTGATCAGGGCAATTTCGGAACCGCGGGTAGATTGATTGGCTAAATATTCATGGAGCTGTAAGATAAGTTGTTCCAGACGTAAACAAATACGCAGATGTTCATTGAGCGGTTGCTCAAAAATGACGACATTATCTAACGTAGTGGATTCAGGCATAATTACTGCCTAAAAAAACGGGTACTATCAATCGGAATTTCGGGTTCGGTGGATCGGCAGGGATTGGTATCCAGCCCCCCTCGCCGTGTATAATGCGCTGAAACTGTCAGCGCTTGAGGTTGGCAATAGCGCAGAATGTCCATAAAGACGCGTTCCACACAGTGTTCGTTGAATTCATTATGATGGCGATAGGAAATTAAATATTTTAATAACTGCTCATGATTAATTTTAGGACCTGTGTAAGAGACCCGGATGCTGCCCCAATCCGGCTGCCCGGTTCCCAAACAATTGGATTTGAATAAATCGGAGTAAAGTGCTTCCGTGACTATTTCTCCCTCAACGGCAAGAAGTTCAGGATTCACAGAATACTGATCTACTTCGATGTCCAGGGTATCCAGACAAATTCCGTTCAGATGCCCCAATTCGCAAGAGTGAATGCCCGTTAAAGGCGCAACCTCCAGCATCACCGGCGCCTGCACGCAGTTTCCGAGGTCCTGTTCCAGGGTAAAACTGACTGCTTCCAGACTGTCAAAGCGGGTTTGATGAAAAGAGTTTAAATAAAGTTTAAACGATTTCGACTCGATAATATTAGGGGATCCGCAAGGCCAAACAAACTGGGCAATCGCACTGATGGGTTTTCCCTTAGGATTCAGCCAGGAAAACTCATACGCGTTCCATAAATCATATCCGTAGAAAGGCGGTTGGTCGGTAATCCCCAGCGACTCGCGAAAAGGCGCCCGGGCTATTGGAAATAATAAATCAGCCCGATAATTCCCGCTGTAAGTGGCAGGTTTTCCCAAGGGTGATTGACCGATAATGAGATGCGTTTCCATGCCCAAAGTATATTCAGACCGCCGCCATTTGTAAATACTGAAGGTGCAGTTTTTTTACCCGGTCTTTCAGAACGTCCAGGTTCTGATCGTTAATAATGACGTCATCGGCTATCGCGAGACGTTTTTCCCGGTCGCTTTGTGCTGCGATGATAAGATCGATATCAGTAGGTGAAACGAGATCTCGCCTTACCGCCCATTTTTTTCGGGATGCTTCGGGGGCGTCTACGACACAGATACGATCAAGGAAGTCGATGGAGAAAGACGTTTCTGTGAGCAGAGGAATAACCGCGACACAATAAGGTGAGGTGACGCACCTGATCTGTTCACGCATGGCATTTAAAATAAGCGGATGAAGCGTATTTTCCAGCCACGCTTTTGCCTCTGGATGTTTAAAGATAATGTGGCGTAATTTTTTACGGTCCAGTTCTCCGGAAGCGTTCAAAATATCTTCCCCAAAGTGGGCTACAACAGCGTCATAACCTTTTGAACCCGGTTCAGTCACTTCCCGCGCGATGACATCAGCGTCGATTATCGCTATACCCCATTCCGCGAAAAAATTAGCGACCGTGGTTTTGCCGCTACCAATTCCCCCGGTTAAACCGATAACCACTGTATACTCCAGTAGTCGATCAGCGGGTCAAACATTAAAACCAGCCAGCCCGAAACGGCAAGCCAGGGACCAAACGGCAACGGCTGATCTCGCTGTACTTTTTTTAAAAATAATAACACCAGCGATACCACGACGCTTAACAGCACAGCAATCAATAAAATATGAAACATGGGGAGGATACCGACCCATGCGCCGAACATTGACAACATTTTGAAATCCCCATTGCCCATCCCCTTTTTTTTACGAATCAGTTTGAATAGAGATGCGACCACCGCCAGTAAACAATAACCAATAATGGCTGCCAGCACCGCCTCGGGTAAGGATGTAAAAAGGTAATGGATATTAAGGACTAACCCGATCCACATTAAAGAAATGGTGATCGTATCGGGTAAAATTTGAGTTTTCCAATCGATCCCGGCCAAAACAATCAAACCCCAGGTCATTAACCAGAGAGCAAACGTTTTAACCTGCCAACCCCATTGAAAGAAAATCGCTAAAGTAGTCAGCACTGTCATCAGTTCAACGAGTGGATATTGAATAGAAATGCGCTGGTGGCAAAATTTGCATCGGCCCATTAACAATAAATAACCGATTAAAGGAATATTATGCCAGATAGCCAGAGGCGTTTTGCAGAGAGGGCAATGCGAGGACGGCAGCGCCAGATTAAAAGTAGTTGAAGCCGGCTCGGATGGCAATTCCAGGAATTCCCGGCAATCGGCGCGCCAGCCGCGCATCAGCATTTCAGGATAGCGAGAGATCACTACATTAAAAAAACTGCCCAGGCATAGGCTGATTAGTGTCAAGAGAATTATGCTAAAAATTGGGTGAGTTTGTAAAAAAATCATTGGTTTAATTTATCATAACAAGGTTGATGAAGGTACTGAAAAATCCCTATGGAAATCAGTCCCAATAACGCGCATCCCAACCATAAACCCCGAGAGGTGAAATGATGCATCAGCATTGCGCCCGACCAGGGTCCCAATAGCAATCCCACATTCTGGCTGGTTGTAAAGATCGACATATAGTTGCCGCGACTGGTTTCGGGAGCAATTTCAGCGATATAAGAATTGGCTGCCGGAAACAAAATCATTTCACCGATGGACCATAGTACAGTCAGAAACAAAACATGCCACGGCAAAGACGCAAAAACCATGCAGCCGAAACCCAGCCCAAGGAACAGACTACCGACGGTCAGGCTACGCTTTGGAGTCCAGGACAGTGTCGCGATATTGACGGGCAGTTCAAAAAATACGATCATCAGCGTGTTGACGGTAAACAGCAGACCATAAAAACTAAAGGAAAGATGCAGATCCTGATGCACAAACACCGGCATTGTCGACGAGTTTTGATAAAAAACCATACAAACCGGTATCATTCCCAGCGCTAATAATCTCAATGTCCTGTCGGTTTTCAAGGCATTTAAACCGAGAGCCAGATTAATAGGAGATGTTGAGGGAATAGGATAATTGGGCCTGGATTTATAAATTAACCCGAATATGAGTATGATGCCGGCGAGAATATTGGCGGCGCCATTGAAAAAAAATAACATCGGAAAAGAATAGGTCACCAGAAATCCGCCGATTACCGGTCCGATACTCATCCCCAGGTTCCAGGCTAATCGGTAAATCGAAAAGGTAATTTTATAACTGTTGCGGGGCGCGAGATGAGCTAATTCAGTCTGAGCCGCTGGTCGGTACAGACCAAATACCAAACCCCACAGGAAACACATTATTTGAATGGCTAAAAAATTATTCAGAAAAGGAATTAAAATCAGGACGAAGGCGTTGCAAAATAAAACGACTATCATTAATCGGGCAGCTCCCACACGGTCAGCAATGCTGCCTGCGAAAATTCCACTGAGTAATAGACCAGCGCAGCAGGAAGCGTAGATCAAAGAAGCTTTCGGCAACGTAAAATGAAAATGAAGGGTCAGATAAGGGACCAGGAACACCATGGCCATATTGCCCAATTGATTTATCAGGGTAGCGGAGATGATAACCCAAAAAGAGGAAGATAATTGTTTAATATGAGTGAAACTATGTCTGAGTGCGGTCATACAAGGACTTTTTTATTATGGACATAAATGAAACTCCATTGATCCATTAATGGTATCTTAAAGTAAAATTTTATTATATAGTCATTCCGAATGAATTTTGGGTTCAACCCGTCATTGCGAGCACCAGCGAAGCAAACCAGTACGAGCTTTGTAGAAATTTTGTACTGGATTGCTTCGCTGGCGCTCGCAATGACTATAGAGCCGCCCCTAATTTAAAGACAGGCAAATACATGGCGATAATAAGTCCCCCGGTGATTATTGCCAGTATCATCATCACGGCGGGCTCCAGCCATTTACTGAAATAGTCAATGGAGCGATCCAGGGAAATTTGTTGTCCGTCGGCTATTTTTTCCAGCATGGTCGACAGTTGCCCGGTATTTTCTCCGACGGCAACCATTTGTGTGATTCGCGAAGAGAAACAGGTGTGAATGGATAAAGCCTGATTAAAAGCACCGCCAGCGATAACGCTCTGGATGACTTCCTCCATTTGACTCTGGATTTTATGGTTAGATATGGATTTACCTGCAATTCGCAGCGCATCCACTAACGACAATCCTGCTCTCAACAGAGTGGCTAATAACCGCGCCCAGCGGGCAAGGAATGCGACAGTCAATAACCTTCCCACCATCGGAAGTCTTAACAATATTTTATCCCGCCACAGTTGGGCTTTGACAAAATGGCGAATAGAATACCGACAACAGGCGGCGATAATAAAGACAAGAAACAGGAATTTTTTAGCATGTACTTGTAATGCATTAGAAATTTGAATGACGACTTCTGTAAATCCAGGTAATTGAGCGCCGAAACTATTAAAGATACTTTTAAATTGTGGTACGACAAATATTAGCAATCCGAGCGTGATTAAGGTGGCAACCGCCGCCACTGCCGCCGGATAAAATAAGGCTTTAGCGATTTTAGCGCGCAGCGCCAGCAATTTTTCCTGGTAATCCGCCAACTGCATTAACATTTTTCCCAATGTACCGGACTGTTCGCCGGCCTCGATGAGCGCACAGTACACTTTATCAAAAAACAGTGGAAAATGATTCAGGGATTCCGCCAGACTCATTCCATTTTCAATATTTTTTTTAATTGCGATGATTAATTTTTCCAGATCAGTATGACATTCCTCATGAACAGTTATTTTCAGCGCCGTGACTAAATCGACATCGGCCTGACAGAGAATGCCCAATTGATGAGTGAATTCAGCCAGTTGTTTCGTGGAAATTTTTTGAAATTTGCCGAAAAGTAGTGACTGTTTTTTGATTTTTGTCACCACAATCCCTTTATTCTGAAGTTGATTATAAAGTTCACGGCAATTAGCGGCGCTTTGTTGATCCTGCACCCGCTGACCCGCTGCATTAATTCCTTGCCATTCGTAGAGATTAATCATGAGCGACTACCCGGTAAGCTTCTTCCATAGTCGTAATGCCTTGCTGCACTTTTTGCAGCGCGATTTCCCACAGGTTCTGCATCCCCTCGCGCGTTGCCTCAGAGGCGATTTCAGCCAGATTGGATTGCAGGATAAGGGAGCTGAGTCCTTTTGTAATCGGCATAAATTCAAACAGGCCCTGGCGGCCGCTATAACCATCCACGCAATAATGACAACCTTTTTGCTGACAATGAATACACAATTTTCGCACCAGCCGTTGCGCGATAATCAGACGTAGTGAACTGGCCAAATTGAACGGCGCAATACCCATGTTAATCAGACGAATTAAAGTATCTGGAGCGTTATTGGTATGTAAGGTCGACAAAACCAGATGACCGGTTTGAGCAGCGCGGATAGCAATCTCGGCGGTTTCTCTGTCGCGAATTTCTCCCACCATGATAATATCCGGGTCCTGACGGAGAAATGCTTTTAGCACGCTGGCGAAAGTGAGTCCCGCTTTCTCATGAATATTCACCTGGTTGATACCGGACAGCTGGATTTCGACAGGTTCTTCTGCTGTGGAAATATTATGGGTTTTGCGGTTAAGATGTTCGAGCGCGGTATAAAGCGTAATCGTTTTCCCGCTCCCCGTCGGACCCGTTACCAGAATGAGCCCTTGTGGTTGGGCGAGGGCGTTCTGCAATAGCGTTTGATCGCGTGGGGACAACCCGAGTTCTTCGATAGTTAATAATTTTTTGTTAGCGTCGAGCAGTCGTATGACGATTTTTTCGCCGAAGAGCGTGGGGCAACTGCTAAGACGGCAGTCCCGGGTTTGACCATTAATAGCTGTGAAGGTAAAGCGTCCATCCTGCGGTAAGCGGCGTTCGGAAATATCGCATTGAGCCAGAATCTTTAAGCGGCTGATAATAGAACTGGATAAATGCGGCAGCGCCCGAGTAATTTCGTGTAAAATTCCATCGATCCTCATCCGCACGCGATAAATATCCGCCTGTGGTTCGCAATGAATATCTGAAGCGTTGCGATGTATGGCATCCGTGAGAACTTGCTCGACGAAAGTGACCGCAGGGGTCTCGAGGGATTCTACACTGGTATAGTTTTTTGTAGATAATAGCCTATTAATAAGGTTGGTGATCTGGTCAAAGGGTCCATTACCGCCTGAACTGGCAGACCGGTTTGATATTGAATATCTTCCAGCAATGAAAAATCGTCTGGATCGCATACCGCCACCTGTAATTGCTGGTGTTCCTGAGCGATGGGCAGTACCGCATGGAGTTGAATCATTTTTTGATTGATGAGAGCCAGAGGTAGCTTTTCACAGGAAAATCCTGACAATTCGCGATGTGGGAGACCGAAATAGCGTGCGCATGCCTGACTAATGGTGGAAGGCTCGACTGGAAAATGCTGTAACACATACATGAGTAGAGACTGATTGTTTTTCTGCGCCTGTTTCAGGGTTTCCTGTAATTGTATTTCGGGGATTATACTGGCCTGAAGGAGAACCGGCGCCAGGCGGGGTAATTGAGATTTAGTGTGCATAGCCCGCTTCCACTCCGCCGCCGCTGCTGACCCAAATGAGCACATCGTTGTCGATGGAGGGGGTCAGAATATAAGTATCGCTCGGTGTAATACCATTTTTAGCGCGCGGGGTAACGGTAATAACGCCCGGTCCGTTGACGGTGATATTATCAATTAATCCGGCGCCTTGATCACTGGCAATGGGATCAGGAACCCCGTCTTTTCCCGCCTGACAGTTCTCAAGACCACCGGATGTCTGATAGCATTCCTCGACGCCCACTTTATATGGCGCCGCAGCTCCCACAACCTCGGTGTAGTGAGCGCGCCGTGTATATTTTTGATAGGAAGGGATAGCGATGGCAACGAGAATCCCAATGATAGCCACCACGATCATTAATTCGATTAAAGTGAAACCGGACGATTGCAATTTCTTAAAAATTTTCATAGCTATTCCTGAAACGGTTGAGCTTTCTTTTGTGATAGGCTACCTTAACGATATCGCAAGGCAATACCGGGATTTTTGTTTACTATATTCAGATTTTCGGGGTTATCTGTATACCCACGCTCGGCGTTGGCGAAATTTTAGTAATAAATGCAACTGTAAAAAAATGTAAATCTAATTAATTGATTTTAAAGAAGGAGAAGTATAAATGTTAAATCCAGTACCAATGAGAGAAAAGCCTGAAGGTATTCATCGTCTGACCAATGAAGTTAAAATATATTATAACCTCGAATCATTGCCAGAAAGCACGTCAGTAAATATTGGAGAAAATGTAAAAAATTTAAAAAATGACCTAAAATTAAGTGAAATAGATTCCAGTATGCTTAATTTTGAATGGAAGCAGTCCAGCCTTTCTGAATCCTCAGTTAATCAAGATATTAAAAAAATGCAAAAAATTTACGAAAAATTAATTTTGAATTATAAAGAGAAAAAATTAAATGAAGATTCGGAAGTCGTCAAATTTAGAGAAAATTATTATCAATTGCTTGTTTACACTCGAACGATTTGGTTTTCCCTGCATTTATCCTCTTTTAATCCTGTATGAAAACGATGCTTCTGAAAAAGAATTAACCACTTGCCTTGAATATATAAAAAATTATTTTATTAAAAATACAGAAGTTTTTGCCAATGATAGAATTAATGATTTATTTCCTGATAGTGAAGTGTATGCCTATTTAAATCTAAAAAATATAGCAAGTTTAATAAAATTTCGATTTAAGTTGTTTCAAAAATATGAAGAAAAACAGAAAAAATTAATCAAAAAAATGGATGAATGTTTAAAAAAATTTAAATTAGAAGACAAATCTTTTTTCAGTGATTTTCTAAATAAAGATGGTCTGGTAGAAATTCCTTATCCTTCACTTCTTTTAGGGCATAAAATCGGGGATAGTGAAAAAGAAACACGTATTTCTATTTCCGAACTTAGAAAAATGTCAAATAAATTAGATTCTAAAAAAAATATTGACATAATGTTTAAAAGGATGGTGATTGATTTATCATTATTTGAAATATATTTTAATACCAATAATATAACACAGCTGGATTTTATTATCACATCGGTTATAAAGAATCTGCATACAATAGATAATTCAATAAACAAAAAAGATAATAATTATCAACTGATTTTATTTTACATATTAAAATTTGTTATTTTTATTTATTCAGCACAATCAATGCATTTAAAATGGCAAGTTGAAAAAAGACAAACGTGTCTGGAAAGATCTTATAATACAATAATAAAAGCCTTTGATACAGAGCTCTTATTAGATAACAAATTATTAATGTCAGATTATATTGAAGCAATAAATAAAGGAAAAAAACAGGACATAAAATACCGAAAAATTTTTCTCATTCTTCAAATTCTTAATAAAATCTCTGCGCCAGTAATACAATTTGTAAAATCCACCATTAAGAATAATTTAGACAAAATAAAGGAACAAAAAATAACTTCATCTATTTTAGAGGATATTCGATCATTTATTATAGAAATAACATCATTAAAAGATGAATATCTGGCTAAAACTTTCATGATTTGTAATCACGAAGAATTTATTAAAAAATCCCAGATGCTATGTACAAAAATTGAAAAAAGTAAATTTCTAAATTTATTAAGTATTTCAAACGAAGAAGCATGGCCTAATAAGGAAATTGATATACTTGAAGTATTATATTTATTTATTTTTTACTATGAATTTGAAAACTCCGAAAATGCTAATATTAATAACCCATTAGTATTAAATATTATCGTCAAGGCATTACAAAGAATGCCTAGATGTAAAAAAAATTTTATAGGAGATTTTGCCTGTTATTTTGTGAGCTTAATTAATCAGTTTTCCAAAAGAAAGTATGCGTTATTGTAAAATATACCTTTTAAGGAAATTAATTTTTCTACTGAAATGTGTCTTGAGAATGAAACTTTCAGTTCTTTAAAAATAGAAGATAAAGAAAATGATTTTAATCCAGTTATTATTTTTAAATGGTTAGATTTCAAAAGGGAAAAAAAACAAAAACAGAATAATTATTATTCGTTTTTTGACGTTTCTAATTCTGGGGATTTATTAAGCATTTTTTTACAATATAAAAAAAGTAATGTTTTTATTAGAAATGAGGAATGGACTTCTGCAATTGAATTGTTATCACTTACTCTGCAACTTGTTAATGATCGTCTGGAATTTTTTTATGAATCTGGCGAGGAACTAAGTAAAAATATTAATGAATTTTTAGATTATTGCAAACTGCAAGACCTTCATCGGTTGCGAATAGTTTATTGTTTATTACAACACTTTGATCACAAGGAAAGACATAATTTAAATAGCGGGGAATTGAAAAAAATTTATGAACTGATTAACGAGTCGAAAGTTTTACAGGAATTACACAAAAATATTTTATTAAGACAAAATTTATCAACTACGTTAAAAAATAAATTTTTAAAATTTCAACACGTCTGTCAATTCATTTATCATTCGTTTAATTTATATTTGTTAGGGTTGCATCATTATTTATATAAATCAATACAGAAAACTACTTTAATCTTAAGAAAACCAGATGCGCCAGAAATTAAAGACGAATCGGAAACATTTCCTGACAATACAAATTTTAACCTTCCTGATTTAGATTCCAAACCAAAATTCAAATCCGAAAAATTTTCTTCAAGCGATGAGCTGAAACTGAAGAGCAGAGCCCCGCGCAAAGGTTGTTTCTGCGTACAGATGTTACCGAGTGATATGAATCTTAAACCCGGCGTGGCTCCTTATAGAAATAAAGGTGCAATTTATTTGCGTCAGGAAGAAAGTGACCTAAAAGCATATTGGCCTGAAAATGGGAAATTTGTTTCTCATTCTGTTCCGGAAGATAATAAAATAAAACTGCTTGATTTAATGGGTAAGCAAGAGAAGATTATTCATTCAGATGAATCTTTTACAGAAGTTCGATCGTTATGTGGTTATGTCTCGCGGAAATCTAAATCAAAGTTATCTAAAAATATTCATAGTGATCAATCACAACCCGATATAATGAATCTTTCCTCCCATTCGGAGATAGTTCATTCTGTTTGGAATTATGATTCCGATCCTGATGAAAATGTGGAAAAAATAATCACAAGAAAATCGCTTTCTAACCAAACCGATGAGAAAAAAATTCATCAGAACTCTGCCAGATGCCATGAATGGGTAGCTATTAAAGCTTTTGAACCGGTATTTTTTTCACATGCGGTTAACAATTTTTTATTGGAACTCATGCCTTTTTGCTCCGCCAATAGGATCAAAATACTGTTCAAAGGTGGTGCACCGCGAGATATAATTTATGGATTTCCTATTCATGATTTTGATATGGATTTCATTCTACCCTCTGAAAAACAGGCAGAGATACTGGCTACATTAAATAATTTGTTATTAAAGTTAGGTGGCAGGAAAAGTCAATACATTGAAAATTTATATGTCTGGAAGCAGACGGACATACCGGTCGAAATAAAAGTAGTGACTCATTTTTTTAATTGTGATTTTTTAATTAACTCATTTGGTATTATTCCTAATTATGAAAACAGAATTTTCAAAGGAACATTCTTCTTTAATAAACAATATTTCTTAAACGAGGAAGAAGCTGTTGCTTATATTGAGAAAAAAGAATTAATTACTCCCACAGAAGCCAGAGAACATTTAGAAGAAGACATTACAAGAATTTTACGAGGTTTACGTCTGAATTTATCCCCGCGTTCCTTTGTGATTGGAAAAAAATTAGCAAGCGTTTTTAAGCAGCTATCCCATAAATTTGACTCTAATAGCTTAGTAGAAGATTTAAGTACGACGGGACGTATTCTAGCCCAATTAAGAAAAATCAATAAAGAAGATCAGATTGCTTATTTACAATTATTGAAAAAATATCATCTACTCCATCATTTATTTGCAGCTTATGAAGAAAAAAAGGTTGTAGATATGCCTTCTGAAGGCATCGCGCAAAGCCCAAAACTTTCATTTGAAATCTCAAAGAATTTACAACGTAGCACATATTTAAAATTTTGCAAAAATCATGTTGTACCTACATTTTTAAATTTAAAGTTACTAATAAGTAAAGGATTGACTATCGACTTTCTGTATAAAATTCATACGTATGGTTGCGGTATTTTTGCTTACTACGAGAAGTTATTTATAGCAATTGTTAATCCATTTATTTTCAAAAAGCGTGGTGACAATTTCATAGCTTTATTAAATTTTAGGGCCCATTGTCCATTACTTACTTCCGATCTGTTTTTAAAACCGCTCATTGATTCTGATGTGATTAACACGCAATTTTCTAGCATAGTGTTTGAGCTTAGGTGGCTCCTGTTAAATTTCCACGCAGAGAAAAATTTTATTTTATTATTAAATAGTGGTTTTTTAAAATATTTATTTTCAGCAGCATATCAATTAATAATCAAAAAAACTTTGATTTTTAATTTTATCCGGGGAAAGTTCGTTTCCACACAAATGATGCCCAATCCCTCGTTAAACTTTTTGCTCTGCCATTTTCTCGCGCTTGAAGCTGTGGGTTGTTCAATTGATAATCTCGATGAAATTGGAAAGCTATATAATGGCAAATATTCATCGATTATTTCGGGTTTAAAAGATCGTTTCCATGGATTATTGGTTCAACTCATTGTATCTATTAAAGATTTAGCAAAAGAGAACAAGAGTAACCCTGCGAAAAACTTTAATCATCAAGGGATTTGGAGATTGGTCTCTCGAAACGGTTCAAGCCAGCCTGCTTTTTTAAGCATACCACGTGATGAATCAGGTGTTAGAGCAGAAATAATCGAATCCAATTTTAAAATGAATGGATTATGCTAACTGAATACTTTTATGTTTGCTGAAGCGGCCTGCGCCGTGATAGGATAACTTCACTATAGTCATCCCTCCAAACGCAAGCCGGTATAGCTCAGATGGTAGAGCAGCTAATTCGTAATTAGAAGGTCGGGGGTTCGATTCCTCTTACCGGCACTAATAAAATCAAATACTTAAATTGTATTTCCAAAATCCTAAAAATATCATGTAGAAGCTATGTAGAAGTTTTAAATAACACATTTAAGGGTTTTTCCCATTTCCGGGGGCACTTTAACCAGAACACATTTAAGGGTAGCCAGGGTTTAGAGTTTCAGATCTTCCGGTCCTCCCCATATTAGGGGGCGCTTTAGACACCATTGGTTTCTTAAACGAAGGGAATTATGTTATGTTTGTTTACGTGTTGTTACATATATTACCTTATTTAGCTTCGCTTCTTGGCTTCACCGGAACCTGTCTAGTTTTTTACTTTGGTGTACCCGGGAAAATTGATACGGCTGGTAAAATTGGGTTATGCCTTGAGCAAGAGGACGAGGAGGACAAGAGGAAAATCAAAAAATACAAGACTTGGGGCAATGTGGGGTTAATTTTGATCGGTTTAAGTTTTTTACTTCCAATAATAAATCAAGTTTTGCTAGATTTTAGTACATATAATGTGGCTCCTACCAAAAATGAAGGCACATTTAAGCTGTGACTAAGTTAAATATGGGTCTTCTCCATATTAGGGCGCTTTTAAGACTCTTCCCGGAAGAGCCAAAAAAATTTATTAGGCTCAATTTGTTAGATAGAAAAATATAAAATATTCAATAAGTTAGAATAATTTTATGTTTTTTTATATTCACTTCATATTAAATTTTAATTTATTCGACTGAACCTGTTAAATAGAAATAATGTGTACGTATTTTCCTGCGCATAATTCGATAATTCTTCGGGATTTTTATTTTTGCTTGTCCCAGTTGTCCTTTTTGTCCTAACAATTATTAAGATGCTGAAAATAAGGTGTTTTACCTTGAACCTACAGAACCTACCATGGGACAAGTAGAAAATTCTCGTTGTCCCCTTTGTCCCATGAGATTAGTTTTAACTGTGATTCAGACAGTAAAAAAAAGACAAAACAAAACCCCTAACCACGCGGGCTGGTTTAATTTTTTGTCAGTCGCTTCTCCCCCTGTAAAATTTCTTTTACTCTGCGACTTTTTGCAACGCCTATCTTGCAATTAATATTAATATAATGTATATAAATAGCGTATGCAAGCAAGTGCCCTATCAAAATATCGCCAGCAACTGCATCAGCTCTTGGAGCAGATTGAGCAGCTGGCATTCCAAAGCGCCTACGATGACAAACTCATCAAAGGTACTCCTGGAGAAGTATTTAGAAAGTGTGGCTCGAAGAAATGTAAATGCGCCAAAGGATCAGAGTATCGACATGGACCTTATCCCGTGATTCAAATTTTTAAAAACGGAAAGCAGAAACAAATCGCCATCCGAAAAAATCAAAAATCACTCTGGGAAAAAGCCAGAAATTATCAAAAGCAAATGCAATATTTTTCTGAACTAAAAATACGGACGCATGAACTTGAAAATTTGGCAAGGGAAATCATTGAAAACCGCCTGGAGGATTGGCCGACATGATGTCATCAGTAGCCGGCGTCGGTGGATTTTATCTACCGATGGTTTATCAAAAATCTCAACAGAAAGTGGAATTTTTATTGTCGGAAGGAAAGATCGATTATGCCGAATTAAGTCGCTGGTCTTTTCCCGATGAATTTCTTTCTTTTGTTTTGGAATGCGATTTACTCAACTTTGTTGATAAAACTTACCCCAACCCGAGAACAAAAAATGAAGTGCCTATTTGGTTTATTATTAGCTGTCAATTTTTAATGCGTTTACATCAGACAGGGCGTTACCAGCATTTGGATTATCTGTTAAACGCAGGATCCATTTTAACCCGATTTGGCTTTAATGTAGGCGCTAAAAAAATTGGATTTAATGATAAAAACAAAAAGCCAGGAAAAACAGCAGTTGTTCACGATACAGTGAGGAAATTTTTTAAGGATACTTCTCCCCAGGAAATCCGTCTCTGGCACAATCATGATTTGCAAAAATGGTTTAGAGCAAAGCAGGCTTTTAATCATCAGGGAATTTTTATTTTGGATCAATCGCATTTAGTCGTTCCTGATAATGAGAATTATAAAGATGCGGTTAAAATGCCGGTGGATGAGCATGGACAACTCTATTCGAATTTAAATACTCTCACGGAGGAGCAAAGAAAATCATTAGTCTATCATCGCTGCTATGCGCTTTCTGTATTGTTAAATGCTTCTACAGTAGGGTCTCATTTTCATGTGGCTGGATATGAGTTAGGGCCAGGCAATGAAGATGAGCTGGCGCAGGCAGAAAATTTAATTCCCTCTTTTTGTCGTCGATTTCCCGGTGTGATTAAAGATCTCATTGTAGACCGGGGATATATCGACGGAGAATTTTTTTCTGAATTAAAAAAAAATTATGACGTTAATGTTCTCATTTCTTTGAAAAAAAATATGACGACTTATCACGATGCCATTGAGTTAGCCAGGCGACAAAAGAGCTGGATAATGGCGGAATGTCAGAAAAGTGATCGTGAAAAAATATTATTTAAACGGGAAGTCTCTTTAATTAAAGACCTGGATTTATGGGAAAGTTCTGCCTGTAAACAACAGGTCATGGTTTCCAGAGATACCACCTGGAATTTTTCAACCCAACAGTATGATGAGCACTATTTTGTGTTGGCTTCTACAGGCGCTTATTCCAATCCATTGATGGCTATTGAGCGTTATCAGTTCCGTGTTCAGGTGGAAGAACGTTTTCGACAATTAAAGCACGGCTGGTATATCACGGAGTTTCCATCGCCACACGCTTCTTTAGTTGAGAGCCATGTTTGTTTTACGATATTTACTTATTCTTTGATGCAATATTATTTGCGACGCAACGATTTTCAGAAAAAGACCCAGAAAATGATCGCTACTTTAAGAGAAGATGAAAAGATGGGAAAGGATGCCGTGCTGGTTTACACCGGGAATCGTTATGGAGTATTTGGTCTTGATGATTATACGGCACGCGTCGCAGGGATGGATGATCTGCCGCGGCAAAGGCTGAAGGCTATTATGGAAGCTCAAAAGGAGATTCGATTAAGAAGAGAGCAATTCTAATTTAGAACGTACAATTTGCAAGCCCGTCCCACCCCAATCGGCGGTAAGCAAAGCCCCATCAGGCCAAAATTAGCTCAATTTTGGTTGCGATATCTCTTTGCGCTTTTTTTACTGTCTGAATCACAGCATCGCATAATAAGCGTGTGGTTTGGCATACTTTTGTTGTATTCTGAAAGCAAAGCCTGAAGACCATTTAAAATTATGGGATGTTAGCGGGAATCGCTGGTGAATGTCTAAAAATATTCTCAATGGCTATGGGGTTGTGATATTATTTTTCGAGTCCCGGGAATAATCATTTATCCACGATGTCCCCCCACCAGAAAAAAGGAGTAGTAGGGAATGTGTCTGCGAAGGTCAAAAAAAGTCAATGATGCGTCAGTGATTGATTTCAGGCAAATCCAGATGAGACCCATGAAGTCGCCGTCGCTGTTTAAATATTGTCTTCCCGTCATCCAGTACAGCGTAAAAAGACTCTTTCAATCATTCCAGAAAGCAGGCCTCTCTACAAAGGTGGTTGACCCATTCAGTGCTGTTCAAAATCGTGCCATGCAACGAATTATTTTAGCAGCGGGATTAGTGGTTTTTTTAATTGCGTTAGTCCAGTGCCTGTTTTAAGCCCTGTTCAGACGGGTATGTGCAAATCACCGGCGGCTGAAAGGCCTGAAGAAAAAAAGAGGTGAAAGGAGTCCCTGTGGATGCTTAAAAAAAATCCAGTCCCTCCCGGTTCGGGCCGGTTATCCCGGACCGTTTTTCGGAGGGTATTCCTGGGCCTGTTGTTTTGTGAGAGTACCCCGGCATGGTCGGCAGATGTGACGGTGGTGACCTTAACCACCATTGCCCGCTCTGTGGATAATACCGTGGCTGAACTGGCGACCATACTGGTGGACGTGGCGCTGATATCCGGGGTTGGCTTTATCATGGCGTCTTTTTTCAAGTTCCATCAGCACAAACAGAATCCCCAGCAGGTGCAGATGAGCCAGGGCATCAGCCTTCTGTTAATTGGCTGTGGGCTGACCCTGATCCCGTTATTAATTCCCACGGCATCCGTAGCCATTTTGGGCAGTGAGGCCAGCCAGCCGGCCCGGATCGGTGGCAGCAGTATTCACGATCTGATTGGCAGCGGTTGAGGATGGCCGTTAATGCTGAAAATTTCAGCCTGTCAAAATCGGATATTTTAATAACAGTCTGATTTCCCGGGACAGTCTGCTTTTTTAAGAGAAGGGACGGGCGGGAAGGAACCGGAAAAAGGCCTAAACCCGGGAGTTTTCTTTTTTTGTCTGAATCAGCAGGGCCATGATTTCCGGGGTCAGTTTTTCAATTATTTTTTTCCCCTGAAATTTATCGAGATGTAAACCCACCCGTCCATTTTTGGAGACTCCCAGCCAGCCCCAGTTACCGACATAAATCCGGATATGATCCGGTTTAATAAATAATCCCAGATCGTACAATTTTTCCAGATCCTGATAGAGCAGTTTTACGGTTGCTATCTGCTCATTGCTCGCCTGGGCTGTTTGCAGTTTTGTGATATCCAGCATTAAAGATTCTCCTTCCTGATTCTCCCGGTGGTGATGCCACAGAAACAGGCCTGGTTATTTGACAACCGGGCCACTCCCGAAATCAAACCGGTCAATACGGATTCAGGCTTTCGGAATGTTCGTTCTGCGCCGGTTCCATTTCTTTCCGGAGTTGATCCAGTTGATCATGAAAAAGTCTTTCCGTTGGAGAGTCCGGTGTATTGTACCGGTGGCTGATATGCGCCAGGGCCTGAGTGGCCTTCTTCACAAAACGGTACTCATCCTGTTCCGTAAAAAAATTATTCGGATGATCTGCCAGCGTCGAAGTTCGAACCGTCAGTGATTCGGTCAGCCGGGCAAAAGGGTAATGGTGTTTCATCATCAGTCTCCCTTTGGGTCTGTGATTGGGGTAATGACCTCACGATTCCTGATTCGTCCATGAAAAAAATCGTTGACCTGTTTTCTTCCCTGATGCCCGGCATTTTAAACTCTTTCAAATCCAATTAAAAGTGTAATGGCTAATTTGGCTGTCGCAAAAATTCAGGAACGGGTGTATATCCTTGTCGAAAATTAGTTCAGGGAGCGGCAGAGAGGAGCATGAGCTTTAAATGGAAACATTTGGGAGCAGCCAGCAAGGCTGATAATCCAGTGTAGTCCTGTGAGGAATGATGACTCTGATTGTTCATTTAAGTGGGTGCCAGGAGAACAGCGTTCTCAGGAAAGTGTCAGGAAAAAATCTATAACCCTTGAGCAGAGATGTCAATCAATGGAAAAACCAACTCTATTCTGACGTGTTCGAGTGAACTGGTTGACGTCAGGTTAGGGTATAGTGTTCAACTAGTGGATGTGCAGTGACTTGAAGGAAATCGCGCCAATGATGACTATAAAACGATAAAGTTAGGCTATAGCATGAATATTACTTAGCGGGAAAAAAGGAAGAAAGCATTGAAATTATCTTAACCAGTTCTAAAATCGATCAGATCGACATCAATAGGCCTATCTTTGCTGATGGCAAAAGGGTACATTCAACTTCTTGCATAACCTTCGTCTTTTGCCTGATGGCTGCGTTGCAAGATTCGGGTTCTGTAAGAAGTCTATTGAGTTCAATGACAGAGGAAAAACGGATGTTAAAAGAAACCCCTATTTCGTCACAGTTTGAGCAAAAAGCGGATAGATTGTCCAGTTCTGGAGGAGACTCTTCTTCAACGTTAACGTCCTCTGAATCCTTTTCCCGACTATCTATTGAAACCCCGAAAGAAAAATCCCCCGGAGTGAAGATCAAAAAGGATGACAGTGATGTCAAATCTGCCAGCGGCCTTGTTGATAAAACATTGTTGGCCTGCATTCGGATTAATGATGCCGGGCTAACCTCGGTAGACGTCAACTACAGCCAACTGACGCTGGTGGGGTTAAAAGATCTACTGGATGCTTTAAAACACAATACCCATGTAAAACATTTAGATGTATCGGGCAACCCTCTGGGAGATAAAGGCGTCGAGCTATTGGCGGCTCCTGACCTCCCTTTTTCGTCGTTGGCGGCAGGAGAATGTCAGATTACCAATGCGAATGCTTTAGCCAAAAATGAACGACTGGTTAAACTGCTTTTACCGAGTAATCAGATCAATGCAAAAGGATTAAGCCTTTTTGCGCAAAATAACACCTTGCAGGTACTATCATTAGCAGGTAATGACCTGACGGATGAAAGTGTTGAGCTCCTGGCTAAAAACACAGGCTTATTCTCTTTGCTTCTCTCTCACAACAAGGTAAGTGTGAAAGGGGCTCGAGCTCTGGCACTCAACAAGACACTGAAACAACTTGACCTGAACTATAATTTGATTCAAACGGAAGGGGCGATTGCCCTGGCACAAAATGCTACCCTGACTTCCCTGATGATCGCGGGCAATAGCATTGCTTCCTTAGGTGTCAGCGCCTTTGCTGACAACTCAGGCCTGACCGAATTGGATATGAGTTATAATCACGTCGACGACACAGGCGCCGCTGCTTTAGCCAGGCTACCGACTTTAACTCATCTCAATCTGGGCTATAACCAAATTACATTTGATGGAGCGCTTGCTCTTTCTCAGATGACTCGCCTTGTCTCCCTGACAATCTGCCATAACTTATTAAAAGACCCTGGGATGGCTGCCCTGGCGCAAATTAAAACCCTTCAACATTTAGACGTCGCCGGTAATCGCGTGGGCGTTGAGGGGGCCCATGCCCTGGCCTTAAACACTTCTCTGTTGAGTTTGGTCTTAAGCAGTAATTTAGTGGGTGATGTGGGTGCGGTCCTCCTGGCGCGCAACGATCATTTGATCAGGTTATTTTTGAGCTACAACAATATTAGTGATGCCGGAGCTGCTGCACTCGCAGGCAATAAAAGGCTGAAGGTGCTCAATCTGAATTACAATAAGATTGGCGAAAAGGGCAGACAGGTATTACTTCAAAATAAGACTTACACCTCTCTGACCCTTTCCAAAGAACAACCGCCCAAATTTACTGAAGAAAATCTGAGTACCATTTTTTCATTGTCTGAAAGCTTTTTGTGTATTACGGATGCTAAAGGGATTATCCAGTTTTTCAACCCGGCATTTCCCAGAATACTGGGTTACACGGACGATGAATTGCTCACTCAACCTTTTTTTAGTTTTTTTCATGCTGAAAATAAACCGCTGCTGGAGACAAAATTATCCAAATTTGAAAAACCCGTACCCCAAAACTTTGAAAGCCGATATCAATGCCGTGATGGTGCTTTTCGAACCATTCGTTGGGCGGTGCACCCTAAACATGATCGACTGTATATTATGGGTACCGATATCACAGAGCAGCGTTATATTGAAAAAGAATTTTTATCTGCTCAGCAGAGTAGCATGTTGAGCCGTCTGCAGGAATCTGAAGCGTTTAGGGTGCGTCAAACGGATTTTATCGCGCAACTGTCTCATGAAGTCCGTAATCCATTAAGTGGCCTGTTCGGCTTGACAGAGGCACTCAAAATTCAACTCAGTGAGCTGGAACGATTCATACAGGCGTTGTGCAGCCTTCCTTCCCTACTTGAACAAAAAAAAAATCAATCAAACTTTTATGGAAATTCGAGAAACGTGTACTGATATGCTGAACTGCATGGAATATCAAAAAGCTATTTTAAATGACAACCTGGATGTGGTGAGAATTACGGAGAAAAGATTAACCCTGGAAAAGCACGTCTTTGAACTGAAGACAGCCCTGCGCGAAGTTTTAAAGATTCTTCAGGCAAAAGCGATTCAAAAAGGGGTGGTGTTTCGTGCAGAATTACCTGATCAAAAAGAAGTGTGGGTAAAAAGTGATGCCTTACGGTTCAAGCAAATTATTATCAATTTAATAGGCAATGCGGTTAAATTTACGGAAAGTGGCGGGAAAATTGATCTTATCTTCACCTTATCAGCAGCACCAGCGGATCGGGTAGGTGTTAAAATCGAAGTGATCGATACGGGTATAGGCATGACTGAAGAAGAGTTAAAACATCTTTTTCAGCGTTTTTCACAAACCACACTTTCTACCGGTAAAAACTATGAAGGGTCGGGATTAGGACTCTATTTGGCAAAACAAATGGCCATGCTGATGCAGGGAGATATTACGGTGACGAGCCGTCAGGGGCAGGGGTCAACCTTTAGTTTTGACGGACAGTTTGAGAGTGTCTCTGACCAGGAAAAAATCTCTTTTCAGCAAGCCCAATTACCGCCGCTCATTCCAACGATAAAAACGATTAATAAACCCATTATTAAGCGCACCGCCTTAATTGTAGATGATAACCTGATCAACCTAAACGTATTGGAACACCTTTTGATATCAGAAGGGTATGACTGTCAAACAGCGAAAGATGGCATAGAGGCTTTAGCTGCTTATGATCGCTCTCCTGTAGATATTATTTTGATGGATATCGTAATGCCCCGTATGGATGGACTAACGGCCACTCAGGAAATTCGTCGACGAGAGCTGGAAAAGGGGCTCCCTCGTACGCCTATTATAGCCATTACCGCTAATGCACAGGAGCGTGATCGGGAACGGGAAATCGCTGCAGGAGTGGATGATTATAGCGTTAAGCCTTTTACGAAAGCAGAAATTTGTCGAAAAATAGATACCCTGCTCCACGGAAAAGTAGCATCGGAGTCAAAATCTGTGAGGCTTCATCCTTTGAGCATACCCCGTTGGCACGACGAGCTCTCAGCTTCGACGTCAACATTGAGTAGTTCGACTACTTCTTTTTCCTTATCTTCTTCTCTCATACCCGTAAAAGAAAAAAGAAAAAAATCGATTGTCCTATCAATCAGTCCGAAAAAAAAGAAAAAGGGAAATGAAAAGGAAAAAGAAACCAGGCATATTCAACCATCCCTGGAGACGCTGACAACTTTGCATGGGCGTGAAGAAAATATCCATACTGCAGGAAAACCGCTATCTCCATCCCCTGGCGGGTATGCATCACACGCGCAATTTTTACCGCCCCCTCCGCGTGATCAAAAAGTGCAATTGTTACAGGAGTATGAATCACACATTGACTCACTGACTCAACCAGAAAAAATAGCCTTAGGTGCAGGAGAACCTGATCTGTATTCTTCCTCAGGCTCATCCTCTTCCAGTTCATCCAGTTCGGCAATTCCCTCGTCCCTGTCGACATCATTTTGTGCATTAATGAGCCCGCCACGACGGGTACCAACAGACCCAAAACAACAAAAAATAGAAAATTTGAGCTTAATTGAACGTGCGCGATCATTGGTACTGGAGAAGTATCCGTCTGCGCAAACAGAGACAGCACCTTTCAGAGTCGATTTTTTGCAAAAGCTTGCGGATATTCAAAAAGAAACAAATTCTTTGTCTAACCTTACTGTGAATAAAATGCTGCTTGAAGGATTAATCTCTGGACTGGAAAAACTACAAACCAGTCTGGTGTTGTTCTAACCAGGTTCTGATCAATAGATCACGGCTGACTAGAAACTATAATTTTTGGCCATCCCTCAATGCCATTTATAAGCTATTGGGGGTTCTAGCCAGACGGCGACGAAAAGTGGGAGCATGAGAGAGAGTATCCAAAACCGGGATGTCGGCTGCAAGTAACGGATTTGTTTATTTTTAGACCTATTGCTCAGTTCATAAAAACGGTCGTTTTTGTTGCAAGGAAGTAAGATGGTACAGGTGATTTGACTAAAATTCGCCTTATGAGACGGAAGTCGAACTCACAAGACAGCACTATCTGTATTTTCGTTTGACAAACCGTATGTAACCATATATAGTTACTCTATGGCAACCCAAGAAAAATTATTCCAGAAAGCCCAAAACAACCCGGATGGGTTAAGTTTTAAAGATTTTCAAATACTGATGAGTAGGGCAGGCTGGGTAAACAAACGACAGAAGGGTAGTCATGAAATCTGGTACTCACCTAAAGGTTTTCGGTTGCCTGTCCAGAATCGAGAGGGCAAGGCTAAAGGGTATCAAGTTAAACAGTTTTTGAAGCTCTTGACAGAAGAAACTACCCAGGTCGATTGAAAAGGTGTGAGAGGAGGTAATGAATTATGAGTGATAAATTTGATGGTTTTAGTGTGACCCTAATCGAAGAAGATGACGGGGATTGGTTGGCTCACTTTGTTGAATTGCCTCATATCTCTGCGGCTGGAGATACTCCTGAAGAAGCCTTACATGAACTTGAGGCTGCATGGGAGCTATTAAAAGAGAGTTACCGGGAGGATGGTCAAGAGATTCCCATTGCGCCGATTAAGAAAGAATATAGTGGGCAATTCAATGTTCGAATTGATCGCCGGGTACACCGGGCATTGGCGATTGAAGCAGCCCGTGCTGGTATTACTCTAAATGCCCTGGTAGCTCAAAAATTAGCTAAACAGGTAAGGGATTTCAAGGAAGCTGCGTAGTAACTGGCCAAAAATTCCGGTAAAGTTATTTCTGATTCGCCTACTATTTTTCAACAGCCATTAGAAATGGCACTGAGGGGTGGCCGAAAACTATAGTTTTATGATATTCTTTGATTGGCATTTATGATATTTTCATAAGTAAGTTAAGTCAGAAGGGCGGCACTTAATTAAGGAGATTTTTTATGAGAAAAGATATTCGTCGGCAGCTTTTTCCAACAACAGATGAACAGGCACTTGCGGGAAGCTTAATAGACTTGCGGGGAAAAAGTGCAGAATCAATAAGTTTTAAAATGATCAAGACAATCAATGCTAGTAGAGATGCAATAAAAACTGGAAGTACAGAAGAGATAAAAGCACAACAAGATGTAATTGATCGGATGCAAGAACTCCTAATACATTGTTGCTTACCAGGTGTAAATGAGGTAAGCGATAACGAATGTGTAAATATAATATCTACTCTCTACAAAGCAGCTTCACAATATGTTGTAAGGCCAGCTAATTCAGAAATTCTAAAGAATGCATTATTAACCCTCTGTAATTATCCGAAAGGTTTAGATCAGCTTTATCGATGCGTTCCCGCTCTAAGACCTCTTCCCTCGGTATCAACAACAAGCGCAATGCGTCTTTCTGGTAGTTCTAGTTCAAGTTCCTCTGCTTCAGGTACCACCATTTCTAGCAGTTCAAGTTATAGTTCACAGAGTACTAGTTCTAGTTAAGAGAACTTATACTTTATCTCTGATTGCAATGACGCCATTTGAAAAATGGCCATTTTACATAAAATCATGTGATATTTAAGATATATGGGTCGTTTTTATTGCAAAGGAAAGCAGTAAGCTGGCGCCTAATTTGCTGAAGTTATAACCACACATACCTTTAACACCCGGCCAAAGATTGAAGCCAGATCGATTATGACCCCAGATCGATTATGACCTTGAAATCATAATGACTTATGTGTTATAATTAACTATGCAGTGGACAGTTAAATTTCATGAAAAATTCGAGTATGAGTTCTACGAACTGGATAAGAAAGTTCAAGACGAATTGTTACAGCAATTCTCGGCGAACTATCATCCTACCGTAAGTCATTGAATTATTGATAAGGGCAATGGCTATGTAAAAAAAGTTTTCGTACAATATCCCTTAACGGAGCAAAGGGTGCTCTTTTTTTACCTACTGACAGGGATACGTCTGATGAAACAGAAAAAACACCTCAACTTTACGGCATTGCGCAGTCAATTATCTGAAATATTTCGAGCAATACCCGATTGGCGAGAATCGGGCAAAAGAAAGTTAAGTCTTCATGACGTATTGATGAGTGGATTTGCCTGTATGCATTTTCAAGACCCGTCATTGCTGCAATTTCAAGAGCGACTGAAAGAAGAACGGCAGCGCAGTAATTTACAAACTTTATTTAACGTGGAAAACATACCGAAAGAAACGCAAATGCGAGAAATTATTGATGAAGTGGACAGTCATTTTTTTCAGCCAGCGTTTAAAGATCATTACTTACGCTTACAACGCGGAAAACACCTGGAAGCCTATCAGCTTATTCCAGGATATTATTATTTTCCAATCGATGGTTCAGAATTTTTTAGCTCGGAAGATATTCACTGTGGGCAATGTTTGGTAAAGGAATACAAAAAAGATAAAAATACTTATTCGCATCAGGTATTACAGGGAGGCATTGCCCACCCCGATCAAGCGCAGGTTATTCCTTTTAATTCTGCCGTTTACAAGCTTAGAAACAGCGTTGAGGGCTGGCCAAAAACTATACTTTTTGGCCAGCCGAAACCAGCCTTACTCACTCATTGAAAAACCACAGCCTAAAACGTACAATCCCAAGAAGAGTCTTTGGTTAAATACATTAAAAATTAGAGTTGTAACTTTGTCATTAATAATGAATTGTGGTTATCACAGTTTGACATTGGTTAATCAATAATGTTGTGAAAATTCTGACTGAAAAAATATGATCAGTTAAAACAATAACAATTGGAGGTTATAGGAAATGCGTCAGTCATATCTTTATGTGTACTACAGAGAAAATAATGAAACTCATGTTTTGGTAAGTCGAGCCAAACCTTATCACTATAATGGCTTAGTCAGATTGAAAGATTATTTGAATCAAAGACCAATCTATAAATATTCACCTTCTTTTTTTGGTACCAAGAATGGTATTTATGGTTATGAAGAAGAGGAAAAGAAAGAATTTATGATAACTGCTCCAGATCAAATGATTACTAAATTAGAAAGTCATATCGAGGAAATTGCAAGAGGACAAAAATATTTAAGCGCAGGTTTTAGTCACAATGGTTATTCGTATGGAAAGTATTTTGATGGCGTTGTGAATAGTCCATGGATAACTTTCATAGGTGGTAAAA
The DNA here is from genome assembly GCA_963712715.1 of uncultured Pseudomonadota bacterium. Taxonomy (GTDB): domain Bacteria; phylum Pseudomonadota; class Gammaproteobacteria; order Coxiellales; family Coxiellaceae; genus JAFEDN01. The sequence goes on along the minus strand of CAVQJI010000010.1, from coordinate 6,012 downwards.
GAGATGCTGGCGTGGATATTGATACAAAAGCTACAGCAATTCGGGAGTTTATGGAGGAAACAGATTTAGTTTTACTTGCTTCCGATTATAATACTTACCCTAAGTATGATACTCAAGATAGTAAAAATATACGCAAGAACTTTTATAAAAAGGCAAACGCTAATGTAAGGCGCTTTTATTCTCAGAACCCTAATAGCGACTTATATGCATTGGAAATGGAGAAAGAAGAGGTTGAACTAATAAGAGATCGCTTTAATGGCATCCCTATAATACCCGACGTAAAATCTGATGAAAAGAAATTTACTGAAAATATAAAACAAGTATTTGATAAAATAGATGAATATAAAAAAATGCGCAGAAATATTATATTAGAAAAACGTGAGCTAGTTATTATGTCTGTTTCTCAGTTGCGAGATTATTTTGTTAATAAGCGAGGAACACTTTATTTAACGGATGAAGCAGATAAGAATACATGGGCTAAAAAATTCAGTGATTTTTTTATAGGATTTTTACCCACCTATAAAGCATGGTTGTCAAAAAAACTCGAAAAAGTTATTAATAATCATTTACAAAGTAGACTCTTTACTCAAGGTATTGAAAATGAGCTAAAAAAACTGGAAGCTGATATTAAAGGCGTTCAACCGCCAGTAGGTCATGGCGGCGGTGTTGGCCAAGGTTATGGTCATTTATTTTATCACCAATGGACTCCGGAAGAATTTATTAATGACCCCAATAGAAAAAAAGGTTGTGCTTTAGAACCGTGGAGGTAGTCGATTTTTGTAAATTTCTGTTAGAAAGTGCCCTTCCGGCGACCATGCGTGCCGTAATTAAATTTTTCAATTATGATGAGTTTGCGCAGCGTCCATTTTCTTGCAAGAATGGGTGAAAATGCTTGATTTTTAAAATATTCTGATACAAACTCTCGCCAATGACAGGATTGTCATCATGAAGATAAAAGGAAGATCATTTGAATATTACCTATCAATTGCCGATGATTATCAACAAATCACGCGAAGAATTAGATGCAGCGGTTCGTGAAATTCAAACCAGTAATTTAAGCAAAGAAACGCAAGACTTGATGATTGGTTGCATTGAATTTGCGACCTGGTTACCCGAAGCGATTCGCGAAAAAAACATTAGTATTTGCAACCTTCAGCGCATGTTATTCGGCGAAGGTGGGAGTCACTCCAGGAAGAAAAAAAAGAAAGACAATAAAAATTCTTCGAATCCTCTGGAAAAATCAGTAGAGTCGTCTACCTCGTCGAATGCAGAGGGAAACGCCGATTCTCCTCCCGGCGACACGGGCACGAGTGGCGACAACCCACCCAGCGATCTGGTAGCCCAGCCTACACCGGAAACCACCCGCAATACCCGCAAAGGGCATGGTCGCATCGGACAAGCCGCCTACATCACGGCCATTAACATTCCGATCGCTTTGGACATATTCCAAGCGGGTAATGAGTGTCCCGATGGCTGTGGTGGCCATCTGTATCCGCTCAAGCATCCTGGCGTGGTGATCCGCATCACCGGTAACGCCCTGGCGACGGTTCACCGTTATCTGTTAGATAAGTTACGTTGTAATTTGTGCGGCGAGGTGGTAACTGCTCCGTTACCACCGAATGCACCGAAGGAAAAATATGATCATGCGTTCAAGGCACAATTGGCTATTCAAAAATATTATGTGGCGGTTCCATTTTATCGTCAGGAAAATGTGCAACGATTATTAGGATTTCCCTTGCCTGATGCCACGCAGTTTGAGCTGGTAGAATCCGTGGCCGATGCGGCCTATCCGGTGGTGAATATTTTAGAAAAAAAAGCGGCCAATGGGGAATTAGTTCACAATGATGATACCACGGTAAAGATATTATCGATCATGCAAGAGAATAAGGCTAATCCCGACAAGAACCGCCCCGGCATGCATACCAGTTGCATTATTGCCAAAGCCGAAGGTCATACCATCGCCTTATACTATACGGGAAAACGCCACGCAGGAGAAAATTTAGAGCAAATACTGCGCCATCGTGACAGTACTAAACCAGCGATTATCCAGATGTGCGATGCTTTGCCGGTGAATATTCCGAAATCATTTAAAACGATCCTGTGTAACTGCCTGGGTCATGGCTTCAGAAAGTTCCGGGATTTGTTGGATTTTTTCCCTGAACCGTGTTTAAAGGTGATGAAATCTTTGGCGGTGGTGTTTGAGGTAGAGGAAAAAACACAAGGGATGTCATCGATGGAACGCTGGCGTTATCATCGCCAACACAGCAAACCGGTCATGCTGGAACTGAATCGGTGGCTGAAAGCCCAGTTAGCGGAGAAACAGGTGGAGCCGAACAGTTCACTGGGAAAAGCAATGCGTTATTTGTTAAAACACTGGAAAGCGCTGAGGCGCTTCTTAATTGTGCCCGGCGCGCCGATTGACAATAATATTGTGGAGCGGGCGCTCAAAATACCGATTAGAGTCCGAAAAAATGCGGCGTTTTACAAAACTCAACATGGAGCGGTGATCAGTAATATATTGACGAGCCTGATCCAAACGGCGGCGCTGGCGGGCGAAAATCCGTTTGATTATCTGGTGGCCCTGCAGGAATACAAATCGCTGGTTTTTAAAGATCCCGAAGCATGGCTGCCATGGCATTATCGGAAAACCCTGGAAAAAATGTGTTTACGCAAAGCGGCTTAACCGGCGCAGGGAACAGAGGAAGTGAGCTGTCGCCACGGTTCGGATAATCGGGCCTGGAGTGGATGTCCCTGACTGAACAGGATGTGGAGTTCAATGGCCCTGATGCGTTGACAGTCATCCGTGGTGGTCGGCCACCATTTTAATTTTCCGGCAGAAAATCTTTTAAGACAAAGCCAAAATCCGGTGCCATCATAGACGAGTGCCTTAATAGCCGTACGGTTTTTATTGGTGAAAACAAACACGGCGCCGGAAAAAGGATCCTGCTGTAACTGTTGGCGGCAAAGCGCTACCAAAGAGTCAATGCCTTTCCTGAAGTCAGCGGGCTGAATAGCGAGCAGCAAAGGTTGAGTGGGTGTGAGTGATAACATGGTTAAGACTTCCAGTGTTGAATGAGCGTACTGAGTCCTGTGGAATCCAGATTTTTAATGATTAACTGTGCGCCATCCGGTCGTTGCCATTCCACCTGATAAGTCTGATCAGCGGCGGGCGGTAAAAAAGCTTTAACAAAAGGAGATGGTGGTTGAGCCGATGGTGTCTGCTCAACCCGGTGAGTGTCTGATGAGCGCTGAGTGATCGAATCGAGATGTTTGCGCAGTTGGGCATGGTTGAGTCTGAGTGTCTTTAATACCTGGCGCTGTCGGTAATGCGGAATCAGTTGAACGGCCTGCCGCCAAAGGTCAGGAGGGATGGCTTTCTCGCGTCCCCGCTGATTGCGCCAGTCATCAAAAGCCTGTTTAACCGAATCCAGGGTTAAGTGATCGGAATGAATCCGAGTGGTCGTAGTCATCGTTGCTCCTCATAATCAATGAACGAAGCCACGAGCATAGCGAAGCGGGCAAAGGAAAGTCACGCACGCTTGCCGGAAGTCTGGAAATAATGCTGCGCAAATCTATGGTAAAGAAGAAATTAAATTAATGCACGCAGATGTGCCGGAAGGACACGTTAGAAAGTGTGTTGTTAGTGGTAGGCATAGAGTGTCATGTAGGGGTTCTAGGCGTAACAATGGCATTCGGTTAAGCTTTTGCAAGTTTAGATGCATTGCTACTTTGCCATTTAGTGTAAGGTTTTCTAGAACACCTAACATAATGACGATCGGGTCTTATTTTCTGCCGTACACGTGAAATACTAGCTAACATCTTTGATAACCAACTTTCTTTTTCTTCCTCTAATGATATTATCAATTTCTCTATAAATCGGCTGACAACAAGTAAACAATTTTTAAAATTAATTTTTAATTTCTGTATCCCATCAAATAGTCCTTGCCAATAATTTCCTTTTAATTTCGTATCTTTTCCTTCATAATGATTACTCGATGATGGCGGTAATTCTTTATTGGCTTCTGATTCAAATATCCTGGCAATATTAATCAATATTGCATGAGCATATAATTCTTGCTTAACACCGCGCTCAGACTTGCCATGAAAATCTTCCACATCAATAAATTCCTTTGAAATTTTATACAGTTCTTCAATTCCCCATCTGCCATGATAAACATGTGGAAATTCATTCAATGGGTATTGTTCTCCAATCAGTGTGGTTGCACACACAAAAGTTTCATCATCAATTTTATATTTAATCAATCGTAATTTTATTGGTTTATTATTTAAATAATATCCCTGTTTCTTTATTTCTGACTTAACTGGAGCGGAAGGCATATAATCGATTACTACATCATTTAAATCACTGTGCCAAAAACTTTCGATTTCTTTATTCATTGTGCCTGATTGTAAACGACAAATTAAATGGTCTAAAATCCTAAAAATATCATGTAGAAGCTATGCAGAAGGATTGCGTAACACTTTTTAAAGCCGTTGTAAGATTATTTCAGGCTTATTTAAGACAACCTAACGGTCGCTTTTTAAAGGGGGAAGTCCAGGCGAGGGGCTGCTAATCGGTTGCTGCGCTTTGGGACTAAGAAATTTACGCATAGTGTTTCTGTTGCTTTGGTCTTAGAATATGAAGCAGTGATCAAGCGGCTGCTGCCGGATTTAGGTGAACGAAAAATCAATCATCTACTGGATTATATCTGCGCCACCAGCGAAAATACCAGAATTTATTATCTATGGCGACCCGCTTTACATGACCCAGCAGATGATATGATCTTGGAACTTGCAGTAGCTTCGCAAGCTGATTTTATTGTGACTTATAATCAGCGAGATTTTACAGAAGCAAAACGTTTTGGAATTAAAATTGTAACGCCGAGAGAATTGTTAACATTCATGGGGGAGTTATAAAATGCACGCTATCAGCATAAAATTACCGAATTCTTTGCATCAAGTCGCTAAAGAATTAGCGAAGAAAGAGCACATTTCTATAACCTGAGTTTTGAGTTTTATGATAATTTTTTCAATAACTTGGTAATAAGCTAATTTTTTGTATTTTCTTTACCATTCAAAAATAGCTATTTTTATAGGGTATTTTTATCTTTTGTTGATTGATCATAAATTGCATATAATGTAAGTTAATAATTTTTAAATAAATTAACTCAAAACTGTGGTTTCAAAGAGTCTTTTATGCAATGCCCGGATAGTTCATCAGCTGTCCTGGTTCATCATTGGGCACTGCATAAAAGACTCTATTTATTTCTTAAATTAAATGGTCGCAGTAGGGACACACACTTGATGCCCCCCGGTTGAGTGGCTACATGAGCCTGGACTCTTTGAGTGACAGGCCACAGATTCGCAGCAAGTTTTGCATAATTGGCCCGTGAACTCAAAGCAGAGAACAAATCCTGCCAATGCCGGGTAAAATATTCCCAAGCTCCCATGTCGGTATCAATACCCAAAAAATAATGACTGACAGAAATTTCGATGGTTCTCGGTTAGCACTCCTACAGGCTATAAAATAATGCATTTGTCGTTCATGCAGAATCGGTCGGGGATGGGGATGTCCGGGAGGATTTCCTCCTCAGTGTTTTCTTGCAGAGACTTATATATTCTTATCGCTTCTTGATAAGCCTGTTCAGCGTTCCTGATTTTTTCTTGTAATGCGACATTTTCACCAATAACCAGTAGATCTTTACTATTTGCTTCTAAATAACGCGGTAGTTGTCGACTGACTATTTGTGGAGGATATTTACCAGCTCTATTGTCTTTACCTTCTCGTACATAATATTCCTTTTTCTGTTCTGATACTAAAACGCATATAGGCGCTCTTAATAATAATCCAGGCACTGACCAGCGGTCGTGTTTTAGCTTGGGAGGAAGTGACGAATATGTTTCATCTACAGTTTCCAATTTATGAGTAACAAACCACCCTTTATATAATGGATTATCACTATCCTGTGGCACAGCTACCTCAGTAATTCTTTGTATAATTTCTGCGGTACT
>CAVQJI010000009.1:0-185709 GCA_963712715.1 uncultured Pseudomonadota bacterium | reverse complement strand
TTTTATGCCTAACTTATTGACTCAGCATATTGCTACTTGGCCTAGCCGCAATGTTTGTCCGGGTATTTTAGCGTTAAAACGCAGGGAAATTCCTTCATCGGGTTGGATTCTTATACGCAATAAATTGGGTAACACATTTTTCCCATAGTTATCGTATAAAATCGCAGGCTCTGATTTAAACTGTATGACTATCTCGCTTGAACGCGCCGGTAAGCGTTTGCCAGTGCGCAGATAAAACGGTACGTGCAGCCAACGCCAATTGTTTAATAATAATTTTAACGCCACAAAAGTTTCCACTGTGGATGCGGGATCGACGTGTTTTTCAGATCTGTAAGCCGGACAATTAGCAGAGTTAATTTTTCCGGCTCCATACTGTCCGCGAATCGCCTGTTGTAATACTTCCTCCTGAGTGTAAACCTGTACGGACCGCAGCGCTTTGGATTTTTCATTTTGAATATAATCGCCGGAAAATGTCACCGGCGGTTCCATCGTGATCAAACTGAGCATTTGCAGTAAATGACTGGAAACCATGTCCCGTAAAGCGCCGGCCTGCTCGTAATAACCGCCGCGCAACTCTACGCCTAACGTTTCGGCTACGGTAATTTGTACGTGATCGATGTAGCGGCGATTCCAGATCGGTTCAAAAATTCCGTTAGAAAATCGAAACGCCAACAGATTTTGTACCGTTTCTTTACCCAGATAATGGTCGATACGAAATATTTGTTTTTCATCTACTATCGATAATAATTTGCGATTTAATTTTCGCGCGGAAGTAAGGTCATGTCCAAATGGTTTTTCCACGACGATTCGCCGAAAATAATTATGGCCTTTTTCATTGACCAATTTGGCCTTATTCAATCCCGTGGCGATCGTGGTCATAAATTCCGGAGGTGCTGCAAAATAAAATAAGCAGTTTTTACTGGCTTTATGGGCATGTAATTCTTCGAGTTTATTTTTTAATTCTGCATACGTTTTATCATCGGTGAAAGCGCCGGGAATATATTCAATGCGTTTTATTAATAAAAGTCCAAATTCTTTGGCGGTAGGGTCCGTGACAAACTGTTCAACGTCTTTAGTGAATTGCGTGCGAAAAGATTCGGTAGTGTAGTTATCTAAGGCTACTCCGACGATACAAAAATTTTCTTCCAATAATCCTTTAGCGCCTAAATTACAAAGCGCCGGGTATAGCAGGCGTTTGGTTAAATCTCCCGTAATTCCAAAAATCACCATGACGCACGGATTTGCAGGCCTTTGCCCGGAGCTCCGCGCACCGGTAAAATTGTCAGATTTTTCCATAATCCCTTCCCTGATAATCTAGCCGTTATGGTATATAGTATAGTATAGAAGTTTTTTTTAGAGATAAGGAAAATGTCAACACTGAAGAATCGTAAATATTCAGTGAACCCGTTACGGGTCATTCCAGCGAAAGCTGGAATCCATGGGCTGTACCGGAAGAGTGGATTCCAGCTTTCGCTGGAATGACACGTAGCGAGTTTTGGTTAATGCCTTGTAAAGATTAATAGTTTAGTGGGGATTACTCGCTGAGTACAGCGAAAATTGCCTCCTATTAGAGATAAGGAAAATGTCAACACTGAAGAATCGTAAATATTCAGTGAACCCATTACGTGTCATTCCAGCGAAAGCTGGAATCCATGGGCTGTACGGGAAGAGTGGATTGCAGCTTTCGCTGGAATGACACATAGCGAGTTTTGTTTAATGCCTTGTAAAGATTAATAGTTTAGTGGGGATTACTCGCTGAGTACAGCGAAAATTGCCTCCTATGAGATAAGGAAAATGTCAACACTGAAGAATCGTAAATATTCAGTGAACCCATTACGTGTCATTCCAGCGAAAGCTGGAATCCATGGGCTGTACGGGAAGAGTGGATTCCAGCTTTCGCTGAATGACACGTAGCGAGTTTTGTTTAATGCCTTGTAAAGATTAATAGTTTAGTGGGGATTACTCGCTGAGTACAGCGAAAATTGCCTCCTATTAGAGATAAGGAAAATGTCAACACTGAAGAATCGTAAATATTCAGTGAACCCATTACGTGTCATTCCAGCGAAAGCTGGAATCCATGGGCTGTACGGGAAGAGTGGATTCCAGCTTTCGCTGGAATGACACATAGCGAGTTTTGTTTAATGCCTTGTAAAGATTAATAGTTTAGTAGGGATTACTTAGAGACTTCGCTGAAATGACACGTCCAAAGTGAGTTTTTTAGCCGAAAATTTATAAAATAGGCGGGTTTACCTAATGTGTAAGATGGATCAACAATCTCAAACAAGAAACATCAGTCCTCTGGCTGGAAAGCCTGCTCCAACCGGGATCTTGGTGAATATCCCGAAATTGATTACCGCTTATTATTCGGAAATACCCGATCCAGCGATCGCGGCGCAAAGAGTTTTGTTCGGCACTTCCGGCCACCGCGGTTGCGCCTTCGAAAAAACTTTCAATGAGTGGCATATTTTGGCGATCACTCAGGCGATTGTTCTTTATCGTATCCAGAAAAATATTCAGGGCCCACTGTTTCTCGGTATCGATACCCACGCCCTTTCCGCACCGGCGCTGGCCAGCGCACTCGAAGTTCTGGCGGCTAATCAGGTAGAAGTGATGATCGCCAAACCGGATATTTATACACCCACGCCGGTGATTTCCCATGCGATACTGGTTTATAACCGCGGGCGATTGATCGGGCTGGCGGACGGCATCGTGATAACGCCTTCACACAATCCTCCGCAGGATGGCGGTTTCAAATACAATCCTCCTCATGGCGGTCCTGCTGACCCAGCCATCACCGATTGGATCGAAGCCAAAGCCAATGAATTTTTGCAAAACCGGCTGCAGGGGATAAAAAGAGTTCCACTGGAAAAGGCTTTGCGCGCAGCCACCACGCATCAACACGACTATATTAATCCTTACGTGGAGGACCTTGGCGACGTCCTCGATATGCCAATCATTCGCGACAAAAAGATTCGTATAGGCGTTGATCCTTTGGGAGGCGCGGGAGTTCAGTATTGGGGTCCCATTGCCGAGCGCTATGGATTAAACCTGACCGTCGTAAATTCCGTTGTCGATCCAACCTTTCGTTTTATGACCGTTGACTGGGACGGCCAAATCCGCATGGATCCTTCTTCACCGTACGCAATGGAACAGTTAATCGCTCAAAAAGACCGCTTCGACATCACCGTTGCCTGTGATACTGATCATGATCGGCATGGCATCGTGGCCCCAGGTAGCGGTCTGATGCCGCCGAATCATTATCTGGCGGCCGCCGTTTTTTATCTCTTTCAACACCGCCCGCAATGGAGCCTAAGCGCGGCAGTGGGCAAGACCGTGGTCAGCAGCCAGATGATCGATAGGGTCGCCGCAAAGCTGAAGCGCAAGCTCTATGAAGTCCCGGTGGGATTCAAGTGGTTTGTCGATGGGCTGCTCCGCGGTGAGTTAGGCTTTGGCGGCGAAGAAAGCGCCGGAGCCTCTTTTCTGCGACGAAATGGCAGTGTCTGGACGACAGATAAAGACGGCATCGTCCCCGCCCTGCTGGCAGCGGAGATCACCGCACGAATGGAACGGGATCCCGGTAAACTTTATCATGAGCTGGAACTTGAGCTCGGCATTTCCGTTTACGAACGAATGGATACGCCGGCCACCAATGCACAAAAAGCCCTATTAAAGAAATTGTCGCCACAACAAATTCAGCAAAAGGAACTGGCGGGCGAAAACATCCGGGCGATACAGACGCAAGCCCCGGGAAACGACGCTGATATTGGCGGTTTGAAAGTGATCGCTGACAATGGCTGGTTCGCGGCGCGGCCCTCGGGGACCGAAGCTATTTATAAAATTTATGCGGAAAGTTTCAAAAGCAGCGAACATCTGCAGCGGATTATGCTGGAAGCGCAAATCATCATTAATAAGGTGATAAAATGACAATCACTACATTATTTATCGACATCGGCGGCGTTTTGTTGACAAATGGCTGGGGAAAATCCTCACGAAAATTAGCGGCGAAAAAATTTAAACTGGACTTCGATGAAATGGAAGAACGGCACCATCTCACGTTTGATACTTATGAATTAGGTAAAATTGACCTGAAAGAATATCTTCACCGTATCATATTTTATGAAAAGCGTGCGTTTACGCAGGCGCAATTTAAGGAATTTATGTTTGCACAATCTCAGCCCTTCCCCCCAATGCTGGAATTGATCCGCCAACTCAAATCGCGGTACGAATTAAAAATAGCCGTCGTCAGCAACGAAGCTTATGAACTTAATGAATGGCGAATTAAAAAATTCAGGTTGCGTAATTTCGTGGATTTTTTTATTTCTTCCTGTTACGTGCATTTTCGCAAACCCGATGCGGACATTTTTCGTATGGCTTTAAATATTTCCCAGACGCCTATTACGCAAATAATTTACATTGAAGACAGAGCCCTGTTCGTCACCGTCGCCGAGGATTTGGGAATTAAATGCATACACCACACCGACTATGAGTCGACGCGTGAGCAACTGGCTAAATTTGGTTTAAAATTATGAGCAAAAGACCATTATCCGAAAGCGCTGAGCTGGAAAAGCTGCAACACGAAACATTTAAATATTTCATCCACGAAACCAATCTGGAGAATGGATTGGTGCTGGATAAAACCACTGCGAACTGGCCCGCCAGCATTGCGGCAACCGGCTTGGGATTAACTGCTTATCCTGTCGCGGTCGAACATGGGTATATGACGCGTGCGGCCGCGATTGGGCTCACCCTGAATACCTTGCGTTTTTTCTGGAATAGTCCGCAAGGCCCTGAAAACCGACGCCACCGGCTATAAGGGTTTTTATTATCATTTTCTCGACATGAGAACCGGCAGACGCGCCTGGCAAAGCGAGCTGTCGACAGTCGATACTGCTTTTCTGCTCGCGGGTATGTTGACGGCAGCCCAGTATTTTAACGCTAACACTCCCGAAGAACAGGAAATTCGCACACTCGCGGATGCGCTTTACCGGCGCGCAGATTGGCAATGGGCGCAAAACCAGGGAAAAACACTCACCCACGGCTGGAAACCGGAAAGCGGATTTCTGCCTTATCGATGGGAAGGCTATGATGAAGCCATGCTGCTATATACTCTCGCGCTGGGCTCACCGACTTTTCCGTTGCCTGCCAGCGGTTACACCGCCTGGGTTTCCACTTACGAATGGAAAACCTGTCACGGCATTCATTTTCTGTACGCCGGACCCTTATTTACTCATCAGTTATCACACGTCTGGATCGACTTTCGCAAGATTCAGGATGATTTCATGCGCGAAAAAGGCATCGATTATTTCGAAAACAGCCGCCGGGCCACTTATGTTCAGCAAAGTTACGCCATCTCAAATCCGCTCGGATTCAGCGGATATAGCTACCGCTGCTGGGGAATTACCGCCAGCGACGGGCCTGGCCCCGACACCCGCAAAGTCAACGGAATCGTGCGCGAATTCTATAATTACATAGGACGCGGCGTGCCCTATGGGCCTGACGACGGCACTGTCGCACCCTGGGCGGCAATCACATCATTGCCGTTCGCTCCGGAAATTGTGCTGCCGGTAATCGAACACTACACTTATAAAATGAAACTGAAAGAAGGTCATGTGTATGGTTTTAGAGCGACTTTCAATCAAACTCACCCCGATAAAAATCACCCCTGCGGGTGGGTGTCGCCCTGGCATTATGGGTTGAATGAAGGACCGATTATTTTGATGATCGAAAATTATCGCACCGGATTTATATGGGAATTGATGCGCAACTGCCCCTACATCAGCAAAGGTTTGCGGCAGGCGGGATTTAATGGAGGCTGGTTATGAGTAGTCTGACGAAACTGCCGTCGTGGCAGGCCCTCGAAGCTCACTATCAAAAAGTGCGCGGGCAACATTTGCGAACGCTGTTCGCCGACGATCCAAAACGCGGAGAACGTTTTAGCGTGGAGGCGGCAGGTATCTATTGTGATTTTTCAAAACATCGCCTGACCACTGAAACACTGTCGCTGCTGTTACAGTTGGCGCAGGAATCGGGATTGCAGGGCCGAATCATTGCCATGTTCAAAGGCGAAAAAATCAATGTCACCGAACAGCGCGCCGTCATGCACGTGGCGCTGCGCGCGCCCCGGGGTGAATCCCTGTTTGTGGATGGCGTAGACGTGGTACCGGAGGTTCATGACGTGCTGGACAGGATGGCGGCCTTCGCCGACAGGCTCCGCAACGGCGAGTGGAAAGGGCATACGGGCAAAGCCATTCGCAATATCGTAAACATTGGCATCGGCGGTTCCGACCTCGGACCGGTGATGGCTTACGAAGCCCTGCGCCATTATAGTCAACGCGACCTCACCTTCCGTTTTGTATCCAATGTCGACGGTACTGCTTTCGCCGAGGCCACTCGCGATCTGGACGCCAGCGATACGCTATTTATTATCTCTTCCAAAACCTTCACCACTTTGGAAACGCTCACCAATGCGCATACCGCCAGGGATTGGACTCTCAGGAGCCTGAAAGATCCGAAGGCCGTCGCCAAACACTTTGTCGCCATTTCCACCAATGCGGAAGAGGTCTCGAAGTTTGGGATTGACACCGCCAATATGTTTGAGTTTTGGGACTGGGTGGGCGGTCGCTACTCCATGGATTCCGCTATCGGGTTATCAACGATGATTGCTATCGGCCCCAAACATTTTCGCGACATGCTCGACGGTTTCCACCAAATGGATGAGCATTTTCGCCACTCTCCTTTCGAGCGCAACTTACCCGTGCTGATGGGATTACTCACGATCTGGTACAACAATTTTTTCGCCGCCCAGACGGTGGCGGTTCTGCCCTACGAACAATATTTGTTACGTTTTCCAGCTTATCTGCAACAATTAACCATGGAAAGCAATGGCAAACACGTGACCCTGGAGGGAAAAACAGTCGATTATCAAACATCCCCCATCTATTGGGGAGAGCCCGGCACCAACGGCCAACATTCTTTTTATCAACTGCTGCATCAGGGCGCCAAACTGATTCCGTGCGATTTTATTGCGTTTACCCATCCGCTTAACCCGCTCGGACGCCATCACGACTTGCTGATGGCCAATGTGTTTGCGCAGGCGGAAGCCCTGGCCTTTGGTAAAACCACTGAGGAAGTGGAAGCCGAAGGAACCCCAGCGTGGCTGGCGCCCCACCGCACCTTCGAAGGCAACCGGCCTTCCACCCTGCTCCTGCTCGACCGGTTGACTCCGGCGGCGCTGGGAAAGCTGGTGGCGCTGTACGAACACAGCGTATTCACTCAGGGCGCCATCTGGCAGATAGATTCGTTTGATCAGTGGGGGGTTGAACTCGGCAAGAAACTGGCCGAACGCATCATTCCCGAGCTGGAAAGCACGCAGGAACCGGCGTTAAAGCACGACAGCTCAACCAACCGGCTTATTCAAAAATACAGAATTGCAAAAGGAGGAAGCTCCTCCTTACACGATGGGGGATCGCAAGGGGGAGAATCGTGATTCTTCCCCTTCATTCCGAGCAATCGGCTTTGCCGATGCGCAGGATATAAACAAAAAAGCCATGGACGCTGTACTCAGCGGAAATGGCTTAGCGAGGAAATAACCATGACAAATCAAACTCAATGCGAAATAGGTATGGTCGGCCTTGGCGTGATGGGGCGAAATTTGTTGCTCAATATCGCTGACCACGGTTTCACGGCGGCGGGTTACGATAACGATCCCAAACAGGCAGACAGCCTGGCTCATGAATCGCAGGGGCGTGATATTCACGCCACGACCAATATCCAGGAGTTCATGCAACGGCTACGGCGGCCACGCGCCATTGTGTTGCTGGTCCCCGCCGGCAGTGCGGTGGACGCGGTCATTAAAGCGCTGTCGCCCTGGCTGGAGCCTAATGATCTCATTATCGACGCCGGTAATTCCTATTTTAAAGACACCGATACCCGCGCAAAACAGTTAGCCGCGGAGGGTATTCAGTTTCTCGGCATCGGCGTTTCCGGCGGTGAAGAAGGCGCGCGCCACGGGCCCAGCATCATGGTCGGCGGCTCAAAGGAAGCGTGGAAGCGGGTACAGCCGGTATTCGAGGCTATCGCGGCTAAAGTCAATAATGAACCCTGTGTGGCCTGGTTGGGGTCAGGATCAGCGGGTCATTTTGTGAAAATGGTTCATAACGGTATTGAATACGGCATTATGCAACTGATCAGTGAAACCTATAATCTGATGAAACAGGGCATGGATTTAACCAATCAACAGTGTCAGGAAGTGTATAGCGAGTGGAATCAGGGAGAATTAAGCAGTTACCTGTTGGAAATCACCAGCCATATCTTTGGCAAAATGGATGACAGTACCGGCAAAGCACTGATCGATCTGATACTGCCCGTCGCCAGACAAAAAGGCACCGGCATGTGGACTTCCCAAACCGCGCTGGAATTGCAGGTCCCCACCCCCACCATCGATATCGCCGTGATGATCCGTGATTTGTCCGGATTGGTGGAAGAACGGGAAGAGATCAGCCGCTCATATTCTTTGGCCTTACCCCGTTTTTCACAGGATTATGATAGTTTTCTCCTCCAGCTCCGCCATGCGCTGTTCGCCAGTACAATTCTTGTTTATTCTCAGGGAATGACGTTATTGGCCGCGGCCTCGCAACGGTATCAGTATGAACTTAATCTGGCGGAAGTGGCGAAAATCTGGCGCGGCGGCTGCATCATCCGCTCTGCGTTTTTGGAAGATATTCGCGCTGCTTTTCAGGCATCGCCCGGCTTGCCCAGTTTATTGCTGGACTCTTCGGTAGCCCATAAACTGACTGAACATCAGGAGGGATTACGGCAGGTGGTCACCCAGTCCGCCGCACGGGGCGTAACGGCGCCGGGATTAATGGTCTCACTGGCTTATTTTGACTTCTATCGGAGTGCTTGGCTGCCCGCTAATCTCATTCAGGCCCAGCGGGATTATTTTGGGTCGCATACTTACCAGCGTATCGACAAACCCGGCGTATTTCACACGGAATGGGAAAAATGAAACCACAACAACGAAAAAATCTCGATCAACTCTGCGTCAATACTCTGCGGACGTTATCCATTGACGCCGTGCAAAAAGCCGATAGCGGACATCCAGGTTTGCCGCTCGACGCCGCGCCCATGGCGTATGTTTTATGGACGCGTTTTCTCAAACATAACCCGGTTAATCCGCAATGGTATGACCGCGACCGTTTCGTGCTTTCCGCAGGCCACGGTTCCATGTTGCTTTACAGTTTGCTGCATCTCACCGGATACCCATTGCCATTGGAACAAATTAAACAGTTCCGGCAATGGGGAAGTATGACCCCAGGACATCCGGAAAGTGAACTGACGCCCGGGGTTGAGGTCACTACCGGGCCATTGGGACAGGGCTTTGCCAACGGCGTGGGCATGGCGATTGCGGAAGCTTATTTAGCGGCGCGCTTTAACCGCCCAAGTTTTAAGCTGATCAATCATTTTACCTACGCCATTGTCAGCGACGGTGATTTAATGGAAGGCGTCGCCGCAGAAGCCGCCTCCCTCGCGGGACACTTAAAGCTGGGCAAATTAATTTATCTGTATGATAATAATCACATTACGCTGTCCGCTTCGACCCATCTGCATTTCACTGAAAATTGCCAGCAGCGGTTTCACTCTTACGGTTGGCATACACAAGTTATCGAAGACGGCAATAATTTGCAGTCGATCGATCACGCGATCGAAGTGGCACGCCAGGAAACCGCACGGCCGTCGTTAATCCTGATTAAAACCCATATCGGCTACGGCTCTCCGCATAAACAGGATACGTTTGAAGCGCACGGCTCACCGCTGGGCTCCGAAGAAGTGAAATTAACCAAACAGGCTTTGGGATGGCCGCCAAAACCTGAATTTTATATTCCCAAAGAAGCTGAACAACATTTTCGCAAGGCGATTATGGATGGTAAAAAAGCAGAAAAAGCCTGGAACGATAAACTGGCAGCCTACAAAAAAAAATATCCCGGCATGGCCGCGGAACTCCATCAATTTATCCATAACGAATTAGCTAAAAACTGGCACGAGAACATTCCGAAATTTCCCGCCGACGCCAAGGGCATGGCTACCCGTGATGCGTCGGGGAAAGTGATGCAGGCCATTAATCCTGCCCTTCCCGGTTTCATTGGCGGATCCGCGGACTTAAATCCATCCACTAAAAC
The DNA here is from genome assembly GCA_963712715.1 of uncultured Pseudomonadota bacterium. Classification (GTDB taxonomy): domain Bacteria; phylum Pseudomonadota; class Gammaproteobacteria; order Coxiellales; family Coxiellaceae; genus JAFEDN01. The sequence goes on along the minus strand of CAVQJI010000009.1, from coordinate 175,531 downwards.
AGCGCTGATCAATTTCGGTAATTTCCAAACTCCGCAAACCGACCACGGTGATTTACAGGGAGCGGTGGACGGCGGCTGGAATTATGCAGGACGCAATATCTTTTATGGCGTGCGGGAACATGCCATGGGCGCCATCTCCAATGGACTGGCCAGTTTCGGCGGTATCATCCCTTTTACCGCGACTTTTTTGATTTTTTCCGATTATATGAGACCGCCCATGCGGCTCGCGGCGCTCATGCGACGTCAGGTGATTTATGTATTCACTCACGACAGTCTGGCATTAGGGGAAGATGGCCCCACCCATCAGGCGGTGGAGCAACTGGCCAATCTTCGCGCCGTGCCGCAATTAGTGGTGATCCGGCCCGCCGACGCCAACGAAACCGCGGAGGCATGGCGGGTAGCCATAGAATCTCGCGACAATCCGGTCGCTTTAGTACTGACCCGTCAGGCCGTCCCTACTCTCGACCGCAAGGAATTTGCACCGGCGAAGGGACTCCGGCGTGGCGCTTATATTCTCGTGGATGCGCCGGAAAGCAAACCCTCCATCATTTTGATCGCCAGCGGATCGGAAGTCAGTTTGATCGTCGAGGCGGGAAAAAAATTACTACGGCAGAAAATCCCCGTGCGCATCGTTTCGATGCCGAGTTGGGAATTATTTGCTGCGCAGCCGCAAAAATACCGCGATTCGGTTTTACCACCGTCGGTTCCTTTACGGCTTGCGGTGGAAGCCGGTGTTTCCCAAGGCTGGGAACGCTATATCGGTGATCGCGGCGACATCATCAGCGTGGAAAAATTTGGCGCGTCCGCACCGGGGCCGGTGGTCATGAGCCACTATGGGTTCAGTGTGGAAAATGTGTGTAAGCGTGCGCTCGCATTATTAAAGAAATAACAGGAGAAAAGATCATGAAAAAAAATCCCTTAAAAAAACTAACAGAGCTCGGCCAGTCGATCTGGCTGGATTTTATTAATCGCGACCTGATCACCAGCGGCAAACTGCAGCGATTAATCGAGGAAGACAGCCTGCGCGGGCTGACTTCTAATCCTTCCATTTTTGAAAAAGCTTTTTCCGAAAGCAATGATTACGATCAGACGATTCGCACATTGCTAAAAGACACCAAAAACATTCACGATATCTACGAAACGCTTGCGTTGCGCGACGGCCGTGATGCCGCGGATAAATTTCGCGGCCTCTATGATCAGACGGGAGGTAAAGATGGCTATGCCAGTATGGAAGTAAACCCACATCTGGCGCGGGATACGGAAGGAACGATCGTGGAAGGGCGGCGGCTGTGGAAAGAGCTTAATCGCCCCAATGTTTTAATCAAGGTGCCCGGCACTCTTGAAGGATTACCCGCAATTTCTCAGTTGATCAGCGAAGGTATTAATGTGAATGTCACGCTGCTGTTTGGTGTGCCGCGCTATCATAAAGTTGTCGAAGCTTATATGACCGGTCTGGAAACACGGCTTTCTCAGGACAAATCGCTCACATCCATCGCTTCTGTGGCCAGTTTTTTTCTGAGCCGGATTGATGTTTTGGTGGATCCCATTCTTGAAAAACAGGGACAAAAAAATTTACAGGGACAGGCCGCGATTGCTTCCGCAAAAATTGCCTATCAATTATTTAAGGAATTAATCAACACCAATCGCTTTAAAAAGCTGGCTGAAAAAGGCGCTCAGGAGCAACGGCTGCTATGGGCTAGTACCAGCACCAAAAATCCGGCCTACAGTGATGTTAAATACGTTGAAGCGTTAATCGGCAAAAACACGGTCAATACTCTTCCCATGGAAACCCTCGAAGCTTACCGTGACCACGGAAATCCCAAATCCGAGCTTGAGCAGAATATCGCAGAAGCGAAAGAAATTTTCGAACAGTTACCCAAAGTGGGCATTCATATAGACAAAGTCACCCAACAGCTTGAAGACGAGGGCGTGGAAAAATTTGCCAAATCTTTTGATCAACTAACCGAAACTCTGAAAAAAAAATGTCATGTTTAAAAAATAAATCCCTATCTTGATAACCTGCTCAAAGTCGCAATCTTTTCACCTCTCCCCTTGTGGAAGAGGTGAATAGTAGAAAATCCTCTTGATATTTTTCACAGGAAATTATTATAATTCTAAATCTGCAATGACAGCTTTAGCGAATGGATTTCGACACTGAGGTTTTTATGAAAAATTTCAAAGACTCTATCCTTGGATTATTAGAACAATTGGATTGTCTGACTCAATCCGTCACTGAAGAAAAAACAAGCTCTGATTTGGAATTTAAAGATTTACTGCTCCTGCTTTCGGCTTTGCTTAATTCAATTAAAGAAAAAATCATTACCGAACAGGAAGAAGTTAAGAATATTCTCACTCGAGTAAAACCCGTAACGGAATATCTGGCCAGGAAAAAAAATATCAGTAAAGCCCGGCAGTACCATGATGATGTGATTAATTTATGTAAAGATTTAAATAACAACGAATTTAAATCCATAGCAGCCGATCATCATTTAAGCATTTCACAATTGGACAGTAGCCAGGATATCATCCTAAAAGAGGAATTTATCGAAGAAAAAGAAAAAATCGATGAATTGCTGGGTAATTTGGATCATCTTTGCCAGGCGGCTTTGCTTAAAGCTCAACCGGTCGAAAAAGAAATTTCTTCATTAAAAATAAAATTAATAAGCGCCGCAAACTTTCAATTAGTAAATTTTTACCCATTGTCTGATGAACCGGTTGAAAAAAAAGCGATTCTGCTTCAACAAAAGGCGATTGAAAATATTATCACTCAATCGTCAAAATCAGAAAATAAAGGCGCCGGTTGTCATTTTGTTCATTCCCTCATTCTAAAAACATTAAAGACAAAAAGTTATGATATCGAATGGAAGAAAAATTTACTGTGCTATTTATCTTATGCTTATCAATTACGCAAACCGGATATTTTACCATCCGATGAAAAAGAAGACTGGAAAATATACCGAATTCAACTCAAAGAAAGCCGTGAAAAACTGAATCGGCAATTAATTGACGGACACCTGGATAGAATCGATAGCGAAAAAAGAATCAACGCCGCCCATCGCTACAGTGCGGATATTAAAAAATTATTACAGGATATAGCCGCCGAGTGCTCAAATTTAATATATCCACCACCGCTGACATTTGAGTTCTGCCTTGTCGCATTGGGCTCAATAACCCGCAAGGAATTACTCCCTTACTCAGATTTGGAATGTTTATTGCTCACAGGCGACAGTAAAGATGCGGATTGGGAATCGAATAAAGCATCACCGGCGGCAAAATATTTAGAAAAATGGTTTAAGCTTTTTCAATTTTATATTGTCAGCCTTGGCGAAAGCCTCAATGAAAAACCCGGCTTTCGCCTGGACGGTTATTGCGATAAAGTCGACATCACCAATTTACAACTCATAAAGGGCAATCCTTCCAACCCGGAATTTCGTAAAACCGTCAACGGGATTATTGAAGCCATAAATTCTTTAACGCAGGACAAGACACAGACGGATCCTCATTCATTATATTCTCTGCTCAGTCTTGATTACATCAGCGGCAATGATCAAATGAAATTATTCAATGACTATCATAAAAAAATGCAGGAGTTAACCGAAGATTCTCACAACACACCCCTACAGCAGATAGCGATATCGCAATTAACGCTGTTCGATCAAATGTATCAGAAAATAAATGAAGAAATGGAAGGAAAAACAACGCCACTTAAGATTAAACAGCATTATTGGCAATTATTGACCTATCCCCTGTATTCATTAGCTTTATATCACAATCGGATAAAATTTTATGATTCAAAAAATATTAACCCGCCCAAAAGCACCACGGATATTATTTTACTCTTAGAGCAAAATAAACTTTTTAGTCCCGAACAGGCAAAAAAATTTCAAATTACTTTATCCGATCTTTATCAAATTCGGTTTAAATTGCATCAAAGCGCCCAATTTCAGAAAGAATCCTATCATTCAAAATCCGAAACTATTTTAGAAAAATCCGAACTGGAAAATCTGGATAGAATAAAAAATGAATTTCTAAAAGTATATTACAATGCTATCTCTGCATTTTTGAAAACAAAGAAATGGTCATTGAACCCCTTACCAAAATCCTTTGACGATATGCTTGAAATCTGGAAAAAGCATGATGAACAAATAAAATCTCAAAACGAAGAAATAAAAGCTTTAAAAAAAGAAATGGGGCAAAAAACAAAAATGTCAATGATATCAATAACACCTATTTATTACATTCTTTCGAACCATTTGAATAAAACTTCACTATTTTTCGAGTTAGACAAAAAAACCGATTCAACCTGTCCGCTACAGTCCTACATTATTTCTTATTTAGACAGCCTGAATCGTCTCATGTTTGTCAGCCTGTTATACACCTACGGGAAATTAAACTATAAATCTGAATTTTTGATAGATAAATTATTAATAAACAGATCCCCCAATCAAAAATCTTTGTCACCTAAAACTGAATCGGGCAAGAAACAAAAATTACAGCCAATGACAACCGAGGGAAATGGCGACTGCCCATTCCATGCCGTTTTAGGAGAATGGAACGAATTCAAAAATAAATATATTTGTTCAGAATTAGAAAAAAAACGAGAGGCCGTACAAATTGAAATCTGCAAAATCGCGGACAATGACAATAAAGATGAATGCAAACCACTACAGGACCTGATAGTGGAAGGTATTAAAGCAGCAACTATGGACAAGATATCTCTGGGAAAAAATTCTGGTATCTTGTTACAAAGCTGGCAAGAATTTGAAAAAAAACAGAAAAATCCAAATGGGTGGGATAAATTTCATGAAGAACTTAAAAAACACTCTGATATCATGGAATTTATTAATCAATACGTTCCATCCGGAGAATTATTAACAGCATCCCAATATCATATTGCGCTTACTAAAGAAAATAGTACATTAAGAGCATTGATTCTTTCGTTGAAGGATTTAGAGGCCGCTCGTTGTGCCTATGATAAAGAGCGGAGTCAGGGGTTTGAATGGGATTCTCATTTAAATTCAGAAATAAAAAAAGAATATGGGCAGTATTTTGGTAAAAAAGGACGATGGCTGTTACCTCATGAACTGGGGATTATCGCCATTGTATTTAAAGTTACAGTGCATTTTTATGCCGCCAGGAACGCGATACCTCAAACCTATAATCCAGATCAGAAAAAAACTGTTCACGTACGATTTCGTCCAGGCCATTATGAGCGATTAGAGTATGTTAAATCCCGAAGAATCCCCATGGAAGAAACGGCCCTCAATAACAATAGCGTTAAACAATATCTTCGTAATGAATTAAAAATTTACGAAATGGAATGCAAAACCGTCCACGATGAAACTCAAACCTCGATAGAAAATTATAGACAGGTTTCTTTTAATCAATTTTACACCTTTTGTAAAGGAAACTCCTCCAAATTACAACCAAAAGAACGGCGTGAGGCTCTTATGAAGCTTCTCTGCATAGCCATCGAAAACTATGGCGACGGGCTTAGCTTCGTTCGTACTATTCACTCCGACCGCGAAAAGCATGCAACTTTATCAGGAGGCCAGACAATCCAGTTTAAATTTGCATTGAAAGACGAAAGTCGCGACATAGAAGAAGAAATTAAAGAAGAAATAAGTAAACTCAAGAAACCTTACAGAATTTTAACCATTGTTATTAATTATTCCAGGGATAATAAACCAGCATTAACCGGTTATATTCAACCTTTTAAAAGCAAGGAGTTTAAAAAATATACCATTAAATCTGACGATTTGATAAAATGCATAAAAAAACATATCCTTGATTCGGATTTTAAAAGATACAAAAGTCAAATTGAACAACAATTCTGGACGCAACCCAGTATTAGAAAAAAATGGCAGGAGGCGTCTATTCAATTTATTGAAGAAGAGAACTGGTTAATAACCGTATACAATAATTTTCAAAAGGGAAAAAAATTAGAATCTGGCTATATTAACAATTCATGGTTAAAGATATTGCAAAAATCCACTGGTCATGGTAAATCTCTTCGTGACGAACTGCAGCAGGATGAGAAACTAAATCCTGTTCTCTCTACTGCTTCCAGCTTGCTCATCAACTTCATGCTGCTTTCACGATTAATGGGATATGCCGTTCTCGATTATCGCGAAGACCCGGATTTAGATAATCACATTTGCCAAAATAAAATAAATAAAGATTTGATTGAAATGAGCATTTTAGTATTGAAAAATTTATATCGCAATTTACTTTCATTTAGACAAATGACTCATTTTGGTGAAATTTCCAAAATCAGTAAATTCTTCACTTTGATTGACAGTACTATCGAAGAAGATATTTGTGATAGATTTGACAGCGCTATCAGTTTGTTTTATGTTGTCATAAAAAGAATAATTACTATATGGGGCAGTCGCAAAAACGATCAGAGCAGGATTTCCCGATGGTCTTTTATCGATGAGCCATGGCCTGAAATATCCCGGCATATTCCGGGTTTTGGAACCATGGAATTCAAGGAACGTCAACAGCTTATTAATAACCTGACAATCTTTCGTAAAGAGCTGGAGAGAAATCATGATTTTTCCGGAATCGAACATGCAGATGTGGATAGCCGCCTTTACAGGAGCTGTGATAATTTTTTTAATTAACTAAATTTTATAAAGGAAAATTTTATGAGCAAAACAGACGCTCTTATCAACAAGAATAGCCGGGCGGCTTCTATACATAGCGATCAAGAATCGGCTATAGATGAGGAACTCATAGATCTACCAAATTCCAATAGACCTGATTCTCGAGATGGATCGGAAGAGAGCAGTCGACGGATAGTCGTTGAGCAAAACTCACAATCGCGATGTTGCCATTTTTCAAGAAATTATCTAATAGCGCAATTTACTAACAGCTTTTTTGTATTATGCGGGTTAGGTATGGTGCTATACTCTGTATACGACCATTTTATCGATCCTGTTGATCGTGACATAGCAGATTATGTCAGGGCTGGCGCAGGATCCTCACAATTAATTTTAGGTATCTGCAATCTTTATAATACTGAAAAGATTCGAAGCAATAATATTATACCGATAAAAGGAGCTACTCGTAAAACGAAAACGGAGATAGGGGTTGCTGATAACATGAATACTTTAGTTCATACGCGCCGCCACAAGTCATCGACATCTGAAAATTTTTCAAAATCTGATGACGAGGATCCAAGCGAAAATTTGAATAGTCTTTATGATCCCCCCAGTCCTAATAATATTGTTTAAAGCCCAACCGCACTCAGTTAAATGCATTCGCAGGATCCCAGAAACTTGCCGGGTTTCTGGATCCTGCGGAGTGGATTTCTCCCAACGGCTGGAATCGTAACTATGATGGCGAAAGAATCTGTTCACTTCCGCCTGGGAGGAGGGGTTCCACATCAACCACATTCGCAAGTTTAACATCATCGGGTTGAATAATATCGCTGTTGCGTCTTCCATGCGCACGGCCAGTTCCCCAAAATGAAGAGCAAGCTCTATGTATTTTATCACCCAAATGCGTACAGGTTTCTTTTATTTCTCGGGAGCGATTCCACAGACAGACTCCCGTTAAAAGCAAAACAGTGGATACCCCAACCAGTAGAGCGGCTCCGCCGAGCCCTTTACTTTCACATTTTTTTATACTATCACTGTATTCAGTAACGGACTGCGAATAATAATTATCCAGACATTTGATCGCGGAAGAATCCGGATTGAAAGTTTTTTCTGCCGTCAATGTGGCGGCATAACACTGGTCGACCAATTCGGGAACTACACCCGTCGTGGGAGTGAGGGTATATAATTTTTGAAAAACAATTTTTTTATAGGGTTTAGAGTCAATACCCGTCACATTGCATAACTCTGGCATTTTATCGGAGATGCTTTCCATGTCTTCAAGAAATTGATCGCTTGAGACTGAAGTTCCAAAAATAAAAGAACCACAACCGTCGGGTTTTCTTAACTCTAAGTTAAATTGATTATCCGTCGAAGGATCGTAAAAACCTCTATTAGTATAAGAATCGCATACATAAAGAGAGGAAGAAATTGCGGGCTTTTGTATTTGCGGTTTATCTTCTGCATGAACGTTTGAACCTATCCTTGAAAGTAATAATAACCGTACTAATTGTCTCATATTTACCTCCGTTTTAATAATTAACTTTCTCTTTGAAATTATCACTTTTACCTTTCCATGTCAAAATTTTTTCCCTGGCTCTGGTTTAATGAAATCAGAATGTGCCTCGCTCTTTTTCTGCCAGCAAGTTGCTCATGAAAATAAACATTCAAAATTCGTGAGGTCATACATCTCTACCCATGGGCTGGAAATGAATACCCAGCATGTGTAGCACCTCCAGGGTTTTGCCTAACTGACAGGTTTGTTTGCCTTTTTCAAGGTCGACAATAAAACGAACACCGACGCCGGTGACGACGGCAAGTCTGGCCAGAAAAATTTACCTATCGGGAAAATTGAGGATCATGATTTTTGAGTTTCCAGATAAGCCATTATTCGCTGACAGAGTTCTACCGTACCCTTTCTTTCTGCGGCGGATATTTTAAAAACGGGGCCTTGCCAGCCCAAGGACTCGACGACCTGACGGGAAAGTTGTTCCAGTTCCTGCGCCGGCATCAAATCGGATTTATTAAAAACCAGCCAGCGCTCCTTATCCGACAATTCCAGACTGTAACGGGTTAATTCCGTGATAATGGTGCGGATCGCCGCCAAGGGTTCCTGATCGCCGGTTCCGGAAATATCCACGATATGCAGGAGCAGCCGGGTGCGGCTTAAATGTTTTAAAAAACGCACCCCTAGCCCGAGACCTTCACTGGCCCCCGCAATTAAGCCCGGAATATCCGCCACCACAAAACTCTGTAAATCGCCGACACTGACAACACCCAAATGCGGATGCAACGTTGTAAAGGGATAATCGGCGACTTTAGGGGTAGCGTGAGAAATGGCGCGAATCAGCGTGGACTTGCCGGCGTTAGGCATTCCACATAATCCCACATCCGCCAATAATTTTAATTCAAGACGCAGATCGCGCTGCTCGCCTGGAAATCCGGGCGTCGTTTGCCGGGGGGCACGATTTGTACTGCTCTTAAAACGGGCGTTACCCAAACCATGAAAACCCCCTTTGGCGACACATAAAGTATCACCGGGATGGCTTAAATCACCGATCAGTTCCTGAGTTTGAGCGTCATAAACAGTCGTGCCGATAGGCACAGGGACCCGGAGGTCCTCACCTTTTTTGCCGGTGCATAATTTACCGGTGCCATACATGCCGTTTTGCGCGCATAAAATGCGTTTATGACGAAAATCCATGAGGGTATTGACGTGAGGATCGACCACCAGATAGACGCTGCCGCCATCCCCGCCGTCGCCGCCATCCGGCCCGCCGCGGGGGATAAATTTCTCACGGCGAAAGCTCATACAACCAGCCCCGCCCTTGCCGGCTTCTACCCGAATTGTTACTTCATCAACGAATTTCATAAATCATTCCGGCCAGAGCCCTTGGAGTCAACTTAAGCGCCTTTTTCCCGAAGGATGCCGTCATTGCGAGCGCGAGCGAAGCAATCCAGTACAGAGTTTCTACAAAGTTCGAGCTGGATTGCTTCGCTCGCGCTCGCAATGACGACGCTCTTTGCTTTCAGCCGCTTAGGTTTGGCAGAGCCGGGATCCAGAGGATAATTGACGATACCAGGGAATTTCTAAAATTATTTCGTAGATTCTTCTACGCAAACGAATTGATAATTATTAGAGCCTTTACGAACAAAAATCACTTTTCCGCCTACCAGGGCATACAGCGTATGGTCACGCCCTATGCCAACACCGGAACCCGGATGGTACTGGGTTCCGCGCTGACGAATAATAATATTGCCAGGAATCACGATTTCACCGCCAAAACGCTTGACGCCTAATCGCTTGGAATGTGAGTCACGACCGTTGCGGGTACTACCACCCGCTTTTTTATGTGCCATGATTTATACCTCTTGTTTAATGCCGTGTGCATTAATGCCGGTGACTTTAATCGCCGTAAAATACTGGCGATGCCCCTGGTGTTTCAGGTGATGTTTGCGCCGTTTCATTTTGATAATTTTGATTTTTTTTCCACGGCCATGCTGAACTACCTCCGCGGTGACTTCAGCATTTGCTATCAGCGGAGCGCCAAAATGGGATTTCTCGCCATCACTCACCAATAACACTTCATTAAATTTAACCACTTGGCCACTTTCTGCCGGTAATTTTTCAACCTTCAACGTTTGCCCCGGACTTACCCGATATTGCTTCCCGCCACTGCGGATTACTGCGTACATGCCAATACCTCATTCACTCGTAAAAAAGAAAGACAACTATTGTAAGCAAATTTTCAACAGGAAGCAAGCCCCACACCTGTCGTCTGCATATATCCCGCAGGGCCAAGTCCTTCCTCCTGTAAGGACCTTGACCCTTCTATTATGTTTACTTTGATCTCGAGTACACACCTGAGCTAGAAGAACTAGACAAACTGGATGAACCAGAAGTGCTAGAAGGTCTAGAAGAACCAGAACCAGAACTCTCAAAATTGAGGAAGGAAAGCTTATTCTTACTGCCAAGGGTCTCAGCTTGTTTAACTGCGGCTTGACTAAAATAGTGATCAAAATCCTTTTGGGTCAACTCAAGAGTACTGGAATGTGCCTGTATAGTTTTTAATACCCATTTCTGTACTTCCTCTGTATAGGTTCCAATTTTTTTTAGATGCTTCTCGTTTTCTGGAGAGGCGTCGGTAAGATTAATTAAATAAGATTCAATGTATGCAACGCACGATATGTCATCTAGCGTTGTCGTTTCAGATTCTAGCTCAACATACGAATTAAGAGCATTGATGTACGTTTCCTTAGAATCGAATTGAGTGTATTTTGAGTCGTGTAACACTTGTCCTTTATTTTCAGATCGTTGAGAATGGGTGCGCAATTCCTGAGAATCGTATTGACCGTATTTTTTTAAGTCGGATAACGAAATTCTGGGATTCTGATTTTCCTGGGTTTTATTGGGTTTTGGTATTCGCTTTTCAAATGCATCAATTTGTACTTCCAGATCATCTAATAGTACGCCGCCAACACCACTATCCAGCTCACCTTTGACTATTTTTCTGAGTATTTCAGCTTTTTCTTCGGTAAGTTGAGATAATTTTATTATTTCGGCTTCGCCAAGGGGTGAATTAGATTTATTTTTATTCCTATTCAGATCTTCTCTAAATTTTTCGGATTTTTTTACTCTCTTCTCAATGTCATCAATTTTCTTTTGCATATCATCCATTGATATCTGAAAATCTATTTCGTTTTGAGTTTTTTCAATTTCTTCTTTTAGCTGCGCCAGTCGTTCGTCAAACTGACTCTGTGGCTCACCATTATTTATTTTTTTCAATATGTCTTCTTTTTCTGAAATCAATGCGGTTAGTATTATTGTTAATTCAACTTTTTTATCAGAATCAGGGGACGATGTCGATTCATATTTTGATTCATTTTTCATATAAAATACCTCTTGATTTAGTTTAAATTTATTCTATCTATACTTCTATAAACCGTTTAAAGCCTTTTAAACATTTAGTAAGTTACCATGATCGAAATAATTCCGCAAGGATTGAATATTGAATGTCGTATGCCCCACACCTGAGGATTCCTGCTCATTCAGTTCAGTTCAGCGTAGCTGGGCTTGTTGCTGCGCTTAAATGATAGGGAACTTCCTGGGTCCGTTGTCGCCATTCGCGTTGCAGCGCGGCTATTCGGAGCTGGTAATCGTGGTTTTCTACCGCTGCGGCAATCTCTGAAGAATCTGCACTACTGACCAAAGTGTTACAACCTGGCAATGCGACATAACGATCAGCATAGAGTGTCCGAATACCTTCATCCAGTAATAGAAGTTTAGATTTCCTGGCTTCCTCACTATCGTTAAATAACACACTACAGAAAATATAATGCAACGGATGCCAGACGGTATACTCAAAGACAATCTTCTTAACACCAACAATGTTAACAGAACAATCCCTGAAAAAAGGTGAATATAACAAGTATAAATAAATAGAGAGGTAATCCTGTATGGCCCAATCATAAAGAGATTTAAATATGGGAGGCCCGTAAGGTGTCCAATTGTGTTTTTGTGGACGCATACTGGTCGGCTCAGGCAGGTTCCAAAACTGGCTTCTTCTGGCTACCTTGAGATAGGCAAAAAACAATGGATTCCCTATCATCTGCGCAGGAGTTTTACCCAGCTTATTGGGTTGAATCAGGCTATCAGGCGCCTGGTTTAGGATAGTTTCGATGACTTTTATTTCATTAATTAAGCTTATATTCCTCTCATCAAACTTTTTTTGTTCCGTGACTTCCGTCTCCTCATCCAAAACTCCATACAACCATGAGCTGTCATTGAGTTTTTTAGTACCCGAATAACAGGCAATCCGATGAAGTAAATTATTACCTTCCGCATCCCGCCACTTAAAAGCAGAAGCAAAGGCCGAAGCCAATACCCGCTGAAAAGGGGAGGACAAACCCTCAGGGATCGATGAAAATTTCGCATAAAGATTAGTACAAAAATACGTAAAGTTATTTTTCATTGCCAAAGACAACACCGTTTCGCCATCACTATCCCGCTTCAAGTGCGGCAAGTTGTCTTTCAGGGCAATCAATAGTTCCCGCTCTTCCTCTTTGGAAACTTTCATATCCTTATTTTGAAAACAGGGCAGTTTGCTTTTTAATCTGGCAGGTAACGCCAGTTCGGTCACGCGCTGGAACGCATCATAAAAGTACCATTCCAGAGTATCACTCTTCTTATTATTATCAAATAAACTACTTCCAGCTACCGAAAGAGGAGTTTGACCGGAATCGTTTTCCACTATCAGTAACTCAGGCCTGTTCAATAAAAAGAAATTCATTACAGAAATTGAGTCAGATCTGGCTGCCACATGCGTTAATCGGTCATGGTCCAGATCGTCACAGGCGATCCAATCTATAGAACCAGGATCTTTTCTAAAAAGCATTTTCATTATATAAACTAAATCTAATTTTGCTGCCGTGGCAACAAGCGGGAAATACGAGTCGACCTCCTCTTCCCAAAGTTGGGGATAAAATTTTAAAAGATCTCCAAAAAATGACCCAAATTTTTTTTCCAGCTCTTCCTGATCCAGGTTTAAATTATCCCCAGTGGAATTGTTATCCATTAACCTCTCAATAATTGTTGTTCCATCACTTCTTCTCCAGTTAAGCGCTTGGGGAAAGCCATCCGCAATGACTTTAAATAACTGGAAATTCCCTGCCAGTCCTGTGCATATCAGTGGTGAATCTTCCTCATAGTCCTCCGCCAATAATACTTTCTGTTCCCAAGAAGATCCCATTTCCGCCCTCTGCACTAAAGCCCGCAATATAGCGATAGCATTATTTTTTACGACATAATGCCCCGATAATGGATAATTTGTCCGGTGGCCCAGGAAGAGAGCCGCATTCACATGATCGTGTCTGACTGCCCACGCGAACGGAGGTAATCCCTCCTCATCAGCCATAGTCAGCAGAGCCGGCTGGTTCTGTTGACAGAAAATCAATACATCGAGGTTATCGTATCGCGCACTCCAAAGCGCCAGACTTTGTTTATGTTCTCCATAGTTTCTTAAGACGGATTCCCGAATAGGCTGACGGCAAAGAGACATCATTTTAGAAAAATTGCCATGAACATTCTTCACTACATAATGCATCAATACATTATAATTCCCCAACATTTCCTCAATGAATGGACCCAATTTCGTGTCTGGAATGTAGGGATAAAATTCCTCTATCCCTATCACCCATAATAAAACCATATACCGTAACGCTAATTCCTGATTTTCATCGTCGAGAATTATTTTAAATAAATGGCGGAGACAATTCGTAGCATCACACGACAATGCCCAATTGATATAGTGGGCCAGCGCCTTAAAATCTGCTGTAGGTAAGGCAATCCCATGAGAAAACATGGCATCCATAGCGGCTGGATTGTTACTCGAGGGTTTTTTAGCAGGAACACGACCCTTCAGGCGATTAAATATCGATTCACCTTTCTCATCCATAAGCGATTTTATTTCGGTTAAGGATAACGCCGATTCCATCCCAGGCTCTATCCTGGAACGCTTGGCAGACTGAGGGTTGCTGGAAGCTTTTCTCTTCATATCTTATATCTCCATTTTTTTCATATTCAGTTTAGTGTGGCCGGGCTTGTCGCTGTGCTTAAAAGATGGGGAACTTCCTCTGTTCGTTGTCGCCACTCGTGTTGCAGCGCGGCTATTCGCACCCGGTAATCGTGGTTTTCTACCGCTACGGCAATCTCCGAAGTTTTGGCATCGCTAATCAAAATCTTACATTCAGGCAATGCGACATAACGATCAGCATAGAGTGTCCGAATACCTTCATCCAGTAATAGAAGTTTGGATTTCCTGGCTTCCTCACCACCGTTAAATAACACACTACAGAAAATATAATGCAACGGATGCCAGACGGTATACTCAAAGATAATCTTATTAACACCATCAATGCTAACAGAACAATCCCTGAAAAAAGGTGAATAGCGCAAGTATAAATAAATAGAGAGGTAATCCTGTATGGCCCAATCATAAAGAGATTTAAATAGGGAAGGCCCGTGAGGTGTTCCCTTTTTTTTGGGACGCATACAGGCCGGATCAGGCAGGTTCCAAAACTGGCTTCTTCTGGCTACCTTGAGATAGGCAAAAAACAATGGATTCCCTATCATCTGCGCGGGAGTTTTGCCCAGCTTATTTTGTTGAGCCAGACTATCAGGCATCCGTTCGAGGATAGTTTCGATGGCCTTTATTTTGTAGATTTGTTTTATATTCTCGTTAAAGTTTTCCTGCTCCGTGACTTCCGCTTCCTCATCCAAAACTTCACACAATGACGCCATGCCGTTCCTGTTAACATCCACGCAGTCAGCTATCCGATGAAGTAAATTATTGCCTTTCGCATCCCGCCACTCAAAAGCAGAATCAAAAGCCAAAGCCAATGCCCGCTGAAGGGGGGAGGATAAACCCTCAGGGGGTGACGCTAATTCCGCATAAAGGTTTATGGTATAAAAACAATTCTTTTTCGTTGTCAGCGACAATACCGTTTCGCCATTTCTATCCGGCTTTAAATGCGGCAAGTTGTCTTTCAGAGCAATCAATAGTTCCCGCTCTTCCTCCCTGGAAATCCCCAAACCTTTAGTTTGAAAACAGGGCAGTCTGCTTTTTAATTTGGCAGGCAACCCCACTTCGATCACGCGTTTGAACTCATCCTGATAAAAGTACCACTCCATAACATCGCTTTTTTCAAGTGCAACCAGCAAAAGAGGAGTTTGACCTTCTTTGTTTTCCGCTATCAGTAATTCAGGCCTGTTCAATAAAAGAAATGCCATGACAGGAATTGATTCATATCTGGCTGCCACATGCGTTAACCGCTCCTGATTGTCAGGGTGGATCCAATCTATAGAGTCAGGATCTTTTTTAAAAAGCATTTCCAAAATATAAACTGAAGCTAATTTTGCCGCTAAAGCGATAGGAGGATACGCATTCGGCCGGAGATTCTCTTCCCAAAGTTGGGGATAAAATTTTAAAAGATCTCTAAAAAACGGCTCATATTTTTTTTCCCGCCCTTTCGGAATCAGGTTTTCACCACGCTCTGCCGTGAATTCGTTCTCTATTAACCTCTCAATAATTGTTTCTCCCCACCTTCCCCTCCAGTTAAGCGTTTGGGGAAAGCCATCCGCAATGGTTTTAAATAACTGGAAATCCCCCGCCCGTCCTGCGCAAAGCAGTGGTGAATCACCCTCTGTGTCAACTTGCGCGAATATTGCCCGTTCCCAGGAAAATCCCATCCTCGCCCTCTGCGCCAAGGCTCGCAATACAGAGATAGCTTTATTTTTTACAATATAATGACCCAATAATGAACAATGTGTCCGGGGGCCCAGGAAAAGAGTCGCATTCACATGATCGTGTCTAATTGCCCACGCGAGCGGAGATAATCCCTGTCCATCAGCCATGGTCAGCAGAGCCGGCTGGTTCTGTTGACAGAAAATAAATACATCGAGGTTATCGTATCGTGCACCCCAATGCGCCAGACTTTGTTTCTGTTCTCCATAGTTTCTTAAGACGGATTCCCGAATTTGCTGACGGCAAAAAGACATCATTTCAGAAAAATTACCGTGAACATTCTTCACCACATAATTCATCAATACATTATAATTCCCCAACATTTCCTCAATTAATGGACCCAATTTCGTAGCAGGAATGTAGGTATAAAATTCATCTATACCTATCACCCATAATAAAACCATATACCGTAACGCTAATTCCTGATTTTCACGGGCGAGAATTATTTGAAATAAATGGCGGAGACAATCCGTAGCATCATTCAACAATGCCCAATTGATATAGTGGAGGGCCAGCATCTTAAAATCTGCTGTAGGCAAGGCAATCCCATGAGCAAACATGGCATCCATAGCGGCTGGATTGTTACTCGACATCGCATATGAAATGGGAGTCCAGATACCCCGGTTGACCAAATGAGGGTTTGCTCCGAATTCTATGAGTAAATTTATTATCTCAGGATTACCTATGGCACATGCCCAATGTAGGGGCGAATCATACGATGCTTTAACATCATTGATGTTGGCCGTGCCGCTATCCAATATGGATTTAATTCGAACCGGGTCCTCATCCAATATCGCTCTATGTAACTCAGAGGGTGGCGGAGTGGCCTGGGCGCGAAGAATATCTTTGGGTTTTTTAGCAGGAACACGACCCTTCAGGCGATTAAATATCGATTCACCTTTCATCATCCATAAGCGATTTTATTTCGGTTAAGGGCAGCGCCGATCCCATTGCAGGCTCTATCCTGGAACGCTTGGCAGACTGAGGGTTGCTGAAATCTTTTCTCTTCATATGTATATATCTCCCTTTTTTAAATAATAACGCGCTAAAGACAAGACGCTATGGCTGAACAAAAATGATGCCATAAAAAACCCCTCCGTGCCAGATTGTCAAACAGCCGATGTCAATCCTGGTCAATGCTACTTGCGCAAACCGAAAGAACGATATAAAATACGCGCCAATAGAGGGATAAGGTTAGCAGGAAGCTATAAAAGTCAATACATTAGGAGCACAATAGATGAAATTACCTGTTCAATTAGCTTTATTAGGTACCGCTGGGCTGTTGGCCACTTCAGCTTTCGCAGACACTACCATTCTTCCCGTCACAAGCACTCCCAAAAACAGTGTTTATATTTCGGGTGATGCCGGTTTTGGTGTGTTATCTACACCTAACCAAAACATAGCCGAACCAGATGGTTTCTATGTTCAAAGCGCTTCGCACTCCAACGGCGGTTTCGCTGGCGGCGTTAATATTGGTATCAATCATGCCCTGTCCAGCAATTTATTAGTGGGCGGTGAATTTGGTTGGGCTTCCAATGGCCGGGCTAAATATACCGAAACGTCTACCACTAACGATACCCCCTCCTCTGACGAGACAGCCACGCTGAAAATAACTTCTACCGATCTGCAATTACTTGCCACCAGCACTTATGTATTTAACAATGGATTAAATGTGTTTGGTAAAGCGGGCGCAGCGCGCGTGCAGCAAAAGGGCACCGTCAGCAGCTCTCCAGCCTGGGAAGCAGAAACCACCGAAACCCGATACCAGCCCATGTTAGCAGCCGGTATTGGCTACCAATTCAGGATGGTCAATCTGTTCGTGCAATACGGACATATTTTCGGTAAAGACGCCAAAAACTTTAACGATTTATTTAATGTTAATGTGGATGAGGATGGCAACCCGACGGGTGACGCCAGCTTTAACGGTACTGTCGCCGTGGACACCATCAAAGCAGGTGTAGCGGTTAACTTTGCTCTTTAGTCTTTAAAGGCCAGCCACCGGAGTACCTCCTGTGGCTGGTCCCCTTTTTATACCGCGTGACCTCTCAATTTGCGGTTTTTAGCGCCCAGCTGTTGGCCAGATTGTGTTTTAAAAAACATGCGCATAGTTACTCATATGCAAATGTTTTTTAAAGCACAAGATGGCCTACAGATGGGATGCTAAAAACCGCAAATTGAGAGGTCACGCGGTATAACTCCCTACTCCGCACATATTTTTCTTGACACTGGTCGACAGACTCCCTAGCATGAGCCCCATGGTAGCGCATGCAACAAGTCCGATAAACTTAACGCCGAAAGAAATACTGACGGGAATCCAGGATTTGCTCGCGGATGATTTAATAGCCACTAACCAGCTAATTCTTGAACAGCTTACTTCCGAAGTCGCCATTATCCAGACTATTGCGCAGCATATTATTACCAGCGGAGGTAAACGTTTACGGCCATTATTGGTGCTACTCAGCGCAGGCTATCAAGGATATTCCGGTTCTGCACACCATGAACTGGCGGCAATTATTGAGTTCGTTCATACCGCCACTCTTCTGCACGACGATGTGGTGGATGCCTCCAAACTGCGTCGAGGTCAGGATACCGCTAACCAAATTTGGGGAAATCAAATCAGCGTATTGGTCGGAGATTTCCTTTATTCACGGGCATTTCAGTTACTAACCCGGCGCAATCATGCCGGCGTGATGAATGTTCTGGCGCAAACCACCAATCTGATCGCCGAAGGCGAAGTGAGCCAGTTGGTGAATCGTTACAATCCCGACATTACCGAAGAAATGTATTTAGAAGTCATTCGTCGCAAAACCGCCTGCCTGTTCAGCGCTGCCGCGGAAACCGGCGCACTACTGGGTCACTGCGACGAAACCGTCCGGCAGGCTATGAGCGAATACGGGTTACATCTAGGAATCGCCTTCCAGATTATTGATGATTTGTTAGACTACACATCATCGAAAGCCGATACGGGAAAAAACATGGGTGACGATCTGGCCGAAGGGCGCGCCACATTGCCATTGATTTATACTCTAAAACACTGCCCGGAAAAAACCGCCGCGCAAATTCGCGCCGGGGTCCGCCAGGGGGATTTAAGCCAGCTGGATGTGGTTATCGCGGCGATGAAAACCACCAACGCACGAGAATACACGTTATCGATAGCGGAAAAACACGCGAATTTAGCGCTTGCAGCTCTTTCCAGCCTTCCTGTCAACACCTATCTCGATGCCATGCGGCAGCTGGTCACTTTCGTACTGGACCGTAATTACTAACAACTTTCACGCGCCCCCACGCATTGCAAGGTTTGCTTAAATACACTACACTAATCGGCTTCGGGGTGTAGCTCAGCCTGGTAGAGCACTACGTTCGGGACGTAGGGGTCGCAAGTTCAAATCCTGTCACCCCGAAAACCACACCCATACCCATCTACGATTTATTTCTTCGTCTCAATAAAATTTTACCCTTTATTGCTCAAATTTAAGACTATTTTAATATTTAGGGGGCATAATTTGATTTCTTTAAATCTAATTTAATATACATAAGAGATAAGAGGTTCACAATGAAAAAACGAATGAAAGGGAAAGAAAATCAGAAGTTTGCTAAGGGATATTCTAAAAACGATCAATTTGAAAAGAAAGGCTCAGTGTCAGAGAAATCTTCCAAGGCGCCTGCTCAAGAACATAAAGAAATTTTGCTAATAGCTACTCCGGCAAAAAGTAAAAATGAAAAAGTAAAGAAAAAGTCCAAGGCGCCAACCAGGGAGCAGAAACATGAAAGCGCCTGGAACTTTAAAACTGAAACACATTATTCTATAGATGCGTTGCCGAGAGTAGCGAGCGACGAGCAAGCCTTTCAAATTTTTGATGCATGGCTTAAGGATAATCACCCAAATGCTGTCTGGAAAGAGCTGTTGTGGGGGACTAAAGTGACTGATGGCATCTCGACAGACAGGAGTGGTCTCAAACCTGTGAAGAGAAAGTCTGATGGGCTGTTAAACGCTGGATTAGTCATTGGTGAAATTTGGGAAGACGAAAAATCAAAAACTACGATTTCCAGGCGTTTAGACTGGGAAACCAATGGAAAACAGCTGCATCTAAACATTGATGTCAATGTCGATGATGGCAAGAAAACCAAACAGCTTACTAAGTATATTCTGCCCATTGAACCACAAACGAGCGATGATAATAATTTTAAAATAACGTATTTTTTGAACCAGACCAAAATAAATTTGGATAAAATGCCACCAGAACCCGCTCAGGCATTCCTGCAGAATTACACAGCGGATGATCGCGAGCCTAAAATCAAAAAATTTAAGGCTATGTTAGAAACAATTAAAGGAACCGGGCCAACAATTTATGAGGCAGCCCAAAAGGCAGTGGCACGCAACCAGAAGGAAAAAACAACATCGGAAAAATCCGGGACAAGTCCTCTGGTCAACTTATCCGCTATGAAAGCAAAGTCTGATGTTCTAAATAAAAAGAATAAGGATATTACACAAACGCTTTCTTCCGCCTCTCGCTAATTATCCCGTCATGCGACCCCAGCTCTTGGGGTCGCAAACAGCAATTCCGCTAAAGGAAAAATTAGCTATCTCCGTATGAAATGCAGAAAACACCTTACGCTATGGGGGATCGTAAAGGGGAGTTGCGCGTAGCGACTCCCCCGCGATGAAGAGCAGAGGCTTTGCCTCCCGGAGGATCAAAACAGGAAGCGGCTCCCGCTGTACTCAGCATAGGCGTCAGTTTAAGGAATTTTAGCCGTCATTGCGAGCGCCAGCGAAGCAATCCAGTACGAGCTTTGTAGAAATTCTGTACTGGATTGCTTCGCTGGCGCTCGCAATGACGGCGTCTTTTAAGAAAAAAATCCTTAAACTGATGCCTATGCTGTACTCAGCGGGAGCCGCGGCAATGGGTGTCCTTACAAACGACAAGCAATTCTTGTTCCCTGAGCAGGTGGCTTATTAAGCAACGGATAGAGTTCGCCTAAACCATATTCATTCCTAAACAATTTAGGTAAAAAAATACTGTTTATGGGAGCCACATGCCTGTCATAGGCTGAATTGATTTTAATTCGATTAAAGCCAAAATTTTCACATAATTTTTCATAGACTATACTCAGGGGATATCTGTATTTTTCAATAAGAGGATTACAAGGTCCTCCACTTGTGAGCATTAATTCTCTACTCAAACCGCGTAATTCGAATAAGATGCGCTCAGCAGCTTCATTCTTTTTGTAACCCTGATCATATATAAATTTAGTAAAAATCTTTAATATTTTTCTGGCCTCCGGCTCAGCTACTTGATTAACTGCACGCATAATTGACCAAATTTCTTTCGTTTCCAACAAATTGATGGGGCCCGGCTCTTTTTCATCATCTGAGGAAAAAGATTCTGAACCTGTTCGACTCAAGGGGGTCGTGGGCGTCATGGGTGTTAGAGGTGTCCGGGGTGTCGTTGGGGCAGACGAGATACTGGACGTTGTTGGCGTGGCTGGCGCACCCGTATGACTGGATTCTCTTGGAGGAAAAAAATTTGGTTTTTTCATATTTTATCCTGGTTTTGGTTATTATTATCGAATCAACTAGTCATTATAATAACCCATTTATTATTAATATTAAAGTTAAATGAGATTGTTTTAAAATAATTATTTGAATTTTTCGCCGGGTCTGACACCGCAATTTGCTTTAAGATTTCCTTAATATTTTTCGTGTACTTTCTATCAAAAATAATCCGTAACCCATAGAGAGATAAAAAGATGCAGGGCGAAAACAAATATGAATATTACTCCGATTCCGACGAAGAACTATTTGGAGAAGATGCTTTCCTGAAGAAAGCAGGCATTAGCTACACCGGGTCTCCCACCGCATTAACCCACTCTGTCCAGATCGTTTTAAATTCCAGACTCCAGTTGAGGGACACCCAAAAAACCAATGTCAGGAGGGATAAGGTTAAAATTGATTATGAAGTAGATTCGTTTCGTTTCAAAATTGAAGATCATCGGGAAATTATCCAAATCGTCGAGAATAAATCCTTCATGGGAAAGAAAGTTGACGTTACAGCATGGCTGCCCAAAATAAGTCTGAAGATAAGAAAGTTAAAAGAGATCCAGGCTAATATTAAAAAATACACAGAAGATTCTGTCGAGATTAATATCGCTCCTGAAAAAGGAGGGCCTATCAAAACCCTGAAAGGTGTGGACAAATTAAAATTTTTACAATTATTTATACAATGTAACGCATTAAAATTCCGGTTCGGGGGCGACGAGGAGAAACTGGGAAAGGATTTTTTGGGCGCCTTTGAAAAAGAAATTAATGACAAAATAAAGATTGATTTTCCGAACTTCAGAATTACTTTTAAATACGGATGCCCGGATGCGGAACACGATGAGAAGCATTTCGATTACAGAACCCGGAAATATTCCTCCAAAAAGGAAGATAAATTTTTGGCTGTTCATTCTGACCAAAAAAACAGTACTGGAGATCAATCATCTCCCGCAATTGCAAAATTGTACCGCCGTTTGGAGAGAATTGATTCCATCCTGAAAGGACTGGAGGAAGATAAATACCCTACCTGCAATAAAATTAATATCATTCTTAACGCGGATAATGGGTCGGCACGGTTAGGTTACTTTCTAAACCAATGTAAAAAAAGCCCTCGTACGCGACACGACGCACTGGAAAATAAGACACTCATCAATGAATGCCTGGAAACATCGCTGAAGGATAAGGGTTTCACCTTCAGGCAGTACGAATACAAAATTTTGAAAGACGGGAATGATACCATCACCGGCATCAGTGTCATCACGAAACCCTCTAAATATTATTTAATTTACAGATATGAAAAGATAAGAAATGTAATTCAGGCGAAAATAGATAAAATGGCACAGGCCGGAAAGAGTCCACCCATTGTACCGGGTAAACGCCGGTCAAGCCTGTCTCTTCCAACATTTTCTCTCTCTGCATCCGGCATTAATATTTTTCCAGGACAGAAAACCAACCCCGGTATTTGTGCTGATGAAAGCTCTAAAACAGAAAATTTTACAGCGTCCGAAACGGTAGTCGGCGCCAGTTAATAGAACCTGTTCAAAGTCTTTTAAGTAGATGGTATTCTATTCACCTCTCCTCTTGTGGGAGAGGTCGACGCGCGCAGCGCGGCGGGTGGAAGGGTATTCAATTTCTCATCATTTGAACAGGTTCTTAGAATTTGGTTTTTAAAAGATAATCCATCAATTCAGAATCAGGTTTTGTTTGAAGTTTAGTTTGAAAAAATAATCTCAACTTTACTGGTTTGGATTTTTCGTCGGAAACTTTTATCTGTTTCTCTTCGCAGGTTTGCATCCCGGTCATTTCAATGGTCGCCCTGTCTATTATGGGTTTCAGTGATAAATTTACGCCAGTGTGTTTTTTAAAAATATTCAGGTTAGACTCCATGTTTTTGGCAACTGAGTGACCTTTATACTCTTCACTTCTAAATACTTTGCCATCTTCGGAGGCCGACCTAAAATCTTTCGCAGAATACGCGTTATTAATGTGGGGGCCGGAATCTTTCAGAGACAATTCAGCTAAAGCAAGATGATAAATGGCCTGATGGAAATTTGTGTGAATGCTGACAGCTTTGGCCCAAATCGCGAGATAAATATCCGCGGCTATTATATGCCCGGGCGTCAGGAACAGGTTTGCAAATAATTTCACCTCTTTAATTATGTTCTCATCCAGAACATTGATTTCATTTGTCTGAATTTTTTCGATATAGGAATCTCCCACGGCTATCATCGCATTTATTGATCCCTGTAGCATGGCTTTATGAAGTTCCTTTAACCGTTCTTCCGGGCTCAATGCGTCCGTTAACGCAAGGCAATAACGGTAATATCCAACTAGCTGATTAAACACGCTAAAATGAGGCAATGGCTTCTGTTTCCATTGGCTCCATAACTCGCTATGCTTTTTTAACAATGATACCCATATAGATTGTAGCTCGGGTACATCTAAAAAATCCTGGACCAGAGAAGGCGGAGCCTGATCAATAAAATTGACAAAGCGCCTGATTGGTTGGGATACATCCCCAGAAGCGGCCTGAAGAGTGGTTATCAATGAATGGATTCTGGAACTCACTAATAACAGTTTACTATTGTCGTCTAAGCTTGCCTGTTTCATAAAGCTTCCTGTAATTCTTTTTTTTACTTTATCATATTCCCGGAGTAGGTCAAGTCCCGAAATATTCTCCGTATGAAATTAAGTTGAACGGTATTTTTATTGGAGGATCTTTATTCCGTTTCCATCAACATGAGCTATCGCATCACGTTTGAATTTCTCATTAAAGAAAACCAAATCTTACTGGTTAATGTAGGCGATCATGACAACGTATAGTGATCGCGAATGAATTTTCGATTTCGTCATTGCGAGCGCCAGCGAAGCAATCCAGTACAGAGCGTTGTCCGAAGTACGTACTGGATTGCTTCGCTGGCGCTCGCAATGACCGGTTGAACCTAAAACTCAGGCGCGGTGACTATATATTAGGATCATTTTCCGGCGCGAATCAGGCCGGCCATGCCGTGCTCTTCGATGACCATTTCCAGGTGGTTGCGAATTTCTATCGGGTCGTCCATTCGCAAAACCTGTTTGAGAACGGATTTAGCGCGTTCAAGAGTGAATTGCCGGATTACCCATTTCATTCGCAAAAGGCTGCGCGGACTCATGCTCAAAGCGTCGAATCCCATCGCCAACAATAAAATCACCATCATCGGATCGCTGGCTAACTCTCCGCAGATGCTGATCGGCTTCCTGGCTTTATGACTTCCTTTTACGGCCTGTTGTAATGCCCGTAAAACGGCTGGATGATAACCCGAGTAATTACTGGCGACGTGTGGGTTATTGCGATCCACCGCCAATAAATATTGAATCAAATCATTGCTGCCCACCGATAAAAAATCCACCCGCCTGGCCATTTCATAAGACTGGTATACCGCCGCCGGGACTTCGATCATTAAGCCGATCTTCGGCATTTTCAGTGTCGGATATTCATCGATTAATTCGTGATAGCCCTGGCTAATTAAACAGGTTGATTGCTCAATTTCAGCCACGGATGTGACCATCGGCAGCATGATGGATAAATTATCCAGGCCCACACTGGCGCACAACATCGCCCGGATTTGCTGCAGGAAAATTTCCGGATGGTCCAGACTTACCCGAATCCCCCGCCAGCCTAAAAATGGATTCGGCTCTTCCACTGGAAAATAAGGCAATTTCTTATCCCCGCCAATATCCAGAGTCCTCATCACCACGGGGCGGGGTGCAAACGCTGCCAATAATTGCTGATATTGTGAATGCTGTTCTTTTTCGCTGGGGAAACGGTCCCGCAGCATAAACGTGAGTTCGGTACGGTACAGCCCCACTCCTTCCGCTGAACTGTGTAACGCCGAAAGCTCACCCTCCAGCGCCAGGCCCGCGTTAACCCAAAGTCCGATGCTATGGCCATCCCGGGTTTTAGCAGGCAGATTTTGTAATTCGGCTAATTGAGCGTCTAACTGTTTTTCCTCCAGCATCAGCGCCTGAAACTCTCTCCTAAGCGTCGGCGCCGGCGCCACATAGACCTGGCCGTTGTAACCATCCACAATTAATTCTTTACCGGATAATTGATCCATCACCACCCCCGTCAATCCCATTACCGCCGGTATTCCTAAAGAGCGCGCCAAAATCGCCACGTGCGAATTCGCAGAGCCGGAAGCCGAAACTATTCCCGCCAGACGTTCGCGCGGCACTTCCATAATGCTGGTGGCCGTCACTTCCTCGCTAATTAAGATAGTTTTTTTAGGATAATATTCCGGCGGCGGACGTTTTTCCGTTTGCAGATGAGAAAGAATCCGCCTTCCCAAATCGCGAAAATCAGCGGCGCGCTCGCGCAAATATTCATCTTCAAAGGCCTCAAAATGCATGATGTGCCGCTTGATCACCCGTTTCAATGCGCCCTGCGCCCATTGGCCGCCTTTGATTTCTTCAATCACCTCGTTCATTAAACTGCGGCTGTCAAGAATACGCATATAGGCGTCAAATAAAGCCTGTTCGGCCACAGATAATAACGTTTGCGCGCGAATCTGTAATTGGTGAATTTCTTCTCTCGCGGCTGCCAGCGCCTTTTCAAATAAATCACGCTCGTGCCTGACTTGCGTGGTGGTGCGTTCAGGGACAGCATTAAGGTCGGCGGGAGGAAAGAACATGACACCCTTGCCAATCGCCACACCGGACGAGCCCGGAATGCCGTTCAATTCTTTCAGCTTGCGTGTACGGGTTTTAACAGCGGCCTGCAATCCGCCTTTCGAGCAACCGTCGGCAATATCACTGGCTAACTGAATAGCGAGAGTCACCAGCATCTCTGTGGTTTCAGTGGGGAACTGATGCCTGATTCGCTGCTGAACTGTTAAAACCCCTAATAAATGGCCCTGATAGAGTATTGGAATACCGAGAAAACCGCGATATTCTTCATCGCTGAGATCGACTATGTCAGAATAGGCGCTGGCGTCGTTCAGGTTGATCACTTCTTCCCGCTCACCCACCTGACCGATTAAACCTTCCCCCAATTTAATCCGCAATTTCCCAATCAGGTCAGTCGAAACACCCGCCGCCGCCAGAAGTACATATTCCGCCCGCTCATCATCCAGTAAAAAAATCGCGCACGCATCCAACGCCAGCTCTTCGTAAATATTTTTGACGACTACGTTGAGCGCCGCCGGTAAATTCCCGACCAGGTCCATTTCATGGACAATCCGGCGCAATGCTGTTAACACAACCTCCTCCTCAGGTTTAGCAGCGGCTCAAATTGTTCGAGCACCTGGCGATACACTTCACGCTTAAACTCGATGACATCGGTTAAGGGTAACCAGTAATCCACCCAACGCCACTGATCAAACTCCGGATGAGCACCGCTGTCTAATTTTACCCGGCTGTCATCGCTGACCAGACGCAATAAAAACCATTTTTGCTTTTGACCGATACATAAAGGCAGCCGTCCTGTTCGCTGGTAGCAGCTGGGCAATTTATAAAATAACCATTCTTTCGTTTTGCCTAATATTTGCACATCCCGTGCGGACAGCCCCAGCTCTTCGTTCAACTCCCGATACATGGCTTCTTCTTCATTTTCCCCGGCGTCAATGCCTCCCTGGGGAAATTGCCATGCGGACGGATTGCCGACGCGGCGCCCCCATAAAATACTGTTTTGGGGATTGACGATGACCAATCCCACATTGAGTCGAAAACCATTTTCATCAATCACTTAAACAACCCTACCACCGTTTTAGACCTGCAATTGTTTCATAAATTCTTATGCTTTCCTACAGGGGAATCCACAGTTTATCCACATATTATCCTCAGGTTTTCCCCTTGCAATTGAGGCTGAAACACATTATCTTGTGTTTATACAACCCGTCAATACCCATATATTGGGGTCGTAACCCATATTGAATTTTTTAAGGATCCTTTTTTTCCATTTTAGCTTACATGAGGAGCGGTCATGAGCACACAAGATATTTTAACGGCCGTAGAACCTGGCACTCTGCGGGTAATACGCCGTAACGGTAACGTCACGGGATACGACGCCAATCGTATCATGGTGGCCATGAAAAAAGCATTTTTGGCTGTGGAAGGCAATGACGTCATTCACGCCGATCGCATCCAAAAAACCGTGGAACAACTGACTCAGCAAATTAGTGAACGTTTTATGCGCCGTTCGGTGGTGGAAGGCGTCATTCACATTGAATCCATTCAGGATCAGGTCGAACTGGCGTTGATGCGCGCAGGTGAGCAAAAAGTAGCCCGCGCCTACGTCCTGTATCGTGAAGCGCGCCATCAGGAGCGCCTCGCGCATACGATCAAAATGCCCTCCCTGATTGATTCGATCACCGTCACCCTGGCCGATGGCCGTACCGCTCCGCTGGACCGCCAATGGCTCCAGCGCCTGATCGAGCGGGCGTGCCTGGGAATCCCCGACGTCTCGGCGCAACCTATTTTTGACGATGTGCAAAAAAATCTGTTCAACGGCGTCGGGATTAAAGATATTTATAAAGCATTGGCGTTGAGCGCGAGGACCCTGGTGGAGACCGAGCCCAACTACAGTCTGGTCACTGCCCGGTTGTTGCTGGAAGATATTTATGAAGAAACCAGCCAGGCGCTGGGCATCATTCGGAACACGGATTTCAGTCAGCTTCACGCCTGGTACGCGAACTGCTTTAAATCGTTTATCGCTCAGGGAATTACCGCGGAATTACTGGACGCCAATTTGCAGGATTTTGATCTTGACCGGTTGGCTCAGGCGCTGAATATTCAGAATGATCAGAACTTCAATTATCTGGGTTTACAAACCCTGTATGACCGTTACTTTATCCATCGCAAAGGCCATCGTATCGAACTGCCGCAAGCGTTCTTTATGCGAGTGGCGATGGGATTGGCGCATTGCGAAGGTGAACAACGGAACGAAAAAGCCATTGAATTTTATAACCTGCTGTCATCTTTTGATTTTATGAGTTCAACACCGACTTTATTTAACGCCGGCACCTGCCGTCCGCAACTGTCGAGCTGTTTTTTAAGCACCGTCCCGGACGATTTAGACGGCATTTACAGCGCCATTAAAGATAATGCGCTGTTGTCAAAATATGCCGGGGGCCTTGGCAACGACTGGACGCCGGTGCGGGCAATGGGTGCGCATATCAAAGGCACCAACGGTAAATCATTGGGTGTAGTGCCCTTTTTAAACGTTGCCGACGCGACCGCGGTGGCCGTGAACCAGGGCGGTAAACGCAAAGGCGCGCTGTGTTCTTATCTGGAAACCTGGCACATGGACATCGAGGAGTTCCTGGAACTGCGCAAAAATACCGGTGACGAACGCCGGCGCACGCACGACATGAATACCGCGAACTGGATCCCGGATTTATTTATGAAGCGCGTATTCGCCAAAGAAGACTGGACTTTATTTTCGCCCGATCAAACCCGCGACCTGCACGATCTGTATGGAGATGCTTTTGAAACGGCTTATGTCGCCTACGAAGAACAGGCGAAGGCCGGGCACATTCGCAGCCGCAAAATTCCCGCGGTCACGCTGTGGCGAAAAATGCTGGGGCTTTTATTTGAAACGGGGCATCCGTGGGTCACATTTAAGGATCCCTGCAACATCCGTTCGCCGCAGCAACACGTGGGCGTCGTGCATAGCTCCAATTTATGCACGGAAATTACCTTAAATACGTCCGCGACTGAAATCGCGGTTTGCAATCTGGGCAGTCTCAACCTGACCCGCCATATGAAAGACGGCAAACTGGATATTCCCAAACTGGCTAAAACCGTTAAAACTGCCGTAAGAATGCTGGATAATGTCATCAATATTAATTATTACAGTGTACCGCAAGCCAAAAATTCCAACCTCAAACATCGTCCGGTGGGTTTGGGGCTGATGGGTTTTCAGGATGCCCTGTATGAACAACGTATTCCCTACGCTTCTCCCGAAGCGGTTGAATTCGCGGATCGCTGCATGGAACAGATCAGCTACTACGCCATTCTCGCTTCGAGCGAATTGGCGCAGGAGCGCGGCAGTTACGAAACCTTTGCCGGATCGCTGTGGAGCAAAGGCATTTTACCGATTGATTCGGTCAAAGTGCTGAAAAAATATCGGGGCCAGTATCTGGAGCAGGACGACAGTCAAACTCTGGATTGGGACAGTTTGCGCCAGCGCGTCATGAAAAGCGGCATGCGCAACTCGAACGTCCTGGCGATCGCGCCGACGGCGACCATTGCCAATATCTGCAACGTGACTCAATCGATTGAACCGACCTATCAAAATCTCTTCGTCAAATCGAATTTATCGGGGGAATTTACGGTCATCAATCCTTATTTAGTGCAGGATCTGAAAAAAATGGGTTTGTGGGATGCGGCGATGGTTTATGATCTAAAATATTATAACGGCAGCCTGTCTGCTATCGAGCGTATTCCCGCCGAGCTTGAAATTGTATGCGACCGCGTTTGAAATTGAGCCGCGCTGGTTAATCGAGTGCGCCTCCCGGCGTCAAAAATGGATTGACCAGGCACAGTCGTTAAATTTATATATGGCCGAGCCTTCCGGAAAAAAACTCGATGTTTTGTACCGCATGGCCTGGTTAATGGGTTTAAAAACCACTTATTATCTTCGCAGCATGGGCGCCACCGGCACTGAAAAAGCCACCATTACCGACAGCGCCCTGAACGCGGTAAGCGCCGAACAGCCGGCCGCTTGTCTGATCACAGACCCCGACTGCGAAGCATGTCAATAAATATTTAAGGAGAATGGAAAATGGCTGAACCTAAAATTTTAAGCTGGAATGATTATAACGACAATGCTGCGCCATCCGCCGCAGCGCGAAAAGCCAGTATTGCCGCCGCCATCACCGATGCCACCGCATCCGATAACACCCATGGCGCCACAGGACTGGAAGAAATTGAAATGGGCGCGGCGCGAATTCGCGTTGACGATAAGCGGATTATTAACTGTCACGCCGATCTTAATCAGCTGGTGCCCTTTAAATACAAGTGGGCGTGGGAAAAATATTTAGCGGGCTGCGCGCAATAATTGGATGCCCAATGAGATCAACATGGCCGCCGACATTGCGCTGTGGAAAGATCCGCTGGGCTTAACCGACGACGAGCGGATAATCATCAAACGCAGTCTGGGATTCTTCTCGACCGCCGATTCGTTAGTCGCGAACAATCTGGTTTTGGCCGTTTACCGCCATATTACCAACCCCGAGTGCCGGCAATATTTATTGCGGCAGGCATTCGAAGAAGCGTTGCACACTCATGCTTACCAGCACGTGGTTGAAAGTCTGGGTCTGGACGAAGCGGAAGTGTTTAACATGTACCGGGAATTACCCTCGGTCGCCAAAAAAGCGGCGTGGGCGATTCCCTACACGCGCAGTTTAAACGACCCCAAATTCCACACCGGTACACCCGAAGACGATCAACGGCTATTGCGTGATCTGATTGCGTTTTACGTGGTGTTTGAATCTATCTTCTTTTACGTCGGCTTTACCCAGATTTTAGCGATGGGCCGCCGCGGTAAAATGACCGGCACTTCCGAGCAATTTCAATATATTTTGCGCGATGAATCCATGCACGCGAACTTTGGCATTGACGTGATCAATCAAATTAAAATCGAGAATCCGCATTTATGGACAAAGGAATTCCAGAAAGAAGTTATTGAGATGATTCGCGGCGGCGTCGATTTAGAATACGACTACGCCAAAGACACCATGCCCCGCGGTATTTTAGGCTTAAACGCGAATATGTTTAGAGATTACCTGCAATATATTGCCAACCGCCGCTGCACGCAAATCGGTTTACCCGAGCAGTATCCGGGCGTCGAAAAACCCATTCCCATGGATGAGCGAAATGATGGACCTCAAGAAAGAGAAAAATTTCTTCGAAACCCGCGTCATCGAATATCAGGCCGGCGGAACCCTCAATTGGGATGAGGAAGACACTGATTCATAACCACTAATCAAACAATTCACTATGTGATCCTAGTCGTGCTAACCGCAGCGTATTTTGATCTGATTTTTTATAGATCAGTAAAAGATCGGGTTTAATATGACATTCACGATATCCATTCCAGGCGCCAGTTAATGCATGATCACAATTTTTATCGGGTAGCGCTTTATCTGCTAATAAAAGTTTCAGGATATCAGAAAGTAATGAGTCCAAATTCTTACCATAGCGTGGGGTAGCTCTTACCCGCTTATAGTCACGTTTGAATGCCGTTGAGCGCTCAATCATCCTCATTTAAATCTTCCATTAAAGCATGGATGCTCTTATGCCGCTTACCTTTACCAGATTCAAGTTCCATCATAGCCTTTTGAGTCTGCGAGTTAGGAACTTTTATCTCGAAGGGAAGTCGACGCTCATCAGCTACCCGCAACATGAGCAAGCGAATAGCGTCCGAGATGGATAAACCCATTGCCTCCAAAGCATCAGCAGCACGCTCTTTTGTAGCACTATCAATGCGTGCACGAACATAGGTATCAGATGTATGCATAATGTCACCTTTAAATTAAAGTTTACATAATAATTGTAGTACCATTGAGACTACATTTCAAGTTCCAGCTCTGCAATGTGACCAGATGTACATCAGTTAAAGTTCACCGGTAATTGCTGACCGTTTGAACTTAAAAAGGGATTGATTGGTAAACATAAACTGGGGTTTAGAACAGGAACCACTGTTCTTTTCTGTATTCTGAAAGGGCGTACTCCAGTTGTTCAATTCGATTATTTTTAAAGAACCTGAATATGCTCCTAAAACTTTTTAGATCGGCTTCTATTTTTTTTGCATGATCGGGTGTCAGAGTTGACGAACCAAATAATTTAGTGCGTAACAAAGCCCCGTGATGAGGTAACTTTTCCTTTTCCAGGGCCTCAATCAATTTTATAATTCTCTTTTCGAGAAATTGAATGTGGTAAACACGGACTAAATTAAAGACACTTTCTCCCACTAAATTCTTACTGAATACATCTGTTCGTTCGTGGCTAACCAGATCGAGTATTTTTCCTGATTGACGTTTAATGGCGTGAGTTACCGGAGTCTCATTCCCCAGAAACGCAAGTGACTCATTCAAAAATTCAGGAAATCGGGATAAAACCAAATCATAAAATGCCCCGCTCCCCTGAGAATGAAAAACTTTTTCCAAAGCGGCTTTTAGTAAAAGCGTAAAGGCTATTCCTCTTTTGGCCGGTGATGAGGCTAGAATAGTCTTCTCATCCAAATGAATGTCTTTGGTTTCCAAAAATAACCGGACCATCGCCGGATGATCATTAAAAGCAGCGATCATAAGTGGAGTATCCGTACAATAATCGACAGTTAATGGCTGATTAGAAAAATCAGGATAATAATTCAGGATTTCTTCAATTTTTTTAAGATCATTTTGCCAAACAGCGATCGTATAAACTGCATGCGCTTTTGAAGCGATCCACGCCAATTGGCCTTTCTCCTGGGCTATTTTTATCGGTGTTTCGTCTAAAAAATTGGGTAAAAAAATATCGAATTTTTGTTCTAACAGATATTGAATCACATCTGGATTGGCTTCAGGCGCTTTTAAAGCAAAAGTTAAAAGAGTCTCACCACCATCCAAATTTGCATGAGTTAAATCACAATCCAGTTCAAAAATTTTTTTAACTGTATCAATATCACCAGTGACCAGAGCTTTTTCAAGCATTTTTATACAAGGTTCATAAAGTAACTGAACAGCCTTTTTGCCAATAGCGGATTGAATGGCATTAGAATTTTCACTGTTTATCGCCAAAAAAAATGCGCCCCGGCGTAAAAGCAGATCTGCTATATCCAGTTCGTCTTCTGCGAAAGCCAGTATCAAAGGAGTAGTAAACCTATCATCCGCGAGATCAATCTTCCGATTAATGAAATCCGGGTAATATTTTAAAACTTCTTTGACCAGCTCAATGCGCCCATTTTTTATGGCCTCATAAAAATCATGGATCAGTCTCTTCTTAAAATTAGGTAAAAAGTTTAACCAACTTTTCCCAAAAACCATTTTGAGCGGAGACTCACCTTGTGAATTTTTTTGAAAAATCGAAGCACGTCTTTCTAAAAAAAGTTCCAGTGTCTGGATCGATGGAACTCTGTTTTTATTGATAGCTTCCCTGAATAAAAAAGTTAAAGCAGTCTCTCCGTTTAAACAGACAGAATTCACAAAATTCGGATTTTTTTCCAAAATATTTACCAGCATAAGATTGTTCTGATTTCCCAAAGCATCCATGAATGCAACAATCTGTAGAAGATGCGAAATTTTTTTATTATTGCGAAGTCTTGAGTTGAATAATTTCACCACGTCTTTATCAGCATAATACCGCTCATCCAGTTCTATTTTTCTTTCCTGCATCACCGATTGAAATTTAAACTCATCACTACAAAAAATCGCATAGGTGAGAGGCGTAACAGACTGACCATTTTCAATAAAGGGTTCATTGATAAATTCGGGATAGTATTTTACGATTCCCTCAATTGTTCCATAATCTCCAGATTTTAAAGCTTCTAAAAATTTTCTTAAAGATAAATCGCGCAATTTATCCAAACGCCCGGATTTTCTCGCCATTTCTAAGGGAGCCTCTCCTAAAGAATTAAGTTGAAGAATGTCGGGATTATGATACAAAAATAATTTCAGTACATCGTTTGAAAGATCCTCCTTTAAAATCCAGGTCAATATGGTTTCATCATTAAAAAAAGGAAGGTAAACAAGATCTGAATTAAATTTTAAAATCTTTGTAATAGTTTTTTCATTATTCGTTTTTAGAGCTGTTTTCAAGGAAAATTTCGAGAAATCAGTCAAAATATTCCATATTACCCAGTCACCTTTTATCATAGCTATTTCTCTGACCGTCATTTGTTGACTGTCCACAGCAAACATATCGGCGCCTTTTTTTAATAAGTGCGAGATCATTTCTGCTCTGTCATTACTCCCAAAAAAAGCCAGTATGAGTGGCGTTGTCATAACTTCCAGGCCAGAAAGATGATTGTATAAAGGAATAGATTCATGAAGGAACTCAGGATAGAAGTTCAAAATATGACGAACTATAAAAATTTTTCCATCTGAAATGGCTTCGATAAATTGATTGCGCATTCTGGGGGCCAATAACTCCAGACATTCACTTTGTCTGACGGATTCCAAAAAATTTATTTCCAAACTGTCATTAGCGAAGAAATCAACGAGTCCATTACTTCTGCTTATTTCTTCAAAGTCTAACGATAATTCATAAACAAATGGTTCAGTCGTTATTTCCTTAAAATCAAAAACATTGCTAAATCTATCCCGGGTGTTGATTATAATACCTGAAGTTGGCCCTGATTTAATTTCTTCCAGAGCGCCCTGTTGTAGTTTTTCTAACTCTTCCTTACTTTTAAAATGTAATTTTTTAATCCCGGTTTGCTCTTCTAAGGCCTGTCTTTTCTGTATGGATTGTTCAAGAGCTGTAATCCTGGTCTCGTTATCAAGGAGAATGCGCCTGAGTCGATCACCGAGCAAATCAACGCAAAAATCAATAGGTAATTCCTCTTCTTTGGAATCAGAACCTTGCATCAATATAAATATTCGATCTACATTCATGGTTAAAGCGGATGAACTCCAATTTTTCATTTCCTTTTGTTCGGATTCATTTAGCCGCGTATTAAACCACTCCAAAAAAGCGCCAACGGCGTCTTGCGCGACAGGCGCTGCTTTTAATTCCGTGCCTTGCCCACCTTTCGCTGGATTTTTACTACCGCGGCCAAGGCCTTCGCATAATTCGTTAAGACGTCCCAGTACAGAGTCAGGATCTTTACGGATCGCATCCGCTTTTAGCGAATAATCTATTAATTCCCGCCAGTTTTTTCCGTATTGGCGCAAAACAGTGAGCGCGGGTCTTGGCAAAGGGATTTTTTGTTTGTCATGGGCGCTTTTGGGGTCGGTTTTAAGCCAAATGCGGTCATAATTAATTTCTCCGATTTCCATTTTGCCCGTTGCCCATCTCAGCATTGGCTCTAAAGAATGTATTTCCCCACAAGTCTGCAGGCTAACAAGATCGTTCTGATCCTGCCAACAAAAAATTTCAGCTATATTTTCGGGAAGAACAGAACTCAGTGTTATATCATGCCATTTCTGATTTTCGCCACGTCCTAAAGTTAATCTTAAATCTAACAGGTAATCATAAGGGCCTTTTTCTTCATCATCATCTTTTGTTTCCTTAACCACTAAGAATTTAGCAGCCTCAAAACATATTCTGTTAATTACTGACTGGGGAGAAAAACAATAATCAATGCCGGTATTTTCAATAAATTCTTCCCGCCTTCTAAAAAAATTCTGTAATCTTTTTCGAAACTGATTTTCATCCGGGGCAGTCTTTACAATCATGACGAACGATCTTAAAGTCCGAAATATATCAAGTCTCTGATGAAGTCCTGTTGTGGAAATGTAATAATCTTCTAAAGTTCTCTGGTTATCGATTAAAAAAGAATACAATTTCTTTGCAAGATCAAGCCCGGGTTTAAGCTCTTTGAGTTCACAAAGATAATCAACAAATCTTTTCATTAAAAGCTTATTCAGAGATTCTTCTATCAACAACTGTTGAATCATTACCTTGTCTTCCCGAAAGGAAGCCAGGTCGAAAGCATTCAATTTTTTAAGGTTGATAGCGTCGGTTTTAGCGCCGATACCTAATAAAAATCGAAAGGTTTGATGACTGCCACATTCAATGGCTAACAACAACGGCGTATTACCCTGACTATCGATGGATATTTCCAGATTATCTTTACTTCCCAGATAATGAATAACCGAAGGAACATGATTGTCTCGAATAGCGCCGCACAATGCACTCTTATCCAGAGCCGAGAGCCCTGATTCTTTCATCCTAAACCCTTTCCTCTTAAATTTTCCCTATTTTAGGCCTAAAAATTGGTTTCTGCAATCTTAAAACTGTGGTCAGGTAACCGTTTTGGTTTTTATTTTAAAAATGAGCTTTCTTGTCCACTCGAGCCAAGCCTTGAATGGCATTGACAAATCATGTAAGATATTAAAATTTTTAATATTGACTAAAACTTAAAAGCAAAGAGGTAACATGTATGACACGTCCCAATCAAATGCATGAAGATGAAATTGAAATCAACGCGCCCGAAACCACAGTCATTAACATAAATCAGCCTCCGGCTCAGCAGCAAAGATCGGAAATAAAAGATCTTTACCCATTAGAAAACGCTTTGCTGTCAACTGGTTTAGCAGTTTTCGGAATATATGTACTCGTCACTAAACCCTCTTCGGATTTTCAATGTCTTGGAGCGGGTTACCTATCGGCAGCTTTATCGGGGTTTTCCAACCTATTGCGTAATCATGTCGGAGAAAATACTCAAATTGGAAGATTGGCTTACCGAATTGGTAATTTTACTACGTTTTCAGCAGCGTCCCTAATGTTCGCAGGATTCGGTCTTAATAGGGTTAGGAACGAGCACGAGAGGGATGTAGCATTAGGGCTAATAATAAAATAAATTTGCCCTGAACCTATATTCAAAACGATTAGGTTTTCGGTGTTATAGCATCCCATTGACCGGCGATCTTGAACCTGTCACTGGGCGCTATAACACCGAAAACATAATCGTTTTGAGTATAAGAAGAGGTCAAATGTGAATTTAATTTTTCCGTATTCTTATGCGCTCAGTAATGCATTCTTAATGGAAAAATTATTTTCTTCGTCACAATATAGTATGGTTGGAGAGAAATTTTGCCATTCATTTTTTTCCAGGGCCGCATAAGCGCAAATGATAATTCGCTGTTCGGGTCTTATTAGATGGGCGCAGGCGCCATTGGCGCCTATTATCCGGGAGCCTGCGGCGGCGGGAATGGCATATGTGATTAATCGGGCGGCATTATCAAGGTTGTAAATCTGGATCTGCTCATTTTCTAAAATACCAGCAGCATCCAACAGTTCACGGTCTATGGAAAGAGATCCTTCGTAACTGAGATCCGCATGCGTGACTCTGGCACGATGAATTTTTGCGTATAAAAAAATTCTTTGCATATCACTTCTCTACATTATCGATTAAACGAATGTCGTCCAGCCATACGGCGCCCAGTCTGCGTTGCCATTTCTCAGAGATATAATCGACGCGAAAACCTAAAGCGTTTAATTGCACGATGGCTTCTTCCGGGGTGCGTGCATGTTGTAAATAATGGCTGAAATGAACTGCTTTTTGTCTTTGCTCTTTATCCAGGCGGGAATTTCTTGAACTCAAGGCGAGACCGTCTTCTGCGCGTAGGGTCTCACAGCCCACTATTTCCACCGGCAAAAAAAATGCCTGCACCATCTTTTGAATAAGCAACAGTTGCTGATAATCCTTTTCCCCAAAATAAGCGCGTGCAGGCTGGATTAAATTTAAAAGTTTTAAAACGATGGTTAACATGCCACTGAAATGACCAGGACGATATTCTCCTTCAAGGATCCGGCTTATATTGGTTTCCAGAACCTGGAATTCATAATTATCCGAATACATTTCATCAGGCGCCGGACTAAACAGATAATCCATTCCACAGGAAGTGAGTATTTCTATATCTTCCATTAAGGTTCGGGGATACTTTTCAAAATCCGCCGTCTGGTTAAACTGGGTTGGATTCACAAAAATACTCGCTACGGAAATTTTATTTTCGGCTTTCGATCGACGGCATAAGGACAAATGACCCTCGTGCAAATGTCCCATGGTGGGAACAAAGCCAACCGTTTTATTCTTCAAATGGCTCTTTAATGCTCGCCAATCATTCACACTGGTAACAATGTTCATGCTGAGGAAAACCTCCCGTCTGAATTGCGTTCACGTAATCCACAATACTATTTTTTAATTGCTCATGACCATTCATAAAATATTTCACAAAATAAGGCTTGAAATCGATATTCAATCCCAATAAATCCTGTAAAACCAATACCTGGCCATCGGTCAGACTGCCTGCGCCTATGCCAATGGTGGGAATGAGTAATGACTCTGTAATTTCGCCGGCGAGAGAGCTGGGAACGCATTCCAACACCAAACCAAAACATCCCGCTTCCTCAAGTAGAAGGCTATCTTGTTTTATCCGAGCAGCACTTTTTTCAGTTTTTCCCTGCACTCTGTAACCTCCCAAAGTATGAATAAATTGGGGCGTTAATCCGAGATGACCCATCACCGGCGCACCGGATTCTGTCAGGTGCCGAATTAAATCGAGATTACCTGCTGCTCCTTCTATTTTGACCGCATGGGCTCCTGCCCGCATTAATTTCTGAACCACGGCAACGCTCTGCGCCATGGATTTGCGACAGGCAAGAAACGGGACATCGGCAATGATAAATTTGTCTTTAGCGCCGCGACTTACCGCCGCGGTGTGAAGGACCATCATTTCCACGGTAGCGGCCAGAGTATCTTTAAAACCATGCATGGTCATCGCCACGCTGTCACCCACCAGTAAGCAATCGATGGGAGTTTGAGAGAGGAGACGAGCACTGGTATAATCATAACAGGTGACCATGCTGATCCTTGCTTTTTTTTCCTTTTTTTTGTAAAAATCAAAAATATTCATGTCAATACTCCTTTACTTTGTTGATAGCAACACAAAAAACTTTCGTAGAGTTCTTTAAAAGGATCAGAACCTAAAGCAACGAGGTTTTTTTCTATGGTGACTGTATCTCCCCTCACCAAAGGACCTGTCAATGCTGTTTTAGAATCCTGAATAAGATTTTTAGCCTGACGGAGAAGGTAAGGATGTGCGATATCTTCTGGAAGGTTAAAATTTTCCTTAAACTCGTAAAACAGTTTTTTCCAAAGCAAACAGCTAAAATTACCGCTCATGA
The DNA here is from genome assembly GCA_963712715.1 of uncultured Pseudomonadota bacterium. Taxonomy (GTDB): domain Bacteria; phylum Pseudomonadota; class Gammaproteobacteria; order Coxiellales; family Coxiellaceae; genus JAFEDN01. The sequence goes on along the minus strand of CAVQJI010000009.1, from coordinate 136,280 downwards.
CACACAGAGCATGATATTTAGCCTTTAAAGAAGTCTCTAAACGAAAGTGTGGATTCGAAAGCTGTGGGAATATCTCTTTAAAATCCGGGCAATTGTGATCCATCACAAAAGGAATTGTCAGATATTCCTCCAATACATAGAGTTTTTCATTAAATGTCATCAGGGGATGTATGCCATAAGCTTCTTTACTCAAAAGACTGCCGGAAAAATGAATGAAGTGTGCGGATGTTTTCTGTCGATGTTCGGCAATAAAATCGTCGATAGCCTTATCGCTAATTAATAACAATACATAAGTCGCTTTTCGCAGTTGTTGGCTAAGTAAATCTGTGGAATTTTTTCGAGACCATTGTTCGAAGGGAATTTGAAGAAGGGAAAAATAATGACTGAAATGCGTGGCAACACGCCCATTACCAATCAATAAATATTTAGGTACCTGTTTTTCAATCAAGTCCATATCCAAATCCTTAGAGAAAAAATAAGTGTCTGCCAAAAGGTCAGATCGTGGGACGAGCTTATCTTATTTCTTTCAGTAAGACAAGGACCCATTATTGTTTATATAATTCGGGTTTGGTAGTATCGCTGGCATGAATAAAAAATTAATTAATAAAAAAATTTTGCTTGGGGTGTCTGGCGGCATAGCGGCTTATAAAGTAGCAGAACTCGTTCGGCTGCTTTTAAAGGTTGGCGCAGAAGTGCAGGTGGTCATGACGGCTCATGCTAAACAATTTATTACTCCGTTGACTCTGGAAATTTTATCACAGAAGCCGGTCTATGATGATTTATTTGCGGAGGATTTTGAGAGTAATATTGGCCACATTGAACTGGCGCGTTGGCCCGATATTATTATGATCGCTCCAGCCAGCGCCAATATTATTGCAAAAATTGCGCACGGCATTGCAGATGACCTTCTGACGACATTATGTCTGGCGACTACCGCGCCTTTGGTTATCGCTCCTGCCATGAATCAACGTATGTGGCAAAATCCAGCCACGCAGGACAATATCAATTGTCTGCGAACTCGCGGTATGGACATTATCAATCCGTCTCACGGCGAACAGGCATGCGGAGACGTTGGCGTGGGTTGCCTGGCTGCGCCTACGCTATTGTGTACATGGTTAGAAAATTTTTTTTCCCAATCGTTATTAATGTCCTCAAAAAAAGTGCTGATTACCGCGGGACCGACTCAGGAAGCGATTGATCCGGTCAGATATCTGTCTAACTATAGTTCGGGAAAAATGGGTTACGCCCTGGCGGAAGCCATGTCTCTATCGGGAGCCGAAGTCGTATTAATCAGTGGGCCCACCTCACTGGAATGTTCACGGAATGTTAATATTATCAGGGTGACATCAGCAGAGGAAATGCACGAAGCCGTCAAACAAAATTTACCCTGTGATATTTTTATCGGTGCGGCCGCGGTGGCGGATTACCGTCCCGAATTCATTGCGAATAATAAAATTAAACGTTTAAGTGAAAATTATTCTTTACAGTTGGTGAAAAATCCGGATATTTTATTATCCGTTGCCAATTTCCATCCTCGACCCTTTGTCGTGGGATTTTGCGCAGAAACGGATAATCATCTTGAAAATGCCAAAGCAAAGCTTCGACAAAAGAATCTGGATATGATCGTAATGAATGCCGTTGAAAATGGCGAGGTCTTTAACTCGGATTTTAACGAGGTTATTGTTATGACCAAAGAATCAGAATTGAAATTACCAAGATTAACGAAAAAGGAAATCGCTCTTCAATTAGTCAATATAATTCTCAATTATCACGCTTTGGGTTATCCGGCGCCGGAAGCTGGATCCTGCGGACAAGCCGCAGGATGACGATATCATTTAAAGACGACTAAAATCAACTGCTTTTATTCAGTGCGTTCCTGCCATTTTCATCTTTTTCCAGATTCGCATTACTCGAAGTAGAGATTGATGATGATGAAGAACCCTGTGTATTCGTTAAACTTAGAGTGTTTAAAGCATCTATAATTTGAGGTTCAAGGGGTGCTGTTGATTCGCTGGGGGTCTGAAGCGGTTCTTCATTGTCAGATGTACTCATGCCCAGAGATTCGAAACAGGCTCTTACTTTTTCTTCCGTAATATCAGACCCCATACCCGTGAGGGCGTTAACCAGCACCTCCATCCGCTGATTGAACAGGCTTAGCGCTACCAGTGCCGGCTGTGCGTTTAGTAAAACCAGGTCTATTCGTTGGCTTAACCTTACCGCACGCTGCCGAAGCTTTCGTTCTTCCTGTTCTGATAAAGTATTACTTTCCAGTTTTTTGATCATTTTGTTAAGAGATTTACTCAGAATTTTCACTTCTTCATTAACTGAAGCCACCGGATAAGCATTCTGATAAAAGGAAGTTTTTAAAGCTTTTTCTTCCGGGTTATCTTGATCACGTTGCATTGGTATCTCCCATAAATTTTATTTAGCCCTCACTTCCTGTTCAATTTTAAGTGTCCTTTTTGTACTTAATATTAACTGAAGCAATGCCCTGTGTAAATAGAATTTTTTTAGAATTTTTTTGGGAAATCTGATATAATCTCGGCAAAAACGGAGAAACACCATGCCCTTATATGAGTACCAATGCGTCAGCTGCGGAAAATCCTGCGAAATATTGCAAAAAATGCGGGAAGAACCGGCAACCGTATGTCCCGAATGCGGGAAGGCGTCGCTAAAACGTAAGGTCTCCGCGCCACGGTTTCAACTTAAAGGTTCAGGTTGGTACGTCACCGATTTTAAAAATAAAGATAAACCTACCGCTCCACCTGCCGACAGTGAGGCAAGTTCGAAAGCCGGAGAAAGCACACCTGCGGCAGAAGCTCCCAAAACAGAAGCACCCACCAAAACCACTAAAAAAGAGGAATCGTAATGCTAACCGCAGGTCTCGCCCGAACTCTTCGTCGCTATTTTGTCGCGGGCCTGCTGGTCTGGGTGCCGATCTATATCACCTATTTTGTCGTGCATTTTATTGTTAACCTCCTGGACGGCACCCTGAGGCTCTTACCGCAAAATTACCACCCTGAGCATTTGATCGGCTATTCTGTGCCGGGGATAGGCGTATTGTTTACCATCCTTATCCTGATTTTTACCGGTATGCTGGTCACCAACTTTATCGGCCATCGGTTATTATTCCTGTGGGAGAAACTGGTTTCGCGGATTCCATTAATCCGCAGCATCCACTCCGCTTCCAAACAGGTGGTTAATGCCGTTTTACAACCCAACGGCAATGCATTTAGAAAAGTGGTTCTCATCCCCTACCCTCACACCGGAATGTGGAGCATCGCCTTCGTCACTTCCGGAGTACTCGAAAGCCCATGGACAAAGCATGACGTCGTTAACGTCTTCGTGCCCACCACACCCAATCCTACTTCCGGTTTTTTGCTTTTTGTACCCGCTCATGACACCATTGAACTCAGCATTAGCGTCGAGGAAGCGCTACGGATGGTCATTTCACTGGGCGTTATCATTCCGGAATCCCTGAAAAAAATCTTAACAGAGGAAGAAATACCATCATGTCAGCAACCCAACGATCTCCAAAAAATAACGTAAAAATTAATCTGAACATAACTACCAATTTAATCCAGGCAGGGCGTTTACTCAAAGGGACAAAACTGTCATTCTGGACAACTTCACTCGCCTGGGTAGGCATGGCGGCAGTTATTTTAGGCGTGGGCTGGGTTATCAGTCTGGTGATACCTGAAGCGATCGCTTTTAATCACTTCACTTTGCTGGCGTTCACCTGGATCGTGATCATGCTCACAGCACCGCTGTTTGCTGGAATGAACATGGTCGCGATAAAACGGGTGCGCAACGAACCAGTCAATATCCGCACCGGATTTCAATATTTTAATCAATGGTTACCACTGGCTTTAGCGTTTTTGGTGATTTCACTGATCACAGCAACCATCATTGCTCTGGTTACTCTGCTGACAGATCAGGCCCGCAACCATTGGTTACTGATAATAGCCATGACTTTATTCAGCACCCTTATCTTTAATTTAACTTACGCTTTACTGATCTTTATTATTCCCCTGATCGCCGATCGTAAGATTGCCGTTTTCCAGGCTTTAAAGATATCCGTGCAGACTGCGAAAACTCACTGGATAAAATTATTCAACCTGCTCATTATATTTTATGCACTGAACTTCCTGGCGCTGTTACTCTGTGAAATTCCCTTTATTGGATTAATTTGCTATATTGTCATCAATATCTGGTTAATCCCTTTTATTTTCCTAAATATTGGGGTGGTCTATCACCAATTAATCGACAGAGAAAAAAGTATGCGCAGCCACTTTTGTCAGGAAATTAATGCTTCATTTATCGGTAAAGAAATAAAACTGTGTGGGTGGGTGCATCGCCGCCGCGACCACGGTGGTTTAGTTTTTATTGATTTACGCGACGGCAGCGGCATCGTGCAAGTCGTTTCGCCTCCGGAACTAGCCCAACCCTTACGCAATGAATATGTCATCCAGGTATTGGGAGTGGTACGCCGGCGTCCTGAAGGCACCACAAATCCCCAATTGGCTTCCGGAGAAGTGGAAATCGAAGTTCGCGAAATCAATATCTTCAACAGCTCTATCCCGGTGCCTTTCCCTATCGAGGACGAATATACTAGAAGTGGGGGAAGAAGTGCGGCTGCGTCACCGATACCTGGATCTGCGCCGTCCAGAGATGGCGAAAAAATTCCGCCTGCGTCATCAGATTACACAGTATGTACGCGATTTTATGAACCAGCATCACTTCCTGGAAATTGAAACGCCGATGATGACTAAAACCACTCCAGAAGGCTCCCGCGATTATGTCGTGCCCAGCCGCACACAGCCAGGAAAATTTTTCGCATTGGCGCAGTCACCCCAAATTTTTAAACAATTGCTGATGGTAGCGGGCATGGAACGTTATTATCAAATCGTGCGTTGTTTTCGCGACGAAGATTTACGCGCAGACCGCCAACCCGAATTCACTCAATTAGATGTGGAAATGTCATTCATTGATGAAAACGACGTTCAACAATTAGTAGAAAACCTGATTCGCGGTTTATTCAAGGCCGTACTGAACGAATCCCTGCCAGACCCTTTTCCCCGCATGACCTGGCATGAAGCCATGCTGCGATTCGGCGTGGACAAACCCGATCTGCGTATCCCATTAGAACTTACCGAGCTGACAGACCTGATGCGCGAAGTCGAATTTAAAGTCTTCCGCGAAGCAGCCCTGGACCCTGAAGGGCGGGTCGCCGCTTTACGCATTCCAGGTGGCGCCCGCTTATCCCGCAAGGAAATTGATGACTACACCCACTTTGTGACCGCGAATCACGGCGCGAAAGGGTTAGCCTATATCAAGGTCAACGATCTGACCGCCGGCATTGCCGGACTGCAATCACCCATTTTAAAATTTCTGCCTGAAAATAGTTGTCATGAAATTATAAAACGCTGTCAGGCCGAAACTGGCGATATTATTTTCTTTGGAGCCGATCGTTTTGACGTCGTTTGCGCTGCATTAGGCGCGCTGCGCATTAAAATCGGCAACGATCTGGATTTCAATCAGGGCGGGTGGCAACCGTTGTGGGTAGTGGATTTTCCCATGTTTGAAAAAGGAGATTCTGGCGAGTGGCAGGCTGTGCACCATCCTTTTACTTCTCCCAAAGAAATGGACGTAGAAAAATTGCTGGCAAATCCTGGTAAAGCTTTAGCGCGCGCTTATGATATCGTGTTGAACGGCATAGAATTGGGCGGCGGATCCATCCGCATTCACGTCAACGAACTGCAGCGGGCGGTTTTTAATTTATTAAATATCACTCCCGAAGACGCTCAGGCAAAATTCGGGCATCTGTTGACTGCATTACAATTCGGCTGTCCGCCGCACGGTGGTTTTGCCATCGGTTTTGACCGGTTGGTCATGTTGATGACCCATTCGACGTCGATCCGCGAAGTCATTGCCTTCCCGAAAACCCAGGCAGCGACGTGTCCATTAACTAACGCGCCGTCACCCATTTCAGAATTACAATTTAAAGAGCTGAATATCCGTTTGGCTAAAGTTCAGCATCCGGGATAATGATATGGCTGGTCATAGTCAGTTTAAAAATATTATGCACCGCAAGGCGGGTCAAGATTCAAAGCGCGGTAAAATTTTTACGAAGCTGATCCGCGAGATCACTACCGCCGCGCGGCAAAGCGGACCCGATCCTGACTCCAACCCCCGTTTACGCGTGGCCATTGATAAAGCTCTTGGGAATAACATGACCAAGGACACGATTACACGCGCCATTAAACGCGGCAGCGGCGAAAGCGACGGCGAACAAATGCTGGAGATCCGTTATGAAGGATACGGTCCGTTTGGCGTCGCCGTCATTGTCGATTGTTTAACGGATAATAAAAACCGCACCGTCGGCGAAGTCCGGCATGCGTTTACAAAAACCGGTGGTAATTTAGGGACTACCGGATCGGTATCTTATCTGTTCCGGCAGGCAGGCATTCTCAGCTTCCCTTCCGGCGTTGATGAAAATAAAATTCTGGAAATCGCTCTGGATGCCGGAGCGGAGGACGTGGCGCATAATGATGACGATTCCATCGATGTCATTACCACCCCTGAACATTTTGACGCCGTAAAAACTGCTCTGAGCGCCACCGGTCTCACCACCCCTTATGCCGAAATTACCTGGCTAGCCAGTGTGAAAGCGCCACTCACGGATGAACAATCCCAGCAATTAATCGCGCTCACCGATATGCTGGACGATCTTGACGATGTTCAGCAGGTCTATACCAACGCTGACTTCTAAAGCCATCATATGAGAGGAGCCAGGTAATTTTATGGAAAAATTCGATATGAGCAAGGTTGGAAAAAGTTTATTGAAAGGCGCTGAAGAGGCGCTGGCGTATGCAAAAGGACAAACCAGAGGAACCAGGACTCATAAAATCAAAGTCCCGAAACAGGTGAACGTGCGCGCCATCCGAATTAAATTGCACATGACGCGTAATGAGTTCGCACAACACTTTGGGTTCTCCCTCCGTACCCTGGAAAAATGGGAACAAGGGGTGCGCCAACCCGAAGGTGCCGCCAGGGCTTACCTCACTGTTATTGCCAAAAACCCTAAAGTGGTTGAAGCGGCATTGCACGATTAAGAATAAGTTATCATAGAGCCTACATTTAAGAAAACCTTAATAATTTACATTTAATATGCGAATCTTATTTGAGAAACGTAAGTTCTTTTTTATCCTACTAAAAACTGTATTCGAAGAGAAAATAAAATGCGTAACCCTGAATTTGAAGCAAAACTACTGGCAGCCCTCCTAAAAGAATATGACGGTGACAGTCTGAAGATAAAGGAAGAAAAATTAAAGTTAATAATAAAAAATGAAACGAATAAAGTTTGCCAATTATTGGAGGAAGATAAAATCGGTATAAACGTCATCCAGATGACGGTAAAAATACTTTCCCAAGGCCTGAAAAAGCCCAATAAGGATGGCGATCTTTCTTTTGACTTCGATTTTTTTGCCTTTGCCGACAGAAATTTCGTAGCTCTTGCTCGGTTAATAGAAGAAGCCGTAATAAATAACAACTTATTTTTGACTGAGGAAATCTTAAATTCATTGGGCTCCTGTTGGATATCTTTTTTACCTGAAGGGCTTATCCAGTTCGCTGTTAAAAATAACAATTTTGAAATGGTAAGACTTTTACTGTTAGCTGGTGTGCCTATTTATGAACTTCATCCATCAATTGCTCCTCCCCTCACTTTGTATCTAAAGGTATGTAAAAATCCTAACCCATCTAAAGGAATCATCTCTTTACTTCTCGAGTTCGGCCTCCAATTAGATGGATATTCCGTGCGTTGGCTATCCACTGTTAAAAAATCCGAACTATCTAAAACTATTAACTCAGATAAAATTTTTATCGAAGAACAAAAAGGTTCGATTAAATATAGCCATTATTGTTGGAGCGGTAATATTTTAAGTGGTCAAATTAGTAAAGAAAAGTTTCCTCAAGAATTATTTCCAATACCTTTTGAAGAACAAGATGAAATAGCTAAACGTAAAATTGTCTCTTTAACGCAAATTATCGACGATGAACACAAACATCATCAAGGGAGACCTTTAATACGGTTAGGAAATCAAACCGGTCTAAAACAGGAGTCTATATTAAAACTTTTTTCAGAATTCACGTCAAGTCACAATAATCCTACAGCCATTCTCAATAAATTATTTCCAAAGGTCCTTGGCGATATCATTGCAGAATATTGGATTGAAAACCATCAGGAAATATTATATCTACTGTGTTTCTTTAATATGAACCGGATAGATCCTTTGTTGAATTTCTACTTTCCCTCATTCCTAACTTCAATATACTCTTCTCAAAAAATAACTCCAGAAATTAAGAAATTTATCGGTATAATGAAGAATTCTGTACGTGACAGATATCATGGTATCACACCGATAGCTTTTGATAAGATGTTTATCCATTTGCTAGAAAAGTTATTAGCCGAAGGTAAATTTAGACCGACTGCGGCAGAGTATAAATGCATTACTGGCTTTTTAGGTGATGAAGTTGTAAAAAACTTATATACCGAGGTAAAAGAGTATAGAGCTCCTGAAATGAATTATACCTATAATTTGTTTACCCAATCTAAGGATCAAACTTGTAGATCATTATTACAAGCGAATTTGACTGACATAGTTCGTTATATGAATAGTCCCAGCAAATCAGAAACCGTCGCTCTTATTTTAAAGGAATTTTATCCTGAGGCAAAAAAACTCGTTAGCCACTCCGGGCGCTTAACTGTGGAGAATTTTGAGGATTATGCCCTTCTGGAACAACTTAAGAATAAAATAAACCAGGCCATATTGCAGATACATTCCAAAGTAGAGGGCGCCGATAAAGTTTATTGGACGCAAAAACTGGATAGAATGCGGGATCAACTATATAACATCATGCTGGAAAAGATTGAGCTTTCAACTCCAGGTATCAACGCAGCCAGCGGGGCACAACGCAATTAATTGTAAGCGGCTTCTCCAATACTAATTTACGCTTGAGATCACCGTTCGCCACAGCCGTCACTACTTTAGCGATACTTCGCACCTGAGCGGTTAAATTACTCGCCATTGAGTTCACATTATCCATCAAATCTTTCCAGGCGCCGCCAACTCCCTGAACAATGGCCTGGCCACCCAGGGCTATCGAGCAGGGCTATCGAGTAGGGGCTATTGACAAGGATCGGGAAAGGGTTACAATTGCTACAATCACCAAAATAATTGAATCTAATAATTAACATTAAAAGAGCTTTAGCTTATGAGTAAACGTAAAGATTTTACTGAAAAAAATAGTACTCAAAATAAATTAAAACAACCAAAGCAAAACACTGACTATCCTGCCCCTGCAATCACATTCAATTTGCACCGGTTTAACCTTAACCTGAGAACATCCGGTACATATTCAAATAATAACACTGTGGCAGGAATGATAGGACAAACCGCATTATCTACTCCTCAAACTGGGGCAAATACATCTTTAGATTCCAAAATTACGGATGCGCTTGATGCTCTGATTTCATTAAAAGCACCTTCGCAAGTGCATACTAATCAGGCTCCCGGTTCCTCAAGAATTTCCAGTTCATCATCCAGCGATTCAGTTTCACTTTCCTCAAGTACGCCGGCAAGTACCAGCCATTCATCCAGTTCCCTCCCGCCGACAAGCTCATTATTTTTAGACTCAGAATTTCTCAACGTCATAGAATCAAAGCGTGAGGAAAAACACGAAGAAAAAGCAGCAGAGGAAGAATTTGAATCAGGTTTAAAACATTACTATGGTGAGCAGAGTGTCAAAAAAAATTGGGAAAAAGCACTGGAATCTTTTCAGAAAGCAGCCAAAAAGAATCCCCAGGCTCAATTTTATTTATCCTCTTGTGGAAGGTTTAGTGGGGCTCCCGCGATAAATCCAGTGACAAAAGAAACAGAAGCAGTTCGATTATTTAAATTAGCGGCTAAAAATAACCGACCCTATGCCTGGCATGTTCTGGGGATGTGTTATGAGCATGGTTATGAGGGCGTTATCAAAGATGAAAAGGAAGCCGTCAGGTTTTATAACTTAGCTGCTGAGGCAGGCTTTGACGAAGCCCAATTAAATTTAGGGTTTTGTTATCTCCAGGGTATTGGCGTCGAAAAAGACACGCAGCTCGCCCTGAAATATTTTGAGCAATCTGCCAACGCTGGAAACGAATCGGCCCAATTTAATTTAGGCATCTGTTATTCGAAGGGATCAGGCGGGATTGAACCCAATCAGCAACTCGCCGGAAAATGGTTCCAATTGGCTGCTCAGGCAGACCATATCGTGGCTAAATTCATTTTAGGCAATCTGTATCTCGAGGGGTCCTCAGGCTTTCAGCGTGATGAAGCGGCTGGAATCCAATTGATTCACTCGGCTGCTGAAGCGGGACTGAAGGAAGCTCAATTCCACTTAGGTAGTTATTACGAACAGGGTAAATATGGTGTACGCACCAATGCCAAAACAGCCAGTTACTACTACAGAGCTGCCGCCGAGAGGGGCCATTTAGCTGCGAAGGCGAAATTGAACAAAAAATCCAGTTTCGTTGCCCCTTTGGCTGAGAATCGGCGCGACAACCTAAAAGGACCTGAGTATCTTTTCATCCACGGTTCCTTCTGATCATGTTGACCCCCTACCGATCCAAAAAGAGCAAACACATGTTACACAACCCTTGTTGAATGACGTTAAAGATTTAACGTTAGCTAACAGCCAATACAAATTAGGTTTAAGCTATAAATTGAGCAAGGGTATTATCGCAAGAGATGGAAAAGAAGTGGCAAAATCGTTGCGTTTAGCAGAAGCGGCGAAATGGATGCGTTTAGCAGCTGATCAAGGGCATCCTGAGGCCCAGTGCGAATTAGGCATCTGTTATGAATGGGGAATAGGGGTTGAACAGGATGTCATAGAAGCAAAGAAGTGGTTCCACTCGGCAGCCAGTCAAGGAAACCTGCTCGCAGCAAGTCATTTGGAATCTTTAATTAAACAAGCTACTCTGACACATTACCAGGATGTGCTTAACTCGTCTTCGTCCAGCAGCACAGACTCATCAACAGTGAGTTTACCATCGGTTATTCCTTCAAACACTGCTCTTTTATCCAATTTATCTTTACTAATTCCACGCACTCATCAGAAGAAGGTTAATAATTCTAAACATATATGCGAAACAAATCCTTAATATATACTTACGAGGTGATTTATGCGGCAAAGTTTTTCGTGTGATTTCCCAGGTTGTACCAAACATTATGGTAAACAATTTACACTCAATCGCCATAAAAAAATTCATACAGGAAAGGATTGTCTTCCCTGTCCATGTTGTAGCAAAAAGTTTAGCGAAAATTCTGCTTTATCGCGTCATATACGAAGTCATACGGGTGAGAAACCTTTTCCTTGCACACATACTTTAACTTGTGGAAAAGCGTTCTCAGAATTAAACAATTTAAAATCGCATATGAAAATTAAGCACGGGGAAAATTATAACAACGAAGCGCTTAAAACGTCGATTTCTTCTATCGATACTTTGGAATCCGCAGCTGTACAAGGTCTTTGTTATTTGGAAACTCCCATCACTGTCGCCCCTTTCTTTTCTTCGGGGTTGCAAACTAGCGATTCCCTTAACTCAATGGCGGAAATGCCTGACCCTTCTGCATGGAATCTTAAAGAAGATATCGATTCTCTGATGGCGTTAGAAAGAGTAACGCCGTCTCCATTCCAGCCAATGAAAAATAGATATATACCGCTGCAAAATAAGCATCACCCCTACCTTCGAATGGGAAAGAAAGGTTCACAGGAAAAAAGACATAAGTGTGATTTCCCAGATTGCAACAAGAGCTACGGTAAACAGTACACACTCAATCGTCATAAAAAGACTCATACGGAAACATGCTATGCTTGTGAGTTTTGTAATAAAAATAATTTTCCTGACGCATCCTCCTTAGAGCGTCATTTGAGATCCCATACCGGTGTGAAACCTTACCAATGTCCTGAGCGAACGTGTCTGAAGAGGTTTCCTGAGAAAAATAATTTAAAGCAGCATATACAAAGAATGCATACAGGGACCGTCCCGTATCTAGAGGTCTATAACACGTATTCCACTTCAATCCAGGATAGTGTGTTAGCGAGCGGAGGCTTATATGCACAATACAATAAAGAACAAACCGGTGGATATGATAATCAAAAAATAACAAACTTACTTCAGCCGCCGGCGGAATTAGCTTTGAAACAAAATCCACCGGTATTTTTATTTGTCCAGCCTGAAGATAAATCCGGTGAAATAAAAAATTTGCAGCGTACGACTCTTACAGTAATGAAAATTTTTTCGGAGGTAATGACAAACAATCCTGCTTTAGTTTGCGCCATTTGCCGAGCCTGGGGAGCTTCATCAGGAAGCCATTTTATCGTGAATATGGTGATTGATAAGACCCTTGTTATTATAGATCCTTTAAACCATGAGATTCAAGGAGAAGTCCTGAGTCAAATTCACGAGGCCTCTCAAGCGGCAGGGCTTGAAGAATTCATGGTGGCCAGTACCCAAATTCCGGAAGAAAAGGAAAATTCCTCAGGGCCTTTAAGTGTGGCGATTGCAGAAAAGTTGGCTCAATTAGGTTATCTTAAAATTAAGAACTGGCTCGAGAAATCAAAAGAAACCAGTACTGCCAACATGAAAGATCTATTGAGTGAGTTTACGTCACTGGGGACGGATTATTTGGCTCAATTATTACAAGGTCATAACTATGATAGTTGTGTGGCTGCGATTGAAGCCCTGCATAGCGACCGGGAGCTAAAAAATCAGGGCTCCAATCCCGTTCAGGATTTTTTCGAAAGATGGACCTTGGGAATGCATGTTGAAAAACGCGGTGAGGAACTTTTAGGTGAATTGCAAACTGCCACCCTGACGACGTCCAGCGCTTCGACACCCAGTCTCTCAGAATCAGAAGGCCAGCTTTTTTAGACAAATTCCCAGCTCATCTTCTTCAAACAAAATGGCAAATGATTCTACGTCACGCACTCTTTCTTTGACAGAAAATTAATCAATTCTGCTGACGACAAAGTATTCCAGGGCCTTTTACAATTCATGGCAGGTAAGGAATCAAATATTCTTCATCGTCGCTGTCGTCATCAGGCTCATTAATGGGGAGTAATGGCCGGTAATTTCCCGCACTTTTGAAAATGTCCGAACCTCGGGGGGACCGGGGAAACGGATATAATACCGCGATAACTCCAGGCGCGGCTAAGGAACAAAGCGCGGTGATGATGCCTGTCGTCGTCAAATTGTCGCCGCTGATAAAATAGAAAAAACAAAACACGGCGGCCAGTAGCGCCAGTACTCGATAACCCGAAGCCATCACGCCCCGCCCGTTTTGATAACGTTGTTGACATTTTGAAAGCCTAAGGCTTTTATCTTCCACCCCTTCAGAGCCCAGTACTTTATAGGTCTTCTCGTATATCACCTGACCAGAGCCAACGGAAAATTCAAACAGCGGCCAGGCGCTCGCCCAAAAAATCCGTTTGCCGGTTGAATCGCTCACAAACCATGGACGCTCTTTTAATACACCGGTGAGCAATAAGGGGTTAAAGAGAGCGTTAGAATAAAGGCAACCTTGAGAGATCCCATAGAGTACCCCCACCACCCAAGCCCAAATCTTCGCGACGCAAGGCCGCCGGTTACCGTGCCAGCCAGTATGCTCGAGGAGCACGACTGCTGTCGCGCCGAAGTTCCCGATAAGGGAAATCGCGGAACAGGCGCTGGACCACCACCATTCGCCGGTAATATCACGAACGCTGGATAACAGCGAAGAAGAACTGATCACCGCTTTGCAGGCCGCACCGATCGTGATGATCGCTAAAACTGGCCGCGATATATCTGATTTTTTGATTTTAGGCATTGTCATGCCGCAGACTTCCCTGAGAAATTTAGAGATATGGCTGACCATGCCAAATTGATTACTCACTAACACAAATGCGCACATCACCGAACTCGTTCCGAGCAGGTACATTTCCCAGCGCTCATTACCTTGGGTTAATTGATGGTCCACCACCTTGTTATGCCAGAGAAAATCGTTGGCGGACTGGAAATAGGTGGTTGTCACCACCAGGCTGTTAATCAAAGTTAAGCCGCGCACCAATAGTATTTTTCCACCAGCGCATTTGATTTCTTTCTGCTCAAAATTTCTTGTCACAATATAAGCTCCCTGATTTAAATTTTTAGCACTCTAACACAACTATGTTACAATTTGATGACTAAATTATGGTAAGAATATTGGGAATTGACCCAGGATCGGTCCGCACCGGTTATGGGGTGATTGAAATCAGCGGTGCAGCGCAATTTAGCTGTTTAACTCATGGACATATCTCCGCCCGCGGTGGCGATATGAGCCAGCGGCTATTGCACATTCATCAGGAACTACTGACTATTATCCAGACCCATCAACCGCATGAAGTGGCTATTGAACAGGTTTTCATGAACCAGAATGCGCAAACCGCTTTGAAGCTGGGTCAAGCACGGGGGGTGGCGTTGGTAGCAGCGGCCAGCTATGCTTTGCCGCTGGCGGAATACAGCCCGCGAAAAATTAAACAATCCGTGGTCGGATACGGCGCGGCGGCAAAAACCCAGGTGCAGCACATGGTTAAAGTCCTGCTAAAGATGTCTGAATCTCCCCAAGCCGATGCGGCTGACGCTTTGGCCATCGCCCTCTGCCATTGCTATCACCGCCAATATTCCCTTAAACTGGCTAAAAAACTGAGTGAGATAACCTGAAATGATTGGATGTTTGCGTGGAATCATCATTGAAAAACAGCCGCCTTTGGTGGTGGTGGACGTCACGGCGTTGGTTATGAAGTTTATGCGCCGATGAGTACTTTTTACCATTTACCGGACTTGCAGCACACCGTCACTTTACTCACCCATCTGATAGTTCGCGAAGACGCGCACCTGCTGTACGGTTTTTCAGAACGCCAGGAACGGAATTTATTTCGCGCCCTGATTAAGGTCAATGGCGTCGGGCCAAAATTGGCGCTGGCTATTCTTTCCGGAATCACCACACAAGAATTCGTGCAGTGCGTGCGGGAAAATGACATTTCCCGTTTGGTACATATTCCCGGGATCGGCAAAAAAACCGCAGAACGCCTGGTGATTGAAACACGTGACGCGCTGGCGGACTGGACGTGCGCGACTACCCCCCCGCTCGCTCCTGAACAGCAGTATATTCAGGACGCCATCAGTGCGCTGACGACGCTGGGATATAAACCCGCCGACGCGCAACGCGCCATCAAACAGGTGCAACAACAGGGCGGCAACAGTGAAGAGTTGATCCGTCTGGCTTTACAACGGGTAGTGAGAAGCGGTTCATGAACGAAAGATTAATCGATGGTGCGTTAAAAAATGATGAAAAAGTAATTGAAAATTCCATCCGCCCACGCCGGTTGCGGGATTATATTGGTCAGGCAGCGGCCCGGGGGCAAATGGAAATTTTCATTCAGGCCGCCAGAGCCCGGCGGGAAGCTTTGGATCATGTGTTAATCTTCGGCCCACCCGGTTTAGGCAAAACGACACTCGCGCATATCATCGCAAACGAAATGGGCGCGGGGTTTAAACAGACCTCCGGGCCGGTGCTGGACAAGGCGGGAGATTTAGCCGCTTTACTCACCAATCGGGAGCGGAATGATGTTCTGTTTATCGATGAAATCCATCGGTTGAATCCTGTGATTGAAGAAGTGTTATATCCCGCGATGGAAGATTATCAACTCGATATTATGATCGGCGAAGGCCCGCCGCCCGCTCAATCAAGCTGGATTTACCGCCGTTTACTTTGGTGGGCGCCACCACGCGGGCGGGTTTGCTGACTTCGCCGCTGCGCGACCGGTTCGGCATCATTCAGCGCCTGGAATTTTATTCCACCGCGGAACTGGCGCAGATCGTTTCGCGTTCGGCGCAGATACTGCATTTAAACATTGAGCACAGAGGTGCGCAAGAAATTGCCCGGCGTTCCCGGGTACGCCGAGAATTGCGAACCGCTTGCTGAGACGCGTGCGCGATTATGCGCAGGTAAATGGATGGCGTCATATCTCCTGGCATCTCAGAGGAGGCTCTGGACATGCTGCAGGTGGACAAACTGGGTTTTGACTCCGATGGACCGAAAATTTCTGCAAATTTTAATCGAAAAATTTCAGGGCGGCCCCGTCGGCATTGAAAGTCTGGCCGCAGCGATAGGCGAAGACCGCGGCACTCTGGAAGATGTTCTGGAACCCTATTTGATTCAGGAAGGTTATATTCTCCGCGCACCCCACGCGGCCGGATACGCCGCAGCGAGCGCTTATCAGCATTTTGGTTTGGAATATAGTCATCACGAATGATTTTTAGGTGTAAAATTATAAGTTTCGCTATTATTCCTCCCTTTGAAAAAGGGAGGTTAGGAGGGATTTATATATAAAAATCCCCCTCAATCCCCCTTTTTCAAAGGGGGAAGCAGAGGAATTAATCCAAAAGTTCATTCGGAATGACTATATACTCATCGTGAATGAATTTTCGATATCGTCATTGCGAGCGCCAGCGAAGCAATCCAGTACAGAGCGTTGTCCGAAGTAGGTACTGGATTGCTTCGCTGGCGCTCGCAATGACGGGTTGAACCTAAAATTCATTCGGAATGACTATATAGTCATCACACTTGAATTGCTAATTACTGCGATTGCATCTTCTTGAGGATGGATAGTATTTTATCATTTTGTTGAATAATTATCTCATATTGCCTGGCTAATCCCATCAGCACCCCTATCCCAACCTGCCCTTTTTTTAAATCGTCAATCAGCCATTGATTTCCCAATTCTTTGGCGCAAGTGGATAACGTGCTCGACTCTGCTGTTGTCACATTCGTATAGCCTCCACATTGCTGACGCAGACGATGATGGTAATTTGCAAGGTATTCTGGAATAACTTCTATGATGTAATTAGCCAAAAAATTTATAGCAAATACGTAGTCTTCAGAGGTAGTGATGTCTTCCGGGTACCCACCAATTTCATTGAATACCGCTTGCTCATAAACAAAAGAGACCGGAGTAAATAAGCAAAATCGTAACATATCCATCAAACCAACGGCGCCACCACCCAAGGTTCGCAACGATTCGCTACCGAAACCATTTTCTTCACTTTTTTCAAATATAAATGAAATGCTTTTGTTAAATTCCTCACTGGCGTCTATTTCAATTATCTTATTATCCTCAATCTTTTCTTTAATAGTTGTTACATAGCTGACAACACCTTTAACATTGGGGTTTGTCGCAGACTTTAAATGTGAGATACATTTTGATAAAAATTCCGGATGCCAACTATCATCATCGTCATGCACTGCTGCATATTTTGCTGGAATCGCACGAAAACCCTGATTAAGCTCGTACCCTAAAGTTTGTGAAACCTTATTATGAATGATATGAATTTTATTTCTATCAATTCCAGACTCGTTAACGATAGAAAGAACCTCTTCCTGGTCACCGCCATTATTTATTAAAGCCAGTTTCCAATCAGAATAAGTTTGATGCATCACACTTTTTAGTGCCCGTTTTAACATCATCGGCCGATTATATGTGCGCGTAACAATGGTTACATTATTTGATAATGTGTCGCTCATAAAACTCCCTGTGATATTCACTGATGGCAACCTTACCATTTTTAGGAATTCATTACAAGTCATGGATTTTATGGAGAAAATTTTTTTAAATTGGTTATATTTAACCTACTTGCTATACTTCTAATATGAGCAAAAATGCTACCATCTTAAGGAAAATAAATGAAAATTGTCATTCTTGCCGGGGGATTGGGAACTCGGGTTTCTGAAGAAACCGTCCATAAACCCAAACCTATGATTGATATCGGCGGTTATCCTATACTTTGGCACATCATGAAAATTTATTACCATTATGGATTTAAGGATTTTATTATTTGTTTAGGATATAAAGGTGAAATTATCAGGGAATTCTTTTTTACTTATTTTCAGGATCATTGTAAATATACAAAAGTTGATTTGCAAAATAATAAAATAATGTCCAATGCTTATCATGGCGAAAATTGGAAAATTGAACTGGTTGATACGGGTGACGATGCCATGACCGGTGGCCGAATATTGGCTGTTCGAGATTATATTGGTGATGAACCGTTTTGCTTAACCTACGGAGACGGCGTTAGCGACATCGATATTCCAGCCAGTATTGCTTTCCATAAACAAAATAAATCCATCGTCACTGTCACCTGCGTTGAACAGCCTTATCGATTTGGGAAAGTGGAATTGGAAAACAATTACGTAAAAGTTTTTTCAGAAAAACCAAATATTTTGATAAACGCGGGTTTTTTTGTCTGTGAACCTGAAATATTTAACTATTTGCACCATGAACAGGATGTCCTGGAGACTGACTGTTTATCCAAAATGAGTGCTGAGGGAAAAGTAACCGCATACATTCATAAAGGTTTTTGGCATCCTTTAGATATGCTAAGAGATAAGCACTATTTAAATAAATTATGGGATAAAAATAAGGCGCCCTGGAAGATCTGGAGTAATCAATGATGCGAATTTTTTAAAAAATGAATACTTTTTAAAAGAGTGGCGCTCAAAGTGAAAAATAAAATTAACCAGGCGAAAGAATGCAGTGTGTCGTTATGAAATAGAGAGGCGGAAACGATGCCCATGACCGCAGCCCAACCCATTAAAAAAGAAAACAGGGCGACGCGAATACCCATGGGCTGTTCTGTGGATTCTATACTTAATCGATTTAACGGAGCTAAAGACAGTCCACAGCCAAATTGAAAAATCATCAGGCTGATCACAATATACAACAACTGATTAGGCCAAATATAGGCGCAACAGACGGATATCATCGTTCCAGTTAATGCTATCGGTAAAGCAATTTTTAAAGTTCCTTCCAGCTCCTCGATAACGAATCAGCAATCTAATGGCCACAGTTCCACCAATATAACTTCCCAGTACGAATATTTGGATAATACCATACCACACCGGTGTGAGATGGAAATCCCGTATCACTAACAATGGCCCAATCGCCATCCAAACAATTGCGCCGGCGAATAATAAACAGAAAGTCCCCATATTAATTACAAATTGCTGATTACCAATAATCTGCCGATAATCCCTAAACACTTTGCTTAAATTGAATTTTGATCTTTTTTCCGGAGGTAAACTTTCCGGCATCCAACGCTTTAACATCAAAATTAAAATCGCTCCCCATATGGCGAGTATGATGAACAGCCAACGCCAACTGCCAAATAATAATAAGATTCCGCCAAACAGTGGGCCCAATGCGGGAGCTAAAATGGCTACCCCGCCCATCCAGGCCAATGTTTTCACGGCTTGTTTTGATTCGTAAAGCTCATGGATACTGGCATAGCCGGCGACGATAACAGCGCACACCACCATCCCTTGAAAGAATCTGGCGATGTTCATCATCATGATATTTTCAGCCATCGCGCAAAAAACACTGGCAACCACAAATAATATACCACTATACAAAAGGACCGGCCGTCGTCCAAAACTTTCTGAGATAGGGCCTAAAATTAATTGCAGGGAAGTACTACCGATGAACCAAATCATCAAAGTCGTTTGAGCCATGGAAGAAGAAATTTTTAAATCATTCATAATGCTCGGCAAAGCCGGCAAATAGATATCATTCGACAAGTAAGCAGCCATTTCATAAAAAACTAATAATAATGGGTAGATAAACACAACAATTCCCGCTGAATTTTAACCACTTGATTTAATAAAATAAATCACCTTTATAAAAAACAATTTTCGTAGAAAATTATCCCCGCGATGGGGGATCGCAAGGGGGAGAATCGCGATTCTCCCCCTTCATTCCGAGCATCGGCTCCGCCGAGCGCAGGATATAAACCAGGAAGCAATTTCCGCTGTACCCAGCGGGAATTGCTGAGATAAACATAGTATTTTTCGAATCAATAACATTCTGCCAGAATTAATTCAATTTCATGGCATAAATTTTCGTATGCCAGCTGGATCTTTTCGGAAGGCTTTGAAGCACTTATTATTTTTTCTAACTCAGCAGCCGCGGATTTTAAGCGTGGAGTGCCACAGTAGCTGGCGCCGCCCTTAATATAATGCGCAAGGTCATTCAATTGGGCATTATCGCCTCTGTAAAAGGCGGTTTTTAATTTCCGTAGGTCTTCGGGCAATAGTTTTACCAGATCATCGATCATCTTCCTGGCGGCTTCAACGTCGCCGTGTAGTATTTCGGCGCCTAACTTCAAATCAATGACGGGTGATTCATCTTTCATAAGCAGAAATCCTGAGTTCGAAAGTATAGGGGTATTTTACTGAAAAATTACTTCAAAGTCAGTAGACGCGCAGCAGCATAGTTGCGCAACTTGTTGACACCAGACTGAATAAAGACTATATTTAGGTCTAATACACAGGAGAGTTATCGTGAAATTATCACAACAAATTAAACCCATTAGTTATTTAAAAGCACACGCTGCGGAAATAATCAGAGACTTGCGTGAAAAAGGTGAACCATTAATAATTACTCAAAATGGCGAAGCTACTGTTATTCTTCAGGATATTGAAAGTTACGAACAGACGCAGCACTCGCTGGCGCTATTGAAAATTTTAGCTTTAGGCAATCAACAGATAGAAGAAGGCCAAACTGAAAATGCTTCAGCAGTTATAAAGCGTTTACGCTCCCGTAAAAAGGCAACAGAATGACCTATACTGTCATTTTAACGGCAAACGCAGTACGCGATTTGGAAGGAATTTATGAATACATCGCAATTAACGATCTTCCTGAAAAAGCAGATTATGTATTAACAAAACTTGAAAAAGCCTTTAATAGTTTGAAAGAATTTCCCGATAAGGGATCTTATCCCAAAGAATTGTCGTATCTGGGCATCCGGGAATATCGGGAAATCTATTTTAAACCCTATCGCATTATCTATAAAATTAGTGAAAAAACAGTTTATATCTATCTGATCGCCGATGGCAGGCGAAATATGGAAACCTTATTGCAAAATAGGGTGTTGGGCATTCCCTTCAGGTAAGGCTTGGCGATTGAGCAATCCGGTTAATCAGGGTGAAAAAAAAGTAAAGGCAGTACTCTTTGAAGGAGATTAAAACTTGACTGATAGATGCCCGGGCTATTTGATTCCCTTGGACCAGCAATGTTTAGAATTTTTATAGAGTTTTCTTTTACCCAGTCAATGATCAAACCGGCATTGACTGATTGAGCTAAAGACAAATCGACCATCAAAAATGATTTTCTTTGGTCTTTTGCTTCCTCAATGGTGAGAATAGTGCCATCTTTTATCGCTGGAGACATTGGTATTTTGGGAATAAGAATTAAAGTTCCATCCGAGGATTGAACATTCAGTTTAGTCCTTGCATCATAATCACCCGATATTTCGTTAAGTAATTTATATTTTCCAGGAATTTTCCCATTTTCATTGATCCTGCCCTTAGGACAATACCCGCCATATGGAATCCCCAAAGCCATAGCCGCATCCAAAGCCGCCAGATCAACACCAGCCTGTCCCCCAGAAATAATTTTTTCAAGCATTTTTTCATTCCGTGCAAACTTTCAGGTCAACGTCTTTCTCCATATTAGACAATGACTACTTCAGCTTTTCAACTAGAAGAAAAAGCCTTGCCAGACCTATACGGCTGCCTCAATTAATTATGCAATCTGTTTCTTTTTAGGCACCAATTTTACCAGCAAACGGCAACCAACAGCATTTGCATACCTTCTTAAAGTATTCATCGAAGGAATATGGCGTTGCCGGCCATATCCTGCCTCTAAGCGGGATATAACAGAAGCTGTTGTTTTCATCAATTTAGCGACTTCTTCCTGTGATTTTCCCGCCATTTTACGGGCTCGAATTAACTCACTAATTAATACAAATTCTTCTTCCAGCGCTTCATATTCTTTCTGCACTGCAAGAATTTCAAGTGCCTTTTTCTTGAAAGTTTTATGCGTTGGTCTTTTATCCATGATAATTCCTCTTGAATTATAATTTTCAGATCATTCTCAACCTTTTTATTAAAATAACTGATGTTCCAGATCATTTATCTTCCTTCTTTTGGAGCAGATATAATTATAGCATACTTGCTATATAAATAGCAAGTATGCTAATCCTATGAAGAGAAACGCACCCTGTACTTTCCGTGGTTACACCCCTAATGGTTTGCTTCAAGTTGCAGCTTATGTTACGATCATTTTTCGCCAAATCAGACATAAAATAAAGGTAAATATATGCAAAAAGAGGAAAAATCCATATCGCACGAGATAGTGGAAAAGGCAAAAAAACTTTGGGAATATAAACCTACCGTTGTCGAGGAAGGTCGATTTTATAAGAATTATCAATTTTTACCTGACCAAAAAGCCCTGATTTCTTATCCATGTTATCCGTGTAATGATGACGAAAAACTTTTTTTATATTTTTGGGATAATCCAGAACAGGCCCTAAATACTAAATTGTTAGATAAAAACTCTTCTTTCAAAATAGTATGGGGATACGCAACACAATATCGAAACACTTCGCTCTATAAAAGAGGTTCTATTTTGTACAAATACTCCGTTGGTGGAAAACTTTCGGCTGGGGTAGAAGCTTATTTAATCAGACCCAACCCTAAAAATCCCCAGCGTCCAAGACTTTGTAAGTTCCTGTCTTTTGAGGCCGAGCGTCACAATAAAATTCCTGGTATTACGGTTAAGAGTCTGAAACCAGTGATTTTTAGTAACCTACACCCTGTTTTTCCTTTTGAAATATATGACACGATGAACGCGACAGGGGGCTTCGACCTGGTTAAACGATCATATATTTCTCAAGAAGAGCAGAAACCATACGCCAGGGTCAAGGAAATGCTCCTCGCTTTGGAACAGGGCAAGTCAGTAAAAAGTAATGATTTTGCTTCAGCTATAAGCAAATTAAATCTTATTTCCTTGACGCTAAACTCTACAGTCATCTCTGAAGAAATGACAAAAGAAATGGGTACGGCTCTGGAAGACGAAAAAAGACAAAAGAAAATTCTGGCAAAAATTGATGAGGCTTTTAACACTAAACAGGACTCCAAAGATTCTCGTACCGCCAAAAGCTTTGTGCCGGATACTCTCGAAACATTAGTACTTAAAATTTATTATTTACAATTTCAACTTGAACTGGATGAAGACCTTGCCTGTGAAATATTGACAACCTGGTTTGCGCAACATCCTGAAGATAGCAAAAAAATAGAGCAGTTTGTGGAGGGATTATATCAGATCCGTTTCGATCAGGGGCGATACGATATGCATTTGCTTTACTCAAAAGTTGAAACCGCTGCGCTGTGTAAAAAGGCTGTGCTTGATTTACAGTCAGGAAAAGCGAAGGATACTTCCCCTAAACTTCAAGGGGTTACTGCCGAAACTGAGGAAAAAATAAAACTGAGAAGAAAATCCAGTGGGGATCCTTCTTTCCTTGCATCGCCCGAGATGAATTTAAAACAGGCATCCGCTATTTTAAAACGGATGCTGATCCCTTATGTAGGAAAAGATCCTGGAAGGTGGTATACAATAATCGACGAGAATAAGGAAACCGTTTTTGAAATTGGAGTTAGCAAATTTACTGCGAAACCCGCGCTGACATATAAAAACATTCAAATTCAATTTGAAGGCGAGTTTTCTGCTTTGACGGTTTTAGATAAAAATCAGGGATATAAAGTTGTCACCGGGCCTGAGGCAGACGAACAGATTATAAAAATTGCAAAAAGGTTAGTAGCTCATAATCAATCCATTCAAAATCAATCTTCAGATTGTCTGTTAATGTAAAAGCAGGTAAGCTTTCTGATTCACCAGATCCCCCGGTCAAGCCGTATAGGCGTTCAGTTTAAGGATTTTTTTCCCAAAAGACGCCGTCATTGCGAGCGCCAGCGAAGCAATCCAGTACAGAATTCCTACAAAGCTCGTACTGGATTGCTTCGCTGGCGCTCGCAATGACGGCTAAAATTCCTTAAACTGACGCCTATGCGGTCAAGCCGCGGGGTGACGAGTTCTTTTTCTTTAGCCAAAAAAATCGGGGGATAACCCAACCTCTAGAGATAATTTTTTCAATCCATTCAACCTTCCAGGTCAATGTCTTTTTCCAATTCGTTCAACGTCCAACGTTTAGCGGGACGCTCTAATCTCTGCGAAGCTAAATATGTTTCATCCAACATCTCATATTCATTCTGCATTGTGGGAATTTCAAGCCACTCTTTCTTGAAAGTTTTATGCGTTAGTTTTTTTTCCATGATAATTCCTCTTGAATTATAATTTTCACGTTAGCATCCCGCCATCTACTGTCGCTGAAAACAGCGGAAGGGGTTTATTTTACAGGTCTCAGACGCGGCTGAGATTTACCGATAAGGCTCGTCAGCGGCCCGGTCAGCGGCGATCTGCTTTTCATAAATATCACCGATAAACAGGAGTTTTTCTTTGGTGAGTATGTTTTCGCCGCGATTCTCTTGATGATAGTGCATTTCCGGCGTCAAAACGATCGCGTCCACAGGACAGGCTTCTTCACAAAAACCGCAGTTAATGCATTTAAAAACGTCGATTTCGTATTTGGTGGTACGGCGGGAGCCGTCGCCGGCGCGGGGACCGGCGTCAATAGTGATCGCACAGGCAGGGCAAACCGCTTCGCACAGTTTACAGGCTATGCAGCGTTCTTCACCATTGGGATAACGCCGCAAGGCCAGCATGCCACGAAAACGCGGAGAAATCGGCGTTTCTTCTTCGGGATATTGCACGGTCACTTTGCGTTTGAAAAAATACCGCAGCGTCAGGGTGAGCCCCTGCAGTAGTTCCCAAAGAGTGAAACTCTTCACCCATTGCTGAATCTTCAAATCAATGCGTTGCTTAGCCATATAGACCTACTTGTTAATAAGCTGAATAAATACCGCCTCGACGATCAACCAAATCAGAGTGACCGGGATGAGTATTTTCCAGCCCAAGTGCATGATTTGATCGTAACGGTAACGGGGGAAAGTGGCACGCATCCAGATATATAAGTACAGGAAAAAAGCCATTTTGAGAAACAGCCAGAGAATGCCAGGCACCCAGGCAAATAGTGGGTCCAATAATGGGATGCCCTGAAATGGCGATAACCAGCCCCCGAAAAAGAACAAAGACAGCGACTCCGGCAACTAACATCATATTGGCATATTCCGCCAAAAAGAACAAGGCAAAACCCATGCCGGAATATTCGACGTGGAAACCGGCAACAATTTCCGATTCTCCTTCCGCCACGTCAAACGGCGCGCGATTGGTTTCCGCCACACCCGCCACCCAATACACGACAAATAAAGGTAATAACGGCAGCCAGTACCAATGCCAAAATGCCACCGGTTTGTTTAATGACAATTTGCGATAAATTCATCGATGCCCGAGGCCAGTAATACGCCGGCTAACACGAAACCCAGAGCGATTTCATAAGAAATCATTTGCGCCGCGGAACGCAAGGCTCCAAAAAAGGCATATTTGGAATTGGATGCCCAACCTGAAACCAATAAGCCGTAAATCCCAAAGAAGTCATCGCAAATAAAAATAATACTCCCGCATTGATATTGGCGATTACCCAACCTGGACTAAAAGGCAATACTGCCCAGGCGACCAGAGCGGGAGCCAACGCTAGCAACGGCCCGAGAATAAATAAAAAACGATTCGCCGCGGCAGGAATGATCACTTCTTTATTCAAAGTTTTACCGCATCGGCTATCGGCTGCACAGATCCGCGAAATCCTACACGGTTAGGTCCGATCCGGCCTTGAATATAACCAATCACTTTACGTTCAGCCAGAGTTAAAACGCGACCACCAAAGTCACCGGCATGGCAACCAGCAAAACTTTTCCCAATATCCATAAAAACGAGAGAATATCATTCATTAGCCCACCTCTCTCTGTAAAGTCATGGGTGCAGAGGCTGACCAAAGCCGGCGGTTTCAGCCAGAGCCGCGGGAATAAATACGGCATCATGCGCTAAGACGATCGTCCATGCGTAACGGCAAAGTCATCTGTGAATCGCCCTGACGGGCAATCACCTGCTGCCCTGCTGATAAACTGAGTTTTTCGGCCAATGACGGATGCACAGCAATGGCCGTCAGCCGACTCGTTCTCATGTATCTTGCAAGGCGGTGGACCGGCGCACCATCGGATCCGTCCGGTACAATAGCCAAGGCGCCAGACGGAGCTAAATGGTGATTTTCAGATCCGGCTCGGTAATTTTGGGAAGAACTCCGATACCGCCGGCTGCTCATTACCGGTTAGCATGCCTGCGACGAAGTCACGTTCAATTCTTCCTGGAGCGCATGAATATCCGCATAATCAAAACCCGGTAATTCCATTAAATTCGCTAATACCCGGCAGATTTTCCAGGCTGGCTTCGATCTCCGGTAGGCACGCTCACCGCTGCAAAAGTTTGCACAGTGCCCGAGGTATTGACGTATGTACCGACCGTTTCGGTCATCGGGACTAATCGGCAAAATAAAATCCGCATACTCTTCCATTTTCGCGAGTGACAAAGGAAGTCAGACAAACGACTAATCCAGCCTGACGCAAAGTTGCCAATGCGGCAGCGGGCGAGCGCAATCCATTTCCGGTTCCAGGCCTAATAAGAAATAAGCCCGCTTGGGTTTGTCGTTAATAATTCATAAGCATTGGCGCCAGGATTGGGTATCTTAACGCCTCCCGGCCCCGGTGCGGTACTGCTCCCGATAACCATGCGCCCGCGCTATTGGCGCCGTCGGTTAATATTCCGAGTGTGGCCCCGGTTAAGTCGGCTAATCAGACGCGCCAAGGTACGGATAGCCGCCGCCTGCGGGTGACTTAAGGCATATTCGCCGATAAAAATGGTGGCTTTGCGGCCTGTCTGTTTTAATTGTTTGGCAATGGCCTGCGCCCCGTCGCCCGGTTTGATCATCCGGCCAGCTCGGGAATGTTGGGATGATTATCATGATCCAGCGCCGCGGCAACTTCGGCCAGACCCTGAACCAGATCGGTGGTAATTATTTTTTCGCGAAGGGGAAACACAAAACGATAATCCATGGGATTAATCGCCATGATTTGGGCGCCATCCTGCGAGGCCTTATTTAACCGTAAGCCCAGTAACGGCTGTTCATAGCGCACGTGCGAACCGACCAGTAAGAATGCCTGACAATTATCGATATCCGCCAGACTCCGCCCCAGTGAGGGAAAAGCTGGCGCCAGATGCTGGTCACTGAAATCCTGCTGACGAAATCGATGATCAATATGATGACTGCCCATTTCCCGCAACCATTTTTGCAGGATGTAACATTCTTCCAGGGTGGCGCTGGGAGAAACCAGCGCTGCGATTTGGTCGGGGCCCTGCTGTTCCAAATTGCCTTGGTGCGGTCGGCGACTTCCAGTAACGCCCGCTGCCATTCGATTTCATGCCATTGGCCGTTGCGCTTCACTCGCGGCTTAACACACGATCCGGGTGTTTTAGGCCTAGATAACTGAAACGGTCCCGATCGCTAATCCAGGTTTCATTAATGGCGCTGTTTTCACGAGGCACCACTCGCATCACTTCGCGCTGGGGCGCGTATTCCTGAAAGCGGGTGTGGATAAAAATGTTGGCGCCAATGCAATCGTGAGGCGAGATCGCGGGATGTTCGCGAACTTCCCAGCCGCGTAATGAATAACGCGAGGGTTTTGCGGTAAGCGCACCGACCGGGCATAAATCAATGACATTGCCAGACACTTCCGACTGCATCATATGTTTCACATAAGTGCCGATCTGTTCACTTTCGCCGCGAAATACGACTCCTAATTCGCGCATGCCGGCTATTTCTTCGCCAAAACGCACGCAACGGGTACACTGAATGCAACGCGTCATTTCGGTGTCAATAAGAGGTCCAAGGTCATCGTTGAAAACCGCGCGCTTGGGTTGGTCATAGCGTGAATGGGAACTCCCGTAACCCAGGGATAAATCCTGCAACTCACATTCACCACCCTGATCGCAGATGGGGCAGTCCAGTGGATGGTTTGTTGCAATAAAAATTCATCACTATTTTTTGCGCTTCGACGGCTTTTTTAGAAGTGGTGTATACTTTCATGCCCTGAATAACGGGGGTTGCGCAGGCTGGCAACGGTTTGCCGGTTTTTTCAACTTCTACTAAACACATACGGCAATTGGCGGCAATCGAAAGTTTTTTGTGATAGCAAAACCGGGGGATATAAATTCCGAGCATATCCGCCGCTTCGATAATCGTGGTGCCTGGTTCCACGCTAACCGCTTTATTGTCAATCTCTAAATCAACCATAGTTTTTCTCTTGAAAACAGAACCTCAAACTAAACATTTTTTATGATGAACATGATAGACAAATTCATCGCGAAAATGCTTTAAAAAGCCCGCTACCGGCCAGGCAATGGCTTCGCCGAAAGCACAAATGGTCCGGCCTTCAATGCCACGCGCCACTACCGCTAAACGTTCCAGATCTTCCATAGTCCCTAATCCGTCTTCAATTTTCTGGGTTAACCGGTATACCCAGCCCGATCCTTCCCGGCACGGCGTGCATTGTCCGCAGGATTCGTGCATGTAAAATTTGAGAATGCGCGCCAACGCTTTGACCATGCATGCGGTTTCGTCCATCACCACCACGCCGCCGGAACCCAGCCCGGATCCCGCCGCCACCAGACTGTCAAAATCCATGCGGGTTTTCAGGATGATTTCCGCAGGCAATACCGGAAACGAGCTGCCACCCGGGATCACTGCTTTTAACCGGTGACCACTCAACACGCCCCCGGCCAGCTCTAATAATTCCGAAAAAAGGAGTTCCTAGCGGTATCTCAAAATTACCGGGTTTATTGACGTGACCACTGACGCTAAAAATTTTCGTGCCGCCATTTTTAGGCGTGCCCAAATCGGCGAACCATTTCGCGCCTTTTTCCAGAATCACCGGCACGGATGCGTAAGTTTCGGTGTTATTGATGTTGGAGGGCCTGCCGTATAATCCAAAATTAGCGGGAAACGGCGGCTTGAATCGCGGCCAGCCGCGTTTGCCTTCCAGCGAATTCATTAAAGCGGTTTCTTCTCCGCAGATATAGGCGCCGGCGCTGTAATGGTTATGAATTTGAATATTAATCCCGGAACCCAGAATATTTTCTCCCAGCAATCCGGCTTCGCGCGCTTCCTCTACCGCTTCTTCACACCGGTGGAACGGCTCCCAGAATTCACCGCGCAGAAAATTATAACCCACAGTCGCATTCATGGTGTAGCAGGCGATCGCCATGCCTTCGATAACCTGATGGGGGTTGTAGCGTAGAATATCCCTGTCTTTAAAAGTACCGGGTTCACTTTCGTCGGAATTACACAGCACATATTTTTGACCGGGGGTGTCACGGCCCACGAAACTCCACTTTAAACCGGTGGGAAATCCGGCGCCGCCGCGGCCACGAAGGGCGGAATCCTTGAGCGCCTGGATAATTTGTTCCGGCGGGGTTTTTTCGCGTAAAATTTTCCTCAGGACTTCATAGCCGCCCACGCTCTGATAGGATTTTAAGCTCCATGGCTGCGGAAGGTGTAAGGTACGGTAACAGACTTCATTGGCCATGGGATGATTTCTCCAGTGCTAAACGGTCAATCAGGGCCAGCATTTTTTCGGGGGTTAGATTCTCATGGTATTCACGATCATCTATCTGACACATCGGGGCGCCGCCGCAGGCAGCCATGCATTCCAGTTCCCGTAAGGCAAATAATCCGTCCGGAGTCGATTCGCCGAAATTAATGCCAAGACGCTGCTTCGCGCAATCGGCGATGTCTTCCGCGCCTCTCAACAGGCAGGAAATATTCGTGCAGATACCAATTTTATGCCGGCCACGCGGTTGCAGTTCGTACATATCGTAAAAAGTGGCGACTTCAAAGACTTCCACCGGCGTAATTCGCAAATAAGAGGCGACCGCCTCCATCGCAGCCTGACTCAGCCAGCCATCGTTTTGTTCCTGAACATATAATAAAGCCGGTACGACGGCGGAACGCCTTTGCTCGGGTGGATATTTCGTCAGCCAGTAATCAATTTTTTTCTGGATGCGGGGGTCGATAATAAATGTTTCGGTGGTCATCGGTCTACCTCCCCAAACACGACGTCAACCGTGGAAATAACGGTCACCAGGTCGGCGATCATGTGACCGCGGGTCATTTCGTCCAGCGCCGCGATATGCGGGTAACTGCCGGGACGAATTTTAACCCGATAAGGTTTATTGGCGCCATCAGAAATAATATAGATACCAAATTCGCCTTTGGGATGCTCCACCGCCGCGTAGGCCTGACCCTCGGGAACCGTATAACCCTCAGTCACTAATTTAAAATGGTGGATCATGGATTCCATATCCTCTTTCATGATCTTGCGTGGCGGCGGCACGATTTTATTATTGTCCGTGATGACTGGTCCGGGATTTTTACGTAACCAGTCGACGCATTGTTTGACAATACGATTCGATTGGCGCATTTCTTCAACCCGAACTAAATAGCGATCATAACTATCGCCATGAACTCCGACAGCGATGTCAAAATCCAATTGATCGTAAACTTCGTACGGCTGTTTTTTACGTAAATCCCAGGCGACTCCGGATCCGCGCAGCATAGGTCCGGTAAAACCGAGATTGATGGCGCGTTCTGGAGAGACTACGCCGATACCCACCGTGCGCTGTTTCCAGATACGGTTATCGGTTAACAGAAATTCATATTCATCCACCAGTTTGGGAAAACGCTGGGTAAAATTATCAATAAAATCCAGCAAAGAACCTTCCCGATTACTGTTCATCTCTTTCACGCGTTTGGCGTTGTGCCAGACAGACGGTTTATATTGCGGCATTTTATCCGGTAAATCCCGGTAAACGCCGCCCGGGCGGTAATAGGTGGCGTGCATGCGGGCGCCGGAAACCGCTTCGTAGCAATCCATTAAATCTTCACGTTCGCGAAAACAGTATAAAAATACGCTCATCGCCCCCAGATCCAGCGCCTGCGCACCAACCCACATTAAGTGGTTCAATATGCGCGTGATTTCGTCAAACATGACCCGAATGTATTGGGCACGCACGGGGGGGGTGATGTCTAATAATTTTTCGATCGCCATGACGTATGCATGTTCGTTACACATCATCGACACATAATCGAGACGGTCCATATAGCCAATGGACTGATTATAAGGTTTTGATTCCACCAGTTTTTCCGTAGCGCGGTGCAACAAGCCAATGTGCGGGTCGGCGCTTTGAATTACTTCTCCGTCTACTTCGAGGATGACGCGCAATACGCCGTGCGCCGCTGGATGCTGCGGGCCAAAGTTAACCGTATAATTTTGTATTTCAGGCATGTTGCATTCTCTACTTTTCAACCAGATAACGATGATCGTCACGTATCACTTTCGGAACCAAAACCCGGGGTTGAATGCTCACGGGCTCGTAGACGCAACGCTGCGTCGCGGCATCGTAACGCAGTTCCACTTCGCCAATCAAAGGAAAATCTTTTCGAAACGGATGGCCGACAAAACCATAGTCAGTCAGCAACCGGCGAAGGTCGGGGTGGCCCTGAAACACAATGCCGTATAAATCGTACGCTTCGCGCTCAAACCAGTTGGCCCCATTCCAGATATCGATAACAGAATTCACGATGGGTTCCGGGTCCAAAAATACCCTCAATCTCAGGCGCTGATTATGGGCTAAGGAAAGCAAATGATACACCACGCCATATCGAGGCTTGTCCCACGTGTGAACCTGGGTGGATTCCGCTTCAACGCCGCGGCTGTAGCCATTTTCAGTGGTTTCGACGGTACGCCATTCTGAAACGCCGTAGTCCAGGTAATCCACACCGCATAAATCGGTGAGCTGTTCGAACTGAAAGGGAGCGTCCCGGTATAATGTTCGACAAACCGGCAGTAAATCCGTCGCGAGTACATCCATGGTGACCATATCGCCTGGTGTGCATTGCTGGATTGTGCCGCCAAAGGCCTGTCGCAGGACGGCTGTGAGAGTTTGCTGTCTTTCCAGAGAAGTCTGCATAGTTTTCCTCAATCTCGCTTGATCACGTTGCGCCGTTTAATTTTATTTTGTAATTGAATAACGCCATACACCAGGGCTTCGGCCGTCGGCGGACAACCCGGAACATAGATATCAACCGGCACGATTCGGTCACAACCACGGACGACGGAATAAGCGTAATGATAATAACCCCCGCCGTTGGCGCAGGAACCCATTGAAATCACCCAGCGTGGTTCGGGCATCTGATCATAAACTTTACGCAATGCCGGCGCCATTTTATTGCATAACGTGCCGGCGACGATCATGACGTCGGACTGCCGGGGACTTGGCCGAAAAACCACGCCGAAGCGGTCAAGATCATACCGGGCTGCCCCCGCGTGCATCATTTCCACGGCGCAACAGGCGAGGCCAAAGGTCATCGGCCACATGGAACCGCCCTGCGCCCATTTAATGAGCGAGTCCACAGACGTCACGATAAAGCCATTTCCGGCTAATTTTTCTTGTAAATTCATCGTTCTACTCCCATTCCAGGGCGCCTTTTTTCCACTCGTAGATAAACCCTACAATTAAAATTCCCAGGAACAGCATCATGGCGCCGAACCCTGTCCAGCCAATGTGGCGCAGAACCAGAGCCCATGGGAAGATAAAGGCGGTTTCGAGGTCGAAGATGATAAATAAAATGGCAACCAGATAAAAACGGACGTCAAAAGGCAGGCGCGCGTCTTCAAAGTTATCGAAACCGCATTCATAAGGCGATAATTTAGCTTTGTAAGGACGATGCGGCCCTAAAATTCCGCCTGCCGTATAGGCAATAACTCCCAAAGCCACGGCAACCACCATAAAGATTAATACTGGAAAATATTGAGTTAACATAGGCGCTAATCATAAAATTTTTTGCAACAAAAAGCCAGCGGTTCTCGCTGAGTACAGCGAGAACCGCTTCCTGGTTTATATCCTCCGCTCGGCGGAGCCGATGCTCGGAATGAAGGGGGAGACGCTCCGCTCTCTCCCCCTTCAACCGTGCCCTTCCGGCGACCATGCGTGCCGTAATTAAATTTTTCAATTATGATGAGTTTGCGCAGCGTCCATTTTCTTGCAAGAATGGGTGAAAATGCTTGATTTTTAAAATATTCTGATACAAACTCTCGCCAATGACAGGATTGTCATCATGAAGATAAAAGGAAGATCATTTGAATATTACCCATCAATTGCCGATGATTATCAATAAATCACGCGAAGAATTAGATGCAGCGGTTCGTGAAATTCAAACCAGTAATTTAAGCAAAGAAACGCAAGACTTGATGATTGGTTGCATTGAATTTGCGACCTGGTTACCCGAAGCGATTCGCGAAAAAAACATTAGTATTCGCAACCTTCAGCGCATGTTATTCGGCGAAGGTGGGAGTCACTCCAGGAAGAAAAAAAAGAAAGACAATAAAAATTCTTCGAATCCTCTGGAAAAATCAGTAGAGTCGTCTACCTCGTCGAATGCAGAGGGAAACGCCGATTCTCCTCCCGGCGACACGGGCACGAGTGGCGACAACCCACCCAGCGATCTGGTAGCCCAGCCTACACCGGAAACCACCCGCAATACCCGCAAAGGGCATGGTCGCATCGGACAAGCCGCCTACATCACGGCCATTAACATTCCGATCGCTTTGGACATATTCCAAGCGGGTAATGAGTGTCCCGATGGCTGTGGTGGCCATCTGTATCCGCTCAAGCATCCTGGCGTGGTGATCCGCATCACCGGTAACGCCCTGGCGACGGTTCACCGTTATCTGTTAGATAAGTTACGTTGTAATTTGTGCGGCGAGGTGGTAACTGCTCCGTTACCACCGAATGCACCGAAGGAAAAATATGATCATGCGTTCAAGGCACAATTGGCTATTCAAAAATATTATGTGGCGGTTCCATTTTATCGTCAGGAAAATGTGCAACGATTATTAGGATTTCCCTTGCCTGATGCCACGCAGTTTGAGCTGGTAGAATCCGTGGCCGATGCGGCCTATCCGGTGGTGAATATTTTAGAAAAAAAAGCGGCCAATGGGGAATTAGTTCACAATGATGATACCACGGTAAAGATATTATCGATCATGCAAGAGAATAAGGCTAATCCCGACAAGAACCGCCCCGGCATGCATACCAGTTGCATTATTGCCAAAGCCGAAGGTCATACCATCGCCTTATACTATACGGGAAAACGCCACGCAGGAGAAAATTTAGAGCAAATACTGCGCCATCGTGACAGTACTAAACCAGCGATTATCCAGATGTGCGATGCTTTGCCTGTGAATATTCCGAAATCATTTAAAACGATCCTGTGTAACTGCCTGGGTCATGGCTTCAGAAAGTTCCGGGATTTGTTGGATTTTTTCCCTGAACCGTGTTTAAAGGTGATGAAATCTTTGGCGGTGGTGTTTGAGGTAGAGGAAAAAACACAAGGGATGTCATCGATGGAACGCTGGCGTTATCATCGCCAACACAGCAAACCGGTCATGCTGGAACTGAATCGGTGGCTGAAAGCCCAGTTAGCGGAGAAACAGGTGGAGCCGAACAGTTCACTGGGAAAAGCAATGCGTTATTTGTTAAAACACTGGAAAGCGCTGAGGCGCTTCTTAATTGTGCCCGGCGCGCCGATTGACAATAATATCGTCGAAAGGGCCCTCAAAATACCTATTCGAGTACGTAAAGCGGCGATGTTTTATAAAACCCGGCACGGTGCAGCCATCAGCAATATTTTGACTAGCCTTATCCAAACGGCGGCGTTGGCGGGAGAAAATCCGTTTGATTATCTGGTGGCTTTGCAAGAATACAAATCGCTGGTGTTTAAAAACCCGCAAGAGTGGCTGCCGTGGCGTTACCGGAAGACTTTGGAAAGCCTGTGTTTTCGCCTGGCGGCATAACGGGTGTGGGAATAGAGGGAGTGACCCGTCGCCAGGGTTCGGATAATCGAGCCTGGAGGGGATGACCCTGGTTGAATAAAATGAGCAGTTCAACCGGTTTAATGCGATGGGAATCTTCAGGAGTTGTCGGCCACCATTTTAATTTTCCCGCGGAAAATCGTTTAAGGCAAAGCCAAAACCCGGTACCATCAAAGACTAAAGCCTTAATAGCCGTACGGTTTTTATTGGTAAAGACAAACACGATGCCGGAAAAAGGATCCTGTTGGAGTTGTTGGCGGCAAAGTGCGACGAGAGAATCAATACCTTTCCTGAAGTCAGCGGGCTGGATGGCGAGCAGCAAAGGTTGCGTGGGTGTGAGTGCTAACATGGTTAAAACTTCCAGTGTTGAATGAGCATACTGAGTCCGTTGGAATCCAGATTTTTAATGGTTAACTGTGCGCCATCCGGTCGTTGGCATTCGACTTGATAAGTCTGATCGGCAGTAGGCGGTAAAAAAGCTTTAACAAAAGAAGTGGGTGGCTGAGCCGATGGTGTCTGCTCAACCGAGTGAGGCTCTGATGAGCGCTGAGTGATTAAATCGAGATGTTTGCGCAGTTGGGCATGGTTGAGTCTCAGTGTCTTTAATATCTGGCGTTGTCGATAATGCGGAATCAGTTGGACGACTTGCCGCCAAAGGTCGAGAGGAATGGCTTTCTCACGTTGTGGCTTTTTGCGCCAGTTATCAAAAACCTGTTTAACCGAATCCAAAGTTAAGTGGTCTAAATGAACTTGAGTGTTCGTAGTCATCGTTGCTCCTTATAATCAATGAATGGAGCCATGAGCATAGCGAAGCGAACCATGGAAAATCACGCACGCTTGCCGGAAGTCTGGAAATTATGCTGTGGAACTCTATGATAAGGCGAAAATTAAATTAGTGCACGCAACTCTGCCGGAAGCACACCTTCAACCCCCATCGGGTAAGGAATCCATGAACGCTGTACTCAGCGTGAATGGCTGGCGAATCTTTAAAATATTGACTCTGCAAATGGGTTCAAATCAGAAATGACTGCTACGAGATTTAATGCCGAAGGCCGGACTCGAACCGGCAAGGCTTGCGCCACAGACACCTCAAGCCTGCGTGTATACCAATTTCACCACTCCGGCAATCCTGTCTATTTTGAAACCGGCGCGGCGGGTGTTGTAGGCTGCGCGGGTTGGGTTGGCACGGGCGGCTGGGCGGGAGCTGCTGGCGCGGGAGCCGTCGAGGCTGGGGCGTTCAGAAGCTGCAGGGTGCGCGGCTGCCGGTGCGAGGCTAAATAGCTTAATGTTAAACTGGTGATGAAAAAAATGGCGGCGAGTAAGGCGGTCAGCTTCATGAAAAAACTCATCGAACCGGCACTGCCAAACATGGTGCTGGAAGCGCCACTGCCAAACGCAGCGCCGGCGTCGGCGCCTTTGCCGTGTTGCAATAATACCAAAATGATAATCGCAATGGCTACTAACACATGAATAATTAAAATTAACGCTTGCATTGTTCCGCAATCTCTATAAATTCATTAACCTGCAATGAAGCCCCGCCCACCAAGGCCCCATCAATATCAGCCTCGGCAAAAAGCGCCGCGGCGTTCCCGGATTTTACACTGCCGCCGTAGATAATTCTGACCCCTTCGCCCAAACGGGCAGAGTGCCGGTCAAGCTGAACCCGAATGGCGTGGTGCACTTCCTGCGCCTGTTTGGGCGTCGCAATCTGGCCTGTCCCAATTGCCCAAACCGGCTCATAAGCGATAACCGCGGCAGATAAATCAGAAAGATTATCAGCTAATTTTAGCGCAACTGCAAGCTGTCGTTCGATGACCCGCAGAGTGGCGCCAGTCTGGCGTTCCTCCAGGGTTTCGCCTACGCATAGGATAGGCCGCAAACCGGCCTTCAGAGCCGCTGCGAATTTTGCGCCGACTTGCTGATCGGTTTCGCCAAATAAAGTCCGGCGTTCGGAATGACCCGCAATGACATAATGGCATTGAAAATCATTGAGCATCGCCGCGGAAATTTCACCGGTAAAAGCACCAAACTCCTCATTGGAAACATTCTGCGCTCCAAAGGCGACCGGCGACCCCTGTAAATACTCACTGACCTGTTCCAGGTAGACAAACGGCGGAAATACCGCCAGTTCCACCTCTTTAAAACGTTCGCGGTTTTGCAGTAAGGCTTGTAGCAGCAACTGGATACTGGCCTTTGAGCCATTCATCTTCCAATTGCCGGCAATTAAAGGAATTCGCATATCCGCATGTTAACTGATTTTGACAAAACGGTCCAGGCAGTGTTGCGCTTCTACTAAACTGAGCGGTTTTACGATTATTTTATTCATGCCAGCCTCTGTACAAACATCTTCATACTTCTGATCGATGTGCGCAGTCAGCGCCACGATGGGCGTTTGACCGTGTGGAAAGGGCAATTGACGAATTTGCTGGCTTACCCAAAGACCATCGTAGTCAGGAAGGCCGATGTCCATAAAAATTAAATCGTATTGGCGAGTCGCCGCCATTTCCAGCGCCTGCGTCCCATTTGCGGCAATCTCCACAAAACAATTCAATTTATTCAAAGTATGGGTCACCCCTTTTTGAATAAGAGAGTTATCTTCGACCAGTAATATTCGCGATTGTTGGGAGGCTGTCATTCCTTCTGGAAATACCTGCTCAATTTTTAATTTATTAGGCATAATCTCGTTATGGATGGCCACGGCATGATCACTGGCATAGTCATCAGGATTTTTAACCGCTATTCCGGAAGCATCGTCAGCAATTTTTAGAGGTAAACTGATAATAAAACGCGAGCCCTTCCCTAACTCACTACTGACTTCCACATTGCCACCGAGTTTACTCACGAAACGCGCCACAATCGACAAACCCAAACCACTGCCGCGATATTTTCCCTGAAAAGAAGGCGTGGCTCGATAAAATTTCTCAAATATTTCTGTTTGTGCTTCAGGAGCAATGCCAATGCCAGTGTCTTCCACTATAATCTGTAAGGGATAAATCTGTTCACCGGGATTCGGTGCGGACTCATTTTTTTGGACCCGCACGATGACATGTCCCTGCTCGGTAAATTTAAGAGCGTTGCTGACTAAATTTAATATGGAACGCTGAACAAGAAGAGTATCGCTGATAAATTTTTTGGGAATGTCTTCCGCATAAATTGCTTCAAGAATTAAGCCTCTTTGTTTGGCGACTGGCCCAAACAAAACGATCAGTTTGTTAATTAATAACTGACAATCAAAGACTTCCTGTTTAATTTCCGTTTGCTCATCGTCTTCCAGTTTCGCTAAATTAATCACGCTATTGAGCAGGATGAGTAACTCATCGCTAGTGTTGACGAGCGCCTGTACCTCCTCGCGTAACTCCATGGGTACCCGTTCCATCAGCCAACTGGCTATGCCCTGAATCCCCACAAGAGGGGTACGGATATCGTGGCTGATGTTACTGACAAATTGGGTTTTGGCGCGATTGCTGGCTTCGGCTTTTTGTCTGGCAATTTCCAGTTTTTTTTCAACCTGGACCTGCTCGGTAATATCGGTGGAGATTCCCAGAATTCCGATCACTTCATTTTTGTCGTCAAACATCGGCGATTTGCCGGCTAAGTAGATTCTTTCCTCGCCGTTAATAAAGACCGTTTCACGGTGTATAGAAGGTTGGCGTGAATCCATCACGGCTAAATCATCCTCGCGGATTTTCCTGGCCACTTCAGGATCCCAACCCATCATGTCCGCTACATCAAAAATTGTTTTTCCCAAGGCCTGAGTACGGCTCTTCAATCCTAAATGCTTTACCTGCTGGTCATTATATCCCAGAGAGCGGCCTTCCTTATCCAACCAGTAAATATTACTGGGTGAGGACATTAAAATGCTCTCCAGGTAAAAATCCGTAGCATGTTTTGATTTTTCCAGATCAAGCCGGGCATTTTTCATCTCGGTAATGTCGTGGGAGATACCAAATATCCCCTGAACATTACCGTGCTCATCGTAAAATGGCGCTTTGTAAGACATAAAAAATACGGACTTCCCATCATAATCAAATTGCTCTTCAAAAACAGCCGGTTGTCGCGTAGTCATGATTTGTAAATTATTATTTTGAATTTTATGAATCTGCTCTTTATCCTGATGGCATATTTCCGCTATTTCCAATAAATTCTTGCCGTATAACTCACTGGGATCACTAAATCCAAGGTAATGCGCCTGACTGACATTACACAGCAAGATCTGATTTTCTTTATTAGTCCAGTAAACATGCAATCCCTGGTAATGGGCATTCAAAAGGCTCATTAAATAAATATTGGGTAACGCCTGTTGTGAACTCATAAAGTAATGTTTTTTTATTTAATGTTCGAATGACTTGAAGTGCGAAGCCTGGTTCCTGACGGGTTGTCTTTGGGCTTCCATTTATGGCCGCTGGGATAGCTATTATAAAGTCCATATCCTTTCTGAGAAGGAGATGAGGACCGGGGGTAATGGTGCGCTTGCGGAGGTGAGGGAGGTAATGATTGCATTTTTTTGCTTTCAGATGGCGGCGTAGACTGATCAATATGAAAAATTGCATTTATATTAGAAGCTACTTTTGTTTGCAAGGGAATAGTTTGTACGAATGTTTTTTTTATTTCAATATCAGCTTGAATAGACGTATTCCGAGTCAACGACAGATCACTCGTCTTGTTTTCAGGCAAATCGCCCTTCTTGAGAAGTACATCAATAACATTTAAACGTTTCTTTTGATTCCATGGAGAACGAGCCATCTTACATAAAAGATCATACGATGTACGTTTTAATTTTATCAGTGGTTCATTGTGATCGATCTCATCTTCATTGTTTCTCTTATACGTATCAATCAGCTCGCGCCGTAAGTCGCATGAATCGGAAGAAATAGCTGTACTATATAGAAGATCATAGATATGTTGTTCCAATGTCACAAATTCTGGTTGTGAAGATAGGGGTGAGTTATCTTCTTCAGAAGAAGAGATCCGATCGAAAGTTTTGGGTGGGCTCGAAGAAAGCGGTGATGATTTATCCTCCTCTGATGAACTACCACCCGATGAACCGGCACTGCTTGAACGCCCTAATGGGAGTTGGGTAAATCTAGTTTTACTTCGGAAATCACAGGAAGCGGTGTAATTCCTATAGATTTAACGGGTAAAACATCACATGAATTTTTTGACATAATGACAGTATCACTTAAAGTAAAAAATGTTTTGCGTGGGCTCGAGGAAAGCGGTGATTTATCCTCCGCTGATGAACTACTTCCACCCGATGAACCGCTACTGCCTGAATGCCCCGTTGGGAGTGGTGATAAATCTGTTTTTTTTCCGGGAATCATCATAAGAGAAGTTGAAGGCTTTGTAAATTTCACTTCTTCTACTTTTTGATTTCTTTCCACAAACCGGATGGGCTGCCATAATAATTTATTTGAAAACTGCTCGGGCAAAAAAAGCTGCCTGGTCATAGCTAATAGCCGGTCCATTTCTGTATTTTCCTTGCTTTTTCCAAGCTGAGAAATATAATGAACAAAGTAATCAATGTTGTACTCTTGTCCCGCAACAATTATCAGCGCCATTTCATCCAACAGGTGTTCTATCATTAATTTGCGCAGGAATGTTGGAAGGTCATATACTTTGTCAGATTTTTCATCTTTTACATTGCAATAAAATTTTTTAGCTTTTTGCGCTGCATAAAAATTTTTAAAAATACGCTGTGTGGCCATACCCACACAGACATCAATAGCTTTACGATATTTAACCTGATCATGCGTTCTTTCAGGTTGATCTTCATAATAAAATTTTGTAATTTGCTCCTGAACTGCTTTAAATTGTGGATTCTGTCTTACATGAGAAGTTAATAGGTATGGCGGTACAACCTCTGATTTTTTTTCTTTGTTCGAGAAATCGGAAAATATAAGAGAAATACTTTCTTTTTCCTGCGTCATAAATTTCGTTTCGAATTCCTGGGCTTTAACTTCTACTTCTTTTTTCGCATGTTCAAGAGTAATCTTTTGTTGGTCTGCTGTCTCGCTAATTCCTCTGAGAAAAGCAAGCGGGGTTAATAATTCAAATATTCCAACAAATAAAATAACCTGATTCTGTTGTGCAAGCGTTTTTAATGTAACCAGATTTTTACCGCTGATCGGTGGGACCTGATCCACCAATGATAAATTTGTGAAGTCGAAAGTATAACTGGGGCAAATCGCAACCAACAAAGAAGCTTCATTTTTCCCAATTTTTGGAATCGGACCCTTTTTTAATAATTGATCTTTTTCCTCCTGGGCATAAACGACTTTATTCAGGTTAACAAGTTCATAGTCTATATGGATATTTCCCAAAGATTGTTTCTTACTCATAATTGTCCTCTTTTTATTTCAAATGCAATAAAATCAGTTTACCGCTGAATCATCCTTGACTGAAAAAATTTACTATTGAAGGGAAGATTCCATTCTTCCCGGCTTGCTTTTTACTTATTAGTGTATCAAATTTTCGATTCAATAAAAAGTATTCTCCATTAGAAGTTCCTAATTTATCGGTTCCACTGTTTTTGAATAAGCTTTTTTTAGCGCACTCAAAAACATAAAATTATAAATGTGTGGTTGGAAATTTCAAACATTTTGCAAAATAATAAAATCAGCCTAATTTTTCATTCACATTTCCAAGGGGACAGTCTGTATAGTAAATCTATTAAATCGCGGATGCAATCAATTTAGAATTTTTTTTATTCGGTAATTTTTTTTGCATATAATTGCAATTTAAATAAACGAACGTTTAAACCTAAATTCTGCAGTTGCCTCCTACTGCGAAGACCTATTGCACTGAATCTTGAGAATTTTTTGTGAATTTTTTCCTTCACCGTACGGGTGAGTACGGTTTCAGGAAAAAATCCCCAAAAAATCCTCAATCTTCAGCGCACTAGCCCGGATATTTCACCATCAGGCGTAGCGAGAACGTGAAAGAGCCTGAAGATTTGGGTGTTTTTGTTAAAACCGCGCAGGCGCATAGTCGACACTATGTAACCAAGCGGTTTTGATCAAAAACAGCGAAGATTCAGGTCATTTCGCGTTCGCAGTAGCCTGATGGTGAAATATCCGGGTTAAGGGTCTTCTCGCTACGGAGGCAACTGCAGAATTTAGGTTAAAAATTTATTGGCGCAGCGAACGCCCGGCATCGATATTAAGAATCTGTCCCGTGATAGCCAGTTGCTGGATGAGAAATAACACGCCCCTGGCGATGTCTTCGGGTTCGGCAAAACGTTTTAACAGGGTTTTCTCTTTTAATTGAGCGATAAAATTCTCGCTCAACGGTTTTTCAGGCAGCAATGTCACGCCTGGAGCGATGGCGTTTACTCGAATTCGCGGGGCGAGTTCACGCGCCAATGCCTGGGTTAACATAATTAATCCGGCTTTGGCTACAGAATATACCGGATACCCTTTCAATGGCCGTTCGCCGTGGATATCCGCGATATTGATAATGCAGCCCTGCCGCGCCGCTAAATATTCCTCAGCCGCCTGAGCAAGAAAATAAGGAGCTTTTAAATTGGTATTCATTAAGTCATGCCACTCTGCTTCTGTCGTGGCGCTCACTGGAGTCGGATAAAAACTGGAAGCATTATTCACTAAAACGTCCAAACGCTGCCATTTCTGCGCAGATTGAATAATGAGATTTTCGAGTGCGGTAAACTGGTTTAAATCCGCAGGGATAATCGCGCACGAATCGGGCCGGATCTGATTTAAAGAGTCGGCTAGAATTTGAGCTG
The DNA here is from genome assembly GCA_963712715.1 of uncultured Pseudomonadota bacterium. Taxonomy (GTDB): domain Bacteria; phylum Pseudomonadota; class Gammaproteobacteria; order Coxiellales; family Coxiellaceae; genus JAFEDN01. Next base: position 93,584 of record CAVQJI010000009.1, on the reverse strand, counting down.
CTATTTGGGAGTGATGAAAATGAATGACGACCCGGTATCCGGATTCATGCAATATTCTTGCAATCACCGCCCCGATTCGGCGGGCCCCGCCAGTGATTAACGCAACTGGGTCATCAATTAAAAAGGGATTCATGGAAAAACCGCTGACGGTATTCCTCTAATTCGGATTTTATGCCGGGTCTATCCGTCATTAACGGTATTTTACGAATAAAATCATTGGCGGCAATTAAACGTTGGGTCAGTAATCTGGCCACGTTATAACACATCAACAGCACACCTATTTCATTATTTCGCACGTTTTCTCGAAACTTCTCACCCTCGATCACCAATAATTCGGAATCCAGAGACGCCTTGATACTGGCGGACCTGGTTTTTTCTCCAAACACGCACACTTCGCCAATCACCGCCCCGGTCTCTATGGAAGCAATCGTCTGCTCAACATCCCCACGTCGTGAATGAATGAGAACGTCCATTTTACCTTTTTTCAGTAGGTACATACTATTACCGGGATCATCCTGACGCCAAAGAAATTCTCCTTTGGTTAACCGGATAGGCTCAGGCAGGGAAGAGAGAAATTTCTCCACATAATCCGCATCGACCCCTTCAAATAATAAACTGTCGCGTATATCTTTTGCCATATTTATAACCCTAAAGTGACGGTTGCTTTAACTACCCGGCCAATACCGATGAGAAAAGCCGCTTCACGAAAACTGCATTGTTTAATCTGGGCGGTTTTAACCACCCGGTCCACCGCATCCTGCATGTAGGTATTCAGCTGGTTGTTAATTTGTTCCAGAGACCAGCGGACCTGCTGGATATTTTGCGCCCACTCAAAATAAGAGACTGTTACACCACCAGCATTGGCTAAAATATCCGGAATTACCTTTATACCACGTTTCTGAAATATTTCATCCGCCTCAGGGAGGGTCGGGCCGTTAGCCGCTTCAACCAGATATTGACAACGCACGGCGTCCGCCAGCTTGCGGTCAAACACATCACCCAGTGCGGCCGGGATTAATACATCACATTCCGTCACTAATAATTGTTCGTGAGAGATCTTTTCGCCGCCCGAAAATCCGGTGACGGTGTGGTGTTCGTCCACATAGGTTTTTAATGCCGGGATATCCAGACCTTTGGCGGAGAAAACAGCGCCACTGACATCGGAAACCGCTATGACCGTGGCGCCTTTTTCATGCAAAATTCTCGCGGTATGGTAGCCGACATTTCCAAAGCCTTGCACCACAACCCGAGTTTTTGCCAAAGAAAGCTTATCCATCTTCAGAAAGGCCTCAGTAACGATCACAACTCCGCGGCCGGTCGCTTCCTCACGTCCCTCGGAACCGTATAAAAACAATGGTTTGCCTGTCACCACCGCCGGACTAAAACCCTCATATTTGGAATATTCAGACATAATCCACGCCATTATCTGAGCATTGGTGTTCACATCCGGAGCGGGAATATCTTTGTAAGGACCGATGATTTCCTTGATTTTGCTGGTAAATGATTTAGTAATACGCTCCTGCTCAGGAAAAGACATTTTCGTAGGGTCACAGGAGATCCCTCCCTTGGCGCCGCCAAAAGGTAACCGCAGTAGAGAAGTTTTCCAGGTCATCAAAGAGGCCAAAGAATTGACATCATCTTCGTCCACGGTGGGATGGTAGCGAAGCCCGCCCTTCATCGGACCCAAAGCATTGTTATGCTGAACCCGGAAGCCGGTAAAGTTAGCCAACTGCCCATTGTCTAATTCAATGGTCAGGTCCATTTTGACGACACGGTAAGGTTTTTCGATGCTTTGCGCCAGACTTTTAGAAATATCCAGCAGACGGACGGCGTGTTTAAGATAATATTGCGTGGCTTCAATGCCCATTATATCCTCCTATTTTAAGTTATTTTCAATCTTCGCTTTGTCAATAACGCTCCTTAAAAATAATTGATAATCCAGTTCGCCCCAACGATTAGTCAATAAACTGCTTAATTTTACCTGTTCGGCGAGCGGGGCTGTACTATAATTGGCTTTGTGAAAACTATCTACCTGAATTATAGCATAGCTACCATCGGTCATTAAAATGCTGGTAATGGCTTTCTTAGGGGGAGTTGGGGGGTCACTCCAAAAACCGCCACTAATAATTGGGGCGGCAGAGTTTTGTCTTCCCTGGTGACGCCGGTTTTTTCAAGCCATTTTAAATGATATTTTCCGGACAAAGCCGCCACAGATTCTCCCGACTCAAGCGCATGCTGAATTTGGTAAGCGACCAGGCCCGCCTGCTTTTGACCCTGCTCTTTTTGCAATAACTGGTTGATTTGTTTACGTACTTTGTCTAAAGGCTGGGTTTGCTCTGGCTGATGAGCGGCAAGGCGCAGGACTATAAAACCACCGTTTTTTAATTCAATGGGCGCGCTATTGTTTTTTTGCTTCAGCACTTCATCACTCGTTATCGCGGCGAGTACCTTCGGATCGGAAAACAATGGATCGCCTTTAATTCCTTCGCGGGACATAAAGCCAGAGGTCTGAATAGGTAATTTTAAGGCCCTGGAGACATTGTCCAGAGAAGCAGGATTCGTGTAAGCCAGATCTTCCAGCTGTTCGCTTTTTGCGGCCATAACCTGATTCAACTGCTGTTGATACAGGCGTGTCTCGATATTCGCTTTGACCTCTGTCAGCGTTTTACCGGGAAATTCATTCGCATGGTCCTGGTAATATTGGGAGACTTCAGCGGGACTTACCTTGATCTCAGATTTAATGCTTTCCGGCGATAACAATAAATAGGCCACTTTCATCTGCTCGGGTGACTGAAACTGATCCTGATGCTGTTGGTAATAGCCGCTAATCTGGGCATCGGAGGGATGCGCACCTGCGATATAAGCTGTGGCGGGCAGGATGAAGTAACCAAAGTCGCGTTGTTGATGCCATAAACTATAAGCCTGCGCCAACTCTACCGGAGTGACAAAACTGCTTTTTTGCAGGCCTGCTGATAATTGCTCTAACAACAACGAGCTGGTCATTTTTTCAATGAAGGTTTCCTGATCAATACCGTTACTGCGCAACGCCTGCTGGAATTTCTGTGGTGAAAACTGGCCATTTTCCTGAAAATTGGGGATATGCCAGATTACCTGCTGGATTTCTGCCGGATTGATACTAAAACCCATTTTTTCGATTTTTTGCAATAATGCCTGGTCAAGAATAAGCTGCTGTAAAGCCACACTCTTTAGCTGATTATTTATGGATTCATTCAGGACCACGCCCTGCTGGGCATAATTGCGCTGAAAAGCTTCGAAAGCATTGTTAAGTTGCTGGGAAGTAATTTTAACCCCATTGACCGTGGCGATTACCGACTGCTTACTCCCACCCTGGGAAATATAATATTCCAAACCCCACAATACGAATGCGGCGGCAATAATGATGATAACTACCCACGCAATCCAGCCCTGCGTGTGCTTACTGATAGTTTGTAGCATGCGTGCTTTCCGTTACTTAAAAATTTATTGAACCGGTGGCCTACTGTAATTCATTGTCCTTTCTACTGCAACCCAGAAGTTGACTATAATCCATTTCCGCGGTATTCCCGGCATATCCGCCCATCTAACTCGCAAGTCCTCACTGGCGGGTCCTCGCCTTCGTAGCGAATGGGCGGATGGCCGGGAATACCGCTAACTGCTACGGCTTCTTCAATTTCAGGAACAAAATGGATTCGTATGATCATTGAATCGCCAATACACACTCCATCATAGGTATAAAAAGTCGCAGAGTATCTAACTCTATTACCACCAAAGGAGTTCTCCGAAATAAATTACATAAAACTATCGAACATGCTAAATTACGTTTAAAGAATGAATAGATGGGACCGGGTTCATGCATGGGTATTTAAAGATAATAAGTTAAAATGGGTGTATTATGAAACTAAGTACGTTTAATATGAATATTTTTAGTAAGTTAAGGGAGAGAGAAATAAAGGGGGAGTCACGAAAACCAAAAGAGGTTTGTTATATTGCTGTGTTTAACAGCAATGGTTATGCTCTAAGCACCGATGGCATAGAACGCATTATTTTACCTAGATTTAGAAGTGGGCTTCTAGAAAATGTTATAGCATATGAAAAAGAAGCGGATGCAGAAAAAAATGTATTACTGTCGATTGAAAAGGAAATTAAGGCGGGGAAAGATTTGAAAAAAATAGTGACTGATAAATACCTTATTACCCATAAGAAAGAAGACCTAACTCCCAATGCCTATTGGATTTTTACCGTAGAAAGCAATGCAACAGATATCACTGATCTACTTTCTAAGCAACATCCAAGACTTCTGTGTGGTTGGACTAATGAGGAATTTGGAAAAAAGGTTTTGTCTGCCATTAACACTAGAGGTGATACGTTAATCATAGCAAGCGCAGTTAGAGAAAGGTCATTGGCAATTTAACCAAAATTTAATCAAATAACATAAATTTTAAGGGCCTAGACCACCCATAGCCCCGTCCGTCACGCCAATCGCGGCTTACCCTGTATCATTTTCTTTCATTTCATATTCTTCTACCGAGAAAACCTCACAGGCTGCTTCCCTGGAACCAAATACATTTTGTAATGATTTGAAAAATAAATGAATACGGTCAGTTGTCCATATCGAAATCCCTGAACCAAAAAAATCTTGATCTTCTGTCCAAATAGGGCTATTCAATATCAATGCAGTTGCCACTACTGGTCAATCGTCTATATCACGATTTTTAATCCTTTAAAACCAGGGGTCGCAGTGAACCCATTAGCGTTTTTCCCTTTTTTTCTTTCCGCGTAGGGTACGAAATTCAGAAACTAATTCTTCTACGGTTACACCACTGGATACTAATAATGCTTCTAACTGTAATGCCGCCTGTTTTAAAGATTCTAATTCAGCTTGCTCAGGTTGGTGGCGTGTCGGAATATAAAATCCCATCGTTTCTCCATGTCGGGTGATCGCAACTGGCGCAGATGACAGTAAATATTGTGGTAAATGTTCCCGAAATTCTCGTATACCGACTTTTACAATGCTTGTTTCCATTAAAAGTTTCCCCTTAAATTAAGTACCGCTGAGTACATAATAGCAAAAACTAGTTTTTTGTCAAAGATATCTTTTGCCGTCATTCGCTTCTAATTTCAGTTGGTGACAATTTGTCACCAACTCATTCCCTTCTTTTTTAGGGGTTCTTTTAATTTATTTCAGTACTTTAATGTCTGATATACCAAGCACAGTCGATGCCATATCTGGATGATAAGCTTGAGTACGCTTCATAAATGCAGAATGTATTTCTTTTAGTGTTGCATTTGCGCTTAATTTCTGTGCTAAGCTGCTGTTTTTGCTCTTCTTCCCAATCGAGCAATGGTTGTAAACAAGCGTTGAGCACAAAAGATTTATGATTAGCGGGTGGCAGCGCAATCAGTGTGTAAATATTAATGGGTTCAAACCAGGTGGGTTTAGGCGAAATCACTACCCGCTGCATCAGCACCGCGGAGAGTACGCCTAATATTGTCATTACGCGCTCAAAGCTTCCGGTGTTTTCAGTCGCCTGCGCGAGTGCGGCAGCAAATTCGCCGAAACTGTCCGGCAACCAATTGGCTAGAATTGGCGGCGTGTGTTGCTCATCAAATAAAACGAGCATATCCCAAGCTTCGGGTTGATGGAGAGTTGGGAAAGAAATAATGTTATTGGTTGTCATGATTGATTCTCCTGAGTACTTTTTTATTCACCCAACCGGATGATTGTGATTTCTGCCGCACCGTTTTGTTGCACAGCTTGAGCTCATTCCGCCGTGGCCGCTCGAGATTGAGGCCGCGAGTACAAGACCCAAACTTCTCGAGCAAAACACAGGCTGAGGTCGTACTGGTCTGCAGAATAAGGACAAAACAGGCAACACCCCTTATCCAATGCCAGCTCTGCGGCTCTGCCGTGATCATCACCGGGTTGTGTAAGGGATAGTGTTGAAAGGTCTGAATACCGTCAGGAGGAGCAGTTGTATGTAATAATCTATTTAGTATTGACTCGTGTAGCGAAAAGAGTATATAATTACCTTAACATGGCTCACTCCTCTGCATTGAAAAATGTACGAGTGAGTTTTTTTATCCCCTTTCTTGATATCTGTAACCCATTGAAAATAAATTTAAAAAGGATTTCTTAAAGCTATTTAGCCACATCATGTCTACATATAATAAAACTTACCTTACATTTGAACAGCAACTTGCTTTACTTAAATCCCGAGGCTTAGAGGTCACATCTGACACCAAAGCTCTCGAATATCTATGCCGGATTGGATACTATCGTCTAAGCGCGTATTGGTATCCACTTCGCAAAATAACTCACATCACAGATATAAATACTAAAACCACTACTTATAAACGAGAAGATGAATTCATTCCAAATGCTAAATTTCATCATGTTGTCGAACTATATGTCTTCGATAAAAAACTGCGCTTAATTTTGCTCGATGCGCTGGAACGAATTGAAGTAGCCATTCGCGTTGATATTTCTTCTTTACTTGGAGCAACCGATCATTTTGGGCATATGAACCCAAGTTTATTACATGGAAATTTCGTTAAAAAAATAAATCCACGTACTCAATTAACTAATTACCAAAGTTGGTTAAAAAAACACGATGAATTAATAAATCGCTCTAAAGAAGATTTTGTTAAGCACTATAAAGCCAAGTATGGTCTGCCTTTGCCCATATGGGTATCAGCAGAGCTTTGGGACTTTGGTCTTTTGTCTACTTTTTATCAGGGTATGAATTTTAAGGACAAAACTATTATTGCCGCTAAGTATCATATTTCTCAGTGTGAAGTAATGGAAAGTTGGCTAAGATGCTTAAACTATAATAGAAATATTGTTGCTCACCATAGCCGACTTTGGAATAAAAATTTTGTAGATCAGCCCAAATTACCTAAACCAGGTGAAATTCCTGCATTTGATTCTTTAAGAGGAAGAGTTGAATGCACGTCTCGTGTATATAGTGCATTATGCATATTAGCCCACATGATGCGTTATGCTTATCCAAATTCAAAGTGGTCAACCTGCGTAAAGGAATTGATTAATACTTTTCCTCATGAATCACCTTTAACTATTAGTGATATGGGATTTCCTTTAGATTGGGAAAAGCAAAATTTTTGGATTTAAAAATTAAAATTTATTATTCCCAATAAGGGAGAGTTTATTAGAGAAAAAGAGAACACGAGGTAATGTTCCACGGGCTGCACCACGAATATCAAATATTGGAGTTTTGCGTATTAGCGTCAACGCTTCTGCCAATTCTGCTTTTAACATGTACCCCACTTTTTGTTGGATTTTAGGGGTACGTAATGGGCATTACTGGAACTAGCTTATCGGAAAAATCCCGTAATTACAAGCACTTCAGGACTATCTCGGACCCTATCGGAAGGAAAAATGGCGGAGCGGACGGGACTCGAACCCGCGACCCCCGGCGTGACAGGCCGGTATTCTAACCAGCTGAACTACCGCTCCAAATCAAAAATGTTAATGGGCGCTGAGGGGATCGAACCCCCGACATTCGCCTTGTAAGGGCGACGCTCTACCAGCTGAGCTAAGCGCCCTGTCACTTATTCGTTAACAGAATCTTTCAGTTTCTTGCCAACTTTGAATTTAACCACTTTACTGGCTGCAATGTTCATGGGTTTGCCCGTCTGAGGGTGACGGCCCGTGCGAGCGGCGCGCGTACCGACTTTGAAGCTGCCAAAACCCACCAGGACGATTTCGTCACCGGCTTTCATGGCCGAGGTAATCACGTCAGTGACTGCTTCTAATGCGGTATTCGCATCGATCTTGCTCAAACCACTTTTTTCCGAAATGCGATCAATTAATTCAGCTTTATTCATAAATATTCCTCAAAATAATGTTCATTCATTCCTTGCGACATCAACGGCACCTAGCCGCTGGAAGTCCACCTTTATACCAAGCATCAAACCTTTCTGTCAAGATCCTGCGCCGCCCACCGTCAGTGAATCAATTTTTAGAGTGGGCTGACCTACACCGACCGGGACAGTTTGGCCCTCTTTACCGCAGGTGCCAATACCGGAATCGAGCTTTAAATCATTACCCACCATAGAAACATGGGTTAATACGGCCGGGCCGTCGCCTATCAGCGTCGCACCCTTCACCGGGCTGGTGATTTTGCCGTTTTCAATCAGATAAGCTTCACTGGTAGTAAACACAAATTTTCCGGAAGCGGTATCTACCTGACCGCCGGCAAAATCAACGGCATAAATACCCCGTTTTACTGAAGCGATAATCTCCTCTGGATCGCTTTCACCCGGCAACATGTAAGTATTGGTCATGCGCGGCAGCGGTAGGTGTGCATAGGATTCCCGGCGGCCGTTGCCAGTGGGTTCCATACCCATCAATCGGGCGTTGTGACAGTCCTGGATATAATTTTTTAAAACACCCCGCTCAATTAAAATGGTGTTTTGGGAAGGTATTCCCTCGTCATCGATAGTCAGAGAGCCGCGGCGGCCGGGAATCGTGCCGTCGTCGACTATCGTGCAGAGAGGCGAAATAACCTGTTGACCGAGACGGCCACTAAATACTGAGCTGCCTTTGCGATTGAAATCAGCTTCCAGACCATGCCCCACGGCTTCATGCAACAACACCGCCGGCCAGCCTGGCCCTAAGACAACCGGCATCGACCCGGCCGGGGCCTCAACAGCTTCTAAATTCAACAAGGCCTGGCGAACCGCTCTTTCCGCAAACGCCATTCCTTGCCCTTGAGCCGTAAAAACTTCATAGCCTGATCTGCCACCGCCGCCGGCTTGTCCGCGTTCACGCCGGCCTTTATCTTCAGCGATCACTCTCACCCACAGATTGACTAATGGGCGAACGTCAGCGGTCAGGACACCTTCGCTATTAATTAACAGGATAATATTATAACTACCTGAAAGCGAAACCATGACTTGCTGAATCCGCGGGTCCAGGCTGCGCGCCCTGGCGTCAAGCTGATGTAACAAAGCAATTTTATCTTTTTCGGTGAGAGAATCGAGTGGATTGATCGCTGGATACAGACGCGATGCCGGCATTTGCTGGGCGACATGCACTAAACCATGACCGCCGCTTTGGACGATGCTGCGCGCGGTCTGGGCGGCACTGAGTAACGCCGGTAAAGCAATATCATCCGCATAGGCAAATCCGGTTTTTTCTCCGCTGACCACTCGCAAACCAAAACCCCGATCTATGCTAAAATCGCCGGTTTTAACAATGCCATCTTCCAGCGACCAACTTTCTCCGCGAGCTCCCTGTAAATAAATGTCGGCGCTATCCACCGCGCGAGTCATGACTTTCCCCAACACTTCTTCCAGTTGCCGGGCGCTTAAGTTGGCAGGCTGAAGTAGGGATTGAGTGGCCACATCTAAAGATCTATCGTGAGTCATGAATTCACCTCTTACAGCTTAACCGAGATCGGCTACGCGCATTTTGATTTGATAAATATATAACAATCCGGATAACCATGGCCATATCACCGCGGTGGTGACGGCAGGCAGCCAAAAAAACTTATCAATAACCGCATGCTGCAGAACTATCAGCACACAACGGTTGAGAATTAAATCGAACAGGATTATCAATGCCACCATTGCCGTTTGTTGTAACACGGGTATATGCGCCAGCCAGTGCTGGAATTTCAAAACGAAATAAGCGGTTATACAGAAGATTAATGCCTGTTGGCCCAGTGTGGTGCCAGTGGCCAAATCCATGAACAGGCCTACCATCCAGGCCGTCGCAATCCCCACCCGGTGAGACGCTGTCATTAACCAGAAAATCATAATCGCCAGCATCCATTCCGGTCGCAGCGGAATGGCCCATGGCGGCATGGGGATGAGGGTCAGAACTACGCCAATCAGCAACGTCATCGCAATGACGATATAATCTTTTACTGCTTCTGCATTCACCCTTTTTTCTCCGTCATCGCCGCGTTGAGCTGTTGTTGCACGGCCTGATCATAAGCCGCATGCTCCGGCCAGGCCAACAGCACCTGTTCGCTTTTATCGATCCGGGCTGACGGAATCAGGAAAATGGTGGCAAACCGGTCGCCCGCTTCAAGAGTAGACTTGGCCACCACTCCCACCGGATAACCTACCGGAAATCGCAGGCCCATGCCCGATGCTACGTATAAATCGGCTTCCTGAATATCGCTGTTATCGGGGACGTTAATTAACCGGAGTTGCCCGGAACTGCCGCTGCCAATAGCAATCGCCCTGGCGCCGGTCCGATAATTCTGTACAGGGACCGAGCTCTGAATATCGGTGATCAATAATACCCGGCTGGTGAGAGGGCCAACACTGACCACCTGCCCCAATACACCATAAGCGTCGAGGACCGGCTGGCCTATATAGAGATGGTCGGGGCTGCCGCGGTCAATCACTACCTGCTGGGTCGCCGGATTCAGGGCAACTGCCAATAATTGTGCAACAATGACTTTTCCCGTCGCTTGAGGAGTGGACTGGAGTAACTGCCGAAGCTGGGCATTCTCCCGTTCCAGGGCCAGCAATTTCTGCAACTTTGATTCCATAAATAATTGCTGGGCTTGCAGACGGGCATTATCGTTTAATAATTGCCGTTGAAGTTTCAAATTGGTGGTCATCCAGTGAATGAATTTAATGGGTTCGTCCACCGCCACCTGCACCGGTACGGCGATGACTGTCATTTTAGCGTGGATATCCTGAATATGTATGGAATGATGATCAAAAAACATGAGCACAATGGCACATATTGCCAGAAACAGCATTTTAGGCGCCAGTATCGGGTTTCTTTTAAAGATAGGCTTAATGGCTCAGCTCCTGGGATCACTCTCTCGAGAGAAAGTCACTGCGCATATTTTTCATTAGTTGCAACGCACGGCCACCGCCACGGACAACACAAGTCAGCGGATCCTCCGCGATAACCACGGGTAAACCCGTTTCTTCCATCAGAAGACGATCGATATCTTTCAATAGGGCGCCGCCTCCGGTCAGGACTAAACCACGCTCGGCGATATCGGCCGCTAATTCTGGGGGAGCCTGCTCTAAAGCTCCGCGGACCGCGCCGACGATGCCGGCTAAAGGTTCCTGGAAAGCTTCCAGAATTTCATTGCTGTTGAGGGTAAAACTTCGCGGCACGCCTTCGGCCAGATTGCGTCCGCGGACCTCGATTTCTCTCACTTCGCTGCTGGGGAAAGCGGCGCCGATCTCATGTTTGATATGTTCCGCGGTCGCTTCTCCGATTAAACTGCCGTAATTACGACGCACATAGTTGACCACTGCTTCATCAAAACGATCACCGCCAATACGTATCGATTCCGCATACACAATGCCATTGAGGGAAATAATCGCGACTTCGGTGGTGCCGCCACCAATATCCACCACCATGGAGCCACGCGCTTCTTCTACCGGCAATCCGGCGCCGAGCGCGGCGCTCATGGGTTCTTCAATCAGGTAGACTTCCCGCGCACCCGCGCCCAACACCGATTCTTTAATCGCGCGGCGTTCCACCTGGGTAGAACCGCAAGGCACGCACACCAGAACGCGCGGGCTGGGTTTAAACATTTTACCTTCATGAATTTTATGAATAAAATGCTGCAGCATTTTTTCAGTAATCTGGAAATCGGCGATCACGCCATCCTTCAACGGACGGATAGCCACAATGTTGCCAGGCGTGCGGCCCAGCATCTGTTTGGCTTCAAGTCCCACCGCTACGACGCGCGTTTGCGACGAGTAGTTGTCTTTGCGCAAAGCGACCACGGAAGGTTCGTCCAAAACGATTCCCTTCTCACGAACGTAAATAAGGGTATTCGCTGTCCCCAGATCAATAGCGATGTCATCGGAAAAGCACCCGCGTAAGATTTTGAGCATAATTTAGATTCTCATGGAATGGTCAATGAAAAACAATATAATACCGGAAATATATAATAGATTCAATATAAATAATGCAATGGCTTAAGGCCCGTAACTCTTCAAGGGTATGAATTTGCGAACGCAGAACGTTCAATTTTGCCCCAGGTTTGACGAAAAAGTGGCCGAAAAAGCGCAGCATACTACTGTATGTGAGCATTTTAAGGGCGCTTTTTCGTCAAACCTGGGGCGAGAGTGAGCGTTCCTATCCACCGGCTGAATAGTTGCTAAGGACCGAAGGTATAGCGTAGGCCTATAAGGACGGCATTTACGGCTGTGCTGGCTTTCCAGCTGTCATTGATGGAGTCGGTAAGATCGGCATCGTCATGGGTATTCGTAAATATCTTTATGTATGAAAGAGAAATGGCCAGATGGCGCAGGAGAGGATATTGAGTTCCCTGAAAATTATAGGCGGCTCCAATAATCGCTTCAGGATTCACGATGGTATGAGTGTGGATGATATTATCCCCGTTTGTAATGGGAGTAAGTCTCAAACCACCTACTTCAGAAAATAAATCAAATTGACGCAGATGGAAAACAATGGTCCCTAAAAATTCCAGTGTGGCCGAGAAAATACGCAGATCTTCTGCATCCGGAAAATGATAAGTGATTTCCCCATACTGGCCAGTTGATACTTCAAAGCCGATACCGATCTCTCGATTGAATTCGAAGTCATGATTGTAGCCCACCGAGCCACGCACGGAGGTCGGTGCATTCGTTTGAGTAACGCTGCTGGCATTGAGTTGCCGCTGGCTCGGAAAGCCGGTCTGATTGGCCCAACCACCCTCCGCTCGAAAATAGAGACCATCCACAGCCTGGGCTTTAACCACCACCAGACATGTTAAACTAAATAATACATTTAAAAATCTTTGCATACTCATTACCAGCAATTCCCGCTGAGTACAGCGGCAATTGCTTCCTTTTTATATCCTGCGCTCGGCGGAGCCGATGCTCGGAATTAAGGGGGATTCGCTACGCGCAACTCCCCCTTACGATCCCCATAGCGTAAGGTATTTTCTGCGAAAAATATTTATATTGAAAAATAATTATTTCACCACTGATAACCCAGCGATACGATAAGCGGAATGTCGAAGCCCTGATTAGGATCTGCCAGACCGGCGTTACAATAATGAGCGAAGTGGAAATTTAAATCGAATCCATGATTTTTTCCAAATTCAAAACCGCCGCCTAAAGTACTTTGTATGGCAAAGTGGGACCCTTGGGAATTGTTCCCTAACTGATGTTCTGTCAGATAAACAGGCCCTGACGATACCTCCAGATAAGGCTTCACGGTATAACGTTCTGGATTGAGAAACCAGGCACGAAGATCGAGAGCGATTGCGGCGGTATATAATGAATTATGTTCATCGGTGTCCGATCTCAGATTAGAAATGCTGGCATCTATGGTGGCAATCAGAGTATCATCGATTTTTGGAAATTTATAAAGCTTCGCATTGATAACGATAGCGTAATTATTATAATCCTGATTAACCTCCTTGCCGCCGCCAAACCCCGCAGAGATCTCATGCTCCCAGGCGTTTGCCTCAAAGTTCGATACTATCGATATCAGACTAATCAGAATCAGGAGTGCTTTTTTAGCCACTGCGAATCTTTAAGATTATGCCGAGACGATAGAATTTGCGGGTAACTTTTGACGGATCTGCCAATACTGCCATAAACAGTAAACGCCTATGAATTTCACCACAGTCATTACACCGAACTCCAGCCAGTTAAAATGATGAGCTAATTGCAGAAAAATATAAGTATCCACGGGTGCGCTGAGACTGGCGGAAAGCAGCAGCCTCTGGCCAAGGGGCTTTCCCGTAAAAGTGAATACCAGCCAATCAACGACCTCTCCCACGGCAAACGCGGCGACGCTGGCGTTGGCGATCACGGGGTCGGCCAGCCAAAAGCTGATCAGCGTGCCGGCAATCATCGCTAAAATCACCCAATGACCTATTTGACGCTGGGCAAAGTCACGAATTAAATAAATCGTACCGACAAGGAAATCCGCCGCTGATATTTCATTGACGCCGAAATGGATAGCTGGCAAATAAGCATAGCAAACATTCACCAGAATGATGAAAGCGATGTAACTAATGACTGAAAAATAACGCATATATTAATGTAATCGGGAATGGTTTATATTGCAATGTACGCCATGGTATTCTAGTACCGTTTCCATTTAGTTTTGACTGATTGAATTCGTCATTGCGAGCGTGAGCGAAGCAATCCAGTTCGAACTTTGTAGAAATTTTGTACTGGATTTCTTCGCTCACGCTGGCAATGACTATTCTTGCGAGCGGTCAGAATTAAATTGAAAAGGTACCAGGTAATATGCCTTATATTTTAATTTTATATTATAGCCGGCGCGGGGCTACCGCCGAGATGGCGCGGGAAGTGGCTCGTGGCGTGATCAAATCAGCGGCGTTGAAGCCAGAATCAGAACCGTTCCCGCCGTTTCGCCCAATACCGAAGCGAGTGAAGATAATATTCCCTCATCAGGACCGCCTTATGCGACTCTGGAAGATCTTGCGGGTTGCGCGGGTCTGGCGCTTGGCAGCCCAACCCGTTTTGGCAATATGGCCGCGCCCCTTAAATATTTTCTCGATACCACCGGCGCGTTGTGGCAATCAGGCGCTTTAATTGGCAAACCCGCCGGCTGTTTCACCTCCACTGCCAGCCTCCATGGCGGGCAGGAAACCACTTTACTCAGCATGATGCTGCCCCTGATTCATCACGGCATGGTCATTCTCGGCGTGCCTTATAGCGAAACACTTTTATTCACGACTTCCACCGGTGGAACCCCTTACGGCCCCAGCCACACCGCTGGAGTGGATAGTAATTATTCTTTGAGTGATCCTGAACGTCAGATCAGCCGGACATTGGGGAAACGGTTAGCAATAACGGCTTTGAAATTATTATGAAAAATTTTTTTAAAAAAATGTTTCGCATTTTCATGTATATCATTGACAGTTTTTTTGAAAACGATTGCGCGAACCGCGCTGCTTCATTGGCGTACACGACCTTATTATCTTTAGTGCCTGTACTCCTGGTGTCTTTTTGGATTTTATCTTTATTTCCAGCCTTTTCCGGAATAGGTCTGGAACTGCAACATTTTGTGGTGAAGAATTTCGTGGCGCATTCCGCACAGGTGATTTCCGTGCAGCTGGAGCATTTTATCGAGCAAACAAAAAAATTATCATGGAGCAATTTAATCGCTTTGGCATCTGTTTCGGTATTGCTGATATACGATATGGCCGGAGCCTTCAACAGCATCTGGCGGGTAAAAATGCGCGGGCATTTTTTTTTAACCATCGGCTTTTATTCATTGATTCTAGCTATGGCGCCCATTCTCTTGGGCGTTTTCATGTTGCTGAGTTCCCATATCACGAATCTGCCAATCTTTGCCGACGTGGCTTTTTTGGCAAAACCCTTTATCAAAATATTGCCCTATATTGTGGCCTTTCTCGGTTTCACCCTGGCTAACTGGGCATTACCCAGCTGCCCGGTGCCATTCCGCTACGCCGTGCTAGGGGGTTTAATTACCATGATTCTGTTTGAAGTGGTCAAATATTTCTTTGGTCTGTATATGAGTTACTTTCCCACTTACCGGCTGATTTACGGAGCACTGGCAACAATACCGATTTTTCTGTTATGGATTTACACCTGTTGGGTCACCATTTTATTGGGAGCATTGATCTGTCAGATTATGACTGGGGAATCCCGGCGAATGTTTTGCATCCCGCTGAAAAAGTTATTCAGTAGGCTGTGCGAGAAGGCCCACGTTGTCGGCGCCGGCTTTTTGCAGCATCACCATGGCTGAAACGACTTTACCATAATCGACGGCGCGATCGCCTTTGACGTACACATCGCGAATCTGATGCTTTTGTTTCGCTATCGCTAATTGCGCGGCGACCTGAACCATCAGGGCCTGTCCGGAAACCGGCTGTTTCGGCTGATCGGAGACATTTAAATATAATTGTCCCTTTTCGTCGATGCTGACAATGATCGGCGGCAGGGGCTTAGGCGGCAGCGCTTTGGCGCTGGCTTGCGGTAAATTCACATTCACACCCTGGGAAAGCATGGGCGCCGCTATCATAAATATAACCAGCAGCACCAACATAACGTCGATGTAGGGAACCACGTTAATTTCCGCTATCGAGCGGCGGGATTTGTGTCTAGACCGTAGCTGGTGCATGGGGTTCTTTCGCCAATAAGTTATACTGTAAAATGCCGATTAATTCTTCCTGAAACACTTCGGACTGCTGAATGCTGCGGTCAAGGCTGTTGCTTAGACGGTTGTAAGCCACTACCGCCGGAACAGCAGCGAACAGCCCCACCGCCGTCGCAATTAACGCTTCGGAAATCCCTGGCGCCACCATGGCGATGCTGGCTTGTTGCACCGCTCCCAAAGAACGGAACGACGTCATAATTCCCCACACCGTGCCAAACAATCCCACATAAGGGCTGATGGAACCCACTGTGGCCAGAAAGGGTAGATGTTGCTCCAGATTGGCGATTTCCCGTGAATGCACAACCCGCATTGCCCGCCGGACCGATTCAATCACCGCCTCTGGGCGGATGGCGCGTGGCGAGTCTGTTAGACGGCGAAATTCCTTGAACCCGGCATGAAAAACCCCGGCGAGGCCGCCCACCGGATTATGTTGGGCGATTTGCTGGTAAGTCTTATTCAGATCTGCTCCAGACCAAAAAATTCGCGCAAATTGCGACATAGCATCAAAATTTTTATTAAACAACAGGGTACGCTGGATGATGATGGCCCAGGAAGCCACCGATGCGCAAAACAGAATACACAGAACGGTTTTCACCACCGGCCCGGCATTAATAATAAAACTCCACAACGATGGTTCAGGATTCATGGATGTATGTCCTTTGTGATAATCAAACTATATTTACCCATTATAACATATATTTTACAAAACACAGGATTACCTCACGAAATTTAAGAGGACAAAGTTGAAATGTAAATTAAATTACCTTGAAGATATATATCTTTTATGTAATAATATTTTCAGGAGAAACGCATGTGGGAAGTAGAATACACGGATGAATTTGGTCAATGGTGGGACAAATTAACTGAGGTGGAGCAGATAGATATTTCTGCTTACGTCGGATTACTAGAAAAAACTGGGCCACAACTGCGGTTCCCCTATTCGTCCGGTATTCAAGGTTCCAGGTTTCCACATATGCGGGAATTGCGAGTACAGCACAAAGGTGAACCATATAGAGTGCTATATGCGTTTGACCCAAGGCGAACGGCTATCTTGTTGATCGGAGGTAAAAAAACAGGGGATGATCGTTGGTACGAAAAATACGTTGATAAAGCCGACCAGCTTTACCGACAACATTTAGAGATTTTAAAAGAAGAGGCATTAATATGAAGCACAGCAAGCCGTTTAGCCAATTAAGAAATAAAATGTCCACTAAAGCTCGCGCTGCTGCTCTGAAAAAAACACAGCAACTCATGCTGCCTTTACAAGAACTGCGTCAAGCCCGGCAAATGAGCCAAGAGCGATTGGCACAGATTTTAGATACCAGACAGGCGAATGTATCACGACTTGAACGCCGCACCGACATGTATATTTCTACCCTACGCAGCTATATCGAAGCCATGGGAGGTGAGCTGGACATTATCGCCCGTTTTCCTGATGGGGAAATTCACGTCAATCAATTCAGTCAATTATCCGAGTAAACGGCGAAGGATCATAACTCAGCAATTCCCGGTGAATTTTAACTGGTTGAATAATAGAAATAAACCTGCCTTTATTAAAGATAATTTTCGTAGAAAATCTTTGCCCAATGGGGGATCGCAAGGGGGAGAGAGCGGAGCGTCTCCCCCTTCATTCCGAGCATCGGCTCTGCCGAGCGCAGGATATAAACCAGAAAGGAATTCTCGGCTTCGCCGAGAATTCCTGATCATAACTGGCCGTGGCATTGTTTGTATTTTTTGCCGGAGCCGCAGGGACAGGGGTCGTTGCGGCCCACTTTGGGCTCCTGACGGAAGACCGTTTGCATTGGGGCCGCGATAGTCTCGGCGGCAGGTTCCACCTCTGCCGCCACGGGGCCGCCGATCAACGTGCTGATTTCGGCGTGCTGGAAATTGAGATGCGTGACCGTCTGCGGAGCAAGCATCATTTGCGATTCGTCCTGGGGCTGGATTTTACTTAAGGTCGATACCACTTCGTATTTGATACCGCTGAGCATGCTGGTAAACATATTAAACGATTCGCGTTTAAATTCCTGGGCGGGATTTTTTTGGGCGTAGCCGCGCAGATGAATGCCCTGGCGCAGATAGTCCATCGCCGCCAGATGGTCGCGCCAGTGCGAATCGAGAGTCTGCAACACGACTGATTTTTGCAAACGCTGCACATTTTCCACATCCATAGAGGCAAACTTCGCGTTATACGACGCGGTCAGTTCCTGAATGATTTTTTCCCGCAGGGTCTCCTCATGCAGGTTCTCGTCCTGTCCCAGCCATTCACCGATCGATAATTTCAGGCCGAAATCCTGCTGGATTTGATGCTCCAGACCGGAAATATTCCACTGTTCTTCGAGGCTTTGCGGAGGAATAAAGGTATCCATCATATTGTTGAGAGCATCCTCACGCATATTGATAATCGACTGACTGATATCTTCGGATTTTAATAGTTCCAGGCGTTGCTGATAAATTACCTTGCGTTGGTCGTTGGCGACATCATCATATTCCAGCAAATTCTTGCGTATATCAAAATTAATACCTTCGACTCGACGTTGCGCGCGCTCAATCGCACGGGTAATCATGGGATGTTCAATGACGTCCTGCTCACCCACACCCAGACGGCGCATGATATTAGCCATGCGTTCAGCCGCAAAAATACGCAGCAAATTATCTTCCATCGATAAATAAAATTGTGAGCTGCCTGGATCGCCCTGGCGGCCGGACCGGCCGCGCAACTGATTGTCGATACGCCGGGATTCGTGGCGTTCCGTGCCGAGCACATGCAAACCCCCCGCCTGTAAAACCGACTCGTGCCGCTTCGACCAGTCCTGTTTGTGACGTTCAATTTCCTCGGGAGTGGCTTCTTTTAAGTCCGCTAGCTCGGCTTCCAGATTACCGCCGAGCACAATATCAGTGCCGCGCCCCGCCATGTTGGTGGCGATGGTAATGGTCCCAGGCCTTCCCGCTTCGGCAATAATTTTCGCCTCAAATTCATGCTGTTTGGCGTTGAGCACCTGATGGGAAATGTTTTCGCGGTTCAATAACGAGGATAATTTTTCCGAGTTTTCAATGGAGGCCGTTCCCACCAACACAGGCTGCTGGCGCTGCCGCAATTCCTTAATCTTCTCGACAATAATTTTAAATTTTTGCTGTTGGGTCAGAAATACCTGATCACCCAAATCCTTGCGTACGGTAGGTCGATTGGGTGGAATCACCACAACTTCCAGACCATAAATTTTTTGAAACTCAAAAGCCTCGGTATCGGCGGTGCCGGTCATTCCGGATAATTTTTCGTATAGCCGAAAATAGTTTTGAAGGGTAATCGTAGCCAGAGTCTGGTTTTCCAGCTGAATAGGCACATTTTCCCGGGCTTCCACCGCCTGATGCAAACCTTCCGACCAGCGCCGGCCATCCATTAAACGGCCGGTATGCTCATCGACGATGATCACCTGATTGTTTTTCACCACATAATGTACGTCGCGCTGATACAAGGTATGGGCTCGTAAAGTCGCGTAAATATAATGCATTAAACTGATATGCGCGGGATCATACAAACTGGCGCCAGGTTCCAGCAATCCCATTTGCGTCAGCAAGCCTTCGATTTTTTCATGACCGCGTTCGGTCAGATGAGCCTGTCGGTTTTTTTCCTCCAGATAAAAATCACCGCGTTGTTCTTCCTTCAATTCTTCTTCTTTCTGCTCTTCGGTCATTTTCTGCTGCTTTAAGTGCGGTATTATTTCCTTGATGCGCAGATACAAATCCGAGGATGCTTCGGCTTGTCCGGAGATGATCAATGGAGTGCGGGCTTCGTCAATGAGAATGGAATCCACTTCATCCACTATGGCGTAATGCAGGGACCGCTGCACGCGATCCTGCAGATTGTAAACCATGTTATCGCGCAAATAATCAAATCCAAACTCGTTATTGGTACCGTAGACGATATCGGCCTGATACGCCGCCTGTTTCTGCTGCGTATTCATGTTAGCCAGATTATAAGACACCGTCAGCCCCAGAAATTCATAAATGGGCCGCATCCATTCGGCGTCGCGTCTGGCTAAATAATCGTTGGTAGTGACGATGTGCACGCCGCGGCCAGTGAGGGCGTTAAGATACGCCGCCAGGGTGGCGCTGAGTGTTTTACCTTCGCCGGTACGCATCTCGGAAATTTTGCCGGCATGCAGCGCCATGCCGCCAATGAGCTGTACATCAAAATGTCGCATGCTCATGACGCGCCGACTGACTTCACGGACCGTTGCAAATGCTTCAAACAACAGATCGGATAAACTGGCGCCTTTTTGCAATCTTTCTTTAAATTCCGCAGTTTTTGCCTGGAGCTGTGCATCCGTCAAGGCCTGGATTCGCGGCTCCCATTCATTGATTTTTTTTACATTCCGCCACATCATCCGCAGCAGACGGTCATTGCGCGTGCCAAAAATCTTTTTGAAAATATTGATCATTTTTATATCATCCAGTCATCCGGGATTTAAAGCCAGAATTTTCGCATAATTCAGCGTCAATGGAAACAAAAAGCGGGGGTCAAGTCTCGAATCGTGAATTGATTGTAAGGAAAAAATCCTGATTCCCTGGATCCCGCGGACAAGCCGCGGGACGACGTACCCTAATATTCCAAAAGGAGTGACGTTTTCACCTCTCTAGTAGAACCTGAGTAGTTTCCGATTTGCAAAACAGTGCATTTTCCAGAGATATCAGGCTCAGAACTGGACCCCGACGCCCACCCAGATTGACCCGGCAAGTGTTATTTTCAAAATAAATTGCCGCCTCGACTGTTTTTTTACTGATTTGAAAGATTGAATTTAATCCTTCCTGAAATTTATTCTGGTCAACACCCAAAAGGTCAATCAGAAAATCCTCCATATTTTCGCCTTCTAATACAGACAACAATATTTCCCGAACTTTCAATTGGTAAGCCGGAGTCAATTTAGGGTAAGCCTTGATTTCATTCACGACCCGGTCCACCAAACTTGCCGCCTGTAAACCAACCATTAACTGCATCGCAGTTTGCTTCATGAGCTGATTTGTTTCCAGCAAATCTTTTGCCCGGGTAATCTGTTCTTGCATTCCCGGAATATGTTTTCCCTCTAATTTTTTAAGTTGATTCAAATAATTAGAGCTCGTCCTAATCTCACTATCATAGTATTTTAACCGTTGCTCCAGAGATTTTAGTTGCACTTCCTGCAGCTTTTCCTCCGGGGATAATTCGCGTTTTTCCTCCTTTTCTTGTTCTGTTATTTCCGAAGAAAACTGGCCGGAAATGGGGGGAAGTGGCGGCGAATTCCCACTCTTGATCTCAACTGTATTGGCTTTAATAAGTTTTTCCAAAATGATTGCGCCCTGAGCGTTCTTTGGAAAAGTAGCCTGCAAATCTTCTCCGAATGCCGCAGCGCCTGCTACTTCGAGAGTCGAATAAACCACGTTTTGATAATTTTCGAGACATTTTTGAAAAGCGGCTAACAATGCCAACGAGGCTTTCGAATGCGCGGTTTCAAAGGAGGGAAGCCCGTTCGTTAATTTCTCCATTTCCGCTTTAACGATAGCGCCCGCTTTTTTGGCTGTCCACAGGGAGTCCAGCTTAATGCCCTCGACAGCGGCTTTATGGATAATTTTATATTGATCGCTTACCCTGGCAAACTCCGGAAATTCGTTGGCCACCCTCTCTAAATGATCCTTCACCTGATTCCACCATTTCCCAATAGTTATGTCATTTTTCATTCTATTCTCCTTTATCAGATAAATAAAATTTTGTTTTGAAATTAGAGATTACCGAATTTTTATTAAGTTTTTCTTAAAATAATTTGACCTGGAGATCACAATCTGGCATTTTTCGGTGATGATTGATAAAAAAGATCCGAAAAATATAGGGAACTTACTGCGGGATCACGGCGAGAGCAGTCTGCGTGGAATTGTGCGTCAGGTACAGAGGTTGCAGGTCATTGATAAAATACTGAAGCCCTGTCTGCCGGAAAATCTCCGGCCTCATTGTCACGCGGCGAGGATGACGGCGACACATCTCACCATTCTCGTAGACAGCGCCGCCTGGCTGACTCATCTGCGCTACTGCAAACAGCAGCTATTGCAGCAATTAAAAAAAAATCCGCAGTGCGCTTATCTGCAGGATTTACAGTTTCGGATTCAACCGTTGAAAGCTGTTGAAGTCAAAACTCAAGATCCGGCGCCACGCATACTGTTATCAGCAGAAAACAAAGAATTGTTACAAAGCGCCGCGGAAGAAGTGAGCAATCCTCTTCTAAAAAAAGCATTACTAAAATTAAGCCAGTGAAAGCTGCGCCGTTGGATTTACACAAACCGACCCCGGAATTTAAACAGCAGCGTGTTCCATGACGGTGGCATAACCCACCGGGATAGTGGCGGAATCTTCGAAAGTGACCATTTCCCAGGCGTCTGGATAATTCAATAATTTTTCCAGCAAACGACTGTTTAAGGCATGTCCGGATTTATAACCGGAGAAAGCACCGATCATCGGGTGACCCAGGAGATAAAGATCTCCTACGGCGTCGAGAATTTTATGTTTGACACATTCGTCTTCGTATCGCAGGCCATCTTTGTTAATGACTTTGTAGTCATCAAGCACTATCGTGTTATCCAGACTCACACCAAGGGCCAGATTGTTTTGACGAATATATTCATATTCAGATAAAAACCCAAAGGTACGGGCGCGGGCTATCTCCTTTGTATAAGAGGATAACGCGAAATCCACGCTGGCATACTGATTCGTTTCATTAAAAGCGGGATGATTAAAGTGAATGCCAAAACTGACTTTAAATCCTTCATAAGGAGTGAGTTGGGCTTTTTTATCGCCGTCTTTCACGGTGACGCGTCTTTTGACGCGAATGAAACGCTTCGGTGAATTTTGTTCGGCGAGACCCGCTGACTGTATCAAAAACACATACGGCGCTGCGCTGCCATCCATAATCGGCAATTCCGGCTCGGTTAAATCGACATAAACATTGTCCACGCCTAAGCCCGCGAATGCTGACATCAAATGTTCGACGGTGGCGACCCGCGCGCCCTCTTTGGCCAGACAGGTGCACATACTGGTATCACCGATATTGGAAGCATGCGCAGGAATTTCAATGACAGGGTTTAAATCAACCCGGCGAAACACAATTCCGGTATTGACCGGAGCAGGACGCAGTGAAAGATAAACCATCTGCCCCGTGTGAACTCCCACACCGGCAGTTTTCACTTCATTCGCAAGAGTGCGTTGTCTAACCATAAAGTGTACAGTCCGTTCAATTTAAAAAACGCATTTTATCATATATTTTAGCATATACAACCCGGCCCCGGTCGGCTTAATCTTCCTGTTTGCGGAGAAACGCTGGAATATCGAGATACTCCGCATCTTTATCGCGCAGATCTTCCGTCTGAGCGGATTTTTTCACGGAATCCTGTTGACGTAAATAGGTGGGACGATCCAGCTGATGGTAATCGACGGTACCATCGCTGCGAGTATTTTTGGAAATCGTCGACTGCGGTTTGGCTTCTTCTTTATCAAAATCGCGGCCCAAACCAGTGACGACGATAGTAACACGCATTTCTTCGGATAAGTCCGGATCAATCACCGTGCCTACCACCACCGTGGCATTCTCCGAAGTGAAGCCTTTGATAGCGTCGCCCACGGCTTCAAACTCACCAATCGACATATCCATGCCGGCGGTGATGTTGACCAATACGCCACGCGCTCCGGAAAAATCGACGTCTTCGAGCAGAGGACTGGAAATCGCTGCCTCCGCCGCTTCGCGTGCACGGTTTTCGCCGGTACCAACGCCGGTGCCCATCATCGCCATGCCCATTTCCGACATCACGGTGCGCACGTCCGCAAAATCGACGTTGATCAAGCCCGGACGGGTAATGAGGTCCGCAATACCCTGAACCGCGCCACGCAATACATTGTTAGCGGCTTTAAACGCATTGAGTAAAGAAATATTTTTGCCCAATACGCTGAGTAATTTATTATTGGGAATGGTGATTAATGAATCAACATATTTAGACAGCGATTTAATCCCTTCTTCAGCAATGCGCATCCGCTTGCGGCCTTCAAACGCGAAGGGTTTAGTCACCACCGCAACGGTTAAAATGCCTAATTCTTTAGCGATTGCCGCCACAATCGGCGCTCCGCCGGTGCCGGTGCCGCCGCCCATTCCCGCGGTCAGGAATACCATGTCGGTGCCTTCCAGCGCTTCGCGGATGCGGTCGCGGTTTTCCTCCGCAGCCTGACGGCCAACGTCAGGGTTAGCGCCCGCGCCGAGACCTTTGGTGATTTCTTCGCCTAACTGAATGACCGTGCGTGCACTGGAACGTTGCAAGGCCTGAGCATCGGTGTTCATGCAAATAAATTCAACACCTTCAATGGTTTCCGCCATCATGTGCTCCAGCACATTACCGCCACCACCGCCAATGCCAACGACTTTGATCAAAGCATTGTGGGGAATATTATCACCTAATTCAAACATAGCCTTTCCTCTCAAATAATTAATTAGAAATGTCCCTGGAACCATTTCCTCATGCGCGACCACAGGCCGGCTTCGCTACGATCCAGGTCAAAACCCGTAGATACACCACTCTGCTGTGCATGTCCATATAGTAATAGACCCACGCCCGTCGCATAAGCGGGATTATCGCGAACATCAACCAACCCCCGCACATTTTGCGGCACTCCCAGGCGAACGGGCATTTGAAATATCTTTTCCGCCAATTCCAGACAACCGTGTACTTTGGAAGCACCCCCGGTTAGGACAATACCCGCGGCAATTAAATCTTCAAAACCGCTCCGCCGCAACTCTGCCAATACTAACGCAAACAGTTCCTCATAGCGCGCCTTAACGACTAAAGCCAAATCATTTTTGTGAATTTGCTTGGGAGGCCGCTTGGCCACACTGGGAACCTGAATGCCTTCCTGGCTATCGGGTAAATCCGAAGACACCGATGCATATTTAATTTTAATCTGCTCCGCATACTGCATGGGAGTGCGCAAAGCAACAGCAATGTCGCTGGTGACGTGATCGCCCGCGATGGGAATGACACCCGTATGGCGAATAGCGCCTTCGGTAAAAATAGCGATGTCTGTGGTGCCGCCGCCCATGTCGACCATGCACACGCCTAATTCTTTTTCATCGTCCGTCAGTACCGAATGGCTGGAGGCCAGTTGTTCAAGGACAATATCGCTCACTTCCAGTCCACAACGTCGCACACATTTGCTGATATTTTGCGCAGCGCTCACGGCTCCGGTGACGATGTGTACTTTGGCTTCAAGGCGCACGCCCGACATCCCCACGGGTTCGCGCACGCCTTCCTGCGCATCAATAATAAATTCCTGCGGGATGATATGCAGAATTCTTTGATCTGCGGGAATAGCGAGGGCTTTAGCAGCATCGATGACGCGCTCCACGTCAGACTGATTCACTTCGCGATCGCGTATCGCGACGATGCCGTGTGAGTTTAAGCTACGAATATGGCTGCCGGCAATCCCGGTATAGGCCGATGAGATTTGGCAACCCGCCATTAACTCGGCTTCCTCGATAGCCCGCTGCATGGATTGTACGGTAGATTCAATATTGACTACTACGCCGCGTCTTAAACCATTAGAGGGATGACTTCCAAAGCCAATGACTTCGATTTGACCGTCCTCGGAGATTTGCCCGACAAGAGCGGCAATTTTACTGGTGCCGACATCGAGAGCGACAATCAAATTTTGATCTGGTTTTTTAGCCATAACTGTAAATAACTCCTCATTCAGGTTGGATTTCGCATTATATGCGATTAAAAATGAAAGCGCCATAAAAAATCGTCGTCGTATGAGTACCCTTCGGGAAGTACAGTGCTGCGGTTACAAAATTTGACTTTTAATAAAATTAAATTTAGGGTGTTGATTGTTTTGACTATTTGGAGATCAAGGATGAAACAACTTTTTATACTTTCTCTCGGTTTGAGAATCGCGCTTCCCGAAACTTTCTGCCAATCTCAAAATAATGAGCAACTGGTGTGCAGTGATTTAATCTGTCCATTTGATGACGGGAAGAAAATTCCAGAGGATTTTTCACCCACATTTTTTAAAAACCAGCCGCCCATAAAAAGTGGCGATTCTTTTGTTGACGCTGTGCTGATCAATGCGCTTGGGCCAAACAATGGTTGCCCCACAAATAAAGGAGATCGTTTGCAATTACTCGTCAAAATGCTTGAAACAGCACAGCTTACCGTAATGAATAGTCTGGATGGGATGAGTTACCTTGTAAAAATGATCAATCCTTACAGCAGTCTCAAAAATCTTTGTTTCATCAAAGCCACGACACCAGAATCAAAGCAAGCAAACCCACCCCAAGTTCGCTGGAATACGGCTCTCTCTCCTCGATAAGGAATTGGGTGTGCCATTGTAAAATGGGGTGTCTAAATGGGGTGTCTGACACCGAAATCATAAAAAAATTTTCGTAGAAAATTCTTTACCCGATGGGGGATCGTAAGGGGGAGATAGCGGAGCGTCTCCCCCTTCATTGCGAGCATCGGCTCTGCCGAGCGCAGCATACAAAAAGGAAGGAATTCTCATTGTACTCAATGAGAATTCCGGCCTACCGCGATGCTGTTCGAATAGCGTAAATCAATATGTGTCACCGGTGACGGTTGGTCATTCACGATTTGTGGATACCAACGGACCAGCTTCTGCATCCGCGGTAAAACGTCTTCGCGGCCAACTGTCACCCCCACGCCGTTACTTAAAATCAGTTCCCAATTCTGGCGGTCGTCGTAGATCATTTTTTGAATCTGTAAATGTAACGGTTTTAGCAGGGCATTCATTTGTTTATATTGAGCCAATACCAGCGGTTCGCTGTTTTCAGGTCCCAACAGGATCGGCAAGCCGGCAGGCGTGTCGCGCGGAGCTGGAAATAATTGATCGTGGTTATTAATTAAATAAAAATTATTCCAGCGCGCCACCGGCTGATGCTCGCGCACGTTAACGTAGAGCGTCCCGGGAATACGGCGAATGGACACATCCTCAACCCATGGCAGCGTTAACAAACTTTGTTTTAATGGCGCCAGTTTCAGCACAAAAAAGCCGCCATGAATTTGCGGTTGCAATTTTTTCCTGAGTTCTTCCGAGTTTAGATGCTGAAACTGGCCAGTGACGTGGATATCATGGAAGGGCAAAGTGTGCGGATCATTTAAACGCTGCCATACCCAAAGTCCGAAGGTGATAACCAGCCCGAGAATAAATCCGGTCAGCATCACCGGCCAATATATCCGCCACTGCCTGCGCTGCTGTTTTTGCCGCTTGCGCATAACGCCTCTATACTCCGCTGATTTCTTTCGCCAATGATTCAATATTGCCGGCTCCCTGTAACAGAACAATATCGCCGTCCTGTAGCACAGAATGTAATAATCCCGGCAGTTCTTCCAGCGCAGGCACAAAGTGGACGTTGGCATGAGGGTATCGACGTACCGCCTGATATAAAGCCTCGCCGCTGACGCCAGCGATGGGCGCTTCACCAGCGCTGTATATCTCCAGCAATAATAGCAGGTCCGGTTCGCTGAGTACCTGGGCAAAATCATTCAGTAACGCCTGGGTGCGTGAATATCGGTGAGGCTGAAACGCCATCACTAAACGCCGGCCAGGCCACGCCAATCGGGCGGCGGCAATCGTCGCTTTAATTTCAGTGGGATGATGGCCGTAATCGTTAAACAGTAAGGCCGTGCCGCCTTTGACCTTGATTTCACCGCAAGGATGGAAACGCCGTCCCATTCCGGGAAATTCTGCCAGAGCTTTAAGCATCTCTTTGTCATCCACCCGATATTCACAGGCTAAAGCAATCACAGCCAAAGCGTTCGAAACATTATGCAATCCGGGTAAATTCAACACCACGGCGTCGGCGAATGGACGCCCAAAACGTAATAGGCGAAAGTAAGTCTTCAAACCCAATTGCTGAAATTTTTCCGCGCGTATCTGCGCGTGTTCGGAAAAACCATAAGTGATCACGCGGGTCTTAATTTTAGGAAGAATTTCACGGATGGTGGGATCATCCAGACAAACAATCGCCGCGCCTTCAGGAGCCACGCTATTTAAAAATTCAATAAACGTGTTCTGCAAACAACTAAAATCCCAATGATATGTTTCCAGATGATCGGCTTCAATATTGGTCACGATCGCAATCTGGGGTTTGAGATATAAAAAAGAGGCATCGCTTTCGTCGGCTTCAGCAATAATATCCGGACCTTTGCCGATGCGCACGGTGCTTTCGTGGCCGCGTAACATGCCGCCGATGATGCACGTGGGGTCACGGCCTGCGAACGTCAATAATTGACTACACAATCCCGTGGTCGTCGTTTTACCGTGAGTACCGGCGACGGCGACACCGCGCCCGTCCAGCATAATTTCCGCCAGTAATTGCCCACGTTGTACCAGTGGTAAATCCTGTTGTCTGGCAAATAAAAATTCGGGATTGCGGGGATTGATCGCACTGGAATAAACCACGGCGTCTACGCCCTGTAAATGCTCGGCCTCATGGCCCAGAAAAATTTGCGCGCCTAATTTAATTAATCGGGAAGTAATGGAGCTGCTCACCTGATCAGAACCGGAAACCTGATAGCCACGATTCAGTAAAACCTCGGCCAGACCGCTCATGCCGATTCCACCAATCCCAATAAAATGCACACGTTTAATCGCCGCGTTTTTTAAAATTGTCGCCATATAATCATCCTAATCAACTCGTCATTGCGAGCGCCAGCGAAGCAATCCAGTACATAGCGTAGGCCGAAGTACGAACTAGATTGCTTCGCTGGCGCTCGCAATGACAATTAAATATCGAAAATTCATTCGCTTTGAGTATAATCATTCTAATAATCTATTGCATTCTTTGCACGACCACCGCGGCAACTGCTTCCGTTGCATGCGGGTGGGCTAAATGACGCGCTTTTTGCGCCATCGTTAATAATAATGTCCGGTCACGTAGAAAATTTACAATGATTTCCGATAATGTTGCGCAAGACAAATCAGCCTGGCGAATTATTTTTGCCGCGCCCGCCTGTTCAAGATAACGGGCGTTATGCCACTGATGATCATCCACCGCGGCAGGGAACGGTACCAGAATACTGGCCACTCCGGCTGCGGCAATTTCAGCGATGGTTAAAGCGCCTGCACGGCAAACCAGCAGGTCGGCCCACTGATAGGCGCCGGCCATATCCTCAATAAAAGGTTGCACCCGCGCAGTGACTGGCAGTTGAGTATACTGCGCCTGTATGGCCGCATGATCGTGTTTTCCGGTTTGATGCCAGAATTCCAGTTGCGCGGCCGCAGGAAAATCAGCGGCGAATTTCGCCATGAATTGATTTAAAGCATGCGCGCCCTGGCTGCCGCCTAAAATTAAAATCCGCAACTGACCCGAACGGCCGGCCAGTCTCGACTCGGGCGCCGGAATGTCAGCGATTTCCTTCCGCACAGGATTACCCACCGCTTTCGCGCCGGAGGATCTGGAAAAAATCCCAGGATAAGCGGCGATGACCTCATTAGCAAATAACGCCAGAATTCGATTGGTATACCCAGCCACCGCATTTTGTTCGTGGACGATGAGTGGAATTCCGGACAATTTCGCCGCCACGCCCCCAGGCCCACTCACATACCCGCCCATGGCCAAAACCGCATTCGGTCGCAGTCGGCGGATCACTTGTCTCGCCTGCCACGTGCTTTTGAGCAATTGCCACGGGGCGTTTAAATATGCTCGCCAGCCTTTGCCACGGAGGCGTCTGGCGGCAATGGTGATCATCGGAAAACGTTCAGGGACTAATGTTTTTTCTAATCCCACATCGGAACCCAGCCAGAATACCCCGGCGCCTCTTTTGTGAAGAAAATCAGCCACCGCCAACGCAGGAAAAATATGTCCGCCGGTTCCCCCCGCGATAATTAATAATTTTTTCCCGCCCAGGTTTTCCTTCACTTCCGTGATTCCCGGTAAAAACCTGTTTCAGAGGCGATACGCATAATAATGCCTATCAATAAACAATTGATCAGCATACTGCTGCCACCATAGCTGATAAACGGGAAAGTTAAACCTTTGGTGGGTAGTATGCCTGCATTCACGCCGATATTAATCATTCCCTGAATACTTAACCAGATGGCGGCTCCGTAAGCTATATAAGTGGCAAACATGGCATTGATTCTTGCGGCGTGACGGCCTATTCGAAATATATAAATAATCAGCGACGCAAATAACAACATAAGCGCTATGGCGCCGATGAGTCCCAATTCTTCAGCGATAACCGCAAATAAGAAATCGGTATGGGCTTCCGGCAAGTAAAATAATTTTTGAATGCTGTTGCCCAGTCCAACGCCGAAAAATCCGCCTTGCCCGAAAGCAATGAGCGATTGTGTTAATTGATATCCCGAACCGAATTGCGCATTCCACGGGTTCAAAAAACTGGTTAAACGCGCCAGCCGGTACGGAGAAATCACCGCTAACCCTCCCATTAATGCCACCGCCACAATTAATAACAGCACAAACCAGGACAGGCGCACGCCCGCTACAAATAAGAGTACCAAAAACATGGCGCTCATCACAAAAGTCGCGCCGAAATCGGGCTCCAGCAGTAATAATAAGGATGTCAACGCCAGGATAATAAGGGGCATAATAAAACCACCTGGCTGAGTTTGTACTGCCTCCGCATGTCGCTGTAAATAGCTGGATAAATACAATAAACCCGCTAATTTCATTAATTCAGAAACCTGAAAGGTAATGAAGCCCAGATACAGCCAGCGCCGGCTGCCGTTCATGACTCGTCCAATGCCGGGAATCAAAACGATGAGCAACAGAAACAACGCGATAAATAACAACGGCACACTGATTCGCTGCCAGAATGCGATGGGAATTTGCGTGGCGATGCCCGAAAGTATCAAACCAATTCCTAAATAAATGCTTTGCCGTAATAGATAATGAAAAGGATAACCGAATTGACGGTCAGAAATGACCAGGGAAGCCGAGGCAACCATTAATAATCCAAACAACAATAGCGCCATCATTAAACCTGCCAGCCAGCGATCATAAGAATGGCTTAAAACACCTTTCACCGGGCGGCTTCTCCCCTGAAATAATCCCGGATGGCCTGCACAAACACTTCGCCGCGATGAGCGTAGTTACGGAACATGTCCATGCTGGCGCAGGCTGGGGACAACAACACGATATCGCCCGCACTGGCGGAATGGGCGGCAAAGTTTACGGCTTCCTGCATCGAGGCCACCCGAACGATAGGCAGTTTGTCTGCGAATAAACTCTGCAACTGCGGCGCGTCCTTACCCAGCAGGATCAATTGATCCGCGAAGCGGGTCACCGGCTCTAATAAGGAAGATAAGTCTGCTTTTTTAGCGTCTCCGCCCGCGATTAAAAATAAACGTCCGCTTTTAGAAGCTCCAAGGCTGAGTAGTGCTGCGATAGTTGCACCCACATTGGTGCCCTTTGAATCGTTGTACCAGCGTATACCGCCAAACTCGCCGACCGCCTGGCAACGGTGTGGCAGGCCACTAAACCGGCGCAAAGTTTCGAGCATAGGATTCATTGGCAGACCCGCGGCCGTACCCAATGCCAACGCGGCAAGGGCGTTTTGAAATTCATACTGCTGCGTAAATTGCATCTCTTTAACGGGCAATAATAATTTCTCACCCAGCGCTAAAAAGTATTCGCCATGGTGTTCGCGAAGGCAAAAACCCGAGTCTAAGGGCCGCAGGCTAAATGCCAAAGGCGGCTCTGAGAGGGGGATGTCCCGCCATATTTCAGGTTCGTCGGCATTCACAATGGGGTACTGGCAACCATGATAAACGCGCCGCTTGGCCTGATAATAATCTTCGTAACTGTCATAGCGATCCATGTGATCCTGGCAAACATTCAGTACTACAGCGGTCAAAGGTTTCAGGGAGTATGTTGTTTCTAACTGGAAACTCGATAATTCAGTGACATAAAAATCGGGAAGAGGTTTGGTGATAGCTGTCAACACAGGCTGTCCAATGTTACCGCACACTTCCACGGCAAAGCCCGCGTCTGCGACCATTTTGCCCACCAACGAAGTCACCGTGGTTTTGCCGTTTGAACCAGTGATAGCGATCACCGGTTTTTTTACCGCGCGGGCAAACAGTTCGACGTCGCCGATGGCGGGGACGCCGGCGCGGATACACCGAGCGATAGCGGGTTCCTGCAGGGAAACGCCTGGACTGACCACCAGCTCAGCCGCCTCACTCCATAAGGGCGATTCGAAACTACCCACGGTAAAAGGAACTTCTGGAAATTCGCGTTTCAATTGATCCAGATCAGGGGGGGCTATCCGGCTGTCGATCGCAGCCACTTTTTCGCCACGGGCAACAAGGTAGCGAATACAGGATAATCCGGTTAAACCAATGCCGACTACCATTTTCATCCGTTCTCCTTTATCGCAATTTCAGGGTCGCGATGCCTAACAGGACTAGAATCACGGTAATAATCCAGAACCGGACAATCACCCGCGGTTCCGGCCAGCCTTTTAACTCAAAATGATGATGCAATGGCGCCATTTTAAAAATACGTTTGCCCGTTAATTTGAAAGAAGCCACCTGCAGAATGACCGACAGGGTTTCCGCGACAAAAATACCACCCATTAAAAAGAATACTAATTCCTGTCTCACGATCACCGCGATCACACCCAGCGCACCCCCTAAAGCAAGTGCGCCGACATCCCCCATAAATATTTGCGCAGGATAGGTATTGTACCACAAAAATCCCAACCCCGCGCCGACGATAGCACTGCAAAAAACTCCCACTTCGCCGGCGCCGGGCACAAACGGAATAGCCAGATAATCCGAAAAAATATGATTACCGATAAGGTAGGCGAAAACTCCCAATGCCATCGCCACCAAAACTGTGGGCATTAATGCTAAACCGTCTAATCCATCGGTTAAATTGACGGCATTGCTGCCACCGACAATCACAAAATAAACCAGCACTAAATACCATAAGCCCAAGTTGGGTGCGACAGTTTTAAAAAAGGGAATAATGAGTTGTGTTTCCGCGGGCACTTTGGCGGTATAAAATAAAAACGCTCCGGCAGCCAGACCAATAATGGATTGCCAGAAATACTTCCACCGCGCCGGCAGGCCGCCATGATGTTTTTCGATGACCTTACGATAGTCGTCGATCCAGCCGATCATCCCCAGGCTCAAAGTCACCAGTAAGGTCACCCATATAAAGCGGTTGGTTAAGTCACACCATAACAACACACTCACGGTGATGGCGAGTAAAATTAATACACCTCCCATGGTGGGAGTCCCTTTTTTCTGTTGATGGCTCTGCGGACCAAGGGTGCGAATCGCCTGACCCATTTGCCGGGAGGTTAATTCCTGAATCAGCGCGGGACTGACCATGATGGCAATGGCGAACGCGGTAATTAAACTGACAATAGAACGAAACGAAAGATACTGAAATACTCTAAGAAAAGAGTAATAGTGCATCAATAAATTGGTGAGCCATAACAACATTATATTCTGGATTCTCTTAAAGCAATCACTACCTGATCCATTTGCATGGAATTGGAACCTTTTATTAAAACAGTGACCTGCTTTCGCAAATGGGGTTTCAAAGCCTGAATCAATTGATCACGATCAGAAAAAAAATAAGCCCGTTTACCAAACGCATCCGCGGCATAGCGGCTGAGATCCCCATAACAATACAATTGTTCAATCCCGAAATTCTTAGCCTCCGTACCTATTTCCTGATGATATTGGCAAGCGTTATCACCCAATTCTCGCATATCGCCAATGACCAAAATTCTTTCACCGGAACGGCGGGCCAGTAATTGTATGGCCGCTCGCATGGATAGCGGGTTAGCGTTGTAGGAATCATCGATGATCGTGGCGCCTTCAGGGCTGCACTGCTCCACCAAACGGCGTTTTTCGGCGGAAGCCGCGTTAAGGCCTGCCTGTATAGCGCTTAGGGATAATCCCTGAGCATAACCGGCCGCCGCCGCGGCCAGGGCGTTATGAACATTATGCTGGCCCATTAATTGCAATTCTATGGCAATACTTTGGCCCGCAATCACTAAATCAAAGCGGGGCTGACCCGTTTCATTGTATTGGATATTGCGGGCGCTCACGTCTGCCGGATGATCGACACCGAAGGTAATCACCCGATGGGAACCGGTGAGTTGTCGCCAAAAACTGGCATAAGTATCGTCCGCGTTAACGACTGCGATACCCTCGGGCTCCAGGCCCTGAAAGATTTCCCCTTTGGCACAGGCAACGCCATCGAGGTCACCGAAACCTTCCAGATGCGCCTCCGCGGCATTCGTAATAATGGCGACCGTGGGATGCACCAGGTGGGTTAGAAATGCAATTTCACCCGGGTGATTAGCTCCCATTTCAGTAATGGCGTATTGGTGCTCTGGCGTTAATTGCAAAAGAGTCAAAGGCACGCCTATGTCATTGTTAAAACTGCTGATATTGGCTAAAACTTTTCCAGCCTGACTAAAAACACTGGTCAGTAGGGCCTTGGTTGTGGTTTTACCACAGCTGCCGGTGACGGCGATAATCGGAATGCTAAACTGTTGCCGGTGAAATCGCGCCAGTTCTCCTAACGCCTGCCGGGTATTAATGACTTTAAGCAGGGGTATTGAACTGGAGATATCCTGACTGACGAGCGCGCCGGCAGCGCCCGCTTTGACAGCTTCGTTGATAAAATCATGACCGTCAAATTTTTCTCCGCGTAAAGCGATGTATAGTTGGCCAGCTTTAAGCGTCCGCGTATCCGTGCTGACGCCGTTAAATTCGGCATCCGGGCCGCGGAGCTCCCCATGTAAAATTTGGGCGGTCTGGCTGAGTTTCATCATAAGGGGGAAATTTTATCAGTTGTTAAATCAATTGGCTAGGGGATTGAATCAGTAAATATTCAGGCATTCTGATTCCTCCGGATGTATTAACGCCCATAATTTAAGAACGTAATAAGCTTTGGACAGTTTCGGCGTCGTTGAAGGGGAGGGTTTGGTTGCCGATTATTTGTTCGCTTTCGTGGCCTTTGCCGGCAATCAGGACGATATCGTCGGGTGAGGCGCTGCTCAACGCGTAGGCGATCGCGGCGGCCCGATCCAGTTCGATACGTACATGAGGCCCCGGGGAGATTCCTGCCCTGATTTCGGCGGCGATCTGTTCGGGTTTTTCACTACGTGGGTTATCGTTGGTGATCACGATATGATCGCTATATTGGGCGGCGATCGCGCCCATTTGCGGACGTTTGCCGCGATCGCGGTCTCCGCCGCAGCCGAACACGCACCAGAGTTTTCGGGGATGATGTTCACGCAATGAGGACAATACCTGCATTAAAGCGTCGGGCGAATGCGCAAAATCGACGATAACCGATGGCTTCCCGCCGGTTCCACCAAAAACCTGCATGCGACCATTCACTGCCTGACAGTTTTCCAAAGCGTTCAGACTGTCAGCCAATGGAATGTTCAATACCCCTGCTACACTCAACACCGCTAATAAATTACTGACATTAAAACGGCCTAATAATCTGGAATTAATTTGCCCCGCTCCCCAGGGGGTACGGACCGAGATGATAAATCCCTGCGGCGTCGGCGTTATCTGCTCTGCGATAATCGCGGGACAATTAACGGCAATCCCCGGATGAGTGGAATATATCAATGCCTGCGCATGGGAAGGATGGCGGGCTAATAATTCGAGTCCGAAGGCGTCATCACCATTATAAATGGCATATTTTAGCGACGGAAATTGAAATAATTCCGCCTTGGCGGCGCCGTATTTCGCCATGGTGCCATGATAATCCAAATGATCCTGGGTTAGATTGGTGAACACAGCGATATCAAAATCGATGCCGCTGACTCGATGCTGGCTCAAGCTGTGCGACGACACTTCCATGGCGACGCTGTCCGCGCCTTGTGACAAACATTCTGCCAACTCTTTTTGTAAAGTAATGGCATCGGGCGTAGTGTGAGCGGTTTTCCGTAAATTCGGTAAAAATCCGTTGCCAATAGTGCCCATGACAGCGCAACGCCGATGCTGCGCTGCTAACATCTGGGCGATAAATTGGGTCACCGATGTTTTGCCATTGGTGCCGGTGACGCCGGTGACTGTCATTTTTTGACTGGGATGTTGATAAAACCGGGATGCGATTAATCCTATTTTGGCATTAACATTCCGTATACCGATAATGGGAATTTTTGCTGACTGTAAAACAGCTGGAAGTTGATAAGCGTCATCATTTTCATAAACTATCGCACTGGCTCCTTTCTCGATAGCTGTCACCATAAAATCACGGCCATCGACACGCAACCCTGGAAAGGCAAAAAACAATGATCCGGGGCGAACGTTTCGGCTATCCTGAGTGATGCCCTCCACCGTCACGCCCGCATATTTGGGATCAGGAAGAAGTATTTCTGGGCATAAATCTGCTAAATGAATCATTATTTATATCATCAGAAAAGACAAAAAATCATGCGCTTTAAGTTAGTCATCGCGAATGATTTTCAACCGTCATTGCGAGCGTCAGCGAAGCAATCCAGTTCGTACTCCAGCCAACGCTCTGTACTGGATTGCTTCGCTGACGCTCGCAATGACGATATCGAAAATTCATTCGGAATGACTATATTCAATATTCTACAACTATCTCCTGAATTTTGCTAAGTTTATAGGGAAGTCATGCTGGTAGAGCCAGTTAAGCTGGAACTACTCGAACTGGAACTGTTTGAGCTTGAGGACGAACTACTCGACGAGCTGGATGAAGTCGGTGTCAGTGTAATCGCTAAATTTGTAGTCCCGCCAGAAAAGACCGTCAACCCCTGTTTTGCGGCAGTAGACTGCACATTAGTAGCACTACTATTCAAAATAGTATTGTCAGTATCCTCATCAAACTCATCTTCAGAAATACCTGTTTCCGGATCCGGAGCTTGCGATTCTGATGTAACGAGTGAGTTTTGTTCCGGACTAGGCACTGTAGGAGCTGAATTTCCATTTAATTGTGAACGCCTTGCAGCCAGTGTAGCTTGTATTGATGCCATCATATCCTGGTTGGAACCTTTTGGGGCTGTCTTCTGTTTGGGTGAGTTTAACTTAGTTGATCTTAACTTATTTTTATCCACGCTCCGGATACTGGCCAAAAGATCGTTATTTTCTGGTGGAATGCCAGGAGAAGTCGATTTAACATCAACCAATACTTTCGATTCAGAATTATTCTGCCTGCCTCCGCTATTTAAATCTCCTACAGGAAACTCAGGTGGGGCATCCATCGGAGGCGCCATCGGTATGTCTGAATCGTTATTTACTGAATTTGATAAATCCTGTTGGGTACTATTTTCTTTCTTTTCTTCAGATTCCAAAATTCTCTGCTCTTGTGTAGAAGCATCAGAGTTGTGCTCTTTTAAAGGCATCGACGGTGACGCATCCGGTAATTTTAATTGTGTTTTTGGGACATCATTATCAAAGTTATCAGATACATTTAAAGTCTTGCGCTCAATAAGAGACGTCGGCGGTGGCGCATCCGATATTTTTAATTCAGCATCAGGAGTTTTTTGCGGACTGGCTCCTACAATACTATACCGTGATGATGTTGGAATGTTTTTCGTCATGAAATGGAGCTTTCCGAGCTGTCCCGCCGCTATAAACATGGCCTCCTCGCCAAGGACGGAGTCCTTGCAACTCACCGCATCAGTCAGATTTTCATTCTTTAAGCTTTTCGTAACCCGCTCTTTCTCGGAATTCCACGCCATATAATCGTCATTAAAACTTTTTTGCAAAGGCGCATAAAAATTAACAAGCGCATTTTTCTTGATGACTAACAATCTACGCAGATTTTTCACAGAAGCACAGGCGTTCTCAACTGGAAGTAAAACCGCAGTCAAATAATCCAATACCCCATGGTAACCCGCTGCTTTATTTAACAAAGCCTTATATTTGTCTTTTAAATTGTTTGAAGCTAATTGCTCGCCATTTTCAGTTAAATAAACATCATTCCCCTCGTATTCCATCATTAAACTGGCTAACTGGATGCCAAATTCCCGCTCAGCCCGGACATAAGCTAGAAGAGGTTTGAGAAGAGGATTATAAAAACCTCTTTGGTTTGCAGCCTTTGTCATTTCATCTAATTTATCTAATGAATATAGGGAACGCATATCGTCAGAAAACATTGATCTCATCAACCTGGTCATCGAAGGGACATCCGCAAATAATTCTGGAAATTCTTCTTTACGCGAATTCCAATGCCTAAATTCACGCAGAATACCCGGGGTACTGAATAAATCAAGAAAATCAGCATCCTGATACTCTACGCGCGCTGATTTCATTTCCAGCTTATTGTCCCAGTTCATTCCCGACTGCTGTAAAATCCAGCCTTTTTCTTTTCCATGCAAGTCACAGGCTAATCGGTGCTGGCGGACAAAATAATCGCAGGAGAGTTCTAACACCGCGAGTGTTCGGTGAAATCTATCCACAAAATTAAGTTCATTTTCTCTCACTTCTTTTTGAAATAATGGGTTTATCAATTTTTGTTCACGCAAAAAATCCAATATTCCCTCTGGATGAGTTTCTTTG
This sequence comes from uncultured Pseudomonadota bacterium, assembly GCA_963712715.1. Classification (GTDB taxonomy): domain Bacteria; phylum Pseudomonadota; class Gammaproteobacteria; order Coxiellales; family Coxiellaceae; genus JAFEDN01. The sequence goes on along the minus strand of CAVQJI010000009.1, from coordinate 54,906 downwards.
TATTTTTTCGCCATTTCCATGGCTTTATGCTGTAATTTCGCTCGGGATAATTTTTTTTGAGGATTTTTCTCGCCAACCATATCAAAAACATCTTCCTCAAATCCCACATGAATTTCCGGGAAATATTTATTAAACTTCATGAGGGTTGTCAGTAGTTTAGCGCTTTGATTCAGCTTCTTGAATTGGGCTCCCCCCAGTTCATTAATTTTATGACTGAAGTCCTCGATTAACGAATTTAATTCAGGCAAAATTCCAGTCAACCTTATCAAGGATTCCATATGCATGACAGCGGTGTCTACCGCTCTCAGTGTATTCGTCAGGCAATTAGCATTAGGAAGATACTGCTCCTCAAATAAATATGCTTTATCGGATAAAGTTTCCAGTTGAATGAGCGAAGGAAGGGAAGGAATTTCTCCAGCCCGGATAATTAAGGGATCTGAAACTTTTTTTCCAGTTTTATCATCGCCATCAGCAACGATTTGGCTATTAAGCGTGCGTAATCTCTCTCCTACATTTTTTAATGTACTTTCAGCTTTTATCAATAATTCTTCCAGTAATTGCCGTTGTCCGAGCGTCGGAATCAATTCCTGGCTTTCTATTATGGCTTGCTGATGAATGGTATCCACATAATTCCACAATCTCGCATCTTCCGTTTGTCTTATGGCCTTGATATAACCCACCACCTGAGAAAGATAATTTTGCGCATGCGTAATAATTTTACCTGGATCAAAAGAATCCTGAATTAAATTCGACTCTCTATTTTTTAAAATGATCATCCTCGAGGAGTCTTTGATAAACTTTTCGGCCTGAACAATCAAGTTGGCAATAAGATCGCTGGCTTTTTCTTTATCTTTTTCATCCTTATTAAAGGTCAATAAAGATATTGGCTCTCTTTCATCCAAAAAACGGGCGATTATTTCATCGTAGTTTTTTTCTTCCGATGGCTGTAAGGGTACCTTATCCCCATATTTTTCCTCTTTTTTAAGAGATGATAGCAGGGAAGTTAATTTATTTTCCAATTTTAATAAAGGCACCAAAACTTGTGAAAATTTTTCACAGACAAGATTTATTTTATCCCGGTAATTAGACAATGTGACCTGGGCTCTAAATTTTGCAATCGGAATCTGCAGCTTATCCTCAGCGATTTTGAATTCTTTTAATTTTTCGTTAGATTTTTCTATCCATTCATACAATAAGCCCCACATAATCAATAAATTTTCCGCCATTTTTTTCATTTCTATCTGTTTTTCGATCATAAATTGGCTGACTAAAGGCGTTGCCATCTTTGTTTCGCCTTTAGGAACATAATTATTTTTTTGATAGTAGTCTGAATACATCAAAGCTTTTACAAATTCGTCACCGATAACAAATTTACGTCCCATTACGGTAAAATTTTCGCCGGTTAAAAATGCACTGGTCAATTCCGCCATCAATTCAGAAATGGTTCTACTTCTATGTATTTTATAAAAAGCTTTAGATTTAGCTTTGGGAATATGTTTACCTTCCACCAAGATCCGCAGAAAATCTTCAGGAGACTGTTTTTGCTCTTTCTGTTTGATATCATTAGAGTTTGTTGGTGTTATAGAATATTGACGACGAAGCGATCCTTGCATATTAATTCTCCTTATTTTTTATAAAAATTTTATTTCAAGATAAACAGAGATTAAGCAAAGACGTGGCTTAAGTCAGACTATCACTTTTTTAATTCGTCCAACCCTTAACGCTTTTACTCATATTACTTTCCCTGAATTACAATACAAAACTAACACAACGTACAATTGTTTTCAAGTATTCCCTCTCCCCGTACTCGGGGAGAGGGTTAGGGTGAGGGGTTTTCCGCCCCCTCACCATTTGGTGGGATTACTCAGATTTTTCGCTCTCAAGTTGTAAGAGAACTTGAACTTGAACTTGAACTTGAGCTTGAGCTTGAGCTTGACGATAGCGTCGAAGCATCGGAGTAAACAAACCTCTGTGGCACTCTGCTTAATAAAGGCGGCGGAACCAGCCGCGATTCAACCACAGTCCCAGGTTGAGTGCTATCAACAGTTGAAGACGTAACCAAAGTAATGGGCGGAAGCTCTTTATCCTGCAGTGGGTTAAATATACTCTTCAATTTATGTGTCCTTTCATTCTCAAAATCTGTGTACCAATTTTTTGCCAGATTGTTTAAATCCGTGGGGATAACTTTAAATCTGTCAAACAGATTGAAAGAATCCGATGCCGAAGTTGGATTGGTACAGGGCTGATGCAGAGAGCTAAAAAACACTTCCATTTTTCCACAATAACTCAATAAACTTTGATATAATTCCTCGGTCGAAAGGAACTCGCCGCCAATCTCCTGCAATACAGCGCATAACTTCCTGGCAGCCACTTCATTATCAACATAAAGCTCATAAAATTCCTTTAAAAGAGGAGCCAACTGAGTATAACTTTGCTTAATAGCCTCACGACCTCTGTTATCCAGCTCCGGATTGACACCCACAATTTTTAAAATTTGATCCATTTTAGAAATTAACAGCAGGTTTGCTTCGGCAAAATCATAGATAGGCCCCAGGAGGGGATTATGCTGTTCTTTAGATAAACTGCTTATCAATTCTTTTGCAAGAGCAGCCTGCTCCCCATTTTTTGGGATAAGACAGGCATCGGTAGTCGTGTTTCCCGCCAAAAAACGAGCTTTCCATTGAACGGAAAGACCGCTGGCTTTATCTGTTTTTTGGGTAATTTTTTCCACCAAACTCTGCAGGCAGTCCCATTGTTCCCCGTAAGTATGACAATCCTGCAAAGCAGGCTTGATCTTAAGGAACTCAAATAAATTACCTTCAACTTTATCTTCCTTAAGTTCCAGATTTGATACTTTATGGGCATCTCTTTTAAAAACCAATACACTACTCACCCGGCTTTGCACGGTAAAGAGACTGGCCTGATCTGCCATACGCTGATGGCCTTCATGTTGTAGACGCTGCGAAGATTTCGAGTCAGTCTCAATGGTATGAGTCCCGGCAATATCAATTAATCGCGGAAGAATTCTCCTGAGCCTGTTAATTTCAAGAGCCATTTTTTCATACCATTCCTGATAAATTCCCAATATGCTTAAATTTTCTGGTTGAGGAAAGATAGCTTCTTTTTTTACGAAGTCACTCAATCCTGGCATTAAAGAAAGTATCGACTTATGTTTTTTCCATTCATCTGGATATTTTCTGTGACCCTCGAGGGCTAATATCGTGTGTTCTTCATCAAGAGCTAAAATAACAGATTTATTTTGAGAAAACTCTGTAGAATTTGGATTTAATTCCTGTTGACGTCTATTTAGCCTGTGAAATTTTTCCCGATTATTATCAATTTTTTCCAATAATCCAATATAGGCCGGATTAAAATAAGAATGCTTGATGCGGAATGTCATCTCCTTCAGCAGTTTGTTAATGTCCGCGCGTTCATATTGCACTGAAACCTCAGCCGAAGTTTTCAGGATGTTATCGGGAAGAATATTCAAAATTTCCATCTGTTTTAACAAATTCTGCCGGTACTCTTCAAGCTGTTGAAAGTCAGTAAACGACGATAATCTGGCAATGAGCGGCGAAATCGTTTCCAGATAGAGCGTGATTGCTTTAAAAGTTCTAATAGCCAGCTCATTATCATATTTTTGCTTAAGTGATGTCAGTTGTGCATTTAAAATTTTAACCAGATTCGTGTTTCCCAGGCATAATTTTAATGGCTCTTTCACAATCATTTTAACTTCGCTGTCCTCTAATTGTTTATGATTATTTAATTTCGCCAATGATCTTAAAACCGCCAGAAGATCGGATAAACCAATGTGAAGCTGTAGAAGCTTTCGCTGCTGCATTTCTGTGACTAAAGTATCCTTTATTTCAAATTTATCCAGCAGGACCCGGTCTAAATTCTGTAAATGTCCGAATTCCCTGTCAGTCTGAAAAAAATCATTTAACAGAACGGAAAAATTATTCAAAACCTTATAATTCTTCCAGATCTCCCGATATTTTTCCTGAATTTTGGGAACGTCAGTTTTTAACAACGCGTTTATCTTTATTACGTCAACAATTTCAGGAATTTTTGTTAATTCTGTTACCTGCGATTTTTGAATATAGGCATTGTAAAGAAAATTTTTGCTGGCCTGAGGGTTAAATCTTATCCATTTCTCATCTTCTGGTTCTTTTTGTTCAACTGAAAAAATTTTTACAAACAAATCTTTAGCCACGTCCATACGCGAATCATCTTCATCATCATCATTTTCTTCTAAAACGCTGGAATCTTCTTTTTTCCGTTCCCGAAGCTGATTTATCAATAGGGCTTTCTGCTTCTCAGCTTTCGCTAATGTTTCATAACCCAACTGGTAAAGTGGACTGGTTTCGATAAAAACCCGTAACTGTTCTGCCCAATTTTCCTGATCAGGATTTTGTATCAATGATTCCCGAAGGTTTTTTATAATTTCAGCGGGATGTGGAACACCGTAACGGGTTTTGATGTCAGGATAGTCGGCGTAATCGCGGTTGAAAAACATTTGCCTTGAGGCAGGAGTCATATAAATTTTTTTGTTCTTGCTCATTTTCATTCTCCATTTTGCAAAAATTTGTATTCTTTAATAGTCCTAAAACTTGACACTATAATGCAGCAAAATTGACACAATTTCTTGTGAAAGTCAACGGTAACTCGGGTGTGACAGCGGTTGAAAAATAATTATTTCAATACTTCATGTGGATATAGCTAATTTTTCCTTTAGCGGGAATTGCTGGAAGAAGAGGGCTGGTCTGGAAGGATATTAAGAATGCGTAAAGAATCGCTCATCACTTGGGAGAAGACCGGAGCCGAAACCAAAGCGCCCATGTGACTGCCATGAGGTTCGCGGATGACGACGGCAATCACTAAACGCGGATTGCTCAGCGGCGCGATACCGACGAATGATGAATTATAATTATGCCGGTCATAGCCGTGTGGTCCGGCGATGTATGAAGTACCTGTTTTACCGCCGACGCGATAACCTGGAACTTGCGCACGAAAACCGGTGTGATGCTCTCCTTTCTGTACCACTTTTTCCAATAAAGATAAAATAGTTTGGGCCACCCGCGATGGTAACACTTGTGTCCCTGCCGGTACTTCAGAAACTTTTAATAACGATAATGGCCGTAGTATGCCGCCGTCTGCAAAAATAGTATAGGCATGCGCCAGTTGTAAGGTATTGACCGCCAGACCATATCCGTATGCCAAAGTCGCCACTTCACTGGGCCGCCATACCTGCGCTTCGGGTAGGCGGCCACTCACTTCACCGGGAAAATGACTACCGGATAGTTCCCCAAAACCGGCGCGGTGTAACAAATCCCAATGAGCATGAGGAGGTAAGGACATCATAATCTTGGTGGCGCCGATATTACTCGATTTCGCCAATATATCGCCCAGGTTGATCATGCCAAAATTATACCCATCATCACTAATCCGGTATCCGCCCACCACCATCCAACCCGGGCGGGTATCAACCACTGTTTCCGGAGTATACTGGCCACTCGTCAATGCCAGAGCGATGGTAAATGTCTTGATGGTGGAACCTGGCTCGAACATGTCGGTCATAGCGCGGTTGCGATAACGCCCATCGTGTTGCGCCGGGCGGTTGTTGGGATTATAAGAAGGCTGATTCACCATCGCCAGCACTTCGCTGGTGCGGGAATCTAAAACCACTACGGATCCGCCTTCCGCCTGGTATTCGTTTACTGCGGCTTTTAACGCTTGGTAAGCAGCGTATTGAATGCGTTTATCAATGCTTAGAGTCAAAGGTTGACCCTGTTCGGGTTTTTTAAGTAACGCCACTTCGGAAATAATGTTTCCCAGACGATCTTTGATGACCTGCTTTTTTCCAGGCCTACCTGCTAACCATCGATCGTACGCCAATTCCATGCCTTCCTGACCGTGATCATCCACATTGGTGAGACCGATCAAATGAGAAGTGACCTCCGCTTCGGGATAATAACGCCGGTATTCACGCTGAAAAAAAACGCCTGGGATTTTTAGATCGGCGATCTTCGCGGTGATTTCCGGCGGATTGCCCCGCTTTACATAGACAAAGTTACGGCTGGACTGGGCAGCGACTAGACGCTGGATATCCCGGGAAGACATCTGTAAATATTGCGCTAACCGGCCTAGCTCTGCGCCATCCGGCTTAAATTGCGCGGGATTCACCCATACCGAGTCGACCGGGGTGCTGATAGCCAACGGTTGATTATTACGATCAGTGATCATGCCCCGGTACGCGGGAATTTCTACTATCCGCAACGTCCGCAATTGGCCCTGTTTAACCAAGAAACGCGCGATTGAGTATGGTTAAATCCACCAGGCGCCCGATCAATGTCAAAAAACCGGCCGCAAGGAACACCAATACTACCCAAAAACGCCAGGAAGCCGGAGTTCGTTTCTTATTCATTCGCGAATTGAGCGGATATTCCTGGTTAACGGCATTGTTTCATTATTGCGTTATTAAAACAATGTCTTTGGCATTGGGCGAAAACATGTGCAAACGTTCACTCGGCGGTTTGCTGCAACATTAGCCTGCGCAGCCCACGTGCTTTGCTCAAGCAGCAATTTTCCCAATCCACTTGCGACTGCTGGTTAGCCCGCGCCATATTCTGATATTGAATATAAGTGCGCCGGTTTAAATCCTTTAAATAAACCACTGCAAATGCCGATAAAATGAATAATACGATCAAGCATTTTGTTCCCCAGCTCCATGACACGCGCTGTCCGTTGCGTAGGGGTAAACGCATTGCACTGGTATTGTATACTCGAGTGATAGCATTCATCCTATTTTCTCCGCAATTCTCAACTCGAGCGCTGCGCGCTCGAGGATTAATATCCGTTTCCGCCTCCGCCTGGCCGAATCAACCGGCTGACTATGCGCAAACGCCGAACAATTTGTGTTTCCCGTAATGGCAATTTATCCGGAGCATCGCCGCGAGCCTGGTTCTGCATAAATTGCTTGACTATCTGGTCTTCCAGCGAATGAAAACTGATCACCGCCAACCGCCCCCACCTTTTAAAATCGATAAACATTGTGTTAAACAATTCTGCAATGCCGATAATTCCTCGATTGATAAAAATCCGGATCGCTTGAAAACTGCGAGTTGCGGGATGTTTGCCCGGTTCATGAAACGGCACGGCGCCGGCGATACAGCGCGCTAATTCTAGTGTCCCGGTTGCCAGCGGCTTTTCCTGGCGCGCGACGACTATCGCTCTGGCAATACGCCGGGCAAAATGTTCTTCGCCGTATTCGTGTAAAACCTGGACAATTTCCGTTTCCGCCGCCTGCTTTAACCAATCCGCGGCGCTTATTCCACGTTGCGGATTCATGCGCATATCCAACGGCCCCGCCTGGCGAAAACTAAAGCCGCGCAGCAGGATCGTCCAGCTGTGGCGACGACACGCCTAAATCCAACAATATGCCGTTCACTTTTCCCATCCAGCCCTGCTCCGCCACTATCTCAGCTAAATCCGCAAAATGAGGCAGACTTGATTTTGAACCGCGGATCCTCCTGAAAGGCGGCGTTTGCGCCGCGGCGACAGCCGCGGGATCTTGATCAATCGCTAGCAAACGTCCTTCTGGCCCTAAATTTTGTAAAATCAATGCGCTATGGCCGCCACGGCCAAAAGTAGCGTCTATATAATATCCACCGGGAGCATGGCTAAACCATCGATCACTTCCGCACTTATTACCGGAACGTGCCGAACTCTCGACTCATCAAGGATAACGACAACAATTCAGATGACATCGCGCTCATGCCATTGACAGCATCGGCCAGCCAAGCGGATCGCCCTGCTTGCCATTGAACCTCATTCCATATTTCAAATTTTTTACCCTGCCCGACCAACATGGCCGATTTATCTAAATGCGCATATTCACGCAGTAAAGGCGGCACAGGATTCGGCCCTGGTTATCCAATTCCACATCCGTGGCATGTCCCATTAATAGCCGCTGGATCCGCCGGGAAGCGGGATGAAAGCTAGATAACTGCTCTAATTTTTGTTCAATTTCAAGCCAGCGCGGCCCGGGATACAGCAACAGGCAGGGTTGTTCGGTATCAATGGTGACAATCAGGGTGTTATCGGTTCCTTCTATCAGGGCCGCGCGATAACGCGACGGGATACTTAACCGTCCTTTGGCGTCTATCTGAATCGCTGTCAGGCCTCGGAACATCTTGGGAAACTCCCCCACAATTTCCCACATTGTACCACTTTTTTATGAAAATACCAGTATGGCTTAATTTAATTAAATAATTTAAAAATTCTTTATGAAAGAATATTATGTCTACATAATGTCGAGCGGAAAGAAAGGGACCTTATATATCGGCGTCACGTCGAATCTGATAAAACGTGTCTATCAACATAAAAAAGAGGAGACGAAAGGTTTTACCTCAAAATACCAGATTAAATATTTAGTATATTTTGAGTCAACAACGGATATCTACGAAGCATTAACGAGAGAAAAAAATTTAAAAGCCTGGAAACGAGAATGGAAAATAATGCTAATCGAACAAAAAAATCCGCACTGGGAAGATCTTTATGCATACCTGATTTGCTAAAAAAGCCAAAAGTTCATTCCAGCGAAGGCTCTGGGTAATCCCCTACCCGCTACGTGTCATTCCAGCGAAAGCTGGAATCCATGGGCTGCACGGGAAGAGTGGATTCCAGCTTTCGCTGGAATGACACGTAGCGGGAGCGAAGGCTGTGAACCGGGTTTAATCACGAAAATTGTTGAATTGGAGTGGCAGCCCGAAATCCTGTTTGCGCAGCAGGGTGATGGCTGCCTGAAGGTCGTCTTTTCGGCGCCGGTGACGCGGACCTGTTCGCCAAGGATCGAGCCCTGGATAGCGAAGGCTCTGGGTAATCCCCTACCCGCTACGTGTCATTCCAGCGAAAGCTGGAATCCATCGGGCTGCACGGGAAGAGTGGATTCCAGCTTTCACTGGAAATGACACGTAGCGGGAGCGAAGGCTGTGAACCGGGTTTAATCACGAAAATTGTTGAATTGAGAGTGGCAGCCCGAAATCCTGTTTGCGTAGCAGGGTGATGACTGCCTGAAGGTCGTCTTTTTTGGCGCCGGTGACGCGGACCTGTTCACCAAGGATCGAGCCCTGGATAGCGAAGGCTCTGGGTAATCCCTTACCCGCTACGTGTCATTCCAGCGAAAGCTCGAATCCATGGGCTGCACGGGAAGAGTGGATTCCAGCTTTCGCTGGAATGACACGTAGCGGGAGCGAAGGCTGTGAACCGGGTTTAATCACGAAAATTGTTGAATTGGAGTGGCAGCCCGAAATCCTGTTTGCGCAGCAGGGTGATGGCTGCCTGAAGGTCGTCTTTTTTGGCGCCGGTGACGCGGACCTGTTCGCCAAGGATCGAGCCCTGGATAGCGAAGGCTCTGGGTAATCCCCTACCCGCTACGTGTCATTCCAGCGAAAGCTGGAATCCATGGGCTGCACGGGAAGAGTGGATTCCAGCTTTCGCTGGAATGACACGTAGCGGGAGCGAAGGCTGTGAACCGGGTTTAATCACGAAAATTGTTGAATTGGAGTGGCAGCCCGAAATCCTGTTTGCGCAGCAGGGTGATGGCTGCCTGAAGGTCGTCTTTTTTGGCGCCGGTGACGCGGACCTGTTCACCACGTAGCGGGAGCGAAGGCTGTGAACGATTTAATCACTAAAATTGTTGAATTGGAGTGGCAGCCCGAAATCCTGTTTGCGCAGCAGGGTGATGGCTGCCTGAAGGTCGTCTTTTTTGGCGCCGGTGACGCGGACCTGTTCGCCAGGATCGAGCCCTGGATTTTGAGTTTGCTCTCTTTAAGAAATTTTACAATTTTCTTTGCGATCTCACTGGTGATGCCTTTTTGCATAACAATTTCCTGTTCGGCGGCGCTGCTGCCGATAACCGGGATTCCGAGCTGCATGTGGGCTATATCGACGTTGCGCTTCACCAGCTTTTTCTGCAAAATATCCATCATCTGATTGAGTTGGAATTCACTCTCCGCATGCAGGCTGACCACATTACCCACCTGGCTAAACGAAGCTTCCACACCTTTAAAGTCAAAACGCGTGTTAATCTCCCGGTTAGATTGATCAATCGCATTACCAAGCTCGTGTAAATCTAACTCACAGACCACGTCAAAACTGGGCATAACTCCTCCTGAATAATCACTATTCGTCTTAGTATAACCAGCCTCTTGACATATAATCAATTACTTAGTAAAATATCATCAATATTTGTAAAAATTACCACTTAACCATTCATTTAAGGTTTCCTTAATATTGGGGAGGTAAAATGGTAATTACTGGATTTAACAGACTTTGGAGATAATAGAATGAGCGCTAGAAATACTCGATATAACCCCTTTGGCGACAACAATGCCAAGACAATAACCACTGACAGCATTTGGACAGCCCCTTATACGCTGTGTAATGAAGCGAATGCGCAATCGGTGGCAACCTGTACTCAGCTACAAGCTATCGCCGACACGAAAAAAGAACAGGATTCTCGTGCCTGTTTAGAAGGTATCCAAGGAATTTTGGCTACCCTCAACGCATCTGTCCAAAACGCCTACACCAGTTAAATTTTTAACCTCCTCTTAGACCGGCGATCTCGTATTAATACGAGGTCACCAGCACTTTTGTTCCTATCTGCATAAACGTATTCGACAGCCATTGCGCCGATGGCGTGGTGACGCGAATACAGCCGTGACTGGAATTCATCAGCGATAACTGTGGCGAACCGTGGATCGCACTGCCACTGCTGAAGAACATGCAATAAGGCATCGCCGCGCCGCCGCCTTTGTCTAATGGGAATGTATGGGAAACACAACTACTGTCGCCTTTACGGAAAACCCGGAACCTGCCATGATCCGTCAGGCAAGGCTCTCCTAATTCCGCACAATAACTGGCGCCGCCGTTAGCCCGGCCGTAGCCTACTAATTGGCCGGTACCATTATAAGCCGCCCACTGCCTGGCCCGGGGACTGAAAATAAATACCCGCTCGCCAGCGCCCTTGACGTGTTTGGGCATTATTAAGGGGTCGTTATATTGTCCTGCCAGATAAATCCCGCGCCGATGTCGCTATTATCGCCTATGGAACCCAGCGGTTCGGCATAAACGGGTAAACTGACAGCGCCTAACATGACTGCTAATGCAATTTTAGATAATTTTTTCATATCGAAACTCCTTTTCTCCTAATGAATTACCATCTGCTGTTAAATATAGTACAATTTCTGTAAAATTTTAATACTATTTATGTTCAATAGTCAAGCATTCCGAACACAGCAAGTTCACATCAAGAGAAATATTTATATATTAAGCACTTTTTTAATAAAGGGAATAGTGAGGCGGCGCTGGGCTGCCCACGCTTCTCTGTCCAGAGTATCCAAAGCTAAAAATAAATGGTTCATGCTTCGAGGATAATGATGCAGCAAAAAATTACCCGAATCCGTGGATAACTCCAGGCCCCGCAGCCGGGCCCGAAGGCGGAGGGCGCTCCGTTTTTGATCATCCGTCAACTGATTGAGGCATAAAATTAACCCGCCGCTCAAACGGGAACATAAATCCGCTAGCTGACACGGCAGATGTCCTGGCAGCGCTGAACTGGAGACCAGTAACCTTGAATTCTGCTCCCGTGAACGGTTATAAAAATTAAACAAAGCCAACTCCCAGTCCTGGCGGCCCATGATGACCTCTATATTATCCAGACAAACCAGGGAAAAAAATTCCATGTCCAGGAAAACGGCGGGATTAAGTCCGGGCTCGGTTAGATCCCAGGTAAATTCCCCTGCCTGGTGATACTTCATGACAACAGGCTTGTAGTAAATGTGAACGACCGGTCCCTGGAGAGCCGCACAGGTAGATAAACGGCTCACCCGTGCGCGCAGCGAAAGCCTGCAAGGCTGAAAATACTTTAAGGTTACATCCCGGGTAAAAATTAGCAAAAGTCGACTCTTCCCGCAGGGTCAACGCCAGCGCCAGTTGGCCGCCGCTTCCCACCACGGATTTATGGCTTCCACTGATAATTGAGAACATCCGTTACCTCCGTAACGGCGTTAGCAGGGGCAAAATGGGGATTGTCAGCCAGCGCTTTTTTCAAAGCATCCTCCCCCGCGTCTATGGTAGTCACTTGCAATAGCATCCCATGACTGCCGACATCCTGAACGGAAACACCCAACACGGGTTGCAACTTCCTGATGACGGCAAGAACCGCATTGTAATCGGTTAAATTAGTGATACCTAAAACTGCCAACCATAAACTATCGGCCGCTTGCTGATTTAAGCTAATCGCTAACTGGCTCCCTAATACATCGGCGAGCCGATCTATTCCCGACTGTAAAACCGCTTCCTGGCTCCCCTCATTGCGCCACTGCCAGACTTGCCCCTGCCAGACCAGATACCAGTTCACTGTCCACGATTGGTCCGGCTTTTGGGAAAGTTCGCCATTTAAAATGGCTGGGGCCTGATAATGAGCGGCTATTTTTTCCAGCGTGGGCTGATCCAGCGCCGCGCCAGGAGACTTTGCCTGCCAGGCGGCCTGATCATCGCTATCCATCTTCGGAAGTATGACGGGAATAGCGCGGGTAGCCGCATTATGCTGTAAAGCATTACTGTAGAAATCAGTAAGCTGCGAGCCTGCCCCCGCGGGGGGAAGTCCGTTCACGGATAACCAAAGTAGCGTCGCCGGACGCGTCGTTACCCAGACAGGCTGCTGCGCCTGAATCAATAGCGCCAAAAGTGCACGCTGATCAAATGTCACCTGCACTCCGGAATCAGAGTAATTGTATTTTTGAACAAATTTTTCCGCTGCGGGCAATTGCCTTTGAATTTCCGGAACGCTCATAATCCGCGAGTTGCCACTAATTTTTATTAAAACCTGAGAGAAGGCCGTCGCTATGGCAGCATGTAACTCAGCTTCTGAATGATCCGTCACGGGCGCAGTGGCGACGTTAAAACTGGAGGTCGGCTCCGCCGCAGAGGCCAATGAGAAGCCGCATAAAAACAGCAATCCAAATATGAGTTGATACAATCCTCGACACATAGCTCATTATATCGCAAATAGTCAGAGGATGGTAAAAAACTCAAGTAATGATATACTAAACCAGTGAGTATAGTTTTTGACTTCCTGGTACACGCCCATGGCGCCGTCATCCCGCGGCTTGACCGCGGGATCCGGCGCCCGGCACAGTACCTGGTTCATTCTGTGAGTCGTTATGGAAAAATCAGCATTAAATTATAAAGAAGCCGGCGTTGATATTGAACAAGCTAATGCCCTGGTTGGCGATATCCGCAAAATCGCCGCGCGTACACGTCGTCCCGGCGTGGTAGGCAACATCGGCAGCTTCGGCGCCCTGTTTGAAATTCCCTCCGGCTATCGACAACCTGTTTTGGTATCCGGCACTGACGGCGTCGGCACCAAATTGAATCTCGCCGTTGAAATGAATAAACACGACACGATTGGCATCGACCTTGTCGCTATGTGCGTCAACGACGTCGCCTGTCTCGGCGCTGAACCCTTATTTTTTCTCGATTATTTTGCGACCGGACGTTTAGACTCTACCCAAGCCCTGGCGATATTGACAGGCATTGGCAAAGGCTGCGAAATCGCCGGCGCGGCGCTCATTGGCGGGGAAACCGCGGAGATGCCAGGACTGTACCAGAATCAGGATTATGACCTGGCCGGTTTTTGCGTAGGCGTTGTGGAAAAAGATCAGGTGATCGACGGCAGCGAGGTCCAGCCCGGCGATTGTTTAATAGCCATCGCTTCGTCCGGCCCGCATTCCAACGGATATTCGCTGATCCGTAAAGTTTTGTCCAATGTTGCGGCCCCCTTAGCCAAAACGTTTGGGCAGAGCACGCTGGGGGAAACATTACTGACGCCCACACGAATTTATATCCCCGCACTCAAGGCATTGCAAAAAACCGTGCGGGTCCACGCCATAGCTCATATTACCGGGGGAGGATTAATTGATAACCTTCCCAGAGTGTTGCCACCCCATACGCAAGCTTTAATTGAGAGCCAGAGCTGGGAAATTCCAAATATTTTTCAATGGCTTGAAGAACAGGGTAAAATTGACAGATCAGAAATGTGGCGCGCATTAACATGGGTGTCGGCATGGTCATCTGCGTCAGTCGCCAGGATGCCGTGATTGCAATGGACACATTAAAGGCCGCCGGCGAATCCGCATGGATTTTGGGTCATATCGTCACCGGTACAGAACGCATACCCACCGTTCGGTTCACATGATTTTACCGATCGTCATATTAATTTCCGGGAATGGCACTAATCTGCAAGCCATTATCGATGCGATACAGCAGGGGTTGGCGGTGGAAATTCGTGCGGTCATCAGTAGCCGCGCCAGCGCTTACGGGTTAGAACGAGCGCGACAGGCGGGGATTCCACCCATGTCATCCAGAATGAGCAGGCCTTACGTGCGCAAATAGACGGTTATGGGCCGCAATTAGTCGTTCTTGCCGGCTTTATGCGCAGACTCACCGCCGATTTTGTGCAACATTATGTCGGGCGGATGATCAATATCCATCCTTCGCTGTTACCCAAATATCCAGGTTTGCAGACGCATCGGCGGGTTTTGGAAGCACAGGAAACCGTTCATGGTGTGACTATCCACTATGTCACCGCCGAGGTAGAGCCGGGCCCATCATTTACCAGGCGAGCATTCCGGTCACCCCCGGCGACAGCGAGGAAACGCTGCAACGCCGCATTCAAATTCTGGAGCACCGCCTCTACCCGCAGGTACTGGCATGGATTGCCGCCGGACGCCTTAAATTGACTGACGCCGGTCAGGTACTGCTCGACAATCATCCTTTAGCCCTACCAACTTGAAATCATTTGAAAAATATCTCATACTATTTTTAAATTTGGAGTAGTGTTCATGGTTAAATCAGAACTGATTCAAAAACTCGTCAATCGCCAGAATGCTTTAATGGTGAAAGATGTTGAAGTCGCTGTTAATTATATTCTGGATCGCATGAGTGATAGCCTTTGCGAAGGCAACCGAATCGAAATCCGTGGCTTCGGTAGTTTTGCCCCGCGTTATCGCGCTCCCGCCGGGCCCACAATCCGCGTACTGGAGAGAGGGTATTCACCAACGCCAAATACACGCCCCACTTCAAACCCGGCAAGGAAATGCGCGAACGCGTTGATCAAAGCCGCACCACCCATCCTCTGAAAGAAAGCTCCGCTGATGAGGCAGATGACGAATAATTCCCGCTTTATTTCCTCCCTTTGAAAACACCCAAAGGGGGAAATTAAAACGGGGGCTCAAAATCATTTCATCTAAAATCCCGGCATGGCGCATCGCTGAACAATTTTTTCGCTTCCTGCTTTACTTCATCCGAATGGAATGCGTCCACAAAGTGCTGAATACGCGGATCATTGGCATTTTTTCCCGAGCCACAATGATATTCACATAAGGTGAATTAGCGTCCTCATGAACAAGGCATCCTTGACTGGACAATCCAGCGCCAACAGCGAAGTTGGTGTTAATCACCGCTAAATCGACATCCGCCAAAGAACGTGGTAATTGCGCGGCGTCGAGTTCCACAATTTGTAAATGTTTTGGGTTCTCAACGACATCCATTTTAGTGGCGTTGACACCAGCGTCCTGTTTCAGTTTCAGTAAATTGGCTTTCTCCAGCAGTAATAACGCACGCGCTTCATTACTGGGATCATTGGGAATCGCCACTTTGGCGTTATCCGGCACCTCTGCGATATCCTTAATTTCTTTGAATAAATTCCCACGGGGTAAACAAAGGTTTTGCCGACTACCGCGAATTTATAACCGTATTGTTTTGACTGGGCATCCAGAAACGGTACTGTTTGAAATGCGTTGGCATCCAGACTGCCGTCATTCAGCGCGGCGTTGGGGGTGTTATAATCAGAAAAAGAGACGATTTGCACGTCCATGTTATATTTTTTCTTCGCCACCTGTTTAGCAGCTTCCATGAGTTGAGTTTCAGGCCCATCAATAGTGCCCACTTTCACCGTTTCGGTTTTGGCAGGTTTGCAGGCGGATAAGCAGAGAGCGCCGAACAAAGCCACCCCGTAAATAATTATTTTTTTCATAGTTCCTTCTCCGTCAAAAGTTAATGAGTTAACCGTTGAGCGATCCAGTCGCCCACCATTTGCAATAATTGCACAAACAAAATCAGTACAGCGATCGTCAGCAGCATAACCCTCACATCAAAGCGTTGATACCCATATCGAATCGCGAGATCACCCAGACCCCCGCCGCCGATAACGCCCGCCATCGCCGAATAACCTATCAATGCAATTAAGGTTAGAGTAACGCCACGAACGATTGTCGGCAAGGATTCCGGTAACAATACTTTATAAATAATTTGAAAAGGAGAAGCTCCCATGGACTGTGCCGCCTCCACTAATCCCCAAGGTACCTGTTCCATGGCCGTTTCTACCAATCGGCCCGACAAACGGTATGGCTGCAATCATGAGTGGCACTGTAGCCGCCGCGGTACCGATGGAAGTGCCCACAATGAACCGGGTGAATGGAATAATAGCAACCATTAAAATAATAAAGGGGATAGAGCGTACGCCATTGGTGATTAATCCCAGAATTTTATGGATGCGCGCATGCGGCAGTAAATGGTGGTTGCGGGTAATCAACAACACCACACCCAAGGGCGCCCCGACGATCACCGCTCCAGTACAGGAGAAAATCACCATCAGCGCCGTTTGCAGGCACGATTCAAGAAATAATCCAATCATTTCGGTTGACATAACCGATCACCTCCACATTTAAACCGCGATTCTGCAGATAATCATGGGCAGCCGCCAATTCCTGGATTGCCTTCCACTGCCATGATCATCACTCCTAAATGCTGATGGCGTATCACTTCTAAATTAGCCTGTAAAATATTTAAGTGGATACCCGTGCGCTTCAATAATTCACTGATCACCGGCTCCGCTGCAATCGGCCCTGGCGAAAGCCACGCGCCATAACGCGGCGCAATTTGGAAAGGGCGCTGGCAGATACCTTATTCATTAAGGCAACTGGCAATTCCAGAGGCAAAGTCAAACGGATAAAGGAACGGGTCACAGCCGTTTTGGGTTGTGTGAACAAGGAAAAAACATCCGACTGTTCGATAATCCGTCCCTGATCGAGCACAGCCACCTGATCAGCGATGGTCTTGATGACTGTCATTTCATGGGTAATGAGTAAAATGGAAAGCTTCAACTGCTCATTAATGGATTGAATTAATTCCAGAATTGAACGGGTGGTTTCCGGGTCGAGCGCAGAAGTCATTTCATCACATAGCAATACTTTTGGCCGCGTCGACAGCGCCCGGGCGATGGCCACGCGCTGCTTTTGTCCCCCGCTTAATTGACTGGGATAGGCATGACGCTTGTCCAGTAATCCGACGAGTTCCAATAATGGCAACGTTTCACGTTCAATCGTGCGCCGGTTTTGTCCGGTCAGCTCGAGGGCAATCCCACATTCTCAATCACGGTTCGGTGGCTGAGGAGATCAAAATGTTGAAAAATCATGCCCATGCGTCTGCGTACGGCGCGCAGTTTTTTCGGCGGGAGGCGCGTTAAATCGTTACCATCAATAAATACTGAACCACTGGTGGGACGTTCGAGCAGGTTAACACAGCGGATTAAAGAACTTTTGCCCGCGCCACTTTTACCGATGACACCAAAGATTTCACCAGGATTCACTGTTAAATTAATATCTGCCAACGCAACAAAGGGACCCGTTTTTGTCGGAAAAGTTTTATTCAGTTGTTTTATTTCGATCATAGTAAATACAATTTTATTGTCAGGGAATACGGTAATTTATGCGACGGGCAGGGTCACGCCTCTTTGCCCCTGATATTTACCGCCGCGGTCGGCATATGAGGTTTCACAAATTTCATCGGATTCAAAGAACAGCATTTGCGCTACGCCTTCGTTTGCGTAGATTTTAGCGGGTAAATTCGTGGTGTTGGAAAATTCCAGGGTAACATGGCCTTCCCACTCGGGTTCCAGCGGCGTCACGTTAACGATAATCCCGCAACGCGCGTAAGTAGATTTGCCGACGCAAATGGTCAAAACATTGCGAGGGATCCTGAAATACTCAACGGTGTGCGCCAAAACAAATGAATTGGGCGGGATAATGCAAACGTCCGTACGCGCCCCCACAAAACTATTCGGATCAAAATTTTTGGGATCGACAATCGCGGAATTAATGTTGGTAAAAATTTTAAATTCGTTAGCACAGCGCACATCGTAACCATAACTGGATGTGCCATAAGAAATGACCTTATCCTGCCCACGATAACGAACCTGCCCGGGTTCAAACGGTGTAATCATGCCAGCCTCCGCCATGCGGCGAATCCAGTGGTCTGATTTAATCGTCATAGCCTTTCTCCGCTTATTTTTCCACCACCACCGGCGGAAGGCCGGCGCTGTGATTAATTTTTAGTTGCGCCAGGCGGGCAGCGATGCGCAGAGCAATCTCCTGATACTGCTCCGCCAAACGTCCCTGCGGATCGGCGGCTACCGTGGGGTAACCACGATCGGCGTCCTCGCGGATAGTAAGCGACAGCGGCAACCGGCCAAATAATGGAACGTCGTAGCGACTGGCCAACCGTTGTCCGCCGCCTTCGCCAAACAGCGCTTCCGCGTGACCGCAGTGGGAGCAGATATGGGTACTCATATTTTCGATGACACCAAGGACTGTCACATCCACCTTGCGAAACATCTCTAATCCTTTGCGCACGTCCAGCAGGGCGACGTCCTGAGGCGTTGTCACCATCACGACACCGGTAACGGGCACTTTCTTTGCCAGGGTTAACTGAATGTCACCGGTGCCCGGCGGCAAGTCGATCACCAGATAATCCAGCTTATCCCATCGGGTATCCCGAACCAACTGCTGCAGGGCCGCGCTAATCATTGGGCCACGCCAGACCATAGGGGTGGCCTCATCCACCAGATACCCTATCGACATGGTCTGCAGGCCATGCGCCATCAATGGGATAATCGTTTTATCCTCGCGAATCTCAGGCCTGCCCGTCGCGCCAAGGATATGCGGCTGATTCGGACCATAAATATCAGCATCCAGCAGACCGGTGCGCGCTCCCTGCCGCGCAAGGGCAAGCGCTAAATTCACCGCGGTGGTGGATTTGCCAACGCCTCCTTTTCCGGAAGCCACCGCAATCACGTTTTTCACGCCAGGAATAGCGGTTAAACCGGGCTGCACAGCGTGTGCACGCACCTGACACTGCAGTGTCACCTTAACAGATTCTATGCCGGGTAATTGGCTGAGTGACTGTTTCAGAAAATCCTGAAATTTGATCTGTAAATCCTGCGCCAATGGAAATCCAAATTTTAATTGTACATTCAGCACAGTATTATCAAGGCGGACATCGTGCAGCCAACCGCCGCTGACAACATCCTGATTCAACCATGGCAACGGATAGTTTTTGAGAGTTTCTATAAGGAACATGTACGGAATAACTCCTATTAAAGATAATTTTCGTAGAAAATACTTTGCCCGATGGGGGATCGCAAGGGGGAGAGAGCTTCGCTCCTCCCCCTTCATTCCGAGCATCGGCTCTGCCGAGCGCAGGATATAAACCAGAAAGGAATTCTCGGCTTCGCCGAGAATTCCTGAAAGTTGACGCTGTAAACTGCATTTTGTTATTGTAACACGATGAAAAAACAACGCAATATTCTTGTAACCATGGCCCTTTATTACGCTAACGGACCTATTCATTTAGGACATTTAGTCGAAGCAATCCAAGCCGATATCTGGGTTCGCTGGCAGCGATTACAGAACAACCGGTGTTTATTTATTAGTGGCTCAGATGCTCATGGCACGAGTATTATGATTTCCGCAGAACGTCAAAACATCTCTCCCGAAACACTGATTACCCGTATGAATCACGAACATTATCAGGATTTTCAAAAATTTCTGATTGATCTCGATTGTTTTTATACGACGCATTCTTCAGAAAATCAGGCTCTCACCAATCTTGTTTATCAGCGTCTGCGCGACAACGGCGATATCAGCACCAAAACTATTTCACAGGCGTTTGATCCAGAAAAAAACATATTCCTGGCGGACCGTTTTATTCGCGGCGAATGTCCGCGTTGTGGAGCGAAAGATCAATACGGCGATAATTGCGAAGTCTGCGGCTCAACCTATGAAGCCTCGGAATTAAAAAATCCGGTTTCCATTTTTTCCGGCGCTACACCGGTGCTAAAAGATTCCGTGCATTATTTTTTTAATTTAGAAAAGTATCACGAATTTTTGCAGCAATGGGTGCAAACCGGCCATCTTCCCGAAGCTGTCGTCAACAAAATGCGGGAATGGCTGAGTGAGCCTTTAAAAGATTGGGATATTTCCCGTGACGCGCCCTATTTTGGTTTTGAAATACCCGATGCCCCGGGAAAATATTTTTATGTCTGGCTGGAAGCGCCGATAGGTTATATGGCCACGTTAAAAAAATTAAGCTCACAACGCGCGGATGTTGGTTTCGATGAGTATTGGCAGGCGGATGCTGAAACCGAACTGTATCACTTTATCGGTAAGGATATCGTTTATTTTCATGCGTTATTTTGGCCGGCCATGCTGCGCGGCGCGAATCTGCGCTTGCCCACCAGCATTTTTGTGCATGGATTTTTAACCATCAACGGACAGAAGATGTCTAAATCCCGCGGTACGTTTATCACCGCCGCCGATTACCTGAAACAATTAGATCCGGAATTTTTACGTTACTATTTAGCGGCGAAATTAACGCCGCAGGTTGAAGATATCGACTTAAATTTTGCTGATTTTTGTGCGCGGGTGAATGCCGATCTGGTGGGGAAATTCGTTAATCTCGCCAGCCGCTGCGCCGGCTTTATTCATAAGCAGGCTAATGGCCGTTTAGCTGACGCCTTTCCCCACCCCCAGTTATTTGATGAATTTACCGCTGCCGCTAAACTCATTAGCGACAGTTATGAACATCGCAATTATAGCCGCGCTATCCGGGAAATTATGGCGCTGGCGGACCGCGCTAACCAATATATCGATCAGCAAAAACCCTGGCAACTGGCAAAAGAAGGCAAAGACCTTATGGTACAGGCGGTTTGTACGCAAGGAATCAATTTATTTAAAGTGCTGGCGATTTATCTGCAACCGGTTTTGCCGGAAACCGGTAAAAAAATCACAGCGTTTTTACAAATCGATGCGTTAAGCTGGGAAAAACTGGCTGAGCCGTTATTGAATCACACCATCGCGCCCTTTCAGCCCTTAATACAAAGAGTAAAACTCGAAGACATCCAGTTATGAGTCAGATCAACGTCGAAGACGCTATCGCTGCCGTGGATGCATTATTACCGCAAACACAGTGCCGTCAATGCGCTTATCCGGATTGTCATTCCTATGCGGCAGCCATTGTGACCGAAGGTGAAACTATCAATCGTTGTCTTCCGGGGGGCGTGAAGGTTTTACGGGAATTGGGCGCGCTGTTAAATCAGGATGCTGAAACTTTTGTGCCCGAAATGTCTGAAAAAACCAGACTTCCCCAGCGCGCGGTCATTCGGGAAGCGGAATGCATCGGCTGCGCAAAGTGCATTCAGGCCTGTCCGGTGGATGCGATTATAGGGTCAGCCAAACTCATGCACACCGTTATCGCAGATGTTTGCACCGGTTGCGGCCTGTGCGTTCCACCCTGCCCGGTCGATTGCATCGATCTGGCGCCCACAGCGGCTTCAACGGCTTCGCTCCCGGCGCTTTCAGCCCGGCGTTATCAAAAGCGCACCGCGCGCCTTGCCAGGCAGGAAGTTAAATTGTCGCAAACTCCCCCAAGAGAAACCCTTGAAGCCCGCCAGGCCGCCATTCAGGCAGCCGTGGCGCGTACACGCAAAAAATTATGAATGCCCAGGAATTCTCGGCGAAGCCGAGAATTCCTTTCTGGTTTATATCCTGCGCTCGGCAGAGCCGATGCTCGGAATGAAGGGGGAGCGCTACGCGCTGCTCCCCCTTGCGATCCCCCATCGCGGGGATAATTTTCTACGAAAATTATTTTTTATAAGGGCGATTTATTCTATTAAATCAAATAGTTAATATTCACCGGGAGTTGCTGATGAATGCCGCTCAATGCAGAACTATTTTTGAACGTTTCAGGGCGAGGAATCCCCATCCGGCGACAGAGCTTAAATTCAATAATTCATTTGAATTGCTTATCGCCGTCATTCTGTCCGCCCAGGCGACTGACGTGAGTGTCAATAAGGCCACCCAGAACCTGTTTCCTGTGGCCAATACTCCGGAAAAAATAATGTCGCTGGGGGAAACGGGATTAAAGCCTTTTATTAAATCGATTGGATTATACAATACCAAGGCCAAAAATATTATAAAAACCTGCCGGATTTTGATCGAAGAATATCATTCGCAGGTACCGCGGGATCGGCGATCTCTGGAATCATTGCCCGGCGTTGGCAGAAAAACCGCGAATGTGATTATGAATACGGCGTTTGGAGATTCTACTATCGCCGTTGATACCCATATTTTTAGGGTGGCGAGGCGGATAGGTTTCTCAAAGGGCGCAACGCCCCGGAAGGTTGAACAGGATTTGGAACAATGGATACCTAAAGAATATTTACGCGACGCCCACCACTGGCTGGTATTGCACGGACGCTATATTTGCGTGGCCCGCAAACCGAAATGTCCGCAATGTCCCATTATCGATTTGTGTGAATTTCCGGATAAGACGGTATAAAAAAAACGCCCATTAAGCATAATGGGCGTTTAATTCTAAAATCCGTTTTAATAAAGACGATTGGTGCTGCCACAAACCTTGGCGCCATAAGCGTTTCTGTAGCAATAATGTGTCTTACAGACTCGATATCCGCTGGGACCCTCTGTATAACAATTTTTGGCAACCCCATAGGCCGGGTAATAGACATAATGGCCGTACTCAAAGCATTTCACGCGACCATTAGCATAAACACAGGTCACGGGCGCGGGCGGTGGGGGTTGGTAGCCTCTATGAACGATAACGACAGCCGCCTCTGCTATAGAAGTCGCACCAATGCTCAGAACGCCCGCTAAGGCGATGTATTTTAATAATTTAATTTTCATAATAACTCCTTTAATACATAAATAACATATTAGTTCACACGTATACAATTAATTATAGCATGATTTTTTTTGAACCAAAACTTTTTTGATTGGGAAAGGCAGGTGTCCCGCGGGAGCCCGCGGGACTGAGACCTATGACTAGAAATACACACCTAATTGAGCCAGCAGCATATCGCGGCTTTTTCCGGTACCCCGATTAAAGAAGGGTCCACCGCTGTCCTCATTACCAAAGTCCTCGGCAGCAGTCGAAGTATCGCTGGTGGAATAGTCCTGATCATGACGGAACTCAATTTGCTGAATGGTATTTTTCCAGAAGGAAGTTCTTAAATAACCAATAAAGCTTTGCTCAGGCAAGTTAAGCCCAACCGATTCCCAGCTATGACCATAAGCCACGCCCGCCGTGTAATTCTGATTAACGATGGGGAAAGTCCGCGACAATTCAATGTGCATGGCTTTGGGATCAGCGCCGTCACCATTATAGGTCAAATCCTCCGTTGAAAATTCCCTTACGGCGCCAAGGAATTCTGCCGCCAAACTCCAGGGACCAAAGCTAATCTCGGTATGCACATCCGCGCCGGGTACTGTATGCGCAAAGGGATACTGATTTGACGGAAGAAGCGGATTATCGATATTCGTAAATCCCGGGAATTGCGATGGAGTTGCGCCGGTATTGCCAATGCCCTGCGAATCGGTCATATCAGAAATAACGCCGGCGCCGAAATTGACGCTAAGCTCGGGGGTGGGCTTGAATTTATAACCTGCATTCACGCCACCCGCATGAAATACTGTGTCCGTCGCATTGGAGTCAATACCAGGATAAGCGTAAATTGAGGCATAAACCCCGTTTTTGGAATAACCCAGTAAGGCCGCGCGATCATTGATACGCGCCAGAGATAACGTTAATGGCGCAGTGATCATACTGCTCGAATACCGTCCGAACGGTAAATACATTTGACCGACGGTAAAGTAAAAAGGCGTGACATCCAGGTTACCGATGGTGGCGAAACCGCGGCTTAAATAAAGACGGGAATTCTGTACACGGTTACCAAATTCGGGGGGTGCGCTGTCGAACTGGATACTCAGGAAAGCAGTCGCCCATCGACTGGCCATGGCGTTAAAGTCCAATTCCGCGGTATTTAAGTTAATATCGCCATTACCGCTATCGCTGGTAAAGCTATTAAAAGTCTGGACGGCGACGCCCTCGATCGCACCGCTGATTTCCAGAATCGGACGCTGACTCAGCGAGGCGTTTAATTTTTCCAGGCTATGTTCAAGTTGTTGTTTATACTGTAGTAAAAATAAATCTTCATTCATGGTGGATTGCTGGGACCAAATATCAGAGGCGTCATACGCTGTCTGTTGTGCAATGTAAGGAGAAGTGGAAACGGTCACATAGGGCAGCAGCGTATAGGTAGTCGGTACTGCGTTTTCACTCATCGTTGCGGCGCCGGTTACCACGGTGCCTGCCCAACTCACATTAGTAGCCAAACTCAATGCCAAAGCAATAGCGGAACTGGAAGCTATTTTTCTCATAATGTCACCACCCTTATTTAGTAAATTAGAATAATCGATACAATAAACAAACTAAGTTTTACTTATATCATGGAATAATGATATAATCAAGTACTTTTTTTAAACAATATCAATATTTTTTGGGCAGATATGGAACAGATTACTTTTATACGTCCCGACGATTGGCATTGCCACTTTCGCGATGGAGAATTTTTGGCGCGCACGGTGCCTGACACCGCCTGCCGGTTTGCGCGGGCGATTGTGATGCCCAATCTGAATCCTCCTGTTACCACGATCGACCAGGCCCGGCGATATCAGCAGCGCATCCTGGCGCACGTTCCTGCCGATTGTACATTTCAGCCATTAATGACGTTATATCTAACCGAACAAATAACAGTAGAGACACTGCGTGCTGCCAAATCCGGCGGCATCACCGCCTGTAAATTATACCCTGCGGGAGCGACCACTCACTCCGCGGCAGGCGTCTCCAGTCTCACTAAAATTTATCCGCTGCTGGAATGTCTAGAGGAGATGGACCTGCCATTATTGATCCATGGCGAATCTATTGAACCTGGCGTGGATATTTTTGATCGTGAACTTCGGTTTATCCACCAGGAACTGACGCCATTGTTAAAACATTTTCCCGCTCTGCGTATCGTCCTGGAGCATATTTCCACTCAGGCAGCCGTTGATTTTGTGCGAGAAAGTCCTGCGCAGTTAGCGGCGACGATCACAGCGCACCATCTCTGGTATAACCGTAATGCTCTGTTTACTGGTGGAATTCGCCCCCATTATTATTGCATGCCCATTTTAAAAAGGCGCAGTGATCAGGAAGCCTTATTAAATGCGGCCATCAGCGGTAATCCTAAATTTTTTCTGGGTACTGACAGCGCCCCTCACGCTCAATCCCTTAAAGAATCTGCTTGCGGTTGCGCGGGAATTTATAGCGCTTATTCAGCCATCGAATTATATGCGCATTTATTCGAACAGCATCAGGCCCTGGACCGGCTGGAAAAATTTGCGAGTGTGTACGGTACATTATTTTACCGGCTGCCACTCAATCAAAGCCAAATCACCTTGCAAAAGTCACCATGGCAAATTCCTCAACGGCTGTCTTTTGGGGATACCACCGTCGTGCCCATGCTGGCCGGAGAAACTCTGGCATGGCGAATGAGCGGGAGTTCTACTGAATGGAAATAAAAAATCGTTTTGATGGTTTTCTGCCGGTAGTGATTGATTTGGAAACCAGCGGATGCGTCTCCGCTACCGATGGATTGTTGGAATTAGCGGCGGTTTTAGTCAATTTTGATGAACAGGATCGGCTTTGCCCTGGCGAGTTATTCGCCTGTCATATTGAGCCTTTTCCAGGCGCGCGTCTGGACCCCAAGGCATTGGCGGTAAACAGAATCGATCCCGGGCACCCATTTCGTTTCGCCATCAGCGAAGCCAGCGCCTTACTGGAATTATTTGCTTTTGTGCGCAAAGCGGTGAAGATGACTGGCTGCCGACGGGCGATATTGACCGGACACAATGCGCATTTCGATTTAAGCTTTATTCAGGCGGCCATCGCCCGCTGTGACCTGCGCAAAAAAAGCCCCTTTCACTCCTTTGCCTGTTTTGACACGGCCACTCTGGCGGGATTTGTATATGGAAAAACAGTGCTCGCTAAAGCGATGAGAGCCGCGAAACTGCCTTTCGACCACAACGAAGCCCATTCGGCGATTTACGACGCGCAATCGACCGCGGCGTTATTTTGTAAAATGATGAACGAACGCAATTATCGCTGACTATAATTGGTCGGCGTTCTCGGAGAGATATTTGGCGACGCCTTCGGGAGAAGCTTTCATACCAACATCGCCTTTGTTCCAGTTGGCGGGGCAAACTTCGCCGTGTTCTTCATGGAATTGCAGAGCGTCAATAATACGAATCATTTCTTCAATATTACGGCCTAACGGCAAGTCATTTACGATCTGCGCCCGAACCACGCCCTGACGGTCAATAATAAATGTGCCACGCAGCGCCACGCCCGCTTCCGCGTGTTCAACACCATAACTTCTGCAGATCGTATGGGAAACATCAGCCGCCAGCGTATATTTGACAGGTCCAATGCCGCCTTTCGCCACTGGGGTATTTCGCCAAGCGTTATGAGTGAATTGAGAGTCAATTGACACACCCACCACTTCGACATTACGGCTTTTGAATTGGTCTATGGCATGATCCAGAGCAATTAATTCAGAAGGACAAACAAACGTAAAATCAAGGGGATAGAAAAAAACAAGCCCATACTTATCCCGGAGCGTTTCTTTAAGATTAAAACGGCCAACGATCGATCCGTTGCCTAATACGGCCGGTACGGTAAAGTCAGGGGCCTGTCTGCCGACTAATACAGTCATAAAATCTCCTCGCATAAATAGTACAAAATTAGTCCTATTATACCGGAATTTACCCATTTTTGCAACCAGAGTAGAATACAGTTAAAATAAATCTTTCAAAATGAACACAAGGAGTATTTTATGGCTTTCCAGCTTCCTGACCTGCCTTATCCTTTGAATGGCCTGGAACCGCATATTTCCAAAGAAACTTTAGAATACCATCATGGTAAACATCATAAGGCTTATGTGACCAAACTGAATGAATTGGCGCCCGGCACTGAATTTGAAGGGCTTAGTCTCGAAGATATCATCCTCAAAGCCCCTGCTGGAAAACCTGTTTTCAATAATGCCGCACAGGTATGGAATCACACCTTTTACTGGCATTGCATGAAGCCGAAAGGCGGAGGCCAGCCCTCTGGGAAATTGGCTAACGTCATTGATAAAACCTTTGGTTCATACGATAAATTCAAACAACAACTGACTGAAGCGGGCATGACCCAATTTGGTTCCGGCTGGGCATGGCTGGTAAAAAATACCGATGATAAGCTTGAAATCCTCAAAACCGGCAACGCTGACAACCCTCTCACTCAGAAAAAAACACCTCTGCTCACCTGCGATGTGTGGGAACATGCTTACTATATCGACACTCGTAATGATCGTGGCAAATACATCAATAATTTCTGGGAAGTGGTGAATTGGGATTTTGTTTCTAAAAATTTCGGGGCTTAACACGCGTGGCAATCCGGGTTATCGTCAACGGCGCTAATGGCAAAATGGGAAAAATTGCCGTTAGCGCTGTGAACGAATCGCCTGAGTTAACACTCGTTGCGCAAACCGGCCGTCATGATAATGTGGCGGATGTTATTGCGCAGCAAAAGGCCGAAGTGGTCATCGATTTCACCACTCCCGAAGTCGTGTTTGCTAATGCGAAGGTCATCATCCAGGCCGGAGCACGGCCGGTGATTGGCACGACAGGCTTAACTCCTCCACAAATTGAAACGCTGGCTTCGCTATGTGCTCAAAAAAAATTGGGAGGAATTATCGCCCCCAACTTTTCTTTGGGAGCGCTGTTAATGATGAGATACGCCCGTGACGCCGCCAAATATTTGCCGGACGTGGAAATCATCGAAATGCACCATCCGCGAAAGCTCGATGCACCTTCCGGGACATCGATAAAAACCGCGCAGATGATCGCCGACGCTCGCGACCTCAGTAAAGCCTCCCCGTTTAAAAACGCTCCAGCCCGTGGAGAAACTCATCATGGCGTACAAATCCATTCCGTGCGTTTACCCGGATTTTATTCACACCAAACGGTAATATTCGGCGGCCACGGCGAAGTTCTGACGCTTTGCCATCAGGGCATCGACCGGCAATGCTGTATTCCCGGCATCATTCTGGCCTGCCGGGAAGTCATGTCACTGCAAGGCCTGGTATACGGACTAGAAAATATCTTATTCCTCTCAGCGTAGAAATCTGTACGAAATCAGATTATTTTTTAAATTGACCCTGAAAACAGGTAGAATAATCCACCCAATTTGACATTGTGTCTCAAATGAGCTACAATTATATTAGCTATGAGAACTAATATGAGGTATCCATAAAATGAGTAAAGCAGCATTTGTTAGAGCGCGTATAGAGCCGACATTAAAGACAGTGGCGGAACATGTACTGGATGAATTGGGCATTACTCCTACCCAAGCCATTACTATGCTTTATAAAAAAATTGCCCGGGAGCATGAATGGCCTTTAGAGTTAAAAATTCCGAATGCAAAAACCCGAAGGGCATTAAAGGAAACAGATCAAGGTATTGGACTTGTAAAATGTAAAAATGTAGATGATTTATTTGATAAATTAGGGATTTAAGTTGTTAAAAACTCAATACAGAAATACGTTTGAAAGAGATGTTAAGCGTATTAAGAAACGAGGATTGGACTTTTCTAAACTGAAGGAAATTATGCGAGTGCTGGTTGAAGAAAAGCCTTTATCTGCTAAATACCGAGATCATCCACTGACTGGCAATTACTCTGGACATCGAGAGTGCCACATTCAACCAGATTGGTTGCTCATTTATAAAAAAGTAGCCGGTACGATTATTTTTGAAAGAACTGGAACTCACTCCGATTTGTTTAAGTAAACATTAGATCACCAGTGGCCAAAAAAAGTTAAGATCCTGGTTGAAGGACAGCCAAACCCGTTAAATTCAGGGAACAAAAATGAAAAAAACCGATACTTACCGGTCAAGGCAAAGAGATACGCCGCGCCTGAGAGGTATTAATCGTTCCTTAGGCGGGTGGGATGGTTTTCTTGGCGATGCTCAGAGTTTGGACCTGGGTAGCTCCGGCAAAACCCCAGACGCCGCCCTCGCGGCCTAGCCCGGAATTTTTTACCCCGCCAAACGGCGCGTGGGGATGGGTGGTAAAAACCCGATTAACCCAAGCCGTCCCGCTCTCCAGTCGTTGAGCAATGATGGCGCCCTTATGCCAGTCAGCTGTCCATACCGAGGCGCCCAAGCCCATGGGTGTCGCATTCGCGCGGGTGATGACGTCGTCCAGATTTTGATAGGATATAATCGGTAATACCGGCCCAAATTGCTCTTCATCCACTAAACGCACGCCTTCTTTTAATTCCGTGACAAGAGTAGGTCGATAAAAGTAGCCAGGCCCCTTTACCGTTTTTCCGCCCGTGATAATTTTGGCTCCGGCGCGTTTTGCATCGGCAACCAGGGCCTTTACTTTTTTCAGTTGCGCGGCATTATTCAAAGGTCCCATTTCCGTGTCGGGTTGCATACCATCGCCTAATTTTATCGATTCCGCTATTTTTTTCAGTTCGGCGACCAAAGGCTCAAAAATACTTTCGTGGACATACAAGCGTTTAATGGCAATACAGATTTGTCCCGTATTAGTGAAAGCTCCCCAAAAAATAGGCTCGGCGATTTCTTTGACATCGGCATCAGGCAGGACGATAGCCGGATCGTTGCCGCCTAATTCTAAAGTGACCGGTATTAAATTTTTAGCGGCGATTTGTGCGATTTTTTTCCCTGTATTCACCGATCCCGTGAACGTAATCTTATTAATGCGGGAATGTTTACTGAGCTGCGCGCCCACATCGTCGCCGCCGCTCAACACATTCACCAAACCGGGTGGAACGATTTCCCGTATTAATTCACCAATACGTAAAGAGGTTAATGGTGTGTAGGGTGAAGGTTTTACAATAATAGTGTTACCGGCCAATAAAGCCATACTGATATTACTCAAAGCGATATAAACCGGATAATTCCACGGAGTAATCGCGGCGATGACCCCCAGCGGTTTATGATGAACCTCCACCCTGCCATCGGCATCATCCTGCAAAATCACATTCGGAGCGCTGATTTTAGCGACATTTTGTAATTCTTCCACCGCGCTTTCAACTTCTTCCAAGGCATTGGATAACGGCTTGCCTTGTTCGCGGGTTAATAATTCAGCCAATTCCTGACGGTGCTCGCCAATGATTTTTGCGCAGTGATACAACAACTCACGACGTTGCTCAATCGAAGATTTTTTCCACTCGGCGAATGCCCGCAATCCCGCATCTACCGCGGCGTCAATTTGGGCGGCACTGGCGGCGGGACACTCGGCAACCGGTTGCTCGGTTGCGGGATTTATAACGGAAAAAGCCCGTGCTTCGCCGGCAACGCCCTTGCCATCAATAGTC
Organism: uncultured Pseudomonadota bacterium; assembly: GCA_963712715.1. Taxonomy (GTDB): domain Bacteria; phylum Pseudomonadota; class Gammaproteobacteria; order Coxiellales; family Coxiellaceae; genus JAFEDN01. The sequence goes on along the minus strand of CAVQJI010000009.1, from coordinate 24,227 downwards.
ATTGTGAAATGGTGCATGAATACATCCTTATTGTTAACGGTTTGGAAAGTCTAGCATGATTCAGGATTTTTCATAACCTGGCGATGAATTCTTTCTGTGCGCCACGTCATTGCGCAGATAAACGGGTTCTATTTCCAGGGCGCTGGAAACTTTTCCTTCGCAGAGCAATATCTGCGCGATACTGAGGATAGCTCGAGCCTCTGGATAGATATCCGCTATTTGCGCATCCGGATTTAATTTTGACGCTAATTCCTGATGGTAAATTTTCCAGGCGTTTCCTGCCAACAACCAGTTTTTACCGGTGGGCATGAGCATTTCGTCTGGCGGATTAAGCGCGTCAGGGCGCGCCGGCATCATTAATCCATTTTCGTTCAATTGGTAGACGCCCCAATAAATAGCCTGCATCCGGGCATCCCAGGCGGCGATAATATCGGAACGCCGGGTCTGTTGCCAGGCGGTTTGTGCCAACGCTTGCAGAGTGGAAACGGGGATCACCGGTAAATCCGCCCCAAAGGCTAATCCCTGCGCGACCCCTGTGGCAATCCGCACTCCCATAAAACTGCCAGGACCCTGTCCAAAAGCGATGGCGTTGAGTTGCGTCAGAGTGATTCCGGCTTCGCTCAACAATTTTTCAATCATCGGCAGGATAAGTTCGGCGTGGCGCTGAGGCGCTATGACTGACTGTTCGTGAACTTCCCCACCCATCAGCAATGCCACAGAACAGGCGGCAGTGGCCGTATCAAAAGCCAAAATTTTCATTTAAACCCTCACATTAGGAAGATTTTATAATATCATAAGCGCATGCACATAACCCGGTTACCTTATCAGGCAAATGGCGCGGCCGTATTCTCACATTTCGCCCATCAGCCTTATGCAGTATTTTTTGATAGCTGCGGGATGGACCGTTTCGACATTATTGCCGCCAATCCTGGACATGTGATTATCACTGATGATTGGCAGAATGACCCATTTGCGCTTGCCAAAGCAGAGCTAAATTCCGACCTGTGGGAGAACCACCCCGAAATACCCGATGAATTACCGTTTACTGTCGGCGCCATTGGCTATCTGAGTTACGATTTGGGGTACGGATTAGCGCATCTGACGTCTACCGTGCCTACTGACATAGACCTTCCTCAGGCAGTCATCGGATTTTATGACTGGAGCATCGTTATTGATCACCGGCAGCACATCAGCTATTTGATCAGCCGTGAACCTCCCGATCATCCCGATTTGCTCGCCATTAAAGAACTGATTTCACAGCCCTGCTCCCGAACGGGTCATTTTTCCCTCACCGGGAACTTCCTGCCCAATATGAATAAAATTCAATACGCGGCGGCCTTTGAAAAGGTTAAAGAACATATCCGTGCCGGGGATTGTTATCAAATTAATTTGGCGCAACGCTTCACAGCGGGTTATCACGGCTCGCCATGGGTCGCCTATCAGCGTTTGCGCTCACAAAATCCTATGCCGATGGCCAGTTATATGAACATGCCGGAAGGCGCCATTCTTTGTCTTTCGCCGGAACGTTTCTTGCGAGTAAAAAATCATCAGGTAACGACTCAGCCCATAAAAGGCACCAGCCCCCGATTTGCCAACCCGCAACAGGATCACCAATCCGCCCAATCGCTATTGTCGAGTACCAAGGACCATGCTGAAAATATTATGATCGTAGACTTGCTGAGAAATGATCTGGGTAAATGCTGCCGCCCCGGTTCGGTAAAAGTACCGCAACTCTGCGCGCTGGAGAGTTTTGCCAACGTCCATCATCTCGTCAGCACGGTCACGGGTACACTGGAGGAAGGGCAGCACCCTCTGGATTTACTCAAACATTGCTTTCCCGGGGGTTCCATTACCGGAGCGCCCAAGCGCCGCGCGATGGAAATTATTGATCGGCTGGAGCCCCACCGGCGATCGCTCTATTGCGGCAGTATGGTTTATTGTGACATTCGCGGCAGGATGGACAGTAATATCGCTATTCGTACCCTTCTCTGCAACCAGCACAAAATTCATTGTTATGGCGGAGGCGCCATAGTCAGCGATTCTTCCATGGCCAGTGAATATCAGGAGATCCAGATTAAAATTTCACGATTATTAAATATCCTGGAAACAGCCTGAACAATCTTTTTCTAAACTTTTTGTAAAGAATTTCCTACATGACTGCGCCAATTTCTCCTGCATATATTTTTATCAAAAAATTTTAATATATAACACATAGGCATAAAGTTTTAGGAAAATGTATGGTGCCTTTGTAAAGCTTTAAGGAAACAAGGATGTTTTTTTCAAGGAATAAAGGAAAAAGCTTATGAGAGTGAATATAGCAGAAAAACATAAAAAGGAGAACGTGATGTTTGCACAATTACCCCCGCAAATCCAGGCTCAGATCAAAAATCTTTTGCTTCTGAATGATTTTAGAGCAGCAAAAGCCCTGTATGACAAATTTTTACATTCAGAAGACTGAGTAAATCAGTCCACCCCGCTGAGCGTGATAAGAACCTCTGCTAGCTCTATTATCTGCATGGTTGAAATCTTATGAGTCTTATGCGCAAAAAGTCTCTCCAACAATTGTCAGGGCATGACCATGGGCCTTTGAAAAAATGTCTGACTGCGATGGACCTGACTCTGTTTGGCGTGGGCGCTATTATCGGCGCGGGTATTTTCATACTCACCGGCATTGCCGCTGCCACCAAAGCCGGTCCGGCAATTACCCTTTCTTATGTTATCGCCGGTTTTGCAAGTGGTTTCACGGCATTGGCTTACGCGGAATTAGCCGCCAGCGTCGGCGGCTGCGGCAGCGCATACAGTTATGCTTACGTCGGCATCGGCGAATTTTTTGCATGGTTGATCGGATGGGATTTATTACTCGAATATACCATTTCCATTGCCGCCGTTTCAGTGGGCTGGAGCAGTTATGTCAATGATTTTCTTAACTCATTAAGAATTCACCTACCTCCGGATATCGTCCGCAGCCCTCTCATTGGCGGGGTACTGAATCTGCCCGCGCTTTTGATCGTTGTCGCTTTGATGGCATTACTCATCGCCGGGGTTAAGGAAAGCGCCCGATTTAATAACATCATGGTGGGCATCAAGCTATTCGTGATCTTTTTATTTATTGTCATTGCGGCTTTTAACGTCAATCCCGCGAACTGGCATCCTTTTATGCCTTACGGATGGAGTGGCGTGATCGGTGGAGCGGCATTGATTTTTTTCGCTTATATCGGCTTCGACGCAGTCTCTACCGCGGCCGAGGAATCGGCTTTTCCACAACGCGATTTACCTATCGGTATCGTTATGTCACTGATTATTTGTACGGTCATTTATATTCTCGTCGCCGGTTTACTCACCGGTATTCTGCCTTATGCGAGATTAAACGTGAGTTCTCCCGTTAGTTATGCGCTGCTGCAGATAGGGCATCGCTTTGCCGCAGCGACTATCGGCGCCGGCGCCATTGCAGGATTAACAACGGTGATGCTGGTGATGTATTATGGGCTGACCCGGGTTTTCCTCGCCATGTCACGCGATCAATTGATTCCGGGTTTTTTCTCCAAAATTCACGAGGGTACCCGCACACCGGTGCGGATTATTTTGCTTTGTGGGACTTTAATTTGTATTCTTTCCGCGCTGGCGCCTATTAAGGATTTGGCCGAACTGGTTAATATTGGCACTTTAGCGGCGTTTATCACGGTGTGCGTAGGGGTGCTGGTGCTGCGGCGCACCCACCCTGAACTACGCCGTCCTTTCCGCACTCCGTTTAGCCCATACGTGCCTGCTTTAGGGATTGCATCCTGCTTGTATTTAATATGTAACCTGCCATGGGTAACCATTGTGCGTTTTATTATCTGGATGGCGCTGGGATTAATAATTTATTTCTGGTACAGCAAAAATCATAGTATTCTGAATAAATCAAATTGTTAATTCATACTGAAGCTGTCGCAATAAAAAGTATTGCGGGTGGAAACATAGGCGCTAAAACATTTGACTCCTTGCTGATTCTGGCCCAACACAGCCACCACTGCATCCGATTTACATTGAAAAACAGCGCATTGAAACTTTAAAGGGAAACCATTACTGGATTTTCCCGAACCGCAGGTGGTGGTTTGAGGGATCGAAACCTGACTCCAAACAGGTGTACGCCGACTACTCCATGTCAGATGCCACATCCGGCCAATTTTAGGATCGTAATACGAACTTTGACCATAATGGTTGGCTTTCAAAGCGGGGCAATTGATGGTTTTACCGGCAGCGACCGCCTGGGTGCTGATGACGGCCATGATAAAAGCGGTGAATGCTAAAAAAAATCCTTTCATACCTCCTCCCTGGAATTTTTGATCAGAATTTATACTTTCAATAACTATAGTATATAAAATGGTCAAATTCCTGGTGTCTCCGGCAGTATTCGATTAAAAAAAAATAGGGTCTGTTTACAATTCATTAATTATGTTTTACACAAGAATTTTGTCATTGCGAGCGCTAGCGAAGCAATCCAGTTTCGTACTTTAAACAAGCTCCGTACTGGATTGCTTCGCTAGCGCTCGCAATGACGGCGAATAATTAATGAATTGTAAACAGGCCCTAGACTCCGGTTGGTAAATATTGATAATATTCTTTTATGATTGATTATTTACCAAGATGCAGTAAACACATCCTGGTGTTTTTGTTATGGATAACAACGGCCGCAAGCCCGGCGATCGCCGCTGGCGAAATCAGCCAGAACGATAGCTTCCATTTCACACTCACCGCTATCCCCGCTGACGCCAAAAAATTGATGTTGGCGTATAGCTGGCATCCCGGATGTCCGGTTTCTTTAAATAATTTATCGTTTTTAACGCTGTCTTACTGGGGTTTTGACCACAAAATCCATACTGGCCAGTTAATTGTCAATAAAAAAATAGGGATTGAAACGGTCAATTTGTTTCATGAACTTTTTCTTCAGCAATTTCCCATTGAACGCATGGAACCTCTGTATACTTTCAAGGGCAACAACAACGCGGCAATGGCGGCTAATAACACCTATGGGTTTGATTGCCGGGCGACCTTCTCGACCCCGAGAAATTTTCGCTGCACAGTTATGGCTATGCGATTGATATCAATGCCTTGATTAATCCCAGCGTGAGGAAAAACACGGTGCTGCCGCCCAGCGGTAAAGCTTATCTTGATCGCAGCAAACCCGTTCCCGGGATGATAGTGCAAAATGATGCGACTTATCAAACGTTTAACAAATACGGCTGGTCCTGGGGAGGTGAATGGGAAAGTCTCAAAGATTACCGTCATTTTCAGAAAATTTGCAGCAGCAACCCAAAGATCTGTTAAGGTCAGTTGACAATTCATAAATTATTTATAATTCCGTCATTGCGAGCGTTAGCGAAGCAATCCAGTACATAATTTCAACAAAAATGCGAACTGGATTGCTTCGCTAACGCTCGCAATGACGGTTATTTTATGAATTGTCAACAGACCCTAATTATCCTGACAATTTAATTGAGGATTACGGGCCAAAATAGATTGATAGGTCCGCTGCAATAAACGGCCTGAATGGTCATTGTAGTGATCCGTGGCGCTGTTAAAAATAGCGGAGATAATGACGCCATTACAAGGCTTATACATATAAATGGCTCTAAATCCTATCGTTCTTCCTTCATAGAACCAATAACGCCCAACTCCACTTTCGAAATTTTGCGCAAGTCCTAAACCAAATCCATGCGGGTTAGCCGCGGTAGTCTGATCAATCGGTTGGCCATTGTCAGTGGAAACTAAAGCCATTAGTTTTCTTTTCTGCTTTTGATCCAATATTTTACTATCCACAAATAGCGCTTTCACCCATTTAATTATATCTTCGGAATTGGAAATAATGCCTCCCGCTGCAGCGGCAGAGGATAAATTACCGGCATAACTATCCTTGCCCACCATCGCCGGGAATTCATAAGGATTAAAGTGATAGCCATATGCCAAGCGAGCCTGAATTTTGGAATTGGGATTATTGAGTATGTAAAAAGTATTGGTTAAATTGGCCATACCAATGGTTCTGAAACAAGCTCATGCGAAAAAGTATTATGCGTGGCCTTCTCCACAATCAATGAGGCTAAAATATAATTGGTATTTGAATAAAAATATCCAGACCTTAAAGGCGGAGAAAAGGTTGCGGGGGGATATGCAAAATCAATCAGTTCCTGATTCCTCCAGATTCTCGATGAGTTATAATAAACCTGCGAGTTCAGCAGCGGCGACTCTGTGTAATTGGGTATGCCGCTGGTCATATTTAATAATTGAGTCATCGAGATGGCAGACCATTTATTATATTGAGGCAACCAGGTTTTCAACGTATCGCCTAATCTTAATTTGCCCTCTTTTTCTAGCTGTAAAATAATAGCGGCAGTAAAAGATTTGGTAATGCTGCCAATCTGAAATAACGTATCACCAGATATTAATTTACTCTTGAGACTGTGGCTGACGCGGCCAACATAGTAATTTCTGATATTGTCATTAGGAATATAGATTGACAACGCCGCACCAGAAAAATATTCCTGATCTTTATATTGATTGTAATGGGTCATCAATATTTTCTGCATCTGTTGATTAAAGTCAGGCGGCGGTGTTTGCCCATGCGCGTAAACAGAAACCGTTAAGGCTAAAACGCCGGAAACTATTTTGAATAACTGCTGCATGGATATTTTTCCAGACTCCTACTCTGCTCCGGCTTCATCAATCGTGATAAGTCCTTCGCGAATGGCCAGCAGCGTTAACGCCACGTTGTTTTCTACCTTTAGTTTTTCAAAAAGGCGACTTCGATAACTGTGAATGGTTTTAGGACTTAAAAACAATCTGCCGGCAATTTCATTGACCATTACACCGCGAATTACCATCATTAATATTTCCATTTCCCGATCGGATAATTCATTAAATGTGGAAGAGGATTTACTTTCGTCAATTTTAGCGAGCGCCAAACGGCTGGCAATGCTGGGACTAATCACGCGCTTACCTGCACACACGGATTTAATAGCACGAACTAATTCTTCTTTACTGGCGTTTTTTATTAAATAGCCGTGTGCACCGGCTTCCAGTATTCGAAATGGAAATGAATCATTTATGGCGGAGGAGACAACCAGAATTTTTAAATGGGAATCCAATCGCAACAAACGGTTGGTGACTTCCAAACCCGTAATGTCCGGCAATTTAAAATCCAGAACCACAATTTGGGGATGAAGTTCTCGCACTAATTGCACGGCCTCGTTACCAGTACCTGCTTCTCCGATTACTCGAATTCCTTTTACGTCTTCAAGCATCTGGCGAATACCACTTCGCACGATGGTGTGATCATCAATTAAGATAACGGTTATCACTCGTCTAGCTCCCTTTAACGTTTGTCATTTCCGCTTTACGAATGATCCACATGTCTTCCTGAGAACCAAAGCGGCATTGCGGATTTAATAAATCTGTATAAAGTTCTCCGTTTATATGTCCGACTTCGTGTTGAATAATGCGTGCTAATAGACCACGTGCCGAACGTTGAATTCTTTCGCCTGTTTCGGTAAAACCATGGAAATCTATTTCCGTGTAACGATAAACCTCTCCCATTTTATCCGGCACAGAATAACAGGCTTCCCAATCTTTGGTTTTTCCAGCAGTGGTAATAGGTGTGTAACCAGGATTAAGCAGCACCGTGAGCGGCACGATATCAAAAACATCTTTGCGAACGTTTTTAGCTTCCGGTGGAATTTGAAAAAAAATAATACGGTAAGGATGACCCACTTGAGGAGCCGCAAGTCCCGCCGGTTTGCCGTATGGACTCGCCAGGCTTTCCATAAATTCGCGCATCTTCTTGAGCAGCTCCTTTATCTCCTGGCTTAAGGGGAAATCGAGCGTCTGCGCAGGTTTCTTTAATATTTCGTGGTCTGGGCGGTTTACGGTAACAAGTTCCATCATAACTGGTTGGTATTTATTCAATCGGTTCTTCCAGAACAATCAGGCCATGATGAATGGCTAATAAAGTCACCGCCAGATCGCTTTTAACGTTTAATTTATCAAATATTCGGCTGCGATAACTATGAATGGTTTTATGACTGATATTTAATTTTTCCGCCATTTCTTTCACTGGGACTCCGCGGATAACCATCATCATGACTTCCATTTCGCGTTCGGAAATGTCTGCAAACATGTTGTCTTTTTTATAATCCGTTTTAGCCAGCGCTAATCTTTTCGCCAGTTGCGGGCTGATCACTCGCTGCCCGGCACACACGGATTTAATGGCCTGAACCAATTCTTCCTGTTTGGCTTCCTTGGTCAGATAACCGTGCGCGCCAGCTTCCAGTAACCGAAAAAGAAATAAGTCATTAGTGACCGAAGACACAATGAGAATTTTGATATCCGGGTTTAAACGCAATACTTTTTGGGTGACTTCCAGACCCGTTTGATCGGGTAACTTTAAGTCTAGAATTAACAGATCGGGATTAAAGCGCCGAACCAATTCTATGCCTTCTCGTCCAGTGCCTGTATCACCCACTACCGAGATACCTCTCACTTCCTGAAGCATCTCGCGAATGCCGGACCTCACCAAGGCATGATCGTCAATCAACACCGTTTTAATCAATTAATTCTCCCAAATGCGCACTATAATCTGTTACTTATATTGTCACATTGAGCAGTTTTCGTCAATCCTGACTGTCAGAATTTTCCCTTAAAAAATCGAGTGAGTACTGGAAGGCTCTTTCAGCGGCACGTAGATTATATTCACGACCCATTTTTTGTTCGCGAGCTGGATCGAAAGAGCCTGTATGAATATCCGTGAAGGAATGTTTGGCATGGCCTAAATAGGTAAAAACCCAGTCAGGCGAACCAGCTGCCTCCATTTCCTCTGCAAATTGCGGTAATGCATCTGCGGGAACTTGCGGATCGCGATAACCCTGGATAATTAAAATTTTACTTTTGATAGTCGAGTTGGGTAAGTCTGACTTTGACAATACTCCGTGCACACTGATGGCAGAGTTTAAAGCTTCTCCACTTCGGGCTATTTCCAGCACGCACATTCCGCCAAAACAAAAGCCAATCCCACTCATCAGAGAAATGGGCAAACCTGAAAATTTCTTTAGATTTGAATAGGCTAATAAAGCACGTTTTCTTACCAGACTGCGATCCTTCAAAAAGGGTGAAATCAAACGCAGGCAGTCATCCAGTGTTTGTGCCACTACTCCATCTCCATACATATCTACCGCTAATGCTATATAACCCTGTTCTGCCAATTTTTGTGCGACTGCCAGTGCAAAATCACCACGTCCTTCAAAAGCGGGGAATACCAGAATCGCCTGACGCTCATTGGGCTTCTTGCCAGGCCCAAGCCGTGTTTCATCATAAAAAAGTTCGCCGAGAAGTTTTTGTTGACCGTCAAAATACTCAAGGGTTTCGCGATGCATGTTGCGTCTCCTGAAACGTGAAGAGATATTTTTATCTTAGAGACTTTCAATTTGAATTACAATCACTGCCGGGGCTGCTTCAATGCTATCGGATTAAAAGTTAGCCAATCATTCAGTATAGCTGGTTAACTATAATCCGCTTCCGCGGTATTCCCGGCATCCGCCCATCTAACTCGCAAGTCCTCACTGGCGGGTCCTGCCAGAGGCGGGCCTGGCCACCGTGCTCACTCGCGCGTTCAAATAGAAGTGCTTTTGGAAATCATTCACGAATGATATTTTCGCGCTTTGAGCAAATACTGCCCGCTCGCTGCGCGCGCTGGCCAGGCCCGCCTCTGTCACCCGCCTTCGTAGCGAATGGGCGGATGGCCAGGAATACCGAACATTAGGAACATTAAACATTAGAAACATTAGTGTCAGTTCCGACATAAATTATAAATATAAATTTTATTTCAAGACGTTATTCTTTAAAAATTGTTATGTCTGACTCGATTCGAGGGAGTTTTTGAGTAGATTAACTATAGACCAATCGAGTCTGGCATAACGAATATTTTCTATTTAATACATTGTTTTAAAAAAATTATTTGAATTTTTCGCCGGGTCTGACACCGCAATTCAATATGGCAAAATTGATTCATAACAGCTAAAAAAGGGATACAGTCAGGTTATAGCTTAATAAGGAAATATACAGATGAATTTCGGTTTTTCGCTTTTTTTGGGATCATGGATATGATTTTAATTGAGGCACTTGTTAAAGGGTAAAACCTTATATTCGTTACCTGACTTGCCCTACTTTGGTTTGGGATAGCGAGAGGATTCGCCTCTGATTTCAGGGATGCGTTCCTGCGGAAAATTTCGACGGGGCACATAGCGGTATTCCCGGCCATCCGCCCATTCGCTACGAAGGCGGGTGACAGAGGCGGGCCTGGCCAGCGCGCGCAGCGAGCGGGCGGTATTTGCTCAAAGCGCGAAAATATCATTGGTGAATAATTTCCAAAAGCACTTTTACTCGCACGCGCGAGTGAGCACGGTGGCCAGGCCCGCCTCTGGCAGGCCCCGCCAGTGAGGACTTGCGAACCAGATGGGCGGATGCCGGGAATACCGCGGAAGCGGATTATAGTCAACCAGCTATACTGAATGATTGGCTAATTTTTAATCCGATGTCTGAAGAGCTCTTTTGTGGCGTAGAATATGTTGTTATATTTAATTTATTCCAGAGTATCTACAGCCTCGAATTAAACGGAGTTTTTTTACATGAAAAAATTAACCATTTTTTCGGCTACACTGCTGCTTGTTATCATTCCCGCTTGTGAAGCCGCGTACTTACCGCCGTCACCTTCCCGGCAAACAGCCATTGTTTCCGCGCATCATCTGGCGAGTGAGGCTGGACTGAATATCCTCAAAGCCGGAGGTAATGCCATCGATGCCGCGGTGGCTGTTGGTTATGCATTGGCCGTCGTGCATCCCTGCTGCGGCAATATCGGCGGTGGTGGATTTATGTTAATTCACTTAAAAAACGGAAAAAATACAGTGATCGATTTCCGCGAAACAGCGCCGGCCGCCATCAACAGCCAACTATTTTTAAACTCTCATGGAGAGATAGTGCCACAATTAGCCGAAAAAAGTTATTTATCGGTCGGAGTTCCAGGAACAGTGATGGGGCTCAATACCGCTCTGAAAAAATACGGCACCATGCCCCTATCCAGGGTGATGGCCCCGGCCATTCAATTAGCCCAAGAGGGATTTATCCTCGATAATGATGATTTAGCGATTCTGAATACGAAGCCGGGGGACTTTAGACAACATGCCAACGTAGCGAAAATATTTTTAAAAAATAATCAGCCGTATCATAGTGGTGATCGGCTCCGGCAACCTGAATTGGCCAGGACTTTGAGAATGATTAGTCGTCAAGGGTCTGACGTTTTTTACCGGGGTGAAATCGCTAAAAAAGTAGTGGCCGCCAGCCAAGCCAACCACGGCGTACTGGCCATGAAGGATTTTGCCGAATATCAGGCAAAAGAACGCGAAGTGCTGACCTGCTACTATCGTCAATACGAAATCGTTACCCCACCGCCGCCCAGCTCAGGAGTCACAATTTGTGAAATGCTCAATATCCTGAATCATTATAAGTTACACGATATGGGATTTCACTCAGCTGCCAGTGTTCACTATAATGTTGAGGCCATGCGCTATGCATTTGCAGACCATAATCAGGATTTAGGCGATCCGGATTTTGTTGCGAATCCAGTCGCGAAATTATTATCAGCGGATTATGCCCGTCAGATTGTCGAAAAAATTCGGCCCGATAAAGCAGGAGATTCTTTACTGCTGGAAAAACACTCTGCAACTGAGGGCGCCCATACCACTCATTACGGCGTCGTTGATCAATGGGGAAATGCTGTCGGGGTGACTTACACCATTAATGATTATTTTGGAGCGGGAGTCATCGCGGGCGATACAGGATTCTTTCTGAATGATGACATGGATGACTTTGCTATTTTGAAGGGGGCAAAAAATATGTTTGGATTACGTCAGGGAGAAGCCAACCTGATCGCCCCCAAAAAACGACCTCTCAGTTCCATGAGTCCGACCATGGTATTTAAAGATCATCAACTTTATATGGTGCTGGGCGCGGCGGGCGGACCCACCATTATCACCAGCATCCTCGAATCCATCGAGAATGTTATTGATTATGGCATGAATATCAGCGCTGCCGTCAACGAACCGCGCTACCATTTTCAATGGCTGCCCAATATTATTTATTTAGAACCTTACGCTTTATCCCAGGATACTTTATTAAATTTACAGTCGATGGGTTATTCATATCAATGGGGATCGCCGTTTAAAACGGATTATTGGGGACAGGAGTTGGGGATACTAAAGGATTTAAAGACCGGTACTTTATACAGCGCTACAGACAACCGTCATGCAGGCGGTATGTCTGTAGGCTATTAAACCTAAATTCTTATTCAAGCATGAGCTTTCGTTCTGCGTTTAGCGGTGGTTTTTGAAGTGCGTTTGGAGGAACCTCTTTTTTTGGTCCGGGCAGCGGGCCGGTGAGAGGGGGCGAAACGACGGGAAGCGGTTGCATGATGGGCCGTTTTTTTTCGTTTTTTAGGACTTTTTTTGTGTTTTAGAGAACTTTTTTGTTTTCGGGTGAACAGTTTCGTCACTGTAAGAAAAGCTTTTTCCAGAGCCTGAAGATATTTCTGCTTAAGTTTACTATGACTTATCTGAGTTTTGGCAGCGTTTATTTCTTTGGTTACTTTCAGAACCCCACTGGCTGCTGCATTGAATTGGGAGTTAGCCTGGTCCAGCAGGGTAGTTGCAACATGCGAAGACTGTTTTTTCGCTTTTCTAACGGCCTGTGCCTTTAAAGTTTTTGCCTTCTGGTGTAATGCCTTTGCCTTTTTTAATTCGCCGGTTAATTTTTTAATATCCTGATGAGCCTTCTCTTTTTCAACTTCGAAATTTTTTTTAAGTTGTGCGGGGATAGTCTGCACCTCCTCATACCAGTGCATGACCGTATCAATGGGATGCATTAAAGCCGCATTTTTTTTGGTTTTTGCCACAAAACACTCCTTGTAAAGAAAAAAATTAAACTATATGGTAACACTTTTTTATAAATTTTAAAAGCACAACTATTTTGTCATTAATTTGGCGCTGGAACCGGGTACTGGCTCCCAGGGTTGTGCACGTCCTCCCAGCACACTTTGTAAAAATTCTTCAGCACGTCCGTAAAAATCCAGACGGTTTTCCGGCCGGGCAAATCCATGTCCCTCGTCAGTATAAATCACATACGTCACTTTAATTTTTTTATCACGCAGCGTTTTTACAATACTGTCTGCTTGCGAAACATTTACCCGAGGATCGTTAAGCCCCTGGGCGATTAATAGCGGCGCGCGAATATTTTGTGCATGAAATAAAGGTGATATTTTTTGGTTGAATACCGCGTCCTTGTCAACGTCGCCTATGCGCAACAACATTTCTTTTAGCTCGGTCTTCCAGTACGGAGGAATACTCGCCAGCAAAGTTTGCAGGTTGGAAGGGCCGACGATGTCCACTCCGCAGGCGTATAATTGCGGAGTAAACGCCAGGCCCGCCAATACCGCATAACCACCATAGGATCCTCCATAAATACAGATCTTTTTCGGATCGGCTATTTTTTCTTTGATAGCCCAGGAAGCGGCATCGCTCAAATCATTTTGCATGGCAGCGCCCCACTGCCGGTTGCCGGCATTGAGAAGCTGTTTACCAAACCCTTCCGATCCTCGGTAATTGACCTGTAAAACAGCGTAACCCCGATTAGCCAACCATTGAACTTCACCGTTATATCCCCATGAATCTCTAGCCCATGGACCGCCATGCACGTCTATAATTAATGGCAAATTTTGCGGTTTAACCCCCAGGGGAAAAGTTAAATACGCGGTGAGCTTTAAGCCGTCACGGGTAGTGAGGGTCATCGGTTGCATCGGCGCCAGTGAGTATTTTTTTAATTCCGGCCTGGCCACATACAGCAATTTCAATTGTTGATTACGCCGATCGAATTGATAATATTCCATGGGGCGGGTATCTGAATAATAACTCACTACCCACAATTCGTCGCGCAGATCCCGGCTCTCGATATCGAACAAGCCTTTCTGGAATTTTGTCAACGTCGCAAAATCTTTTTTAATGGTAGAATCCAGTACTACCCAATAAGGTTTTAAATAATTAAATTGCACCGCCTGCACAATTCTTTCGTTGGGATCAATCAAAATATCATTGATATCGCTACGAGGGTCACTGATATCGACGTGTAGAATTTTTCCGGTCAGAGAGTCAATGGTGAGAAGCCTGCTGGTGTCTGCGTTTAAATTCGATTCAATAGTCAGTTTTTTGCCATCCTGGCCAAACAAAATGGGTGCGCCACTTTCGCCAAATGGCCATGTCATGAGAGTATGCCAGGTAGAGTTTGTGTTTTCACGGACCCTTAAAGAACTGCTGCCATCTTCATTATTACTGGTAAGGGCGGCGCGAATTTGGAACTTTGCATCGGACAGCCAGGAGGTGACGTCACCCGGATTTCGAGTGTCGAGAGTGACTAAGCCGCTGCGCAAATTGACGCGATAAATATCAAAAATGGTACGATCACGTAAATTAAGCCCTAGCAATATTTCATCGGGATAGTCTTTATTCAACATCAAATCATTGGCGCGAACACCCGGATAGGGGGTCAGATCACGGGTAAACTTATCCGCTATATTAACCTGATAAACGTGGGTATTTTCATCCCCAGCATTATCCTGAAAATAAAGAACGCTTTTACTATTTTTAGCCCAGCTGTATTCGCGAATCCCCCGATGGGTATCGTTTGAGATCATCGTTGGGGCTTGGATAAACTTAATGTCCTGCAACCAGATATTCAAAATACCGCTTTTTGAAGGCGCCAGATACGAATACCAGCTCCCGTCCGGTGAAATTTGAACTTGCATGACGGCAGGATTACCAAATATATCATGACGCGGAATCAGCGCTGGCAACTCTGCATAAGCACAACCTGAAAAAATCGACCAGAGTAACAAAACACTAAAACAATAAAACGCCATTCTTTTCATAAAAAATCTCCGTTCCATGACATCCATTTCGCTGAAAACAGTTACATGGTTCCTGTTTAAGTTATACCGCGTGACCTCTCAATTTGCGGTTTTTAGCGCCCAGATGTTGGCCAGATTGTGTTTTAAAAAACATGCGCATAGTTACTCATATGCAAATGTTTTTTAAAGCACAAGATGGCCTGCAGATGGGATGCTAAAAACCGCAAATTGAGAGGTCACGCGGTATAAGTTCCCTCCCGCAGAAACTCCCGGCACAAGTTTAAAGAGTACCTTTTCAATTTAATTCTGACCGGTTGCAAGAATAGTCATTGCGAGCGTAAGCGAAGCAATCCAGTACAGAGTTTCTACAAAGTCTGAACTGGATTGCTTCGCTCACGCTCGCAATGACAAATTCAATCAGTCAAAACTAAATGGAAACGGTAGTAGTTTAACCTTTCCTGATATTCAAAACAATATTGTGCGGTTTTTCAAATTAAATATGCATGTTATCCCAGGTTTGCTTTATTTTTTAAAAAAATATAATATTAGTTAAATTTTAAAATCCCTAACAAGCACAGAGGAAAAAAAATGAGTCGTAAAGCTAAATCTTTCAGTAATTCGGAAATTTTTATTGGGTTTCATCTATTAGAACCTGTTTTCAATAATTATGAAAATTTTTCGACAATTCATTCCATAGTTCATGAACTTATTTTAAATGAAATCGAATGTCTTGACGGTGTTCTTCATGTTCAACGCTTTAGGGCTAATAATTCCGCTGCCGTCCTCGCTTACAGGCATTTAAAGTATGTCGCTTTTGAAATATATCCCAATGATAAGGTTGCGGCTCTTAAAAAAATTGATAATGAATCGCTTTTTGATTCAATAGATCCTCCAGGGACACATTATGATACTCAAGTTCATCTCCCAAGCCCCGGACAATTCTGCGCAAACAAGGAGAAGGCGCATTTTTCAACTTTTTTTAGTAACTCCACTATGCCTGTCATTATGGATGATAAATCATTCATTGATCATGTTAAAAATATCTGCTTATTAAGAGATGAAAAAACTCTCCCGCTACTCAGTAATTTTGCGTCGGAGGCTTTTGCAACTGTTGCGCAAGTGGTCGAACTGAAACAGCAAATCCGAAAAAAGAAAGAAGAGTTTAGTAAGCCAGCTATCCAGTATCTTTATCATAACAAAGACTGCGCGTTGATGAAAAAGCAAATCGAAGCATTGGGATATTTTATCACTGAAATCCCTGAATACGATGGCGTGCCTACTGCAGAAATCGTTTCAGCCGCGGAATGGTGTGTTTTGCGTATTAATTTAGACCGGTACATCTCTGGTTGTGGTGAAAATATTCCCGCAAATATCGCTGATTTTTATGAAACCCTCAATAAATACGAAACTTCTCAAGAAAAAGATTTACCGGAAGCTAAAAAGGATATTCAGAAACATATTCATACATTGAATTTTGGAAGCATCCCCACTCTGACTAAGAGCACCATCATTCTCATCAATCACATCAGAGCATTACCTGCTTACAGGGAACAGCTGATTATTTTGGAAGATCAGAGTATGCTATCCCATATTGAATTTATAAAAGCAAACGCCTGTCTTGAAGCATTAAAGCTTGCTTATAAAGCACAGCAGGAAAAAGTGCTGAAATCCAGCATGATGTCGGTAAAATCAACTGTGATTTCTGACCCTTCACATGAAGAACAGCAAAATATAAAATTTAAAAGACTGTTAGCGGAAGCAATCCATACCGAAGAAAAATCTATAAGTCAATATCAGTGTATAAAAGAACAGCTAGAAGCTCTAGAAGCAAAGTTAAAATCTCCTTTAAATCATCGGTTAATCGATGAAGAAATCGTACAGAAATCGTTACGCAAAGAAATTAAAGATGAGAATACAGAATCCGGCGCGTTAGAAAGATCTTTTTCTATGGCATCATTTTTATCCATATCTTCTCATAAAATGCCTTTACCGTTTGAACCTGTTCAGAGGTTAGTTCCGACTTCCCCATCTCCCTCTTCCTGGCTCCCACCACTTCCACCTCTCGCTTTAAAGAAACCGGAAATTCCAGTGGCTCAAAATAATGTCACAACTGTCATAAAGCCAAAACACGGTGTTTCTGACTCTTTGCACTCAAGAGTATTGCTATTTAGTTCTCCTCCAGTGCCTGCATCTGCTAACTTTCCACCAATCAGAGAAAGTAAGAGCAAATCCAACTTCGCAGAAACACACGGCAGGATAAATGCATTAAATTTAAGCCAGGTATTAAAGCCGCAAACGGATCTTTTTTCGCAACCACGGAAAACGACGAATACCACTAATATCACTGAGATATTAATGAATAGAGTGAGCCCGAGGGTTCTTCAAGGTCGAAGGAAACCCACCAAAAAAGTATTCGTTAATACTACCATTAATCGTCACGTCCCGTAGCTCTAACTGACATTGCGAGCGCGAGCGAAGCAATCCAGTCGTACTTCGGCCAACGCTCTGTACTGGATTGCTTCGCTGGCGCTCGCAATGACGATATCCTAAAACCCAGGCGCGATGACTATATTAAAATATCATAAGCTGAAGAGGCTTTGGAATGATAAATTTCACGCCTAAATTATTTTTTTCATTCAACTGTGTGGCTATAAGCCCGGGAATATCGCGATCTTCCAAACCCACCTTAATGTGAGTGACCACAATTTGAAGCCCATGCAATGCCATAGCAGGATGTTGTGGATTAACGATATGAGACAATTGATTGAGTTCGAACAATACCCAGCGCGGAGTTAAGTGGCCAAACAGCAATTTATCGGGACGGTCATCAGGATAAGAAGCTTCTATAAAAATCGAATCCAGTTTATGTGCGCGTATCAATGGCGCGATCGTTTCCCAAATTTTGTGAATATCTTCACTGCCCTCAATAGGGTCAGCCCCGGTATCACCAAAATAAAGCAGGTAATGACCTCGAGATTCCAGCAAAAATGCTGTTGAAGGATAATGAGAGCCGTGACTAAGCGGAAATGCCCGCACCGTCATTGCCGTTCCGGGAACTGAATATTGAATATCAAAATGTAGACGGTGGTAATGATATTGCTTTATCAAGGGCGGAGTGCCTTCATCCGCTAAATTGGGCCATATTTTCCAGTTAAAAATATAATCCCGCAAATAATCAATGGTAGAATCTCTGCCCAAAATTTCTTTATGACTATCTATCGTTGAACACATTACCATGCCAATGATATGATCGAGGTGAGCATGTGAAATTAAATATGATTTTATATATCGGGATAACAACGTGTCTCCTAAAGAATTGCCTGCCGAAGCATGAATTCCTATTTTGTTATATTCGGCAGCTGGAATTTTTTTGATAGCAGAACATAATGTCCCCGCATCAAGAGCAACAAAATCCTGCGTCCCGGCAGGAGCAACCAAATATGCAGAGAGATTGTTTTCAAGCTCACCGCCAGATACGCCTAAAGGTAACACGCTAAAATATTCTCTACCTTCAGCAGCTGCCATTTGGCAACTAAACAACAGAAAAAAAATCCAATAAATATAAATTTTCATTGCCCCTCCCTGAAAAAAAATATATTAGCGATCAATGTCTCCAATTGATCGCTGCCAAAAAATCATTTGATAATATTACTATTTTAATATGAGTTCGAAGGTGTTACAATTCTGCCCTTGTTAATTATTTAAAGGAAAATTTTTATGCCAAAAGCTAAACCTGCTGCAAAAGCAAAAAAAAACTCTCTTTCTTCCCGAAAAATTACCAAAAAAAAGGTACTTAAACCTGCCACTCCTGCCGTAAAAAAGAAGAAAAAGGTATTGGCAATTCCTAAAGGGTATCATACGATAACACCTTATTTGATTGTTGAAAATGCCGCAAAAGCCATTGAATTCTACCGAAAGGCCTTTAACGCCAAAATAGTTTTAAAAATGGATCGCCCTGACGGTAAAATTTCTCACTCTGAGTTAAAGATTGGCGATTCCAAAATTATGTTAGCGGATGAGTGCCCCGAATTTAATGCGCGCAGTCCAAAAGCGTTCGGAGGCGCCGCCATCACTCTTCATTTATACGTTAAAAATGTCGATAAAACGGTCGCTGCCGCCACTGCAGCCGGGGCAAAACTGACACGTCCCCTTGAAAATATGTTTTATGGAGACCGCTGTGCTTTTCTGGAAGATCAATATGGTCATAAATGGCATGTTGCCACACATATTGAAGATGTTTCAACACGAGAACAAAAAAAACGTGCGGCGCAAATTTTTAGTAAAAAATAATTGTGTTTAAACTGCCCTTAAAATTTCTGCCCGGGTTTTAACCCGGGCAAATTGGGCTTAACCGTTCAGTCATTATTTTTAGGTTTGTCTCTATTAAATAATTTACGTAATTCCTGTTTGGCCTTATTCAAAATATTGAGTTTATTTTCTGGAAGTTTTTTCCCGGCCCGATTAATATAAAAACACAACATAGACATAGCGGACCTAAAAGCAGAAGATTTTCTGTTCCGGCTTTCCAACGCACTTTTCCGTAAAGAAGCCGCGATTTTTTTAGGACTACTCCAGGTGAAAACCCGATTCTCCAGTGCTAACGCATGACTATTTTCCGTCACTTTTCGAGACCATTTTTTTGTTGTTTTAGACATTTTATCCTCTTTAAATGTCATTTACTCAAAAAAATCTAGTCCAAAAAATAAATTCTGTCAATTATCCGTTGCCCCTAACCACTGTGGTTATCAGGAATTAAGTGGATGGCGTACTAGTACCCCGTCAAATAAGTTTTTCCGGATTATATAAACTCGTTTTTGTGTCATGATTCCTGATTTTTAAAATGAATCAGGGAAAGATCATGTTGCCATTGACACTAAAACTTAAGAAAAATGAACTCATTGCGATAAAAGAATTTCTAAAATACGAAGAGCCGCGTGTTATCAGGCGTGCAAATATTTTGAATTGTCTTCATCATGGATATTCATCAGGTGAAATAGCTCTGATATTAAATGTTGATTCAAAAACAGTGACGAATGTCGGAAATGCTTATAATGAAGAGGGATTTGATTGCTGCCTTGTATGATGATGAGCGATCAGGTCGTCCAATTGATTTTGATGATCGGGAGAGATCAAGAATTATTGCGATGGTTTGTACGAATCCACCCAGTGGTTGTTATAGATGGACTTTGGATTTGATAGCTAAAGAATCAGAGAAACGTGGTTTAATTGATCGATCAATTAGTCGAGAACAAGTTAGAATTATTTTGCAAGAACATGATTTAAAGCCTTGGCAAGAAAAGATGTGGTGCATTGGTGATTTAAATGAAGAATATATAAAAAAAATGGAAGATGTATTAGACGTATATGCACGCCCATATAATGAAAAAAAGCCTGTTATTTGTATAGATGAAAAACCAGTTCCGTTAATAAGCGATACACGTAAACGTATTTTACCAAATGATCCTGGAGATATTTTAAAAAAAGATTATGAATATAAACGAAACGGATCAGTAAATGTATTTTGCGCGGTTGAACCGAAAGCTGGGAAGTATATTAACATTGTAACAGAAAAACGATGTGGTTCTGATTTTTCGCAATTCATTAAATTGTTATCCGAAAAATATAACGATGCAGAAAAGATTATTTTAGTAATGGATAATTTAGATCTACGCAAAGTGAAAAACATTTGATAGAGAATTATGGTGAAAAAGAAGGTAAAAAGACTATGGAATAAATTTGAAGTTCATTATACCCCGAAACATGGAAGCTGGTTAAACCAAGCTGAGATTGCAATTGGAATGTATTCAAGGCAATGCTTAGGTGATGGGAGAATAGGAACAATAGAAAATTTAAAATTTCAAACACGTGCATGGAATAAAATAATTAATAAAAAGCAAACAAAAATTAATTGGCGTTTTACAAAATCTAAAGCAAGAAAAAGCTTGTGTTATGCACCTATTAAACAATCCGGAAAAACTTATTTGACGGGGTACTAGTTCTTCCCTGGATGCGTGAGTCCTGTCTGGCCTAATACCTGGCTTCGAGACGCTTCCTGGCCGAGTTCGTCTTTCACTTGCTTCAATGCTTTTTTATAAGGCTCGCTTTTTAGCGTATTTGAAGCCAGCAGTTTCCCAATTTCATCTATTATCACATATTCATGGGGGCTGGCAAATGGGATATCTAAAAGTCGATCCACTAAAGTTTGGGCATGTTTAGAATAATTTTCTTCTGATGAGAATAAAACCGATAACCGGGAACGACTTTTTGTTTCATTAATATATTTATACAGTATATCCAATATCTTCGACCTTTTATGATAATTAAAGAACTGGATACCTTTGTCTTTATTGGCAAAGGTTACGAAAAAACCCTTCTGGTCATTAAATTCGATACTGCTCAGCGGGTTTTTTAATACGCCTGAAATTTTATTCAATAATACGGGTCTGTTTCCTCTATTATTCAGGTTTTTTATTTCATCTCCGCGTTGCAAGTGCGAAACAACGTGGCGACAGAGAGAACCTACGACTTCCGAACCAAAATAAAAAATAGTACTTGAAGAAGCCTTGGTTGATAGAATATACGAACTTTCGATCAACGATTTGGCCATATTGAAGACTCGGGAAATATTCCGGATTTCTGCTGGCTCCAGACGATTGATATGACGGATAGCATGTTCAAAAAAGGTCATATTATAGTAATTGCGGGCATCAGTGGAAAAGGATAGATCGGCGAAAAATTTATGGAGAAAATCAAAATAATGTTTAAAAGGAGCTCCGGGAAAAATTCGGCCGTGATGCGACGACGGCTGGTACAAATATTTAAACTCTTCTGGAAGAGATGGTTGGAAACCTTTACCTTCACGAATCGCCTGTATGGCTTTCTGGGCGCACTTCAGGACCATATAATTTATTAGAGTATTGGTAGCTTGCGCTTCCATAGCAATATATTTTTCAATAAAATGCTCTATTTCATCTAAAACCAAATCCTTGCTGGTTTTTTTAGATTCATTTTTAATCTCACCCACGTAATCAGTGATGATAGTGATCAGCACTTCAGGAAGCTTTTGTACAAACGTGAATAATAATCCCTTAATGATGATTGTATTGTGTTCCTTCACAGGATATTTGTCCTCCTCGATCATTACACGTGTTAAACGCCGGTGCTTTTCATCCTCTTTCCAGGGAAAATGATACTGATAAGTTCTATTTTCATTACTTTTACGCCATAAGTATTGCCAATGCTCATAGTTCAAATAACCCAGAACAATATTATTCAAAACTTTGGGAAATCCAATCAGATTTAAAACGGGGGGTAATTGTTGCTCTAACAATGCATATGTCCCGGGTACAATTGTATTGGTATAAAAGTCATAGATACCCGATTTATAAAGACGCGCTTCCAGAGCCAAAGATGCCATGGATCTCTCATAACTACCTTCGGGCGCAGTCTTAAAGAATAATTGCCCTTTTTCATCTCTTAAGGGATAGTTAATTGAAAACGGGTTACTTATTTGCTCGAACGAAAAAGCCGGAAGTGCTTCAATGTTTTTTTCTTCAGGCAGCCAATATTCAAACAGGATGATGTTAGAAAGTACTTGAGGAAGCCCTAAGTCAGCCAGCCACAGGTGGACAGGAAAATTATAAATAAAATTTCCATCCCGATACAGATGTTCTGTTTGTTTAGATCTAAACGAATAGGAAATAATCGCAGAATTATTTATTAAACCTTCTCTCAGCTTGCCACACTAATAAAAAATTGATGCAATAAGCATACTAATGTTTATATTAAGAAATTCTTAAATTGAAAAATTTATTCAATACTTATTGTGGTGCCGGTAAGAGGAATCGAACCCCCGACCGGCTAATTACGAATTCTAAAAATAGCAGTTTTAATACCTTTTAAACTGTTTTAAAAACCCCTATTTTGTTTTAAAAAACTTTACTTTACAAATAGTTACTGGCATAATCAGTTTTAAGCTCTTGTAACGAGTTTTTGCTATTCCTTCTACATAGCTTCTACATAGGAGACCGACTAATGCGATTAACTAAAACTACTGTTGACCATATTACAGCCCCTACCGACCGCGATCAAGCCTTCTACCGCGACGGGCAATTGAAAGGCTTCGGCGTGCGCGTGACCGCCAGCGGCATCAAAAGTTTTATCGTGGAAAAGCTGGTTAGCGGCAAAGTCCGGCGCATGACCATAGGCCGTTACGGAGAGATCACCGTTGAGCAGGCCCGCCGCGAAGCCCAAAAATTATTAGGGCAAATCGCCACCGGCATTGACCCACGCGCTGAACAGAAAACCGCCGAGTTTCAGTCACTCTCCCTCAACGACGTGTTTCAGGACTATCTCAAAGCCCGCAAAGAACTCAAACCCAGGACGCTTTATGATTACAAAAATGTAGTCAACCGTGCGTTTGCCGACTGGAAAGATAAACCCCTACTCAGCATTACCAAAGATAAAGTTGCCAAGCGGCACGATTCTCTGGGCGAAGACCAAGGGCGAGCGTATGCCAATTTTGCCATGCGCGTATTACGCGCCTTATTTAATTTTGCCGCCGTAAAATATGAAGATGCTAAAGGTCATTCGCTGATTACTGAAAACCCTGTCAAGCGGCTATCGCAAACCCGTGCCTGGTATCGCATCAAACGGCGGCAAACTTATATTAAGCCCCATGACTTAGCGGCCTGGCATCGGGGACTACAAAAAATGACTAACGAAACGCTCCACGATTATTTATTGATGGTTTTGTTTACTGGCCTGCGGAAAAACGAAGCCGCCAAACTCAAATGGAGCGATATTGATTTAAAAGCTAAAACGCTAACCGTTGAGGAGACCAAGAATCATCAACCTCACACTTTGCCCCTGTCTGATTATTTATCTGAATTGCTCACTCGCCGCCAACAACAGGTCAGTAGCGAATATGTTTTCCCCGGCACCGGCAAAGGCGGCTACATCGTGGAACCCCGCAAACAGGCCGCCAAAGTCACCAAAGATTCCGGCGTCACTTTTACTGTCCAGGATCTCCGCCGCACGTTTATCACCCTTGCCGAAAGCCTGGATATTTCGGCTTATGCCGTTAAACGGCTGCTCAATCATAAAATGAATAATGACGTCACTGCCGGATATATCGTGTCAGATGTGGAAAGACTGCGTAAACCCATGCAATCCATTACTGATAATTTGTTAAAACTGATGACTGCGGAATCATGCCCGGCACTGAAGCCATTTCCTGAGCATGATAATATGT
>CAVQJI010000008.1:0-190448 GCA_963712715.1 uncultured Pseudomonadota bacterium | reverse complement strand
TTTTCCTATCGATCGGGAAATTTATGTGTGTTCATTTCGTATGAATTTTATAATTCTTTGAGATGATCTTTTGAGCGTGAAGAAAAAATCTTCCGAAATAAAAATAAAAAACTATGGAGTTTTTCTCAATGGATATTCAATGGTTTTTAATTGATGATCTTCGACCTTATGAACGGAATCCGCGTAAAAATGCGAAAGCCGTTGACAAGGTCGCTGACAGTTTAAAAACCTATGGCTGGCAACAAGTGATTGTGGTGGATAAAGATCACATCATTATTGCGGGTCACACGCGCTGGCTGGCGGCTAAAAAATTAAAGATGGAAAAAGTACCGGTTTTTATTGCGCACCATCTCACACCCGAACAAGTCAAAGCCTATCGCATTGCCGATAATCGGCTAAGTGAAGAGGCCGAATGGGATTCGGACTTACTCTGCCAGGAATTAGCCTCGTTAAAGGAACTGGATGTGGATTTGTCATTGACCGGTTTCAGTGAAATTGAACTCACCAAATTACTCGGCACATTATCCGAACCCGACGAAGAATCGGCGGAATGGTTAACCCCGCAAAACATTGTGGTTAGCCAACCGGGTGATATTTGGGAGCTGGAGCATCATCGTCTGATGTGCGGTGACGCCACCTCACCGGATGATATAGCTCGACTAATGGATGGCGCTAAAGCGGATATGGTCTTTACCGATCCGCC
Organism: uncultured Pseudomonadota bacterium; assembly: GCA_963712715.1. Taxonomy (GTDB): domain Bacteria; phylum Pseudomonadota; class Gammaproteobacteria; order Coxiellales; family Coxiellaceae; genus JAFEDN01. Next base: position 189,745 of record CAVQJI010000008.1, on the reverse strand, counting down.
CTATAACGTCGATTATCTTCAGGAACGCGGTGCTTTTAAAGGACGTCGCATCCAAAATGACGCGATGAATCCGCAGCAGTATCTTCAGTTTTTACAAACTGCTTTCGCCAGTGCGGTAACGGGAGTCAAACCGGAAGCGGCCTGGTATGTCTGCCACGCCTCCCAATTTCAGGATTTAGTCAAACAGGCGTTGGAATCCAATCAGTTACTCATACGTTCCCAGATTATCTGGGCAAAGAATCATTTTGTATTGAACCGGGGTCGTTACAAAACGCAGCATGAACCCATTTTCTATGCCTACCGTAAAGGCCAAACGGATGCATGGTATGGGGATCACTCGCAAAGTACGCTCTGGCCTTTCGATAAACCGCTGTCTTGTGACCTTCATCCCACCATGAAGCCTCTCGCGCTGGTACAACGAGCGCTGCACAACAGCAGTCTGGTCGGCGATCGGGTGCTGGATATGTTTGGCGGATCCGGATCCACACTGATCGCAGCCGAACATGCGCACCGCCAGGCGTATGTTTTGGAGGTCATGCCTACGTATGTAGACGTGACAGTGCGCCGCTGGCAGCAACACACTGGCAAAGCGGCGAGGTTGTCCGGCACCGACCGGACATTCGATTCAGTATCAGCGCAACAAGGCGTCCGTTATGGAGAGTCAGGATCATGAGTTGACAGAAAATATCCAGAAAAAAATAGGTCAAGCTCTGCGGATAGGGGCGAGTTATGAACTCGCGGCGCGATATGCCGGAATTGGAATGAAATGGTTTTGGCGTTGGAAAAACGAGGGAGAAAATAGTCATGCCGTTGATAACGATCCTTATCGTCAAAAATGCAGGGCTTTTTCACAAGAAATTAAAGCAGCCCGCGCTGAGTATGAGGTGGCTTGTTTGACGAGAATGGAGAAATTGGGGACTAAACACTTTAAACCCTTGCACTGGAAATTTGAACAATTATCGGCACTTCGATTGCAAAATCGAGGAAAAGTTAAAAAACACAGGAATCACGAATATGAATAATAAAATTCAGCAATTCAAAAGCATCAGCCAGACACTGAGCTATCGGCTATGGTGTGCATTGTGCCAGCCTAACAGCCTGGCCACCGTCCGTCTTTTTTTACTGGTGAGTTTAATCGGTCTGTGGGGTTCAGCCCTGGCAGACGGTACCGATATTTTAGCAGGCACTGACGCCAGCTTATGGGAAACCCTCAATGGCACCGGTAAAAAATATATTTACGCCGCCGAAGGTATTTTAGGATTGGCCGCTTATATGAAAACCAAGAATTTATTGGTGTTGACCGGCATCGTGGTGGTGTCGATTTTCTTCAACATTATTCTGTCGATTGCGGGAGAAAGCGCATGAGTCAGGGATATCGCATTCCGCAAACGCTGGATGAGCCGTTTAAATTTATGCTGTGGACGCTGGATGAACTCATCGTGTTTTTAGCGCCGTTTCTGATTTAATGCTGGCATTTAACAGTCCGGTGTGGGGCATGATGGTAGGCAGCGCCGGGATATTCGGCATTAAAAAAATGAAAGGTCAACAAGGCCATTACTTTATTGTTCATTGGCTATATTGGCATTTGCCCTCGTGTGTGAAATTGAAAGCCACGCCGCCGTCGTATTGGCGGGAACTCATTGGTTAACCCGGAGAGAACTTATGGAAATCACGCAGTATAAATCCCGATTACAAAATTTAATCGCACAGCGAAATGGTTATTTAGTATTGGCGGCAGCTTTAGCTATGATCAGTCTCATTCTGGTCATTTGCGTTTGTCGAATGGTTAATCGTGAGCGGATTGTCATTGTGCCGCCGGTTATCCATCAAGCATTCTGGGTCAATTCGCAAACGGTGTCACCGGAATACTTATCACAAATATCGTCTTTTCTCGTGCAATTACGTCTAAATATGACGCCGAGCAGTGCGGAATATCAACGAGAGATGCTATTGCGCTATACCGATCCGGCTTATTACGGGGAGTTAAAAAATGAATTAGTGGAGGAAGCGGATCATTTAGCTAAAACCCACACCAGTCTGATTTTTTATCCAGTCGATATTTCCGTCGATGTTTCGCATCTCACCGCACAAATTAGCGGTGATTTCAGCGCCACGGTGAGCAATATGCCACTGCCTGTGCAACGCCTCAGTTATCGTCTCAGTTTCCGATACGTACAAGGCCGCCTTTGGCTGCAATCGTTTCAGGAAATAATCGACAAAACCAATGACTCAAAAGAACCAAAACAGACCATCACTCAGGAGGACAGTTCTCATGCTTAAAAAGCTCATTAAAACTCATTTAGGGTTAACTATATCCGTCATGGCGTTTTCAGCCTGGGTGGGATTGACACCCGCGCAAGCGCAAACGATGACTGTCGAGAATAATGCGAAAATCTCGGCGGATATTGCAGCCACAGAAATGACTCGCATTGCGGTCAGCGGTGATCGTATTGCTCTATTAAGAGGAACCGCAGGCGCTTATACGGTCAGTAACGATAATGCGCAAGGTGCAGTGTTTATAAAACCGGTGATTACTTCTCCAAACCACACTAAAACTTGTCCCATGTCAAAAAACAAAAGTGAATCTAAAAAAGGTCATAAGATTTTCTGTCATAAACACCCGAAGAAAATGAATGTTATCAAGCCTTTTTATTTATTTATCAGCACGGAACAGGGACATCATTATGTGTTGAATTTAACCCCACGATATCATCAACAAGCGGATATGTTGGTGATCAAACCACAGGAATTAGTCACGGAAGCAGCGAAAGTCTGGGAAACCAGCGACGCTTATTCGCAGACTTTAATCCGCTTAGTCGATGCCATCATTCATCAAAAAATACCGGCTGGTTATACGCAGTTTACGCTCAATAAACCCAAAGCATTTACTGTTGGCTCTCAATTAAACCTGAAATTAACGGATCGTTATATCGGCGCTCATTGGGATGTGGATATTTATCAAATCACCAATCATTCTCGTCAGACAGTGACCATCTCTGAGAACGAATTATTCCAACCCGGTGATCGCGCCATTTATTTAAAGAAAACAACTTTACTCCCTCAACAATCGATTCAAATGATTAAGGTGGTCAGTCATGTTTAAAAAATCCGATCATTCTCAACAATCTGAAGTGGACACGCAGCCCAGCCGAGTCAAGAAAAAACAACAAAAGCATCTGGCGATCGCGGTGATTGCTGTCGCATTAATAGGCTGGGTTTTTTATTCCTTCCTATCGGGTCATGTGGATTCACAGTCACCGGGTAAGCGAAAATCCAGCACGCAGTTTCAAATCGACAATCCCACAACGCATGTGGATAGTGCGGGTCTTTGGATGGAACGTACGCAAGCCGAACTGAATAAAACGCAAAAAACGAATTCAGAACTTCAGAAACAGTTACAGTTCATCGCGCAACAAAAAACAACTCAGGAACAAACGAATCAATCTCAAAATGAAGCCTTGCAAACGCTGCAAATGCAACTCAAAGCATTACAGGAAAAATTAAACACGGCTATCCGATCACCAGGGATGATTAACCCACTGAATACTTCAGTCAATGGCGTTAACACTAATAACCCGGTGATCACTCCATCCCCGCCCGCACTCCATCCTTTAGCGGGAGTGAGCGATGATATTTTAGAGTTAACGCCGCCAAAATCGCAGCCGGTTGTTCCACCAGTGATTCGACCCTCTAAAACCCCAGATACTTTTGTTCCGGCAGGCACATTTGTGCGCGCGGTGATGCTGGGTGGCGCGGATGCTTCCACCGGTGTTAACAGCCAAAGCAATCCTACGCCGGTATTGTTTCGTTTATTAGACGTGGGGACACTACCCAATCATCAACAGAGTCACCTCAAGGATTGTGTCGCCACCGCAGCGGTGATTGGAGATATTTCTTCGGAACGGGGCCAAATGCGTTTAGAGCGACTGAGTTGTGTCAGCCCCAACCATCATGAAGTGATTGAACTCCCGGTGGAAGGAACCGTATTTGGGCCGGAAGGTAAAAATGGCGTGCGGGGTGTTCCGTTGTGGCGTGAAGGCGCTTTGTTAAAACGCGCTTTTATTGCTGGATCGTTATCGGGTTTCTCGCAAGGCATTGCCTCACAGTATACGACCACCGCACTTTCTCCTGCTGGCGCAGTCAGTGCTGTCAACAATGCCGATATTTTTAAATTCGGTGCGGCGCAAGGCGTTAGCAATGCGATGGATAAAATTGCGGACTATAACATTCGCCGCGCCGATCAGTATCATCCCGTGATTCAATTGTCAGCAGGAACGATTGTTGATGTTGTATTTTTAAAAGGATTTCTACTTAGACGGCCAAAAGCACGATAACGAAAAAGAAGCCATTTTACCGCCATTTGAGTCCACCCCATTACCTCAATCAGTCACGGCGGCTCAAAGTTCCAGTAGCCCCTAACGCTAACTCATTGCCGACAGCAACCGCCATCAATCCTTTGCCGCTGACGCCAGCGCAAATTCGGGCGTTGCAAACCAATCAACCCAATAATTCTTTTTTTAAATCCTAAAGGAGACAATTCTATGTGGAGTCCCAATCGTTCAAAACAATTATTTAACTTCGGGGTTTTAGTTAGCCTGAGTGCGGCACTGATGGGCTGCGGAGAACTCAATTCTCAATTTACCTGCCCGATGAAACCGGGCGTTTCCTGTCAGAGTTTGGATCAAGTCAATACGCTGGTCGATCAGGGTAAGCTGGCTCAGGCAAAGCCTGCTTCATCGGTCGAAAAAACGACGCTGACCGTGGATATTCGTTATTTAGCGGATGCTGGGGATTCCACCGATTCCATCAAACGGAACCCGGAAACGGTGATGCGTCTTTGGATCGCGCCTTATCAGGACAGCCAAGGTAATTACTTTTCTGCCAATACCATTTATCACGTGATTCAACCGGGACATTGGTCACCGGCCACTTCAATCACCTCAATGGACGATACGCATGCTTAATTCTAAATCGGTTTTTGATTTTTCAGCGTGGTCTGCGCGCGTGGCTGGTTTTCTGGGAGAATCTCACTCCGTCGGCGTTGAGCAAAATAATCCTGTCCTCGGTGCCTTAAGTGATTTATTAGCGCAGTGTCCTTTATCCAGTTTATTACCGTATGAAACCTATGACCCGGATTCGCAGCTCTTCATCAATAAACGAAGCTGCGGCTGGATGTTGGAGATAGCGCCATTGACGGGAGCCACCCCACAAACGGTAGAAATTTTGGGAAGTTTGTTAACGGATGTGCTACCGGTTAATGCAGATTGTCAATGTCTGTTATGGGCTTCGGATAAAATCGGCTCGGCCATCGATCAGTTCGCCGTCGAACGGTCGGCGGCGGGAGATACCTTCGCCTGGCTTGCACAAAAGAGAGCGGAATTTTTAAAGCAAGGCACGCTGAATTCGTTAACACACAGTGGTTCTTATATTTTACGAGATTTTCGGCTATTTTTAATCGTTTCTATCCCACTTAAAGATTTAACGGCAGATACTCAAACGTTGGTTCGATTACGCGAAGACTTTGTCAGTTCGCTGAATTCCTTACAAATGGCCACACGTCCCATTCCGATCACTCATTTTATCAGCCTGTTAATCGATTTATTAAATCCATCCCGCGATTGTTATTCAGCGCAACAGCGCTGGAATGAATACGATGCGCTGGCATTACAAGTGACGGATCCCGAATACCGCTGTCAGGTCTATAAAGATCATCTGATTTTAAATAAAAAGGATGAAGAAAAAAATCAGGATGAAACCTGGGCGGTGCAATGCTTTAGTGTGCGCGATTTTCCGGAGTCCGTGGGATTGTGGCAGGCGGGTGAAAACCTGGGACAACTGTTTAATGCTGCGTTACAAATTCCCTGTCCCTTTGTCGTGAGTTTTCACGTTCGACCGGAAGACATCGAAAAATCTGCGGCCAAAGCGCAGATGCGGTTTATGAATAAAGACTCTATCGCTAAAAGTCCACTCGCCAAATTTAAACCGAGTATTGGCAAAGAGTATCAGGACTGGAAATTTGCGCGTGATCGGCTCAGTGAAGGTGATCGTTTGGTTAAAGTATTTTATCAAGTGGTTTTATATTCTCCCTTAGAACAATCTCATAGTGCAGAAAGGAAATTACGCGATTTATATCGCGCCAATGGCTGGAAATTAAGCAAAGAATCGTATTTGCAATTACAGTCCTGGCTTGCTGTGTTGCCGATGATGATGACGGAGGGGATGTTTGATGATTTAAAACGATTAGGCCGTTTGCGCACGATGAATGCGCTTTCGGCCATTAATATCGCGCCGTTACTGGGTGAATGGAAAGGCCTCGCGCGATCTAGCCTCTTCCTTCCGGGTCGGCGCGGCCAAATTGCCATTTGGAACCCTTTCGATAATCCCGATGGTAATTATAATGTCGCGATTGCTGCGACTTCGGGCAGCGGTAAATCTGCGTTGACGCAAGAGTATATTGTCGCGTTGCTCGGTGCGGGTGGTCGAGTCTGGGTGATCGACGTCGGTCGCTCTTATGAAAAAACCTGCAAACTGCTGGGTGGGGAATTTATCGAATTTAAATCCGATCAGCCGATTTCTCTCAACCTGTTTACTTTTATCGAACAGATGGATGATGAATCTTTGGAGATTTTAAAACCTCTGTTGGCGGCGATGGCACGCCCGCAAAGCAATGTGACCGATGAGGAAATGACTTTTTTAGAAAAAGGGGTTAAGGCAGCCTGGAATCAGAAAGGTCAAGCGGCCAGTATTACCACGGTATCAGAGTGGCTCAGTCAACAGGCTAGCCCGATCTGCACTACGCTCTCACATTTGCTGTACCCTTACACCAAACACGGTATGTATGGAAAATTTTTCGAGGGCCCCTGCACACTCAACATCAATAATAATTTTATCGTGTTGGAACTCGAAGAACTCAAGCAAAAAAAAGATTTACAAAAAATTGTGTTATTGGTGTTGATGTATCAAATTTCCAAGCGCATGTATTTAGGCAGCCGTTCTCAAGTGAAATCCTGCATCATTGATGAAGCCTGGGATTTACTGGGTAGTGATCAGGAAGGTGCGGCTAAATTTATTGAAACCGGCTATCGGCGCGCTCGGCGCTATAATGCTAATTTTGTGACGGTTACGCAGGGCGTCAATGATTACTTTAAAAACGCCACCTCACTCGCGGCTTTTGAGAACTCGGCATTTACCTTAATCCTTGCACAAAATCGGGAAGCGATCGCTCAATTACGCGCTTCTGGAAAATTTCCGATGGATGATTATACCGAAAAGTTATTTCAGAGTGTGCGGCGTGGTGATGACTATTCAGAATGTGTGATTAAAAGTCCACAGGGAATTTCCGTGCATCGAATCATATTCGATCCATATTCACGGATTTTATATTCCTCTAAAGGTGATGAGTTTGAAGCGGTGAAGCGATGTCAAGCTCAGGGACTTTCTCTACAAGCGGCGATTGAGCAAGTCGCTAAAAAATTCGCAACCATCCAGCAACCCACATCGGGAGATAAAAAATGAATCATCCTAATCAAGGCAACTACTGCACTAAAATCCAGCTTTTCAGTGTGGCATTGATGTGTGAACTCCTCAGTCTCTTGATGATCTTTGTGTTCAATCATTATTTACCGGTAAACACGCCACTGGCGACCGTGGATATCACCGGCATCATTCGTCAATTTGTGAAAATGGAATCGATACAATCTGACTCACCCGGCAAACATCAAGAACGAATTCATGCTTTTAGCGCGCAGTTGGAATCTACTTTGCAAACCGTTGCTAAAGAAAATCATGTCATTCTGGTTCCGAAGGAAGCGGTCATTGCCGGTGGGGTTGATCTGACGCCTGAAGTCTCTAAACGCCTGGGGCAGTCTGATGCGGTATAAAATCAGTCTCATGGTGATCTCTTTTTATTGTCTGCCGGTTTTTGCGGATGATGCCAGGGTGATCGGTCCGGTTTATCCCATCACTGAAACCGATTTTATTCAGATGGCGCAGAAAAAAGTTCAGGAAAAAATGAGTGGGGAAGACGGTAAGGGTTGGCAGGATCAGCAGAGATCAATCAGGGTGGCAGCGGATCGACCTACTCCGGTGCTGGGATTGCGTCCCACAATCCACTCCCGGCGCTGGTTATTAGATCCCTCGTTTGTTATTCCCGTCGACGTGCGTTCTGCCAACGGTTCTATTTTATTAAAATCGGGTTCGCGATTCAATCCACTCCAGAAGATGCATTGGGATAAATCATTATTTTTTATTGATGGAGATGATCCAGCCCAAGTGAGTTGGGTGAAAGAGCAGGACAAACAATTAAAAGGCCAGGATTTATTGATTTTAGTCAACGGTTCCTTACACACACTGACTCAACAATTTCCGCATAAACACGTTTATTTCGATCAAGGGGGTCGGTTAACCCAACGATTACAAATTACCCAGGTACCAGCCGTGGTCAGTCAGGTGGGCGATCAACTGGAAATCAGTGAGGTAAAACCATGAGACGATTATGGATATTACTGTCTCTGATCGCAGGAATGAGTTCTCCCATCGGTATTGCTGTGGCTGGGCTGACACCTTGTACCGGTCGATTAATCAATCCGGTCACGGATATCTGTTGGGATTGTCTGCTGCCGATCACCATCGGTTCGACACCTTTTATGACCGGCACGAATCCCGATACGGTCAATCCAGCCGATACTTTCTGTACCTGTGGCGGGGATTTATTTCCCGAAATTGGTATTGCTGTGGGCTATTGGGAGCCAATGGAGTTAATTGACGTGACTCGCTCGCCCTTTTGCCTGGTCAATCTCGGCGGTGTCCCTTTAATGGAAAGCCCCAACGATGGCGCAGTCGCCGTAGATGACCCTTCTGTCAATACCGGATTTTTTTATGTCCATGCTTATACCTTTCCGATCATGCAGATGCTGGGTGTGCAATCACCGCGTTGTGCCAGCGCCGGTGCGCCGATGCTCACGTATCTCAGTGAATTGGATCCCACGTGGGAAAATGAAACGTTAGCATTGACGTTATTTCCTGAAACGCTGCTTTTTAATAATTTACCGATGCAGGCAGCCTGTAGTGTGGATGCGATCTCGGCATCTACCTGGTTGCCCAATGATGAATTGTTTTGGTGCGCTGGCGCCCAGGGAACCATGTATCCACTAACCGGCTCTGTGGGTGAATATATCGGCGGTGTACAGGGAACTGTGCTTTTGAGTGAGCGATTGATCTACAAGCTGCATCGGTTGGGGCTGATGTCCGATAGCAGTATCGGAGATTTATGCAGCGATCATACCAGCCTTACATTACCCAAATCACGTTACCGCTATCAAATGGTTAACCCTATTCCCACTGTGACTCCTTACGGTTGCCAGCCATTTGGCCGCACCACGATGCTCTGGGGGTCTGCTTTGGAATCACCGATCAGTACAGAAAATTATGGTTATTTGATCTTTAGAAAACGAAATTGTTGCATGACGGACTAATGAAAAATGAAGATTATTTTAAAATTTAGAACTTTATTCAAAATGCTGGGGATCGTTATGGGTTGCTGTGGGATGATGACCAGTCAGGCTGAAAGTTATACCACGAGCAACGCTGTACCGGGTAACGTGCTTATTTTTATTTCATTCTCGATGCCAATCGAAAGTCTTAAAGCCTGGTCTGAGCAAGCGCAAAAAATTCATGCGCCCTTAATCATTCCAGGACTATTGAATGATTCTTTTGTTGAGACGCAAAAAGCAGTCAAGCAAATGACGATCCATAGTCATGGGGGTGTGATCATCGATCCCCGGTTATTCCAAACCTATCACATTACCCAGGTTCCAGCCGTGGTGGTGAGGCGGTCAGTCGTCACGACAACTTGTTTGCCGAATCAAAGTTGCTGGCAACCCGAAGAGGATGACGTGGTGATGGGGGATGTCGGTTTAGAAAGCGCATTAAAAACGATTACCCAAGAAGACAATCGTGTTGCTGATATCGCGCAAACGAAATTAGCGGAATGGAGAGCCTCATGAAATCTTATTCGACGTCAGACAATCAAAAATGGTTGCGGTGGTTATTCATCAGTGTGAGCTGGAAAGTTGTCGTTATTCTGCTTTGGGTTATTATGGTTACTTGTTTTCCGTCTTCAGCTAAAGCCGATAATTTCTGGGAAAATCCCGCTGAGGGATGGCATTGGTATCGAGAAACTGAAGAAAATTCACCAGACAGTGAAAAAGCCATCCTCGATCCCATTCAAAAAATGGCTGCTTTACAGGAACAAGTCAAACAATCTCTGGATTTAGCCATACTAAATCCAACAGTGGATAACGTGCGAAACTACATCACCTTGCAAAATCAGTTGGGTGAACGCGCCCAGCATTTTTCAGAAGTCTGGAAAACAGTTCTTCTTAATTACCCTGAACTGGATTTCTCTTTACAGCATCCGACCAATAACATGGCGAAACAAATTGACCTGGATCACACACATCAACAGGAAGACGCCGCCATTCGACGATTGGCACAGCACAGCGGGCTTTTCTTTTTTTACCGCAGCACTTGTCCTTATTGTCAGCGATTTGCACCGATCATTAAAGATTTTTCAGAGCGTTACCACTTGAGCGTGGTGCCTATTACCACGGATGGTATTTCTCTGCCAGATTTCCCCAATTCGCATAGAGATCAAGGCCAGGCCGCACGACTCAAGGTGACGATGGAGCCAGCGTTATTTACCGTCGATCCCGAAAGTCATCGGATTATACCGGTTAGTTATGGGTTACTCAGCGAAGATGAACTACGGCAGCGCTTATTGGAAATTGCTCAACACCCTTTAATACCGGAGAGTCACTCATGAAAAAAATATTTATAAAATTACTCGTTTTTTCACTGATTTTTTTCGGTATATCTTCATCCATGGCGAATGTGAACTCCGATCTCAACAATTTTTTTAATGATCTGGGATTTTCCGATAACACGACCGCGCCTAATGCTTATTCTGGACAGGAAGCCGGTTACTACAGTGGCGGTAGTTTATTTGCGCGAGACAGTGTACGAGACGTGCAGATTGCGCAAGTGCAGTTGCCGAGTTTTCGTTCCGGCTGCGGTGGCATCGATTTATTTACTGGTGGATTTTCATTTGTGAATTCTCAGCAGTTAGTCGATCTGATGAATAATATTATCAACAACTCGATGGGTTATGCGTTTAATTTAGCGATAGAAAGTGTCACGCCGGAAATCGCCAACGTCATGAAGTATATCAATACGCTGGCGAATACCATTAACAATGCCAACATTAACTCCTGCGAAACGGCGGCGGGTTTAGTCGGCACGGTTTGGCCGAAAACACATGAAGCGCAGCAGCAGGTTTGCCAGGATATCGGTTCCAGTCAGGGACTCTTTACCGATTGGGCGGCGGCACGGCAAGGATGCAGCACCGGCGGGGATATGACTCAGGTGTTAAACAGCGCACAAAACAATCCTAACTATCAAAGTATGTTACTAACCAGCGGCAATATTGCGTGGAAGGCGTTGCAAAAAAATTCATTTCTCAGTAGCGATCCTGAATTAGCGGAATTATTGATGTCGTTATCCGGCACGATTATTTTACAGGGTGGCTCCAGTGATACGTCCAGCCATCAATTTAAAGTGCTGTCTTCGTTAGCTACTGATAATCAATTATTGAAAACGTTATTGCATGGTGGTTCAGCGAAAGTGTATGTCTGTGATACGCAGAGTGCCGAAGGTTGTTTAAATCCCTCCATTCAAACCCTCAATGTGTCGCCGGATTCTGGTTTACAAACTCAAGTCGCTCATCTCCTGCAAGATATGACCGATAAAATTCTGACCGATACTGCTTTAACGCAAGCCGAAATTGGATTATTACAGTCTACTCGTTTGCCAGTCTACAAAATGCTAAATGTGCAAAGTGCATTTGTCGGCGACAAAAAAATTCTGGATATCGTCAGCTACGCCGATGTGATTGCCACGGATATTTTATTCCAATACCTCGATGAAAATTTATCCGTGGTGCATACCAGTGCCAGCAGTCTGCAATATCCTGAATCGATCATGACCCCATTTGAGCAGGAAATCTCGCAAGCTCGAACCAATGTCCGTGCTGCTCAAACCAACGCCTTTTCTCAAATCAGTATGGCTGCACAATTGATTAACCAAACTCAAACCATCGAACAAATGCTGGCGGGTGAATTGTCGTCACAAATGTCTAACACACTGCAATGGGCAGATCGTTTGAGACAGTGATAGAAAAGCAATAAAAAAAAACACGCAGGAGATAACCATGGCACAAGAAATTGCAATAGTGACTTACGGAAACGGCGAGATCCTGCGGGAGATTTTTAATGCCGTTGCTGCCGGTATGGGCGATTCTACTTTCAAAACATTGATCCATTTGAGTATCTTGTTGGGTGGGACATGGGCAATCGCTAAATTGATCATTAAGCGGGATTTAATGGTCGGTGTGGGTTGGGTTGCGCTGTATTTTATGGCCTTTTATGTCCTGTTTCTGCCTAAAGCGACCGTCCATATTATTGATCGTGTCCAACAAAATAGAGACTATCCGGTAGATAATGTACCGTTGGGTTTGGCCTGGTTAGCTAATATTACCAGCGCTATTGGCGACGGCTTAACGCAATTAACCGAGCAGAATTTCTCGTTACCCGATGATTTGCGTTATGGCCAGACCGGAATGGTGATGGCTTCCAATCTGGTGACAGCCGCTAGCACGTTCCAAGTCACGGATCCTGATTTTGATCGTAATTTGCAGAGTTTTATTCATCAATGCGTTTTTTACGATTTGTTGTTACATAAATATTCTTCTCAAGAATTATTTACGGCACCCAATATCTGGCAATTTGTGACGGCACATGCCTCACCTGCGCGAGCATTTTTATACAACCAAACCGTGGTCACGTGTCAGAACGGCGCGGCTTCCCTGAATCAGGATTGGCAGACTGCGATCAGCCAGGCCGAAGATCGTTATGCAGTGCGATTATTTCCCGATGACACCCAGGCCAAGACGCAACTCTTAAAATATCTACCCCTTAGCTATAGTTTTTTAACCAATTTATCAGAAGAGGCTTCCGATCTTATGCAGCAAAACATGATGGCGAATTCGATTCAGAGTGGTCTATTAAGTTGGAGTGCGAAAACCAATGCACCAGCGGCCTTAGAAGGTTATGCTTTTAATAAAGCCCAGCAACAAAATCGCATCGCCAATCGCACGATGGGTGACATGGCCGCGTATTGGCTACCACTGCTCAAAAATGTATTTGAAGGCATTCTTTATGGGTCGTTCCTGTTTATTTTTCTATTATTGTTTTTTCCGTTTGGTCTGGCGATTCTGAGGCAATATGCTTACTCACTGCTCTGGTTGCAACTGTGGGCACCACTATATGCCATCATCAATCTGTATGTGAATTTTTATGCGCAGCATCGTAGTTTAGGTGCAATCACTTTAGGTGGCGGGGTTCAGGGATTGGTGTTAACCACGCAATCCGGTCTGGCGCAGGTTAACTCAGATATGGCGGGATTAGCCGGTTATATTTCTTTGAGTGTACCCTTAATTGCCACCAGCTTGGTAACGGGCATGCACCAGGCTTTATCGCATTTAGGGCAATATGTGGGTGGCGCTGTGCAATCCGGGGCATCCTCTGCCGCCACAGAAGCCGCCAGTGGCAGCTTTAGCCTGGCAAATACCAGCTTCAGTACACACAATGCCTACAACACCTCTGCTAATCATTTTGATGATACGGCGCGCACTGCCTCCGGTACGGTGACCAATCAAATGCCCGGCGGCTCCACGATTACCATGACGCAAGATGGTTCAGTCGTCATGAATAATCAGCCAGCCACTTCAAGTTTAGACACACAAATTCATTTATCGGAAGCAATTCGCAGCAGCGCCAGTGAACAGGCGGATAAATCTTACTCCGCCGCTCTAAGTCATCAACAATCCTATAGTGAAGCCATGTCAGCAGCGGAACGAGGCGTTTATGAACTCAGCCGACATCAAGGTTTATCCGAGGCCAGTGGCTCTTCTTTTGTGACCAGTCAAAGCGCCAGTGACATGCAGGCGCTCAATGATTTGCAGCAGGACAGTCATCGAGATAGCCAGGATCACAGCGCTTCGGAATCTGCTTCACATAATCGTCAATTTGAAGGTGGAGTCGGCATTCAGGCCGGATTAGGGGTAAAAGGAGGAGTGGCGAGTCTTTCTGCAAGCGGTGATTTAGGCGCTAAATGGTCCTGGAGCCACAACGAATCCGAACAACGTTCTTTTTCTCAAGGTGAGAGCGCTACCCATACCACAGGGGATGCCCATAACGTAGAGAGTGTTTTTAGAGGTGTGGCGGAAGGACATTATCGTGCCAATACTGAAGAAGGCCAACGCATACTCAATAGTATTTCCAGTTCTTTGGATCGCGCTCATCAAGAGCAACAACAAGCCTCTGCACAATTTCAGCAGGCCGATACCTATCGAAAAATGACGAATATTTCTGAAGAACAGGCCGAGACGATTAACAGTAATGCGACACAAGAATTTATGAATAGCCTACAAAAAGATGGGCAGGATTTAAGATCGATTGAAAAATCAATGGTCGATCATCCAGAACAAGGGAAGAAACTGGCCGAAGAATTTACTCATGAAAAAGTTCAGAAATATTTTGAGGAATTTCATCATAGCGAAGGATCTTCTGTGGAAAAAATTGAAGAAACAAATCGTATCAATGAACAGAATCTGCATCAAGAAGAAAAAAATAATCAACCGAAACAATTTTATCACGATCAGCATGAAGAAATTCAATCGCAGGCGCATCAACGAGGTCTTGATAAGGAAAATATTATTGATAAAAGTCCGGCAGAAGGGGTTGGTAAGATAATCGTTGAGAACTCTTCGAGACTAAACATTGAGAAAGAACAACTAAAATCTAGCGAAGAAAACAAAAATCGGCAAATTAAAAGTAGTCAAGAAGAAATTCGTAAAGATACATCGCTACCTTTTACAAAATTAAATCAGTTAGATTCGCGAAAGGATTAATCATGATGATCCCAATGTTTATATGTCGATTGGTATTCTGGACTGGCAGGATTCATAGGGTCATGATCCCAGTCTTCCCAAGTTGTTCGAGTTTTATCTGTAAGGCTGTTAGATGAATTTTCTTGAAAATCGCTTAAGGAGGATAAATTATTATGGAATGTTTTTCTTGGATAAAAATTAATACCTGTAATCCATGTAAAAAAATTAATGACTAAAATATATATCACAAGAGAAAAGCCAATATTCATAACTATACCTCCAATAATATCGCTTAACCGAAGGGTTTCTTTAGTGCCGTCAGGATAGGGCTGTAGAAAAAATAAAAACATAAGCCAAAAAATAAGAAAACCGACGGAGAAAGAAAATGATATTAATAATTTATTTATTTTTTTTGTAAGGTAGCTTGGAGGGGAAGCTATCTGTGTGCGAAGCCTGGATTTATTTTTTAATTTTAAAGAAGTTATCCAGAAAATAGTTTGATCGAGGAGGTAGATGCTGATGCCTGTAGAAATACTCAAAAAAATAAAAATTAGCCAATAAGGTTGGAGATTACCGTGAATAGAGAGGCCAGAAAGAACAGTAAAAATAAACATAGCTGTCGCAACTATGATCCAATATCTTTTTTTCTGGCTATTAATCCAGAATGGATTAGTTCTGTTTTGTTCTTTTCGATTTTCTGGTTTCATATTTTCCTCCTGAAAAATAATAACAAAAACTCTAAGCAATCACGATTTTTTCTCTATTTTATGACTTTCATACCAACGCATCAATGCCTCTTTAGAAACAGTCGACTGTGCCACTTTTTCAATGATATCCGCCCAGGCGTTGCGATTTTTTCGAAGATCTATGGAGTAGCGCAGTTCGTAGCCGTTCATATCCAGCAGAATGGCCGAGGCTATCCCGGCAGTTCTTTTATTGCCATCTATAAAGGCATGTGCCTGGGTCAGAAAATAGCACAATGCCCCGGCGACCGATGTCAATCCGCCATATTGAAAGGGATAAATACCGGGATAATAGGCAGCACCCAAGGCGCTTTCCAAAGCATGACGGCTTCTGCAGCGCGAGGTTTGCTTTTCCTGCGCACAAACCGCCTGGTTGATCGTCAAGACGTGTTCGGCTCCAACAATTGAATCTTCATTTATTTCAGCTTGTCCAACATATCCTGATGTTGCTTCATCATTTTTTTCATCGATTGTTTTACTTTGCCGGTTTTAGCTGCCTGCAGAGTCACGGGTTGCAATGTTTGCGGTTCCGTAATAAATCGGCGGATAGCCAGGTTGACCAGCCGGGACAGGTGGATGCCTGGATTTTGAGACAGCCATTGATCCACGTTCGGTTCGAGATCATTATCCAGGCGCACCGAGATGGCACGATGGGGTTTATGCAAAATAGCTGTGGTTTTAGTCATCAATCGCTCCCTCTTAGTAGATTGAATTTGTATTTAATTGTACTACAAGTAATGCTTTTGTCAATTTTTTTAAATGCCTTGTCTGGAGATCTTTACTATGAAAAAGAAGTTCATTAAAAATACTACGCGGGGTGGCCAGGTCATCCTGCACAATCTGCGAATGATCGGTCAGGTATTGCAAAAAGTGATCTGGTGGTTGTTACCGGTGGGGTTACTGGTAACTGTGGGCTGGTTTTGGCTGGCGACCGATGCGGAGTCACGGCTTATTGGCCAGCAGTGGTTATCGGCAGAGTTCCACCTGTTTTTTAACGGCAGTCATTTCAGGCAGCGATTTATTTTCTCCAGTGGTCAATCGACGGTTGCCACTGCCGGGCAGATTGTTTCCCTGCCCTTTGTGCAGGAAGCCGTGATGCATCTGGATGAGGCGGCTCACCGCAGCCTTTGGGCAGGATTGATCGCCTGGCTGTTATCCGCCATCGGTGTCATGATCTTGTTGAAAAAGCGTGGCGAAGCCTATACCGCTGATAAAACGATTAAGGGTGACCGGTTGAGTGATGTGCCTGCGGTCAAAAAATTGATTCGCAAGCAACGTCTGACATCGGATTTAGTGTTTGGCGTTGAGAAATTACCGCTGCCGAGATTAGCTGAATTGCAGCACATTCTGGTACATGGCACTACCGGCACGGGAAAATCAACGGTGATTAAGGCACTGCTGGATCATATTCGTCGACGCGGAGAGCGCGCCATTATCTACGATAAGAGCTGTAATTTGGTCAGCCAGTTTTATCAGCCGGAACACGACCGGTTGCTGAATCCCTTAGACCAGCGCGGCGCGGACTGGAATATCTGGCGGGAATGCCGGGATAAAACCGATTTTGAAAATTTAGCGGCGGCGTTGATTCCGATGGCGGCGAGCGCCCAGGATCCGTTCTGGGTCAACGCTGCGCGAACCATTTTTGCCGCTGCCGCGTTTCGGTTACGTCAGGATCCCCACCCCCGGATTTTGCCTTTATTACGGTCTTTACTGACTGCTGATATTGGGCAGCTTCAATCATTATTGCGCGGTACCGAAGCGGAAAGTTTGATGTCAGAAAAAACCGAGAAAACGGCGATCTCCATCAAGTCTGTATTGGCAACCTATTTAAAATCGCTATGTTATATCCATGATGATACTAACCCGTTCTCAATTCGTCAGTGGATTCAGGATGACCGTTCGAGCGAATGGCTGTTTATCAGTTCGACCGGTGACCGGCATGAGTCGCTCAAGCCTTTAATTACGGCCTGGCTGGATATCGCCATCAATGCGCTGCTGAGTTTACCTGAAAATCCAGCACGGCGTATCTGGGTGATTTTAGATGAACTGGGCAGTCTGCAGCAGTTGCCGTATTTAACCAGTGCGCTGGCCGAAGCGCGTAAATTTGGTGGCTGTTTTGTGGTGGGCATTCAAAGCGCCGCACAACTCGCTAAAACGTATGGCTTTGAAGGCGGGCGCGAAATTTCTTCGTTACTCAACACCCGGTTTTTGTTTCGTGCGCCTGACCCGGAAATGGCGCAATGGTCAGCGAGAAACCTGGGAGAAACCACGATTGAAGAAGTGCGCGAAGGGATGTCGTATGGCGCGAACAGCATTCGCGATGGCGTTTCGATTCAGCGGGTTGAGGTGCAAAAACCGGTCGTACCGGCGGCTGAGATTTTGCGACTGAATAATTTAACCTGTTATGTGCGTCTGCCCGGCAGTTATCCGATTACGTTGTTACACATGCCCTATATTTGCCGTTCTACTCAACAAACTCCCTTTATTTTACGGGAATTTGAGCCAGATCCGTTACGGCGGGAAATGGGTACACTGATGACTGAGCCTGGGCAGTCAACCGCAGAGGTATTGCCAGATTCTGCGGTCACTGTCTCCCTCCCCACCCGGCAAGCCTGCCCACCCGGATAATCAGTCCGCCGCGCCCATTGAAAAAAAACCAGAAAAATCCGGAGTAACGCCTGCCCATGAAAATTTAACGCAAAAAAAATCGGTGTAGAAAAGACCGCAAAGAAAAATAAACCCAAAAAAGAAATGAAACCCGACACGCCTGAGCGTGAAAATCACACTCAGGAGAACAAAAAAAACGAAACCCTCCTTCCGCCCCAGTCAGCGGATGATGACGATCAGTGGAATTAATGTCTTTCAAACTAGCGGAGGTGAGAGGAAGTCATGCTGTCTACGCAGGTAGTGAAGAACGTGACACAGGCCACTCATTATTTTCTCGGCCAGGATAATTATTACACGGAGAATAATACGCTGGCGCAGGAGCGCAGCCAGTGGTGGGGACAGGGCGCGAAAATCATGGGACTCTCCGGCACGATCGATCCTGCCATTTTACCCGTTATTACAGGGACATTTGCCCAATGGTGAGCGATTAGGCAAAAAAGTGGATGGCGAAATTCTGCATCGTCCGGGATTTGATCTCACCTTCAGTGCGCCGAAATCCGTGTCTATCCTAGCGTTATTAGGTAATGATGAACGAATTTTTCAGGCCATTGAGCGTGCAACGGATAAAGCACTGGAATTGATTGAGCGCGAACAGGCTAAAACGCGAGTGATGAAAGACGGCGTGCTGATGACCGAGCGGTCCGGCAAGCTGGTGGTCGCGCGTTTTCTGCATGATCTCTCGCGGGAAAACGATCCGCAGCTCCACACGCATTGTGTAGTACTCAATATGACGCCCAGAAAAGATGGGAAATGGCGGTCACTGGCATCGCAGTTGGGCAGTTACAGCCAAAATTCAGAAAAAATCCCGCAGGGATTTTTTGAAGGTGTGCGTCATTTTCAAAAATATTACGGCGCGGTCTTTCGTGCGGAACTCGCGTATGAAATGCGCGAACTGGGTTATACCGTTGAAAAAATTGGGGCGTATGGATTTTTTGAAATTGCGGGGATTTCGCGGGAAAGTATTCAGGCCTATTCCCAGCGACGACAGGATATTTTAGAAGCCCTGAAAGAACAGGGATTGTCTGGAGCCAAAGCGGCGGAATTAGCGACGCTGAAAACACGCCGCGCCAAGCAGCACGTTGATCACAGCGAGTTAAAACAAATTTGGGAAACCAAAGCCGCGTTACGCGGTTTATTGCCGGTACAGGAAGCGCAGCAGACCGTGGTGCAAGCCCGGCAGCACAGTCAGGGCTTGTCTGAGGGTGGACAGGAGCCATCCCCTCACCCGGAGCGCAGTACGCTGGCGCGCGTGGCGATGGTGGAAGCCATTGCGCATCTCTCGGAAACCCAGGTGGCTTTACGGGAAAGTGAGCTATTGGCGCGCGCCATTTATTACAGTGTGGGCGATGTTACCGTCACGACCGTGTTAACGGCCTTGCAGGAAGCGCAGCAGCGGGGAGATCTCATTCCGTTGTCAGCGGTGCCGGATGAGCGGGGTGAGCGCCAGTTTACCACGCCGGAGTTGCTACGTTATGAGCAGACATTGCTGCAGGCCATGACCCGGTCACATTCGAGCGGCCAGCCTGTCGTTAAGGCCGAAACACTCACGGCTTTTCTGCGTGAACACGGCGATTTGACCCGCGAACAGCAGCAGGCCATCCGCACGATTTTTTCCAGTGAAAAAATGATGACGGCGTTAGCCGGGCCGACAGGTTCGGGTAAAACCCATCTGATTGCGCCCATGATGACCCTGGCGAAATTAGGCGGCTATCAACCTATTTTGCTGACAATAAAACAGGCGGAAACGCTGGACTTAAAAAAACAACTGCAAAAAACACCCGACAATTTGCGGGGGTGGATACAACAATTATTTGATCAGAAAAAAATTGAAACGGTGTTTGGTTTTATGAAACGTCAGGAAACGATGTCTACCCTGGATACCTGGCTGCAAAAAAAACCGATGTTGTTCGTGGAAAATGCCACGCAATTATCTTCCCGGCAATCGAGCGAGTTGGCGGCCTGTGTGCAGCGGCTGAATGGTCGCCTGGTTTCCATCGGCGATTCACAGACCTCCCTCACCTGGCGTGCCAGCACGCCGTTTACGCAATTGTTAGCGCAGGGCATCGTGGCGGCGCACCTCACCGGCAATCGGCGGGCAATGGCGTCACCGCTTAAAACAGTGGTGGCTGATTCCCTGCAAAAAAATATCGTGGCCGCGTTTGATCACATCGGTCAGCGGATGTTATCCGTGGAAGATAAATCTCAGCGGTGGGAAACAATGGCCGCCCACTGGACGGGACTGTCGACAGAAGAGCGCGCACGATCGGTGGTGTTAGCGCCCACCCATGCTGCCACGCAGGAACTGAATCTGGCTCTGCGCGAAGCCCTTAAAAATGCGGGAGAAATAGCCAGGATCGAACATTCGGTGGCTGTTTTATTACCGCATTATTTGCGGATCGCCGAACAGCGTGATGTGCGTCGGTATACGGTGGGTCAATGGATTCGTTTTCAGCAGGATTATCGCGCCTTGCGCGTGCATCGTGGAGACTATCGCCAAATTGAGCGTATTGATAAAGCAACCAATCAATTATTATTGGCGAATACGACCGGAAAAATCCGGCGCTGGGATCCCCGCCAGATTCCCGAAGGCGCGATTGAAGTGTTTGATGAAAAAATCCGGGCGATTTCGGTGGGTGACACGCTGGTCTGGCATCGCTCAAATAAAAAAAAGGAGCTGGTGAAAGGGGAACGGGTCATGGTCACAGCCATCACGGAGAAACACATCAATCTGATCAGTGAATCGGGAAAATCGGTAAAACGCTGGGATTTAGCCGATCACTCTTCCCGTCATTTTGATTATGGTATTGCGTTGACGCCGCTGCAGGCATCCCATCGTCATCCGGAAATTGTGATCGCTTATCAAAACAGTGGTTCCCGTCAAAGTCACCAACGCGCTTTTTATCAAATCATCGCACAGGCCAGCGCTCAAGCCTGGATTTACACGGAAAATAAAGCCCAATTATTAAAAACGATACAACGGCATACGGGGGATAAATTGACAGCGATTGACGCTGTATTGCACGCGGGAATACCCGGCGAGCATCCTCGCCCGGATTCGTACGCGCCGGAATTTCTACCGGTGAGCATATTCGTTTGTTAGAGAAAGCGGTTCAGGCCGCCATTCAAAAGTATCAACAGGGTTCGGCTCTCCCGGAACCTGAGCAACAGGCCGCCGCCGCCGTGCGGTATGCGCTGGCCTATCTCAGCGAAAAGGAGGCGGCTTTTGCGCATAAAGACGTGATGACCGTGGCGTTGACGCATGTGTTAGGCAAAGCCAACCATGCGCAACTGGAGCAGGCTGTGGTGGAGGCTGAAAAACACGGAGAATTGATTCGGGGTGTTTATTCCGAAGATGGCACACGCTGGACAACGCGGGAGGCACTCACCCTGGAGCGGGCTATTGTCTCACTGGCTACCGTCGATCGTGGCCAGATGCCCATACTGGTAGCGGCTGATCTTGCCGAATCCTATCTGCAAAAAACACAACCCGGCACCGAGCATACGCAGGTGTTAAGAGATCTGTCCGCCAAAACGGATCGGGTTATCCTGCTGCAGGGTTTTGCCGGCACGGGTAAAACCACTTTATTGCAACACGTGGAAGCCCTGCAACATGTGCAACACCTGTTATCGAATTCCCAGCGCGCCTTGCTGTGTTTAGCGCCCACGCATACGGCAGTCAAAGAAATTCGCGCGCGGGGACTGGTCGGGAAAACCCTGGATCGTTTTTTAGTCGAGTACGCTGCCGGTAAACTGGAACCCGCAGATTATCGCCATAAAGTGCTGGTGGTCGATGAATCGTCGATGATCTCCAACCGGAAGTTGCATGATTTTCTGGTGGCTGTCAGGCAGCTCGATGCCTGGGCGCTGCTGATAGGTGATATCCATCAATATACTGCGATTGATGCCGGTAAACCGTTTGCTATTTTACAGCGATTTCTTTCTCCGCTGATTCTGACGGATATTACCCGACAAAAAGACGATACTCTCAAAGCTGCCGTGAAAGCCTTGTATCAAAAAAATTTTCCCGAGGTCTTTAATATTCTGGAAAAAAACATCGTTGAAGTCGGTTCCTATTGGGAAGAGGATCAGAAAAAGGATAATCGGGATGCGCGGTTAACCCTGATTGCCGAAGATTATCTCGATCGGGATCCGGTGCGCCGTTCGAAGACCCTGATTATTACTTTTGGAAATGTGGATCGCGAGCTGCAAAACGAGAAGATTCGCATAGGACGCCAACAGCGCGGAGAGCTGGTGGGCGAGAGAGCGGTTTCTTCGATTTTAGTCTCCCGCCAGCTCAGTGAGGTCGAGCGCAGCGAAGCCATGCATTATCGCCTGGGTGACATTTTCGCTTTAATGTCAGTGATTTCAGTGTAGGCATCCATAAAGGCGATTACTGGACAGTGAAAACCGTCTTGCCGGAACAGCAGTGGATCCAGCTTGAAAGAACCGGAGCAGCCAGTAGCGACCCTATCCTGTGGAAGCCCCGTCCTCATCAAGCCAATGAGCGGTCGGGTGTCGAAGTGTATCACGTAGAAAAGCGCGAATTGATGGCAGGCGATCTCATTCGCTGGACGCGGTCAGATGAGGCACTGGGGCTACTCAGCCCGGAATTGGCGCAGGTGGAAAGCGTTAGCGCCAAAACCGTGACGGTACGCTCACTGCAATTGACGGATGAGGCATTGATCCCGCACGGAAAACCAATCGAGCTGGTGTTAGGGGATCCCCGTCTCCAGCATTGGGATCATGCCTATGCCGTGACCGGCTACAGCGCGCAGGGGAAAACCTCATGGGAAGTACTCATCAATGCGGAAAGTCATCGACCACAACTGACCAGCCAGCCTTCCTTATTGGTATCGCTAACGCGCGCGGCCAGGCACCTGACTCTTTATACCGATGATAAGCAGGCATTGCTGAAGGCCGTTATGGAGAATCCAGCGGATAAATCGAGTGCGCTGGAAATTATGGGCGAGGCCTCACTGTGGGCAACCCTGTCCACCCTTCAATCCGGGGTAAGGCAGTCAACGAATACCCAGCGGCATTTCGGCATTGAGAAACGTGTCTTACAGGCTGAGAGAAATCAACCCGCAGAATTATCGAGAGAAATCACGGGCAGGATGAGTTCTTTGATCCCACGCCTGTGTTGGAAAGGCCAGCGCCGCCGAGACTGGACGCGCAGCGGATCAGCCATTTATTGACGGATCAAACGGAGGTTGTTTTAGAGCGTTTGCTGGGCGAGCCCAAAACCAAAGCGGATAACCAGTATCGTTATGGCACCCACCAGGGCAGTCTGGTGGTCACCGTCGCTGGCGACAAGCGGGGTTCCTGGTATGATTTCCAGACCAGTCAGGGCGGCCATTTATTAGGCTTAATTGCAGCTCAACGAAGCCTGGATGTTCAGAGGGATTTTCAGGCCGTGTTGCAGGAAGCGTTAAAGATTCTGGGGGCCTCGCCTGCGGAGTTCAGTGTACAGGCCAACACTTCGACTTCGCCTCACCCGGCCTCAAGAATGCCCACAGCGGCTTTCAAAGCGCCCACCCCGGAGCAACAACGGAGTCTGCGCTATGCACAGCAACTGGCGCGGGAAAGCCAGCCGGTGGCTGGCACACTGGCCGAACGCTATTTGCGGGAACATCGGGGCATCGCTCTGGGGAGTTTTCCGGACAGTGTGCGGTTTCATCCGGGTATTTACTCGCGCAAAAATGAGGGTATGCATCCGGCGTTATTGGTGGTGGCTAAAGACAGCGAAGAAAAAGTGCAGGCAGTCCAAGCTATTTTTCTGGATAAAGAAACCGCCAAAAAAGCCGATGTCTCCGTCAAAAAACAAACCTGGGGTCGTCCTTCACAGGGATCAGTCGCACTGGCAGAATCAGCCGCTTCCGAAATATCACCTATCTGGCTGAAGGCGCTGAAACGGCGCTCAGTGTGTATACCGCACTCAATGGCGCGGATGTGCGGGTGACACTGGGTAAATCCAATTTTAAAAATATCGATCCTGCTAAAACCAACCCGCATATTGTGTTGTGCCTGGATAATGACGGCCAGAATCCTCAGAGCGATAAATTAATCCATGCCGCAGTAGAAAAACTGAGGGAACAGGGCAAGCAGGTGTGGATCGCTCAACCGGCCATAGCAGGTCAGGATTATAACGATGTGCTGTTCCAGCAAGGCCAGGCAGCGGTGAAAGAAGCGATGGAAAAAGCGGTTTCTTATACGGATTATTGTCAATCATTTTCCGGCACATCCATCATCTATTGGAAAAGATGCGCTGGACTCTGTCGTGCAGAATTTTCAGAAAGCGCAACAGGCCATAGAAAATCAGATCGACAAAGAAAGTGTCCTATTCAGAGAAGCCCATTTGTCTACGCCGTCCTTGCCGACATCACTAGAAAAAATAGAGCAGAAAACCAGTTTCACAGACACCTTACATCCTGAGCGGATTGATCGGGACAGCGTTCAACCGGCTCGACAGTCCCCTGTTCAGCCATCACGCGCCTTAGAACCTGAACGGGAATGGGAGCTTTAATGTAGTTAAGGGTTTTTAGATGTATTGAGGTTATTTAGCAATTCCTCTGCTTTAATTAGCGCTGTTTCTTTGGTGTCATCAAGAAATAATTGACGTTGTTCAATTGTTTCCGGAAAACCCTGTTTAATCAAGTGACGGATCAGAAAGCGGGTTTCCAATCCACAGGCCAACAGGCTTTTCCAGAGAGCTTCTGTATCCTGGGGATGATCAGTTTGAGTTGGCCGATCGGCCAGGCTTTTTTCTGCCGCCTCTTCGACT
This sequence comes from uncultured Pseudomonadota bacterium, assembly GCA_963712715.1. GTDB lineage: Bacteria > Pseudomonadota > Gammaproteobacteria > Coxiellales > Coxiellaceae > JAFEDN01. The sequence goes on along the minus strand of CAVQJI010000008.1, from coordinate 164,550 downwards.
TTTAAACCAATGTTGACCAACATGCGAATATAGTCTGCCGTGTTCAGTGATTTTTTTTCGGCGTTTGCCTGAATTTTTTTGAAATCGGCGTCTTTGATGCCAATACTGGTACGATGCATGATGCCTCCTTTTTCTATTTTAACGGTCACAATCCTGTTTATTTAAGCTTTTTTAAGTGGTGCAATGTGGTGCATTAAGGTGCTACTTGCACTACTATATTAACAAAATCAGCTAAAAAAGGCGAGAATTTAAGGTGGTGCAGATTTGCACCTTAAAAAACAGCACCACTCTGCACCACTTTCGCAAAATTCAAGATTTTTTCCTGCATGCCCGTATCACGATGTAAGGGTTTGAATGATTGAAGTTTTCCGTAAAAGCAACCAAGTTGCGACGGGTGTGGATGAAAATTAGGCCATAATAACGCAATCTGAATAACATCTGAAATGATTCTGTTTTTGATTTTTTACGAAGTTTATATTTTTCCATGAATGAAAATCAAGCGATTTTGCACTGTTTTTCGAGAGTAATTGATGAGTGAACTATGCTATTCAAAGAAATTATAAACCATGTACCATAAAGTAAACAAACTATTTTCTATCAATTAATTTATTCATAAAAATGTATTCAAGTTAATGTTGTTTATTGTGACTTAAAGAAAATGCATAACAGTCAAAATTTTCGAACTCAATTTTTAATGATTCACCAAAGAGACATCATTTTAGAACCCCTGCGATCGCTCATAATCTATAAAAATCGGCAAAGTGATTCACTTTTTTTCCCGATCTTGAGTGCAGGTATTGATTTTTTATTGTTTTTTTCGCTATGGTTTGAGGTCAGAGGGAAATTTATTTTCTAAAGAAAATAAAACCATTGATTAGAATTATTTTAATTTTTAGGAGAGCGTTTATGGCCTTATTGAGTGCAAAACCAAAATCAAAAAAAGTACCTATTTCACTGCGTTTTGATGACCGTTTAATATCGGATATCAAAGCGTATAACGCTTGGGCGGGTATCGATCGTCTGGATGATTTTTTAGAGCAGGCGGCACGCTTTGTGTTAGAAAAAGATAAGGATTGGCAGAAAAAATCCGCAGAAAATCAGGAGGGAATTGGATAAAATATAGGATGAGCGCCCATCTTTTTAATGGGCGCTTTTTATTAATCCTGTGATTACATTTTCGATGCCTGTCGAGTCAGGCCATTGATAATATTTCTAAGAGGTTCGTGCCATTTTTCATCAATAAAAAAATTGTCAGAATTGGTATTCATGTTATAGTGTAAATGCAGCAGGTCATCGATTAAAGTTTTTAAAGTCCCTGGCTTCGGTGGCGCAGAATCAAAATCGATTTCTTGTAACTCTTTAAAATCCACAGCCTGTTGATATTGAACGCCATAAGCAATCCAGTTTGAAACAGTGGCATAATAAATTATAAGCTGAATAAATTTAGTTTCGCACTGATCTTCTTCAAAAGGTAATTTCAGAGTACCTGAAGATTTTTCTTCATCTCTGGCAAACATGGCGTAATAAGGGCTGCATCGGATAATGGGTTTCACTTTGTCCAAATGAAATTCCAATAATGAATAAAGCGCTTCAATTTTTTCCTTTTCAAAAAATATAACGGACATAACTGCGTCTCCTTTCTCTACAAGATAGGATGAAAGCCCCACGCCATCATCAACTATCATTTATAATATAAATATATCATAAATGATATTATTGTCAAGCTTTTTTGACACATTTATTTCATTTTTGATACCCTTCTTTTATTATTGATTTTGTCCAAGTTTGAGGGTTTTTTTATGAAGCAACTTTCCGAAGCGGAATGGAAGAAAAGAGCATCAAATTTGCTCAAAGCCGAACTTAAAAAGCGAGATATCGGCTATGCAGAACTTTGTCGCCGTTTACAAGAAATTGGTCTTTTAGAGACAGTTGCTAGCGTCACTACCAAAATTAATCGAGGAACCTTTAGTTTTGCATTTTTCTTGCAATGCATGAAGGTAACTGAAACAAATACAGTTCACTTAACATATTAAATTTTTTAAATGTGATATCTTACTAACTCCGGCGAGATTAAAAAAATATCCTATATTTTATTTTTTATGAATCCACATCGTCAAAGATAGATCTTTCTTCAGTTTTTTTCAGATCTAATAAATTTTTTACATAAGTTGTACCTTGATATTGACTGTAATTATCATTTAAGTTCTCCATTATTTTTTCACATCGGTTAATAGCACTGTTAATATAATCCAAGGATTCTGAATCATGTGAAAATTCTACTTCAAATGTTTCCAAATGACGAATTAAATCTTTTAAAGTACTTTCCAATGAATCTGGATCTTTGTTTAAATCAGTTTTGATTTCTTCTATAATTTGATCTAAATATGGAAATGTCTCTTGTTTTATAGATAGCAAAATATCTTCAAATTCATCGTCATTAATTAATGATCTAATTGCATCATCACTAATGAAGTTTGAATCTAGGTCTTGTATATTTAATTTTTTTATTTTCTCAACATAACTTATACGGTAATTTTCAGGTAAAATTCCAAATTTATACAATCTATAAATTAGGTGTATTTCGATGCAATTTTTTAAATTGGAATAAATTGAAAGCTTATCGATAAAATTGGGATAGCTTTTTAAGAAGCCTTCCAGAAATTTTTTATCGCATCGATTTGCTAAAAAGTGGATACGATCCCGAAAAATATTATTTTGTACATTTTTAATTATATCAATTTCCTCAAGCCTTCTAATTACTATGCAGAAATTTTCTTCTGACACTACAATTTTTGCACCACTTAAAGAAATACTACCACATATAACTTCTTGAAGAAGCGTTTCAATTGGTGCGTTTTTTAAATAAATATCTTCTAATTCTCTATCATTTGCTATGAGAGAAGCATATGCATCTCCTATTGTCGGGTGCTTGAATTTCCAGTACCATATAGATTCTTGTAATACCAAATGCACCAAGCTATCGTTTAATGAATTTAACGCTTTAAAAACTAAAGCTAAATTACTATTTAAAAGTGCTATAGATTTTTTTTCTTTTTTATCTAACTTAATTGGACTCTTAAGGTATCCTCCTCGCATGAAGATCAATGCTAATGCAGCTTTATGATTATCGTCCATTGATTTGATTGTATCACATAAAAACTCGAGTGGCTTTTCAATAAAACCATTTAATGAAGAAGGGGTTAACAGATCTAGATTTTTTGTAAAAATATCATTACCTAATCTTCTAGCAGTCTCAGGAAGAAACCGATCTTTTCGTGCAATATTAGGAAGAAAATGTTTTATATAATTTTTAAACGAGGATGGTTGATTTCCTAGCTTAATATGATTATAAAGAATCTGATTTTTTTCTTCTTGTGTTAGTTTTTCAACATAAATTATGACTTGAGAATGATTTAAAAGTGGAAAATCACTTATTTTTAAATATTCTTTTGCAGAGTTATATATATAATCTCTAGATGTAAATAATACGCGTGTTCCTTTTTTGATTGCGCTTTGAAGATGTATCCAGCTTCTATTCCATTCGTCTGAAATTATGGTATTTAACTGTGTTGTCCCAAATACGTCGTCAACCCAAATAAACTGTTTTTCATTAGTATTCCAGTGTTTGACGAATTCTGAGGCATCGCGAATCTTTAAAATATGATTATAACCAAGGTCTAGAGATCCAATAGCTAATGCAGAGGCAATTGTTGATTTACCTGAGGCAGGTTCTCCCAGTAGCAATACAAATCCATTTTCATGAATTGCTTTTTCACTATTTCGATATGCATCTGTTATAACAAATTTTTTTAGATCTTCTTGACATATTGTTAGAATTTGTTTAGCTTGATTATATGCTCGTTCATCTATTATTTGTGATAAATCACCTAGGCCATAAATTCTAGGGACTAAGCTTCTAAGGCGTGAAGATTCACGTATGTAACGGCTAATAGTTTCCTCACCAAAAATCACTATTTTTTTAATTTCAGGAATAGCTTCAAAAGCACACTTTATTTCATTTTCAGTTGGGGCTGTAATTTTAAAATTTGTCATTAAAAAATAATTTTCTGCAATTTTCTTTTTAGCTAAAGCGGTCGCTTTAGCTAATTCATCTTTTATATCACTAAAATGTAAATAGTTCCCGGGTTTGGAAGTAAATTTACATTGTATAGTGAACGAACCTTCAAAAAGTGTTCCATCTTTGTCTTTCCAATTTCCACAGAATGCTCCATCTCTGCCAGCGTCCTTATAAGGACAAAAACTTTGAACTGTTTGACCAAAAACTTGACTTATTATTGTGATACATAAATCCTGAAATGATTTCCATCCGAGTGAATGTAGTTCGTATGTGATTTCGTTAGCTTGTACAAGAGTTTTTTTCATAATAGCTGTTAAAAATATATAAATGATTTAAGTAAAGTTTTGTATCCATTGCACAATAAGATTAGAGATTTTAAAAAAATTAAATAATAAGGACATATAAATATTAAAATTTAAACAGTAATTGGTGTTTTTTTCCTCTTTTGCATATCATCAATGATAGGTTTAAATTCAAAATTGTACCAGTCTTTTTTCCATTCAGTAAGGACATTGATATCGACAGATTTTGGTTTGTTACTAATATTATCTATTTTTATAAGCGTGGGAATGGTAATTGAATCACCGATAACTATTGCTTCTTGCTTTTCAAGTGTCGGAAGGTTATCTGTCAAATCATTAATAGTATCAGGCAGTAATTTTTTTACATAATTTTGATCTGAAGGATTGGTTAGCCTCATTGCTACAAAATTATTGCATTGTGAAAAAATTGTTTCAGAAATTTCGGATGGTCTTTGACTAACAATCATAAGTGAAATACCATATTTTCTGCCTTCCTTTGCTATTCTTTCGATGGCTGTTTTTGCGGATCTGAATTTACTTAATCCATTATTTGGTGCATATTTGTGCGCCTCTTCATAGACAACAAGAATAGGAACGTTTGTATTTGAAGGTGTGGCTAAAGATTGATTCCGTTTAAAGAAAAAGCTAAATTCAAATAGTATTCGGCTTATGAGGGATACTACAATACTGGTTTCTTCAAAAGGAATTCCAGCGAGATCAACAATTGTAATATTTGAGTTCACTGCATTTTTTGTGTTACTGTAACCGGTAAATTGTTTCAGGATATCCTCAATATCTTCTGTTTTGTAGGCTGAGTTATTTGGTTTCTCTGATTTCAATAAGAAGGCCAATCTCTCATCAGAAATTTTTGTTTCAAGTCTTCTTACAAATCGATCAAACTCACCGTTAAATGGGCCTTTATTTATTTTTCCTTGCTTGGGCTCTGAAAATTCTAATACAGAAAAATAATTTTCTTCTCGATTTAGAATGTTTTTTCCATCTTTAAGTAAAGGGATACCTGTTATAGCATCTTTCATCTCGTTATTCATGTTTTTAATGAAGTTTAAAACTTCATGTAAGCTAAAATACACCGGCGTATCGTAAGTAATTCTGCTAAACTCCTTATTATGCAATTTTTTATTTTCTATTACTGCATGCCTAAATTGTGAAACTTGATTGTGTGAATTTTGTTCATTAGTTTCAATAAACATTTCTTCAAGCTCTTCAGAATTCATTAACCAATATGGTAGAACCAAATTATCAACATTTAGTATATTTGCTTCTGGAAATGCGGCAGGGTATTCTCCATGTATATCGAAAAGTACAATATGTGAATTATTAAGTGCTCCGGAAAGCCCGCTCCCATTTTTTGCTTTGATTCCTTCTTGTAGTATTTTTGCTATTGTGCACGATTTTCCCGATCCAGTAGAACCAACAACGGCTATGTGTTTTGAAAAAAATTTATCGCCATCAATGGGAACGCGTATGTTTTCATTTAACGCCATTGATCCCAATATTAGTTCAGAAATTTTTTCATCTTGTTTGTAGAAAAGTTCAAGAATCTTATGATCTGCAATATCTACAGTGGTAGGGGGAATAGTTATTTTTTGGCCTCCTCGTTTAAACTTATTTTGTTCATCTAAAAAACCAATTGGTTGAGTATCAATAATGAAAGAGCGGTTAATGCCTGGCTCTGAATATTCAGCTTTTTCTAAAGGGTCTTTTATTTTGTAACTATGCACAATAGCGATTACAGATATATTATTACTATCCGTTATTTTGAGATAACTTCCAATTTTGAATTGGTTTTTTTCATTTGAGACAAATTCCTCAATGCTAGTGACTTCCAACTGAATTAAGTTGGGAGTTACGCAGATGATTCTGTAGGGTTTTTCAGACATAATCACCTCATTTTTTTAGTATTTCAGTAAGCTCAGAAAGATTATCTAATGCAGATAATATATATAAGGCTGTATTATCGCTATTTAAAAATTTTTGGTTGTCTTCTTTTTTTGATGTATCTAAAAATACATGGGGATATTTATTTCCACCCATAATTTCTTTGTATAATTTTTTAAAAGTCGTGGCCAATATAATTTTTAGAGAGTGGCTTGCCTTATTAATTTTATTACTCTTAGCATTTGTATTAAAAATTGGCATATTATTAAAATATTCTTGGCAGAAAGAAGTATCTTCGTACCCATCATTATAGTAAATTTTATTTTTTATAAGACAGGCTTTGATTTTTTTTAATTCCTGCTCAGATGTATCAATAATTACTGTCCAAGGTTTTGTATCATAGAGTTCGCCTTCAATGGGATATTGTTCGGTTAAATTTTTTAGGAAAGATTGAATCGAAAGAATACTTTTATTTGTTTTTATTAATGAGGAATCAATATATAAGTAACGCCTTTTATTATTATTTAAAGCATTTTCATTTTTTAATCGGTTCTTTATATTTCTAATATATATTTTTTCCCCCATATATTTTTTTTGCCAAATATCAAATAAGTTGGTTTTTTTGTCGACATTATCTTTAAATATTTTTTGAGTTATGGTTCTTCCAGATTCTGTTTTTCTTGCTGCAATTTGGGCGATGTACGCGATGGCGTTATTATAATAATAATGATCTACTTCATTTTGAGTGCAGGAGAATGTTGAGCAAAGTTCTAATTTAATTTGATCTATTAAATCCTCAAACTTCTGTCCGGGGTAAAATTCAAAATTTTTTGAAAATTTTTCAAACTGCATGTCTGTTGCTGTAATTTTTTGGTCAATTTTTTTTAAGGATTTTTTCAAAAAATCTAGTGTGACCCAATCATTTCCAGATGGGATATTATTTCCAAAATAGGCATATAATCGGTAAGTTATTAAGACTGTTTCATTTTCTAAATAATGTCTTATCATCTGGCCAACTGGTTTATAAACTTTAGAGGGACTAAAGTTTAACTGTTCGTGGTATTTGCATTGAAATAAATTTAGTCCAGTTAATAATTGGACATCTATATCCTCTATTCCTTCAATGGTTATTGTTTCTTTTGGCAAAAGCCGTAAGATTCGTTCAATAGTTACACAAAATTGATAAAGGTAACCTTTTATTCCATAACTGGCTGACCTGGGAGTTAGTGTTGGCATTGCGTATCATTTCCTATGAGGGCAATTATGATGATTAGACAATAAGGTACTTTACGAGCACACATGACCAAAAATTCATGATTTTAATTTGTTTTTAATATTTGGTCAAATTAAATCACGGGCGCAATGGGTATATTTAATAGTGAGTTAATTAAGCTCCTAGAAGCAATACCCAAAAAAACGAACTTCCAAGCGGAACCTTGCTATACCGCGTGACCTCTCAATTTGCGGTTTTTAGCGCCCAGCTGTTGGCCAGATTGTGTTTTAAAAAACATGCGCATAGTTACTCATATGCAAATGTTTTTTAAAGCACAAGATGGCCTGCAGATGGGATGCTAAAAACCGCAAATTGAGAGGTCACGCGGTATAGAAGGATCAGGTAGACACGAGTTTACTCTAATTCTTTGCTTAACCCAATAAGGTTGATATTTGGCAAATTTATGATCAATAATATGATTTTTGCGTTTGATTCATCCAGCAGCTTTAACCATTTCCGCAAGAGGTCTATCCGATTTAATACTTCCTGAGCGACGAGCATATCAAATGCCCGCAGGCCTCTTTTCAGCATGGTGATGAAAGTATGCATTAAAAGCCTTCAATGTCTTGCCCTGATGATGCCTTACATGTCCAATCTACCGGGTTTTTCTCGTCGTAATTCTGAGATATAGACGAATCAGATAGAAATAATTTCAAACACGCTGTAAATGCGCTTTAAGTGTTGCTAACTCAATATCTACTGCATGTTTGGAGGTCTGTAAAACTTTAAGTTCTTGCTCACTGTGATGGTACTGATCCTGCCAGTCTACTGCCTGTTTTTCCATCATTGTTTTCTCTGCTTGAGAACGTTCGTGAGCGATGAGAATAACTTGATGTCGGCTTTCAATGTCTTTTAAACGTTTGTCGGCTTCAGCGAGTTGTTGTTCATGAAGGCTGATGCGAGCATTCTGTTCTACCAGCTTAGTTTGCGTATCAGTCAGTTCATTTTGAAGCTGTTGTTTTTGTTGCTCGGCCTCCTGTAAGAACATCTGCATCTCCTGCCATTGCTGATGAGATTCCGTGATTTTTTTCGCATAGCAGGTTTTAACCGCCGCTACTTTACGCCCACATTCGGCGAGGATTACTTGCTTCACTGACGGCGACAGTTCCTCGTCCAGGGCGGCCAAGGTAATGTCTTCTTGTTCTTTTTGCCACTGCTTCCAGAACTGTAAGACCGAATTTGGAGATCCACCACTTCTAGCGATGATGGCTCTCAGAGTAATTTTCTGACCTTCGCCGAGTAGCGCCTGGCAGGCTTCGGCAACCTGGGCATAAGTAATGCTGCTTTTGGACATATCAAACTCCTTTTTTCTGATAATATCAAATAATATCATTTTATAATGATATTATTTGATATTTTATAGATGCGTTGAAGCGGAGTCAAATCACTTAGAAGTTTATGGCACTCCCTGCTCGCTCCACTCCCACCACTTCAAATAAACCTTAGCGCCGATACTGATCCAGCGCCTAACCGTAGGACGCGGCCCCGGCGGCAACAATCCCTACCCCCACCCACAAAGACCAGAGACACCAGCAAATGATCGAATAAAGCCCTCACAAGCTCCGCTTGCAGCAAAGCTACAGTGGATATTGTTATGAGTTTGCGGGACAAATGGGACAAAGAGGGTTTTTGGCACTTGTCCCATGTATTTAAAATAAAAACAAATTATTTTCAGTATCATAGAATTGGCAGGACAAAAAGGACAATCGGGACAAGCAAAAATAAAAATCCCGAAAAATTATCGAATTATGTGTGTGGGTTAAAACTGCCCCTAATATGGGGAAGAGCCCACATTATTTCTATTTAACAGGTTCAGTCAAATAAATTAAAATTTAATATGAAGTGAATATAAAAAAAGCTATAAAATTATCCTAACTTATTAAATATTTTATATTTTTCTATCTAACAAATTAAGCCTATAAATTTTTTTGTTTAAATGCATTCAGAGAAGCGCCTATGACTTCAGAAGCCCGAAAGACCCGAGGCTCGAATCCTAATTACCCTTAAATGTGTTACCTAATCCTTCTTCTAGGGAACTTTAACTTTCACCACCAACTGGAATAGGTATTAATTGAAATCCCAATGCCTTGGCCTTTTTTTCTATGCTTTTAATGATCCGACCATGATACCGTTGATTATAATAATCTTCTCCAGGGTCTTGGTATGTTTTTTGATCTTTTAACAATGTGTAAATCAGCCGTGCAATTTTGTAAGCCGTGGCAGTAATGGCTTTAGGTGCACCCAATCGAGTTTTTTGTCGCCGAAAAAAAGCACCTAAAGCAGACGGGCTTCGATGTAATGAGCTTGCGGCCATGCGCAATAACGTCGCGGCACGATTCGACGAAGGTTTTGTTTTCCCACTGAGCCTTTTTCCTCTCGATATCTTCATGCCAGGCGCTAATCCCAGCCAGGAACCAAAATGTTTTGCACTGGGCCAACGGGTCATGTCCAATCCAATTTCGGAAAGGATTCTCAATACTGAATGAGCACCCAGCCCATCTATTTTCGTTAAATCCACACCCGTCATTTGTTGCAGATAGCTCTGTGCGTTAAAGCACAAATTATTATGCTTACGTTTTTTGGGATTATCAGGCAATGTCTTCGAAACCTCTTCTTCGGTCTCAAAAGGTGCTTGCTGTTTGAGAACCTGTTCAATTTCACGATCGCAATCGGCTATTTTGGCCTGATAAATATCATAGAGTTCCACAGCTTGCCGTAAAGCAAAGAGATGTTCAGGCCGATAATTGCCATACAAGGATTGTTCAATGACTTCCCGGCTTTGTTTACATCTTCTATCTCGATAACTCGCTAATTTCTCTGGTGAGCGTTCGCCAGAGAGAATAGCCCGAATAATTTTCAGACCGGTTTCTCCCACAATATCACTGACCACATTCATCAAGAGAACATTCATCTGTGCTAACGCTTTTTGCATGTGCAAAACTTGCTGACTAATACTTTGAATCAAGGATTCTCGTTGCCGTAAATAAGCCCGTAATGTGCAGATATGTTGATCAGGACGGAAAGAAGCGCGCAGAAGACCATAAGAATGCAGTCGTTGAATCCATTGACAGTCTTCCACATCCGATTTACGGCCAGGCACGTTTTTGATATGACGTGCATTGACCAGGAAAACTTCAAAGCCTCTTTCCTCTAAAATTTCATAAAGGGGAATCCAGTAAACACTCGTTGACTCCATAGCCACCGTTTTGATACCTACCTCTGATAGCCAATCCGCAAGCTGATTAAGATTTTTAGTAAAATTAGGAAATTCCCGAACAGGATTCTTATCACGGTCTTCCGGGATCGCCACAAAATGCGAAGTACTGCCAATATCAATGCCAGCCGCATCAGGATTTAACAAGTCCATTTTTTTTGTTTTGGTTTTTAACATCTTACATCACCTCCAAATAATGAATACCATTTCAAAAATAGAGCCATTCATCGCGGGAAATGACAAGAAATAGCAATCTTCTAGACGGGATAGCTATGAGCTTCACCAATATTATTGTCGCAAACTCCCGAGACCAAGCTACATTACGGGCTTTGTTGCACCAATGAAGGATACGGTCACGACAATGAATGACTCTATTTTATATCTTCTATTTTTTCGTCACGACTTGCCAGCCCACAGTTCCTTCCTATTTGTCAATTTGCGCCTTAATGGAGCCAGCGATTTGCGGCATAATGGAGCCACTAAAAGTGGCCAAATTCGGTGATTTTTAACCTCGTAAAAAGCATGTCAAACCGCCTTCTACTTTTCACTTTTTTATTCTTGCCTGGAATTATAAATTTGTCCAATATTTTTTTTAGCATACGCTGGAGGATTTTTGCTATTCATAGAGGATTGCTTAGGCGAAGATAACGTTACAGTAACGTTATCTTTACCGTTCTGTTACGGATAACCCTCATCACCGAACGGGAAGAAGAGCCTATAGATCGATAAGCGGTGAAGGGGGTCGCCGCCAATAGCGCCGCTACAGAATTTCTGGAGTCACTCAACGTTATCGGCGCGGTGCGCGGGCGAAGCCCGCCCAATGGCCTTCCACCCGTCTACTGAACCTATGCTTAAGAATGACGCCCTAAAAATATCACATTAATATTGATATTTGACGATATTTTAGGGCTATGATTGGATATAAAACTAAAAATAACATAACAGTAACGTTACTGTTATGTTATTTTTATGTTATTCAGGACAAACATCACCGGAAGAGAATAAGCGAATGTCCACGAAAGAGCGATGAAGCGGGTCGGTGATAGCGCCACTACGGAGTAGACGGAGCTGCCAGACGTGATCGGCGCGGTACGCGGCGAAGCCGCCCAATGGCCGACGGGACGCTCTACCGGGTACTTATCGGGACGGACGCACTCCGGGAGTTAAAAACAGTCTGAAGTGTGAAGAGTGTTTAAGGTCGGGCTGGCACAAGGTGAGTGAACCGTGTGGCGTCTCACCTTGTTGACTATCGACTGAAGTTGTTCGCCTCGCCCTTGGTGTGGGACCAGGGCGGAAAGGCGTCCGTGAATGCGGCCAGCAACAGGGCTGGGGTTTATTAAATTTTGGGGGTATCACAGGGTGAGCAATTTCCCGATTGCTTCACCCTGTTAACAATGGCTGGAGTCGCTCTCTCACAGGGGTTAGGAACAAGGGAGAAAGAGAGCGATATTTATCATTGCTGACCACCGGTTTACTGGGCATCTGTCTGGTTTATCGAACTCACCGCTGGAGTATCTGCTTCCTGCCGGGGAGGCGAAACGGTTTTTTTTCCCGTTAAATAGTTACGACTACGACGATAAGTGTCTCCTTCCAAAGGGACCAGATACGCCTGATCGCGTAGACGATCTAATGTCGCTGCTGCTAATAAGCGATTAGGAAAAGCGTCTCCCCATTCGCTCCATTCTAAATTACTGGTGACGATCGTGGGTACCCGCTCATATCGTTCGGAAATGAGGATATGAAAATCTTCATCCTGCGGAGAACGTAACGGCTTTAGCCCAAAATCGTCGATGATCAGCAGGGATACTTTCACCAGTGTCATCAATTTCTTTTCATAACGGCCAACAGCTTTTGCCGTCTGTAAATCATTCAGCATTCGGGTTTGCGTCATCCACAACACATCGATACCCTGTCGTATCGCGCAATGTCCTAACGCCTGCGCTATATGACTTTTTCCGGTTCCGCACGGTCCCGCGATTAAAACGGGGGCTTTTTCTGCAATAAAACGACAGGTTGCCAAATCCTGAATTTGCGGTCGGCTGATTTTCGGGTTATATAAGAAATTAAAATTTTCCAGGGTCTTGTCGGCTTCCAAACCGGATCGCGTGAGGCGGGCAATAAATTTTTTACTTTCCCGGGACATCATTTCGTCCTGTAATAACAGGGCAAAAAATTCCGGGTAACTTAAATGGCGTTCAATCGCTTCCCGATTTCGTTCTGCGATGTGTTCGTACATATTGGACAACTTTAATTGTTTGAGTAAAGTATTAATTTCGGGCATGGGATGCATCATAAAAAAATCTCCTTAAAAGTGGGGTTGATTATTGCAATAACGTCGATGTATTTCGACCATAACGTCCTTTACCCGTGTAGGTTTCTGCTAATGTGTCAAAGACTTCTTCGACAGGCAAAGGTCCATATTCTAATCCATTGGCCAGCATCGTTTTAATGGTGCGGTAGTAAGGACTGTGAAAAGCCATCGCCCGTCGACAGGCCGCATCTAAACGGGAAGCGCCATATTTATTTTGTAAGTGTAAAATGCCCTGCACCGCTCGCAGTCGATCGACGACAGCATCATCAAAGAGCGCACGGACGACCTGCTCACAGTACACACCCACTTCACAGGATTTTTTCAAACACCATTGTGGATTATGCATCGCATAAGCCAATGCGTTCGGGGGTAAGTGTTCCTGCAGGGTGGTAAGCGAACCCGGTCGAAATAAACGGGCATGAATAGCGACCAGCTCATGGTCGTGATATATGCGGATGCTGGTTTCGCCGGCGCGTAACCATAAGGCTTGATGGACACGTTGATAGGGAACCGAATAACGACATTTTGCAAATTGAATATGGCAATCACCATGCACTTTTACTTTGGCCCAGCACGCCAGTTCAACCGGTTTTTCGGGCAATGGCTTTAAGAGCTTTTTTTCAATCTCAAAGCGTATCAGTGGTTTTTCATAGGTGCTGCCATGAATACGATTGCCGGCAACGGTTAATACCCAATGCATTAATTCACGATTGGAACTGGCCAGGTTTCGAAATTCGCGTAACGGAATAAAGTTGTTCTTGACATATTTGACGCCCGATTCCACTCTGCCTTTTTTCTGAGGATCGTACGGCGGACAGGCAGAAATCATAAACCCATAGCCTTCAGCTAATTCACCATAAGCGCGTTGCACTTCCGGATCATGGTAACAGGCCCGCGTGATTGCGCATTTGCAATTATCGATTAAAATTTCAAAGGCACTCCACCAAAAAATTCAAGCGCACGTCGATGACAACCCAACCACGTGATGACATCCTGTCGACGAACGATTTCCGCATATTGGTGTCGGCTCCAGGCGAGCACCATAACGAAAATCCACGTGGGTAGGGTTTCTCCTGTTTCTTCATCGACGATCCTGGTCCCGCGCCAAAATCCACCTGTGCACATTCGCCGGGTTTAAATTCCAATACCGTTGTTGTGGCTGGCGGCGTTTGTTCCTCGAGTTTTTTGACAAACCGTTGCACCGAAAAATAATTACCGCTGAACCCATGCTCGCGTTGCAATGCCGCATGGATGGTAGTCGTTTGTATGCCCTGTTGATGCCAGTCAACGATTTTTTTCTCATAAGGCAATACCGACGAAGCGTGGATAATAGGGCGGCTGCTTTTTGCCGCTCCATTGAGTAATTTGGCGAGTTCCTGGTTATCCGGCAAGGAGACCTCAGGATTCAGCCAACCTTGTTGAGCGGCTATTTGCCGGATGCCTTTGATCTTTTTACGGCCAGCAAATCCAGCCCGGGCAATGGATCGATCCCTTTCCCCTTGCCGCATCAGGCCAATTATTTGACGATATTCGTACATTTCAAACCTCCGATTAGACATAGTCATTTCTCCCTTTAATCAAGTTATAAAGGTCAGAAATTACTCTATTTCATGAAAGTTTGACACACGAATACGGGTTATTTTATGTACTCACTGGCTCCATTAAGCCGCAAATGAAGTGGCTCCATTAAGGCGCAAATGAAGTGGCTCCATTAGCCGCAAATCCATTGGCTCCATTGAGGCGCAAATTAACACTATTATTTTTTCGCGGAGCGGATTATAAAAGCTACATAGCTTCTACATGAAATTTTCTGGTTTTTTCATCTTCCAATTTTACTGAGACCCACTGACCTTTGATCAGTACAACTCAGTTAATTGTTCAACTCGTTTCTCGCAGAGATTCAATCGTTGACACTGACAAATCCGTCACCTCGGCAATGACCGTTACCGACAAGCTGTTTCTACAGAGCAGCGCTTGGGCTATTCGCCGGCGTGCAATGGAGATGCCTTGTTGACGACCAGCCACACGACCGGTGGCCTGGCCATCAGTGTAACCTTTAGCATAACCACGATCCTCAATCACTTCCATTAGCAAAACTTTCCAAGATATTGAACCCATATTGATATTCTCGCTCAGATAATTTTTGAGAATCATAAAACAATTCAGCTCTTAGACAAATACCGGAATTTACTTCATAACCTGCATCAATAACTCACCCGACTACTGTATCCCACAACCCACTGCCAACGGCTCGTTGAGGTTGGTTGATGAACCCGATGAATTTTTCACCATGCTCGGCGACTGGAAAAATCCTATGCCTGTTTTAGCATCTGACGGCGACAAATAAGCCACACTGGCGCTATGCATTAAATTAGCGATCTGATCGAGTAAACCCGGTTCTGCCTGAAGAGTTAAGGTCCATTGTTGCCAGTCTGTTTTGTACTGCTCAAGAAAGATATCAGCATCAGAAACTAATTTCTGCAATAAGCGGGAAAGAGCCATCAGTTCTTTACGGATTTTTTCTGTTTCAGCCTTATCCACGGCAGTGAATCGCAACACTAGCTGATCCGCCTGTGTCCGTTGGATACGAAAAGTATAACCCTGATTGCCGCACAGTTGCTGCAGCTTCTGTTTAAAGGCGAATAGCTGTTGCGCTTGTGCGGATGAAACCGGCGCGGGTACAAACAAGCGTGGGCTAAAAAACGACGATTTATCTTCTTGATCTGTGACTTGTGGTAGGATCTCTGTTTTGGGTATGGACATGGGCGGCGTTTTTTTAGCATCGTCAGAGCCAGATACCGGCTGACCCAATTTTTTCAAAACCTCCAATGACAAGCCGCCGTTAAATCCTGTATCCATTTCAGTATTATCCACCCGTTCTTTTTGCAATTTTGCACATAAGGCAGGGTTTTCTACGGTTAACGATTGATAATGCACGCCCACTTCATAGCCCAAATGTAAAATGGCGTTCGATTTTTCGCGACGCAGGACATTCACGGTTTGATCGCTGCGCACGATCACTAAGGTGAGGTTTAAGGCGCGCGACAAGGCACGCAAATGAATTTCATCCGCCCATTGTGCGTCCTGACTCATTTTGTCGATAAACGTATGCATGCTTTGATCAACACTGCCGCTGTAAAGCGCCAGGTTATCCAATACATGCCCGGTGGCGATGGCGCGCAGTTGATCGTAGGGAATATCCATCCCTAATTGCTGCTGCAATTGATGGCTGATGGTGTGATAAAAGCAGTTGCCATCTTTTTCTATATTCTGACAAGTATAACCCCACGCAGCGGCGTAAGCGGCTAATTTCTCTGTCTTACTCGATTTGGATTCTTTGATTTCCGCCACCGATCGGCGCAGCATTTCCTGTTCCGCGCCACGCAGCCCCCATTGAATCGTCGCCTGCAGCAGGCGGGCATATTCCGATAATTGAGTGGTCGATGTGGAAGAGGGCTTATGCGCCTGCAACAATAACGCTACCAACGGCTCGCCCACTTGATCCAAACCCAGCGCTAAATCCAGGGGCGTGACCCCTTGTTTATCCGGCAGGTCAATCCGTGCGCCATGGGCCAATAATACGGATGTACACTCCCTATCGTTCGAGGCAACGGCGCGATGTAAGTGGCTGCGGCCTTGATGATCGGCCTGGTCCACACTACCACCCTGCCGCAGCAATTCCTTCAGGAAATCTGCTTTTTCTCGGCCATCTCTCTTGACTTCTAGCAGACTCCCCAACATCTCCGGAGATAATCCACTCCCTATTATTTCAATATCGTTCCTGGATTCCTCTTTTTTTCTTTTCCAGGCGAAGATGATGATGGCAATGAAATCTTCAGGTCCGTGGGCGGGCTGTCCACAGGCTCAGAGTGTTTTTTATTAGCCGCTGCATACAGTGCTTCCAGCCGGTCCGCCACGACGCTGGTTGCGGGGCGATGGTTAGGGTCCTCAGCGCAGCACTCCCGTAATCAGTTGCGCCAGCTCAGTGGGACAGTCTGAGGGTAGGTGTTTCCACGGACGTTCACCGGCTATGATCCATTCTTTGATTTCCTGGCGTTGGGTTTAGCAGGTTTATTGGGCAGGTCGAAAAAAGGGACTTTACCGGTGGCCAGTTCATAGAGCAGCATCCCCAGACCATAGACGTCGGTCGCTTTGCTGTACTGGTCCTCAGCTTCCGTGTCTGTGCCCATCATAATTTCAGGGGCTAACCACGGCCAGGAACCCACCACGCCTTCGCCCCGTAATAGAGAGCGCTTTAGAGTGGACAGACCAAAGTCGCTGAGTTTGGCGCGCCATTCGCCGTGGTATTCCCGCCACAACAACACATTCAGACTTTTTAAATCACGGTGTAAAATGCCCTGTTGATGGAGATAGGATAGCCCGATAGCCATATCGCTCGCCAGTCGATAGCATTGGGATAACGACAACGGCTGGGAGGGAGATAAGACTTCGCTTTTTTTGGGATGCAGTAATTGGTACAAATCGCCACCCGGCAGATATTCCATCACTAAACAATAATGCGGCGCTTCCAGGCAAACGCCACGCAGACCCACCAGATAATCCGATTGAATACGGGCCATCACGGAAGCTTCACTGAGGATTTTTTGTAACAGTTCCCGGGGAAAATCTTCTAATTTAAATCGCTTAATCGCCACCCGGTCCCGATCATATTTGCCTAGAGATACCGTGCCAAATGCGCCTTCACCCAGTACTTTTTCTTCCTTAATTTTCCAATAGGGAATGTTAAAATCGACCAGCATGTGGCCTGTAGAATTCATCCGTCCTAATTCAGGGAGATTTTTTTTATTCTCCACTGGGGCTAGCCGGGTAGCACGCCGTCGATTGCCGGCGTCTAATGCCAATTGAGGGGCCGATTTAAAGTCAGGCGGTTGCAGTTGAGGATAACGGGTTTTCTTACCGGTACAGGCTTCGAATGAAACTAGCGGAAATCCGTAGCCTTTCCAGGCTTTGTTGATGGCGTCGATCAACGGACGTATTCGCTCTGGAGAAGATAAGGCAAAACGTTCGCTGCTACTGCCGCTGACGACGATCAGCGTCTTGCCATCAAACGCCAACACTGGCCAGGTTTGCTGAATGAGTGGGAGTAAAACAGGCTGCCAAAGATTTTCTGGTCGATTGAACCATTCTTGTCGTTGGGTTTGTGTAGCAAGATAGCCTGGGATTAAAGCGGCTAAGCCTACGTTTTTAAATATCTCTATCGCCACTTCTCGGACATACCAATTTTGATCGCCTGCGGCCTTCAGCACCAGCGCCAACGCTTCCGGCTGGGAGATTAAACCCGCGCCCAAGCCGCCTAACGCCTGAATCGCCGCCGACCGGACATAACCCTCTTGATCTCCCGCGGCCTTCAGCATCAGCGCCCACGCTTCCGGATTCGAGGATAAACTCGCGCCCAAGCCGCTTAACGCCTTAATCGCCGCCCACCGGACTCCTATCTATCCCCGTGGCCTTCAGCACCAGCGCCAATGCTTCCGGCTGCGAGGATAAACTCGCGCCCAAGCCGCCTAACGCCTCAATCGCCGCTGACCGGACATACCCATATTGATCGCGCGCGGCCTTCAGCACCACCGCCAACGCTTCCGGCTGCGAGGATAAACTCGCGCCCAAGCCGCCTAACGCCTTAATCCCCGCCGACTGGACATTCCCCGATTGACCGCCCGCGGCCTTCAGCACCAGCGCCAACGCTTTCGGATGCGAGGATAAACTCGCGCCCAAGCCGCCTAACGCCTCAATCGCCGCCCACTGGACATTCACATCTTGGTCACCCGCGGCCTTCAACACCAGTGCCAATGCTTCCGGCTGAGAAGCTAAACTCGCGCCCAAGCCGCCTAATGCCTGGATCGCCGCCTGCCGGATATACTTATTTTGATCGCCCGCAGCCTTCAGCACCAGCGCCAACGCTTTCGGATTCGAGGATAAACTCGCGCCCAAGCCGCCTAACGCCCTCATCGCCGCCTCCCGGACCTCCCCCTCTTGATCAGCCCGCGGCCTTCAGCACCACCCCCAACGCTTCCAGATTCGAGGATAAACTCGCGCTCAAGCCGCTTAACGCCTTAATTGCCGCCGACCGGACATCTTTATCTTGATCGCCCGCAGCCTTCAGCACCACCCCCAACGCTTCCAGATTCGAGGATAAACTCGCGCTCAAGCCGCTTAACGCCTTAATCGCCGCTGACCGGACATCTTTATCTTGATCGCCCGCAGCCTTCAGCACCACCCCCAACGCTTCCAGATTCGAGGATAAACTCGCGCCCAAGCCGCCTAACGCCTGGATCGCCATCCGATGGACAACCAAATTTTCATTGCCTGCGGCCTTCAGCACCAGCGCCAACGCTTCCGGCTGGGAGGATAAACTCGCGCCCAAACCTCCTAGCATCTCAATCGCCGCCTCCCGGACATACCAATTTTGATCGCCTGCGGCCTTCAGCACCAGCGCCAACGCTTCCGGCTGGGAGGATAAACTCGCGCCCAAGCCGTCTAATGCCCGGATCGCCGCCTTCTGGACATAATCATGTTGATCGCCCGCGGCCTTGAGGTAAGCTTTAGGCAACGTCCAGCCGCATAGGTTCAATAATTTCGGCTCCTGTTGTAATAATTCCTTCAGCCAGGGTAATGCAATAGGTAAATCTTTATCTCGCACACGCAACGGCTGCAGCACCATCGCATCCACCCATTGCCGAATCTCCATTAACAATGACGCTCGCCCGGGAATACGAGGATCAAACCGAGCTTCAATTAAGCAACGCACCATGAGTTGCAGATGCTGCGCACCCACCACATCATAAGGGGGCGACAACAAGGTATACCAAAATATTCGCAGCGCCTGATCATAACCGGGTTGCAGGGTTAAGCCTGCCAGAAAGCTCAATAACACCGCATAGCGCGGCTCGTATTTATGCTGGGCCAGCCAGTCCCGCATTTTTTGGCAGGCATCCTTTCCCCGCCGCCCTTGCAAGGTTTGTAACACATAATGAGCGGCAAAATATTCCTGGAAGGTCAAATGGATAAAGTAATAGCGCCGTTCCAGCCAAGGCGCTTTTTCATCGTTGCTGTCATGACGGACAAAGCCCAACGCCAATGCTTGACGAAAAACCTCTTCCAGTGAGGATTTTTCATTCTCCAGGTAATCGGATACGATCAGCGCCAGGGCTTTAGTCAGGGGATAGGCGTCGAGAATTTGTTGCTGGGCTTGCATCCCTTGCCAGGCAATCGCACCCAGACTGAGCAGTTCTAAAGCATAGGATTCGCTTAAGGCTTCCCAAGTGAGGGGGGTTGTCGAGGATTGAGCCTGTTTTTGCATATCGCGTTTGAGAAAACAGACCAGGACGTTTTGGTACAGCGCCGTTAAGTTCAGTTCCGTAGGCTGAGTGAGGGGAGAGACGACTTTACTGTCCTCCGTCTTTGTTTTGGGCGGGTTCTTCATTGGGCTCTCAACGACAGGACTGCCCGTGGGCGTGGGTAGGGTGAGGGAAGGCCAACTTTCACAGATTAACGCCAGGTTCAAAGGAATGTGCGCCAGGCCCCAAAAGCGCGGGTTTTGTTTCAGAGCGGCTTCCATCCGCTTCGCCTGTTCCGTAGCAGAACTGATTTCCGAGGAAGTGGATTTTGTTTCCAGGGTGGAAGTTTCGTATTTATCTTCTTTTTTCTTTTCCTGATCTAAAGTGAGTGTGGGCGTCACTGAAAATACATAATAACTCTGAATATAAGCGCTGATCTGCTCATCCGTAAAACCCACATTGACCAGGCGGCGGTCAAACTTATATTGAGATGGCGGGGTCTGGTAATCGCGGGTGGTGATGATCAGGTTGGGAAATCTCAGCAATTCACCCAGAATCACATAAAACGGTTGATCTGAATCGGCCAACTGTCCGGCCACCTCGTCAAAACCATCGAGAATCAACAGGGTGCGACTGTTTTCTCCGGCGCTGAGTACCTTTTCAATCATAGGGATGTGTTCACTCGCCGAAATTTGCTGCCTATAAATAAATGCCGCTATATGGGCTTCCATATTACCGCTATCGCGGTGGTAGGTAGTGGATAAGCATTGGCGCAACGGCAGCCAGAAGACATAATCAAACTGTCCGGCAAACAGATGTTGCTGTGCCCACTGGTGGGCCACATACTGGCTAAAGGTAGTCTTGCCCACCCCGGCGCGTCCTTCCACCAGGATACGCCGAACCGGGGTGGTACTGTTCTCAATGGTGAAGACGTCTTTCACCGCAACGGGTTTACTAATGCGATGCCATTCTTCTTCCAGGCGAAAACGCGATGACCAGAAGGCGTCTTCTTTGCGCTTGCCTTTCTGACTGCCCTGGGTTTCCTTATCCTCTTCAGCATCTTTGGCTTTTTCTTTCGCCAATTGCCGCGCTTTTTCCTGTTGATCCTGTTCGCTCTTGTCGCTGATGCTCAAGCTGACGTCTTTAATCGGGAAATCTTTCCCGGACAACGGCAATTGCAGGCTGCCTTGCGCGCTGTAATGCGATTTTAACGCCGCCTGCAGTGGGGGGAATTTCACACTACCCGTGACTAAAGGTCCGCTTGTGCTGTCTTTAACGTCCTTGATTCCTGACGGTAGCCCTAAATCGTTATCCTCTTTAGTCTCACCAAACCGGCTGGGTGTATTCTCACCCATGCGGATTTTGCTTTCCTTAATTTTAGAGGTGACTGTTTCCGGGCCAGAGGGTTGTTGAGGACGTTGATCTTCTTGCATAAGCTAAACTCCTTTCTTCTTTTATTGTATCCCACAACCCACTGCCAACGGCTCATTGTTGTTGGTCGATGGGCGGGGTGAACTTCTCTCCGTGCTCGGCGACTGGAAAAATCCCATGCCTGTTTTAGCATCTGATGGCGACAGATACGCTACACTGGCGCTATGCATTAAATTAGCTATCTGATCGAGTTGGGGCGGTTCTGCCTGAAGGGTTAATGTCCATTGTTGCCAGTCTATTTTGTACTGCTCCAGGAAAATATCAGCATCAGAAATTAACTTCTGCAATAAGCAGGAAAGAGTAACCAGTTCTTTGCGGATTTCTTTTGTTTCAGCCTTATCCACGGCAGTGAATCGCAACACTAACTGATCCACCTGTGTCCGTTTGATGCGAAAGGTATAACCACTATCACACAGTTGCTGTAGCTTCTGTTTGAAAGTGGGTAGCTTTTGCGCTTGTGCGGATGAAACCGGTGCAGGAGAAAATAAACGTGGACTGTAAGACGGCGATGCCATGGATGGCGATGGCTGTTGCTTTTTGTCTTCTTGATCTGTGCCTTGCGGTAACGTCTCTGTTTTGGATAGGGAAATGGACGGCGTTTTTTTCACATCGCTGAAGGAAGAAACCGGTTTTGACTGAGCTAATTTTTTCAATGCTTCCAATGACAAACCGCCGCTGAACCCGGCGTCAATTTCAGCATTATCCACCCGTTCCTTTTGCAATTTTGCGCACGAGGCAGGTGTTTGTACGGTGAGCGATTGGTAATGCATGCCCACTTCATAGCCTAGATGTATGATGGCATTGGGTTTTTCAGGACGCAGCACATTAACGGTTTGATCACTACGCACGATGACTAAGGTGAGGTTTAAGGCGCGGGATAGGGCGCGCAAATGAATTTCATCCGCCCATTGTGCGTCCTGACTCATTTTGTCGATAAACGTATGCATGCTTTGATCAACACTGCCGCTGTAAAGCGCCAGGTTATCCAATACATGCCCGGTGGCGATGGCGCGCAGTTGATCGTAGGGAATATCCATCCCTAATTGCTGCCGCAATTGATGGCTGATGGTGTGATAAAAGCAGTTGCCATCTTTTTCCATATTCTGACAGGCATAACCCCATGCAGCGGCGTAAGCGGCTAATTTCTCCGCCTTACCCGATTTGGATTCTTTAGTTTCCGCCACCGACTGGCGCAGCATTTCCTGTTCCGCACCCCGCAACCCCCATTGAATCGTCGCCTGTAGCAAGCGGGCATATTCCGATAATTGAGTGGTGGATGTGGAAGAGGGCTTATGCGCCTGCAACAATAACGCCACCAACGGTTCGCCCGATTGACCCAAATTTAAGGCAATATCTAATGGCGTGACGCCTTTTTTATTTGGCAGATCAATGCGTGCGCCGCGCGCCAATAAAACTTGCGCCAGCTTGATATTGTTTTCTGCTGCTGCCTGATGGAGAAAACTACGTCCCTGGAAGTCTCGGTGAGCAACGGCTTGTTGGATCAGTTCCGGGTACTGCTCCGTTGTATCCGGGTTGATGCTTTTCACTTCCAATAAACTGCCTAACATTTCTTGGGATAACCCGCTGTCCAGTGGTAATACGGTCGGTTGAGTGGCCGACTCCTGTGAACCTTGGCTACCCGTGTTCTGTTTGTTTTTGTCCTCCTTGGCATCCTGCGTATCTTCTTTGGGCTGGGTAGAAGCAGTGGGCGTGAATAAGGATGGGTCTTTTAGCGCCAGCTGTTTAGCCGCGTCGTATAAGTTTTTCAACCGCTGCGCGACCACATTGGCGGCCGGACGGTCTTTAGGATTTTCCGCACAGCAGTCGCGAATCAATTGGGCTAATTCGGCTGGGCAATCTTTGGGTA
This sequence comes from uncultured Pseudomonadota bacterium, assembly GCA_963712715.1. Classification (GTDB taxonomy): domain Bacteria; phylum Pseudomonadota; class Gammaproteobacteria; order Coxiellales; family Coxiellaceae; genus JAFEDN01. The sequence goes on along the minus strand of CAVQJI010000008.1, from coordinate 140,877 downwards.
GATGTTTCCACGGTCGTTCACCGTCGGTCATCCATTGTTTAATCTGCGCAGCACCCGGCTTTTCCGGCTTGCCCGGTAAGCTAAAATAAGGCACTTTTCCCGTGGCCAGTTCATACAACACCATCCCTAAGCTATACACATCCGCAGCCTTGCTGTATTCGCCCGTACCCATCACGATTTCAGGAGCCAACCAGGGTAAAGAACCGACCACACCCTCCCCATGCCACAACGAGCGCTTTAAGATGGACAGGCCAAAGTCGCTGAGCTTGGCGCGTAATATCCCGCTGCGTTCCTGCAACAAGACATTCAAGCTTTTTAAGTCACGGTGCAAAATGCCCTTTTCGTGTAAATGATACAGCCCGATGGCCACATCCGCCGCCAGGCGATAACGTTGGGCTAATGACAACCCGTTAGGTGAAGATAAGGATTCACTTTTGGGATGTAATAACCCGTATAAATCACCGTTGGTCAGATATTCCATCAGCACGCAGTAATGCGGCGCTTCCAGGCAGATGCCGCGCAGACGCACCACATAATCGGATTGCACGCAGGCCATGATGGAAGCTTCGTTACGAATCTCCTGTTGTCGTTCTAAGGAAAAATCATCCAGCAAAAAGCGCTTGATCGCCACCTCATCTAATCGGTAGAACCCCTGGTACACCGCGCCAAAAGCGCCCCGGCCCAAAGGCGGCTCTATAAAGGTCAGATCAGGGTAAGCCGCCGTAAAATCCAAGGTAATCCTGTTGGTTGAATCCAGTCGCTCCAGTTCAGTTCCACCCTTGGTTGAGCTGGCGGTGAAGGTGGCGCGTCGTTGTCGGCCAGCGTCTAACGATAATTTAAGCGTGACTTTAAAATGGACTGGCTGGAGGGCATAACGCTTTTTTTGACCAATACAGGCATGGAAGGATACTGGTGGAAATCCGTGACTTTTCCAGGTTTTTTTAATGGCACTGATGAACGGATGGATCGCTTCCGCAGAGGATAAAGGCAAGCGTTCACTCTGGCTGCCGCTCACGATCATCAGTGCTTTGCCGTCAAACGCCAGCACCGGCCAGGTTTGCTGAATGAGTTGGAGTAAAACAGGCTGCCAAGGATTTTCTTGTCGATTGAAAAATCCTTGCTGTTGTCGTTGGGTTTCCGCAGTAAGATAGCATGGGGTTAAAGTGGCTAAACCCAGGTTTTTGAATACTTCTATCGCCGCCTGCCGGATATTATCCTTATCTTGATCGCCTGTGGCCTTAACTATCGCCGCCAACGCTTCCGGGTGGGAGGCTAAACTCGCACCCAAGCCGCCTAACGCTTGTATCGCCGCCTCTTGGACATTCTCATTTTCATCGCTCGCGGCCTTAACTACCGCTGCCAACGCTTCTGGCTGAAAGCCTAAACTCGCGCCCAAGCCGCTTAACGCTTGTATTGCCGCCTGCCGGACAACATACTTCTTCCAATCGTCCGCAGCCTTAACTACCGCCATCAACGCCGTAGGTTGTAGGGCTAAACTCGCGCCCAATCCACCTAACGCCTCTATCGCCGCCCGCCGAACCTGCCAATCTTGATCGTCCGCGGCCTTCAGCACCGCCAATAACGTTTCCGGCTGAGAGGCTAAACTTGCTTGCATGCCGCCTAACGCCTGCATCGCCGCCTGCCGAACATCCCTATCTTGATCGCCTGTGGCCTTCAGCACTGCCACCAACGCCGCAGGTTGTAAGGCTAAATTCGCGCCTAAGCCGCCTAACGTCCATATTGCCCTCCACCGAACATACTCATTTTTATCGTCCGCAGCCTTCAGCACTGCTACGAACGCCTCCGGTTGGAAGGCTAAACTCGCGCCCAGGGTGCCTAACGCCTTCCTCGCCACCTGCCGGACATCCTCATTTTTATCCGCGGCCTTCAGTGCCATCGCCAATGCCTCAGGATGGGAGGCTAAATTCTCGCCCAATCCGCCTAACGCTTGTATCGCCGTCTGCCGGACATACTCATTTTTATCGCCAGCAGCCTTCAGCACCATTTCTAACGCCTTCGGGTGGGAGGCTAAACTCGCTTGCATGCCGCCTAGCGCCTCTATCCCCGCTCGCCGGACGTCCCTATATTGATCGCCCGTGGCGGCCATCAGCACTGCCGCCAACGCCGCAGGTTGTAAGGTTAAATTCGCGCCTAAGCCGCCTAACGCCCGTATTGCCGCCCACCGGACATACTCATTTGGACCGTTCGTGGCCTTCAGCACTGCCGCCAACGCCGTAGATTGTAGGGCTAAACTCACGCCCAATCCACCTAACGCCTCTATCGCCGCCTGCCGAACTTGCCAATCTTGATCGTCCGCGGCCTTCAGCACCGCAAATAACGTTTCCGGCTGGGAGGCTAAACTCGCTTGCATGCCGCCTAACGCCTGTATCGCCGCCTGCCGGACATCCCTATTTTGATCATTCGCGGCCTTCAATACCGCTAATAACGCTTCTGGCTGGGAGGCTAAACTCGCTTGCATACCGCCTAACGCCTGTATCGCCGCCTGCCGGATAAGCATTCTAACCAATTCTCTTCCATATGAATCATCAGTCGCTTTCAGCACCACTGCCAACCCCTCCGGTTGAGAGGCTAAACCTGCTTGCATGCCGCCTAACACCTGTATCGCCGCCTGCCGGACATTCCCACCTTGATCGCCCGCGGCCTTCAGCACCGCCGCTAACGCTTCCGGTTGGGAAGCTAAACTTGCTCTCAAACCGCCTAACGCCTGTATCGCCGCCTGTCGGACATCCCAATCTTGATCGCCCGCGGCCTTGACCCAAGCTTTGGGCAACGTCCAACCGCAAAAGTGCAATAATTTCGGCTCCTGTTGTAATAATTCCTCCAACCAGGGGAGTGCAATGCGTAAATCTTCATCTGGTACACGCAACGGTTGCAAAACCATCGCGTCCACCCATTGACGCAGTTCTGCCAATATAGATTCACGCCCCGAAATACGGCGATCCAAGCGGGCTTCCGTCAAGCAGCGCACCATTAACTGCAGGTGCTGCGCGCCTACTACATCGTGGGGTGGTGACAGCAGGGTATGCCAGAATACCTGTAGCGCCTGATCGTAGCTGGGTTGTGTGGTCAATCCCGCCAGAAAGCTGAGCAATACGGCATTGCGCGGTTCGTATTTATGCTGCGCCAGCCAGTCCTGCATTTTCCGGCAGGCATCCTCTCCCCGCCGTCCTTGCAAAGTCTGTAACACGTAATGGGCGGCAAAGTATTCCTGGAAAGTTAAGTGAATAAAGTAATAATGCCGCTGCAACCAAGGGGTGGTTTCTTCCCCACTGTCATGGCGCATAAAACCCAGGCTGAATGTCTGGGTAAATACCCGCGTTAACTCGACTTTGTCGATGTCAGGATAATCGGTTGACACTTGCTTTAAAGCTTCGTCGAGGATGCCAGGATTTAAGATCTGCTGCTGTGCCTGCATGCCCTGCCAGGCAACTGCACCCAGGCTGAGCAGTTCCAGGGCATAGGATTCGCTTAATGCTTCCCAGGTCAGCGGGGTTGAGGATGGCGCGTGTTTCTGCACATCGCGTTTGAGAAAACAGAGCAATACATTCTGGTACAGCGTTGTTACGTTGAGTTCCGCAGGCTTTGTAGTGGTGGAGAGGGTTTTGCTGTCCTTCGTTTTCGCCGGCAGACTCTTTATGACTGAATCGCTTACGTTCTGAGGCACAGGCAGTTCACTTGGATTTTTTGCGGACAGGCCGTCCGCGTTCCCAAGGGTAAGGTTGTCTACGTTTCCAGAGGGCCAGCTCTCACAAATCAACGCCAGATTGAGCGGAATATGTGCTAAACCCCAAAAGCGTGGATTTTCTCTCAGGGCAGCCTCTAACTGCCTGGCCTGTTCAGCAGCGCTTGTTCTCGATAGTTTGGATTTCGTTTCAGGCGTGTCGGTTTCATATTTCTCTTCTTTTTTCTTTTTTTTGCCCAGGATGGCCGTGGGTGTTATTGAAAAAGCACAATAGCTTTGGATATAGGTGCTGATCTGCACATCGGTAAAGCCCACATTCACCAAACGGCGGTCAAACGCATACTGCGGCGGCGGGGTCTGGTAATCGCGCGCGGTAATGATCAGGTTGGGAAATCTCAGTAATTCATCCAGAATGACATAGAACGGCTGTTGAGGATCGGCCAACTGCCCGGCCACCTCATCAAAGCCGTCGAGAATCAACAACGTGCGATTGTTTTCTCCGGCGCTGAGTACCGTTTCAATCTCTCGCCGGTGAATATAGGCGTATTGACTCTCCGGGATCTGCTGTTGATAAACGAATGTCGCCACATGGGTTTCCATATTGTCGCTACTGGGGCGACTGCTGCCGCCCGACAAGCACTGGCGCAACGGCAGCCAGAACACGTAATCAAACTGACCGGCAAACAGGTCTTGCTGCATCCATTGGTAAACCACATATTGGCTGAACGTGGTCTTGCCGACACCGGCGCGGCCTTCCACCAGGATGCGCCGGATCGGTGCGCTGCTGTGTGCTATGCTAAAAACATCTTTCACCGCAATCGGTTTATCGATCCGATGCCATTCTTCTTCCAGGCGAAAACGGGATGACCAGAAGGCGTCTTCTTTGCGCTTGCCTTTCTGGCTGCCTTTGGTTTCTTTTTCCTCTTCCATGTCTTTGGATGATGAACCGCCTTTTTTCTCCTTCGGTTCTTGGGTTTCCCGTTCTTTTGCCTCATTGGCTTTTTCGCGTTGATCCAGCACGCTTTTGTCGCTGATGGTTAAGCTGACGTCTTTAATCGGAAAATCTTTCCCGGATAACGGCAATTTCAGGTTGCCTTTTGCGCCGTAATGCGATTTTAACGCCGCCTGCAGTGCAGGAAATTTCACACCACCAACGACTAAAGGTCTGCTTTTGCTGTCTTTAATGTCCAGAGTGGGTTCTGTGGTTAAGGGCGTCAATACAGGCAGCAGTTCAGTAGCGTCTGAGACAGGAGAGCGATTTTTGTGCTCTTTCTCATCTTCAACCGCTAACATTTTTTTTGATAGGCGTGACGCCATCAACCCGGGCGAAAAAGTCAAGGTACCCTCAAATGAATTGACCCCTGACGGCAGCCCTGAATCTTTATTCTCTTTGGTCTCCCCAAACCGGCTGGGTGTATTCTCGCCTACACGGATTTTGCTTTCCTTGGCTTTGAGGGCAACTGTTTCCGGGACAGAGGGTTGTTGAGGATGCTGATCTTCTTGCATAATATTAGACTCCTTTCTGTTAATGTTTATTCTCTACGATGACTGTTTCATAGTCTGCGTGAATAAATAATTCTATTAACCCGGTTTATCTCTCCTTGAATAACCCTGGTAAATAAATCAATAATACGATGTCCCGGCATAAAGCCAATCAGAAAAAACTCATCAAATCATAAGGAGAGTGACAATATGAGAGTTCAGCTTCAACCCACCAAAGAACCCGCTCCCATGCCCGGCGATTTTCCAGCGTCTGTGGAAAATAAACAGTCGGCTGACATAAAAATAGCGCAGTCGGAGGTCAATACCACTGAAACCATCATTATTGAAGCAACAAAAAGACTTAAAATACGAATCGCCTGTTCAACCTCCGAAATCAACACCGCCAGTATCGCAGACCATTGCCCAAACTATCATACCCCCGCCAAAACCGAAAGCCAGCCTTGCGGAATTGGCCTTACAAGATCAACTCATTGCGGCCTGTAAACAAGGCGATGAGAAAGCAGTCAAGGCGTTACTTCAACAAAACGTAAAACCGGATATGGCGAACACCAAAGGCGAGCAGCCGTTAGGGGCGGCGGTTTAAGGCATGCGCCCTGATGTCGTCAATGCCTTGCTGACACATATCGGTGGAGTTACACCGATGACCTGGAGTGAATGTGAACAACATAATCTGAAACATTACAAAGAAGTGTTTATCGTGCCGAAGTATGCCCCGAAGACCTACGGAGAATGGCATCAGTTGCTGGTTAAAATGGACCCGAATCCGTTTGTCCGCGCGTTCCATTTAAAGAAGGTTGATGAGCAATGGCATGATAGTGATTCGTCCAGTTATGATAATTTAAAAAAGTATGTGTGGAAAAACGCGTTATGGGCGTTTGAGTTCACAGGAAGGGTCGCGCGCCATGTGGGGGATACGGAAATGGGGTTTGTAAATTTCAGATCACAGATCAAACAAACCATAGAATCCGCAAAGCAGCCCACAGTACAGCTAAATTTTTAGCACCCACATTGAGATAAGGAGAATCTAAAGATGCAACATCCCCAAAATTCCAGTCCGTCAACCGGTCAAAAAAAACCATCTGCCCTTCCATTTTTGCAGGACAGTTCGTTGGCCATTAATCTGCTCTGCTGCTCCTGAAGCCTGGATAATATTGTGGTGGAACCATCCGTTAACTTTTAATGGTACAAATGTACATTTTTCCATTTTGTAAAAAAATACAATTTGTGCTATAATCAAATTGGAGGTGTTCAATATGAAAAGATTAAGTATCGAGGTTTCAGACAAGAAACATCATCAAATTAAAGCGATTGCCGCTATTCATGGTATGACCATTAAGCAATACGTTTTGTCCCGCATTTTACCTGAAAAAATGCCCAATCAGAAAACTTTAAAGGCCATAGACGATGTTAAACATAAAAAAAATCTTAAAGAATACGATAGCCTAAAGGCTTTATTGGATAAATTAAAAGAATGATCATCACGACTACCAGCCAGTTTGAACGTGATTTCACTCAAACACATTTATATTTAACCCGTACAGGTTCTCATTCAGATTTGTTTAAATAACGTCTACTCTACTCCTGATAGAATTTTCCAATTCCTGCACGCCTTGCATCCGCCATCACGATCATGAATAATTCCAGTGTCCCAAAAAATATAGGAAATTTTCATTGACGCAAAGGAGCGCCGTATGCAACAACAACCGACACCCATTAATCCCTCACCGAATCCCGCCAGCCCTGCTTTTCTCCAGGACAGTTCCTTGATGACTGCTCCACTACAGCCAATGAGCGGCAGCCACACACTGCCCCTTTTACTTCCGCCCGAACAAAAAACCCTGTCTCCCGTCAAGACAGGTCTGGCGCAACTCGACTCTCAAGGCCGCATGGATTTCTCTGTCCCCGCCAGCGCTTTACAGCTCGGGCGCGTATTAGGCAAAGGCGGTTTTGGCGCTGTCTATGAAGCCGTCTACGCCGGCAAACCGGTCGCAGTCAAGCAAGTCAACATCCATCTGAGCGCCGACGCCCTTCAGGAATTAAAACGAGAAGCGGAAATTATGTTCCACTTGAGCTTAACTTCCGAATATATCGTCAAATTGTCATCAAAATCTGTTTGGAACCCCCTTCCTTAGTGATGGAATTGATGCCCAAAGGGTCGTTGTATGATTTACTGCACAATGGCCAGGACTTGCCATGGTCGATTCGCTATCAAATTGCGTTAGACGCCGCTTCGGGATTGCGTGATTTACACGAACACAAACCGGTCATTCTCCACCGGGATTTAAAAAGCTTCAATATCTTACTCAACGACCGCCTGCGGGCCAAGTTGGCGGACTTTGGGTTGGCGAAAGTGAAACATGAGAACAGCAGTCAATCTTCAGTATCCAAAGGTAAAGTCGGCACGCTGCTATGGATGGCCCCGGAGTTATTTGATGACGAACCGAAAGTGACGGCGGCGTCGGATATTTACAGTTTCGGTATGGTGCTGTGGGAGTTAGTAACGCGAAGACTGCCTTATGATAAATGGCGCCCGGAAGCCGCCGGCGTCCGAATTGCCCAGGGGAAAAAAGAAGAAATTCCGGGCGACTGCCCAGCGGCATTGAAGAAGATTATTGAATCCTGTTGGCAATCGGCACCAACAGATCGGCCAACCGCCATTCGAGTGCAGGAGGACTTAAAACCCCTAGCGAAACAAAAAGTATCGTCGCCGGATGACTCTGAATCGGAAATCAAAAAATTAAAGGCGGAAATGGAGCAAATGAAATTGGTGCACGAACGGCAGCTTGCGGAAGAAAAACAACGACTTGAAACTGAAAAACAAAAAGAAATCATGCAACTAAAATTAGCCCAAGAACAACAATCTGCCCAACTAGCCACCGCTGAGGAAGAAAAACGGCGATTAGAAGCGGAAAAACAAGCTGAAATTCAGCAGTTAAAACAGCAAAATCAACAACATCAGTTAGAATTGAAGCACGCACAGGAAGATTTAAAACGTCAGATACCAGTTCAACCTCCAAAATCAACGACGCCGCCCAAGCAAGAGCAGGAATTGAAAAAACCTATACCGCCATCGTTATCCGGGAGTTCACAAACATTAATACCTGCACCCAAACCCGTCATCCCACAACCCGATCGCGGAATCCAGAGCGTGGATCAAAAATCCTTGAGCCAATTGCTGCAATATGTCACCGAAGGCGAACAGGATAAGGCGGAAGAATTGATTCAGAAAGATAAAGATTTACTGCTGCACGTGGGAACGGTGACAGATTTATCCGGTCGAGAATTTAAGCAGATTACCGCGTTTCAATATGCATTGTGGGCAATGGATTGGCACATGTGGACGATGATACAAAAATATTTGCCTCAGGAAGCGCAAGCAGAGCAATTGCGGGAATTAGAAACCAAAGGGACAGCGTATGGTAAGCATTTTAGTTTGCAAGGCTTGACCGGAGCGTTGCAAACTTTTGTGGATAATGCTGCAAAATGGAACTATGACCAGCGAGCGGAAAATCAGTGGTGTAAGAAAGTGGGAGGACAACAAAAGCTATTACCGGCGCATATTGTGAATGAATATTGCCGACCGGATCGGCCATTTGATCCATGCCCCTTAGAATGGGAAGTGAAATTACCGCGGACACGTGAAGTGCCTTATATATGGGATAGTACGCAATCAAAAGGAATTAAAGGCTCGTGGTTTATCCCTTCATCTTCTAAAGATGGGCTTGGGGCGTCTTCTGCTTTTTACAGATATAAGTATGAGGGTGCGGGTACTGGTGCGGGGCTGGGGTGGCGCGAGTGTTGTGCCCAGTTGGTTGAGGCATTCGCTGACCTCAAAGCTCTCCAATCCTTGTGGAAGACACGCACGGAGCAGTTGGAATTACTAAAGTCTCAACTATTATGCACGCCCAATCAACACCAAAGATTGGATGCAGAATTGAAGCACGCACAAGATCTGAAATACGAGTCACCAGTCCAACCGCCGAAATCAACGCCACCACTGCCGCCGGTATCGCAAATCATTCAACAAACCGTCATGGCTCCGCCAAAACCAGCCAGTCCTGAGCAATTGAAGTTACAAGATCAACTGATTGCGGCTTGTAAACAAGGAGATGAAAAAGCAGTCAAGGCGTTACTCCAACAAGACGCGAAACCGGATATGGCGAACGCCAAAGGCGAGCAGCCGTTAGGAGCGGCGGTTTGGGGCATGTGCCCTGATGTCGTCAATGCCTTGTTGAAACAGGCGGGCGGTATTGCGCCGATGACATGGGGTGAATGCGAAAAACATAATCTTAAATATTATAAAGAAGTGTTTATCGTTTCGAAGTTTGGACCACAGCTTTTTGGCGATTGGTATAAACTGTTGCAAAAAATAGAGCCGAACCTGTTTATTCGATCATGTCACTTGAAGAAGGTCGATCAGCAATGGCATGATAATGATTCTGCGTCATGGGAAAATTTAAAACGGTATGTCCACAGTAACTGTAAATGGATTGTGGAGTACGCAAATGACTCAATCGCAGACAGTGTGAGACCAACGGAAGAAGGGTATATAGGTTTCAGATCACAGATCAAACAAAGCATCGAATCCGCAAAGCAGCCAACAGTGCATCTAAATTTTTAGCACCCACATTAAGTGAGATAAGGAACATCAACCATGCAAAATCCCCAAAATTCCAGCCCGTCAACCGGCCAAAAAGCCCCATCCACTCTTCCCTTTTTGCAGGACAGTTCGTTGGTCACTCAGTTATCCTCGGATGAGCCTGGTCAGCTTGTTCAATCATCGGATTTAAAAGTCGAGCAAAAGTTGCTATCACCCCCGAAGCCTTCCTTAGCGCAACTGGATTCCCAGGGCGGTATCCGTATCAACATCACCATTCCGGCCAGCGCTTTAACGCTGGGACAATTATTGGGTGAAGGAGCGTACGGTTCCGTTTACCAAGGCGTATGGAATGACCAGCTCGTCGCCATCAAGCGGCTCAAAGCCCAGCATTTAACGGAAAAGGCGGTCGAAGAACTCCGCCGGGAAGCGCAGATCATGTTTCAATTGGGCGTGGAATCCAAATATATCGTACCGCTGAAAAAAATCTGCCTGGAAGCGCCGTATTATTCGTTGGTGATGGAATTGATGCCGAAAGGATCGCTGTATCAATTACTGCATAACGCTCAGGAGTTGCCATGGTCGATTCGATTTCAAATTGCGTTGGATGCGGCGTGGGGATTAAAAGATTTGCATGGTTATTCAATCTTACACCGAGATTTAAAGAGTTTAAATATTCTGCTGGATGACCGGTTGCGAGCCAAACTGGCGGATTTTGGCCTGGCGAAGGTAAAACAGGAAACCAGCAGTCAATCGACGATGGCGAAAGGCACGGTGTTATGGATGGCCCCGGAACTATTCAAACGCAGAGCGGAAATCACCGCGGCGGTGGATATCTGGAGTTTGGGAATGGTGTTGTGGGAATTGGCCTCCAGAGAAATTCCGTTTAAAGATGCACAAAATCAATTACAGGCGGCGACCTGGATTAAAGATGGAGAAAAAGAAGAAATCCCCAACGATTGCCCGGCGGAATTGAAGGCGATCATCGAATCCTGCTGGGACTTGACGCCGGTGAAACGACCCACGGCGATTCAAGTAGTGGATCGGCTCAAACCGCTGATAGTGGTGAGTGATGAAAAGCAAAAACTCCCTCCTCCAACGTCTTCACAAGCAGAAAACCAACTCAAACCGGGTGCTCCGACAGATTCTAAAGATGAGGAAATGAAAAAGCTGCAGGAAAAAGTGAGGCAGTTAGAATTAGAAAAAGCAAAAGAGGAAAAGCGACGCAAAGATTTGGAGGAAAAATATGAATCTGTACAGCCCTCACTGTCGCAAAACCGATATCCCCCCATGCCTGCTCCAAAGCCGACACTGACACCAACGGATCAAAAATCCTTGAGCCAGTTGCTGCAATATGTCGCTGAAGGCGAACAGGATAAGGCAGAAGAACTGATCCAGAAAGACAAAAATCTCCCGCTACATGCGGGAACGGTAACAGACTTATCAGGCCGGGAATTTAAACCAATCACGGCGTTTCAATATGCACTGTGGGCGATGGACTGGCATATGTGGACGATGATCCAAAAATATTTGCCGCAGGAAGTGCAAATGCAACAACTGCAAGATTTAGAAACCCAAGGCACGTCGCATGGCAAGCATTTTAGCTTGCAAGATTTAATCGGAACGTTGCAAACGTATGTGGATAATGCTTCAAAATGGAACTATGGCCAACGAGCGACAGATCATTGGTGTAAAATCGTCGGAGGTCAGCAAAAGTTATTACCGGTGCACTTGGTGAATGAATATTGTCGCCCAGGTCGAGTTTTTGAACCATGTCCAGCGGAGTGGAAGTCTAAGTTACCGCGGATACATGAGTTGAAAATATGGGATAGTGCGCAATCTAAATACGTGAAAGGTTCGTGGTTTATACCATCTTCATCTAAAGATGGCCTTGGGTTGACTTATGCTTTTTACAGGTATAATTACGAGTACGTCAGGGGTAGTAGATTGCGGGAGCGGCGGGCACGCTGGAGCGGACCAAACGCAGACCTCAAAGCTCTCCAATCTTTGTGGATGACACGCACCCAGCAATTGGAGGCGTTGCAGTTTCAATTATTATCCACACCAAGTCAGAATCAGAGATCGGAAGCAGAATTGAAGCACGAACAAAAAAACCTGAAATACGAGTCGCCGATTCAACCTCTGAAATTAATGCCGCCGCTATCGCAAACCATTGCCCAAACTATTCTGCCCCCGCCAAAACTGAAGGCCAACCCTACGCAATTGGCGTTGCAAGATCAACTCATTGAGGCTTGTAAACAAGGAGATGAGAAAACAGTTAAGGTGCTACTCCAACAAGGCGCTAAACCGGATATGGCGAACGCCAAAGGCGAACAGCCGTTAGGAGCGGCGGTTTGGGGCATGTGCCCTGATGTCGTCAATGCCTTGTTGAAACAGGCGGGCAGTATTGCGCCGATGACATGGGGTGAATGCGAAAAACATAATCTAAAATATTATAAAGAAGTATTTATCATATCTAAATTTGACCCGTCGACTTACGGTAAATGGTATACGCTATTACAAAAGATGGATCCCAACCCGTTTATCAGAGCCTATCATTTGAAGAAGGCCGATGAACAGTGGCATGATAAGGATACTTCAAGTTGGGAGAATTGGATAAGTTGGGTAAGAGATGGAAGATTGGGAGGATGGTGGAAGATGGGGGGGGCGGTCGCATCGAAGACGGAAACGGGGTATTTCGGTTTCAGAACACAAATTAAACAAACCATAGAATCCGCAAAGCAGCCAACGGTGCAGCTAAATTCCTAGCACCCACATTGAGATAAGGAGCATCAACCATGCAAAATCCCCAAAATTCCGGCCCGTCAACCGGTCAAAAAGTCCCATCCGCCCTCCCCTTTTTGCAGGACAGTTCATTGGTCACTCAGGCACCCTCGGAGTCGAGTCAGCTTATTATTCCATCATCGGATTTAAAAGCCGAGCAAAAATTATTATCGCCTCCAAAGCCCTCCTTAGCACAACTGGATTCCCGGGGTGGCATTCGTATTAACATCACCATTCCGGTCACGTGTATGGTTTGCCGTTTGGCCCTGGCGGTGCGAAAATCACTGTCTTCCTGGGTCTTGCGGTATGACTGAGCATTCGCCCTGCGCCGATAAACCTGTTTCCTTAAAGCAACCTCAACCATGCCTCTTGACGACAAAAAATCAGCACACCAAAACAAAAAAATAATAGCATAACAAACTAATCAGAAATATTTTTTTTGACTTTTTGAATAAAGTTATTAAGATATGCTGTCCCACTATCGCAAGCCTTGGTCAACTGGTCAAAAAACCATGACCTTATTGTTCAATATTTGGAGTCATATATGAGTCAAACTAAAATTTCTGCTGAATTCGATGTCGATGTCGTAAAAACGGTAGTGGATACAACGTTGCCCAAAGCAGCTACCATTCGTAACAGTGTCCGTGCTACAGTAAAGGAGTATTTTATCAAACTGGAGGGAGCTGAAGCCGCCAATGTCTATGAATTATTCCTGGCAGAAGTCGAGTTACCACTACTGGAATTGACGTTACAATATACACACGATAACCAAAGTTTGTCTGCTAAAATATTAAGTATCAGCCGCGGCACTTTGCGCAAGAAAATGCATCAGTATGGATTACTGAAATCTAAAAGAAAGAGATAATGTTTTTAAAAAATCAAACTAACGTAATTGGTAAATTGAACGAGTCACCGACATCAGAGCAATCACCCGGATTGAAAAGTGTTTTTAATCTGATCAATTTTAACTTTCTCATCAGCAATACGGCCTTGTTCAACAGCCAGTTTATTGACCGATTTGTGAATCTGCCTAATCTTTTCAGATGTTAAAGTAGTATTCCTGTCATTAAATCCACAAATCGGTGTGACCAGTTTAGCAATTTCCAACCGTAAATGGGTATTGAGTTGTTGTTGATACTGTGATTGTTGGCGATTAAATAAGGTACCCCAAACCGAGGTAATGGATTTTTCGTAATCTTTGCGGTAATCGTGTATCGCTAATAATTTCCCCTGCAAATCAGCACTCTCCGCATTCATATTCAGCGATTCCTGCATCATCTGAATTTCGGTCATTAATTTGAATAAACAGGGACATTTTACATGAGATCGCAAAAGATGAGTCATGGTTGCCAGGGATAAAGAGATGCTTTCTATTTTATTGGCGTGCGCTAACATAACCTGAGCACGATGCTCAATGGCACGCCGGTTATATGAAATCATATCTTTCCGACAACGATCCAGTTTTATTTCTATTTTTTCCGCATGATTCTGCAAAGAATTTTTTGCTTTTTGAATATCTTCTCCTGCTTTTTCGGGCGCTGATTTTTTCAAAAATTCCCGGGAAAGACTTTGATATACTTCACGCGCATTCCCCTCCCCTTTTATCCAGTCTCGAATATGGTTATCCGAAAAACGAACCTGAAGCATTTTCTTTGGATAAGGCTTGAGTATCTCAACAAATGGCTGATTATTCAAATTAAATAAGGATGCGGTTTTAGAAAACGATGGTTCACCTGTCATTTGACGACTCTCATTTAGCAAACAGTCGATTTTATTCTCTAATTCATGAAGTGATGCCTGGCGAATCAGGCATTCCCTGCGCACGATTTCATAGTTTTCTATCTGGTTTTCCTCTAACAGAACGTGAGGTCTAACCTGATCTAATAAAGCCCTTCTTACTTTTTCAGTAATCCGGGCTTCATCCATAAGATCATCGGCCCGTTGTAAAGCCACCTTTAAACGACGGCGGTGCTGACCACTTTCTTTTAATTCTGCCAGGCTGGCAGCCAGCAAGGTTTGCCAGCGTGATTCTCCCCATAAAAAATCAGAATGCTGCAACTCTGTGAGAATTTTTTGTAATAATTCCTTTTTTACATTGAGTTGATCAGGCTGTTTGTTTCCCAACACTGATTCAATCCATTCGGTAAACAGATGTAAATATTTCATTAATTCTCCTAATTATAAATTTTAAAAAGACAGTAATTTGCCGGCTTTTTGATTATTGATCATGCAAAAAGCCGAACAGATCATCCTGCGCCAGCCATCAAATGGATTCCTTAATTTACACGGCAAGCCATTATCTTCGGAGTTTCAAGCACCTGCTGGACTTTCCCGGCGGCGACTTTTCCTTTAACCCCCCAGATACCCAACCCCCAGGCGATACCGAGCGATAACACCGTTGCCACTCCCTTAAGAAATTTTATGGCTAAACTGTCACGATCTTTTTCAAGAAGCGAACGTTGAGCTTTAAATACCTGGTTAAAATCCTTGACCTGCTCTGTCGCGGATTTAACCGGAGTAGCCAGAGTGGCTTCCAGTTGACTGACGGTCTGGTATTTTTGTAATGCCAGGGCTAATGGCCTGTCGGGGTTTAGAAGATAGCGCGAAGGTTCCGCTGCCAATCGTTCAACCGGTGATCTTTTGTCTTTAACCAGACTGACTTGAGGACGATCCGCCACGGGTGCGGCTCCAAATATAATTGTCCGACTGGTTGAGCAGGTTATGTATGCAAACTCATGATTGTTTTTCACCTCTTCTTCAATCCCATTTTTGAGGTGCGCTTTATATTCCTGACATAATGCTCCTAATTGTTGTTTCTGTTGAGCGGCAGGCAACAATGTCAGCAAAACCTTTTGTACTTGTAAACACGCCTTCTGTTTTTCTTTTTTCCACGGACACCAGCGTTTAATGGCCCCAGTCAAAATGCTGTAGTTCGCAAAATTTAGTAAATTGGTTTTCGCCAGAAGCGGCGTCAGCCGAACCGCCAGTGCGTCATTTAAAATTCGGTCTGCGGCGCTTCGGCGGACCTGTTCTTTGACCGTTTTTGAGCTTCATTTTGGGCCTGCGCATAAATTTCCAGTGTTTCCCGGTCTATATCCATATTGATATTCACAATGGAATTCACGGCAAGGGACTTGCGATGGGTTTCTAAAAATTTTTCCATTAGTTTGCTCATAAAAATTCTCCTTAAAATGATGGTTTGATTAAATAGAGGTGATGGAGGGTTTGATTAACGTCAGACGAAACCACGAACCGGCGGAGGCGAAGCCAGCACCTGAGTTAAATCACTGGCCATCTGCTTACCTTTCACGCCAAAAATACCCAACGCCGCCGTGATACCAAAAGTCACTGCGGCGGATATTTTTTTCAAAAAACGGACGGTATTGCTGTCCCGGTGCGCTTCAAGGACTGGTTTTAACTGATTCAGGGTTTGACTAAATTCCTGCACCTGTATCGGAGCAGGTTTATGCGTGAGAAGCGTGTATTGCAAAGTAGTGACGGCTTCATATTTTCTGATTGCTTTGTGCAGGCTACTGTCTGGAGCAATAGACAGAGATTTTACTTCGCCCGTCAGGAAATGATCTAAAGTAGAAGGTTGCTGCGCGGGTCTTAAAGGTTTTTTAAATGAAAGCCTCGGCTCCGGTAAATTGAGTCCATATTGTCGGGAAACATTGGGAAAATCACTGTTCAGTTGCGCACGAATGTCGGCCGCTAAATGTGCTTTATATTCGCAACAAATCCGCTGTAGACTTTGTTTTTTTCGTGCATCCGCTAAACAGGTCATGAGGGCTTTTTTAACAGCTACACATTCCCTGAAATTTTTTCCTGATTGATCAGGATTCCAGTTGAGAACAGTTTCATGAATTTTTTTGTAATCTGCCAGGCTATGCAGATTCACTGCGTCCAGTTCCGCAGTCACGCGAATATGAATACCGGTGATAATTTTATCTTCGGTGACGCGAAATTCCTGAGTAAATCCCTGACGATTCTGCCGCATTTCTTCGGCGGCTCCCTGATAAATTCGATGGATTTCCTGATCCAGTGCGGAATTCTGGATAAATGGCGAAAACCGTTGCGGATGTTCCAGACCAGGCAATGATTGAATGAGTTTAGACATATATAAATCTCCTTTTTTTGTGGATGGACACAGGAATTTTTCATAAAGATTTCCTGTGCGTTTTACCTATCGACGCTGTCGATAAATTCTTTTTTAGAAAAATATCCCTATTTTTTTAGGCCAAATAATTTTAATGTAAAGCTTTACATTAAAATTATTGTGGATAGCAAGTTGTTATGTAAAGTTAGAGAAAAAACATCTTTGTTATCAAGACATTTCTAGCTAATTTCTTTACATAATATCCATTAATTTTTAAGAAGGTCTTCAATTAAAGTTCCATAGTATGTCCTCTATAATGATTGCAGCCACTTCAATAAAGATTTATTTTCTTTCCATGAAGGAATTTTTGGTATGGGCGCTGGACTCACTTTCTCAATTGCTGCTCGTCTCATTTCGAGATTCGCCCTGGCATAAATCTCTGTTGTTTTAATATCGACATGACCTAAAAAGTCACGAATAACATCCAAAGAAACACCGCCCTGTAATAAATGCATCCCTTTTGTATGACGAAGTGTATGTGGACTTATTTTTTCTTTAAAGTAAGGGTGTATTTTCTGTACTTCATGTGCATATTTTTGCAAAATATAATTTACTCCCGCTCGCGTTAATTTTTTTTCTTGTTTATTTCTAAATAATGGACAGTCAAATTTTTCGGGGTGTTCTAAATTGTTTTCTTGTAAATAATTTCGCAAAATCTGTGTAGTGTTGTCCATGAGAGGTACTATACGAATTTTTCTTCCCTTACCTAAGATACGGATTTGAGGAGGTGTATCTAATCGTACATCTCCTACCGATAGATCAATTAACTCTTGCACTCGTGCACCGGTATCATAGAGAACACTTAACAGCACAGCATCACGCCGACCTTCTGGTGTACTTAAATCAGGCTGAGACAACAAGGCGGCAAGATGTTCTTTAGAAAGATACTCAACATTTTTGCGTAAAAATCGTTGCAAAGGAATGGCCAATATCCGTTGGCATTGCAGTAAATGTGCTGGTTCTTCTACTTGTACATATCGAAAGAAAGCATGAAGTGCCGTTAGACGATGATTCAAAGTACGCGCCGTACAATGTCGTTCTTTTTCAATATATTTTAAAAATGATTCGACTAAATCAGCATTAATTTGTTTAAGCTGTAATTTTTCAACAGAAATACCTTTTATATCACGACAAAATCTCAGCAATAGCATAAAAACATCTCGATATGCTCTGATGGTGTTTGAGCTTAAATTTCGTTGACCCGCTAGATAGTGGCTCAAAAAATTACTTAAGTGGATAGCAAAATCTGTTGGTTTCATAATTATATCCTCTATAGTGGACCCCAAAAACTGGACAGGTGAATAAGATATAATCCCCTGAAGTAATGGGAGATGAAAATGAGTACAATGCGTAAAACATACAGCGCGAGCGATAAGGCTAAAATAGCCCTGGAAGCGTTGAAAGGGGATGTCACACTGAATCAGTTGACGGCGAAATATCAAGTCCACAGCACCCAAATAAACGCCTGGAAGAAGCGTTTAAAAGAGCATGTGGCGGAGATATTCAAAGACCAGCGAAGCAAGGAGGATTACAGCAAAGAAACGCTCATTGAAGAGCTGTATAAGAAAGTGGGACAACTCCAGCTGGAAATAGACTGGCTGAAAAAAAAATCTGAATTATTCAACTGAAACCAGGCGCGGGTTAATCGAACCCGCGCACCCTTTTTTCAGTATTGACCTCCAATGTGATCTCCTCAATTTATCTCGATCAAGTTATTATTATTTACCTCTCCCAGTCGATGCACTCACCTTGCAATTACTGAGATTGATTGATGAGGAATATACGCAACACCCCTTTCTCGGCACGCGCCGTATGACGAATTACCTGAACCGTTTAGGGTATGCGGTGAACCGAAAGCGAATGCAACGATTATATCAAATAGCCGGGATAGAAGCAGTCTACCCAAAACCAAAAACGAGCCAACCTTCACCGGAAAATCGTGTTTACCCCTACTTACTGCGTAACGTAGGCATTACGCACAACAACCAGGTCTGGAGTACTGATATCACGTATATTCGCTTAAAAACAGGCTATTTATATTTGGTTGCGATTATAGATTGGTTTAGCCGCTATGTTTTAGATTGGCAGTTGAGTACCAGTTTAGAAGCTGATTTTTGCATTGAAACATTAAAAAGAACACTCATGAAAAATAGTTGTGAAATTTTTAACAGTGATCAAGGATCTCAATTTACATCCACTGATTTTACACGTTGCCTGTTGTCTCATGAAATAAAAATCAGCATGGACGGACGCGGCAGGGCTTTGGATAATATTTTTGTAGAGCGGCTATGGCGAAGCGTTAAATACGAATGTATTTATCTACAAGATTTTTATGCGGTCAAAGATGTCACGCGAGCATTGGTGAATTATTTTGATTACTACAATCATCGTCGCCCACACCAAAGTTTGGATTATAAAACGCCGGCAGAAATTTATTTTCCGTGAAAATTTTTTTACGAAAATGATATTTAAAAAAGGGGTTCCACCCCTTAAACCCCGCCCTCGTCGGGAGGCAGGTGGGCAGCCTGGCTGCCCACTGCTGTAGAGGGTATGTCGCCTACGAAAAGTAAAGGCTAAACCCTCCAGGCGCGCTGCGCGCGGCCTTGACTTTTCTCCAGCTCCGGGTGCTTTGGTATGGATAAAATTTAAGTTGACTTCATCGGGGAGAAGTTCATACAATGGCGCTTGTATTGGTGGGATACCATCCGCCAGGGTGGCTAACTTAACTAACCAGATTATATCTTAAACCCACCGGTTTTTTGTCCAGCCAATGGGGTCCACCATACTCCTCGGTATGACGTCACCAAAATTTTTATTCATGCGTAAAGCAAGATTAGGAAATAACTCTGAAGTCAAATGAAGATATTTCTGCGTTCCTGTAAAATCTTGATGACCAAGATAAGCAACCAGTAACGGCAACTTTGCGTTAAGATCGCATCCTTCTTCATACCATTGAATCAATCGATGTACCGCGAAGGTACTGCGAAGATCGTGAACCCTGGGTCCTTTTCCTTTACCACCATGAGGAATGCCACATTGATGTAAAATTTTTCTAAAAAAAGAATATACTGTACTATTATTTAATCCTGTTTTTTCCTTTCGGGATGGAAAGAAGAAGGATTCATCGGTTCTTTTTTCAAACGTATTTTTCTCAATTTTTTCATTGTAAATTCGTAAGCGCTCCACTAAATCTATAGAAGGTGGCACCAATCTGTCTTTACAAAATTTGCCACCTCGAACTGTGATAACACCTTGTTTTAAATCGACATCACGAACACGCAAATTAAGCAATTCACCCAAGCGAAATCCGCATCCGTATAGTAACCGAAAAATTTCTGGCATAATAATATGTCGCAGGGGAAAATAAGGGGTCATTTTTATATTATCTATGGCCTGCAGAATTTTTCTAATTTCCTGGTGTGTCAAAATATGTGGAGAAAAAATCCATGTCCTTTTTTCGCCAAAATGATCTGGCGGAATATAGGCAGAATAGCCTAATCTCACCATCAATTGCGCAAGATGTCGAATGCAGGAAATCCTGGTATTATGTGTTGAGGCTTGCTCATTGGGCTTTTTCTCTAGCCATTGCAACACAATCTCTTTAGGCAATTCATTTTGCTTCACTGTTTTATTACAGAGAAATCGATCAAACCATTTAAAAATACGAGCCTGTGTTTCATATTTATAACCACAAGCTCGCTTCTCCGAATCAGTTGATTTATCATCGGCGCTAATGCGCTATTAAATTGAATTTTTTTATGTTTATTTGACATCACACGCCTCCTTGATTGATAACGCCACTTCCCGCAAGGACTCAACGCTGGCTTTGGCATATATCATCGTAGTATTAATAGAAGCATGACCCAAGATATCAGCGATAACTGGAAACGGTGTATTATTTTCTAGCAAATAAGTCGCTAAACTATGCCGTAGTGACTGTAGACCTTGATGCTGTTTTCTTCTAAATTTAATGCCTGCTATCTCCCGCCAATAAGTCACAATAGCGTACAAGGAATGATCGCTAAATGGAGTAAAAGGGGACGTTAATCTTAAAAATACCTCGCGATAATTTGTTTCTGGACGTCCGAATTTTATATAGTCAATGAGTGCATTACCAACTTCGTTGGTGAGAGGCAAGCAGAGTGGATTTTTTGTTTTAACTTGGGTGATTGATATGGTTTCTGTTTCCCAATTAATATGATCCAATGTGAGAGAAAGAATATCACTCATTCTCAGCCCTAATCGGCAAGCTAATAATAAAATCGCATAATCTCGTTTTCCTCTCGGTGAGCTTCTATCCACTGTATTCAGTAATTGCGTGATAAGCTTTTGATCCCATACAGATGGAATTTCGCTATGATGGGAAACACGAATACTAGGCAATCCTTGGCTTAAATCGGTCTTTAATTTACCGCGGAAAATAAGAAATTTTATAAATAAACGTATCCAGGAAACTATACTTGAAACAGTTTTTTGGCTAAAACGTGATAATGAACATATAAAATCGGATAAATCTGCGGCTTGGATTTTATCAAAGGTTGTAATATTACGTTTCCCTATAAAGTCGAGGAATAAGGCAACTTGTCGAATGCATTCATGCACTGTGGATGCACTAAGGTGGCGTTTATCTTCACAATATTTTTCATATTCATATAAAGTCCTTAACATTTTTGGGGGTATATTAAGTTTGTTTAGTATAGTCCTGAAACGCTCGAAATAACCAAAGCGCGCATAATTCCATAATATCTTCAAACTAAATTCTGCATGTCGTCGCCAATCGTTATATATACAAGTTGGCGATTCGGATTTAATATTATGATAGGCTAAGAATTCCAAGATAAGTTTTTCAGAAAGCTTATTTTTGAATCCTTGTTTTTTAGCAAACTTTATTAATTTTTTCCAAGTAGACTGATAACGGCGAATTGAACGTCCGTTATAGTGCAGCATCTGTAATTGACTTAAAGCACCAAATACTAACTCGTCTAATGACAGTTTTTTTGACATAGATTTTTTAGAAGTCATATATAATCCTCCATTAATTACCGGCTGCCACTATGGCCACCTAATATAATTATGGGAGATATTATGTAAAGCGTTTTGTATATAATTACTTAAAATTAAATATCTTATTTTTCTTACTTTACATAATCATCTGCTATCCACAATAATTTCGGGTTATGGCTATTCGGCTATGGCCGAGTTCTTCAGTTAAAGTCATGCGCGCCAGAGTATCCTGATGACGCTGCGCATTATCCAGTTCATTTTTTTTGGGGCCACCCGCAATCGGCGCATCCCAACCAGTGAGTTCCCTGTAACGTTGCTGGGCGTAACCATGACGAAGGCTATGAGAACGAATACCTATTTTCTGTAATTGTTTGTCATAGAAATAACGATGCCGGATATACGATTTACCCGCGGGAATTAAGGATTGATCAGCCCGTTTGACGAATTGTTTAGCTTCATTCAGCCAGTATCGTTGTTCCTGAGTACGAACCGGTATTTCACGGGGCCGATTGCCTTTACACCAGGAACCCAGCAGTACTAATTTTCCACCCTGATCAGCCGCAATGGGCTTTATTTTCAGAGATTCTTCGCGCCTTAATCCAAAACAGCGTTGCAATTCCAAAGAAATGCGCACGCTTTTATCGGTGATTCCAGTCAGATCAGGATTAAAAATGGCGCGATTTTTGACGGCAATACTCTGCCGCCTACCAATTTTAAGGTCTGCATTCGAAGGAATAATTTCCGGTTTATTGATAAGCACTGCTAAATGCCGGAGAGCCGCTATCCGATTTTTAATCGTGCCGTTACCTAAATTCTTCTTCTGCCAGTTCTCTGTTAACGCCACGACATGCTTGCGCTTTAATTGTTGAACAGAGGGAATTTTATAACCCAATTCGACTAATTCTTTGGCTGCGCTCATGAGAATTTGCCGCCGGTCAGCGCGCGTCGCGTAAGCGCCGAAATTATCGCAACTCAACGCCATGTAAAAAGAGCGTGCCAATTGTTTTTTGACATTCATGGAAAAAATAATCCTGTTTTGATATAACCGGACTGTTCTCAGAAACGGCATTAATGCTCAGTGTTAAGCCTCCAATCGTTACACCGTTCGGTATACGACGGCTGTCGCTATACAAAGCCGACAGCGATGAAGCCAGGGGCGAGAAACAGTCAAACAAAGCGTTTTAAGAGAAAGTGAAATCATTTAGACTGGATGACTCTGTTCAAAAATTTGAAAAGAACATCCCAAAGAAATTAAATCCGTGCGGATTTAACGAATGAATTGTATAAAGACCCGAAATTTTCAGAAAAATTCAAAGAATTGATCTAAACGAAAAATTAAGTTCGTTTGATTAAAGACAAAACGACCTTGATGACACTACTTTTCTTCAGGAGAATCCTGACGAAAAGTGAAAACACTATAGAATAATCAGTATGACTACCGAATATCTATCCATTCTGCGGATTTCAGTCGTGCAGAACCGACCCATAAAAGGAAGCATAGTTTATATTGAATATAAAATTCAATAGTTATTTTAAAATATTTTTTAAATTCATAAATGACAATATTCTCAGAAAAACTATTGCTCAGGAAATTGCTTTACGACCGCGATTTTTTGCAGCCAAAACCCCGTTTTTGATGACCGTCATCTGGAAAAAGTGACGTATTGCTGAAATTTTTATTATAAATTAACCGGTTATTTTATTGAGGAGTTCGCGTCACTGTAGAAAACGGGGTTTTCATACAGTGACGCGATGCAGATATTATGATCTGTTAAAAATCATCCATTAATTTTTATCACAAATTAAGAAATAGAATTTCTGACTTGAAGCTTGATAGTAGACTATGATAATTTTTCTTCGTCCCAGAATTTATGTATAAGGAAAAATTTACCCATCAAGGAATTCCATTATGAGCAGATCATCCGCCTTGCCCCCCGAAGTCTTACTGCGTCAGCAAGTTCTTTTAAGAGAGTTTCTGGTCAATGTCAAAAAAATGATAAAAGACCAAGCGACGTTGCATTTACCCAAAACTGTAGACAATACCCAACGCTCAACCATCATCCAACCCCAAGTGTTTATCAGTTACGCTTGGGAAGCTACCGGAACATCTAAACTCACCCATTTACAAACGCTTTTAACCCAACTGGCGGATGATTTAACAGCGGCAGGAATCATCACCTGGTTTGATAAACAGCGTATGACCGGCGACATAGAAGAGCAAATGCGCGCTGGTATCCGGGACAGTCAATATGTGCTGCTGATGGGCACTCATCGTTATGCTGAACGTACCAAGCCTGACAGTAACACGAACGTACGCAAAGAACTCGACTTTACTCTAACTGAAGCAAAAAAAAGCCCGGATTTCTTGTTGCCACTGATGCTGGAAGGCGATTACAGCACTACTTTTCCCACCGTCGGCAACTACCTCATCCGCAATTGCCGTTCCTGGTATTCTCTGGAACAAGGTCAGTGGCAATCTCAGGAAACTTATATTAAAGACCTGACCAAGCCTGAGTCTGAGGGAATCTTGTACTGTCTACTGGGTTTAAATCGCCGTGAACGACCGTTGATTAAGTATCGTCAAGCCTGTTTGAAACAGTATGAGCAACTGCAACGAGCGCTGGTGAATGAATTGGCGTTATTGCAGAAACCTCACAGTGATACGGAAAACAAACGCAGCCCTAGCCGCCCTTCCATCCAGTTAACTCCGGTGTTACAGATTCCCTTCAAGGAATTAGAATACGATAAAAAAATTGACAAGATCGGCAGCGGCAGTTACGGCGAAGTTTATCGTGGTTGGTGGCAGGGTAAATACTCTGTCGCCGTCAAAGAACTCTCTGGAACCTTGACTACCGAAGCCGAAAAAGATCTATACCGGGAAGCAGGTATTATGGCGTACATGGCCAAGGTATCGACAGAACCCTATCCTACCGTGCGATTGTTCGGGTTAGCTGTAGAAAAACCGAATTACGCGCTAGTCATGGAATATGTTCCCAACGGGACATTGTTTGATTTATTGCAATTATACAGTGAAACTAAATTACCGTGGGATTTACGTTATCAGTTGGCGATGGATATTGCCGACGGCGTCGCATTATTACACCACCAACATATCCTGCATCGCGATCTTAGAAGTCATAACATTTTATTACATATTGTAGAAGGTCGCTTGCGGGCAAAGCTCAGCGATTTTGGACTGTCCACAGTCAAGAGCAGTGTGCGCACGTATTCCACCGTCCCCAAAAAAACTGAAAGTGTTGGCACGTTGGCGTGGATGGCGCCGGAGTTGCATAAACGCGGCGGCCAATCCTCTCCAGCATCCGATATTTATAGTTTTGGGATGGTATTTTGGGAATTACTTACCAACTCAATCCCCTTTGCCGATGCTCAAGGGAATGCCGAGCTGATCAGTAAATGGGTAGTGACAGATCGTGAGACTGAAACCATACCCAGCGACTGCCCGTCCGAATTAGCAGCATTAATTAAAAAATGCTGGGCGTTTAAACCAGAAGATCGCATTCTGCTGGGTGATATTCAAAAACAATTGGCAGTGTTGATCAAAGCACATCCTCTCTCCCCACAAACCCAAGCAATCATTGAAACCTTGAAAAAAAATCAGGAAGAGCGCGAAGCCCAATGGAACGCTCGCTGGCTGGGAAAAGGTCGAGGCGCTGAGCAACAGTATCAACCAACTGTAGATCAAAAAGAACCGGAATTACCGCCGCCTCCACCAAAACCAAAGGTCAGTCCTACGCAACAATTAGCTTTGCAAGATCAACTCATTACAGCTTGTAAACAAGGAGATGCGAAAGCAGTCAAGACATTACTCCAACAAGGTGCTAAACCAGATATGGCCGACGCCAAAGGCGAGCAACCTTTGGGGGCAGCAGTCTGGGGCATGTGTCCTGATATCGTCAATGCCTTGTTGACACAAGCAAGTGGAGTAGCACCGATGACTTGGGGAGAATGCGAACAACATAACCTGAAATATTATAATGAAGTGTTTATTGTGCCGAAGTTTGAGCCGCAGACCTACGAAGATTGGTATCAATTGCTGCTTAAAATGAATCCAAATCTGTTTATCTGCGCGTTTCATTTAAAGACGGTAGATGAAGTGTGGCATGATAAGGATTCTTCTAGTTGGGAAAGATTAAAGCGTAACGTGCATACATTCACCCTTACAGTCCGAGATTATGCAGACGATCACAAAGGAGAGCCGAATTGGACCGAGCAGGAATTTGCAAACTATAGATCACAGATCAAACAAAGCATAGAATCCGCAAAGCAGCCAATTAAGTTAGCTCAAGAAGATCTGAAATACGAGTCACCAATTCAGCCGCTGAAATCAACACCGCCGCTACGACCGGTATCGCAAATCATTCAGCAAACCACTCTGCCTCCACCAAAACCGAAGGCCAGCCCTGCGCAGTTGGCGTTGCAAGATCAACTCATTGCAGCTTGTAGACAAGGAGATGCGAAATCGGTTAGAGAGTTATTCAAACGAGGAGCAAAACCGGATATGGCGAACGCCGAAGGCGAGCAGCCATTAGGGGCAGCCGTTTGGGGCATGTGCCCTGATATCGTCAATGCCTTGTTAGCACAAGCCGATAAGGTTGCAGCAATGACTTGGGAAGAATGTGAAAAGCATAATAAAGAACATTATCAAGAAGTATTTATCGTGGAGAAGTTTCAACCACCCAAATGGGGAGACTGGTATAACTTATTGGTGAAAATAAATAATAATTTATTTATTAGAACGTTTCACCTAGATCAAATTAACAAGGTGCTTCCACCAAATGAGCTAATTGATTGGGAGGAATTAAAGGAAGACATAAAATATAAATATGAATCAACAAAGCATCATCTATATAAGACAACTTCGTCACAACTTTATTGTAATGTAGGACGGCCAAACGAAATTGTTCAGACAGAAGCAGGATACGCAGATTTCAAAATACAGATTAAAAAAATGATAGAATCCGCAATACAGCCAATGGGGGAAATAAATGCATTGCAACAGCATCAGATAGATTTGAAACTCACCCAGCAAGACCTGAAATACGAATTGCCAGTTCAACCTCCGAAATCAACGTCGCCACTGCCTCCGATATCGCAGATTATTCAGCAAACCATCTCAGCTCCGCCAAAACCGAAGGCCAGCCCTGAGCAACTGAAGTTGCAAGATCAACTCATTGCGGCTTGTAAACAAGGGGATGCGAAGGCAGTTAAGACAATACTCCAACAAGGTGCGAAACCAGATATGGCAAATACCAAAGGAGAACAGCCGTTAGGAGCGGCAGTTTGGAGCATGTGTCCTGATGTTGTTAACACCTTATTGAAACAAACGGGCGGTATTGCACCGATGACTTGGCGAGAATGCGAAAAACATAATCTAAAATATTATAAAGAGGTGTTTATCATACCGAAATTTGACCCACAAACTTATGGAGAGTGGTATAACATGTTACAAAAAATGGATCCCAATCCTTTCATTCATGCATTCCATTTAAAGAAAGCTGGAGAGCCGTGGAAATACAACCCGCCTTCTAGTTGTGAAAATCTTAAACGATTCGTTGGACATGGAATCAGAGGCGATTCTGTAATGCGTTTCGACGACTTTAGCTCGGAGATGGAAGCTGGGTTTGTAAGTTTCAGAACACAAATTAAAAAAGGGGTAGAGACTGCAAAACAGCCAACGGTAGCGCTAAATTTTTAGCACAAAATTGCAATGAGTTTACAGCCGCAATTAACCAAAAATAAATAGGATTTTTAGTGACTGTCACCTGCTGTTTCCTGCTTATCCCTTGTTTTCAGTGACGATTTGAATGAAATAATGATTTAAATTGAAAGTGTTAGAATGACTATTTTCGCTAGGTCACTGTAGATGCGCTTACGCATCAACAGTGACGCGATGTTGCGTAATGATTGATCACAATCAAATTTTAATCAGCAAAAGATACTCTCAGATTGATCCATCCCCGCTATTTGATCGTGCCCTTCCGGCGACCATGCGTGCCGTAATTAAATTTTTCAATTATGATGAGTTTGCGCAGCGTCCATTTTCTTGCAAGAATGGGTGAAAATGCTTGATTTTTAAAATATTCTGATACAAACTCTCGCCAATGACAGGATTGTCATCATGAAGATAAAAGGAAGATCATTTGAATATTACCCATCAATTGCCGATGATTATCAACAAATCACGCGAAGAATTAGATGCAGCGGTTCGTGAAATTCAAACCAGTAATTTAAGCAAAGAAACGCAAGACTTGATGATTGGTTGCATTGAATTTGCGACCTGGTTACCCGAAGCGATTCGCGAAAAAAACATTAGTATTCGCAACCTTCAGCGCATGTTATTCGGCGAAGGTGGGAGTCACTCCAGGAAGAAAAAAAAGAAAGACAATAAAAATTCTTCGAATCCTCTGGAAAAATCAGTAGAGTCGTCTACCTCGTCGAATGCAGAGGGAAACGCCGATTCTCCTCCCGGCGACACGGGCACGAGTGGCGACAACCCACCCAGCGATCTGGTAGCCCAGCCTACACCGGAAACCACCCGCAATACCCGCAAAGGGCATGGTCGCATCGGACAAGCCGCCTACATCACGGCCATTAACATTCCGATCGCTTTGGACATATTCCAAGCGGGTAATGAGTGTCCCGATGGCTGTGGTGGCCATCTGTATCCGCTCAAGCATCCTGGCGTGGTGATCCGCATCACCGGTAACGCCCTGGCGACGGTTCACCGTTATCTGTTAGATAAGTTACGTTGTAATTTGTGCGGCGAGGTGGTAACTGCTCCGTTACCACCGAATGCACCGAAGGAAAAATATGATCATGCGTTCAAGGCACAATTGGCTATTCAAAAATATTATGTGGCGGTTCCATTTTATCGTCAGGAAAATGTGCAACGATTATTAGGATTTCCCTTGCCTGATGCCACGCAGTTTGAGCTGGTAGAATCCGTGGCCGATGCGGCCTATCCGGTGGTGAATATTTTAGAAAAAAAAGCGGCCAATGGGGAATTAGTTCACAATGATGATACCACGGTAAAGATATTATCGATCATGCAAGAGAATAAGGCTAATCCCGACAAGAACCGCCCCGGCATGCATACCAGTTGCATTATTGCCAAAGCCGAAGGTCATACCATCGCCTTATACTATACGGGAAAACGCCACGCAGGAGAAAATTTAGAGCAAATACTGCGCCATCGTGACAGTACTAAACCAGCGATTATCCAGATGTGCGATGCTTTGCCGGTGAATATTCCGAAATCATTTAAAACGATCCTGTGTAACTGCCTGGGTCATGGCTTCAGAAAGTTCCGGGATTTGTTGGATTTTTTCCCTGAACCGTGTTTAAAGGTGATGAAATCTTTGGCGGTGGTGTTTGAGGTAGAGGAAAAAACACAAGGGATGTCATCGATGGAACGCTGGCGTTATCATCGCCAACACAGCAAACCGGTCATGCTGGAACTGAATCGGTGGCTGAAAGCCCAGTTAGCGGAGAAACAGGTGGAGCCGAACAGTTCACTGGGAAAAGCAATGCGTTATTTGTTAAAACACTGGAAAGCGCTGAGGCGCTTCTTAATTGTGCCCGGCGCGCCGATTGACAATAATATCGTCGAAAGGGCCCTCAAAATACCTATTCGAGTACGTAAAGCGGCGATGTTTTATAAAACCCGGCACGGTGCAGCCATCAGCAATATTTTGACTAGCCTCATCCAAACGGCGGCGTTGGCGGGAGAAAATCCGTTTGATTATCTGGTGGCTTTGCAAGAATACAAATCGCTGGTGTTTAAAAACCCGCAAGAGTGGCTGCCGTGGCGTTACCGGAAGACTTTGGAAAGCCTGTGTTTTCGCCTGGCGGCATAACGGGTGTGGGAATAGAGGGAGTGACCCGTCGCCAGGGTTCGGATAATCGAGCCTGGAGGGGATGACCCTGGTTGAATAAAATGAGCAGTTCAACCGGTTTAATGCGATGGGAATCTTCAGGAGTTGTCGGCCACCATTTTAATTTTCCCGCGGAAAATCGTTTAAGGCAAAGCCAAAACCCGGTACCATCAAAGACTAAAGCCTTAATAGCCGTACGGTTTTTATTGGTAAAGACAAACACGATGCCGGAAAAAGGATCCTGTTGGAGTTGTTGGCGGCAAAGTGCGACGAGAGAATCAATACCTTTCCTGAAGTCAGCGGGCTGGATGGCAAGCAGCAAAGGTTGCGTGGGTGTGAGTGCTAACATGGTTAAAACTTCCAGTGTTGAATGAGCATACTGAGTCCGTTGGAATCCAGATTTTTAATGGTTAACTGTGCGCCATCCGGTCGTTGGCATTCGACTTGATAAGTCTGATCGGCAGTAGGCGGTAAAAAAGCTTTAACAAAAGAAGTGGGTGGCTGAGCCGATGGTGTCTGCTCAACCGAGTGAGGCTCTGATGAGCGCTGAGTGATTAAATCGAGATGTTTGCGCAGTTGGGCATGGTTGAGTCTCAGTGTCTTTAATATCTGGCGTTGTCGATAATGCGGAATCAGTTGGACGACTTGCCGCCAAAGGTCGAGAGGAATGGCTTTCTCACGTTGTGGCTTTTTGCGCCAGTTATCAAAAACCTGTTTAACCGAATCCAAAGTTAAGTGGTCTAAATGAACTTGAGTGTTCGCAGTCATCGTTGCTCCTTATAATCAATGAATGGAGCCATGAGCATAGCGAAGCGAACCATGGAAAATCACGCACGCTTGCCGGAAGTCTGGAAATTATGCTGTGGAACTCTATGATAAGGCGAAAATTAAATTAGTGCACGCAACTCTGCCGGAAGCACACATTTGATCTTGCTGAGTCACTCAAGACTATGATAATTTTTCTTAGTCCATGATAAATTTTGAAAAATTAACCGCATTCAATTCAAGGAGAGGAATTAACCATGATTAGACCAGGTGATGACGATATACACATCCAACTGCGCGATGAAAAGCGAAGGAACGACCAACTGCGCCAACAAGTTCGATGGGGGAAAAAAACTTTGCTCTTTTCGCTATTGATGCTGCCGATTGCCTATTTCTCCGGACATATTGATATTTTCGGTTGGTTCTCCTCTAAAACATTTCCTGATCAGTCACAGCCAGAAGATGATTTAATAAAAGCACCACCCCATCTCACAATCCACAAAGAAACAACACCTGATTTTACACTCCAAGAAGAGATGACGCCAACCATGTCAATCTCACAAAATACGCAAACACTGATGCGACGACCAAAGACCATACCCTATGCTGAGCAGATGACTCTGCAGGATCGGCTGATTACTGCTTGTAAACAAGGGGATGAAAAAGCAGTAAAATCTTTGTTAGAGCAAGGGGCACAGCCCATCTTAGAAAATAAAAACAGAGAACAACCATTGGGAGCCGCTGTATGGGGTATGAATCCGGCTGTGGTGGATGCATTAATCACTAAAAACGGCGGTGTCGCGCCGATGAATTGGGCGGAATGCCAAGGCATAATGAGGAGCGTTACCAGGAAGTGTTTATTGTGTCGAAGTTTATTCCGCACTCGTATGACGAATGGTGTACTCTATTGCATAAAATCGACCTATCTCCATTCATTCGGGCGTTACATTTGAAGAAGAGTAATGAACAAACAGGATTTACCGCCAATTGGGAGAGTTGGAAAAGGTTCGTGGGTGAACGGAGAATAAGGTATGCGGAATGGGGTCGTACAGATGTCAATTTTCAGCACACAGCCAGCCATGAGTTGTTGGGTAACGCTTATACGGAGATGGGATATGAAAATTTCAGATTGAAAATCCAACAAGACATAGAGTCCGCAATACAACCTACTATGAGTAAAACATTTAGGACATAATGGCAACCATATTCAATTCTAAGAAACGACTTATCCAAAAGAGACCCTGATCAAAAGGACACAAGGAAAAAACAGTTATGTCAAAACAACCTGCACTAGTACCCCGTCAAATAAGTTTTTCCGGATGTTTAATCGGTGCATAACACAAGCTTTTTCTTGCTTTAGATTTTGTAAAACGCCAATTAATTTTTGTTTGCTTTTTATTAATTAGTTTATTCCATGCACGTGTTTGAAATTTTAAATTTTCTATTGTTCCTATTCTCCCATCACCTAAGCATTGCCTTGAATACATTCCAATTGCAATCTCAGCTTGGTTTAACCAGCTTCCATGTTTAGGGGTATAATGAACTTCAAATTTATTCCATAGTTTTTTCCCTTCTTTTTCACCATAATTCTCTATCAAATGTTTTTCACTATGCGTAGATAAATTATCCATTACTAAAATAATCTTTTCTGCATCGTTATATTTTTCGGATAACAATTTAATGAATTGCGAAAAATCAGAACCACATCGTTGTTCTGTTACAATGTTAATATACTTCCCAGCTTTCGGTTCAACAGCGCAAAATACATTTACTGATCCGTTTCGTTTATATTCATAATCTTTTTTTAAAATATCTCCAGGATCATTTGGTAAAATACGATTACGTGTATCGCTTATTAACGGAACTGGTTTTTCATCTATACAAATAACAGGCTTTTTTTCATTATATGGGCGTGCATATACGTCTAATACATCTTCCATTTTTTTTATATATTCTTCATCTAAATCACCAATGCACCACATCTTTTCTTGCCAAGGCTTTAAATCATGTTCTTGCAAAATAATTCTAACTTGTTCTCGACTAATTGATCGATCAATTAAACCACGTTTCTCTGATTCTTTAGCTATCAAATCCAAAGTCCATCTATAACAACCACTGGGTGGATTCGTACAAACCATCGCAATAATTCTTGATCTCTCCCGATCATCAAAATCAATTGGACGACCTGATCGCTCATCATCATACAAGGCGCAATCAAATCCCTCTTCATTATAAGCATTTCCGACATTCGTCACTGTTTTTGGATCAACATTTAATATCAGAGCTATTTCACCTGATGAATATCCATGATGAAGACAATTCAAAATATTTGCACGCCTGATAACACGCGGCTCTTCGTATTTTAGAAATTCTTTTATCGCAATGAGTTCATTTTTCTTAAGTTTTAGTGTCAATGGCAACATGATCTTTCCCTGATTCATTTTAAAAATCAGGAATCATGACACAAAAACGAGTTTATATCATCCGGAAAAACTTATTTGACGGGGTACTAGCGGATTTCAAACAAATCGCTAAAGATTATCACCTGAAATTAATCATCGAAGAACCGTTGCGAGAGCCGTTATTGGCGATCGTTAATTTGAAAGTCCGCTCTTTATCGGTTGTTTCGCGCGAGATTTTCAGCCAGGAGCAAGGTATCGCTTGGGTTGAAGACGTGATGAATGTCCCAGCGCCAACGACTTCCGAAGAAAAAATTGCTCTACAACAAGCTCAGAGTGGCTGGAAAGCTTTGTTACAAACGGATTATGGTTATGGGGTGACTAATTTACAGGAGATTAAGCAGGGTCAGTATGCTGCTTTGTATGAAGGTTATTTTGTCGACCAGGAAAATAGACCTGGAATTTCTCAACGACACTCTCCTGAGTTTCTGGAAACGTTATTTAATAAAACTTATGTCGTGCAATTTACGCCAACGGGGTTTTCTTCTGACTCAGGCTTAATTTCAGCACAGACCCATCGAGGATTTGGCGGCTTCATGCAGCATTTGCCTAATGAAGAAGAAATCACCGCTTATCGCCTCCATGCCGAATTTAAAAATCACGCGGTCGGTGAAAATTTATCCCGGGTCAATTTAGGCAAACGCGTGTTTCTGAAAGCCAAACACCCTATTCCCGCGTTATCTCCGATCGGATTTTCCTATCTGTCTTACTGGTATGGAAAACCGCAATCGCCGGTATTGTTTGACCGGCGCACCGGATTTTCTATTCCGCCCTCCGGCTATCAAATCGCTCGGTATTTTATTAATTTTGTCGACACCCAATTTGGCAACGAAAGTGACATTGAATATTCTATCGAGCAATTACAATCGCTGGGGAAAAGTGATTATTCCACCGCCGGTAATGTCATTTATACCCCCAAACATTTACACTCTATCCGAGACTCAAAGACCGGTAAAATTCAGCCTCCTTCGATGTATTCGCAGATCTATATTTCTGACCTGACCGCTGACGACTATAAAAAGGTGGCTGATTTTTATTTTATCGGCAGCGATCCCAGCGATATCCAATCGCCCAAACATCTTCGCCAAGTGATCACCCATTATCGCCAGGCCCAACAATTATTTCTCCGAAACAATAAAGCCCACCCAGCGACAGATTGTGAACAGCAAATCACCCTGTATCAAAAAATTTTGCGGAAGATGGGCGAAGTCGACGATCCGGCGCAACAAGACACGAAGGCATTATTGGATAAATATCGGGGCCGTGAGGAAAAGACGTCAATGATGGATAAAAATATCGCTTTTCGCCGCGCCGCGGCTCTCGGCCATTTAGATCATGTTAAAACATTGTTGCAACTGGGGGCGCAGATCAATGCGCAAGGAGCAGATTCAAAGAAAACTGCACTACACCAAGCGACAATAGGTAAACATCTGGACGTGGTGATGTTCTTGTTGCACGCTGGGGCCAATTCTTTGATTAAAGATCAACAGCAGAAAACGGCGATAGATTATCTGAAAATCGGCTCACCCTTGCATCAATCATTAACGCAGAAAACAGACGCTTTCAAGGATACTAATCTGACCTTAAAATCACTATAATTAAGAAAATGTACCCCGTGACACAGGATATCAAACCCTTGATACAATAAAGCCTACAAAGCAGCCAATGGTAGGGATCAATGTTTAGACCAGAGTTGCAATAGCGTTAACAGCCGTGATTGACCAAAATATAAATAAAGGATTCCCATAACTCTCCCTTGTCATTTCCCCCCTATCCCTTGTTTTCAGTGACAATTTGAACAAAATAATGATTAAAATTGAAAGTGTTAGAATGACTATTTTCGCTACGTCACTGTAGATGCGCTTACGCATCAACAGTGACGCGATTCTGTTAGCAGAATATGAATGAATAAAAAAAAAATTTGCATAAAAGACTCTATTTATTTTATGAAAAAAATTTGTGATAAAAATGAGAAGCTCGCCTGTGGGTTTTGTGCGACAGGCTGCGGCGCTTAATAACAGGGGATTTACCTCCTTGATCATTGAGAAATCATAATGGCATAATGACCTTCATGACTGTTTATTTAATGATCTTAAAACTCTCCGCCGGGCGGGTTCAATTTATGGAATTAAAAGCCTGGCGCATTCGGGCTTGTCCACTTATTTAATAAGATAAAAAGTAATTTCTTACTTTATCTTATTAAATGATCAGGAAAACCAGATAAACGCTGAAGCCCATATTCAGTTCCCGAACCAGCCCGGCGGATTTTGAAACCCCCGGCGTTTACTGTCGCGCTTCAATCTTTGCATTAATGCCACACTGTACGCACCGGATTATTTTTCGCAGCCTATCCGCCCCGCTGTGCCTGATTCGCGAAAACGCGATGAAAAGGCACAGCGGGGGCAGAGTTGACTCAACCTGCTCACACCCATGACCACGCACCACCCAAACGCACCGGAAATTTTGGGACCCGTCACCAGATCATCAACCAGCACCCATTATCCAGGTTAAATAAAACAGCCGATGAGTGAATAAAATAAACCCTAAACATCCAGCTCTTTTAATTTAAGCCAATGTTAAGAATTTTATCCTTGTATCGTGACGATGAATCGTTATAATGATTCCCGTCCCATCACGATGATCATTTCAAAAAAAGAAAACCACCACAAGGAGGATAGCGGATGTCCAGGAAAACCTTCGTCAAGCCCAAGAAGCGAATCCAAGAAAAAGCCACATTAATCCCCAGTGATTCTATGATTTCCTCGAAAGATAAAACCACCGCACTTCTGCCCGATCTGAGCCAGGACATCAAAACCTGGCAAACCATTCAGACTATTTTGCATCCAGAACATATCGTCATGGACATTGACGGCAATTTAGTATGCCCCATTACCCATTCTTTAATGCGCGATCCCGTGACCACCGCTGACGGACAACTCTATGAAAGAGAAGCCATTGAATTGTGGTTAAAAGACCATACTACCTCACCACTCCCCAATATGGTACTCGACAGCAAGCAACTCGCCCCCAGCCACTTAGCCAAAAGGCTCATTCATAATCTGATAGAAAAAAATCCACTCTTAAAAGATTCGGAAGAATGGCATCTGCCCAAAGTCTGGATTAGCGAATTTAAAACCGCCTGCCAAAGGGGTGACGAAAAAGCCATCCGGGAACTGGCCGTTCGCGATCGCCGTCTACTGGTACACACTTTTAAAGAAACCTTTGACGACCAAACCGCCGTGCATTTCGCCGCCGCCGGCAATCCGAAAGCGCTGGACGTGGTGATCGAACTACTGGAAAGCCGCCAGAAAGGATTGGCGCTAGCGGCGCTGTTGCAACCAGATAACAAAGGCCGTTTGCCAATTCATTGCGCGGCACAGGCTCGGCAGAATGCACAAACACTGCTAAAATTAAGCGCACGTATGGACCAACAGTTACAGAAGGTACAGGGGTTGCCGGGCGGCTGGCCGATAGATTTTGACAATTCGCCGCTAAATAACGCGCTGGCCTGTTGCGTGGAGGATGAAAGAATCGAGGAAATCTGCTGTTTCCTGCGATTAGGCGCAAATCCGCAAACCGATACCGGGAATGGGGAAACATGCGTTTACCAGGCCGTCAAACAAGGGCGTTTCCACAGCTTATCCACTTTACTGGAAGCCAAAGCCGATCCCAACATGGATAGATGGCCATTAGATGACTCGCCGCTCCACGCCACCATCCGTCAGGGAGATCGCAGGATGGCGGCTGCATTACGGCAAGCGGGAGCGCGCGTTGACCAGCCTTTAAAAAATGGACAGACTCCGCTGCACCTGGCCGCTGAGCATCCTTCAACCGATCTGCTACAAGCGATATGGGGCGAAGAGAAAACATTGCCCACTCCACTGCTTGAAAAAGCCGATGCGCAAGGAGAGACCGCATTGCATCGCGCGGCGGCAGCGGGTTCGATAGATAATCTGATCTGGCTATTAGATCATGGAGCCAATGGGCAGGCGATCAATGCCAAAAGACAATCGGCGCTGCACCTGGCCGCCAGCGCTAACCATCTTAAGGTTATTTCCCTTCTTCTAGAAACAGGCACTCTCTTAAGCCAGACCGACGCCGACGGTAATACGGCGTTGCACAATGCAGCGCTAGCTGGCGCTACTGAGGCAGTGACCGCCCTGTTAAAAGTAGGCATCGCTGTGAATCTTAAAAACAAAGCGGGAAAAACCGCGCGGCAATTAGCCGAAAGCCGACAACATCAGGATACCATCCAACACCACGACAAGACCGTGAACGAACTACAAACCGCTGAGGAAAAAGCGTTGAAAAGTCAAGGTCTTTTAGGAATATTTTTGCTGAAACAACAGCAGATTATACAAGACCAACAAAAGCAACTGGAAGAGTATCGCCTGGAAATCAAAGCGCAGCAACAGAAAATAGAAGACCTGGAGCAAA
Organism: uncultured Pseudomonadota bacterium; assembly: GCA_963712715.1. Classification (GTDB taxonomy): domain Bacteria; phylum Pseudomonadota; class Gammaproteobacteria; order Coxiellales; family Coxiellaceae; genus JAFEDN01. The sequence goes on along the minus strand of CAVQJI010000008.1, from coordinate 103,574 downwards.
ACTTCAAAAAGCAAATATCGGATTTAAAAAATCAGGAAATCAAGGCGCAACAACAGGAAACACAAAATTTAAGCACGCAAATATCCGATTTGAAACATAAAGAACTTAAAAGACAGGATAGCCAAATTCGAGATTTGGAAACAGATGTCAAAAAACAACTCTCTGATTTAAAAGACCGGGAAATCAAACCGTTGTTGAAATGGAAGGCGGATTTATTCACCCAACCGCTGGAAAGAAAATTAATCGCTTTGAGGCAACAGGAAGAACTGCGATTATCGCAAATCATTCAGCAAACCGTCATAGCTCCGCCAAAACCGAAGGCCAGCCCTGAGCAATTGAAGTTGCAAGATCAACTGATTGCAGCTTGTAAACAAGGGGATGAGAAAGCAGTCAAGGCGTTACTCCAACAAGGCGCGAAACCAGATATCGCCAACGCTAAAGGTGAGCAGCCGTTAGGGGCGGCGGTCTGGGGGATGTGTCCTGATGTGGTCAATACCTTACTCAAAGAGGCGAAAGGCATCGCGCCGATGACCTGGCAGGAATGCGAGCGACATAATAAAAAATATTATAATAACGAGGTGTTTATTATACCGAAATTTGACCCGCAGACATTTGGAGAGTGGACTACATTGTTACAAAAGATGGATCCGAATCCATTTATTCGGGCATATCATTTAAAGAAAGCTGATGAGCTGTGGCATGATAACGATACGTCGAGTTGGGATAATTTCAAAAAGTACGTGGAAGAGAGGGAAGGAACGGGAAGGGAAGAGTTCGCGATGCGCGTATGTAATATCGTGGCCGTTGCGACTGAGCAGGGGTTTGTAAGTTATAGATCACAGATTAAACAAGGCGTAGAGATTGCAAAACAGCCAACGGTGGCGTTAAATTTTTAGTGCAGCGCTGAAGCAAATTGAGTAAATCTTCTTTACCAAAATATTTAAGCGCTGCGGATAACCAAGATGTCCAATCTAAAAATTCGCATAGTCCACTGAAACTCCATTGTACAGTGCGATGTGAAGTTACTTAAGTAATTGTTTACTTGCAAAAGCAAGATTAAACCTGTTGTTCTGTCAACAGTAGCCTACTGACACATGCGAAATCAGTAATGGTTTGGTGTGAAGCTGTCGGGACAATGTGATTCAGCCGTGAGGCTATCTGAATGTTGTGAAACAGAAAGGTTATCTGCAAGCATCAGTGCGGATAGAATGCCAGGCTGAGTAGTACGGCTAATGAAAGTGAACTGCTGATAAATATCGTTAGGAGTGATAAGCCAAAGATGCTGATAGGCTTAAACCAAAAGGTGAGTAGTTAAGCTATCTCCTTTATACACGGGGATACACAGATAATAAACTACCGGTAGATAGGCGGAGCCTAACCCACTTGGTTACTTAAGTAGAACACAGTAATCCCGTATTTCTCCCGAATGGGAAAGCGAGCCGTAAGGCAAGCCGATAGAAATGCGGGGATAACATAGCGGAAGAAGCGAAGGCTTTGCCCGTAATGGGCAAGGATAAAGGTTGTAACATCACCTTGCGCGAAAGCGAGCAGACGTCCGCTTGGTCTCTCGTTACAAGATAGTTTGTAGGACTTTTGCAAGGAGAAAAGCAAATGAACGTTGAGCAATCAGCGTGTGCATCCCCTGACTATGATAGTGTGCTTCCGGCAGAGTTGCGTGCACTAATTTAATTTTCGCCTTATCATAGAGTTCCACAGCATAATTTCCAGACTTCCGGCAAGCGTGCGTGATTTTCCATGGTTCGCTTCGCTATGCTCATGGCTCCATTCATTGATTATAAGGAGCAACGATGACTGCGAACACTCAAGTTCATTTAGACCACTTAACTTTGGATTCGGTTAAACAGGTTTTTGATAACTGGCGCAAAAAGCCACAACGTGAGAAAGCCATTCCTCTCGACCTTTGGCGGCAAGTCGTCCAACTGATTCCGCATTATCGACAACGCCAGATATTAAAGACACTGAGACTCAACCATGCCCAACTGCGCAAACATCTCGATTTAATCACTCAGCGCTCATCAGAGCCTCACTCGGTTGAGCAGACACCATCGGCTCAGCCACCCACTTCTTTTGTTAAAGCTTTTTTACCGCCTACTGCCGATCAGACTTATCAAGTCGAATGCCAACGACCGGATGGCGCACAGTTAACCATTAAAAATCTGGATTCCAACGGACTCAGTATGCTCATTCAACACTGGAAGTTTTAACCATGTTAGCACTCACACCCACGCAACCTTTGCTGCTTGCCATCCAGCCCGCTGACTTCAGGAAAGGTATTGATTCTCTCGTCGCACTTTGCCGCCAACAACTCCAACAGGATCCTTTTTCCGGCATCGTGTTTGTCTTTACCAATAAAAACCGTACGGCTATTAAGGCTTTAGTCTTTGATGGTACCGGGTTTTGGCTTTGCCTTAAACGATTTTCCGCGGGAAAATTAAAATGGTGGCCGACAACTCCTGAAGATTCCCATCGCATTAAACCGGTTGAACTGCTCATTTTATTCAACCAGGGTCATCCCCTCCAGGCTCGATTATCCGAACCCTGGCGACGGGTCACTCCCTCTATTCCCACACCCGTTATGCCGCCAGGCGAAAACACAGGCTTTCCAAAGTCTTCCGGTAACGCCACGGCAGCCACTCTTGCGGGTTTTTAAACACCAGCGATTTGTATTCTTGCAAAGCCACCAGATAATCAAACGGATTTTCTCCCGCCAACGCCGCCGTTTGGATGAGGCTAGTCAAAATATTGCTGATGGCTGCACCGTGCCGGGTTTTATAAAACATCGCCGCTTTACGTACTCGAATAGGTATTTTGAGGGCCCTTTCGACGATATTATTGTCAATCGGCGCGCCGGGCACAATTAAGAAGCGCCTCAGCGCTTTCCAGTGTTTTAACAAATAACGCATTGCTTTTCCCAGTGAACTGTTCGGCTCCACCTGTTTCTCCGCTAACTGGGCTTTCAGCCACCGATTCAGTTCCAGCATGACCGGTTTGCTGTGTTGGCGATGATAACGCCAGCGTTCCATCGATGACATCCCTTGTGTTTTTTCCTCTACCTCAAACACCACCGCCAAAGATTTCATCACCTTTAAACACGGTTCAGGGAAAAAATCCAACAAATCCCGGAACTTTCTGAAGCCATGACCCAGGCAGTTACACAGGATCGTTTTAAATGATTTCGGAATATTCACCGGCAAAGCATCGCACATCTGGATAATCGCTGGTTTAGTACTGTCACGATGGCGCAGTATTTGCTCTAAATTTTCTCCTGCGTGGCGTTTTCCCGTATAGTATAAGGCGATGGTATGACCTTCGGCTTTGGCAATAATGCAACTGGTATGCATGCCGGGGCGGTTCTTGTCGGGATTAGCCTTATTCTCTTGCATGATCGATAATATCTTTACCGTGGTATCATCATTGTGAACTAATTCCCCATTGGCCGCTTTTTTTTCTAAAATATTCACCACCGGATAGGCCGCATCGGCCACGGATTCTACCAGCTCAAACTGCGTGGCATCAGGCAAGGGAAATCCTAATAATCGTTGCACATTTTCCTGACGATAAAATGGAACCGCCACATAATATTTTTGAATAGCCAATTGTGCCTTGAACGCATGATCATATTTTTCCTTCGGTGCATTCGGTGGTAACGGAGCAGTTACCACCTCGCCGCACAAATTACAACGTAACTTATCTAACAGATAACGGTGAACCGTCGCCAGGGCGTTACCGGTGATGCGGATCACCACGCCAGGATGCTTGAGCGGATACAGATGGCCACCACAGCCATCGGGACACTCATTACCCGCTTGGAATATGTCCAAAGCGATCGGAATGTTAATGGCCGTGATGTAGGCGGCTTGTCCGATGCGACCATGCCCTTTGCGGGTATTGCGGGTGGTTTCCGGTGTAGGCTGGGCTACCAGATCGCTGGGTGGGTTGTCGCCACTCGTGCCCGTGTCGCCGGGAGGAGAATCGGCGTTTCCCTCTGCATTCGACGAGGTAGACGACTCTACTGATTTTTCCAGAGGATTCGAAGAATTTTTATTGTCTTTCTTTTTTTTCTTCCTGGAGTGACTCCCACCTTCGCCGAATAACATGCGCTGAAGGTTGCGAATACTAATGTTTTTTTCGCGAATCGCTTCGGGTAACCAGGTCGCAAATTCAATGCAACCAATCATCAAGTCTTGCGTTTCTTTGCTTAAATTACTGGTTTGAATTTCACGAACCGCTGCATCTAATTCTTCGCGTGATTTGTTGATAATCATCGGCAATTGATGGGTAATATTCAAATGATCTTCCTTTTATCTTCATGATGACAATCCTGTCATTGGCGAGAGTTTGTATCAGAATATTTTAAAAATCAAGCATTTTCACCCATTCTTGCAAGAAAATGGACGCTGCGCAAACTCATCATAATTGAAAAATTTAATTACGGCACGCATGGTCGCCGGAAGGGCACCTATGATACGCATTGGCACAGCATAGACTGGGCGCGATGCCATCAAACGGTTAAAAAGCTGCAAGCACGTATTGTAAAGGCGGCACAGGAAGGTAAACCAGGCAAAGTGAAAGCTTTGCAATGGATACTGACCCATTCGTTTTCCGGCAAAGCACTGGCCGTTAAACGAGTGACTGAAAATAAAGGTAAAAACACACCGGGGGTTGATGGACTGACTTGGTCAACTCCGGCGGATAAATCTCAAGCCATTTTGTTACTCAAAAGACGTGGTTATACGCCGCAACCTTTGAGACGGATTTACATTCCGAAGAACAACGATAAAAATAAGAAACGTCCTCTTTCAATTCCGACGGTGACTTCATAATACCCCTCCTACAATTTTATTTTGGGATTTTGATCGCGCAATACCAATTTTAGTTGAATTTTCAACTATCTTCCTAAGTTCAAGCTCTTTTTCTGGTCCAATAAATAACCAGAACTTCAAGCCGCTGCGCCGCTCATTAATTATACCACGTTTAATCCAGTCATAAATCACATACTGGCTCACGTTAAATTTTTCGGCGGCTTCCTTGACGGATATCTCTCCTTCTTTTTGCCGTCGTGGTGCAGAGATTTTATGCTTAAATCGAATCTATTGAACACTCTCTATCGTATAAGAATTTCTCTTATTGGTTTTCAATTCCATTTGATTAAATTGCTCAACAATTTGCTGATCAGTCATCGTCAACGCTAATTGCCGGACTTGTTCAATCAACTCAGGAGAATGACGCCATTTTTCATGTGATTTTTGAGGTAATTCTACTTCTATGCTTTCCGTAGCTCCACCTTGCCAGCGAATATGCAATGTGCTTTTTCTAGCGTTAATTAATTTCTCCACCGTAATATTGTTAATTTGCGCCTCAATGGAGCCAATCGATTTGCGGCTAATGGAGCCACTTCATTTGCGCCATAATGGAGCCAGTGGATTTGCGCCTTAATGGAGCCACTTCATTTGCGGCTTAATGGAGCCAGTGAGTACATAAAATAACCCGTATTCGTGTGTCAAACTTTCATGAAATAGAGTAATTTCTGACCTTTATAACTTGATTAAAGGGAGAAATGACTATGTCTAATCGGAGGTTTGAAATGTACGAATATCGTCAAATAATTGGCCTGATGCGGCAAGGGGAAAGGGATCGATCCATTGCCCGGGCTGGATTTGCTGGCCGTAAAAAGATCAAAGGCATCCGGCAAATAGCCGCTCAACAAGGTTGGCTGAATCCTGAGGTCTCCTTGCCGGATAACCAGGAACTCGCCAAATTACTCAATGGAGCGGCAAAAAGCAGCCGCCCTATTATCCACGCTTCGTCGGTATTGCCTTATGAGAAAAAAATCGTTGACTGGCATCAACAGGGCATACAAACGACTACCATCCATGCGGCATTGCAACGCGAGCATGGGTTCAGCGGTAGTTATTTTTCGGTGCAACGGTTTGTCAAAAAACTCGAGGAACAAACGCCGCCAGCCACAACAACGGTATTGGAATTTAAACCCGGCGAATGTGCACAGGTGGATTTTGGCGCGGGACCCAGGATCGTCGATGAAGAAACAGGAGAAACCCTACCCACGTGGATTTTCGTTATGGTGCTCGCCTGGAGCCGACACCAATATGCGGAAATCGTTCGTCGACAGGATGTCATCACGTGGTTGGGTTGTCATCGACGTGCGCTTGAATTTTTTGGTGGAGTGCCTTCTAAAATTCTAGTCGATAATTGCAAATGCGCAATCACGCGGGCCTGTTACCATGATCCGGAAGTGCAACGCGCTTATGGTGAATTCGCTGAAGGCTATGGGTTTATGATTTCTGCCTGTCCGCCGTACGATCCTCAGAAAAAAGGCAGAGTGGAATCGGGCGTCAAATATGTCAAGAACAACTTTATTCCGTTACGCGAATTTCGAAACCTGGCCAGTTCCAATCGTGAATTAATGCATTGGGTATTAACCGTTGCCGGCAATCGTATTCATGGCAGCACCTATGAAAAACCACTGATACGCTTTGAGATTGAAAAAAAGCTCTTAAAGCCATTGCCCGAAAAACCGGTTGAACTGGCGTGCTGGGCCAAAGTAAAAGTGCATGGTGATTGCCATATTCAATTTGCAAAATGTCGTTATTCGGTTCCCTATCAACGTGTCCATCAAGCCTTATGGTTACGCGCCGGCGAAACCAGCATCCGCATATATCACGACCATGAGCTGGTCGCTATTCATGCCCGTTTATTTCGACCGGGTTCGCTTACCACCCTGCAGGAACACTTACCCCCGAACGCATTGGCTTATGCGATGCATAATCCACAATGGTGTTTGAAAAAATCCTGTGAAGTGGGTGTGTACTGTGAGCAGGTCGTCCGTGCGCTCTTTGATGATGCTGTCGTCGATCGACTGCGAGCGGTGCAGGGCATTTTACACTTACAAAATAAATATGGCGCTTCCCGTTTAGATGCGGCCTGTCGACGGGCGATGGCTTTTCACAGTCCTTACTACCGCACCATTAAAACGATGCTGGCCAATGGATTAGAATATGGACCTTTGCCTGTCGAAGAAGTCTTTGACACATTAGCAGAAACCTACACGGGTAAAGGACGTTATGGTCGAAATACATCGACGTTATTGCAATAATCAACCCCACTTTTAAGGAGATTTTTTTATGATGCATCCCATGCCCGAAATTAATACTTTACTCAAACAATTAAAGTTGTCCAATATGTACGAACACATCGCAGAACGAAATCGGGAAGCGATTGAACGCCATTTAAGTTACCCGGAATTTTTTGCCCTGTTATTACAGGACGAAATGATGTCCCGGGAAAGTAAAAAATTTATTGCCCGCCTCACGCGATCCGGTTTGGAAGCCGACAAGACCCTGGAAAATTTTGATTTCTTATATAACCCGAAAATCAGCCGACCGCAAATTCAGGATTTGGCAACCTGTCGTTTTATTGCAGAAAAAGCCCCCGTTTTAATCGCGGGACCGTGCGGAACCGGAAAAAGTCATATAGCGCAGGCGTTAGGACATTGCGCGATACGACAGGGTATCGATGTGTTGTGGATGACGCAAACCCGAATGCTGAATGATTTACAGACGGCAAAAGCTGTTGGCCGTTATGAAAAGAAATTGATGACACTGGTGAAAGTATCCCTGCTGATCATCGACGATTTTGGGCTAAAGCCGTTACGTTCTCCGCAGGATGAAGATTTTCATATCCTCATTTCCGAACGATATGAGCGGGTACCCACGATCGTCACCAGTAATTTAGAATGGAGCGAATGGGGAGACGCTTTTCCTAATCGCTTATTAGCAGCAGCGACATTAGATCGTCTACGCGATCAGGCGTATCTGGTCCCTTTGGAAGGAGACACTTATCGTCGTAGTCGTAACTATTTAACGGGAAAAAAAACCGTTTCGCCTCCCCGGCAGGAAGCAGATACTCCAGCGGTGAGTTCGATAAACCAGACAGATGCCCAGTAAACCGGTGGTCAGCAATGATAAATATCGCTCTCTTTCTCCCTTGTTCCTAACCCCTGTGAGAGAGCGACTCCAGCCATTGTTAACAGGGTGAAGCAATCGGGAAATTGCTCACCCTGTGATACCCCCAAAATTTAATAAACCCCAGCCCTGTTGCTGGCCGCATTCACGGACGCCTTTCCGCCCTGGTCCCACACCAAGGGCGAGGCGAACAACTTCAGTCGATAGTCAACAAGGTGAGACGCCACACGGTTCACTCACCTTGTGCCAGCCCGACCTTAAACACTCTTCACACTTCAGACTGTTTTTAACTCCCGGAGTGCGTCCGTCCCGATAAGTACCCGGTAGAGCGTCCCGTCGGCCATTGGGCGGCTTCGCCGCGTACCGCGCCGATCACGTCTGGCAGCTCCGTCTACTCCGTAGTGGCGCTATCACCGACCCGCTTCATCGCTCTTTCGTGGACATTCGCTTATTCTCTTCCGGTGATGTTTGTCCTGAATAACATAAAAATAACATAACAGTAACGTTACTGTTATGTTATTTTTAGTTTTATATCCAATCATAGCCCTAAAATATCGTCAAATATCAATATTAATGTGATATTTTTAGGGCGTCATTCTTAAGCATAGGTTCAGTAGACGGGTGGAAGGCCATTGGGCGGGCTTCGCCCGCGCACCGCGCCGATAACGTTGAGTGACTCCAGAAATTCTGTAGCGGCGCTATTGGCGGCGACCCCCTTCACCGCTTATCGATCTATAGGCTCTTCTTCCCGTTCGGTGATGAGGGTTATCCGTAACAGAACGGTAAAGATAACGTTACTGTAACGTTATCTTCGCCTAAGCAATCCTCTATGAATAGCAAAAATCCTCCAGCGTATGCTAAAAAAAATATTGGACAAATTTATAATTCCAGGCAAGAATAAAAAAGTGAAAAGTAGAAGGCGGTTTGACATGCTTTTTACGAGGTTAAAAATCACCGAATTTGGCCACTTTTAGTGGCTCCATTATGCCGCAAATCGCTGGCTCCATTAAGGCGCAAATTGACAAATATCTTTAATCAATAGTCGCAAAATACGTTTACGATCTTTTGAACTGGTAGAATCAGCATTCCAGAGAACACTAAAATCTTTGGCTAATGCCACAATATTTTCCTTGTATTGTTTTACTTGAATTAGAGCATTCTTCTCTTGATATTCAGCATATTTCTTATGAATTTCTTCCAGCGCTATTAACGATTCATTCCAACGTTTTTCAAGGGTTGCGGCGACTAGTCGATTAGACGGATCTACTTCCTCATATCGTCGTTGAGTAATTTGCACTTCATAATCTGCTCTGTCGATCTTCATTTTCCACTGTTTTTCTAGAGATTCGCCTCTTTGTTCCAATTCTTCAAATGCTTTAATTGCAATATCAATTTGATTCGAATTCATTACGGTCAATATTTTTTTTGAAATAGTTTGATCTAATGGAGTAGCTAATACAGAAAGGCAGGATTTAAGATTAACGCCATGACGTTTTTGCCAATTACACTGATAAGCAGGGCGAATCCCATTATGATCTGTATAACGCACAGTCAGTCGATACCCACAACGACCACAGATTAATAATCCTTGTAATAAGGCATGTCCTTCTCTTGCCGCCGTAGGAGTCATGTTTTCTAATCCATTAGTCCGATTTTTTTCAAGGCTTTTTTGATTGTTCAAGTCAGGCCTTCGGCGACTGGGCAGTAGCTATTTTTTATCATTTTGACTATGCTAACTGCAGTTATCCAGGGAGGAGATACTTGTGCATATTCACACTGCATCCGATTTTGGAAAAAATTTTGAACAACATCAGATGGTCAACAAAATTTTATCTCAAATCGCTAAAGAAAAATCGAAATCCTTAGAACGCATTAAAAAATTACTCCTCATCCAACAAAATAACGCCATTATCCATCGCTTTTGGAAAATCCTCGATTCTCAATGGCCTCAACACTCGTTTCAGTATGTGGGCTGTTGCCCAGTCTGCGGTTTTTTTGAACTTCGAGAAGCACCTCCTCCCCTCAATCTCAATGATCCATTTGAACACGGATTATATATCGATCCTTACGTCACTCCTTGAAAATAGCCTACATCGATTAGTATCCTCATCACGTATCTCCCTCATTAAGCTTTTTTACGTCCATTGAAATCATCGTCTTCTCCTGAAATAATCAAAACCAATAGTATCTATCGGTTCAATGATGAAAAGAAAATACACCATTAAACAAATTCTTCTATCCAATCAGAATTGGTTCCGGTTTTATGAAAAATATAAAGATACTTTAAGAATGGGCATCATCATCGCCGTCGTTAAATTGCTCAGTTGCCGACATAGTGTTCGGGGTTATCATGAATATCATTGCTCAAATCCTGCCTGCGCTCACATCAAATATGTTTTTCATACCTGCAAAAGCAAAGCCTGTTCCTCATGTGGTAAAAAAGCGACTGAAATTTGGATAGAAAAACAAAACAATATTTTACCCAACACCTCCTGGCAACATATTACTTTCACCATGCCTTGCGAATTATGGGATTTTTTCTGGTATAACCGCTCATTGCTCAATCAAGTCTCACGGCTGGCTGCTCACTGCATCCAAACATTCACTCAAGAAAAAAAACTAATCCCCGGTATTTTTATCGCCCTTCATACCTTTGGTCGTAACCTAAAGCGTAATGTACACGTTCATGTTTCCACAACGAACGGCGGACTCTCTGAAGACGGAAGCCAGTGGAAATCAGTATTTTTTGAACAAAAAACCCTGATGAAAATATGGCGATATCAAATTATCCACTTATTTCGAGAGGCTTACCAAAGTCAATCTCTGATCATTCCCCCTGCTATTCAAAAGCGACTCAATCCAACTTTTACCTTTAGCCATTTCCTCAATTTTCTCTACAAAAAGTATTGGGTTGTTCACTGCAGCAAGCCCTCTGCTGATTATAAAAAAAATGTGGCTTATCTGGCTCGATATATTAAACGCCCAGCGATCGCTGAATCAAAACTGAGACATTACGATGGTCAATCTGTCGTTTTTGACTATCTGGATCACACCACTCACACTCATCAACAATGCCAGCTCAGTGCCGAAGAATTTATTGCTCGCTTTGTACAGCATATCCCTGACGTTGGATTGCGCATGATTCGATACTATGGTTTTCTGTCGAATCGAATCAGAACAAAATTATTACCGATCGTTTATCGACTCATTGGACAACAAAAAACATTATCTAAGGTGATATCCACTTATGCAGAATTAATCGAGAAAAATTTTCATTTCAAACCGCTGGTTTGCATCTTGTGCGGACAGCCACTTCGATTAACCACCGTTCATCTCGGCAAAACCGCTGTCCATCAACTCATCAAATTACATCGTCAATTGGCGCTTCTACAAATACCATAAATTTTAATTTTACGGGATCACTTTTTCTAAAATACAAAAATAGCTATTTTTGATTCAATTCTTCGTCTATTTCTTTCTCAGTTCGAATGACTGTCATGACAACTCAAAAATTGATTCGCTTATGACCACTATTATTTTGTACAAAATACTTCCACGAGCACTTTGAAATTCCTAAACATCAAGAGCGTAAAGACGGATAACAAGGGGCCCCCAATTCTTAAAAACCAGCCAAAATTGGAAGTGCCTTGCACCGTGACGGTGAATGACGTCGTGGTTTGGGCTAAGCCGTCGCTGGCACTCAAAGCAAGGTCGATGATTTTATCGGAAATCGGATTAGTGTCGCTTCGTCCCGGTGTGCCGCTGAAAACATTCGAACCGTTCTGACTGATAAATCGCAACCAGCCCGGTAAATCTTCCCCATCAATTTGCCGGGCGCTGTACGTTAACCCATCAGCGTTGCGATCCGTAAACGTCCCCGCCGCTACAAAGAACGTAAACAAATCGCCGATACTCGCCACCTGATTGGACACCGGCTGCGAGACGTCCGGCGGATAGTTGGGATCAATGTAAAAAGTCACCGGCAGGGCCGTGCTGCCGCCCTGCCCGTCTGAAGCGACGACCTGAAGGTTGAGCGTGCCTTCATCCTGCGCTGACGGCCAGCCATAAAAGCTCATATTGCCGGGGGTAAAACTCAACCAGCTCGGCAGCGCCCCTCCCCCTTGCAAACTCGCGTTATAGGTTAACACCACACTGCTATCGGCATCGGTGAACAACCCCGAAGGCACGGTAAAATCCACGGTTTTCAGTTCACGGAAACGCGGTGGCGTCGGAATCGTCCCTATGGCCTGTGGGAAAATCCGCACCGTCACATTGAACGTCGTGCTGCTGCTGCCGCCGTACGGATCGGTGGCAATGACGCGCAAGGGCAATACCCCCTGATTCACCGTCGCCGGTACGCCGGAGAAAGAAGCGGTGATCGGGTTAAAGGTCAGCCAACCCGGCAAGGGTGCACCACTGGTTTGTTGAGCGCTGTACGTCAGCGGGTTCGCATCCACAAACAAACTGGAAGACAAGGTGAGCGAGAACAACTGTCCGACCGGCGTCACTAGCGAATCCTGATTGATTCCCAACTGGGGTAGTGGTTCAACCAAAACCGTAAACTGGCCATTCGCCTGACCTCCGTAGACATCGGTGACAATAACGGAAAGATCATAACTCCCAGCCAGGCTAGCGTTGACCAGGCCGGAAAAAATCTGAGTGAAATTATTGAACGTGATCCAGCTCGGCAAGGGTTGGCCCGTGGTCAGTTGTGCGCTATAAGTCAAGGTCGGGATGGGATTGGAATCGGTGAACGTGCTGGATGGCAACGCCCACTGGAACGGCGTGTCAATTCCCACCACCTGATTCGACAGCGGCAAATTCAGGGCGGGCAGATAATTGACATTGAGAATAAAACTCACCGTCGCTGAACCTTTGTTGGTCGGGTCGACCGCGGTCAAACACACATTATACACCCCCACACTGCTGCTCTGCGGTACACCCGTTAACGTCGCCGAAACACTATTGAAAGTCAGCCAATTAGGCAGCGTCTGACCATTGGCCAATTGTGCGCTGAAACTGAGCGTGTCGAAATTCGGATCGGTGATCAATCCTTGCGGAATAAAATAACTAAACGCCTGCCCGACTTTGGCGAACTGCGGTGGAATCACTCCGTTGACGCGCGGAGCGCCCTCCACTCGAATATTGAAATTGACCGAGGTGGGGCCACCATAGATATCAGTGACGGTGAGGGTTAAGGCGTAATTGCCTCCATCATTCGTCGTTGGGTAGGCGTTGAGTTGCCAGGTGGATACATCTAACACTTGGACACTGGTATCCGCCGCTATGACCACGGTAGACCCGGAAACCGCCACCCCATACGCGTTACTCGGGGTATTGTAACCCCCCAGCTTACGAGGAGCAGTGGGAATACTCAAGTTCACCAACAGTAAACCCTGATCGAAATCGGCAACAAACGCCACACTGCCTTGGACAACGATATCATACGGATTACCCTGGGTGGAGCGATACGTACCCATGGTGGATAGATTGCTAGGCGTTACGGTATTCATCAATATTAAGCCATCATATAAATCACCCACCACAGCACTGGTGCGATTGAACGGGGTGATACTGTAAGCGTAGCTGGGTGTGGAAATAGCGCCTAGTTTGACCGGTGCGCTGGGAGTGGTGACATCCCAGACTTGCATGCCGAACGCATTATCGGCCACCAACAGCTCGTTGTTCAATGGGCTTTGCCATGCCACTTGAAAGGCAATGCTACTGGTGTTGAACCGCCCCAAGCTGACCGGCGCTGACGGATTGGTCACATCCACCACTTGCACACCACCGTTATCTGCCCAGGACAGGAGGTTGTTCATCAGCGCCAAGCCATTGAGCGCCTGAACACTGTTGAGTTTACCCAGGAAAGTAGGCGTCGGATTGATTACGTTGAGAATGGTCAAACCCGTACTGCCCGCCACATACGCGATATTGTTTTGGACGATAATATCCTGAGCACCGGTGACGGCATAACTGCCAATCACTAGGGGAGCAGTGGGATTAGCAAAACTCACCACCTGGACACCGCCGTTTTGCGCAGCCACATACGCCGTTGTGCCCTGAATCGCTACTTTTTGGGCAGAGCTTCCGCCCGGCAAAATGACCGAGCCGCTGAGCGTTGGACTTAATGATAAGCTCAAAAACCCTGGTAAGGTGGTATTGGTGGGATTATTGTTGATGTTCAATGCTAACACCAACGACAAAAACGTGCCGTCCGGATCGACAAACAATACGCGGGTGTCGATGGCTTGGCTAAAAGGAACCAAGGGGTTCGGATTCAACGACAAATCGGTAAGACCGGTATTGACCGGATGCGGCAGCTGGTCGGCGGTGAGCTGGAACGAATCGCTAGTCAAGCTGGTGTTTGTGCTTTGAGCCGCAACGGTAATCGTCCAGCTTTGACCGGACAGCGCCACGGTCGGCGTGCCGGTGAGTTGACCGGTGCGCAAATCGGCGATTTGTAAGCCTGAAGAACCATACGCCATCATCAGCAAACTGCCGGAAAGCACCATTTCTGAAGCCACCCCACCCGCTTTATACGAACCCCACAAGACCGGTTGGCTGGGGTTACTGACATTCCACACCGACACCCCGGAAGCCGTATCACTTACGAAAACTAATGAGCCTTGTAGGGTAACGGCCTGTACCGAGCCGACGGCGGGAATGGTGTTTACTAGCGCCGGTGCGGATGAATTGGTGACATTGACAATGCGCAGGCCGGAAATCCCGTACGCCACATACGCCAGTGAATTTTGTACTGCCACGTCATAGGCTTGGTCGCCAGTCATATACGACCCTAAGGGAATGGGAACATTGGGATTACTAACATCAATCAGATATAAACCGGATGCACCGTTAGCAACATACGCCACCGTTCCTTGCACAGCGACTGTCAATCCGCCCCCGGGGAAGTTCAATGAGCTCAGTGAAACAGGAATAGCAGGATTGGTGACCGATAAGATTTCCAAACTGTGATTACCGAAAGCCACCTCACGGGTAACATAGAGTAAGTTCCCGTTCCAATATAGACCCGCCTCTAAGCTGATGGTGGGCCAGTTGAGAGACCCCAGCACCGTGGGTTGTTGGGGATTGCTAATATTTACAATTTTCACACCATCATAATTGACTGCTACCACCGCAGCCAATGAACCTTGAATCATGACATCAACCGCATACCCTCCCACGGAGAGTTCAGCCACTGATGTCGGTTGGATGGGATTACTCACATCCACAACTACCAAACCACCACTGTTTGCTGCGACAAAAGCATAATGAGATTGAATGGCGACACCCGACGCCGAACCCGGGTTTAAACTACCGGTAAAGCCATATTGCAGACTGAGCCAGGACGGCAAAGTTCCGGCGCTCAACGCGAAGTAACCAGGTGAAAATACACTGTTTAAGCTGTAGCTATATTGCTGTGAGGCATCAATCACCTGATTGGGAATGGGAGCTTGGACAGTGACCGGAGAGGGGGTTTGCAACAGCCGACGCTGTGCGGCTTTCACTACCGAGGTGTCAATGATGATTTCGTCGCCCTGCTCTATTACGCCTTCGGATTGACTATCCAGCAGGATAGGCGGTAGCGACTGTTCCTGAAAATCGGTTAAGAGCGGAGTGGATGACAGATCGGTAGTCGAAGCAGTAGAAAAGAATTCGGTCTGTTCCGCCACCGGCTCCGGACTCATGGGAGTGAGCAAACTCTCCGACGAATCACCGACAGTCAGTTCCGTGGATTCCTCACTGCCCCATCGCCGCCAATCCGGTAAAAATCCCGTGGTTTTGGCCAATAAAAACGCCGCCGTACTCGCGACGAAGACTAAACCGGCTTTGACATAAGCCGAGTAAGAAGATTTGGGTTGTTCGAGTCGCATGAGTTCCTCCTGGAATTTCAATAGTTAAAATCAGTTTTATATACGATATACGGTAGGCGCTCGCGAG
Source organism: uncultured Pseudomonadota bacterium (assembly GCA_963712715.1). Classification (GTDB taxonomy): domain Bacteria; phylum Pseudomonadota; class Gammaproteobacteria; order Coxiellales; family Coxiellaceae; genus JAFEDN01. The sequence continues at coordinate 87,627 of CAVQJI010000008.1, read as the reverse complement.
TGCGGTGGGACTGGCCTGGCTGGATTCTTTTTAGGGTTTTTGTATCGCCTCCTACTGCACGGTGACTTTTTCCCACTCCGCATTGGCAGGAGCATTGGATTTCTGCTGTTGTTGCTGCTGGCGTTGCTGATATGCCTGATCAAAATTAACCGGTGGCAAAGTGATCGGCAGAAAACCGGCGGATTGAGTTAAATCCGAAATCTGCTTGCGCACATACGGAAATAAAATTCCAGGGCAATATGCGCCTAATAAAAAATCTTTTTGTTTGTCATCGAAATTCACTAATTTGAAAATTCCCGCTTGGGTGACTTCCAGACTCAACGCGGTTTGCTGTTGGATTTTCATCGTGACATGAAAGGTCATGGTCACTTCAAACACATCGTTATTCAATGACCGGTTTTGAATATTCATTTCGACCGTGGTTTCCGGCTTGATGTCTTTGAGTTCCTGCTGAAAAATTCCCGGCGCATGCGGTACCTGGCAAGACTGTTTTTGAACGTATAATCGCTGAATCTCAAAGACATTAGTGGGTTGTTGTGATACGGATGGTTCTGACATAATCGGCTCCTGCAATAAAATCCATTAGAATTTAGATTCTACGGCAAGAAAATAGTTTGTAAAGCTTATTTTTCTTAAGAAACACTTAAATTAGTTAGCTGAAAAAATAGTTGGGACGCACTTGTTCTAAGAGCGCATCTCTGGCTTCTGTGATCAACGCCATTTTGGCCGTCGCATTGTCGCAGTACTCACCTTGGCATTTATCCGGGTGAAACAGTAAAGAAAGCTGGCGGTAGTGTTTTTTAACGGCTTGCTCTGTAGTCGGGGGTTCAAATAATCCAAAGTGTTGCAATGCTTCCGCCAACGGCATCCGCGCCGGTTTGGGCGGAGCGAGTTTAACCGCCCCATAAACGCCTAATTGATACGCCGGTGCGTAAACAGCAATATGCACCGCTACTTTCAGAAAATTCAGCGATTCGGCTTTCATAGGCCGGTAACCGGCAAAGTGATCGACGCCCTGCATCGCCGCCTCGCCTGCCGCCGTCGCCAGCACATAGCCCATGAACGGATAAAGCCACGGCTGGTTCCAGGCCAATAACCCATTGATCACCAGCCCATTGCACCACTGTATGAAACGGTCGTGCTCCAATAAACTCAGTTCATCGGTACGCAGCTTTTGACTTAACATAAAAGTTTTCGGTGTCACCTGTTCCAGGAGCGGAATCACCCAACGGGTTAGGCCATGATCCACGGTATTACCCATCCGAAACCAAGCAGTGATTTGTGCCGACAACACCCGATTAATCGCGCCGATAACGTGTGCATAATAACCGGCGTATTGAGAAGCGCTTAAACCAATGATTAAAAAAGTCAATCCCGTCAAACTCGCGCACTTTTTTTTCATCGGTTCCGGCAAGGGTTCGCTTAAGACCGGGATCGATCGCGGCAGTTGGTCCATCTGTTTGACGCCGCCTAGAAAAGACAGTTGACCCAATTGGTAATCCGGTTGTTGCGTGACACTGACCCACAAACTGGCGGCTCCTCTCTGCCATAGGGACTGATTCGTCAGCAGTTGTGACTCTTGCTGGGCGACTTGGGCGATCAGTTTCGTTTTTTGAAACCGTAGCGCAGAGAGCAATAACGGCGCCGTCGTGTGCGCTTGGGTTTCTTTTTCTAATCGCGCCAGGATCGTTTGAGCAGGTTGTTGTTCAAAGCACTGCTTAAAAAAAGCTTTTTTTTCCCAGGTGAGTACGCGTTGAACTTTAACCGCGTTGGACCAAGCATGGGATTGTGGCGCCGTATTCCATGAAGGCAAATACGCCAGCCAGCGTTCGTAAGCCAGGATAACGCGCAACTCTCGAATCACCGGTAAACCGGCTTCTTTGCTCAAGGTGTGTTGCAAAGACCGCACCCGAGTTTGCAGATCCAGCCAGATCGTGGCATAAAATTCATAAGCGCGATCTAACGCCGGTAAAATTTCTTCCGGTTTTAATAAGGCAGACAGCAGATTTAAATCGGAATCCCGTTCAACCGATGAAGAGGGAGTCGAAGGCCGACTATCCAGTGGTAAATCTCGCCATAACAGATCGATGTGATTGAAACGATTCCGAATAGCTATAATGACTTGTTGTCCTCGCCGCATCATCACGATAGACCCTGCTTCAAGCGGCTGGCGACGCTGCAACGACACCCAAGTCTTGGATTGTCGCCGCCATTCCCCTACCCTCGTTTGCCAATGCTCCAGCAGAGGAGTAACGGCTTTGTCCAAAGCGACGCACTGTTCCCGGAGAATTTGAGTGTTCAACGTCAAGGCGGATGCCGGTAAAATATTTTCCTGTTGAGCCAGATTTTCCCGCAAATTTTTTATCGTCAAAACCAGATAGTCGTCCGCCTCTGCTCGGAAACTGTGGCTCATCTGTTGCAAGCGCCCCTGCAAATACTTTTGTAAATCTTGCCGCATCGTCGTACCACGTTGCAGGAATTTTTGGGCAGATTCTATCGGATCGTTGATCCTCTTTGCATCCGAAGACAGTGATGTCTGTAGACGCTGAAACAGTTTACATTCTCGATGATATTTTTGCTGATATTCATCAAAGCGTTGTTTAGCGTTGGGGGTTAAAGCATAGGGATAATGATTAATCAATGAAGCATAGATCTTCAACTGGATCTGAATCAACCGCAAATGAATTTCTATTTTAAACAAAACCACTAACGACGACTGAGATATCGACGTCCTGGGTAACCCTAATGATGAGGCAGCCGATTTCTCGTCTGTGAGATTCAGTCCAATACCATCATCCCTAATTTCGTTCGAAGCTTGACTATATTGATTCATAAAAAATCATCACCTGCACAAATTGCTTTTGAAATGGCAAAAGGCATCACTCTAGACTGAATAAAGATGAAAAAATAGCAAGTTTCTCTCCAAATAGCTAGCTCACACCTGCAAGTGTAAGGCTCTGCTGAAGTGACTATGATTTTTTGACTTTTTTTGTCTGACGCTTTCCCGGCAACTGAATCAAGCGATTATTGGCACGATAGCGATCAGTAGTGGTAAAATCATGATGAACACCAGCGTCAAAGGATGGATGGCTAAAGGGCTGTCCACCGCCGTTAAATTGATTCCCGTGGCCGGGACGATTGCCTCTTCTTTAATTACTTTGCTGTCAGCGCCGGTGGTGGGGATGGAGATAGTCAATGAGATTCAATTCTGCGCCGCCGTTTCGCAGATATTTCAGGGCGATGTGAAAGTACTTGGGGTTTGGTGAAAGCGTATACGGTGCAAGGATTTGTCCGCGGTTTGGAATTAGGATTATTTACCTCCATTCATGTTTTTATCTATTCAATGCTATTGTTCTGCCGGGGAAACATATCTTCCTCTGCATTATCCGAACAACAAATCCAGAGGGCCGCCGGGTGGTTTTCCAGTAACAGAAGTTGTATTGGGAGCAAAAATTCTATTGGTTAAGTCCAACTCTGAAGCTGGTTTATCCGATGTTTTGATTGGTTGCATGAGAAGTGAACAGGATTCTTCCACCAGGAAATTATAATGTCCGCCTTTAATGATCAAATCCACCGAGCCGTTGCCTGATTTCTGCTCCTCCAGAGAAGGAGGAAGAACCCGTAGTTCCGTTTTGGAAGAATTGAGACCCCATAATTTAAAACCAATACCTTTAATTTTAGCAACCCAATACATGCTTTTCGCCCCCAGCCACAATCCTCTCCCATTTTGATCGTAACTTCGGATGTAATTCATAAAAATTTCTTTATCATCGCGCAATTGATGACGTTTTTCTTCAAGATTTTTTTGCGCCCTGATACAATTTTCCTGCTGCGCTTTATCCACGCCCAGCTTATCTTCTTTCAGTGCCATCAGAATATTTTCATCGGTATTTCCACCTGCAAATTCTCGACCCAATGCCTGTAAACTTTGTCGTATCTTTTTCATTTGGTTATCCAGGCTATTCCGCCTTATCACTAATTCATCATACCATAGATTAAATCGGGTCCGGCATTTTTGTTCCATAAATTGAGTGGGATCACTTTCCGCCCCCGATGATGATTTAAACAGAGCAGTAGCGCCAATTAATTCTTCTAACACAATGTCTGTACGAACTTCCACCTTTTCAACTAATGTCCAGAGCAACTGAACTACTTCGCTTCTCCGAACTCCCAGCGCTGTAAAACCACAGTTACCATCACCGGTTACTTCATATTCAGTAAAGCTTATTTTCTCGTCAGCCGTTCTAGCGATATGTTCTTTTATTCGATTACCTGCTGTTTCAAAATAGAAATTGAGATTAGGCTTTGGTTGACTAGCCGGTTTTGTAACAGGAGGGTTAACTGGATATTTATCCTCTTTATTTTCCGGTTTGAGGATCCGCGGATTTGGTGCAAATGATCGCTTCAATGCTGGTTTCTTGACCTCAGGCACTGCTCCAGAGGATTTAACATCGGTAAACACCGTGCTGAATTTTAACAAACCTTCAATAATTTCGCTGGCGGGTTGATGAAAGTGGGCTTTCGCATCGGCGGGTCGCAATGGAATTTCCGCCAGGTAGCTTTGGCTGGAGCCTTTGCCGTCATCGGCTTTATTCTCGGGATCCAGCCATGACCAGGCGCCCTTGACGGATGGTTGCAATAAAGCGACGCTGGGTGCGGAACTACGCACAGTCAAAATAGGCCCCACACGCAAATGCAGCGATATCTGATGCAACGCCTGCTGTCTAAATACGCCGGGGAGTTGGAGTATTTTAAGTGGGAGAATATCGGAATGCGCATGAATTTTAGTAAAAGGATCGAAAAGCAGTGTAGTAATTATCGATTCATGAACTCCAGGATTCAATGGCTTCAGAATCAGTCGACCATTCTTTTCATCTATAGGAAAAACATAACCGGAAGTAGCCATTTCAGGCATATAATAATGAGAATACAGTTTTGAATAATCCGATCCCTGAAAATAGCCAATTAAACCGTCCTCGTTTAAATGCGTATTGCCTAATTGCACCGGAAATTGAAAGGAATCCATTGTCGAAGGCGTATACCGTACAAAAGAAGTTGGGTCCGTCGGGTCATATTGATATTGCGTCGCGGAAAAATTTTGCCAGTTCTGATCGAGATAAGCGGGCTGTTCCAGTTCCACCGACCATTGCGCGCGGGCTAAACCTAAAAAGCGCCCGGCCACCGCCGCCAGGCTGTGAGAATAATCCGCTGTCGATGCGGTTTTAGTAATCAATGCGTTCTCGATGATTTCGCGCAGCATTTCAAACGCTACGGCCGATTTATTAATTAAAAATTTTACTATATCGCATAAATAAGGATATTTTTCCCAATTATTGGAAGGTTGAGAAGGAGCCGCCGCCCATACGCAGATGCGCCTTTTTTCGTCTTCTTCAGTCGTTAATTCTCCCAGATAATCCCCCCGAGGGTCAAACGCCTGCAGACTCTGATTAAAATAATTTGGCAGGATCCAGGCGCTGATGGGATTGCTTTGACAGGACAGACTCAGTGGCGTCGGCTCTTTATCCGTAGTCAACCACTCCGCGTCCAGACGGCTGTTTTGCACGATTCGCGGCCCCAATTGTATGATGTTAAAGGGGTTCACTGTGTCAAAAATCCCGTAAGGCCGCCCACCCGGGCTTGACGGAGGACTGAGATATTGACTGACGAAAATCGCAGGTTCAGGAGGAGCCGGTTCAAGAGGAGTATGTTCAGGAATCACATGACAGGATTGTCCAAAACGATCTATTACCTGCAAAGAGTCTAAGTAAAATTGACCATGACAAACAGGTTCAAAACTACCCGGATGTGAAGACAACAATAGAGGAGCGCGCCCGGCTTCGCCGCCTACCGCTTCAGCAATGTCTTTTTCTTCATTGCTGTTAACATGCGGAGTGCGATTCATTTGTAAATCGCATTGAGTCAGGTATCCATGCAAACCGCTAAGAGAAAAAGACAGTAAATCCAGCTTATCGATGGCGTCTAATGTAGTTTGCCAATCCTTAAATTCTTCTTTTAAATTAGGATGCTGATCCAGCAAATAACTCAACATGCCCTTCAATACAAAGTTTGCCTGTGGAACAAAAAAACTTCTCCCCTCAAAAGTTGAAGTTGATTTTGGCAACGAAGATAAATCAGATGTTTGTAAATGATACTGTTCCCCATCGAATCGCCAGTATTCGAACGGTATCGATTGCCATTGCATCTTCCATTTGGACAACAAAGGAAACCAGGGTTGATTGTTCCAGGGCCGCAATCCGTGAGCCGGCAAATCGCCTGAATAAGATTGCGGGTTACCCTGGCTCCGGCTCATAATCTCTCGCAGCTTTGGGATAGTGATTTTACTGGTTGATGACAAACTGTCGGCGTTGATGGGATCCAGAAGAAAAAATTCCTGCCATAGCCTTTCTATAGGCGTATCAATGCGTATACCCGCTAATTTTTTAAAATCCACAGGAATCTCTGGCAAGGTAAAATTAGCTACGGTAAGTTTATTGTCTTTTTCATCCGATCCCAGACGTATGCCATTGATGACCTGATCCTGAAATCGGCAAGACAAACTCCCGCTATTAACAGCATCCCATGATGGTGATTTGAGTCCCGCGATCAATACCACGGGATCCTGAGGAAACCAGAACGGCGACTGATTGAGCGGCTTTAATCTTTTTTTCTCTTTTAACAGGATACTGGTCAACGCATCTTTGGTGGTTTTCAAATCAATCTTTAATTTCTCCAGCCTCTCCCGTTGATCGTTGATTTTTTTTCTCAGTATTTCTGGATCGGGAGGTACCGGAAGGTTTATCATGACCTGTTTTAATAAAGACTGAGCATTAAAATTCGTGTTGTCTAATAAATTTGCCGATTCATCGTTTATATCTGGAAGATTTTTTTGGATTAAATTTTGAATTTCCGTAGATAAACCTGAATATTTTAACGTAACTGTCAGGTTATCACTGCTGTTTTTTTTCGTCATTAACTTTCCCGCGCCATAATCAAAAAAGTAACCTACGATATCGTCATTGGTGCTCTTTGAGTCACGGATCAGAATAACCGCGTTGTGATGTGGCCAGTCTGAGTCGAAATTATCTATGGATGCCTGTAAAAATAATTCAGATGCCTCCACCTGATTGCCAAAATTAATATTTTCGAACCTGGCCCGATTTATTTTCCACCAGACGCCATAAAAATCCCATTGCATTCTTTGCAAAAAACGAGTTTGAATATTTACCTGTTGCTGCAATTTATTTAATTGATTAAGTTCTTTTGCCTGATCAGTTGTTAATCCTAATATGGACTTTGAATCATCGGAGTCTTTATCATCCTCTGCCGATACTGTCCAGAACGTGCCTCCCGAGTGTCTACCAAACTGTGTCTGATGTATGTCTTGCTGAATTTCTTCATAGCCTTCGCTGGTTTCTAATTTGTGTAACAAACCGGTATGAAATGCTTCGAGAAGTTGCCTGGGGATAACGCTGGACCTCTGGCTACTGAGCAACGCCGTCAACGCATCCAAAGCGTTAGAACCCATCGCCACTTGCAAATTTTGCGTTTTAAAATCGCTCGCTGGATCAATGGGTGATTTTGCCGGGTCCCAATTTACCCCGCAAACCATGCCGTGACAGATCACACGGTTGGCGACATCGGTTTTATTATCTGGAAGTTGCCATTGAAATCGCTCCAGCAGATTTTTAAAATTCTCTATCGAACCCGTCGCGCATTTCTCTAACGGATCGTTTTTGGAATACCAGCCTGCCACAAAATAACTCAGTAAATTAGGCTGGATTACTGAACTGGAACTGGGACCGCCACTGGACTTCAGATCGGAAAAATCATCTATGAAAGAAAATACGTTATCGCAATAAGGTTGATGGAGCGAGAAATGAATATCTCCTTGCGACAACGCGTCTAATTTTGGCAGATAAGATTTTGGAAAATTTTCTGAATTTTCCTGCCAGTCGGATAACAAAATCGCACGGCCTATCCGGGTTTGTCCGGTTGAATCGGAATTGGGGAACTCGGGATCGGGAAAAGGAGTCGTCCCTTTTTTTTCATCAATATAATTGCTTTCAATCACCCAGGCTTGAGTGGATCGCTTTGCCGCGGGGCCATAGTGCCGAATCACTAACCAGCGATCAGGCAAGGATGGAAATTCAGATTTGGAAGTGACTTCCCCTGTCATTTTGGTATCTGTGGTGACAGACATCGCCCGACGTAATCCCGGCGGCAGAATCCAATGCAAATAAACACCTTCAGGTGGAGCAGTAGATACATCCTGTATTTCGTTACGGTTACGGGTTGGGCTGGAAAAGTCTTTTAGCAGAGTAAAATCAGGTTGTAACCGTTGGATAACCCGATCCGGCCCAGCGGTTATTTTGGTATTGATGATACAGGCGTCCAGTTGCATGGGCGCCATAAGCGCCCCACGAAGATTATTGTTTCTACTCATTGCTTACCCTTATGGTGAAAGATTAGATGGATTGAAATTTTTTGCCGCCTCTCTTTTTTTAAGTAGAGGTTGGGATTCATGTATCATTGTGTAGGGAGTGTTTACAGAGATACTGTACTTTCGTTCTTTTTCAGTTGGAGATGTTAAAAAATGTGCCTCCTCAATTTCATCTTCTTTTCGAATCGGGGGTATTTCAATAACGACTCCGTGGTCCTTATGCGCCGGTGTAGGCGGCGGTAATCTTTTATTGCAATCGGTAAAGTCCTTATTGGAAAAATTCAGTATCAAATTAGTTAAAAACGCGCTAAAGGCAACCAATAAAATACCAATCTGTGAACGTCGCCCCGCTCCGCTATTATTAAAATCAGACCAGAGTAGCGCAGCCCCCGCCGCCGCCACAACGAGCAATATTAATCCCTGCTTCCATGTCAGCTCAGGCCTATCCTCAACCGGTTTTATCCATTTCGATTGCACAATGACTCCAGCGGTGGTCAACGCCAGATAAGAACTTTCGACGATTGCTACGGAACTTAACGCTGTCGCTTTATCTAAAAGCCCAACCGCCGAACTGCCTAATAAACCAAAATTCACGCTGGTGCGCAGCCCGTTCACCAGACTGAAATAATAATGAGGATTAACGGAAGTTCTTCGATAAACAATTTGTGGTTGGGATTTGAGTTCAGGTTTACCTATCACCGTCACTTCATTTGATGCCGCATTATATTTAGAATCATCGTATTTATGATCAATACCGCCCACCCGTTCTTTATTGGTATCCTGGCTGTAGGGTTGACTATCATTGAGTGAAATAGAATAAAAATTAGAGTTGTCGTCCAGCAAATATAGTGCGTTCCCATTAAAGGATAATTTTCCCTGAGGAATTTGAAAGGGAATTGCAATTTTTTCCTGTAATATAAGATCATCAGGGATTTGAAAGTTAGGAACACTCATCACATAAATATAAGAAGCTCCACTAAAATAAACCATGTGAGAACAAGGCAAGCATTCAGAATTAACTATTTTTTCATTGATATTAAATTTGGCTTTAAAGTTAAACGTGGAACGAGACCAAGGATTGCTAAGGGTATTACAGATAAAAAAATCGTCTCCCCCATTATATACAATACATAAACGATCATTAGGGAGAGAGCAACAAGACACGATCTGCTGGAATGAACCACAGTTTGTTAATGATTGAACTACCCCCCCAGCCGCTGCAAGTGCCGATATATCTACGGACCATATCTCCTGGGGTCTTATAATATATAAATATTTAGGGTGCGCAAGATCTGTGTAGCTACAGACTAATGAAATAGGTAAAGGTTCAAAACGAATTCCCCACTGACCAATTAGGTTTAAAGAATATGGAGCAGGAAAAATAAGGGATCTGGAATAATCGGCGGAACAAAAACCTAAATAATTCCCATTTTCTATATTAGTCACAAGCATGGCATAGAAAAATTTATTGCCAGAGTCGTTAAATGCGATTGGAAGAAAATAATGGTATGTAAAAGGTATAGGCGAAAGATTCATCAATAACCTGGAACCTTTCGGTTCTATTATTCCGGAATCACTTAAAAACACTACACTCTCAGCACACATAAGATATTCCCACCATAGATTTATAATTTTTTTGTAATTATTCACATTTTTTATTAAATTTAATTTTCTTTGATAAGCCTGCACTTTTGCATTTGAATATAGCGCTTCTGGATGTATTCTTGCATCTGTGCCATCATCATAAACAAGTACTACTATAAAATTGGTAGATTTTTGCGGGAAGTAGGTGTAAGAACATTGGTAATTACTATCCAGCTTTATATCAGAGACGATCGATTGACTGTCTTGATCGGTTAGATTGCAAAGTTTAACATCAGGCATAACCTCCCATGTTATTTTGACTGGCGTAGTGGTATTGCCTAACATAATTTCATTTGGGAAAACCCTGAAATCAAGTATATGCGGTATTTTATTGAGCTCAACGCTACAGCTCGCATACCAAATATAGTCCCTTGTTCCTGTTGAAATGTTTTCTTGAACTTGAGCGATCAACAGATAATTTAGTGGCGATCCCAGCTCTTTAACCTCATAAAATATACGAGGATCTTCAGGATAACGCATAGGATAATTTTTAGTTTCAGGAGGAAAAGAATCCCAAGTTTTCGGACTAATGTACTCCTCTCTGCCTTTGACTGCCATGAGTAACCTTAATGAAATTAATTTGTAATTTTGAGAAAGATAAATGGGTCCCCAGTTGAAACTCAAAGGTTGGCCATAATCGACATAGCGAGCGTTAGAAATCAATTGACCTAAACCAGAATTTTGCGAACTTTTATATATTTTTTGATCAACTGAATACTCACCTGGAAATTGGGTCATTCGCACAGTACAGATTCCCGGTTTGGCGTCAATATTACCTCGCCATTCTATTTGCGCCGAGTCTCCTACAGGAATGGATCCCGGTGGTATGATGGTTTTATTTTTTACCTGCCAACCATTGCCAACGGCAACTTTAGCAATGAGGGCGTCCTCACTTTCCCATAATGGAGGATTGGGAAGAAACTTAACTGTAATATGGTCTATCCTGGTGGTTGCAGTGACATTTTTATTTTGTATGATCAGTGTGACTCCCCCATCCTGCCCGGCAGATACGACTGAAGAACCCAGAGAGGATGATATCGCATATTCTAAGTGGGGAGGCTTTGACATAGTTATTTCCTGTTATGTGACATGGGCGCCATTAGCGCCCTACGAAGATTATTGTTTCTACTCATTGCTTACCCTTATGGTGAAAGATTAGATAGATTGAAATTTTTTGCCGCCTCTCTTTTTTTAAGTAGAGGTTGGGATTCATGTATCATTGTGTAGGGAGTGTTTCTAGAGATACTGTACTTTCGTTCTTTCTCAGTTGAAGATGTTAAAAAATGTGCCTCCTCAATTTCATCTGCTTTTCGAATCGGGGGTATTTCAATAACGACTCCATGGTCCTTATGCGCCGGTGTAGGCGGCGGTAATTTTTTATTGCAACCGGTAAAGTCCTGATTGGAAAAATTCAGTATCAAATTAGTTAAAAACGCGCTAAAGGCAACCAATAAAATACCAATCTGTGAACGCCGTCCCGCTCCGCTATTATTAAAATCAGACCAGAGTAACGCAGCCCCCGCCGCCGCCACAACGAGCAATATTAATCCGTGCTTCCATGTCAGCTCGGGCCTATCCTCAACCGGTTTTATCCATTTCGATTGCACAATGAGTCCAGCGATAGTCAACGCCAGATAAGAACTTTCGACGATTGCCACGGAATTTAACGCTGTCGCTTTATATAAAAGCCCAACCGTCGAACTGCCCAATAAGCCAAAATTCACGCTGGTGCGCAGCCCGTTTAGTAGACCAAAATAATAATGAGGATTAACAGAAGTGCTTCGATTAACTATCGTTGATTGGGATTTGAGTTCATGTTTACCTAGCACCGTCACTCCAATTGATGCCGCATGATATTTAGAATCATCTTTTTTATGATCAATAGGCCCTAAATCACAAGAATAAATGTTCTCACCCTTAATATCCAAAGCATATAATTTATTATTACAGATCTGAATATCCCTCATTTTAACAGGGATCGGTACCTTCTCTACCAGCTTTAACTGCGAATATTGAATTATGAAGATAAAATTTCCCCCGGAAAAATAAAGTTTATCACCCTGTGTTGCGCAGGCGGTAATAGCGTCAGTAATGTTAAATTTACTTTCAAAATTAAAAAATTCACAGGACCAAGGATCAAAATTATATAAGGGCGGGTACGGGAAGAATAAAGACGTATCACTTGGTTTAGTATCACAAATTATGAACTCCGCTCCCCCTCTATGTACTATTAGTAATTTTAAGTCAAATATGCAACACGCAACAACGGCACTAAAGCCCAAAGGCTTATATTCTACTGCATGCATACTCCCCCAAGCTACAGCTCCGTTTATAATTTCCGCAGTATCTCCCACCACTATTTTATCAGTGGTAACACAGTAGAATCTATGCTTAATTTTGACAAGTGCAATAGGATGGGAAAAACCTGCCGAGTCAATACCAAAAAAAGCAGTACCGGTAAGATTTTTAGCATCACTATACGGCGGATGTGGAAAATGAAAAACTACTCCAGAACGATGCATCTCAGCAGCAACAATTGAATAAATATTTGTACTAAATGGTACTATAAAGATATAACTGTCTAGAAACATCCCGTGTTGCCAAATGAAATTGCCGTGTTCCCCTATAAGTCCTGCTAAGAGACCAGGATAATAGTCAAAAGAAATCATTATCGTACTTTGTAAATTTTGATCTATTACAGATAATTTTCTAAAATTTATTTTAAAATCGTTATTTGGAACAGGAATCTTTACCAACTTTAGCTCCCTTTGGCAAAATTGGATCCATGATTCAGGAGATACCTTATCAATATCTATTGAATGTATTTCACCCATAGCATCAATAAGATCCACCACAAAAGAAGTAGTCTTCTTCGGGATGTATCTATAGGTACATTTATGCTCACCATTAGGCTTTATATCCTTACTAATTAATTGATTATTATCTTTGTCTCTTATATTACAAATATCTATATCCGGCCTAACTTCCCAGTCCAGAATGACCTCTGTGTTACTACCCAGAAAAACTTGATTTGGAGAAACGTTGAAACTTAAAATATGCGGTATTTTATTGAGTTCAACACTACAGCTCGCATACCAAACAGAGTTCCATGTTCCCGTTGAAGCGTTTTCTTGAACCTGGGCCGTCAACAGATAATTTAGTGGCGATCCCAGCCCTTTAACCAGATAGATGTCACGAGGATTCTCGGGAAAACACTCAGGGTAATTCGTATTTGTAAAAGGATCCCATGATTTCGGGTTAATGTCTTCCTCTTTGCCATTGACTTCCTGAGTGAGTCTTAATGAAATTAATTTGTAATTCTGTGAAAGATGAATGGGTCCCCAGTTGAAACTCAAAGATTTGCCATAATCGACATAACGAGCGCTAGAAGTCAATTGACCTAAACCAGAATTTTGCGAACTTTTATATATTTGTCGATCAACTGAATACTCACCTGGAAACTGGGTAATTCGCACGGTACAGATTCCCGGTTGGGCGGCAATTTTACCTCGCCATTCTATTTGCGCCGAAGCTCCTACAGGAATAGAGCCCGGCGGTTTTATGGTGGTCTCTTTTATTTGCCAACCTGTACCATCGACAACTTTAACCTCGGGTGAGTCCTTACTTTCCCACAATGGAACATTGGGGCGAAAATCAACCATAATACGATCTATCCCGGTGGTTGGAGTGACGTTTTTATTTTGTATGAGCAGTGTCACTACCCCATCCTGCCCGGCAAACACGGTTGAGGATGATATCGCATATTCTAATCGGGGAGGCTTTGACATAGTTATTTCCTGTTAAGGGACGTGGTTTCCACACTCAATGGCTGATTCAATGATCGGCGGCATTTTTCATCGCAGGGTGGGAAAAAATTATATTGGTTGATTTCCGCGCTCACGCCGTGATGAGTCAGCATAATACTGCAGGCCGCCAGCAATAAACCCAGTTTGGTTAATAGCGTGTCATCGCGATTGTCCGAGAAAATGAGTATCGCCGCCGCCAGACTGGTGATGATAATCAATAACCAGCCGGAGCTGTTGCATAACGATTGCCAGGTCCTCGGTGATTTTCTTCGCACAGCGCGAGTGATGAATCCTGCGGTGGTTAAGGCGGAAAAGCCAGTCTCGACGATAGCGACTGATTTCAATTGCCCCGGTTCATCCGGCATTAATCCTGTCGCCATGCTGCCCAGCAATCCTAAATTGACTCCAATTCGTAAGGCGTTGACTAATCCAAAATATCGTAAGCCGGAGGGCTGATCAACTAATTTTTCTTCAACGGAATCACGCCTGGGAAGTGCGTGTATTTCGCGACTGGAAGCATCATAGCCGGGTTGTGAACATCGTATACTTCGTTGTCCGTCGGCCAGAATAAATTGAATTTCCTCTGGCGCGCGAATTAATTCAACCGCCAGCATCCACGGCGTTAAAGGTTTATTTTCAAGTTCGCTACTGAGTTTTGGAATTAATTTTTTAAGATCAAGTACCCGCTGTTGATTACTGCGAAGATAATCGGTTATTGGGATAGCCGGATGCTTTTCGTCGGCCAGAATTTTTCCGATATTACCGTCCGTCAAACTGCGTATGGCGATTATCCCCTCCTTCAGACTGTCACCGGTCACTCCAAAACCCATTTGCTCCTGCGGCTCGCATAAACAGATTTTTTGCGGGATTTTATCGAATAGACACATTAACACTTGAGTCGATAATTTTTCCTGGCGGAGCGGTTTGAGCAGCGTTGCCCTGGTTTCGTCGATATCATCGTAGGCGCGCACGCCTAATCCGGGGTAATTCGAAACTATGACTGAACGTAATAGTAGTCCGCACAGCGGAGACTGGGAATTAAATTCAGATCGTAATAAAGTGAAAATATGCTTATTCAAATTTTCATCTTCCTTGACGTGAGTCCCGATTGTCAACGCGCCCTGAGTCAATACGTTTAACCAGTTTTTATCGATATGGAAGAATCGAATTGATTCCGACGGCAGCAATTTTTCGTCGGGCAGCAGATATTGAAAAGGCAAGCCTTGCAGTTTCCGGGTATTTACGCACCAATTTTTGATACTGTCGGGTATAGGTAACATCTCGCCGGCACGTGTCGCCAAAAATTCCCGGCGCTTAACGCGGTGTTCGTGAAACGTTAAACGTGGAGTTTTAGCCGCGTGCCCCTTTCTTTCTACAGTATTTTTGGCTTCTATCGTATTCTTGATATCGCCAGGGAGATTTCCTCTTTTGCCGTTAAAATGCTCGATTAAAACTCTTGCTGCTTTTTCGTCTTTACCGAGTACTTCCGGCATCCGTTCCCGGTGAAGGGTGTGGCTGATGTTGTGTAAGGATTTCCGCCGGAATTCAATTAATTGGTGAGAAAAATTTTGATCCGCCAGCGCCATACTGCGACCCGCCTGCCAGGCCACCGCGTAAGACTGATTAAATACGCCGGTTTCCTCATCGTAAATCATAAGACCCTCTCCCGAACGCGAACTTTCGGCAAGATGGAGCCAGTCTCTTGAATTTATCTCATACGGAGAGAACGGCCCTCGATACCAGGCCAGAGTTTTTTCACCCGTGCGCGTTGAGTAAGGCAAAGGGACATAACCATTTTCCAAATAATTAAGAGCGCTGGAGGGAATTTCCTTCGCATCCTCACCATCTGGAAGGAGATGGCGTAACAACATCCCTTCATTGCCTGAATGACTTAATATATTTGCGAATAAATCAGAAAAAGATTCCTGACGGAGGTCAGTGGCGGAAGAGGTTTTGGCCGGATTGCATTGAAATGACCAGCCAGCCAGCGAGATAAGATGAACATGGGTTTTTTTAGAATCCAATGGTAACGTACCCGTTAAAAGAGATTCGCACCCTTCCAGAGATACCAGATGCACCCGATTTTTAGCATCTGGCTTGGGAAAACGATTCGCCATAATTACCGAAAACCACCCCTTCTCCACCATCCCCAAGTCCTGTTTATCAGTCACGTTAACCTGCCGGACATGTGTGAGTAAAGCCAGTTCCGGAGCCAGTTCCGGAGCCAGTTCCGGAGATTCCAGCGTTGAGAGTGGCGCTATCTGGTAAAACAGTGTCGTGGATAAACGAATAAAATGGCAGGGTTGTTGCTCTTCCGCACTGGAAATATCCAGAGCAGGAACAATCGCATCCGCAATCCCGGTTTTAAATTCAGCGACGGTCGCGCTGACGCAGCCATTTTGGTCTAAATCTTTTCCAGGTAAAGGCTCCAGTTCTGATTCGTCACTGAATAGCAGCAGGGCCAGCCAGGGGATGCCCGATCCTTCATGCGACGCAAGTTTCCAGGGAATATCCGCTTTGGTTAACACCAGATGCGGCAAGTGGGTGTCATATTCGCCCTGACTTTGCGGCGCCGGGTACTGCGAATAAATATCCGCTCCCGGCAGTGAAAAACGCGGGCCGCTGATGGTAAAATTTTGCGTGACGGCGGTCAGCGTTGAGAGTTCTTTTGAATCGATTTGAGTACTTTTTACCTCCGGGGTAACCGTCACTTCAAGCAACTTTACCTCCGGGGTAACCGTCAACAGGTAATCGCCTTCAAGCAACGCGGGGACTACGGAATCAAAAAACCGGATATTACCCACGGGTAATGAGTTATCTTCTATATCCAGTGTTGGAGTTAATGTTGGTGGTCGCATATATTTCCTATTGTTTTTCCAGCAAGGGTCGTTCCAGCAAAATACTGGGCGCCTGCTTCGCAAAATTTTTCATGTTATCTAAAGGAACCGGTCCCCCAAATAAACCGAGTTTGACCAATTTTCCTGCTAAATCCTGCTGTTTCCCTTCGGCAATGGTATTGCGGATATTCGAACGAGAATCAGGCGGCTGTGGGAATGATGCTTTAATCGCAGGATCGGGACGATCAGGAGGCGCTGACGTTCGCAGTGGTAGCGTGGCCTTCTGAATAGGGAAATCCTGCTTTATTAATTCCCGCACATTAACGTTCGAAGCGATCGCCGGCGTGCGCGTGGAGCGTTTTGGCCACAATGTCACTCCGGTGACACAATTCTTGACCAGACTATCCGACGAGAGTGGATTATGAGCGCGTGGATCGCCCCAAAGCGCGGCAGGGGCATTACGTTTAACCACCTGATATGACCACCGGCTGATATCTTCAGACTGGACAGCATGCGGGCCTTTTTCATCTCTCGCAATTTTATTAATGGTTATTTTTTGAATATGCGAATCAATTTTAACGCTTTTATCACTGCCGCTCATGGGTTTAATAAAAATATCCGGAGAAACTGTCCCATTCAGTAGACTACTGGTTTTATTAAAAATGACATCGGTGGCCGGCATGGCTGCTTCGCAGGAAATTTTCAAATGACCAGGACGAACTATCCAGGAGCCGTCTTTTTCCTCGCTTATTAATCCTGAATCAAGAATGATTTTGTTAAAGGTAAACCTGGAATCAGCTTTATCTTCATTATGTTCAGCCGGTTTTCTCAATGCGCTGGATGAGAGCATTTGATAAAAATCTTTCCAGGACTGAGGTTGTGCCGATAGTCCTGGCATAGGGTCCGGGAAAGGAATGGTAAACGAAATCACATACCAGGTGACATGCACCTGGCCCTGGGTTGGAGGGCCAAAAATATGTAAATCAGCGCCAAGTTCCGCCGAAAGATTGATGGAACAAAATCCTAAATTTAAATGGTACGAAGCGCCGACGCTGATACTGATTTCAGCATCGTACAACAGCGGCTGCCATTGAATCAGAAAATCAGCGGCGGCTTTCAGCCAGGCTTTTAAACCACCACATTGAAATAATGCCTGCAAATGCCCACCACCCATGACCGCGGCGGGAGTTAAAGCAAAATAGCTCTCTCCTTCAATGCTGACATAATCGCTCACTTTCCAGTTAAATCCCAGGCGTGGTACGTGCGGATACCATGGCGGCGCCGAAAAAGCCGGATGATAACCACCCAAAGTCACCACAAAATCACCGGCACGCGCACCGCCGGGCTGATCTTTAAACCAGCTATAAAAAGCGAAACCTCCGGTCAGGTGACAATCCGGCGTTAAGACATAAGAAGTGGGGCTGAGGATAGCGCTCATATTGAAAACGCCTTCTTCTGGTTTAAGCACCAATTCCAGCCCCATTTCCACGTTAAATACCTTGAAGTTTCCAGTCTGGGGAAATTGTAGACAGGAGCGGCCGATAACGGCTAACTGAAATTCTCTGCCAAACTCCACAACAATTAACGCCCGGCTGCCAATCACGCTGAAGGAGGTGAAATCAACACCCGCGCTCAACCAATAATTATCGCGCTGTGGAACCAGCCAGGATGACACACCGGGTGGATGCAATAATAATTGCAACACCTCACGCAGGTTATCCGACAATTGTGTGGGATCTACCGATCCCAGCACCAATGGAAAATTAACGACTTCGTCCAGATTAGGTATGCGTAAATTTTGATTATAACCAAAACCGGCGGATAAACCGGTCACATAAAAAAATGGCGGCCCGCCCAGTGGTCTTCTGAACCGGCCAAAAATAAACAGGGAAACCTGTCCGTCTTTGTCTTTCCTGTAAGAGCCGATCGCTCCGAGACTAAAGGATTTCATGCCCAGAGCCACTTCACCGCCGAAACTATTCCCAGTCAGATCCGTTAGGTCTCTGAAAAATTCGCCTGACAAGGACAAACCACCGCCCAGCGAAGACTTCAGATCAATTCCATTCAGGGTAAAGCCATAAGTATGGAAATCACTTATCGTATTAAAAGCGAAACTGACTCCTAAACCTAAAACCTTCAGACGCACTGGACCTAATTGTAACCCCGCGTCTAACATTACGCTTAATCTGCCGTCGGTAAAAGCAAAACCCATCCGTTCCAGGGACAAGGGCCCCAAACTAATGTTCACTTTAATCCAGCTTGCACTGGGACCGGCAGACGCGGGTGGCGGACTACTGATACCTTTACTTTCGATACTGGTTACGGATACAGCTTTTTCCTCCGATTTCGATTTTACCGAAGAAGTCGATAAAAATATTGACTCCGGCAATTCATGAATATTTAGAAATAAGCCTGATTTTCCAGTCAATTTGGTGACATCTAAATTACGAGGAACCGGCATTGTATACTTATGCAGGTCTGTTTCTGTTATATTATTGGAAGCGCTAACAAAGTAAATATCCAAGGGTAGATCAATCTGGCCGATTAAAGGTATCTTTTTAAAAGATGGAACCTTCAGTTCACAAGCCAATAAATGTCGCGATGCGCTTTGATCCTTTGAATCGGAAGCGCAGAAGAAAGCGATATTAAATTTGCAATCGTCATTAATAGAGATAGTGGTGCTGAGAAAAATTTCTTTCACGCCATTATGAATGGCGAATCGTAAAGCCGGACGCTCAAAGGTCAATTTTATGGGCAATATGGTCTTCAGAATATCCGCTACTGTATCGGGAAGCAGGCTGATAAGATCGTTCAGTGTAAACTGAGAAATCTCGACTTCGCCGCTCCATCCATTTTCATACGCCAGGTTGATCAGCATGGTCTGGGTTGACAAACTCAACATGGCGGTAAGGCTGGCGGAAATGTCTTTATCCTCTTTATTCACCTGAATACTCAAATCGGTTAATTTAATTTTGTCTACCAGAGTCCAGCCATCGGGTAAATGTAAATCAGCGGATATTTGGTAGTATCCATCTTTTAACTGCGCAAGAAAACTGAAATTGGAGAGTTTTGCTTCCTCTAATTGTTGATCCGGACTGCTGACGCCTGCATGCGATTCAAGCAAATGTGCTAATGAATTTTGGCTATCGCTGCTGGATGCCGTTTCTGAAATTCCACCCATTATGGAACGATTGGTATAATCATAAAGCAATTCCAAATCGAGTTTCCCAAGCTTTAAATTAAATCCCATGGCCAGGGAAGTGAGTTTAAAGCCATTTTGATAACTTATCGTAAAAACTACCTTCATATTTGAAGACAGGTCGCCTGGAATTAAATCTTTTATAGACGACAGCGGATCCGGTGTATCTGAGAGTGTCAATAATGAGGATATCAGGTCCACGAGAATGGCGCCAACATTATCCAGTTTTAAAGAAATCTGGAAATAGCCATCAAATTGAAATTGTACATAAGCTTCCAGCGAATGCTCACCAAAATTAACATTGGTATGCATATTAACGCCATACTGATGAAGATAAGCTATTTCCTTTGCATCGATGCCCTGTAACCGTAATCGATTATTAAAAATCAGTTCCGAATGAGTGATACTAAAAAAAGGCTTTTTATCAGGGCCCGGTTTTATTTCAAAAGACTCCGATAAAGTTAAGGATAATTTTGAATGATTAATATATTCCCAACCGCCACAGGGGTCGAAAGTAAATTGCTCTTTGATTGAAGGTGTTTTTTGCTCCGGAAAAATATTGTCTAACAGAGAAATCAATTGATTATCAGGATAATCAAAACGCCGGCTAACCTCTGTAAATTTCAATTTTATATCAGGAAGATCGCATTTCAACTGATTATTTTTCAACACAAGCGAGGGAGGAATTATCCCCTGAAGGCCTTCTTCTTCAACCTTTAAAAACCATTTGTCTGATTCTCTGAATAGATTTCCTGAAATTTTAATGCTGACGGGTCCATGCATCGATTGTCGTAACCAGGTCGCGAGATAATCCGTACCATACCCTGTTACTTCACTATCAATCAATTCTCCAGCGATCATCCAGGTTTGTTTCTCATCTCTTTGAGCAGGATTACTTTGTTTGGAATCATACCGCAAGGTTACACTTTGAGATTTCAGCGAGCCCACAAATTTATCAAGAGCACAATCCTGACGAAGCTGAATACAATTCGGGTCCTGCTGTAATGGGGCTGAATTAGCAAAAATTCGGTAAATTCGGTAAACAGGATTTTCACCAACAGATAGAAGAGAGAAAAATGCTGAGGTCTCTGCAAGCGACATGTTTCTTCTACTACCAGGGGAATCTAAAAATATATGTTTATTCTCTGAAACCTCAGAAGAGCCACGGCTTCTTTTTTTTAGTGTACCATTACTCACATTATTACATATCGAATCAATATCCATAGAACTGACCGGGGTAATGAGGGCGCTCATATCTATTTCTTTCGGTGGCGACTCAACGGATGTATTTTTAAGATCCGGAAATACTCTTATATTTAATCTGGAAGGGGGCTTAGTCATTTTTTTGGGCAGTTCATCATCTTTATAATAAGATAAAAAATCCCATAGATTATCAATTTGCTCAAGTAATCCCTCATGTCCCCTGGATTTCAAAGCTTTATCTATAGCTTTTATTTTAATGTTTTCAGTGTTAAGAGATTCAATTAGTTGAGATAAGCTGGCTTTAATAGCACTCTTGAAAATAGACTTTGTTAAATAATAAGGACGATTTGTTGCACAAATACTTAAATTAATTAAATTATCTCTCTTTGATCTTTTGACAGAATCACTATATCCATTATAATCCGCAATAAATAACAAAAGTTCAAGGGAAGGATGATGATGCTTTGTACCTGCTGAGACAATACCAAATTGTGGTTTATAATTTGTAATCAAATTGTGGGGCGTAGAAAATTTGCTTCCATGATGACTAAATTTAATAACCGGGATACTTTCCACCTTCCCAATCCAGTTCACAATCTTTTCTTCATAAGTTTCACCCAGATCTCCTGACAAATAATAAAGAATTTCATTCTCTTGTGATATTAATAGTAATGCGATACTTCGTTGATTAATGTCAGTGGTTTGATCCGTAATCCAGAATTTTCTTTCTGTGGTTTCGTCTAATCCGGTTTTTTTATTGACAGCGACACAAAGCAACTTGGGTTTACCTTTCAGCTCCGCTTTATCAAGATTTTTTTTAGTGCTTTCAAAGTTTGTTTCAAGTTTAAGCCTTTGATTCCAAAAAAATTCATGACCTAACAAACGCTCATCGTCAGAATCGAAAGGTACAGCATGAGAAATATATTTTTCTAATGATTCTATATTTTTTTTATACTTATCATAGGTGGGAGTGGTTTTTTTTCCTGTGGAGGAATTGATGTAATTACCTGTATCGTAAAAAATAGTGCGCTTATTTTCTTCCTTTTCATCAAAGCACAGCCAGTCTTGTAATAATGGCCTGTTTTTTTTACCAACCGGAGTTATCAAACTAGTTATTCCCTGAAGATGGTCCTCATCGTAATGAGTGACAACTACCGCATCCAGTTTTTGGTCTGTTCCATTCAGGGAGTTTTCCTGTTTCAGGAATTTTATAACCCTGTGTTTTCCTGCTCCACTTGTGCCACCATCGATCAAAACGGATTTTTCAATGTTTTTGTCATTATAAATTCTAATTAAAGTAGAATCACCGACATTGACATTAATATGATCGACAACAATTTTCCATTTCATGATTGATGCTCCCTGCAAATCACTGGATAGCTTAATTTACTGATAATCAGGCAATGCTTAACTGGTTGGAGATGATGAATGTGAATGTACTATAATTACTTTTTCGTCTGTGTTTCCGGTAAAATCGTTATGTCTGATCTCTCCTGCATCTTTGATTTCCATCGTTTTTTTCACTTCTTCATAATTTCGTTTTCTTTTGAAAAATGTGTTTAAAAAAGTGTCCGCTGATTTACTATCTTTGAAATAACGCTGTTCTTTACCGGTGGCAACAAGCCCGCGAAGCTCTGTTTCAGTCTTTTCCATGACACGGCTACAGATATTATTAATAAAGTAAACAACGATAGGTAAGGCGATAATCGCAAACCCTTGTGCTCTATTGTAACTTTTATTGAAATCAGCAGCAGAAAGCGCGCCCAATATCATTACTATAAAACCACCCACGTAAATCGAATAAGTAGCCGCGTCATCCGCTTTTTCATAGCGGGCTTCGGCTTTAGCAAAATTATTTTTAAACTCAGCGGATGCGTCATTCGAATATTCTAACCATGAAGGCATATCCTACTCCCTGTAAAAATTAACTATATAATAAAAAAGACCAACCAAAAATTTTCCCATGCAATATTAAAAAAAGCAAGCTTTATCAGCGAGTGCTGGTTCTATCCCAGCACGACAAAGAAATAAAATCAAGTACATTATCAAATGTATTGAGGAACTGACAGGGAGGAGAGAAGCCGTTTTCTCCACCTTCTGGAAATCCTTCTCCAGTTTAAAATGCAGGGCGAATTGAATCAATAAAAAAACCGGCCATTTCCTGGCTCTTAGAGGGTCTAAATTAATAAGGCCGTGATTTCCGGCGTCAGTTTCTCAATTATTTTCTTCCCCTGAAATTTATCGAGGTGTAAACTCACCCGTCCATTTTTGGCGATTCCCAGCCAGCCCCAGTTCCCGACATAAATCCGGATATGATCCGGTTTAATAAATAATCCCAGATCGTATGATCTTTCCAGATCCTGATAGAGCAGTTTTGCGGTCGCTATCTGCTCATTGCTTGCCAGGGCGGTTTGCAGCCTTGTAATATCCAGCATAAAAAATTCTCCTTCCTTGACATCCCGATTGTTATGCAACAGAAACAGCCCTGGTTATTTGACAACCAGTTGATTCCCGGAATCAAACCGGTCAATACGGATTCAGGTTTTCGGAATGTTCGTTCTGCGCCGATTTCATTTCTTGCCGGAGTTGATCCAGTTGATCATGGAAAAGTCTTTCTGTTGGAGAGTCCGGTGTATCATACTGGTGGCTGATATGCGCCAAGGCCTAGGTGGCCTTCTTTACAAAATGGTGCTCATCTTTTTCCGTAAAAAAATTATTCGGATGATCTGCCAGCGTCGAAGTCTGAACCGTCTGTGATTCGGTCAGCCGGGCAAAAGGGTGATAGCGTTTCATCATCAGTCTCCCTTCGGGTCTGTGATTGGGGTAATGACCTCACGATTTCTGATTCGTCCGTGAAAAAAATCGTTGACCTGTTTTCTTCCCTGATGCTCCGCATTTTAAACTCTTTCGCATCAAATTAAAAGTGTAAGTCTCCCAGTGCTGATGTGACATGACACATGCTTTAATCCGAATTTGGACCAGAATGGATTTTCTGTCGATTTTATCGCCCAGGACTCAACGCGCAAAGTTTCGCCTGACTTGCAGATCAATTCTGAAGAAAGGATTGCGAATTCGTGACTATGGTTTTATTTTGTTGCGCACACTTGACTTCAACTACAGGAACAATACCTGTTTGCCGGCGGACATGAACAAGAAGTGATAGCAGCTTTGTAAAAGAGTCCCGTGCGGCTCGCTGATGGTCGCGGGAATTCCCTGCGTATTCAGTCGATGGTAAGCTTCTACCAATTTTGGCAAATTACCTATCTGTATGGATTCGACCAGCGACAAAATTTCCCTGGTCGAAAGCGTCTTTTTGGGAGATAATTGATTCAATAAAATATGGATCTTTGAAGACAGGCTCGCGTTTTCCTGATCTTTTATCTTTTGGATTAATAAACTTTTATGCATCGTCATTAAAAATTGATATTGATGCGCTTCGTCCGGGAAGACGATTTCAACTTTTGAAAAAGAATTTCCAATCTTTTTGATGAGCGTCAATTCAATGCCGAGTGATTTAAAAAAACGAAATATTCGTATTTCAAAAGAAACTAATGTGATCAAGATGTCTTTTTCCGGTTGATAACACAGTACTCGCGCCAGATGCTCATGCGTTTTAAGATCATAGATGTGAGTATGCTCCGCAGGAACTTTGATTTTAGGTAATAGTTTATCAGATAGAATTCTTTTGTTAAATTTAATAATATCCGATAATCTTAAAGATAAATGAACATGGATTTTACTCAATTCTTTGAAACCTTTAAATTCATTCACAGTGGATTGTAATTTTTCGACCGAGGTTTCATCCAAAAAATCAGTGCTTAAAAGGGTTTTTACCGTTTTTTCTATCGATTTTTTCTCATCGTTTGTTAATCGCTCTGGTAAAGTCAGTTCAAACTCCTTGAGAAAGTAAAAAAGTCCTCCTTTGTCAAAAGCTTCCGATAATAATTTTGAATTGGGGTCATTCAGTTTTTTGTACAACTGCATTCGATGTAAACATATTTCAGAAGGGTGTAACCTGAATCCCAAATAACCCAAGGCGCGGCTGATATTTTTTTTCTCATCCGGGTAATGATGAATCTTTTTCAGTATTTTTTTATTTGGATGAT
This sequence comes from uncultured Pseudomonadota bacterium, assembly GCA_963712715.1. GTDB lineage: Bacteria > Pseudomonadota > Gammaproteobacteria > Coxiellales > Coxiellaceae > JAFEDN01. Next base: position 62,392 of record CAVQJI010000008.1, on the reverse strand, counting down.
TTTTGGAGTCTGCTAAAGCATATAAACCCATTAAATGAGGGATATCCAGATGCGCGCTGCCGGTCATTTCTTTATAGGACAGCAGCGATTGGGCTGACTGCCAAATCTTTTGATCCGTTTCTATCAGGTTTTTTTTCAGATGAACGCTATCATAGACCTTTTCTTTTTCTTCCAGGTATTTTGCTTCAGAAACGACCACGACCTCCTGGGTATTGACCTGAAAATCTTCAGCTAATTTATCCTGGCAGGCGAAAAGATTATCTAAATAAGGGATGGAACTCAGCCAGGGTGATTCTAAAGAGCGGGCGGTATGGTAAAGAACACCGGTATATAATTCCAATAAAGTTTCCCGGTGACCCTGTCCCTGTAATTGAGGGTACCCGGTAAACAGAGGGCTATCATTCGTATATTTGACTAAGGACAAGGTGGTTCCCACCGGTAAAACGGTGGGGTCGTTATAAACCGATTTAAAAACCTGTTGCAGAATAGTGGGAGAACCGGAATTTTCACGAGGATCATCATCCAACAGGGTACAAAATACCTGAGACGCGTTTTCCATAGAGGACATCAGGGTGATCAATAACCCGGTTGTGAAAATTTTACTGCCGCGTTGATCAGAGATCAGGGGACGCAAGGCTTGTTTTAATTTTCTTTTTTCAATTTTTAAGTCGGCGCGCTCAAATAGACTGTCGCCAATATTGAGATCAAATAAAGCATCGGACATCATGAACGGGAAAAAATGACAGGTGTCTCCAGGCAAGACCTTTTTTAAACCGTAGAGATACCAAAAAGGCAATTGCAGGGCCATATAGCCTGTGCCGTGCGCCTGGTTATTACGTCTATCTAAGGAGCTGCTGGAGGCGCGAGTGCTGATACTGGCCAAAATGACCACGATTTTTTGGTTGGGAAATGAAACTTTAAGGTCGGCAACGCTTTTCCTTATATATTCCAAACAATAGCCGTTGCTCCTTAAACTACAATCGCTGCCTATTTTGAATAACATAATTCGATAAATCAGTTCATGCTGATAGGACGTGGGAATCTGGAATCTTTTCATCAGCCCGCTGATGGCTGGTTTCTCTACGAGGGTTTTTAAGAGATCCGTGATGTGATTTCTTTTTTGGTATGGGAGCGCTTCTAAAATCGCCGTGGCTTCCTGGAGTACCTTTTCAATAATTAAATTTTCGGAAGCGGTAGTCCGTTCCTGTTTATTTTCAAAATAATCACTGAGGTAAGGTTTTGTTTGGATAGCGTGTTGGAGGTTTTCTTCGCCGCCCAACAAAGCGCTGACGGATTCCCAATAGGGTTTAAAATGCGGATACTGCTTGCCGACCCCTGCACAACCATCGTGGTCCAGTAAAATTAAGTGATATATTAATTCTTTACGCATTGGCCGACTGACGAGCCGGTGTTTTCGGCATGTTTCATCGATTCTCCTTGTCCAAAGGATTCTGGTAATAATTTTTTTTGCAAATCCATTTTAGCGACTCGACAATTATCATTAAAAATGATCCACACCGCAAGCGATAGGATCCAAACCATCGGTGTACTTCCGGTATGCTTAACCTGACGGCCTATGGGCTGAAGCAAGAATTGCTGCAATCTACCCATTTTATGGGTCTTTGAGGATGGCGAATTAGGCCCTTTTAATCGCTAACGTGCTGCCAATGGCAACGTTTTTACAATTTTTACAGGACTCGGCATCCTGACCCGGGGGAAAGTTTTTTAAACCATTCGCTTCCTCATAAGTATAAAGTCTTAAAGAGGAATTCGTTAATAAACTTCTCGACGAACCTTGACCCGTGCGCAAAGAATGAAATGATGCGGTAGAAGCGCAATATTTAAGTTGATTATTCGCACGATTGCGTTCCCAGGTTTCAACCCCCTCACCAGGTGGCGCAAAAAAACTTTGAGGTAATGACTGTCCTATGATATTCACTTGCCCAGGCCCAGCTTGAAAATTTTCGTAAGCCTGATGATCAGAATAGACCCGATTACTCTTAAGTGCTTCTGTCAACTGAGGACCATGGGATGGCGATGTAAATAAATCATTTTGTATAATCTGCATGGGTATCGTTTGATCTTTGCCGGGAACAGACAAACCCGTTGATCCCCCAATCCCGACAAAGGGAACTGAAGAGCTATTATGCCCTTGAGGATATACCTCTAGGACGCTGACACCTAGCATACCACGGCAGTCTAGATTCTGTGCTGATGTCCTGAGTGAAGACATCGTTTGCTGAATCAGAGGATTTTGCTCTGACATTGTCAGATTATTCCCAAATGGGTGACTGTACCCGGCTTGAGTACTTACAGCAGCAGGGTATATAAAAGCATGTTTATCATGCCGGTTATTATTGAGACTATTCGGATTTCCACCCCATAAATAATCGTGTCCTTTTGCAGCGATATTATGATATGAACGATTAAAGTCTGCAAAATGCGACTGAGAATATTTCTGCAGATCAATACGCCCTTGTTCAATATTCTGCAAAATCGGCTGCCGCCCCCGGGCGGTTTCATAAGCAATAATGAAACAATTATTATCCCCTGCCGCTTGCTGGAAATCAGCGGACTGAGAGGTACTAAAATGTCCAAATTCACCGTGATTTTTTTGAAAATCAAGTTTAACCGGCTTCTTAAAAAGAGTGAAAATTTGTTTAGCGCCATGAGGCAGGATAACGTTCTCTTCACCAGTTTCATGATCACGGATAATGATTTTACGACACTTCATACCCGCCCACATTTTTAAATCAGTACGACATAAACGTCTTTGACGATTATTGACCAAGGCTTTGCTCACAGACTCGCGTGAATTAGTTATTTTTTCTTCGACCGGATTGGATAGCGTAGTTTCATCGGATAAAGCAGAATCGTCTTGAATACGATTTAATTGCTTTAAGGCCATAATTGGATTTTTACCTTGGTACTGTTTATCAATCCGCTTTTTCATTGCTCCGGATGTCGCCTCCCCAACCGCTTTAAGCGTCCCTTGTATAGATTTTTGCAAAAGACTGCGCAATTGTTGGCTCAATTCCCGGCTTAAATAATTTTTCATCATAGCGCTTAATTTATCCACTTGAACTTTTACTTCGTTTTCATCTACGGGATATTTGTCTTCAGTTTTATATTCGCATTCTCCCAACAAGGATATGACTGATTGACCCACTTCGACAGCCGAAATCAGCAGTTGCATGACATTCCATAATTCACTAAACAATTTGCCGGCTTTAATGGCCGAAATCAGCATTTCAGCATGTTTTGATCCCGAATTTTTCACACCCATAAGCATTTGATCAAACTGTTTATTTAACATACTGCGTAATTTCATGCGCAATTGTTCCAATTCAGTTGGCAGAATAGAAGTTCCCTCCTTTAAATTTTTTTCCAAATTACGTGTTAATTTAGCGACATTATTTGGGAAATCTTGCTTCGGAAAGGCAGAATACAATTTTTTTAATTTAACTTCAAAGCTGTCTGTCAGCTTCTTCAGTAAGCTCTTTTCTATCTCCGCCACTAATCGATCAATGACTTCGGTTTGTAAATGATTCATGATTTGTTGAGTCATTAGTTGAGTACCGCATTGCAAAATAAATTTCCCTGCCGATTCAAGGAACAGTTTGGATAGCATCATGGTGCGGGAAACCGAACCCACTTTAGGTATCGCATTGCCAAGATTGGCCAAAGTGGAGAATCCTGCACTTGCCAAAGAAATGGTCAGCGAAATTCCCTTCTGTACCGCCCAATCCCGCCAACTAAACGTACCCGTGAGACCAGAAATAGTCGCGTAAACCATATCGCTTATTCCTTCAGCAATTAAGGCATTACCAATCTGAGGATGACCTAAACACACCAATACTGCGCCACCAATGAACTGAGCTAATCCAAGCATTGCCACAGAAAATGCACGCCAATCCCACCAGGTTTTTTCTTTACCAATATTTAGAAACCGGCTAAGGCCGATACCCACAAAAAAAGTTAATTCCTGAGGAACATTGTGCGGACTCTCTAGCTCATTGAATTCCAGAAAACAGGCATCAAGCTGATCGTGATACCGGCGAATATCGCCGGGAATAGCCAGCAATTTAATTTTGACGAGATCTTTTTTCTGTAAAAAAACGCCGGTTTTAAATAAAGTATGTTTTCTTTTGGTCGTAATTTCCAAAATTTTGGAAAAATTAGCTTCTAAATCTTTTAATTCTTCTGGAAATGCTTGCCCATACTCTTCAGAGGTAATTTCCCCAATTACTTTTTTGCCATCAGGATCACATACCGTATATTCCAGTAAATTATTATTTTCATTTATCTTATAAAGAAAAGAGTTTTCTCCTAGATTAATATCCTTTAGTGGTGTTTTTCCATGAGATATTTCAGACTTGTTAACGGAATATTCTGTGAAAATAGGCTGCAAAAGTTTTTCAATCGCTTCATCTATTTCTCCTAACTTTTCACTCGCTGGTATGGCTAATCCTCCGGATTTAAGAATATTTTTCTCTTTTAAAACTGTCATTATTTTTTCAGCTTCGACAGCAGCCTTGTCAAACGGTAAGTCATGCTGATAAAAGTTACTTGATTTATTTTTGGATAAAATTTCTTTTAATTCTTTTAAATAATCTATTAATGTTAATTCCTGACTAGATTTGGTAACAGGAAATTTCACCTTAGCGTATTTTTCAATATAGATTGGCTGCATGTTAAGATTAGAAAAATCAAGCTGATTGAGTGGTATAGATTTAGTTTGCACTAATACTTCTTTTTCTATTAAATAAGATTTAAATTCCTTGCATGTCGTTGAATCCTTGGACTCAAACCAGAATTCATCAATTTCAGCAACATTTTCTTGAGATTTAAACTCTTTTTGTAAATTCTCCCATTCAGTTATCCATTGGCTTTCAATAACTCTTTTTCCTTTCTCAATATTCACCAGCAATGCTGTTTTAGATTCAGAAGGTTGGAGTAATTTCCATAATTCTTCTTGAGAACAAACCAGTGGCTGTAATTCTGTTGTACTCACTTCCTCAACAGCGTTTTTTGAGGAAAGCAGTGAAAATAAACTAGCAGCAATAGAATTATCAAATGTATCCATTATCAATGTTTTTAAAGCTTGAGAATTCTTGTTATATTTTTTTCGTAGACGGGTGTTATAAATAATTTTCTTGTCTAGTAGCAATTGATAAATATATCGAGAACTTTCAAGTTCTTTAACATCCACCGGATTGCTTTGATCTGAAACAGGGGTGGTGAAATCTTCAGGCTGAATATATTTTCCCACAGCCCGTTCGACCTGATGTAAATGCAAACCAAGCACTTCTAATTTACTGGAGATTTGTTCGGCATAAAGATTGTCTTTTGGCGATATTGTTTGAAAAATGACTGAGTTGGTAAAGCCGGCTAATAAATTAGAAGTTTGTGAATTAGTCATCAAGGATTGCCTTAATAAATTTAATTGGTCGATAGCAGATTTGAGTAACGATCTAGATCTTTTTACCTTATCTTTATCATTTAATTTAATTAAGCAATACACTAACCCCATGATGGCATAGCCATAAATATCACCTAATCCCATGGCTCTTTCAAAAAGTCTCATTGCAATGTTATAATCCTTGAGATCTTTTGAAATGGCTGCCCGTTCTTTAAAAACATTAGCTAATAAAATTGCTTCAGTGGATGTTTTTGAAAAATTAACAATTTCATCATCAGTAAAATCTTTATTGAGAATAAAATCTCTTAAAAAGATATCAAGCTCAATGCATAAATCGCTTTGACTCAATTTGGAGTTCATTTCCTCAATTTGTCGCTTTTTTGAATCCAACCAGAAAGCCCATCGATCCTGTAAAATTTTGTCTAGCGCTGTCAGCAATGGCGAATCTTTGGACTCTGCTTCAAAAGATTTTTTCTCATCCACATTAATTTTTCTTTCAGGAACAGTAATGAATTTAAATGGTTTCAGAAAATCTTTTCTAAATTGATTGAACTTTAATAGTAAAGCCTGTTCTACATCTACTTGAATCATATTTTTTTGCTGAAGGTTTGTTAATCGCAAAAATTCTAAATGATCTCGCTTTAATTTTTCCTTTTCAATAAAGATTTGTGCTTGATCTTCAGTAAGTATACTGGATTTTTCGTCTTCTAAATTAGAATATAAAATCAGCTCACCCGTACCCGGAGCTCCATTGCGTGAAGTCCGGCCAAAAGCCTGTTCCTCAATACGAAGATTGTTAGGTAAATAAGTCAACATCACATGCAAACCACCTTTGGCAAAAGTTTTCTCATCCACATGAATGTCAGTGCCGCGCCCACCTTTATTGGTCGCAATAATAAAATCGTGAGCAGTGGCTGGTTGATTTCTAAAGCCGGTTTCGATTTTATCTTCGGAACAGGCATACTTTTTAATCTCATGTAAAGAGGCGCCTTGATGCATTAATTCATATTGGCATTGTTCAGTGAGTTCTATATTTTCAAAAATGATCAATACCGGCCGTTGTTGAGCGATGTCAATGGCTTTTTTAGTTACCAATTCTAACCATTCACTGTAGTTAGTCACCACACTGCCTGGATATTCATAGAAATTTTTTTCACGCGCAGAAGGAATATCAATAAATTTCACCTGATACACTTCGGCTAAAAAATTTCTTGAATCGGCTGATCCCAAAGTTCCCGTCAAACCGTAAATATGCTGATCATATCCCAGAAAAAAAGTTTTATTAGATATAAAAAAGGCTTTCAAACTTTCAGCAGTTTGTTTACGTTGATAGATAAATTCTAAAAACTGCGCTAGTCCTTCACACCATCGCGTCGCATATTGTTCTAGACCCGTGTCTTTATCCATCACAATCACATTTTTATGACCTGCGCTGTGTATATCTCCGGTTTTTTCAACGTCAATAACAAAATGATCTTTTTCATTCATATACCTGGATTGAAACGCACTCTCTACCCAGCGAGGCATTCTTAATTTATAAAAATGAGCCAGCTCCTTCGGGGCAAATATTGCTCCGCTATCGATTTTTGTAAGAATAAATTGACTGATATCAGTCACATGCCTGCGGATTTGATCGGAATCGAGAACATCAACTCGGAGAACAGCCGCCAGAATATTCAGAAAAATACCATCCAGCCATTTTAAACTTTCAATCGTATGTGATAGGTAAAGCACATCTTTTGCTTTATCAAGACTCATACTATCTACTTCGTCAATAATGGCATATTTTTCTTTAAATTGATTTTGAGTTTTCGCATAGCGATCACCATAAGTTGGTACACCCAAATATTCTTGCTGGAGTAGATCACCTTGGAAAACCGTTATTTCTCCATAAACTATTGGATTTTTATAAGCACTCAGATTAGCTTGGCTGTCTCGATGACAAATATGATCACAGTCCAACTTTAATAAATTAAAAAATGGCCGGCATTTTTCAGCACCTTCAATCGCTAAATCCGAATTACTAGACAGAATATCCACCGCATGTCCACACAGACCGAGAAAAGCCGCGAATAAACCGACAATAAGAGTTTTGCCTTCCCCGGTTCGCACTTGTCCCAACAAGCCTTGATTACGACTGGTAATTAACGCTGCGAAAGTCACTATCTGGGTATCATGAGGGAATTGATCATTATTAGCTGCATACCAAGCGCATAAAATCAGCGATGCTATTTTGGAGATATGCTGATGTACATATTCTTCCGGATTACCCTGATAAGCTTGTTCATTGTTGAGCTTGATAATTTCACCGTTGATCATTTGTTGGATATTATTCTCATTATTACTAATAACTTTTTCAGCCTGTTTTTTAAAATTTTCAGCATGGCTTTGAATTTTATTCAACATGTCACTGGACAATGAATACTTATCCTCAAAACTGTTTTCACGAATCAATTGCATCACTTTAGCAATGGATCGTTGTTCTAAATTGCGGGAAAAATGCTTGATTTCTGGTAATGGAACAGTATGCTTCCCGATCCAATTTCGTAAAGAGTCTTCAGTTTGCACAATCTGGTTTGCGGCCTTAAAACTCAAACGTTGGTAATAAAGTTCTTCTAACAGCCGGTTTATTCCTTGTAAACTTTTAATATGATTATTCTTGATTGAGCCGGCTAGATTTTTGAAAAAGACTGTGAATAACCTTGAATCAGCTACCCGATGACGTATCCTGTTACAATATAATAAACATTTTTCATATTGTATTTTATCTGCATTGGCATAGTTGGTCATTAATCGATGAAAGAGCTGACCAAAGGCTGCATCTGATAATATATTTTGCCAAACGTGGAGCGACATACTCGATAATGTTGTAATTAATTCCTCTTCGGGGATAACTTCATTTAATAATTGAATTAAACATCCTAATTTTTCCACCATAACTAAAGTTGAGCCACTTAAATAGTGAGCATTAATCATTTGCTCAGCGCAGTCTTGGATGAGACGATTATTTAATATAGTTAAGAGTTTTACGTCCAAAGACATTAATTCATCTAAAAGTTGATCGTCAAGACGGGCCGCTATGCTTTTAACCAGCAGAAATTTCAACCAGTGGGTCTGTGGTTCGGAGGAGATAGTCGTTATGGTCTCAGTTAAGTCATCGAAACCAGCGATACAATCCAATATTTTGATAAAATCTTCAAAGCGAATCGTTAAGCCATTGAAGTGTTTCAAATGATAATTGGTCGATTCTATCCATTGATTAAACCGGATAGTAGCACGTATAGGAAAATCAGTTTCTTTTAGATCTTCGGTAATAAATCCATTAACGTTTTTAATTTTCGATGTGACCACCTCTCGTTCTGAGGAGTTAATGCCTAGACTATTAATTAAATTCTGTATCAAATCCTTTTGATCTTGGGACAAAATATTATAAATCGTAAATTGGATTGAACGTTCCGATTCTAGATTTCTTTTGTCGTCGTCAGCAAGCAGCTTTATGGCTATAGGTAACATCATTTGGGGCTCTTGCATAATTACCGCAATCCAGTCTGCCACTCCGTCCGTCAAAAAAGGAGTTTCCTCAATAAAACGGCGCGTGTGACCATCTTGACATTTAAATTCAAAACTCCCATTAGTATTGGTGTTACTTAAAATTTCAAGTAAAAATTTATCTTCAATTTTTCCGGTTATAGCCAAAGGAATACCTGGATTCTTAAATAAATATTCACCGTTTTGAGTAAAATAAATTTGGTTAGTTTTTATTTGATTGGGATGAGGTAGGCTTGCAGTGACAAAAATCATTACTTTTTCAGTTATAATCTTGGTCAAATTAAATTTTAAGTAATCCAGTATAAAGCTGGCTTGAAGTTCGATAATGGCGTCGAGTGGAATATCTTTTGGAGAAGCGCAAAAATCAGGATACTTTCTGATACTATCATTAATTTTTTCGATGAAATCAAGGTACCTTTGTGGTTCATGAATCGCCTCATTTCCTATAGCTAAACGATGAAGCTCATTTAAATAAAAATTCGCATTATTTAATAATTCAAAAACCTGTTTAATATCGTTCATGGATTTTGTTAAAATCCATAACAATAAGAAATTGATTTTAAGCCAACTATTTTCCGGCTGATGATGCTCACGACAATAATTAATACATATCGTCATAGAGGCTATTATTCCAAACTTAAGACTTAATAAATCTTCCTCCGTAGAGGCAGAAATAAATAATAATGTTCTATCACGTAAATCAGATAGTTCAGAATTCTTTAAAGCGGGCATGGTACAAAAAGCGTCAATTATTTCGATTTCTCTCACTAAAACCAATCCATTTTCATCTTTTTGATCCTCTAGAAGAGACATTTTTACCGCATTCACTAATTTTAATGCTGATAAGACTGATTTATTGAGACTGTAAGCGTGGATAGGTAAATAAAGCCTTGCCAAACGGTATTTTTTAATTTTTTCTCTTTCAGTAAGATAAATATCTATTATTGTAGAAAATTCTTCTGACTTGATTTCATTTAAAAACAAACAAAATAATTCAATTTCACGATGAAAATTTTTTTCAGCTTTATTTTTAATATTTAAGTAAAAATTAAAAAAAACCTCAAAATTTTCATTAATTAATTTTTTATAAATTTCAGGATTAAACAATTTTTTTATTGACAATAATAAAGAAAACAAATCTAAACGTTCAAGTAGCGATAAATTAGAATTTTTTTCTTCATGCAATACGTAAAACAATTTTTGCAAATAGGTAAAGTCAATTTCATCAATAGAATAAAAGATATAATTAAATGATTGAACATATTCTATCTGATTAATTTTATTATTAATTATTGTATCTATGCGTGAACTTAATTCTAAATATCGATCAATACCAATAAAGATATTTTCGATATATTTTATATTAGATAGTATTTCGGGATATTGAGATTGAATAATTAATTTACTGGCTTTAAGATTATTTAAAATTTCTTTGAATTTCCCATCGATATTCTTCCATTTTTGTTCAACGATTATCTCTTGAATCTGCCGTGCTTTAATAGGATAATTAAAACCCATATCGATGATTTTATTTCGATCCACTAATGGCTCTAAATCAGGTAATTCATTAGAATTTATCGCAAAGCTTTGGCGGGTATGAGCTTCATCAAGATAAAGAAATACCCATTCATTATTTTGAGTAAAAATATATATATTCCCTGGCTTTGGTTCAATTTCATTACTTTCATGAACTAGCAAAAGATTAAACCATATAAAATTAAAGTAATTTTCAATATTGGAACTATCAAAATGAAATCGAGAAAAATTTTCAGTAATACCTAGGAAAGTTAATATATTTATGTGTTTTTCATTGATCAGTTGTGCTATTTCCTCCCATTGGTTGTAAAATAAACTCGAATTTTTTTGATATTTTAGTTCTAATACTTGATGAATGGATTTTGCTATCTCCGCAGAATATGCTTTATACTGTAACAATAATTCAATAAAATCAATGAGTATATTAAGGTTAATATTTAAATTGGTTGTATTTTTTAGATTGTTGAGAGCATTTCGAAAAGGTTCTGATTCTTTTAATAAATATATATATTTAATGGTGTCAACCAACGATTTTTGTTGGTCTTGCTCTTGAATGACAGGATGATTATGCTCATACTTATTTTCATAAGGAGACTCACTTTTTGGTGAAAAATTTCCACAAGTTTGATCTATTTCCGCTGCCAAATTGCTCGATTTTAACTCTTTAAATTCTGTTTTTTCAAAAAATTTTAAAGCTATTGATTTAGTTTCGCGACAGTTTATAGAAAAATTAATTTCTTTTTTTGGATTCTTCTGATTTAAATTTCCAGAAAAATGAGTAATCACCTCTCGTTTTTTTTGCGATTGGATTAATTTTAATCTGAGTTTTTCCGTGGCAATCTGACGATTAATTGTTTCCCGCATTTCCAGCAATTTTTGACTACGGTTTTCAAGTCCACTCTGTAATTCATCAAAATTGATTTTAGCAATTTGCTTTTTTAATTCCTGATCCAGTGTTTGATGATTTTGTAAAAATAAATTATGATCTTTTAATAAATCTTTGGATAAAGGATGGATACCGATACCCATAGATGCGCTTTTAATTTTTGTTAATTCCAAATGATTTTTCTTAGCTGCTACAATAGTCATAAATTGCTCACGCATGGATTTAAGCTGGTTTATTTCATTATCTATATTGATCTGAGCAGCCACTTCCGGTTCAGGAAAACCTTCAGTCCTAGCCATTTTCTCCAGAAACGTTTTTAACCCACTCTTCCAATGCGCATATTCGTCCGGACGAGAGGGATCAATCGCTGTCTTTAAAAAATGGCAGGTCTGCTGATAAACCTCTCGTTTATTTATGGCATGAATTTTTAACGCAGTTTGTTGATAAGTGTGCTTTTTTTGTGATTGACGACCCCGTTTAATTTCCATGTCTTGCATGGGATATTTATCTTTTAAGGTCGGATGATTTTCACTTAGGATAAACGGCGGTAAGTCATAATCTCTCCACACTCGACTTTCAAAGGCTGGTCCTGAATAATCACGAGAATTCACATAGAGTCTCCCTCTCATCTCATGATATTTCCTAACGGGAAATGCTGTCCAACGGCACGGAGAGATATATGCAATATCCAACCCATCACGTCCATGCCTACCTGCTTCCCCGGGTTTCACTTTGGCCGGTTCACCATCCATACCTTTCATGCCGCTTTTAGATTCTCTACCCAAATTATCACTATTTTCATCCAAGGAAAATAAGCTAATGTTGCCTGCTTCCCCCCTCCGGCCTCCATAACCACAAGCACCGGCATCCCCGCCTAAGCCTCCATTTTGGCCGTCGGTCCCCATAGCGACACCTTTGTAAGCATAGGCAAATATACCATTCTCTATTCGATCATATTCTTTCTTATCTTTACGAATATATTTACCATCGACACCATCATCACCATCTCTACCCGGTCCACCAGCTCCTCCAATCTGCGCATCTCCACTATTACCTCCATGCGCAGAAACTTTCATCTCAACCAAACGGCTGGCTACCACATAAACGTTACCGGCATTTTTTCCGGGTAGGCCATCCAAACCATCTGCTCCTTTTAGACCTTTGCCCGTACTATCATGACCCACTCCGCCATCAGGGACTAAAGAAAAGTGTGCTACCGCTGCAGCGCCATCAGTTTTAATGAGAAATGGTGATCTTTTTGATAACTGTTGACGATAGGTAATCAGGACTATATTCATCCCCGAATAATTTTTCTTTTCCATATCCTCATTGATATGTAAAGTACCGGACACAAGTAATCTGATTTCTTGATCTGTTGTAAACACTCCTTGATATTGGGTCAATAAATTTAGTACTTCGCTTAACAAACCACTGGTTATTTGCACCGTATAAATATTATTTTTTTTATTTATTTTATACCAATGAATATAGTCTGATAATAAAATTTTCAAATTGTTTATTTTATTTTTTAAATAAATCGAATGGGTATGGACCGGCAGATTATTTTTGCTATCACCCTTTAATTCTCGTTGCAGACTTTTAAGAGTGATCAACTTATCGTTAGCAAGACGGGAAACAATAGTTCGATAGCCGTTAAGACATCTACCATAATTACTCTCTCCCTGAAGTTTATTTAAAGAATCTAAACAGAAATTCAGTGACTGACGCATATTGAAATTTTTCACCACCTCTAAAGATGAAAAATATTCATAAAGCTCTCTTTCAAATTTTAAGAAAGCGCTTAGTGCGCGAGTACGAAAATCAATTAAACTCTCACCATATCGTTCAGTGGTAGTGACAAATGCCTGACGCAAGAGGGCGCTGACTTCAGTCGCTCCTTTTTCGTCTTTGTGTTCATAGAAAGAATGACATTCCTGTAATAAATCTTTAAAAAAACCATTTTTATCAATTTTTTTTAATAAAAGATTAATATCATCAAACCCATTCTGCTGATGAAGGTTTCGAAGTATATCAGAGGAAATTTGGCCTTGTATGCCAAATAAATTTTCAGAACTCTGAGTGTCATAACGAGAATGGAGCAATTTCCAAAAATCAACTGTAAATCCAGGCGTGAGTTTCAACACCTTTCTGAACCGTTCAACCAATTGGCTGAAATCGGTTAGTTTTATCTGCAAATAGTGTGCATGACTATGGGATTGATCCTCCAAACAATGCAAAACTCTTTTAGTACCTAGAAAATCACTATAGAGAGATAACACTTCTAAACCATTTTTATAACTCTGCAATTTCCCAGCATAATCAGCGGAATTAAAACCAGATAAAGCTTTTTGGCAATTTTCTGCCAAGTTAGTATATTGACCTTCCTCAATACTTTTTTTAACTAATTCCAAAAATTTTCCATGTAATGCTAATTCAAAATTTTCCATTGCCAAATTAGCGGTTGTTCTAAAAGAATATAATTGATCTCGATAATTTTTATATTTTAGCATCATTTGTTGTCTTAAGTAGGTGCTAAAATAATACACTGAACGCTGCCGGTAGTTACCCTGAGAGTTTGGTTTAATCAATTCTACTAAATAAAAGAAAGAATCACGAATACTTATTTCATCTATTAAAGGGAAATTAAATGCTTTCTGAGGCTTTTTAGGAGCATAGTTCCTTAATTTTAACATGCTATTTTTAATATCATCAAATTCAAAACGGAGGACAAAAGTGGGATATAAGATTTCTCCAGCATTTTTTTCAATTTCCGGCAAGGAAGCTTCATCATACGCATAAAAAATCAGATTATTAAAAATAGCTAATATCAGGTTTATATTTTTTTTAGAATTTATCAGTAAATTATGAGTATGAGATAAAACGCTGTAGCTTTTTTGAAATATACCCTCAAGACTGTTCTTTTCATAATTACTGGCGCTACGAATAATTCGCTGGAAATTTTCAGCGCTTTCTTTTAAATTATTTAATACTAAGCATGAGTCTGTGGTAGCCAATTTAGATAAAAATTCACTTAAAGAATCATACCCTTTAACGTATTCTCCTTTAATCTCCAAAATTGCAGATAACTTATTAATATCTTCACAGTGTGTTTTTTCTACCAGGACCAGCAATAAAAAATTGTCGAAGCAATCTTCTAAAAATTCACAATGCTTAGTTATATTTATCCAAAAATCAGCTACTAATAAAGCCGCGTTATTCACTACGGTAAGAAAAAGTTCTTTAAAGCAAAATATATCAACCTTTTTTCCATATTTTTCTGCTTGTATTTTAAGGTTTATTAGAACATTACTTAATTGATTCGATGAACTTGATTTTTCATCAAGATAATTATTAAAAAATTGATAAATATTTTGTAAGTTATTCTCGTTACGCAAAAAATTAATGATTATTTCAACTTCCTCATTAATGCGAGAATTGTTATTATGAAAATATTCTTTGAAAACAATGCCTGCGCTCTCGCTAAATTCGTCCAGTAGATTATCTAGAGACCTCTCCCCATTCATTTTATTTTTTTCTAACCAGAATTGATTACTATTACATTGCGGATTAATCCACCATTTTTTTATCCACTCCATATTCTCTGGGGTAGTCAGATTTTGTAGAGTTAAATTTTTGCTTAGAAAATGCCAATAAGCATTTCTAGCCCCCCACTCAGCCAATGTCGCATTACAATAAGCATGTAATAAACTATTATTCCCATATTGGACTTGTTTCGGGGTTTTAATTACCTGTATTTTATTAATGAAATCCCCTAGCAACCCATCAAACCAGGATAGTTTTTTGACATTAAATAGTTTAGGCAAGGAATTCATAACGTAAAATTGACGAAAGGTATTTTTTACGGCATTACGTGGTAACGCTTCAACAAGAACTGCGATATAATCGGATTCGGAAAATCTTAATACCGACGCAATATTTTCATACGGATAATTTTTTATTCTTTCTCGGAAATTTTTTTCCTGATCGTAAAATCTCATGTCATAAATTAAAATTCCAGTTTGTAAAAATCGATGATTGCAATATTGTTCATAATCCACCGGCTTAATGATAATATTAGATAATTTGGATGTGACACTGCCTGAATTATTATCTAATTTTAGCAAAGGTTCTAAATTTTGGTATAGTTGATGGTAATATTCTCTAATATTTTGACCTTTTTTAATCGTAAGTAATTTACTTTTAATTGAAAAATTGAACTTGTGATAGGGAAACTTATTTAGCAGCGGAGAAAAAACTTGAAATTCTAAAGTTGAATCTACTTCTCCCTCTAATAATTTTCCATCCGGCTTTAGAGTTAATAGATACCATTTATGATTTTTATCGCCATTAGGTTTGTAAGATACAAAATAGCAGGTTTGATCATATGGATTTTCAGCAGCACCCTGATACAGATTGTTACGCCAGGCGGATAATTGAGTTTTAAGAATATCTTCATTGATATCATCACTGAATTGATAGCAGCGAATTGGGTAAATCGGTTTTAAGCTTAAGCAGAGCTTGGGAATATGATTCAAATAAGGTAATATATTAGATAAAAATTCATCTTCATCAATAATGTCATTCAGCTTATTTATCGATTTCAGTTCTGGAGCAAATACAGGTAGTTTGACATCAATGTTTATGTATTGATTATCTCTAACGATTTGCCGATTATCTATTGTTTGCTTTTTTATTGTCCCTAGATAAATATTTTTAAGGGGTTGTATCCCTAGAAAATCATAGGATTTTGCTAAGCTATACAATTTTTTAGTTAATTCATCTGGAGTGAATGAGGTTGAAAAAGGGGTCAAATCAATTTCATTCCGTAGTATCTTCTGTAATATTTCGGTATAAGTAATTTGGGCATTCAAAATCTCAATTAAATCCGATTCAATTTTTGCTTGGTCAACCTTCTCCAGGGTCTTTTTTGCTTTTTTCTCTTTTCCTAATCGCAAGTAGCAACCGGTCAGCTGAATGAGTTCGGGAGTTGACAATGTAGTATTACTCTCTAATTTTTTAATTTTATTTTCGTATAGTTTCCAATTTTTATCAACATTTTCTTTAAGTTTAGAAACTCCACAAAATTTGATTCGAACTTTATCGTCTTGAAAACCATCCATTATCAAAGTTTTTCTATTATTATATATATCCCTAGATTGATTGATTACGATTGCTTTATCCAGACATTCTTGGACGCAACCCAGATTTAGTCCTGTTAATTTTGAATTACTAAAAAAAGTATACTGCGCCTCAGCCAAATCATAATAAAGATTGATTAATTCTTCGTCGTAATCTAGAGTGACCTCATCTTGGAATTTTTTACGAAGATTATGGCACAAAGAATAAATAGCTTCCGCTAAATTGCGTACGTTTTCTTTTAAAGTTAATAATGTAAGCTCTTTCATTCGCATATCAAATCCTTATTGCTTCGCGTCGGAATGACGGTTTCAGGGATGAGTTTTTTGCCCAATTTCACCGTTAATAATCTGTTCTAAATCTCGTGAAGGCGAACTTCCAATAAATTGATAAAACCTTAACGTATTCTCATGTAATGCTTTATTCTTGTTAATTAATTCATGCTTTCGTTTAAAATTTTTTATTTGAATTTCATTGCGAAGCTGGTTCAATTTTCCGTAGTCATAGCTAGAATCAATACTTTCAAAGCCTTTAATCTTTCTTAAGTGTGGTAAACAAATAACCATCTCATAACTTCCAGGCTCATCTTTTCGGGCCGTACGTCCTTTAATCTGAACCTGTTCTTTAATATCCGTAGAGAAAAAAGCCTGAATAACATGCATTCCACCTGCAGCATTGACTTTAGAATCAGCCTGAAAGTCTACCCCTCTGCCATATATTTTAGTCAATAGAGTAATTTTACCCTGACATCCAGCATATAAATCACTGACCAGTTCATCAATTTCTTCAAAACCGATTTCACGGTTTTTATTTTTATTTTGGAGGTTGGAGATCTTATTATCGGTAATGTAAAATGGTGTAATGGGTAAATTGCCTCCATAATTCTTAGAGAACCAATTTAAGTCGTTCTCGTGCTCGAAGAAAATAAGAACAGAACGATGCTTTTGTTGATGTTCTCTAGCTTTTCTTACTATCTCATTAGCCCATTCTTCTTCACTGTCTTGTAAAGAAACCGGGTTATCATCAGCGATATGAACACGACCAAAAAAAGAAGGAAAATAGGAAAATTGTTTTATATCCCCACAATGATTAATGAATGATTGTTCTTGTGCAATCAGATTTCTTAGAGTCCCAGTCACTCCAAAAATTCGTTTATATAATTGCGGTATTAACGCATACGATAAAGAACCGCCGGAAAAGGAAAAATAACCAAATTGAGTTGGATTTAACTGATTTAAAATTCCTTTTTCTGACATAAATTTTAAATAAAAAAATACATTATAATAACCATGAAAAGTAGTTTTTACGAATTTTTCCTCGCGCTTCATTTCAATCACATTATCGTTTAGACGAAAGTTACACGCCGGTTCTCCTAGAGGATCCGATGCATACACTTTTAATGCAGTATCGATCATAACCTGAATATGTTTTTCAATGAGTAATCCTAGTTTTCCCTGGTTTTTAATATTAAATAATATTTTTTCATCTGATTTTTCTGAACCTTCAATACTACTACGAATTTTGTTATGAGCTATTCCTACTAATTCATTTCTTAGATCAGATTCGGTAGCTTCAGTTTTTGAAAGCGTTTCCCATATTTTTTTTTGTAAATTTCTTAAAATGTCACTGTAAATATGAATCAGAAAATTTCTTTGATACGTTGCTCGATCTGTCAGCACATCGGCTTCATCAAGTAAAATGATAGATTCTCCCTGTTTGGAATCTGCTGCATAAAAATTTGTAATTTCTTTTCCCTCTAAAATTTTTTCAAGAACATCTCGGTAGCTCAATCCAGAATTGAGGCGAAATCTTTCTTCACATATCTGCTCAAACGTTGAAAATTTAATGTGTTTAAAATCGAATGGCGCGGTATTACTTTTAAATGCGCGTTGATCTCGGTCAATTAAATAAGGGCTGTAGCAGGCAATTTTAACTCGATATCCAATAAGACTAAGAAATCCTGCCAGCAACGTCAAAGCCCAGGATTTACCTTGACCAGTTTTAATCTCGGCAAGATGATTCTGAATTCCTTGATCTGGGCTACTCAAGCCCAATAATACTAAAACACCCATAATTTGTATATGATGTGGTTTCAGAAAAATTTTACTTTGTTCCTCATTCTGATTCACTACCCATTTTTTTTGTTCACTAACGAAATTCAGCAAGTTTGACACACGTAAAGATAAAATAATTGACAATCCTGCAATTATTATCGGAATATACCGTCGTCTTTTATCTAAAGTACTTTCATCCAAACTATTTTTACCAAATTCTGCTCCAAGTTTTTTTGTATGCTCAACAATACCTTCAATGCTACATTTATTTTCTGCACTCAGCAAATTTTTCAAGTAAGTAGAGAATGTGTTTTCATAAGCTTCTAAGCTTTTTTTAAAATCAGGATTCCCAATTAAATTTTCTTGCTTAAATAATTCAATCGATCTATCAAGTGTAATCTGATTGAGTTTACGATTATATAAAAAATATAAATTAATATTTTTTAAATTTTGATCAAGTTGGTTTAAATCTCCATTAACTACTGTTCTAAACGGTGTGACTGAATCGTTTCTAAATTGTTCTAAATCTTCATATCGCTCTTGGTCACCTAAATATTTTAATGATTCCCTGATAGCATCTACCACTAAAGAAACTTGCGATACATTTTTTAATTTTTCGGATTTTAAAATTTTAAATAATTCAGCGATTATTTCCAAGGTATAATGTGGATTTTCCTCAACAGAATAAGAATTTTCCTTAACATACGTTTCAATCGACCGGATAGAAATTTTAATGCTCTTTTGGTCAGAGCTATAATCATTTTTCAACTTAACAATCCATTCATAATTTAAACTCAATAAGGCGGTAATGAGGTTATTGGTTTTTTGCAGGAAAATCATTTTTTCATCAATAGTTCCCTGATTCAGATTATTTTTGTTTTCTTCATGAATTGCTACTGGAATATTACTCGAAAAAATATCTTGAATCGAAGGCATAATCTCACTTGATTTTTTGAATGAATTCAATCCAGCTTGGCTAAGCATTAAATTCAATTGTGAACATTGCTCATTATAGATAGAAAAATTTTCAAATACCTTGAATATCCTGACATCAGGTTGACAATAATGACCGAGTAAAGTCAATTGACTTTCCAGATCTTTACTCTCTTGAGTCAAATTTAATTTTTCAAGATAATGAAAAATTTTAATTAATCCTTTGAGCAGTTCTTCAAAGTTAACACTGTTTTCTTCCAGTTTCTTCTTATAAGAATTATCTATCGCATCTCTTAAGGATTTTAGGTTAATCTTTTTCTGAGAATATTGTGCGGATATCAATGTCCAAGAACCCCTGAGAATTTCCATATAAAATGCATTTATTTGATTTGGTTTTCCATTAAAAGGATTTTCATGAATTTTGGAAAGTAATTTCTGTAGCAATAGACTGTTAAACCGCGAGGTATTTTTTCCCGGAACTTTAGGAAAAACCGGCTTTTGAATTTCTGAAATTGAAAATGGTTCAATTAAATTTTTAAATCCTTTTTCTTCAATTTCTTCTCGCGAATTATATTCAAAAGAATATTGTATCTGTAAATAAATCGAATAACAGGCCAAAAAAAATTGGCTGTATGACCCAAACGATTGCTCAATTTTTTTATCTGTATCTGAATAATAATATTCCCAGATTTTGATGATTTGTTTTATCTGAATTTTGATATAATCTTCCAAATCCTGCTGGGGTATCATTGGCTCGTTAGCAATATCCACCATAGATTTTATAAAACGAATGGCCTCAGGCTTTAACAAAAGGTTAGTTTTATGTTCTTGCCATAAATCTTTTCCCTTTATTTCCTTTGGCTTTAATGTTTCGTTAAATATATCCTGATACTTGATTTTAGCACTGTAATCATTTTCACAGAACATTCTTCTAATCGTATATAACTTTATGCCTCTGAGGCAGATACCCGCTATTTTTTCTTTATAAGAAACCGGTTTCAATTCATTTCCGGAAATATAATCAGCCAATATCATATAAATAGATAAACTTTCGTTTAAATTTTTGGCAATTTTAGCCATCGAACCGAGTGGGGTTTCTGTTGTTTGCTCACTTATCCAACACAGTAGAGTGGAGTTATTATCATTGTCTTTGTCTTCGATTAAATCAATCAATGAGAGTAAAGCTGAATTTTGCCGTTGTGGCTCACATTCATCACAGCTTAAACGAATAATCTCTTCAATAAATTGCTGATCTGCAGTATTAAATGTTACTTTAGCCTGATTTTTATCCACCTTCGTCAGTTTTCCCTCTTGCCATTTTCCTTTAATCTCAAAATCACCGCATTTATTCTTTGGATTGTCCAGCCACATCTTACCATCTCCGGAAAATATTCCTGAGGCAAAATCTCCCTTATATATAAAGCGATACTCGGCTTTTTTAAATTTATACCTACCATGGCCTGAATCAAATTTGCCGTTGATGAACTGACCAGCGACAACAAAATCACCATCGCCTTTCTTTTGATGACCCAGACCATGCTCTTTGTCATCATGCCATTGACCCATATAAAAATAATCCTGTTTAAAGTATTGTCCGCAACCTTCCCTTTTGGTTTGGTTATGCATACCCAGATAACTTCCACCGTCTATAGGAATGGGTAATCCCCGGATTTCCGGGCGTTTGGTTTGAGCTACCGGAATAAATTCACACTCCTGGAGATCATCATCATTTTGAGTTAAATAATTCTCAAGCTTTATATAGCTATCAGATTTTTCATGCTTAGTTTCAAGTATTTCCGAATTTTGTTTTTTAATTTTTCTCTTATTTTTTGAAGGATTTTTTTTATTTAATTTTGATCTTGTCGTAGCTTTTCCCGGCTTTTTTAAAGAATCATTTTCTGCCTTAACTGCCGCTGAGTAAGAAGCTTTTTTTATATCATTATCTTGACTAACTAACTGATATTCGTTGGTTTTATTAATCTTAATCATAGGCTCATCCCTGATGTTTTTTTAAATTTGTCCCATTCGTCTAAAATCAAATCTATCTATACTCAAAACGATTAGGTTTTCGGTTTAAATCTTAACACAATTATTGTTTATAGTTTGGCCCGATTGCCGTGAATAATAGAGGTTCTTAACTTGATTCTTTTCTGTAAAAGCAACTTGAAGATCTATTCCTGGCATTGTCATTTCCCTGTTTGCACTTACAATCCCAATTAGTTTGTTAAAACAATTGGTTCATTGGTCGGACTGGTTGAAGTGAACGTTCTTACATTGCGTACTAAAGGAGAGTCTGAGGCCAATAAAGGATGGAATGATGTAGAAGGCGACGCCACGCGCCTGGAACTCTCAGAAACGTAAGTTTGCATTTCAACACCGGGTTCATTTTCATCGACGGGAGGTGGAGGTGGAACATCATCAGTCAATGTCAACTTTTCTTCCAGTCTATTCTGAATATGTAAATCAAATTGTTCCAGAATCACGTCATCTTTTCCGGAAACCTGCACCACCAGGGTCTGCCCTCCCGCGGAGGCTGGAATCGGCTCTTTGGTGCTCAGCGTATTGGCATAAGGATCATATTTCAACCAGTCCGGCATGAGCATGCCCCCAGGAAGCGGGCGGGGTAATTGAAAAAACTGTTGCCCCCTGGATTGCATCAGCTTCGCTGGTAATTTAACTTCAACCCGCTTAATAAGTTCTGAGGATATTTTAAATTCTAAATGAAAACGCTGACCGACAGCTATCTCTCGAGAAATATAATCTTTTGATTCTTTGTGGTAGCTTTCTTTAAAGCACCGGTTTAAACACAAAGCGCGCAGCTGATAAATCGTATATAGCGTGGTAAAAGCCGAGATTAACGGCGCTATAATCTGTATCGCCAGTTGACCCCAGGAAACTCCGCCCACATTGATCCTGAAAACCGTGCTGCCATTAACAAAACCATCCAAAGCGTTCACCTGAATTTCCAGTTCGTGAACGGCGTAAAAATTAGTATCACCACGTCCGGGGGTCCCTGAGAAAGAAGGGATGGAACTGTCGTTATTAAACACCAGCCATCCAGGTAAAACATCGCCATTTCTTTGCAATGCAGTATGGGTTAGCAGATATCCATTTTGATTTACAAAGGTTTCCGTGGGGACAAAGAAATTAAAATAGTCCCCTGCGGTAGCGGATTGATCCGAGATGGGGTTAATCTGTAACGGAGAATTAACCATTACGACCAGTTCCAGGGGAGCAACCATCGTATCATTATTGGTATCCTGAGCAATGATATCCAGGCTGACGATTCCTGTTACCGATAAAGGGGGAATTCCAGTCAGATCCAGAGTGGATGTATCGAAGGACAACCAGTCAGGCAGCATGCCGCCACTGCTGGAGTTCGCGCGATATCGCCAGGTTATGCCGTCTCCAACCGCAAAAGTGTCAGGCGGGATTGAAAAATTAAATAGTCTTCCCTGACGTAAAGTGGAAGGTTGAGGAATTGGATTGCCCACAAATAATAAAAAAGTGATGTTCGTGATTCCCGAAACGTGGTCATTGGCGCTGATGGTTAAATTCAGAGTGCCTTGATCACTCATCTGAGGTACGCCTATTAGTGCAGCGGATACACTATTAAAGTTTAGCCAGCCGGGTAAGGACTTCCCATTCGATTGATACGCAGAGAAACTGATGGAATTAAAATTAGGATCTGTGAATAACCCCTGCGAAATAAAATAATTAAATGTTTGACCAATCTGAGCATATTGTAAGGGAATTCGACCATGAATTTGTGGTGGGCCTTCAACACGAATAGTGAATGAGATTGAGGCGCTGCCTCCCAGTTCGTCAGTAGCCGTTAACTGTATTTGATAATTTCCAACATCAACCGCTTGCGGCCGAGCCATCAATTGCCACTGACTAGCATCCAGAATCAATAATCCGGCTTTATTATCCGCAACACATAATGTATTGCCCGATACTGCCATGTCGTAAGTCTGAGCACCTGTACCGGAGGAATAAGCGCCCAACAATCGCGGGCTAGCCGGAGCACTGACATCAAGAATCATGAGTCCCGCATTATAATTTGCCACAAATACGATATTACCCAACACTTTAATACTGATTGAATAGCCTGATGTAATAGGCACAGGATAAGTGCCGAGTAACAGTGGCGAATCGGGTATACTAATATCAAGGATTAACACACCTTGACTACCATCGGCTACGAAGAGAAGGTTGTTTTTGTCAGATACCGCAACACCGTAACATGTTCCTATTTTATCATAGTTACCCACTAACTGAGGGACACTCGGGGTGCTGACATCAAAAATCAATAAACCACCATCATAATCTGCTAAATAGACCGTATTGCCTAACACGGCTACACCCCCGCCCTGGCCTGAATTTGCAGTATAATTTCCCAACAACTGCGGCCTGGCTGGTGTGCTAATATCGAGAATGAGCAAAGTTAAATAGTAATCGGCAACAAATAAAATATTGCCTGATACGGCCAGCCCGACAGCGTCTGACACCATAGAATAATTTCCCAACAATTGAGGCCTACCGGGAATACTGACATTAAAAATCAATACAGCATTGCTATCAGCCAAAAACACAGTGTTACCCGATACCGTCACTGCATAACCGGTACCTGACGCTGACGTATATTGACTCAATAATGTCGGCATACTCGGTGTACTCACATCGATGATCAGTAAATCCAGATTTCCATCCGCCAAAAATACAGTGTTTCCAGACATCGAAACGCTGTATGCCTGACCTGATCCTGCAGGAAAAGTAGTCACCAACACAGGGAGGAATGTCAGTTCCAGCCAATCCGGCAACGTTTGTTTGCCTGTTGATAACGATAACGCAAGAAATGAGTGAGTAGGATTAACAAATAATGTTTGACTGTTAAGCAGTAAAGACCGTGTGTCACCAGGGAACAAGCTTTGATCCGACACGGTGCTTTGAACAAGAGGCAACTCATCCAGTGTTAAGATAAATTCAGTGGTTGACAATGTGGTCATCGAGTTATGAGCACTCACAGTGATCGATAACTGTTCCCCCACAAGGCCCGAGGGGACGCCTGCTAATTGACCTTGAGTTAAATCAAGGATCAATAATCCTTCAGCCCCGTTTGCCAAAAATGCGATATGACCTGACAGCGCGACTTCGTAGAGATAATATGGCTCTGAGGGATAGTTCCCTAACCATCGGGGCATGTTAGGCATACCAGCATCAAAGACCCACAGGCCCCCCTTATAAGCTGCAACACATACTATATTACCTGATATCTTAACATTAAGAGCGTCCTTCGCCATACTGAAGTTGCTCAATAACCGCGGCATGCTGGGTATAGTGATATCCAGAATTAGCAGGCCCGCATTAAAATCGGCAACATAGACTGTGTTCCCTGATACTGCAACTCCCTGGGTATCTGATGCTACAGAAGAATAGTTTCCCAATAACCGCGGCGTGTTAGGTGTACTGACATTGAGAATCAATAAACCTGCGGTGGTATGGGCTACGAATAAAATATCATTTGAAAGCGTAACATCGTAAGCATAGCCTGTACCTGTGGTGTAGTTCGCCAGTAGGCGGGGTCTACTCGGCATACTGACATCGAGTATCAACAAATCCGCAGATCCATCCGCCACAAATACGATGTTACCGGACACCTCAATAGCAATGCCTGATGCGACAGCGTAGTTTGTCAACAAGCGCGGCATACTGGGAATGCTGATATCCAGAATCAACAAGCCTTGATCGCTTGTCATGAATACACTGTTATTAGAAATTACGCAGTCATAGTAGGTTACCCCGCTCTGTCCCAGAGCATAGCCCCCCAACAATTGAGGTGTGTTTAGAATACTGACATCAAGAATCAAAAGACCCACATTCTGATCTACAATATACACAGTATTATCAAGCACCTTAACTGTCCAGATGTTGCCCCCCGGATAATTGCCCATCAACTGATATTGAAGGCTTAACCAACTGGGTAAACCGGATTGACCGGTTTGAGTCGCGCCCAATACCGTATAGTTTCCTGAAAAAACTCCGTTTAATGAATACGAATAAGGTTGTTCAATGTTAATCACTTGATTAGGAAGGGAATTCCGTAAGGTAAATTGAGTAGTCGCCAGGGTATGTGTCAAATTACGAGCGCTTACGGTAACAGACAACTGTTCTCCAAAGAGGTTTGAGGGAGTCCCCACCAGTTGTCCTTGACTGAGATCAAGCACCAACACGCCTCCGTATCCGTCAGCCAAAAATACATTGCTATCCCGTACCGCAACATCGTCAACACTATTTGGCCCTACAGGATAATTTCCCAACAACCGCGGAGTACTCGGTGTACTGACGTCCAAAACCAATAGACCAGTCAGTTGATCCGCCAGAAAAACAGTGTTACCCAATATCGTAATACCATAAGCGCTACCTAATCCTGCGGAATAGCTTCCTAACAAACGAGGCGTGCTTAACGTGCTGACATCCAAAATTAATAGACCCCCGGTATAATCTGCAATATAGATCGTGTCACCTGACACGGCTACCCCATCAGCATGACCGGATCCAGCAGGGTACGTTCCCAGTAATTGAGGAGCACTTGGCACACTCACATTAAGGATCAATAGACCTGCAGAATTATCCCCGACAAATAAGATATTACCAGACACCGCAATGCCGTAAACGAAACCTGATCCTGCGGAATAGTTTCCCAACAATTGAGGCATACTCGGCTTACTCACATCCAGGATCAATAAACCCGCAGAGTCGTCCGCTAAAAATACCATATTTCCAGAAACCGCAAGATCATGGCCTGAATTATTGGTAGTATAGTTCCCTAATAATCGTGGAGTACTTGTCACACTGATATCTAGAATCAACAGGTTCGAGTTGGTTGTCACAAACGCCGTGTTACCAGACACTGCAACGTTAAAAGCCCTTACAGTATAGTTCCCTAACAACAGCGGCATATCGGGCATACTGACATCCAGGATCAATAGCCCTCCAGCCCTGGCTGCTACCAGGAGGACATTACCAGATACCTCAACACCCGAGACAAATCCCAAACGACTGGGATAACTGGCTATGCGCTGATATTGAAGGCTTAACCAACTGGGCAGACTCGATTGGTTAGTTTGGGTTGCCCCCAATATGGTATAGTTTCCCGAAAAAACCTCATCCAGAGAATAGGAATAGGGTTGACCTATGCTAATTCCCTGATCAGGAATGGGATTTTGTACCGTGACTTGAGCGACAGACTGTTGCAACAAACGCCGTTGAGTCGCTTTGATCTCTACAGTATCTATTTCTATGATCTCTGATGGTTCTTCTTCGGGTAACGGCGTTATATCCTTATGTAATTCCTGCTGCAAAGCGGCTATCCATTCAGACAACTCAGCAAGTTGACGCTGACGTGTTGTAGCTATCTGCGCATACTTCTCTGCTAACGCTTCACTACTCGAACCAAAAAAATCCTGCACACCATGCCAGAACCAGTGAGTCCAATCAGAGACCAGACCATTCCCGCTTTTCGCTTCCTGTTTTGCCTGCGTTTCATAGATTGCCTGCTGTTTTTTAGCATCATCGTATTCCGATTTTAAATCGGCTTCGGCTTCATACAGCAAAGTCAGCAATTGATCACCGCTAGAAGCGTCGGGATGCAAAGTATAATTTTCAAAAGCTTCATTTAAACGCCCTTGTTTATCTTGCGCTCCCGAATCAGCCTCGTTGACTGCTCGACCAGGATCACGCCAACCCTGACGGGCCATTAATACAGACAGGATATTGGCTGATTGAGTCGAGTTTAAAATATCAACCCCTGACAGGTTTAAATCCATTTTCATCATCAAGTTCCTTTTTTACATACATACGGAAATAAATCAGTAAAGTAAGTTATTGAACAGTCTCTGCTTCAATCCATGTGGGTTGAGACGTATTTTGAGCGTTCTGCTCTCGTTGTCTTCTCGCTTGTTCAAAATCGATAGGGGGTAAAGTAATGGGTAAAAATCCTGCATTCCAACTTAAATCAGCCACGACTTTTCGAGCATAAGGATGCAAAATCCCCGGGCAATAGCCTTCTAATAGAAACTTACGTTGTTCCGCCGTACATTCTTTGATCCGAAAAATACCAGCCTGTTGTACTTCGCAACGTAATGCGGTTTGCTGCTGAATTTTCAGCGTAATATGAAACCCCAACGTCACTTCATAACGATGATCGCCCAATTCCCGGGAATCAATTTTCATTTCCACTTGAGTTTCGGGTTTATTATCTTTATCCATTTGCAGTTGAAAAATATTCGGAGCATTCGGTGTTTGGGTAGATTGCTGCTTGATATAGAAACGCTCAATCTCAAATTGAACGGGTTTATTTTCCTGCTCCAGGCTGATACCGGGTTTTTCCATAAAAAATCTCCATGAAATTGATTTCCTATGTTCCAATATCTTGATAAGTCTTGTAAAGCATATTTTTCTTAAGAAATGGTTAAACCTGCCTCCAATGTCACCCTATTGCATTGTTTAAGCCTTAATTTCACTGGATATTTTGAGGTATACTACTACACTATCAATCTGAAAAAGAACCTGCGATAACCTGGGCCAGTCGATCACGTACTTGTTAAGCAATCTATTTCATCTAAATAGTTTTCCCACCAATTGAGGGCTTCATTTATTAATTGATCAACTGTTTTTTTGCGATTGTTTTTAAAGTAAATATACTCCTGGGTAACCATACGTACTCCTGACTCAGTGATCATAAATTCACCTTTTTCAGTCATCATGTTAAACTGTGTTGGAGTAATATGTTCAAAATCAAATTGTTTAAGTAGTAAATTCCTGGCATTCTCAATAAATTCTTTAAATATTGGCTCTTCTTTTTTCTTTTCCCAATATTCTTTAATTTTATTTCGGTAACTTAAATCATATTGAGATTTGTCTACTTTACCAAAAACGTGCCCAACTGCCCTTAAGAGAGTTAAAACCGTAACCCAACCTAACCTCCAATCCTGAGTATCATCAAAACTTATTTCTTAAAGCCTCCTGGCAGCCAAATTACAATAAACTAAAACTTCTCTCGCTGACATTGTCATCAGATATTTTCTCCACAGCCATTTGCACAAAGATAATTGTTAAACAAACTATGTTTGAAGTGAAATCCACTTCTGAAAACGATAAATGCAATTTGAGTACGATACAGTAGCATGAACCCCACCTAGTTTAAAACGATCTGATTATCTGGAGCAATCGCTAAATACGCAACAAAAAGAAGCGAACCAATATCGATTGCAAGTCCATGAATTAGAAAAACAGCTAGCCCTTTTAACACAACAATGCCAGCAATTAACAAGAGCACTTCAGCAAGCGGAAGAGAAAGTTGAAACGTTGCGCCACGAAAAACTATTTTTAGCTCAAGAAAAAGCTGAATTAATGGGTTCTCTTAAACAATCACAACAGTTCGGGATATCACTTGTGACCCGATAAATATACTCAAGGAATAAACACTATGATTTCAATATTTCCTATTCCAATACCCAATGTTTCACATATTTATTTATATCCACCCCAGTTTTGAGTTTTCATGCCATCAATTCAAGCCGTTTAATGGCTGAAATTTTCAACGGTTCGATAGTGTAAGCGGCCAGCGCTGAAACTAAATGAGTCATCGCATTCAACACAGAGCGGTGGCGGGTATGCCATATTTGATAGTGGTGCTTGAGATGCCCGATCACGGTTTCAATAATTCCCCGCTGGTTAAGCAACTGCTGCTCATAGTCGGAGAGTGGCACTTTTTTCATGTTTTTTCTCTTCCGGGTGATTAATTTCAGCCCTTGAGAAAAAAGAGTGTCAAATAATTTTTTACTGATGTAGCCTTTATCTCCGAAGGCTAACCCTTCTAATTTGCGAAGTAAAAAAGCGGCTTCTTGACTGTCACTGCGGTTACCTTTGGTGATTTTGAAAGCCATTAATTCGCCGCGATCATTCGTCACAATATGTAATTTTAAGCCAAAAAACCAGCCCACAGAAGTCTTACCATACTGCGCAATTTGATCAAAAGTTTTATGACGTTTACTGCGTTTTAGATGACTGACCGGCAAACAACTAGAGTCCAAATAATAGATACCGGTTCGCTTTCCGCTTTTCAGTTGCGTGAATACCGTCATCGGAAAAATAGCGCGTTTCATCAATGTAATAAATCGAGAATAACTCGGTAGATTGGGGAAATAACCTCGCCAATATACTTCCAAAAATCCAGTATAAAATCGTTTACAATCTCGAAACCGAACCTCATGAAACATAATGAGGATCGTCATGATCTCACTAATTGAGAGTCCAGTTTCAGGGCCTCGCTTGCCAGGATGAGGACCTGCCAACAATTTATTTTTTGTTATCGAGTTTAAACCCATTCTGACCATTTAAACTGGCCAACGGCAGTATTGCCGGAAATTGTCCCTGTTTCATATATTATCTCCTAACATTTTGAACTCGTTCACAATACAAGTTACGCTCGCTCATTTCCTGCTGAAACAGCTTGAATAAACTGGCGGCAGCGGGCAGTTCCGTGCGTTTTTTTCAGCCGTCTCCGCTTCTTCGTTTAAAAGATGATACTCGGCGGACTGAATATTAAAAGACCCTGATTTCAGGATCTTCTGATCCGTGTTGGCCGCCGGGAAGGGATCGTCCTTTCCCGGTGTGCTTTCAGGCTGATGGGCTTTCATCTCAAAAACTCCTTTTTTTAGCTAACCCTTCACTGACTACTCATTCCCATTAATCCATGGGTGACAGATTATTGGGGCTCAGGGGAGGAGGCGATCTCTTGGTCAGTCCGTCTGCCAGCGATTCCAGTTCTACCCCGGAAGCCTGCTTGTCTTCCTCCAGACTATCCTGGCTGGCGCTAGGGGCTGGGCGCGGCTCGACGAACAACTGACTGCCTCTTCCCGGGGCGGAGAAGGGCGAAGACTCCCGCCCGGCAGGCTGGATATCCAATGCCTTGACCACCGCTTCCGCAATCACCGGCGCAGCTTCTTCCAGTTGCCGAGGGGTTAACTGCGCTTTGAAAAAAGCCAGGGTGTTCGTGCAGCAGCGCGGCCTCGGAATAAAGTAACGCTGAGTTTCCCGGGCGATGGTATTGATGAGGGTGTCCCGCTGAACGTCTTTCATATCGGCTAACTCCAGATTCACGCCGCGTTGATGCAGGGCCGATAATAACGTGCGCACCGCGGCTTTATAATGCGCCATTTCGGTATTGGTGGTGTAATTCATAAACCCGGTGATTTTTAAGCGCCGGGCGATCTCTTTCGCCACCGGGCGCACCACCTGGACGTCATAGGCGTCCTGATCATCGCCCAGCGCGTGCCGTAATTTCTGATTGGCCGCGCGCTTTAAACAGATCTGCACCACCGCGAACAACACGCCAATAGTCCCGGACACCACCGCCGCCGCAATGGTCTTTTGCAGGGAGGTAGAGATCGCTACTACCTACGGCGGGAGAAACCTGGAGGGTAAAGTCAGTTGCAGTCGCTAACCCGGCGAAGTTGATGGCGGTCACATTCACATCGATGAAATCCACCGCCGGCGGCGTGCCGGTGAATCGCTGGTTGAGAGAATTGAATTGCAGCCAGCCGGGCAGCGCGGTTAAATTATTAGAAACGGCTGACCACGTATTGCAGGGCTTCTCCCTGGGGATCCTGAAACGCATTGACAGGGACAAGTCGTAAAACTGAACGGTTCTCCAACGGTTACGATCTTTTCAGGCAAAGGGTTCATCAATTGCGGCGGCTGGTTGAGGGGCCTAAAGAAAATCGAGGCGGGTAAGCTGGCGCTTTGCAGGCCCGACGCCGGGTCTAAAACCGAGAGTTGGTAACCGGGTACCGAGCGGCTGTTACCGGGAATAAACCGCACCGTGGCGTTTTTCAGTTGCGCCTGGCTAAACGAGGAAATCAGCATGCCGGGGAAATCAGTCAGCGTCCATTCGCCGTAGCTGACGCCGGTGAGATAAAAGACCGCGCTGTCCGCCACGGACTGGCCATTCCCCTGGCTGGCCTGAATATTGGGCAGACCGGGTATCGTGGGTTGGCCCTGAGTCACGAACAAAGTATTCAAGACCATTCTTGGGGCAAACATGCCCTGCTGATTGCTAAAGTGGATCGTCACCAGACTGGGCGCGCTGCTCTGGCCGCCCGACCCGGTGGCCTGGATCGTGTAACTGGGGGCGATGGAACTGCCATCCTGAATCACTTCAATCAGGCCGGTCTGTAAAGCCGTCAGGGTAAAATTAGAAACCGGCAGGCCGGTTTGGGTGGACACGAACTGCGCGTGCTGGGTATTACTGACCTGGAAGGTGATCTCGGTGGGAGCGAGGTCACTGCCGGTCACATTGAGCATCGCCGGGGTTAAGAGCGTCTCACCGCCCTGGGACACATTTAAACTATTCTGCGTAATCACCGGCGCGCCCAGGAAATCCACGGCGGCGAGACTCGGCGCGGTGGACCGCACCCCGTCGCTCACCGACACCTGGTAGCACGGCGCCTGTTGATTGCCGGCATGGACAAAACTCACCACGCCATTCTGGATTTGCGCCTGCCTCCACTGAGTGGGCCGCGAGGTATTGAACGGCAGAAAAGTAAAATAACCGTTCTGCACATCCCCCACGGTAAACAACAGTTGGTTGTCGTCAAAGCCGACTTCACTAGCCTGGAGAAGATCCAGAGAAAGCACCACCGTCTCGCCATTGCTCAGAGTAAGCTGATTGTTAATCAGAACCGGAGCAGATACCACTGTCGGTGTTGGAGTGGGTACTATCGGCATGGGCGTGGATGCTACTGGTGTAGAGGTGGATACCGGAGTAAGCGTGGACGTTATGGGAGTAGCAGTGGACGTTACCGGAGCAAGAGTGGGAGTTAGCGTTACCGAAGTGGAAGTCGGTATGGTCTGGGTCGGAGTGGTGACTATGGGAGTAGAAGTGGGAGTTACTGTCAATGAAGGAGTTGGAGTCGCCGTGGTTGCTGGAATAAAGGTGATGTTCGCTGCCGAAGGCCCTGTCCAGGCAATTCCAGCGCTGTATACGGTGATGTCATAACTGGGTGCGAGTGAACTCCCATCGTGGACAAATTGAATGCTACCATTCAACAATTGAGGTTGAGTAAAATTAGCTAACGCCACACCGGGCTGGCTGACGAGCTCAAAATCCCCATGAATCAGGTCAGACGGAATAAACACTAACGTATTGTTATTGTGGTTGAGATCATAAGCCGATAAAAAAGTCGAATTAAAAGGAATTATACTGCCTGACTGTAATGTTAAACAATTTTGCACTAAAACAGGGGGAATATCGCCAAACACCACATAACTACGACCAGTAAAATTAGCGTGGCCATAAGCCCCAATCAGTAAATCACCTACACCATCGCCATTAATATCCCCAGCCACACCAGAGATACCACTGTAATCACCATTGTTTTCGCCATCCAGTTTAAAGCCATTAGCACCATTAAGACTAGAGAGATTAAATACCCCGCTGCTACCAACAATCCCTGGCCCACCAAATACTACGTAGTTGCGACCTGTATTATTGCCTTGCGGATAGCCGTATGCCCCAATCAGTAGATCAGAATACCCATCGCCATTGATATCTCCTGCCCCACTGACAAACCTGCCGCTGTTATCATTATTATTTTCACCGTCCAGTTTAAAGCCGTTAATACCATTAAGGCTGGAGAGGTGGAACACTCCGCTGCCACCAACCCCTGGGTCGCCAAACACCAAGTAGCTACGACCCTTACGGCTATCTCCTGGATAACCAAAAGCGTCGATAATCAGATCAGTATGCCCATCGCCATTGACATCCCCAGCTGCGCCGACAGAAGCACCGCTGTAATCAATATTGTTTTCACCATCGAGCTTAAAGCCGTTAATGCCATTGAGGCTGGAGAGATTGAACACCCCACCGCTACCGACAACTCTCGACCCGCCAAATATCACGTAACTGCGGCCCTTAAAACTTCCTCCTGGATAGCCATTAGCCCCAATCAACAGATCGGCATAACCATCACCATTGATATCTCCGATCACACTGACGGAAACGCCGCTCTGATCATTATTGTTTTCACCATCCAGTTTAAAGCCATTGGCCCCATTGAGACCAGAAAGATTGAACACCTCGCTACTGCCAACTCCCGACCCACCAAACACCACATAACTGCGGCCTTTAACACTACCTCCCGGATAGTAATACGCCCCGATAATCAAATCATCACACCCATCACCATTGATATCCCCAGCTGTACTGACGGACACGCCACTGCCATCATTAATGTTTTCACCGTCAAGTTTAAAGCCATTGGCCCCATTGAGGCTGGAGAGATTAAATACCCCACTGCTGCCACCAACCCCTGGTCCACCAAGCACCACATAACTGCGGCCTTTAGCGCTGCCTCCCGGATAGCCAACTGCTCCGATGATTAGATCGGTATGTCTATCGCCATTGATATCCCCAGTCATACTCACAGAATAGCCGCTGTGATCATTATTGTTTTCGCCATCCAGTTTAAAGCCGTTGACGCCATTAAGACTGGAAAGAGTCAGCACTCCATTGTTGCCCACCCCCACTCCGCCAAATACCACGTAACTGCGACCCTGATTACTGCCTCCCGGATAGCCATAAGCCCCAATGATTAGATCGGCATATCCATCGCCATTGATATCCCCAGCCGCACTGACGGAAATGCCGCTGTCATCACCACTGTTTTCTCCATCGAGTTTAAAACCATTTTGGCCATTTAAACTGGCCAATGGAAGCACGGATGGAAAATAGCTGGGCGGAGTTCCAGAAAAAGTAATTTTTGCAGACAACGGGCCGGTCCAGGCAATGCCGGAACTGCGCACGGTCATGTTATAACTGGGCGCTACCAAACTACCGTCATGGGTAAACTGGATATCTCCAGCCAAAATTTCTTGCTGCGTGAAATTACTGAGCATAACGTTAGGATTGCTGACCGCTTCAAATTGCCCATGACTGACTCCGCTGGGAATAAACACTAAAGTATTATTGTTATGATTGCGGTCGTAAGCGGCTAAATAAGTTGAATTCAGTTGAATGGCAGCACCCACGGATAATGACAGGCTGTTATTAACCAGTACGGGTGGAACATCCCCAAACACCACATAGCTACGACCGGTAGAACTAGCGTAGCCATAAGCCCCAATCAGCATATCCGCCACCCCATCGCCATTAATATCCCCGGCCGTACTGACAGAAATACCACTGGAATCACCATTGTTTTCGCCATCGAGTTTAAAGCCATTGGCGCCATTGAGACTGGAGAGATTAAATAACCCACTACCGCCAATCCCCGGTCGGCCAAACACCACGTAACTGCGGCCCTTATTACCACCTCCCTATAGCCATAAGCCCCGATGACCAGATCAGCATACCCATCACCATTGATATCCCCAGCCGCACTGACAGAAATGCCGCTGTAATCACCATTGTTTTCGCCATCCAGTTTAAAGCCATTGAGCACCAGTGAGGCTGGAAAGACTGAACACCCCTGCACTGCCAACCCCTGGCCCACCAAACACTACATAGCTTCGGCCTTTATAGCTACCTCCCGGATAGCCATATGCCCCGATGACAAATCGTCATGACCATCGCCGTTGATATCTCCAGCCGCACTGACAGATAGCCGCTATGATCACCATTGTTTTCGCCATCCAGTTTAAAGCCATTGATACCAGTGAGGCTGGAGAGACTTAACATCCACTCCATTGCCAACCCCCGGTCCGCCAAATACCAAGTAACTACGGCCTTTATTATTGCCTACCGGATAACTAATGCCCCTATAATCAAATCGGCACGCCGATCGCCATTGATATCCCCAGCCGCACTGACAGAAAAACCGCTTTGATCATCATTGTTTTCACCATCGAGTTTAAAGCCGTTAACACCATGTGAGGCTGGAAAGACTCAATACCCCACTACTGCCAACCCCTGATCCACCAAACACCACATAGCTGCGGCCTTTACAACTGCCAAGATCATAGCACGCCCCGATGATCAAATCGTCATGTCCATCACCATTGATATCTCCAGCTGCACTAACGGAAAAACCGCTGTGATCATTACTGTTTTCACCATGAGTTTAAAACCGTTGGCGCCAGTGAGACTCGAAAGACTGAACATTCCACCGCTACCCACCCCAGACCCACCAAACACCACGTAGCTGCGCCCCATAGCGACACCTCCGCCCGGATAACCATAAGACCCAATCAACAGATCATCCTGCCCATCGCCATTGATATCTCCAGCTGCACTGACAGAAGTGCCGCTGTAATCACC
Organism: uncultured Pseudomonadota bacterium; assembly: GCA_963712715.1. Lineage (GTDB taxonomy): Bacteria > Pseudomonadota > Gammaproteobacteria > Coxiellales > Coxiellaceae > JAFEDN01. The sequence goes on along the minus strand of CAVQJI010000008.1, from coordinate 26,555 downwards.
AGTATTTTCGCCGTCTAGTTTAAAACCATTAGCGCCAGTGAGATTGGAGAGATTAAATACTCCGCTACTACCAACCCCTGGTCCACCAAACACTGTGTAGCTGCGGCCTGGACCACTTCCTCCTGGATAGTAAGGAGCCCCGATAACCAGATCAGCATACCCATCGCCATTGATATCCCCGGCTTCACTGACGGAATCGCCGCTCTGATCCCCAGTGTTTTCCCCATCGAGCTTAAATCCATTTTGGCCGTCTAAACTGGCCAACGGCAGTATTGCCGGAAATTGTCCCTGTTTCATAAATTATCTCCTAACATTTTGAACTCGTTCACAATACAAGTTACGTTGATTGATCCCATAGAGACTACCTAAGCGCTAGGCTGGAATTGTGCTGCGCCACCGGTTTGGAACCCATGACGGCGGTAGGACGTGCAGCGCGCCACAAACCTATGCCGCTGGTTAACCGGGATACCTGGCTTTCAGGTCCGGGTGTTAACCGCCCGGCAAACCATTCGTCTGACCCATCGGCTTCCGGCTTAATTCCAGGTTTATCTTCACGGGATTTTGTGCTGGCCCATGCGGCTATCGTTTCGGCGCGTTTTTCCAAATATCCCATCAGGCGTTCGACTCGTTCCAATAATAAGCTGGAGCCTTTACCCGAACGAATCGTGGGTATTAATTCAGACTGCAATGTTTTGATGAGATGCTGCGATTCCCACGCAAATTCTGGATCGGCTTTTGCAACCGCGGTCTGGTGTGGTTCCAGTTGTCGCTGCAAATCCAGCAATTTCTGGTGATGTTCCTGTAACGCCTGGTTTTCAACAGCCGTCAACAGGCGTTCACGGTCGCGATATTGCCCGAGTTTAGCCGCCGGAATTTGCAGCAACATCAGGGCGTGCTGCGCTGGACAGGAAACCAGTAGCTGGGATGCCGCCACGGTGGAATCGAGCAGAGAAGAAGCCGTCTCGGGTGAAGAAAGGTTGGATGGTTTGGATTGCAGTGAGAGAGAGAGTTCCGCAGGAATAAAAGAAGCGGCTGTTATCTGAACCGACATAGAGATCAGGGTTGAGGTGATCCTGCTAATACCGGCCGATAAATAATTCATGCCTGCCACGGCCAACGATATGGGCAAACGGCTCATCCACCCTATCCACGGTTCTCCCACTGAGCGAGAGGCGGAAGAAGTGACCGGCGATAATTCATCTGCATCTGCTAAAATGGTTTCTTTTTTGCTCTCTGCCTCAGCTTCCATTTCCGACGATGAATGAAGAGATGCTGATTTTGAAAAGTCCTGCTCTGATTCGCTGATCGTCATCTCTGAGAGTTCTGCCTGCAATCGCAGAGGATAAGGAGTAGGCGTCACTGTCAATGCCATACTTTCCGGGGATTGGCGTGGCAATCCCAGTAAGTGATTCGCCTGTGCATACGCCATCGGCTTGTTGGGTTTAGGTGATATTCCACCTTTAACAGGAGTCTTGCCACCAGCAACCGGCTTGTTGGGTTTCGGTGGCGCTCCACCTTTAACAGGGGTCTTGCCACCAATAACCGGCTTGGGTTTCTGAATCGGTACAACGATCACCCGAGGGGTTGAGGAAGGGCTGCCAGTACTTGTCTTGGATGGAATACTGAAACTTGTCGTAGTCGGCTCACTCACCGGGGGTCCGCCAAACACCACATAGCTGCGGCCTTTGCCGGTTGCCCCTCCTGAATGATCAGGCGCACCTATCAACAGATCGGCGTGCCCGTCGCCATTGATATCCCCCGCCGCACTGACCGACCAGCCACTTTGATCCCCAAGCAACTCGCCATCGAGTTTAAAGCCCGTGGCGCCATTGAGACTGGAGAGGTTAAATACCCCAGCGCTGCCAACCCCTGGCCCACCAAACAGCACATAACTGCGACCGGTATTATTGCCCCCTAAGTAGCCGTAAGCCCCAATAAGCAGGTCAGTATGCCCATCGTCATTGACGTCTCCGATCATACTGATGGACCAACTATTGTAATCCCCCACTAATTCACCATTCAGTTTAAAGCCCGTGGCGCCATTCAGACTCGACAGAGAGAGTATGCCACCGTGTCCCACCCCGGGTCCGCCAAATACCACATAACCGCGGCCTTTACCACGACCGCCTGAGTAGCCCGGAGCCCCAATGAACAGATCGGCATGTCCATCCCCATTGACGTCTCCGGCCGTACTGACCGAAAAGCCGCTGAGATCACCCATCAACTCACCATCAAGTTTAAAACCCGTGGAGCCGTTAAGACTGGATAGTGCAATGCTCCCGGTGCGACCCACATTCGACCCGCCAAATACCACATAACTGCGACCCTTGCCCCCCGAATAGCCATACGCCCCGATGATCAGATCAACGTACCCATCCCCATTGATGTCTCCCGCCGTACTGACCGAATGACCGCTATGATCACCCTCGAATTCACCCGTGAGCGTAAAGCCCGAAGTACCATTCAGACTCGACAGAGCGATCACTCCACTGTGGCCCACTCCAGGCCCGCCGAACACCACATAGCTACGACCCTGGTAATGTGCATAACCACCCGCTCCAATGAGCAGATCAGCATGTCCATCTCCATTGACGTCTCCCGCCACACTGACCGAAACGCCGTCATTGTCGCCACTGAATTCACCATCAAGCTTAAAGCCGGTAGCGCCGTTGAGAGTCGATAGCGCGATGACGCCCTGATGACCCACTCCCGGCCCGCCAAACAACACATAGCTGCGGCCGGTATGATTGCCTCCCGGATAACCAAAAGCTCCGATGATCAGATCGGCATGCCCATCGCCATTGATATCTCCGGCCATACTCACGGAATGGCCAGAGAAATCACCGTTGTTTTCGCCATCGAGTTTAAACCCATTCTGACCATTTAATGCGGATAACTGCATGACGGCAGGAAATCGACTTTTCGTAGAGGCTGTTGGAGCAGGAGTGGGTTTTTTTGTGGTGGGTTTAGATGTGGGTTTAGATGTGGGCTTGGGTGTAGGTTTTTTTGTTGAAGTAGATATATGGGTAGGAGTAGGCGTCGGTGTTATTGTTGAATGAGATGTGTTGGTGGGAGTAGGTGTAAGTGTTATTGTTGAATTAGATGTATTGGTGAGAGTAGGTGTGGGTGTTATCGTTGAATTAGTTGAATTAGTTGAATTGGTGGGAGTAGACGTGGGGCTAGGGGTAGTAGGGGTAGGACTAGGAGTAGTCATCGACCCATTCACCGGAGGCCCGCCAAACACCACGTAGCTGCGACCCTTACTGCCCTCCCCACCCTCTCCAAAATGAGGAGCACCGATGATCAAATCGGGGTAGCCATCACCATTAATATCCCCCGCCCCGCTCACGGAGCTACCGCTACCCTCATATTGGTTTTCGCCATCGAGTTTAAAACCGTTGGCGCCATCAAGGCTCGATAGTGCGATAGTTCCACTATTGCCAACTCCAGGTCCGCCAAACACGACATAGCTACGGCCTGCGCTGAAGCTTCCATCGGCCTCTGAATAGAAAGGAGCACCAATAATCAGATCGCCATGTCCATCGCCATTGATATCCCCAGCCGCTCTGACAGAAAAGCCGCTCTCATCACCATCGTTTTCGCCATTAAGTTTAAACCCATTGGCGCCATCGAGACTGGATAGTGCAATGACCCCACTGCTACCCACATCAAGCCCGCCAAACACCACATAGCTGCGGCCTTTAGCACTGTCATAACCAGTATCGCCAATGATCAGATCAGCATACCCATCGCCATTGATATCTCCGGCTCCACTGACGGAAGAGCTGGTTTGCTATCAAGTTTAAAACCCGTGGCACCATCAAGACTGGATAGGGCAATGATCCCACTGCTACCCACATCAGGACCGCCAAATATCACGTAGCTACTGACACCCTGATCCCCAATGATCAAATCGGCATACCCATCACCATTGATATCTCCGGCTCCGCTCACGGAATAGCCGCTTCTATCATTAAAGTTTTCGCCATCGAGTTTAAAACCATTCGCGCCACTCAAACTTGATAGCGCGATGTCCCCACCGCTACCCACATCAGGACCGCCAAACACTACGTAGCTGCGGCCTGTGTCATTGCTTCCCGGATATCCAATAGCCCCAATAATCAGATCGGCATACTCATCGCCATTGACATCCCCGGCCCCACTCACGGAATAACCACTGACATCATCAATGTTTTCGCCATCAAGTTTAAAGCCGTTGGCGCCTGTGAGACTGGAAAGACTGAATACCCCACTACTACCAACCCCTAGTCCGCCAAACACTACGTAGCTACGGCCTGTGTCAGTCTGATAACCAGCATCCCCGATAATCAGATCAGCATACCCATCGCCATTGATATCCTCGGCCCCGCTGACGGAAAAACCGGTGCCACCACCACCAGATTCGTCATCAAATTTAAAACCCGTGGCGCCATCAAGGCTCGATAGGGCAATGGTCCCATTGCCCCCAACCCCTGGCCCGCCAAACACTACGTAGCTACCAACGAGTAGAGTGCCGGGCTCCCCAATAATCAGATCGGCATACCCGTCGCCATTGATATCCCCGGCCCCACTCACGGAATAACCGGCCCGACCATCAATGTCTTCGCTTTGGAGTTTAAACCCATTCTGGCCATTCAATGCCGATAACTGCACAACCGCTGGAAATGTTCCCTTTTTCTGAGAAGCTGTCGGGGTAGGAATGTGTGTTGTTGTAGGCGTGGGTGTTGTTGTGGAAGTGTGCTTTTTTGTAGTAGTTATTGTCTTTTTCTTTGTAGGGGTCGGTGTTTTTTTGGGAGTGGGTTTAGGGGTAGTCGTCGGCACATGCACCACCGGAGGCCCACCAAACACCACGTAGCTGCGACCCTTGTTACCACCGTCTGGGTAGGAAGGCGCTCCGATGATCAGATCGGTATGCCCATCACTATTGATATCCCCCAGAGCGCTCACAGAATAGCCACTGTGATCTCCATTGTTTTCACCATCGATCTTAAATCCGATTTGGCCATCTAAACTAGTCAACGGCAATATTGCCGGAAATTGTCCTTGTTTCATCATTGTCTCCTAAAAAATTAGACTCAATCAAAATCCTTTTTGTTCAGCCCGAGGCTGTAAACACTTTACAGTTCGTGGCTGATCATTTTCTTTATGAAGCTTGTTTCTTTTTTTACAGACTCCTTTCCATTTTTCTAAATGACGAAATAGTTTTATTCATTCGTGCGATATCGCTGTCACCGGATTTTCCCTTCAGCCAAAATACAGGGACACTCCGGATCGGAGGATCACTCTCTGACTCCTGTCCGTTTCTGCTGGAGGTAATGGCGCCGGACTGAAAAGGGATAAGAACGGTCAGAAATTTTCGTTGCAAGAGTTCCCGCTTACAAAATGGGAAATTTCCACAACGGCGTTCACGCCGCTGGTGGATTTTACAAAGAACGTCATTTACGATATTTGAGCTGCGGGGGTTAGAACACTGAAGAGGAAGCACGGTTCTCCCATTTAATGGTAAACCTAAGCTTTGCCTGGCGCAGTATAAATGGCTAAGTAAGGGTTTGATTGAAATAACAGGCTGGCTAAGACCGATATGTTTCTGAAAAATCAGTTCCCAGGAAAAGCCTGGATACCTAATAATGATTCATCAACAGCAGTTGAGTAGGCAAGTATTTTGTAGCAATTAACGGTAATGGCATTGTTTTATATCCCTATCTATCTCACGGACTCCTTTTTTCAGAGTCCTCTTACGTAAGCTAGGCTTTATAAAACAATATAGCAAGCACAAAATTCTTAAGGAACGCTTCCTCCCGGAATTCCGATTTGAGAGATTGTTATTCTAAGGATGTAAATAATCATAGTACTGCATAAGAGGAGAGCAAATCAGCTCTTTTTTTCAAGCGCCAACTTCTATAACCAGTGGCGAGAGGAATTAATGGCGTTATCCTTACCGCTGACATCTTTAGCATCCTTGGAAGTTGTGTAGAGCGATTTCCTCCTAATGATGGTTGAATTCAATTGATGCTCAATTCCAAATCATCTGATGTGGATGAAGAAGTTCCTCGATTTGAGGCGGTTAACAATGCGAGAGATGAGGATGATAAGACCTGTTCCGACAGAGTAATTGTTCTCACTTCTGAAAAATTCTCGCCCAGGCTGGATTTCACCGCAGCCGCAATTTCAACCGCTTTTTCCTCGATCTGATGAGGTAATATTTCAGGTCGAAAAAAACCAGTCACTCGAGCAATGCTGCAGCAATTGACTTCAGGCACTAATATCCTGCGGGTTTGACGGGCGATGGTGTCCAATAAACGATGCTGTTGTCCAGGGTCCAATTGATTTAAATTAACTGAAATTCCTTGCCGCTCCAATTCAAAAATCAATTCGCTGATCGCGCTGAGCGCATCATGCAGGGTATGATCACTCGTGTAATTCATAAATCCACCAATTTTCATTCTTTGTAAAATGCGTTTAGCAACAGGACCCAAAATTTCATTGTGAAAATCCGTTTGCTGTCTTTCCACTTTGCTTTCTAATAAAATGGCCGCTGAAAAGCTGCGCTCAAATTTTTGTGAAATCCACCACTTCAATCCTAAACACAGCAAACTGAATGCTCCGCTAACCGCACTGCCGATGATGGCGTTACGAATCGTATCGTTGAGGCCGGATATCTGACCCGGTTTTATTTTAAATGCAATGACGGCTGTCTCTGGTAAAGAAAATGCCAGCCCGCTATGATCAGCAGAAACCTGATAGCTGGGAGCCATTACACTGCCGTCATGAATAAATTGCACGGCGCCGTTATTGACTTGTGATTGGCTGAATCGAGTGAATACCATGTCAATATTATTCGTCGGCGTAAAGCGGCCATGTTGAATTTGACTGGCATTGAACCAAATTTCCTTCGTCGAAGCGGAGTCTTTTTCCTCAGCCTGTAAGTCACCACCAGTCAATACCACTGTTTGATTCTGAGCGATATTTAAAGCATTTTTTATCAATACCGGTACACTATCCCCGAAGATCAGATAACTACGGCCTATATTCCCACCACCATGTATCTGTGGGGCGCCGATGAGTATGTCGGCTATACCATCCTGGTTGATATCTCCGGCAGCGCTTAAAGAAAAACCACTATTATCACCCAAAGTTTCTCCAACAAACATTAAACCATTGCTTCCATTCAAGCTGGATAATGAAAATAATCCGTTATTGTCAAAGTGAGTAGACCCAAACAGCAAATAAGTATAACTGGACGGTGGTTGTATCACTCCAGCGACCGGAGAACTGATGAGAAAGTCATCGACACCATCTTGATTAAAATCTCCCGCGCCGGATACCATCCTACCGCTAATTTCACCTGCCATTTTACCGATTATTTTAAATCCATTGCGGCCCTTTAAACTCGAGAGTGGGATGACACCCTCCTGACCTATTTGATTGCCGCCAAATACCACATAACTGACACCAGATTGGTAACCATTACTGGAAGAGGCAAAAGGCGCGCCGATAATCAGGTCTGAATAACCATCCTGATTGATATCACCGATTCCACTGACCGAAACCCCGCTTCGGTCACCCTGATTTTCACCATCTAATTTAAAACCATTGACTCCATTTAAATCCGACAAATTAAATTCTGCGCCGATTCGATTCAGATTTTTATTGCCAAATAAAATATAACTACGGCCTGCTTGAGAAAGCGCATTCTCCGCTCCAATTATGAAATCATCCATTCCATCGCCGTTGATATCCCCCATCATATTCACGGCGCTACCGCTAATATCTCCTCTCGCTTCTCCATTCAATTTAAATCCGTTGCTGCCATTTAAATCCGTCAGATTGAGCACTCCCTCTCGCCCCACGTCTTGACCGCCAAATACCAGGTAACTGCGGCCAGATTGATATTTTCCATTAGCGGAATACAAAGAACCAATCAATATGTCAGCATATCCGTCACTGTTAACATCAGATCCACCGCTGAGCGAAATGCCGGTAAAAATTTGCTCCTCCGTCTCTCCGTTGATTTTAAAACCTTGCTGGCCATCCAGATCGGTGAGATTGAAAGAACCCTTACTCCCTATAGTCGGCGATCCGAATAAGACATAGCAACGCCCTGAACGTCCAGTGCCGATCGCTCCAATTAATAGATCATCAATATGATCTCCATTCATATCTCCGACCATGCTTAATGTGCGACCCAATTGGCCACCCAGTGACTCTCCCTGAATTTGAAAACCATTATGGCCATTTAATTGATCAAGGGAAACAAGATCCTGGCTGATGCTGGAATTCCCAAAAACAATATAAACTATTCCTGGTTCCGTGGGGGACGGCCCGTTTTGTGGTACGCCTATAGCGAAATCATCAATCCCATCGTGATTAATATCCCCTATTCCACTGATGGCATATCCACTCGCATCACCGGGAGAAAGTCCCGATAATTTAATTCCTATTGGGTTATTAATCCCGGACAGCGAAACGACTGCTGGAAATTGTCCTTGTTTCATTTTCACTACCTCCCGTAGTTCAAGTTATAACGAAAAAATAAAATTCCTCACTAGCTTAACAGCGGACAACCCTTGCAATGCAGGCGGAACTCTCCATCAAACTTAACCCCGTTGGCCCCATTTAAGGCGCTAACATTTATCAATCCACTTCGTCCTATCTGACTGCCGCCGAAAATTAAATAACTCTGCCTGAATATCGAAGCGCTTCCCACAAAAAAGCTAAACTAATTTTTATTAGGCAGGCAGCCCCAAGTATATCTCCTCGACAATCCCATTAGGATAAAGATGATGCTGTCGTCGTGTCCTCCAGTTGTATCGGAGAACTTGGTGATGATAAGCGGCCACTTTGCGAGCTTGACATCAGACCCAGCTGCACCGCGCTGGATTTGTGCTGCCTCTGCGTTTGGACAACTGCGTCCGCAATCGCGGCGGCGGCTGTGCTGATTTGACGCGGCGTCACTTCCGAAGTAAAAAATGAAACGATAGGCCGGTAACTCTTCCGGCAACAATGACGACTGCTCGGCAAAAAATATTCTTTGGTCTGCACGGCGATCTCATTGATCAGGTAAGCGCATTTGGATTCATTCAGTTGCGGGTCCTCTAAATCAATTCCCCGATCCGATAAAGATCCTAACAAGGTTCGTACGGCGTCTTTAAACAACAGCATCTCTTTGTCGGTCGTATGGCCCATAAAACCGGTGATTTTTAACCGCTGAGCAATCGCTCGCCCCAGCGGGCGCACGACCTTTTGTTCATAATCCCCCGTTTCTCCTAATGCCTGATCTAATTTCCTGTTCGCCGCACGTTGCAGACAGATTTTCAATAACAAAAAGAATAAACCAATCGCTCCTGACGCCACCGAACTGGCAATCGCGGTCGTTAACGAATTATTGTCGCCGGAAGATTGGCCGAGCACCGTCAACGTAAATTCACCTTCGGTCGATAACCCTTCCGGATCGGTTGCTGTCACACCAATATCAATCACTCCGGATTCAGTCGGTGTTCCGCTGAAGCGATTCGTGCTGGGATTAAAGCTCAGCCAAGCCGGTAAAGATTGAGTGCTGTTGTAAATGTCAGCCGATAAAATCAGTGGGGCGTCTTGTGGGTCGGTAAATACACTGGGGCCGATGACCAAAGTGAACGGTTGTCCCACCGCCGCCACTTGATTTGGCAACCCGCCGGATAAATACGGTGGCTTATTCACAAAACCCAATGTCACTTGCGCAAAGCTGTTGGTTTGCAAACCGGAGGATTGTACGGCAATTTGATAACTCGGTGCGACATTGCTGCCGTCATCTACAAATTGCACCCCTCCCTCTTGCAACTGTTGCTCAGTAAAAAACGAACTGGAACTACCGTTAACATTAAAATATCCATGATTGATGTTCGTGACATAAAAAACGGTACTGGCGGGTAAGGTTTGGCCGCTAGTGTTAGTCGCATATAAGTTTTGTGAAGTGAGTGTGGCGGAGGCACCCTGCTTTACCCATAAATTATTGCGTACAATCACGGGCGCACAACTCAATGAACTCGTTAAGCTGGTACACAGTTGTGCCGTTACTGGTGTTGTCGCACTGCTTAATCCAGTGTCGCTGGTGACGCTCACCGAATAACTGGGCGCAATATTGCTGCTGTCTTGCACCAATTGCACATTCTGACCGGTTAATTGCGTCAAGGTAAAATTCGAGATTGATGTGCTGCTACCATTCAATTCAAATTGCCCATGCTGCACATTGCTCACTTGAAACACGATTTGACTCGGCGAACTGCCACCGGTGTTAGTGACATTCAAATTATCTGTAGTCAGTGTTGTCGAACCACCGGGCGTTACCGTTACCGGCGACACCGTTACTGAAGGTGCGCCGATAAAGTTAATCGATGCTGAACTAGGGGCAGTCGCTTGATTTCCGTCGCAAACCACCACCGAATAACCTGGCGCCTGATGATCTCCTGAATGCACAAACTGCACTTGATTATTTTGTACATACGATTGTAGAAAACGTGTAACCGAAGCATTGGTGGGCAACAAACTAAAATATCCATTTTGAATATTGCTGATATAAAAAGTCAGGTTGCCCGAGTTAAATCCCGTTTCAACAGCCTGCAAATTCCCGGAAGATAAAACAATGGTTTGCCCATCACCGAGAGTAAGCTGGTTATTAACCAGAACGGGAAAAGATGTTGGCGTTACGGAAGGAGTCGAGGTTGGAACAGGTGCCGATGTGGTGGTCGGCGGAGCGGTAGATGACGATGGCGTAGGAGTTAGTGAAGGCGTTAATGTCGTGGCGGGCGCGGACGTTGTGGTTGGGGTGACAGTCGAAAATGTCGGTGTTGAGGTGGGAGAAGGTGTTGATGTCGTCACCGGCACGGTTGTCGTGGTCGAGGCGACAGTCGATGGAGTTGGAGTCGATGTCGTTACTGGCACGGACGTCGTAGTCGGCGCTGCAGCGGATGATGTCGAGGTTTGGGTGGGTGAAGGCGTAGAGGTCGGAGTAGGCGTTGGCGCCGTGGTGGTTGCCGGGATAAAAGTGATGTTCGCTGTCGAAGGCCCCGTCCAGGCAATGCCAGCGCTGCGCACTGTCATGTTATAACTGGGAGCAACATTGCTGCCATCATGGACAAACCGCACACTGCTGCTCAGCAATTGAGTCTGAGTGAAATTACTCAAAGCCACCCCAGGCTGGCTTACTAATTCAAATTCTCCATGTGTCACATTAGATGGGATAAACACCAGCGTACTGTTGTCATGATTGAGATCATAAGCCGATAAAAAAGTCGAATTGAGAGGTAACGTAGTACCCTGCTGTAAGATTAAACGATTTTGCACTAAAACCGGCGGAATATCACCAAACAATACATAAGTACGACCCGTATTATTCGCATAACCATAAGCGCTGATTAATATGTCAGTCACTTTATCACCGTTGACATCTCCTGCCGAGCTGACAGAGCCACTGTCATCTCCGTTGTTTTCACCATCCAGTTTAAAACCATTGACGCCATTCAGATTGGAAAGATTGAGTTTTCCGTTAATCCCCAGCTTTGCATCGCCGAAAATTATGTAACTTCGACCCGTACTATTGGCATAACCAAACGCACCAATCAGAAGATCTACCTGACCATCACCGTTGATATCTCCCAGCCGCACCCAGTGACGCCCCACTATAATCACCTGTCACTTCTCCATCCAATTTAAACCCATCAATGCCATTTAAACTACCTAACGATATCGCTCCACTATCCCCTAATCCAACCCCTCCATAGACAACGTAACTCCGACCAGTACCATTGTTATGGTCATAAGCCCCTATGATCATATCCGCTAAGCCATCACTGTTAAGGTCACCGGCGCTACTCACCCGAGCTCCAGCAAAATCATTGATCGATTCACCATTCAATACAAAACCATGGGTTCCATTTAAACTCGATAGCGATAATAAGCCACCGCTACCTATTCCAGAACCACCCAGCACGGCATACGCTCGGCCAAAGCCATTATTTCCAAAATAAGCGCCTATCAACAAATCCGTTTTTCCATCTCCATTGATATCACCAAGGTTACTGACTGAAAAACCGCTGTTATCGGGAGTTATCAGGAGGTTCCCATCCAGCTTAAATCCATTGATCCCATTTAAATTAGCCAGCGAGATGTTACCAGTCGCACCTACACCAGCCCCCCCATAGACTACGTAACTACGGCCAATTGCATTATTATAACCAATGGCTCCCAAAATAATGTCTGGAAAACCGTCATTGTTAAAATCTCCCGCCGCATTCACTGAATAACCTACAAGACTATCCATGCTTTCACCAATCAGTTTAAAACCATTAGTTCCATTTAAATTGGATAGCGGTAATAAGCCACTGTTACCAACGCCAGGACCGCCAAACACGACATAGCAGTGACCGACGCCACTACCTCTAAGACAATTTTGCAGAGCTCCAACGATAAAATCATCATGGCCATCACTATTAAAATCACCGATAGCACTCACCGAAAAACCGGCATTATCATTAACTTAACAGTTTCTCCATCCAGCTTAAAACCATTGGCGCCATTCAGACTGGATAATGATAATACGCCTTGACTCCCCACTTCAGGACCTCCAAACACCGCATAAACACGACCTATACGTTCTGCACAGTATGGCGCTCCAATGATCAGATCGCCATATCCATCGCCATTAATATCCCCTGCCGCACTGACAGAATTACCACTGTAATCACCATTATTTTCACCATCGATTTTAAAACCATTTTGACCATTTAAATCCGATAAATTAATCACTGCTGGAAATTGGCTGGGCGGAGCACCGGTAAAATCAATTTGCGCGGCTTGCGGGCCGGTCCAGGCAATGCCGTCGCTGCGCACGGTGATATTGTATGTTCGGAGCCACCAATGTGCCATCATGGACAAATTGAATAGAGCCATTAATTATTTGCTGTTGAGTGAAATTAGTCAGTGCAATGCCCGGTGCACCCACTGCTTCAAATTGACCATGAGTGACTCCATTGGGAATAAATACCAATGTGTTATTGTTATGGTTGCGGTCGTAAGCGGATAAATACGTGGCATTCAGTTGAATGGTTGCGCCGACAGAGAGAGACAGGCTGTTGTTGACTAATACTGGCGGGCTATCGCCGAATAACACATAAATGCGGCCAGTGTAATTGGCATAACCCTAGGCCCCAATGATGACATCCGTTATGCCATCGCCGTTAATATCACCTGCTGCACTGACAGAACCGCCGCTGTAATCGCCATTGTTTTCACCATCGATTTTAAAACCATTAACGCCATTCAGGTTGGAAAGATTAAAGATTCCACCTGCATCCAGCTTTGAGCCGCCGAATACGACATAACTTCGACCAGTATTATTACCGTGACCACCCGCACCAATCAGAAGGTCTGATCAACCATCACCATTAATGTCGTCCACCATTCGTACGGAGAAACCACTAAAATCACCTATTGCCTCACCATCCAATTTAAAACCATTAACGCCATTCAGACTACCTAAAGAGACTGATCCACTACTCCCTAATCCAGGGCCTCCATAAACAACATAACTACGACCCGTATTATTGTTATAGTCAAAGGCTCCGATGATTAAATCCGCCCACCCATCACCGTTAATATCACCGGTACTACTGACCGAAATACCAGTCGCATCATTAAACACTTCTCCATTCAATACAAAACCATTGGTTCCATTTAAACTGGATAGCGGTAATAAGCCACCGCTACCCACTCCAGAACCCCCAAACACAGCATAAACACAGCCAGTTCCATTATTTCCATAATCGCCACCTATCAATAAATCCTTTTTACCGTCTCCATTAAGATCACCGGCGCTGCTCACTGAATAACCTGCGTCATCAGGAGTTTTTAGAAGACTTCCGTCCAACTTAAACCCGTTAACTCCATTCAGATTAGCTCAGCGGAACGACACCCCCAGCCCCCACACCAGAACCTCCATACACGACATAACTCCGACCAATCGCATTACTGTAGCCAATCGCTCCAATGATAATATCTAGATTCACATCCCCATTAAAATTTCCCGCCGCACTGACTGACCAACCCACAAAATTATTGATTCCTTCACCATCCAGTCTAAAACCATTCGTTCCGTTCAAACTGGATAGTGGTAATAAACCACTATGGCCAACTCCAGGGCCTCCAAATACAACATAACTTCGACCAATGCCATTACCACTGGGGAAACGTTGAGGCGCTCCAATGAGAAAATCATCATGACTATCCTTATTAAAATCACCAATACCGCTCACCGAAAAACCGGCATTATCATAAACAGCCTCTCCATCCAATTTAAAACCATTCGTACCATTCAAGCTGGTTAACGACAATACTCCTTGACTACCGACCTGCGGACCTCCAAACACCACATAAGCACGACCCACGTAGTTCGCATGACCTGATGCTCCAATCAACAAATCTCCCCAGCCGTCACTATTAACATCTCCTGCTGCTGCGATAATTGAATTGGCAGACCACTCATAATCCCCCATGGACTCACCATCAATTTTAAACCCATTCTGTCCGTTCAAACTCGATAATTGTATGACCGCTGGAAATTGTCCGTTTTTCATATCACCATTCTCCTTAAATTTAAAAATAATCCTGCCTTTAAGCCAAAATACATTGGCTTTGGCGATTCTGGGAATCTCCTTTCGGGTTTTCCTGGCTGCGAAAATTGCTTATAAAAGAATTCCTGTTTTTTGAAGCGGGTGTCACCACAGTATCAACCACTGGCGTCGATCCCATTTCCGGGGATAAATCCACTCTCTGCGATGAACTGAGATTTTGATCAGGCGCCAGCAGCAGTGTGTCATTTTTGCCTGAAATTGGCGTCGATGTTTCCTCAAATTGTTTGATTTCTTCCACCGGCGCTGATTGCAATTCCAGTGACGGTGTGGAATCTATTTCCTTGATTTCTTTCCCCAACGGAGAAGCTACCAGGGCGCTGCTGTCTAAGGCCACTTTCACTGCCTGGGCGATAGCCGCTGCATTTTCTTCGATATGCATCGGAGTCACTTCCGGGCAGAACAACCGTGCAAACCGCGCGGTGGAGCAGCAACTCACTTCCGGCACTAAAATCTGCCGAGTTTTGCGCGCTACGGTATCCAGCAGACGGTTGCGTTCAAGCGGTCTGAGCTTCGACAAATCCACTTCAACGCCCTGCTTCTCTAATTCATGCACTAAAATCGTCACGGCGCTGAGGGCATCTTTCAGGGTGTTTTCGCTGATATAATTCAGAAAACCCGTCAGCTTAATGCGGTTTAGAATTTTTTTCGCTATCGGGCGCAACACATTTTTGTAATATTCCGCCTGTTCCTTACCCACACCCTCTTTTTCTTCAGCCGCTCGTTCCAGATAAGATTCCGCTTTTCGCTTGACCCAAAGCTGACAGGTAAAAAAGCCAAAGCCCACCACGCCGCTGATGACCGCGCCGATAATCGCGTTGCGTACCGTGTTCGACGTACTATTACTATTGATGGCGGACGGCGTGTTCAGCGTCACCCGGGCGATGCTGGGGCCAGCGGTTAAACCGTTGTTATCCGTGACCATCAAGGTATAAGCCGGGATCTGATCGCTGCCGTCCTGGGTAAATTCAACCTCGGAATTGGTCACCGCATCCTGGGTAAACTGAGTCACTGACACGTTAGACAACTCAATCATTGAAAAATAACCATACTCGATATCACTCGCCGTAAACACGAGTTCCGCTTCAGTCGTATACGCATTGGGAATGGCGCGCAGATTCGCCCGGCTGAATACCACTGTTTCTCCGGGTGCAATGGCTAACTGATTGACAATAATCATTGGCGCGGCGTAAAAAGTGATATTTGCCGTCTGCACCTCGCTGCTTAATACCCCGTCACTGACCAGGACGTTATAAGCCGGAGAAAAACCCGTGCCGTCCTGGGTAAAGGCGATCTGGCGACTGCCGACCTGTTCCTGGGTAAATTGCGTGACTGGAATTTCTGGATTCTGGATCTGATTAAAAAATCCGTGCTGCACCTGGCTCACCGTGAACAGCAGAGTGTTTTGATCCACCTGAGGATTTTCATCCAGGGCGCTGAGGTCGGTGGCGCTCAACACCGAGGTGCGCCCCTGTAGCGTGGTCAGGCGATTATTGAGAAAAACCGGAATATCATCGTAAATGGGAGTAAAAATAACCTGACCGGGGAAAGGCCCGATAGCAAAAAAAGGATCGCTGACACTGACGTTATACTGTGGCGATAATTCGCTGCCATCCTGTCGCAATTGAATTTGTCCCGCACTCACCTGCTGTTGGGTAAACCGGGTAATCGACACATTAGACGGGAGCAATTCAAACTGACCGTGCTGAACCTGGTTAATCTGAAACCAGACCTGATCCGGCGGATAGTCATCGGCCACATTTAAAGAATTTTCCGACAAGACCGTCACGCCCTGTTCGACAATCGTCAACTGGTTATTGATCAGAACCGGTCGATGATAGAAGGTCACATTGGAGGCGACCGGCGACAGCGTAAAATAAGGATCGTTAATCACCACTGCGAACGCAGGCGCCTGACTACTGTCATCCTGCGCCAACATCACCTGGCCCGCGAGTAATTGTTGCTGGGTAAATTCACTCACGGATTGATTGGCCGGCAATAATTTCCATTGGCCATGCTGTGGATTGACGACGGTAAAATTCACCTGCCCCGGCGGGTAATCATCGGACACGTCTAAAAACGCGGGATTAATTACCAGGCTCTCACCCTGATGGATCGTCAATGAATAATTCACCCATACCGGCCGGCGATAAAAAGTAATATTCGCGGCCTGTGCGGACAAACTAAAATAACCATCACTCATGCCGATTTGATAACCTGGACTAAGGACACTATTGTCTTGCACAAAATCAATTTGACCATCCAGTAATTGTTGTTCGGTAAACGAAGTGACGGATAAATTGGTAGGTGTAAATATAAATTGGCCATGCTGAACTGAGTTAACGGTAAAAATAATCTGATCCGGTGCGGCGTCATCCGTCAGATTTAATAACGCAGGGGTCATTAATAGACTCTGTCCCTGATGCATTAACAGCGATTTCAACTGCAAGATGGGTCGCCGGTAAAAAGTAATGTTGGCAGGCAATGCCAGCAGCGAGAAATAAGGATCGCGAACACTCAACTGATAACCGGGTAAGCCGGTGCTATTATCCTGAATAAAAAAGACTTGACCAGAAAGCAATTGCTGCCCGGTAAACGTAGTGGTGGAATGATTTTGATTGAGTAATTCAAACTGTCCATGCTGTATCTGACTGGCTGTTATATTGACTTGATCGGATGGATAATCATCCAATACAACGAGCTCACTGGCATTGAGCTGCACCATTTCTCCTTGATGAATAGACAGCCTATTGTTCAGTAAAACAGGCTGACGATAAAAAGTGATATTGGCGGAACTGGGTGGCAACACAAAATAAGGATCATTCACGCTGAGCTGGTAACCCGGTGCGCCGGCGCTACCGTCCTGTGCAAAGAAAATTTGCCCGGTTTGAAGTTGAGCGGCTGTAAATTGAGTCACCGACTGATTGAGCGGCAAAAGTTGAAATTGTCCGTGTTGGACCGCACTGATCGTAATATTGACTTGATCGAGAGAATAATCTTCAGTGATATTCAAAAACACAGGTGTTATCTGCACATTTTCTCCCTGATGAATGACCAACTGATTATTTTGAATCACGGGTTTTCGGTAAAATGTGATATTAGCAGCGGCAGGCGGGAGAGCAAGGTCAGGATCATTAACAATGACCTGATAGCCTGGTGCATTAGCACTACCGTCTGCTATAAAAAACAACTGCCCATCCAGCAATTGCTGCTGGGAAAATTGCGTGATGGATTGGTTACCGGGAGCAAGGACAAATTGTCCGTGCTGCACGGCGCTTACCGTCATATTAATTTGACTCGCTGAAAAATCATCAGTTGCGTTCAACACCGTGGAAGTTATTTGCACAGTCTGACCTTGATGAACCAGAAGTGAGTTTTTAACTAAAATTAATCGCCGGGAAAAAGTAATGTTGGCCGGTTGCGGCGGCGGCGATAAGGCAATGCCACTATTCATTGTTTGCACCCAATAGCTTGGTGCAATTCCGCTGCCGTCATGGACAAATTCTACCTGATGATTAGAAACCTGAGGTTGGGTAAAATTGGTAATGGCATTCCCGGAAGAATTAACGTATTGAAAACGACCATGCTGGAGGTTAGTGATATTAAAAACAACCGGTCCATTATCGGTGGCATTGAGATTTTGCGTTGTAAAAATGATGGTTTCACCATCGCGGAGCGTTAACTGATTAACCCACAGTTGCGGTTCAATATCACCAAATATCACATAACTACGGCCAACACCAAAAGAAGGGCCACCGTTGTAACCATAAGCTCCAATGATCAGATCATCCAGACTATCTCCATTAATATCTCCGGCGGAACTGACTGAAAAACCGCTGAGGTCATTGATAGCTTCACCATCCAATTTAAAACCATTGGTTCCATTTAAAGTGGAAAGCTGAATTATCCCTTCCTGTCCTACTTCCGGTCCTCCGAATACAACATAGCTTCGACCGGTACTATTGTGATAACCCAATGCTCCAACCAGTAAATCAACATGACCATCCCCATTAAAATCACCCGCTGTGCCCAGTGAACAGCCGCTGGAATCGCCCATGTTTTCCCCTACCAGTTTAAAACCATTTGTCCCATTGAGGCTTGACAATGCAATTAATCCCTTGCTACCTATTTTAGGTCCTCCAAACACGACATAACTGTGTCCGCCGTTTTTAAATAAATCATTAGGGTAAAACGGAATTTCATTATCGGGAGCTCCAATCAATAAATCCATGAAGCCATCGTTGTTAATGTCTCCCACTGAATTGACATAAACACCGCTATAACCATAATTCTCTCCAACCAGTATGAAACCGTTTGTCCCATTAAGACTACTGAGGAAAACTGTCGTATTCCTTCCTATGTTAGAGTCTCCAAAGAGCACATAACTTCGTCCTCTTTCTACGGCATCTGCCTGAGGAGCTCCCACGAGTAAATCAGCCCTCCCATCATCATTGATATCTCCTGCTGCACTAACAGACCAACCACTCATTCCCGCCCAAGCCAGTTCACCATCTATTTTAAAACCATTGGTACCATTCAAATTGGTTAGATTAAGTAATCCCCCATTTCCCACTATCCCGGCCCCACCAAAAACAATATAAGTACGCCCATGATAGTTATTGTGATTAGGTGATCCGATCATCACATCGGCATAACCATCTCCGTTGACGTCTCCTGCTCCACTGACTGAAAAACCACTTTCATCCAGAGATGCTTCCCCATCGAGCTTAAAGCCGTTGAGTCCATTCAGATTTGCAAGATTGACAATGCCACTCTTCCCCACTCCAGGACCACCAAACACTACATAGCTGCGACCAATTTGCTGATTGTGTCTATAAGCCCCGATGATCAGATCGTCATGCCCGTCCCCATTAACATCACCCGCGGCGCTGATCGCAGCGCCACTCCAATCATTCAAAATTTCACCATCAATTTTAAAACCATTAGTGCCATTCAGGGTCGCCAGTGAAATTAGACCACTACTACTACCTACCTCGGGTTGACCAAATACCACATAAGTACGATCAGCATACGGAGCCCCAACCAGAAAATCCGCATAACCATCACCGTTAATATCTCCAGCCCGGCTAACGGCATAACCCATCCAACAAGCCGAGCCAACAGAGCACCCACTGTCTGCATCAATCTTAAAACCGTTTTGACCATTTAAATCCGTTAAATTAAATACGGTTGGAAATTGTCCTTTCATAAATTGCCCCTTTTGAGTTGGTTAATTAAAATATCTAAAATATAGGCAACCCTTATGTCACTGACCATTCAATAGGCGGTACCGCCTCGACAAACAATCTCATTAAGATAAAACCGCTGTCGTCGTATCCTCCAGTTGTGTCGGAGAAGCCGGGGGTGACATGCAACCACTTTGCGAGCTTGACATCAGACCCAGTTGCACCGCGCTGGATTTGTGCTGTCTCTGCGCTTGAACGACCGCCTCGGCAATCGCGGCTGCTGCTGTCGTGATTTGATGTGGCGTCACTTCCGAAGTAAAAAATGAAACAGCAGACCGGCAACTCTTCCGGCAACAATGGCGATTGCTCGGTAAAAAATATTCTTTGGTCTGCACGGCGATCTCATTGATCAGGTAAGCGCGTCTGGATTCATTCAGTTGCGAATCCTCTAAATTGATTCCCCGTTCCAATAAACATCCTAACAAAGTGCCCACCGCGTCTTTAAACGCCCGCATCTCCCGGTTGGTCGTATGGCCCATAAAACCCGTAATCTTTAATCGCTGCGCGATCGCTCTTCCCAACGGGCGCACAACTTTTTGCTCGTAATCTCCCGTGTCTCCTAACGCTTCATCTAGTTTTTTATTAGCCGCTCGTTGCAAGCAGATTTTCAATAACAAAAAGAATAAACCAATCGTTCCTGATACCACCGAGCTGGCTATTGTGGTCGTCAATGAATTATTCCCACCAGAAGATTGATTTAAAACCGTCAGCGAAAATTCCCCTTCGGTGGACAATCCTTCAGGATCGGTCGCAGTGACGCCAATATCAATCACCCCAGATTCAGTCGGTACGCCACTGAAGCGATTCGTGCCAGGATTAAAACTCAACCAGGCCGGTAAGGACTGCGTTGAATTATAAAGGTCGGCGGATAAAATCAGCGGATCGCCTTGCGGGTCGGTAAATACACTAGGGCCGATGGCTAACGTAAACGGTTGATCTACCGCCGCCACTTGATTCGGCAATGCGCCGGATAAATACGGCGGTTTATTGACGAAACCCAATGTCACCTGCGCTAAGCCGTTAGTTTGCAAACCGGACGATTGCACGGCAATTTGATAACTCGGCGCGACATTGCTGCCGTCATCTACAAATTGCACCACACCCTCTTGCAATTGCTGCTCAGTGAAAAAAGAACTGGAACTGCCGTTGACGTTAAAATATCCATGATTGACGTTCGTGACATAAAAGACGGTATTAGCGGGTAAGGTTTGGCCACTCGTGGTGGTCGCATATAAGTTTTGTGAGCTGAGTGTGGCGAACGCTCCCTGCTTCACCCATAAATTATTGCGTACAATCATGGGCGCACATGCTGATGAGCTGGACAAACTGGTACACAATTGCGCCGTTACCGGTGTTGTCGCACTGCTTAAGCCCGTGTTGTCAGCAACACTTACCGAATAACTTGGGGCGATATTGCTGTTGTCTTGCACCAATTGCACGTCGTGATTAATTAACTGCATCAAGGTAAAATTCGTGATAGGTGTGCTGCTGCCGTTCAATACAAATTGCCCGTTCTGCACATTGCTCACCTGAAACACGATCTGATTCGACGAACTGCCGCTGGTGTTGGTAACATTTAAATTACTGGTTGTCAGTGTGGTCGATCCACCCGGCGTTACGGTGACTGGGGTCGCCGTCACTGAAGGCGCACCGATAAAATTAACAGACGCCAAACTAGGTACAGTCACTTGACTGCCGTCGCTCACCACCACCAAATAACTCGGCGCCTGATGATCTCCCGAATGCACAAATTGCACTTGACCATTTTGTACATAAGACTGTAGGAAACGAGTCACAGAAGCATTGGTCGGCAATAAACTAAAGTAACCGTTTTGAATATTACTGATATAAAAAACTAAATTGCTAGCGCTAAATCCGTATTCAACGGCCTGCAAATTCGCAGAAGACAACACCACTGTTTGACCGTCACCGATGGTGAGTTGATTGTTGACTAGAACCGGAGTGGGGGTAACCGTTGAAGTGGGAGTGAAGGTAGGTATAGGTGTTGGAGTGCCGGTGGTCATCATCGGAGTGGGAGAAGTAACAGGAGGAGTAAGACTAAAAGTAATATTGGCCAAGACAGGCCCTGTCCACGCTATTCCACCACTGTTAATAGTGATACTAAAAGCGGGTGTTTGAGTTGAATTATCATGCACAAAGAAAATGCTGTTATTCGCTACTTGTTGTTGCGTAAAAGTCGTGATTTGCACTCCAGGGTTACTACCTTTTTCAAAATATCCATGAGAAATTCCACTCATAGTGAATTGCAAGGTAGCATTATTATGGTTTTGATCATATGCTCCAAGCATCGAATCGCTTAAAAGTATCGTCTGCCCTTTAAAAATATTCAGGCTATTGTTGATTAATACTGGCGGTGCATCACCAAATACAATATAGCTGCGACCTGTCGGAGCATGTTTGTAAGCTCCAATTAAAATATCCCCTACGCCATCTCCATTGACATCACCTGCAGCACTTACCCAAATGCTACTCCAATCATTAGCTGCTTCACCATCAAGCTTAAAACCATTAACACCGTTAAGGCTAGACAATGGGATACTTCCACTGCTACCCACGCCTAAACCACCAAAGACTACATAAGTGCGACCCGCACTGCTGTTATAATGATAAGCTCCTATCAATAGATCGGGATGACCATCCCCATTGACGTCACCCGCAATTCTGACCACGTAGCCACTGTTATCACCGCTCGTTTCACCGTCGAGTACAAAACCATTGGCGCCGTTCAGACCAGAAAGCGAAATACTTCCACTACTCCCTACACCTGGACCCCCAAAAACGACATAGGTACGGCCTGCACCACTGGCGTGGCCATAAGCTCCAATCACAAGATCAGCATGACCATCTGCATTAATATCACCTAACGAGTTTACGGAATAGCCGCTATAATCTCCACTGGCTTCACCTATGAGTTTAAAGCCATTAGCGCCATTAAGACTGGAGAGTGATAATGTACCACTACTACCGACACTCGATCCGCCGAAAACAACATAGCTGCGACCTATTGTACTGCCGGTGTATTGGTAAGCACCAATCAAAATATCAGCAACTCCATCCCCATTGATATCACCTGCTGCACTCGCCCAAATGCTACTCCAATCTCCACTTGCTTCACCATCGATTTTATATCCATTGGCTCCATTGAGACTAGAAAGTGATATATCGCCAGTACTTCCCACAGACGGACCTCCAAAAACCACATAACTACGCCCTGTATAGCTCGCGTGATAAGTAGATCCCACTAAAAAATCATTATGGCCATCCGCATTGACATCACCCAATTGAGTTAATGGGGAGCCACACCAATCGCCACTCACTTCCCCCTCTAGTTTAAAGCCATTAGTACCACTGAGACTGGATAGTGACAATGTCCCACTACTCCCTACACTCGGCCCGCCAAAAACGAGGTAACTGCGGCCCGTGCTGCTTGCATAGCCATAACCTCCGACTAGAAAATCAGTATAGTTGTCGCCATTAATATCACCCGCAGTACTTACCGGATAGCTGACATATTCTCCACTGACCTCACCATCCATCTTAAAACCATTGGCACCATTGAGATTGGAAAGCGAGAGACTTCCTCCGCTACCTACTTGAGGACCCCAAAAAATTAAATAAGTGCGTCCCGTTTTGCTGTTATACCAAGGATCTCCAATTAAAAAATCAGCATAACCATCTTTGTTGATATCTCCTGCGCCACTCGCAGCGTCTCCGCTGATAGAACCGCTGGGTTCACCATCCAAATTAAAACCATTCTGCCCATTTAAACTCCCTAGCCATAACACTGCTGGAAATTGTCCTTTCATAAAATTGCTCCTTTGAGTTGGTTAATTAAAATACCTAAAATCCAGGCGATTCCCATGTCACTGACCGTTCAGTAGCCGGTATACCACCTAGACAATCCCATTACGATAAAGATGATGTCGTTGTATCCTCCAGTTGTGTGGGAGAAGCCGGTGATGACAAACGACCACTTTGCGAACTGGATACCAGACCCAGTTGCACCGCGCTGGATTTGTGCTGCCTCTGGGCTTGAACGACCGCATCGGCAATCGCGGCGGCGGCTGTCGTGATTTGATGGGGCGTCACTTCCGAAGTAAAAAACGAAACAGCAGACCGGCAGCTCTTCCGGCAACAGTTGCGGCTGCTCGGTAAAAAATATTCTTTGGTTTGCACGGCGACTTCATTGATCAGGTAAGCACGCCTGGTTTCACTCAATTGCGAGTCCTCTAAATTGATCCCCCGTTCCGCTAAAGATCCCAACAAAGCTCGCACCGCGTCTTTAAACGCCCGCATCTCCCGGTTGGTCGTATGGCCCATAAAACCCGTAATCTTTAATCGCTGCGCGATCGCTCGTCCCAACGGGCGCACAACTTTTTGCTCGTAATCTCCCGTGTCTCCTAACGCTTCATCTAGTTTTTTATTAGCCGCGCGTTGCAAGCAGATTTTTAATAATAAAAAGAATAAGCCTATGGTTCCCGATACCACCGAACTGGCTATTGTTGTCGTCAATGAATTATTCCCACTCGAAGATTGATTTAAAACCGTCAGCGAAAATTCCCCTTCGGTAGATAATCCTTCAGGATCGGTCGCGGTAACGCCGATATCAATCACTCCGGATTCAGTTGGCGTACCACTGAAGCGATTGGCGCCAGGATTAAAGCTCAACCAAGCCGGTAAAGATTGAGTGCTGTTATAAATGTCAGCAGATAAAATCAGCGGGGTGCCTTGGGGATCCGTAAACGTATTCGGCGCCAGCGATAAACTAAACGGTTGCCCAACCACAGCAACCTGATTCAATAAGGCTATGGATAAATACGGTGGCTTATTCACAAAACCCAAGGTCACCTGCGCTAAGCTATTGGTTTGCAAACCGGAGGATTGCACGGCAATTTGATAACTCGGTGCGACATTGCTGCCGTCATCTACGAATTGCACCACGCCTTCCTGCAATTGCTGCTCAGTGAAAAACGAACTGGAACTGCCGTTGACATTAAAGTATCCATGATTAACGTTCGTGACATAGAAAACAGTACTGGCGGGTAAGGTTTGGCCACTCGTGGTGGTCGCATATAAGTTTTGTGAGGTGAGTGTGGCAGATTCTCCCTGCTTCACCCATAAATTATTGCGCACAATCATGGGCGCACACGCTGATGAGCTGGACAAACTGGTACACAGTTGCGCCGTCACCGGTGTTGTCGCACTGCTTAAACCCGTGTTGTCAGCAACACTTACCGAATAACTTGGGGCGATATTGCTGTTGTCTTGCACCAATTGCACGTCGTGATTAATTAACTGCGTCAAGGTAAAATTCGTGACCGGTGTGCTGCTGCCGTTCAACACAAATTGCCCATTCTGCACATTGCTCACTTGAAACACGATCTGATTCGACGAACTGCCGCCGGTGTTGGTGACATTTAAATTACTGGTCGTCAGTGTGGTCGACCCGCCCTGTGTCACGGTGACCGGAGTCGCCGTCACTGAAGGAGCGCCAATAAAGTTAATAGACGCCAGGCTAGGCGCAGTCACTTGACTACCATCGCTCACTACCACCGAATAACTCGGCGCTTGATGATCTCCCGAATGCACAAATTGTACTTGACCATTTTGCACATAAGATTGTAGAAAACGAGTCACAGAGGCATTCGTCGGCAATAAACTAAAGTAACCGTTTTGCATATTACTGATATAAAAAGTCAGATTGCCAGGGTTAAATCCAGTTTCAATAGCCTGCAAATTCGTAGGCGATAAGACCACCGTTTGACCATCACCGATGGTAAGCTGATTGTTGACTAAAACCGGCGTGGAAATGGTGGTAAGTGTGGGGGTTGAAGTAGGCGACGGGATGGGTGTACCAGTGGTCACGATGGGAGTAGAAGTCGTTGATGCTACTGTGGGAGAGAACGTGATCGTCGGTGTAGTTGCTGGAATAAAAGTAATATTGGCGGCTGAAGGTCCTGTCCAGGAAATACCCGCACTATACACCGTAATATCATAACTCGGTACAAAAGCACTGCCATCATGTACAAACTGCACACTGCCGTTAACCAATGCGGGTTGCGTGAAATTAGTGACAGCAACGCCAGGTTGGCTACTTAATTCAAAATATCCATGGGTTATGTTGGAAGGAACAAATACAATCGTGCTGTTGTTATTATTGAGATCATAGGCCGATAAAAAAGTAGGATTCAATGATACTGTAGCACCAGGAGTTAATTGAAGGGCATTCTTTACTAAGAAAGGAGGAAT
Organism: uncultured Pseudomonadota bacterium; assembly: GCA_963712715.1. GTDB lineage: Bacteria > Pseudomonadota > Gammaproteobacteria > Coxiellales > Coxiellaceae > JAFEDN01. The sequence goes on along the minus strand of CAVQJI010000008.1, from coordinate 376 downwards.
ATCGCCAAACACCACATAGCTGGTCTCCGCACCATCTGCACCTATGATCAGATCAGCCACTCCATCTCCATTGATATCTCCGGCGCCGCTGACTGAAATGCCATTCTGACTGTTTGCCACTCCGGGCAGAACAAACCCATTGCTGCCATTCAAACTCAATAGTGTGATACTGCCAGAACTGCCGATGCCCGGTTTTCCAAACACCACATAGCTGGCACCTGCACCTGAACTTGCGTTATACGCACCAATGATCAGATCAGCCACTCCATCCCCATTGACATCCCCTGCACCGTTGACTGACCAGCCACTATCACTATTTACCACTCCGGGCAGGACAAACCCATTACTGCCATTCAAACTCGATAGCATGATACTA
>CAVQJI010000007.1:0-36537 GCA_963712715.1 uncultured Pseudomonadota bacterium | reverse complement strand
AGCGGCGTTGGCCTTAACGCGGACAAAAAATAGCACAATTCCGCCGGCTGTCATGAGGAAAAACACAGTACTCATGCCGGCGCGTTGACTGGCGAAAACCTCCGTGGCTACGGCCAAAATCCAGGGGCCCATGAATGAAGTGGCTTTGCCGGAAAAATTGTAAAGACCAAAAAATTCGGTCATTAATTTCTGTGGTGCAATGCGCAGCAGCAATGACCGGCTGGCGGCCTGCACGGGACCGACTCCCAGACTGAGTCCCATACCAAAAATCCAGAACCAGGATTTGCTGTGAACCAGTAACATGCCGATACCGCAAATAATCATCAACAGCAGTGCGCAAAGAATGGTAATTTTTGGGCCGCGGGCGTCATCGAGCCATCCCATAATTGCCGCGCCAACGCCGGCGGCGATATTCATGCAGATACCAAATTGGATGATCTGAGCCGTATCCATTCCGAAAACACCTGCTGCGTAAATACCTCCGAATGCGAAGATGGTGATTAGGCCATCGATATATAACATCCGCGCCAGTAAAAAAATTAAAATATTTCGATAACGAGGCAATATCCGCAAAGTATTGCCTAAAGTTCGCAGACCCATGCGAGTCGCATGAATCAGGCTAACGCCGGTACTGGGTCGGTCGGGGGTAAATGCGAATAATGGCCATGCAAATAAAATAATCCACACGGCGACGAAAGGACCGCATATTCGGATCTGTTCTGCCATTGCGCGATTTAATCCTAACCACGCGCTATCGTTCAGGATAAAAATATTCAGTGTGAATATCAGCGCCACCAGTCCACCCGCATAACCCGCTCCCCATCCCCAACCTGACAGTCTTCCCAGCCAGTCTCGGGGCGCGATTTCATTGAGCATCGCATTATAGAAAAGGGTGCCTGTTTCCAGGGCTGTCGTGCCGATCACAATCCAGAATAATGCCCAGGGGACATAATCGGGCGAGGGTTTTACGAACCACAGCGCTGCGGCGGAAATAATGACTACTGGCAACAGCATCTTCAGCCAGGGTTTGCGCTGTCCCTGATGATCGGCGATAGCGCCGAGTATGGGGCTGAATACTGCGATGATGAGCCCCGCCAGTCCATTCGCTTCTCCCCATTGGGTGGTGCCGATAATTTTGTTAACGGCCACTTTTTCCGTAAAATAAGTAGCGAAAATAAAAGTGGTGATTAAAACCGAAAATGACGAAATCGCCCAGTCAAAAAGGCACCAGGAAATGACAGCCAATTTTACAGGTTTTTCGGGTCTGCCTTTCATTGGCTGGCCGGGGGAGGCGAAGGAATAATTTCAATTAAAATGCCATAAAGCGGATGGTCAAGATAATTTAATTCGTTACTGCGCATCCGCAGGTTTTCGTCTATTTTAAAAGTTGCGTAGGGATTATCGGGGTTACTAACGATATTGGTTAAATTCAGGTTTTGAATCTGTTCCCAGGGCATTAGAAATTGCAGATTAAAATGGATGCTAAAGTAGCGTTCCAGGCGTATCGCTAATGTGCCATTGACCTGATAGAGATTATTTCCGTAATCCTGCCCGCCGATCAGATGAAAAATTTTGCCTTTGCGTAAATCAGTCGCGGATTCCTGCCAGGCCAGGTGTAGTAACACCGGATTATTATTGCGTTTAAGCAATTGTTCAGTGGATTTTAAAACCCATTGAGATTGAGCCAGTAATTGTTCATCCGTTAATTCCACAGCGCCCGGCGGTATTGTTGGCGGAGGCAGCCAGGGCCAATACTCAGAGCCAAGGGCCTCTCGGGTAATATGAGAAGAAACAATGATTTCGATCTGGTAAAGTTGTTCAGGTGGTTCATCTGCCTGAACCACAAAGCTCCAGCACACTAAAAAGCTGGCGAGAATTGCAATGAACCATTTTTGCCGCATGACGCTCCCGGTAACAAATAATTTATACTGTAGTTTATCTGAAATTTAGCTTCTTATAAATGGTGTCAGGCCAGACCGTGGTTCTTTTTGCTGTTCGTTTTTGCTAGACTAGACTAGATTGCCATTATTTATTTTATATTTGATCTTCAGGGAGTGACTGATCATGCCTGTAAATATCGCTGTATTGGTTGGCAGCCTTCGCAAGGAATCTTTCAATCTTAAGATGGCCAAAGTCCTGATCTCGCTGGCTCCTCAATCTTTGAAACTTGAAATCGTTAAAATCGGCCAGCTTCCGCTTTATAACCAGGACCTGGACGACGAAAGGCCTCCTGCGGAATGGATTCAATTCCGCAACCAGATAAAACATTTTGATGCGGTATTATTCATGACGCCGGAATATAATCGTTCGGTCCCCGGGTATTGAAAAACGCCATTGACGTGGGTTCCCGTTCTTATGGTCAGAGTATTTGGGAAAAAAACCTGCCGCGGTGATGAGTGTTTCTCCCGGAGCTATTGGTGGATTCGGGGCCAATCAGCATTTGAGACAATCGCTGGTTTTTTTAAATATGCCTCCCCTGCAGCAGCCCGAAGCATATATAGGACGCGCTGGAGAATTATTCACTCCAACCGGTGAGATCGCTAATGAAGAAACCCGAAAATTTTTAGAAAAATTTATAAATCAATTTGAAAAATGGATAAGCGCTAATAAAACTTGATGCATTTTCCTGCTCCAACATCTATGTTAGGGGACTTTTTAGGCTTTATTATTGCGTCATTCCATAGAATTCAATAGTATAACGCCAATCAATTTACCGGAGGAAAGCCGATGTCTGTTGCTCAGCCTAAAATCAGACCACGCAAAACCAGTCAGGCGGAAAATGTTCCCGCTTCAAAACCTAAACCGCTGGGATGGAATACCACGGATGAAGATGAGATCGCGCTGCGCCGCTGGCGCGGAGAAACCGAACCGATGTCGGTACGGCCTCTGAATTTCAATATCCTTATTTTGTCGCTTTTTGCGTGCAATCCAATCCGCAAAACAGTTATCAGGTTGAAATTCGCCATTTATCCGTTTAGTGAATTCCTGCGATTGCCCGGATTTTCAGCACTGCGCATGTTATGCGATACGCCTTATATTCTCGATCCGGACTGCCGGGATTGCCTGAAACTGATCGAACTGGAAAATATTCTCGAAGAACTGCTCACAGATTCCGCGACTAAAATCATTATTTTTTCCGAATGGACACGCATGTTGCAATTGGTGCGGGAACTGACGCAAAAAATGGGTTTAGGCGCGGCCTGGCATACCGGTCATGTCACCCAGCAAAGACGTCGTCAAGAGATCAACCGGTTTAAACAGGATCCACATTGCCGCCTGTTTTTATCGACGGATTCCGGCAGCGTTGGACTTAATCTGCAGGCTGCCAATGTAGTGATTAATCTGGATTTGCCGTGGAATCCAGCTAGTGACGGTGATCAATCTGATTACGCAACATAGTATCGAACACCGCATGATCCATCTGCTCAGTCAAAACAATCGCTGGCTCAGGGAGTGCTGCATGGCGATAATGATCTGCGCAGTATGAAGCTGCCTTCTGGCCGCAATGCGTTCCTCGAGCAGGTGGCGGAATTACTTCAAGACGCAGAGCAGACAGCCTCTCCAGCCCCGGCTTCTGGACAATTTGATCAATTGCCCAAAGAGATTCGTTATCTGGCTATTCGTGAAGCTGACGCCGCGCCGCCGATCATCCTGGCGGTGTCCGAACACGATTCGCCGACATTGCGCGAACAAACTCAGGCCATCGTCCATGCCTGTTATCCGCAACAGGCGCCTGAACTGGAAATGCTGGACCTCCAGACTTTTGCGACCATTCAACGGCTGGCGCAAGCGGGTTTGCTAACACTGCATCCGCAGATGCGTGCACTGTATGGCTGTGCTGAAAACGTGGCTTCCGAATCATCTTCCATCCCTGCGCACTGGCTGGAAGCGGCGCGACAAAAGCGTCAACAGGCCGAACGTCCGTGGCGCTTGTCTCTGCTGTTGTTCAACAGTGAGTTTTATCAGGAAGCATTTAAACCGTGGCGCGAAGCCATTGAATTATTATTAGTGGCAGTTGCGTGGCAACAGGGTATGGGAGAATCCATCGTCCGCGAACAACTGAGTATTCCGCAAATCAAAGAATTGGTGACACAACAGGCATTGCCTGTGTCCGGTTTACCATTGATCAATTTTTTGCGAGAACCGACTGGCAGTCTTGATGAAAATCAACTGCAGAACGCGTGGCGGGGAAGTCAGGCGCTGGTGCACTCTATTAACAGATTTGAGGTGTCAGACCCTAACAATGTGTGACGCCTGACCCCTGGTCACTCTTATCGAGGAGAGTTTTGTACTTGTGATTCCTGATTCGAGGTAAAAACTTTCACCGGCTGATCTGATTTATTTCGTTGGGTTAATAAACTGCAACTTCGTAAAGGACTCGTCCTAAAATCTGTAAACTCGATTCCCGTAGGATACTCCTTTTTAACTTTAACTGGAGGCTCCACGGAGACATCAAATGTTTCTTTACCGATTTTAGTTTGTGGCAGATATTTTTCTGCTTCAGCCAAAATAACTGCTTTTTCCTCTTGTTCACACAAACTTTCTTCCAGATAATCTTTAAAATCATTGGCTATTTGATCAGTAATTTGCCTGATATAGGCTTCTTTTCCGAGATCAGCCAGGTCACTGAGAGTTTTTATCTCCAATTCCGCGGGTTTTTCTTTCAGATAAATTTTTTCATGGATTTTATTCAATATTGTGATTGCCAATTCCCCGCCATTTATGGCATTAGCCACTCACAATAAAATGACTGAGGTTCCCCCTGAAAAAGGAATTAAAATAAGCCCGGCTGTCGTTAAGATAATTTTTGTAGCTTCACTCAAAATGGGTAATGGTTTTTTATCCCGTAATTTTATTCTCAGAGTGAAAAACTGATTCAATAAATCTACGCCAGGGATAACAGTCCCAGTTGCTTTCGAAGCGACGAAGGTAGCATGTTTAAATAGTTCAAATGCTGTTTTACCCACATCGCCAGCGTTTATAGCCGCCTGGTCACGAAAATTGGCGCGTTCTTTAGGTGACAATTTATGATCCTGGCCCATAGCCATTCTCAAGGCCCCTTGAAAGGCTTCAGTACCCAAGCCAATTCCTTCAAGGCTCTTTGTTAATGAGGTGAAGAATAACTGGCTTATATCTTCCCCCACACTGTCTGCACCGCTCACAGCGCCTATTACCTGATCAACGTCTCTTTTTTTACTCATAATATTATTTCAGTTTTAAATTATTAATCTTTTTATTATTTTAAATATGTATATTTTACACTATGATGCTTATCAATACATTAAGATTTTATTAAGGATTTATTATGACTAAGATGACTCTGGCGTTAGCCAAAATTCAAGCGGGAAGGGGGCAATTTGGAGGATTATGAAACGCTTAAAGTCTTGATAGCCTGGTTGAACGCCACTTAGTGGAAACCTAAGTGGCGCAAAAATCAGCTATATCCGCATGAAATATTGAACTAATTAGGGTCTGTTGACAATTCATAAATAACCGTCATTGCGAGCGTTAGCGAAGCAATCCAGTTCGCATTTTTGTTGAAATTATGTGCTGGATTGCTTCGCTAACGCTTGCAATGACGGAATTATAAATAATTATACTGAACATATAGTCAAAGCGATTGGGTTTTCGGTGTTCTGGCACCCAAATTACCATTAAAAATGCATTATATCAGAAATAAAATATTTTGGCCAGACCCAGAATCGAACTGGGGACACAGGGATTTTCAGTACCCATATCGGGTTTTCTATTATGTTCTATATTTTTCTATCTAGTTATATTTAAAGCCTTTTTTGTTTTTTTGATCTTCTGTATTTTTCCTTAAAATTCTATAAATTTCTATATTTTGCTTGGCACACTTACACCCAGATTACACCTGCGACACGAGGTCGCAAAGCGGGTTGTCTCCACCGAATTCGGAGACCCATCTTATCACAGGGAGGACTCTAGGGCTATGAATAAAGAGCTAGCCTGACAATGTAATGAAAGGCGCAAGCCTGGGGTTTGAATCGCGAGAGGAGAACCCTCCTGAAAGCCGAAATTCAGGTGAATGCTAGAGAGCCAGTATGGTGAACACATGTGAATTTACGCACAGATCGTGATGGGTAACAAGCGAAACCGGCTGATACGCTTGAACCAAAAGGTACGAAGACAGGTAGGCGGATGGTGTAATGCCGCCTCGTGATCAATAAGTCTTCCGGTCAAAAGTAAGCACCTAACCTGGTATTACCCGCTTTGGGAAACGTGGAAACCCTGCAAGGTTCCTAAGTTTTTTTTTAGGTAGATAAGCCGTAAGGTTTAGCAACGACTTTGCAGGTTTGGGATGTCGGAAAAAGCTAATGCCGTGCTGTAATGATGCGGATACCGATTTATTTATTTTTTTTTTTAATCGGACACGAAAGTGTGCCCACGTCCGACTGGTTTTCATCGCAAGAAAATTTGGAGAACCGTTTTATGAGGAAAAGCAAATGACGGCGCCGACACAAATCGGAACTGGTGCATCCTCAGCCGAACTGACTAGAGCGTGGTGCAGCACTGACTGGACTGCCATAGAAAAGCGCGTCAAGCGGCTGCAAATGCGTATTGCGAAGGCAACTCGGGAAGGCCGTTATGGTAAAGTCAAAGCTTTACAATGGCTGATGACCCATTCGTATGACGCCAAAATTTTGGCTGTCAAACGGGTGGTTGAAAATCGCGGCGGAAAAACACCAGGGGTAGATAATATCCTCTGGAAATCCCCCGCGCAGAAGATGAAAGCGGCTCTTTCTCTACAAAGGAAAGGCTATCGAGCGCAACCGCTTCGGCGGATTTATATTCCCAAGAAAGATGGACGTCAGCGACCGCTGAGCATCCCTGTTTGGTCTGATAAGCTGCTGCAAGAAGTGATACGCGCTATTTTAGAAGCCTATTATGAGCCGCAGTTTAGTCAATATTCTCATGGGTTTCGACCTGATCGAGGATGCCACAGCGCTTTGAGTAGTGTTAGGCATTGGAGAGGAATTAGTTGGTTTATTGAGGGAGATATTTCAAACTGTTTCGATTAGTCATCTTGATACTCCTCTGAATGACGCAAGTTCTAGAAAGTTAACGATTATGTTTAAGTTTTTCAAACAACCGAAGAGTTTCCTCAGTGTCTGGAAACAAATACATGCTATTTTTATAGCGCCCTACTTTTATAGGCGCTATTTTAATTTTTCCATTATAGATTCTATCATAAATCCAGTGATGTGAGACCTTCATTTTCTCAGCCATTTCAGAAATCGTTAAATAACCTTCAACATGGCGTGGATGCGATTGACTTCTCTTAAGGAATATCCGATTTTTTAAGCGAGTACATCTGACGGTGTTCAGTAATACTTCGCTTGTTTTCATCGGAGAATGGTAACCTTTCTTATTCATAACATCCGTGATTTCTTGATCTGTTTTTCCAGAACGAGCTAGATTAATAATTTGCTTTTCCATTTTTTCAGAAAAAGATAAGTCTTTCATCGCTCCTACAGTGATTGATATTTTTAGGGTGGTGCTTTCTCCTCCTTTCCAAACAATCCGCGTATCAATCGTATCACGCTCACAACGGTAAATGACGACTTTATCAATTAAGCACCGTAAAAATGACTTTTTATTCTGTTGAGAAATAAAAGGTTTATTCCATATATCCGGTAACTTTTTCCCAATATCTAAAAAAGCAGTTTTGATTTCTTCAGGAATAATAACAGCAGGTGTTTTATCTTTTTTACTTTCAAAAAATTTTTCAGCCTCTTTTAATTCACGTAAACTATCTTCCCATCTTTTTTCCAGTTCCGCCGCCACCAGTCGATTATCTGGATCCACTTGATTAAATTGACGTTCCGCTATTTTTGCTTGATAACGTAGTCTTTCTAGCTGTTGCAAATGTGCTTTCCGGGCACTACTGTCCGTTTGTGCTTGTACATTTATCGCTTGGGTATAAGCATCCAGTTCCACCGGTGACATCGCTTCAAAAAATGCTTTAATGACCTCGGCGTCAATAGGATTACCCGGTATGCGTTGACAAACTGGCGTCCCATATTGTTGGCGTAAAGCGTTACACATGTAGTAAGTGCCCGTTTTATATTGCACAACCATTTTATGCCCGCATTCGCCACAATAAACGATACCATGCAATAAAGCTTCTCCAGGTCTAGGAATTCCCCGTGTTTTATTCCGGTCATATTCAGCATAATTGTCTTTCAACATCTCTTGAATCTTTTCAAAAATTTCCCAACTCACATAAGCAGGATATTTATCCTTAATCAAAATTTTCCATTCCTGCTGCGGTAATTTTTTTATCGACTTATCCGTCACAGAAGGACCGTTTCGTATCACCCGTGAGCGGCCATAAACAAAAGCGCCTGCATAAGCAGGGTTTTTAAGTATAGCGGTAATCGTTGATATCCTCGGTTTTTTCCATCGTAATTCTTTAAACCGGCTGTAACGAGGTAAAGATAATGACTGCTCGTTAAAATAACGCAATACTTTACTGGCCGTTTTCAATTTAAGAAATAGTTCAAAAACTAATTGAATGCGATGTTGTATTTCTAAATTAGCGTCTTTTTGCACTTGATCGTAAGCGTTACGAATAAACCCTATGGGTAGTTGCAAAGCTAAATCTCCTCGCTGTGCTTTGTTTAATAAACCTGCGGTCAGACGAGCACGAATAGTACTGAGTTCTACCTCAGCTAATTGGCCTTTTAATCCGAGCAAAAGCCGGCCATTCATGCTCCCCGGGTCGTAAATACCATCTCGATCGGCAATCAGGCAATGGCGATAACCACAAAGATCTAAAAGAGGATACCAGTCTGAACAGTTGCGTGACAAGCGGGTTACATCGTAGGATAAAATAATACCGACTTGACCCAATGTCACCTGAGTTAATATCTCCTTAAAACCTTCCCGGTGACTGGCAGAAGCGCCGGTGAGTCCCAGGTCTTTATCAATCACCTCGATGTTGTTTGGCGGCCAACCCAGCTCTATGGCCTTCTGTTGAAGCGCGTATTGCAGTTCCAAACTTTCCTGGTTCGTCAACGCTTGGTTTGGCGTAGACTGGCGAATGTAAATAATGGCTTTGTTGGCCAAATGTTGTGGCGTTATTAATTCTGATTTCATCGATAATCTCCTTGCAAATTAACGTAAATTGGACGAGAACTTCTTCTTTTTTTTCTGAGGACAATTGTTCCCAGACTTCATAGGGTTGACATGACATACTTGACACTCCTGTGCTAAAGCAACTAATTCTTCAATGGAAGTCGTTGTTAGCTTGGTCACAGTTGAACTTGAATTACCAGCGAGATTGGTCGCTGAAATGGGTATCCGAATAGAGATATGTCCTCGATAAGTGACATAAGCATGGCCTTGACTGAAGTTCAGCTTACTGACGGATAACACTGAAAAAGACCGATTAAACAAAGGATGTTTAGGGTCGGTGACTTTAATTTCAGTGATAGGTTTCCCATTTGGGTAATGGAAGGGGGCATTTTGTCGATAGATCGTTTGACAACATCTCGCACGCGTGGTTAATGAAATGGATTCCGATGGATAAACGAGTACTCGCACAATGGTTAAAGGCTGGATTCATCGATCAGAAAATCTTTTACGAAACCGATCTCGGGACTCCCCAGGGCGGTACAGCGTCACCGGCATTAGCTAACCTAACGTTGGATGGATTAGAAGCTCAAATTAAGCTTCAATTCAAAAAACAGAAGGTCAATGTTATCCGCTACGCCGATGATTTTATCATCACCGGAGAAACAAAAGAACTCCTGGAAAATAAAATCAAACCTGCTGTGGAAAAATTTTTGCAGATTAGAGGACTCTCTCTATCCCAGAAAAAAACCCGTATCACCCCTGTAGAAGAAGGCTTCGATTTTCTTGGCTTTAATCTTCGCTGGATGAAAGACCAGCTCGTCATCAAACCAGCGAAAGCGAAGGTGAAGGCAGTACTCGCCAAAATCAGGCTAATACTGCGCAAAGGGTTACACCGGCAACCGGGAGATATCATTAGTCAACTCAATCCTATTACTAGAGGATGGAGCAACTATTATCGCCACTGTTACTGTTCTCGAACATTCTGGTACCTCGATCATCAAATCTGGCAAGCGCTTTGGCGCTGGGCGATTAGAAGACATCCCGACAAAGGCAAAAGATGGGTCAAAGATAAATACTTTAAGAAAACACACAGAACAGCTTGGGATTTCTGCGGAAAATCGTTTGAGGGGCTTCCCATTTATCTCACTATGGCCCGGTCTGTTCATTACAAAAAGCATATCAAAATCCGTAAGGAAGCCAATCCTTACGATCCTCAATATGCTCAGTACTTTGAACAACGCCGCCGGAATACGACTGATATTCCAGATAGAAAATTTTTAAGAAATCTATGGCTTGAACAAAAGGGGTTATGTCCACTCTGCCGGACGGAAATCACACCACAGTCTGGATGGCACATGCATCATATCATACATCGGAGTCGCCAAGGCAAAACCACTCAAGAAAATCTGGTCTTGTTGCACCCAATGTGTCATGATCAATGGCATCTACGCGATAGCGAGAGCAAAGTCGGGCTTTCCAGGAAAGCCTTTAAGAGCTTGAGCCGTATGCAGTGAAAGTTGCACGTACGGTTCTTAGGGGACGGGGTCACGGCAACGTGATCTTGTTACCCGACAGTACCACCGGGGTGTTGAAGCACCTTTGGTGGTACGTTCATTGTGTGGCAATTTGGTGTAAAAAGCAAGAAAATAAAGTTTTTTATGCGTGAAAATGCATAGACTGTTGAATTTTCTAGCATATCCGCCGATGAGAACTGTCAGACTCGACTTCAGCCTTTTTTAGGATAAAGCCCTAAAAATGGCGTCATTGCGAGCGCGAGCGAAGCAATCCTGTGCAATATTTCTACAAAGATTGTACTGGATTGCTTCGCTCGCGCTCGCAATGACGGGCTTCTGTTCAATGGCATCAAAATGGCTAAAGTCGAGTCAGAGAAAGCTTTTTATTTTTTTTCCAAAATATCGATTTGATTTTGCAGATACTCAATTTTATCCAGTAATTCAAGGGCCAAAGCCACTCCCTGCATATTAATTTCCAGGTCATGGTAAAAGCTGGACGCGATCCGGCCACGTTTTAAAGAATGCCAATCAAAGCGCCATTCTTCTGGAGAATTGCCCTCTGGTTGGATCAGTTGATATTCGATCATCTGGATGACGATTTCTTTTTGCGCATGGGTGGCATGGCAAAACTCATCTAAATTAAGAGATTGAGATTTTTCAATAATAACTCCTGAAAGCAGTTTGGCCATAGTTATTTCCTTATAAAAATATGCCTGGGATTATAATCGCCCATTTCCTCCCCCATTTTTTGATATAATTGGCGATGACTTTCGGTTTTTGGTGGTGGAGTGTACACAGTCAGTAGCACATATTGATCTCCAGGCGGAGTGCCGGGAAAACCTCTTGCTTTTAAGCGTAATTTTTTACCGGTTTGGGATTCTGCAGGAATACTCAGTTCCACCGGCCCACCCAAAGTCGGCACAGTAATTTTAGCCCCGAGCGCCGCCTCCCAAGGGGTAACCGGACAATTCAGGTAAACGTCACGGTTTTTTACCGTATAATAGGGGTGATCCAGCAATTGAATTTCCAGATACAGATCGCCGTTGCGTCCCCCGCCTGTCCCAGGGCTACCCAAGCCGGTCAGACGAATTTGTTGACCGGAGGTAACTCCTGCGGGAATTTTAACATTCAGATTTCGGGTTTTTAATTTTACCTCACCGGTGGAAGGATCCAGCTCCGGTTCCTGAAGTTGGATCAAAGTTTGAGTGCCGTGGAAGGCATCTTCGACTGAAAGATTTATTTTGCTGTGCTGATCCTGGCCCCGTTGCTTAAAAGCTGTTTGGCGGCGGCCATAATGTTGCGCCTGCTGACCGAATAGCGACTCAAAAAAATCACTGAAACCAGCGCCTGCGAACGGATTTTCCGCGCCTTGTCCGCCGCCTCCGGCTTGGCGAAATTCCCAACCCGGGGGTGGGGTGAAGCCGGTTTTTCCGTGCGGTTGGCTGCCTATTTGATCGTATGCTGTTCTTTTAGAGGGATCTTTAAGTACCTCATAGGCTTCCTGAACTTCTTTGAATTTTTCCTCCGCGTTTTTTTCCTTACTAACGTCAGGATGATACTTGCGCGCCAACCGTCGATATTGTTTTTTAATATCTTCCGCCGTGGCCTTTTTATCCACGCCCAGTATTTTATAATAATCCCGGTATTCCATAACGCCCTTAATTTAAGCTTTTGATTCGAATAGATTAAAGCAATTTCTGTGATTTCTCAATAAAGCCACGCATGAGCCAGTGGCTCCCGCTGAGTACAGCGGTACCCGCTTCCTGTTTTGATCCTCCGCTCGGCAGAGCCGATGCCCGGAATGAAGAAAGCATTACAAACCGGACTTATCGGTGATCCTTAGCCCTGTCATCACAGCAATGAGCGCGAGTATGCAGACAATGATCATTAACCACATAGCGCCCTGATAACCTTGCAGGAAATAATGCTGAAAGATTGCCGTGATTGAATCCACATCTAAATGAGTATTTTTTTGCATGATGTGTACGGCATTTTCCGTGTTCGCGATAGCCTGATCAACCCAGGTTCCCGCGGGAGTGTTATTTTTTTCCAGCAGAGATAATAATGTCTTTTTTGCCAATAAATTATAAATTAAAGTGCCCAATGCGAGTCCTATCGCACCGCCCAAATTATGAAGTGTGCCTATGGTGCCCATGGCAACGCCTGCGGATTCTTTTGGCACTGAAGAGAGCGCAGCCACAATCGATGGACTTAAAATACAGGCCCAGCCAATTCCGAAGAGTAAATAGGAAAATAAGATAAAATAAATAGGTGAATGTGCGCCGAAAAAGGACTGCAAAAGCGCCGACACTATAAAGAGCGATAATCCCAGAGAGAGAACTCCCTTCGGACCATTTTTATCGACAATTTTCCCGGTTACTGACGATAAGACCGCCACCATAAATGTCGCAGGCAGCAGAGAAAATCCAATCTGATAAGCAGGCTGGCCATGAACAAAATGCAGGTAGAGAGGGATTAAAAAGAAATCGATCGCATAAAATAACGCCAGCGCAAAATTAGCGGCCAGACCAATTAAGAAAACGCGATTCGCCAGCAGATGAAATTCGACGATAGGCGCGGTGACTTTATTTTCGACGAAATAAAAAATTACCAGCCCAATGATAGCGATCAACAGGAAAATGATCGTGGGAGAGGATAACCATCCCCAGGTCTCGCCCTGAACCAGCCCCAGAATACCCGAGGGAACGGCGATAATCAGCAGGATAAATCCCCACCAGTCAATTTTTCTGATCGCGGATTCGCTTTTGGACTCGATTAACCTATGCCAGCAACAAATAAAACTGATGAGAATAATAGGCAGATTGATGAAAAAAATCCATCGCCAGCCGAGCGTACTGACGATCAGACCGCCGATCACCGGACCTAACGCCAATCCCAAACCATTGGCGCCGATGAGAAACCCGGTGGCTTTACCTCGATTATGTTCGGGAAATATGCTGGGAACGATGGCAACCGGAGCAGTATATAAAAAAGCGATGGAAATACCTTGTAAAAACCGGAAGGCGATCAGGAAGTGGATATCAGGGGACAATCCCGCACCCAGGGAAGACAGGGCAAAGAGGATCATACCCGCGTAGAAACACAAGCGTCGTCCGTAAAGATCTGCCAGTTTCCCCGAAACCACCATAAAAGCGGTTAACGCTAACAGCAAAATGGTCATCACCCATTGCAATTGCGTGACACTGACATTCAAATCACTTTGAATGGCAGGTAAAGCGGTGTTGACTATAGTTAAATCCAGACATCCTAAAAAACCAGCGATACTGATTCCTGTCAGGCTAATCCATTTCGATTTCTGCGTTGTATTGTCCATAATTAATATATTTCCCATTTTAACATAGGGTCCAACCACAGAGTTTATAAAGTAGTCGCGCGCCGACGTTGGCGTCCCATTCCCCGGAGGCGCCGTTGTCCGCGGTGTCGCCGGGAGAGACTTCGTTCAGATCGAAGCCAATGATCTTTCGGCCCGATCGGACAACTTTTTTAATTAAATACAATGCTTCGCGTAAATCCAGGCCGCCCGGGACCGGCGTGCCGGTATGAGGACAAAAGCGCGGATCCAGTCCATCGATATCAAACGATACATAGACTTCCTGTGGCAAATTCCCGATGATTTCCTCGCAAATCTCACTCCAGCCGACACCGTTCATTCTCTGATCGTATAGCGCCGAATCGAAGAAGGTGACCACTTTCGACGAATTTTCTTTAATGAAATTCAATTCCTCCTCGCAAAAATCGCGGATGCCAACCTGCACTAATTTTTGCAGAGCCGTTTTTGTGATGACGTTATACATGATGGAAGCGTGAGAATGTTCAAAGCCTTCGTACGCTTTGCGCATATCCGCATGGGCGTCGAAATGAAGAATACCCATTCGTGGATACTTTTCCAGAAACGCCTCTATAGCCCCAAACGGCGTGGAGTGGTCGCCGCCCAGAATGCCGACGCGCTTACCCTGCGCCAGCAGGTTTTTAGTTTGGGTATAAACGTAATGATTTAATTGTTGGCTATACTGATTAACGATTTCCAGCGAGGCGTTTAGCTCTGGGTCGTTTTCCGCGCCGCCGGCCGCGATGATTTTTTCCGCTGCCTGGCGTCCCAATTCATTCCATTGTTGGATTTGGGGAGATTCCTCCATCATGGCAATGCCTGCCTGATAAAAATTCCCTAATTCGAAATCATACAAATCAACCTGCATACTCGCCTGTAAAATAGCCTGAGGGCCCTGCGAAGTACCGCCTCCGTAAGAAGTCGTCACTTCCCAGGGTACGGGCAGAATAACCAGTTTGGCCTCGTCGACACTAAAGGGCAGACCAAAAATTCCAGCATCTTTATCAGCCGCGGCATTGGGATCAAAGTTTTTCATAATATGCGTAATATATCATGCCGCTAATTATTTGTAACAGAGCGTGCTGTGGAGGAGATTTTTGCTCCATCCAGTAAGCGCAGGTAGGCGACGGCTCTTCTCAAGCTCATGGCGTCTTCATTCCAGAGATTGTATCCCTGAAATTTGACCGAAGCCTTGCGAAAGCAGTCTTTAGTGATTCTGCTTGTGATTTGGCTTAATAAAAAAGGCAACAAACTCAAAACCACGCTCCCTCCAGACACAGAGGCGACGATTTTTAAAGTTGACGGTGCTACGTTACCTGCGTACATAAACAAGGTGGCCCATAATCCGCCGCCACCGCATATACCGATCCCCAGACCTATGCGCAGCAGTAGCTTTTGATTTTTTCGTTCATTAAGGCATTCTTCGCTAAACGGGTAGAGTAATTGTTCCACTGCGTCCAATTTCGGGCTGGTTGAGTTAGCCAGCTTTGGAAGCAGAATACTGCCATCCCTGCAAGCTCGGGTATCCTGATGGCGGGGCGAGAGGGCAATGTAGCACGCTTCTTCGCAGTCAGCTCAGGCTGTGGAGCATTAGGGCGATTTCTCCGGTGGATGATTTTTCCAACAAACTATTAATACTTCGTTCTAAATTTTTAATCTCTTTTTCGGTTTTTTGGATAACTTCAATTAACTTTTTCGCTGGATTTGGCAAAAATATGCTAAAGCATGTGGAGGAAGTATTGAGATCAGGTGAATTCTTTATAATATTTAATTGTTTCCGCCATTTTTTCAGACAATTAGCGAAATTATGTAATATCGCTTTTTCATTGGCGGGTTGACCAAGTGTTTTAACATCATGTTCAAATGTTTTAATAAAATTATTGACAGGCTTATGTTTCTTATATGGAAAATTTTTTAATGCTTCATCTAAAGGTATCATCAGTTCATCGATGGTGTCTATTACGGAATTAATTTTTTCCCTATTTCCAGAATTTTTGAGAAAATTATAAGCTAATCGGTTTAATTTAATCTCGTATCCATAATTCTGAAAGGGTTCGACTGCTTCAATATTTTTTTGATCTATATGATAATATTTTTTAAAAAAAGGCAGGATTACTTGATCTTTGGTTGGAGAGCGTTTCCCGGGTTTTAGGGACTTGGCGATCTGTTCGAAAACCCTGTCCATATAGTAAGGGGATAAATGAATGCTCATTGAGATAAAATTCATTTTTAATAATTTTAAAGTTTTTGAAGCTTCCAATTTAATAAACAATTTAACCCTGTTTTCATCCGCTTCTTCTACCATTAAAAAATTGACGGGGTCTTTTTCACCGACCTTTTCGTTTAAAAATAAATTTAATTCCTGCTCAGCGGACAATCTCTCTGGCATGGGGCTGTCTGAGTTTAATCTGGAAAAAGTTTCGAATTTGTTTCCCAGAAGCGATTTACTAACGATTAAAGAAGTGTGGACGCCTGCCAGAAAAAGTAGATCAGAAATAAATTGATCTAATTTGGGATCGGCCCAATCAGGATAAGAATTTTTTAATCCATCCATTAGACAGGAATATTTTTCTTCCTTCATCTGATGAAAAAATTCCTGACCAATGATAAATTTTTCAATTAATTTTATCGCCTTGTATTCATATTCTTTTGATTCTTCCCATGTTTTCTCGAATCCATGAAAGGGCATAAGTGAATCATATAATTCCTGATAGACAGATAAAATCTCGCGGTCACGAAAGAATTCGAAAATCTCATCACTGGCTACCGCTAAAAGTGGTTCAAATAAATCATTAGAATATCGAAAAAAATTTCCTAATTCGCTATCATAAATAGATTTCAATTTTTTTAATTGACCAATCAAAGATGATGCTAAATCGGCCAGATAATTTTGGCTGTAATGAGCAATAATTAAATTTAATACAGATGGCAGTAAGTTCAGGTTATTGAGTATATTCAATGGTGCAAGCTGTCTTTCCTCAATTTGATTTTTATCATTTAAAAATTGAGGTATTTTATTTAAAATGTTAATCAGTTTTTTATTAAGGGAGTTGTTTCTTAAAAAAGCCAATTTTACACAATTGACTTCCCTGACAATATACAATTCTTTGCTCACAGATATCTGCTGTTTTTCCGAAAGAAGATCCATGTTTTTGATTTGATTAAAACAGGCGCCCTGATCAAAAGAAGAATTTTCCTTAGAACTGCGATTTAAAACCTCGTCTAATATTTTTAGTTCTTGCGGCCCAAATCGGTAAACTGCATACATCTGATTATCAGGTAAAAGTAAAAAAATCTCTTTATAAAATTCGTAGACATCTAAATCTTTGAATGAGTCTTCGGATACTCTGCCGGTATCTCTTAAATAATCCCACAAATTATAGCTTCTTGGGGGAAAAGAATTAAGGAGAATTCCATCTTTACTAAGAAATGCTAATGCCTGAGAAGCTGTGTCAAATGTCCGTTGAGTAGAATTTTCGCCGGGATACCGATTGAAGCTGATTGCTTCATTCTCATTTTGACTTAAAGTTTTTAAAACTGTTAAAAAAATTTCTTCAAAATATTCAATTAAGTTTGATTCAGTTTTAATCTTACCTCTATTGGGCGGAATAATGGACCGTGTAAGCTTCTGCTCCTGAATGAAATTTTCCCAAAATGAAGATAATAAAGATAAATCAAATGCATAGCTTGATATAATCGGAATGATATCCATAGGAAGGTTTTGTTGATATTGACTATAGATAATGTTAAATGTTTTTTTTAATTCTTCAGTTATTTTGGTTCTGTACATTTTACTATTCGCCCTTTTGAAAACTACCATTTAACTTATCAGGATACTGTCATTCTTGCAAGTTCCGGGTGTCCTAATGGCAGTGTTATCGAGTTAAAATATCCTCATCATTTACAGAGCATTGGCCGAAGTTCGAACTGGATTGCTTCGCTGGCGCTCGCAATGACGGGTTGAACCTAATGTAAAAGTTATTCTTGCGCGATGCCTAAATTCATTCGGAATGAATCGTGTAGGGAAAATCAAAAAATAGTGACGATCACATCGCGCTGATGGTTATGATGGCGGTGCTCCCAAAGAAATACGCCCTGCCATACGCCCAATGCCAGTGAATGATCAGTAATCGGTATTGAAACAGCGGTTTGTGTCAGAACCGTTCGTACATGTGCGGACATGTCATCCTTCCCTTCAGTGGTGTGCTGAAAAATCGGATCACCGTCTTCGACCAAACGCGACATAAATTTTTCCAAATCCTTCAAAACGGTAGGATCTGCGTTTTCCGAGATAATAACAGAAGCGCTGGTATGAGGAATATAAACGTGACACAGCCCGGTGGAAACCGGCGCTTCTTTAACGATAGCCTGAATCTTCCGCTCCAGCGGATAAAACCCGCGGCCATGCGTGGCGATTCTTAGTTTTTCCTGATAAGTCATCATCACTTCCATAATTTGCCATTATATTCCCTTAATATATCACGCTCCACGTCAGTCGGTAAACTTCCCAGGGTAGGCAAACAGTGGCTCCCCCATTGGCGAAGTAATTTGATACTGTTGCACAAAGTTCACTTATATGTTAACATTTCCATATGAGGAAAATGAAAGGTCATCACATATGAGTGATTTAAGACGTTATATCAGTAAACGAAAAAAGAGAGATGAAGATTTTGCCAAAGATTTTGATGAAGGATACGCCGATTTTCAAATTGGCGTGATTGTGCGCCGCCTACGCAAAAAAGCGGGGTTGACACAGCTTGAATTGGCAGAGAAGTTGCACACACAGAAATCAGCGATTTCGCGGATAGAGAATCAATCGGAAGATATTCGGATTTCCACATTATTTAAAATAGCGGCAGTGTTGGGTAAGCATGTGGACATTCATATTATTTAGTGCTTGCCAATTTTTGAAATTTCCTATCTAAATGAAGCCATTGACTATCAGTAAAATTAAACACAATCAATGAATAACGAACACTTAAGCTGGGCTCATCCGTTAGTACGCGACTGGTTTCTTGGCCGGTTTGGAACGCCAACCGAACCGCAGGAATTGGGCTGGCCGTCAATATTAGACGGAAAAACTACCTTAATTTCAGCGCCAACGGGTTCCGGTAAAACTTTCGCGGCTTTTTTGGCCTGTCTGGAAGGTTTGGTGCGTCAGGCGCTGCGCGGTGATCTGCCAAACCGCACGGAAGTGCTGTACGTCTCGCCTTTGAAAGCATTAGGCAATGATATTCAAAAAAATCTAATGGGCCCGCTAGAGGAAATTTCGGCGCTGGCGCGGGAGCGCGCGCTGGAAATGATGGACATTCGTGTGATGGTTCGAACGGGTGATACGCTGGCCCGCGAACGTCAGGCCATGCTCAAACATCCTCCGCACATACTCGTTACAACTCCCGAATCCCTCTATATTTTGTTAACGGCTGAAAAAAGCCGGGCTATGCTGATGAACGTCAGTACGGTCATTGTCGATGAAATTCATGCCATGGTGAACGACAAGCGCGGAGCGCATCTGGCTTTGTCGCTGGAGCGCCTGCAGGCTCTGACTTTCGCGCCTCCGGTTCGTATTGGTTTATCCGCGACCCAAAAACCACTGGAAAAAGTGGCGAATTTTCTCGCGGGTAACGGCCGTCCACAACCCGTGATTGTGAATATTGGCCATACCCGCCACCTCGATTTGGCCATCGAGATTCCGGTGAGTGAATTGGGGGCTGTCACGTCCAACGTGATGTGGGATGAAATTTACGACCGCATCGCTGAATTAGCCGGGCAGAATCGGGCGACGCTGGTATTCGTGAATACCCGGCGGTTGGCGGAACGGGTCGCGCATAATTTATCGCAGCGGCTGGGGGAGCGGCAGGTCGCGGCGCATCATGGCAGTTTATCGCGGAAACTGCGCCTTGCCGCCGAAACGAAACTGAAAAATGGCGAATTAACCGTGCTGGTCGCGACGGCTTCTCTGGAGCTGGGCATTGATATCGGCACTGTGGATCTCGTCTGCCAGATAGGGTCCACGCGCGCGATCGCCGTCGCATTGCAACGCATTGGCCGTGCAGGTCATTGGCGCGGCGCGATTCCGAAAGGACGTATTTTTGCGACTACCCGCGATGAATTACTGGAATGCGCCGCACTGGTTTACGCCATTCGCTGCGGGGATCTGGATCAGCTAATCATGCCGCAACAGCCTCTCGATATTTTAGCCCAGCAAATAGTGGCCACCTGCGCCACCGCAGACTGGCGCGAAGATGATTTATTTAAACTGATCACTCATGCTTATCCTTACGCCGGATTATCGCGGGAAATTTTTAATTCAGTATTAGAGATGCTGTCGGAAGGTATCGCCGGATCGCGCGGACGCTATGGCGCTTATTTATTTCGTGACGGCGTCAACGGCATTGTTCGCGCACGCCGCGGCAGCCGGTTAACGGCGATCACCAGCGGCGGAGCTATTCCCGAAAACGGTTTATTTACAGTGATCGCCGAACCAGAAGGCATGATGGTAGGCACGGTCGATGAAGATTTCGCGGTGGAAAGCAGCCGGGGAGATATTATTTTACTCGGTACGTCTTCCTGGCGAATCAGCCGCGTTGAAAGTTCTGGCCGCATGATTGTCGAAGATGCCCACGGCGCTCCTCCGAGTGTGCCATTTTGGCGGGGAGAAGCGCCGGCCCGAACCGCGGAACTTTCCCTGCACGTGGCGAATTTACGGCAAAAATTAAGCGATATGCTTCCGGGGATCTCTACGGAAACTTCTGAAGTGGCAAACTGGCTTATTTCGGAATGCAGTGTTGACGCCGGAAGCGCGCAACAACTGATTAAATATATATTGCAGGGGCGTGCTCTGTTAGGCGCGGTTCCGACTCAGTCCACCGTCATCGCCGAACGGTTTTTTGACGAGTCTGGCGGCATGCAGCTCATCATCCACGCACCATTCGGGGCGCGCATTAATAAAGCCTGGGGTTTAGCCCTCAGAAAACGTTTTTGCCGTTCTTTTAATTTTGAGTTACAGGCGGCGGCGACAGACAATGGATTAAATATTTCGCTTGCAGAACAGCACAGTTTTCCTTTAGCGGATGTGTTTCAGTTTCTGCATCCCCAGACGTTGCGGGAAGTGCTTACTCAGGCGGTACTGCAGGCGCCGTTATTCACGACGCGCTGGCGCTGGGACGCGATGCGTTCGTTGGCGTTGGTGCGGTTTCGTAACGGCAAAAAAGTGCCGCCGAATATCCTGCGCATGCGTTCAAACGATCTTTTGGCTGCGGTTTTTCCCGATGCCGCGGCGTGTCAGGATAATTTGGGCGGGCGCGATATAGAGCTTCCTGACCATCCATTAATTAACGAAGCCATGAAAGATGTGCTCACCGAAGCTCTCGACGTTGAAGGATTAATAGCAGTTCTTAACAATATAATCAGTGGCGAAATCCGATGCATAGCCATCGACACGCCCACTCCTTCGACTTTTGCCCATGAAATATTAAATGCCAATCCTTATGCCTTTCTGGACGACGCGCCTCTTGAGGAACGCCGCGCCAGAGCCGTGGAATTGCGGCGGATATTGCCAGACTCAGTGCTGCAAAACATGGGCCGTTTGGATGCCACTGCGATCGCGCAGGTTCAGGAACAGGCCTGGCCGAATATACGCGATGAAAATGAACTGCACGATACCATGCAAACTCTTATTGCGTTTCCACGCATGGAAATATTTCGCGAATATTTTAATATTTTAGCTGCGGACAAGCGCGCAGAGGCGGTGAATGTGGATGATCAAATATTTTGGCGGGCTGCAGAAAAAGCCTCAATATTTGCCGAAATATATTCCCGTAACGAAACGGTGGAAGAGATATATTTTGATTCGCTGGTAATTATGCTGCGCGGCTGGTTGTTGCACAGCGGGCCAATTACGGCAGAAGAATTGGGTCTGAAACTGGCGCTTGATCCCGCTGACGTTAACCTCGCTTTGCTGAAACTGGAAACCACCGGTCTCATTTTGCGCGGACACTTTCTCCATGGCGAATCCGCGCCGCTGGAATGGTGTGAGAGAGGATTGCTGGCGCGCATCCACCGGCTCACCCTCGACAGGTTACGCAAGGAAATTGAGCCGGTCACCGCGGCGCAATTCATGCGCTGGCTGCTGACCTGGCAGCATTTAGCGCCCGGCACGCAGTTGCGGGGTGAGGCGGGGGTGCTGGAAATCCTTCGGCAATTGCAGGGTTTTGAAATTCCGGCGAATGCCTGGGAACGCCAGATTTTGTCGAAGCGCGTCGCAGACTATGATCCGCAGGCATTGGACCGGCTGTGCCTGTCGGGAGCTATCGGCTGGGGCCGATTATCGCCGCATCCGGCAGAAAAAAATGGCCGCACCATCATGCCCACTGCGGTTGCGCCAATTACTTTTTTTGTGCGGGAAGAAGCGGACTGGCTGCCCGATAATCATCATTCTCTCCAGCAGGAAAGCCTGATCGGGTTAAGTCAGGCCGCCAAAAATATTCATTTATATTTACAGCAAAAAGGCGCTTCTTTTTTTGCGGACATTTTTCGCGGTAACGGTCAGCTAAAATCTGAGGTAGAAAGCGGATTGTGGGAACTGGTAGCGGCCGGTGTGGTCACGGCGGATGGCTTTGATAATTTACGCGCCTTAATAGACCCCCGCCGCCGCTCGGGAAAGAGCGGACAGCGCGCGCGGGCCCGTTACAGCGGCGGGCGCTGGTCGCTATTGCACAACGACGAAAAACGTGACCCGCAGCGGCGTATTGAAGCGATATGCTGGATATTGCTCAGGCGATACGGAGTAGTTTTTCGTGAGTTGTTATCGCGTGAAACGCCAATGCCGCCGTGGCGCGAGCTGCTGGCGGCGTTTCGCCGGCTGGAAAATCAGGGCGAAATCCGCGGTGGACGGTTTGTCAGTGGTTTTTTGGGCGAGCAATTCGCGTTGCCTTATGCGGTGGATTCACTGCGGGCTATGAAAAAAACTGCCACAGTGAACGATTCCCCGGTGGTGGTCTCTGCCGTGGACCCCCTGAATCTGGCAGGAATCCTCTGGGCGGGTGAGCGCGTGACGGCGTTATCCGGCAAATCCTTTCAGCTTTCCTTCTGCGGCGAGGCCCCTATCCGCACAGAATTGTGTATTATCTAGACAGATCCGGGAATTATTGACTTCAGCATCCTAGTATGATATGGCAGGGGGGAGAAAAAACCCTCCTGTATTGAGTACAAGGAGGCTTTATGGGAACGAAGGGACTAAGTTTTGTTTTAGGAATCGTTTTTTCTTTAACGTATTTCCCTGTTTATGCACACTCCATAAAGTTCCCCGAAAAGCCTGCGCATACCTGTTCGGCAAAGGCGACTGAAGGCACTGTGGCGTTAACATTTGATGACGGTCCGTCGCCGATTTTTACCCGCCAGGTGCTGGAAATTTTAAAAAAATACCATGTTAATGCGACTTTTTTTGTATTAGGTCAAAATGCGAAAGCGCATCCGCAATTTTTGCGTGAAATGATCGCCGCTGGGCATGTGGTAGGGGATCATTCCATGACTCACCCGGTATTCACGCGGCTGGCCGCGAAACGGCTTTATAGAGAAGTCGTGGGATCTGAAAAAATAATTTATAAAATTACAGGAATAAAACCTGGTTTATTTCGCTTTCCTTATGGGTCAGCCAATAAAAAAGTGCGAAATTATGTAATGTCAAAGGGGATGAAACCGATATTTTGGGGATATACTCCCGATGATTACCGTCGCCCAGGCGCAGACATTATCGCTGATCGCGTGATTGAGCACGCCGCCTCCGGACAAATTATTTTATTACACGACGGCCCCTCGCGGCGGCAGCAAACTATCGACGCATTGCCAAAAATCATTGAAGGCGTGAAGAAAAAAGGCCTTGGATTCAGTGTGCTTTGCCATTAGAGTCTCAGCCAGTGGATAGGAACGCTCACTTTTGCCCCAGGTTTGACGAAAAATTGCCCTCAAAATGCTCACATACAGTAGTATGCTGCGCTTTTTCGGCCACTTTTTCGTCAAACCTGGGACAAAATTGAACGTTCTGCGTTTGCAAATTCATATCCCTGAAGAGTTACCTTTTAATAACCAGGCTGCAATTCCATATAGAGGAATCTCCCGAATATTTTTATGTTGAGAAAATGAATTTTCAGAGATTTTCAAACCATAGGGGGTTTCAGGATGAGATTCCAGGTATAAATGCAGACTGCGCATTCGTCCAGCTTTAGATGATTTCACTTCTACGGGGATTATTTTAGAATTTTCCTGAATGATAAAATCAACCTCGGCGTTACTGCCGCGTGTTTCGCGATGCCAGTAAAATAATTGCAATCTTGTTTTCACGTCATGATAGGCCAAAAACTCCTGAGCGACAAACTGTTCGGTAATGGAACCTATATTGTCAACTTTTATGGGAGTTATCAGCCATTCTCGGGTATCTAAACCTAATAATCTTTGCGCCAGTCCAATATCGAAAAAGAAAATTTTGAATTTTTTTTCATTAACATCTGCGCCCAATGGTTGTTGATGAGCGGAAGTATGAAAACAATAGTACGCGATACCAGCTTTATTCAGTAAGGCGAGCGCTTCTTTCAATGGTAAACTATGAATATCCGCTTCCACCTGGCTAAATTTAAATTTTTGACCTAATTGCAATGGAATAGAGGCAAATACTTTATTTAGGTAAGGTATTTTTTTTTCTCCGGTATATTTGTGGAAATCCTGCTGATAAGCCTGCAGTATTTCATCCTGATTTCCTGGCATAGCTGTGGATCTTTGCGTTCTAACCAGGCGCTGACCACCGCCGGCATACCCCCCAACCAAAAGTAATTTTTTAGATATTCCATGATGCTGGAATGAATAACGGGATCGATTTTCTGGCTTTTAATATATTCACGTAAATCATCGCGGTCGTTAACTGTTAAAAATTCAGAAAAGGACAGGGGATACAGATACATAAACTGAATTCGTCCTACGGGTACGCCAATTTTATCTAAAGCAAAATCAATTAAAGACCCAGCGGAAATAACATGCAGCTCCGGTAATTCTTCCTTAAAATAACGAAGTGCGCGTATGGCATTTGGACATTCCTGAATTTCATCCAGAAATAAAAGAGTTTTTCCCGGGGTAATTTTTTTATGAACAAGAAGGGAAATTTTTTCCAGAAGTGTTGTGGCGTTGATATCTCCATCAAAGATTTGTGTCGCTTGCGGTGTCCTTTCAAAATTGATAGAAACCATACTATCAAAAGATTTTCCAAATTCCTGAACAACCCATGACTTGCCCACCTGCCGGGCTCCGCGCAGCACTAAAGGCTTGCGGTAAGGATGTTCCCGCCATTTTACGAGTTGAGGAAAAATATCTCTTTCCATATAAGCTTTTGATTTAAAAGAATTATGTTATAAAATTACTAAAAATCAGGGTTATTTTCTGATATTTTTACTGAAAATCAGGGTTATATTAGGTTACTAATTACCAAAAATCAAGGTTAAGACGCTTCAGATAGCATGGCAAATACCCGCGCGGGAGCTTCGGGGCCGTTACGGATTTTGAGAGGAAGTACAAAAATGGTCGCACCGGTGGCCGGCATGGCTGCCAGATTGGCGACGTTTTCTAGCTGGAATAAACCCTGACCCAAAAAAATATGATGCGCGGGGTAAGTCTGACTATCGCCTGGATCCAGAGAGAGTGTGTCTATGCCAACTCCAATTATTTCGCGTTTAATGAGCCATTGCGCGGCTTTTTCACTAAAGCCGGGGAAATGCAAAATCCCCTCGTCATCCGCATTGCAATATCGAGACGGCTGGTCCCAAAACCGCGCCCAGCCTGTATGCGCCAGCACAATGGCTTTTTTAGGGATGACGCCGTGAATTTTTTCCCATTGTTCGAGATCGTCAACGGTAATGGCGTAATCGGGATTCTGGTTCGCACTGCGGGTGACATCGATGACGCATCCCGGGCCGATTAATTCCTGCAGCGTGAAGTCGCTAACGGATTTGCCGTCTTTTTCAGCGTGAAATGGCGCGTCCAGATGCGTGCCGGTACCCGCGCACAGATGATAATTATTAATTCTGAATTGACCGGGCGAATAATTTTGGCAAATTTCATTTGAGAAAATTCGGCTGCCCGGCCATAAGGGAATTTCTTCGTGGATAGTGTGCGTCAAATCGATGAGTGTCATGCCATTATTCATGGTAATTATTCCATAATTTGTCATCTAAAATGAATAATAACATCTTTTATAATTCCGGTAACCTCTCGAAATTTGACAGCCGCCCGATTTGACGGTTAACATTCAACCGGGTCCATCTTTTGGAATTATTTATGGAAAATTCTTTTGTAAAAATGCTGCAGGGCTACCAGTTATTTCGACGGAAATACGCTTCGGGAGATAACTCGGTAATGCAATATCTTTCCCATTATGGGCAACAGCCCGAGGTTATGGTTGTTTCCTGCTGCGATTCCCGGGTTGATCCAGCCCTGATCCTGCAGTGCGATCCGGGCGATTTATTTGTGGTGCGAAACGTCGCAAACGTCATTCCTCCTTATGAAAAAGACGAAGCCCATCACGGCACGAGCGCGGCTTTGGAATTTGGAATCTGTTTTTTGAAAGTCAAACACCTGATTCTGTTAGGACATAGTCAGTGCGGCGGCATTCAGGCCCTATTGAATACTAACGATGAAATTAAAGACGATTTTATAAAAAATTGGGTTTCATTGATTAAAACGAAGCGTATCGAAACGCAGGATGCCGATGATTACGCCAAGCTGGCGCTAAATAAATCACTGCAGAATTGTCTAACTTTTCCCTGGATCAACAGTAAAGTCCTGCAAAAAGAACTGGCTATCCATCTATGGTTTTTTGATGTTAAAAAAGGCCAGATTTTTACTTACTCCGGCGCCGGCGAAGAATACCAGCCGCTGGAATTACTGGACGCGGTATAGTCACCTATAGTACCCAAGGAACAGCATATAAGGGTATTATCACTTATCTGGTTGATCGCGGATAAATCAACATTTTTAAACCATATGTTCATAAAATTTCCTCTGAGTTTTTTGACAAAGGCTATCAGATTTGTAATAATTAACAATAGGAGATAAGAAAAGTGGGGGAAAAATATTGGATTTTATTAATTTAATTAAAAATAATCTCGCACTGATAGAAGCGCTGGTTCCAGCTTTAATTTTAGGTTTATTATCCAATTATGTTCTTTTTAGAGTTGTAAAAAAATATTATTGTCCTGCTAGCGCCACCCCTTTAAAAGTAGTTATTTCTGCATTTATCAGGGCTTTTTATTTTATTTTCCCTTTAATCTATTTCAGTTTTTTTGCCTGGTTATTTAATTTACCGCAAACTGCTCATTTTGTAGAGATTTCAATAAAAATATTGATTACGTTGGCGCTAAGCCTGTCTGCCATTAAGCTGTTAGATTATATAGATATCTGGTTGGAGCGGAAAAAAAATTCGCCAATAACTTCGCCGAATTTAGGCATTTTTGTCACGCGGGCTTATTTACTCAAAAAAATATTAACCATAATAATTATACTGTTGGCCCTCGCGCTGGTATTACTTAATTTTCCTGTAGTGAAGGAAATAGGTAAAGGGATTTTAATTTCAGCCGGTGTCATTGGCGGTATTATGGCGTTTGCGGCGCAGAAAATTTTCGCCAATATTTTCACAGGACTAAATTTTATTCTAAACAGACCGATCAAAGTGGGTGATTTGATTAATACAGGGCCGGAATTAGGTAGTATAGAGAAAATTACCTTAAACCAGATACATCTGCGTACCTGGGATTTACGTCTGATTATTTATCCACTCTCTTATTTTATGGAAAATTCATTCCAAAATTTAAGTCATGCGGAATATGGATTACGCGGAGTCGTCGTTTTTTATACGGATTATAACGTCGATGTTGAAAAATTACGTGACCATTTATCCAATATCCTGCGGAATTCTCCCTTGTGGGATGAAAAAACCAATACACTCGAAATGATCGAAGTCAATGAAAATACTGTGCAACTGCGTGCTGTGGTCAGTGCGCGCAACTCCGGAGATTTATGGAATTTACGCTGTCAGGTGCGGGAGGAAATGATTAAATTTATCCAGAAAAATTCTCCCGAGATTTTGCCGAAAGGCTGGGTACAATTAACAGGAAATTTCAGAGCGGAAAAAATTTCGCCGAGGAGGGTTATGGCATAAAAATTATAAAAACCACCAACTTTGCTCTAAAGGAGAAAATTATGCCGAATACTCATTTTAAAAAAATAGCTATCTCTGGCTGTATTTCATTATTCTTGGGGGCACATATTGTTTCTGCCTTCGCCATCACTGCGGCAGAACAGCGTGAGTCATTGCAAAATCAGGCAAACGCAAATCCGTACGTCATTAGTCTATACGAACCCACCTACATCATGCCTTTTTCGTATGTTTCTTCCTGGAATCAAGCCGCAGAGTGGGAGGATGACAGTCTCGAAAATTTAAATCATATTGAAACTAAATTTCAGTTTAGTGTGAAAGCGCCTATCTGGCGCAATTTCTTTCATTATAAAAATTCATTGAATCTGGCTTATACACAGTTATCATTTTGGCAGTTATACAATAAAACTCCTTTCTTTAGAGAAACCAATTATAAGCCGGAATTATTTTTCTCCAGTGTTATTGAGCGGCCTTTATTCGGAGGATGGAATATCAGCTTTTTAAATATCGGCGCAGTGCATGAATCTAACGGCAGAGGTGGGGATTACGAAAGAAGCTGGAATCGTGTCTATTTGGAAACTCAGATCTCCAAAAAGAACTGGTTGTTGAGTATTCGGCCCTGGTATGTCATTCCAGGAGATAGTCTGAAAAATAATCCCCATATTGCCCATTATTTGGGGTACGAGCGGGTAGTGTTATCTTATAAATTTCATCAGCAGACTTTTTCGTTACTCACTTATAATCTTGAGCATGTGGCTTCCCGGGGCAGCCTGGAATTAACCTGGTCTTTTCCACTGGTCAGACGACAGTTTCGTGGATACGTTCAGGGCTTTACGGGTTACGGGCAAAGTTTAATAGAGTATAATCATTACACCAACAGTGCCAGTGTGGGTATTGCATTAAATGACTGGATTTAATCCTTATGAGGGCTACGGTGATAATGGCAGATGAAAATATGTTTAAAATGACGCCGAAAATTATTCTGGATGAATCGGAAGTAGAGTTTAGTTTTATCCGTTCGCCCGGTCCGGGAGGACAAAATGTAAATAAAGTAGCGACGGCTGTGTTGCTACGGTTTAATGTGTTGCATTCCATCCATTTATCGGAAGATGTGCGCAGCCGGTTGTTATCGCAGTCTCACAATCAGATTTCCCGTCGGGGAGAGTTGATTATCAAAGCGAGTCGTTACCGTACCCAGTAGCGAAACAGACAGGATGCTTTGCAGCGACTTGGGACCATTCTTCAACAAGCTGAAAAATCTCCCCGCAAACGCAAAAAAACCAAACCCACCCGGGCATCTACTGAACGCCGACTAAGCAGTAAAAAATTACACTCAAAAAGCAAGTCATTAAGGCGGGGTGAAGATTATTAGTCTGCATATAAAGGCGGCTGCCGCCGCCTTTATGAAAAAATTATGGGTTCGTAGGAGTAACCGTTCCAGGTTGAGATTGATTAGGATTGGGATTATTCGGCGTGCCCAGATTGTCATTATTGTTGGGGGTATTGGGACTGTTGGGAGTTAAATTGTTGGGATTTTCTGGATTTACAGGATTATTAGGATTGGCTGGATTTGCAGGGTTATTAGGATTATTAATATTAGTAGTATTATTGGGATTATTAATATTATTAGGACTGGTGGGATTATTAGGGTTATTTAAATCGTTCGGCTCAGCCAGATTATTAGGATTATTAGGATTGTTTGCAGTAGGTGATGCGGGGTTATTATTCATTTGCGCAGACGCCATTTGACAAAACAGTAATGATATAACCAGTGTAGACAATAATTGCCAGTATTTTTTCATTGACAGACTCCTTTTTAAACTAAAAAAAAATGAGTTTTTTACTCATCCCTGATCTTTGCTCTTATTGAGCAGGAATGATTATACGCCTTTATTGCCCATGACAGCAATGTCTCTGCATGATAAAGTAGTTGAGCTAACAAATAAGGGATAATTATATGCGTCACCACCATGGATCTTCTAAGGTAAAAACTCTATTTCAAATTTTCGGTATTCTCATCATGCTGGCTGCCTATATGGCGTTATTTTATAATGCTTCGGCTAAAGATGATGGTCTGGATTCATCGGATTTATACAAAGGTAAGGTTAATTGGCTTTATCTGTTGCTGACAGCGATGCTGGGAATCAGTCAGGGGGTAGAGATATATGACCATGCGATAGGTCATCATCATCACGATCATTCCGATGAGGAGGAATTCAAATACACGCCTTTCCAGATATATCCCAACGTGCAGGACGATCTTTCTATTAACAGCGATCGTCATAAATCGCATTTATTTCCGGCCAAATTAGTATTAGGCAGCGCTATTTCGGTGACATTTGGTTTTGGTTGCTATGCCATTTGGAAACAGGTGGACGATTTCGCACAGGGAAATTTAATAATTGCCGTGCCGGTATTTGTAGCGAATATGTGTCGATTTATTTTATTGCCAGGTCAACATGCAAAAGCCTTGGTTACTGGCACCGAACACGAATTAATGGACAAAGTTACGGCTACCCATGATGAAGAGGAAGGGTTATCTGCCTCACCCTTACGAAAAATGGGTCTGCTTTTGTTATATACCGGCTGTCACATTGCAGACGGTTTCTTGTTGACGAATGTATTGACGAATGAAACCAAAATACAGTTGGTAATCATAGTGTTATCCGCAGTGGGATTTGGTTGTTCCACGGCAAGTTATCACGTGACGCATACATTGAATATTGGACCCACTTATAAAAAATTAAATAAATTATCCTGTGGGAAAAAATTGCTGGCATTGACTCTCGCTTTTCTGTCAGGAGGTTTGCATGCCAGTCAATCCCTGTTGGGATTATTTCATCTGATAAAAACGGATCAGCACAGAGCGATTCTGGGAGTTCAGGGCCTTGCTACTTTGGTAGAGTTTTTCACCGGTTCCGTCGACGCGCTTCAACACCTCAGTCAGAGGGCGACCGATTCCGTCGACGCGCTCGCGCATGCCAGTTTATGGGCCCCGAGGCTTCAAAAAGACAATCCCAGGCTGGAAACGGTGACTTCTTCACTACTTTCAACTTTGGAATAAGTCATCATTCTTCATGGCAGAAAAACGTCTCAATCCGGATGAGTTATTAAGCCGGCTGGCCCAGACACAGGCCAAGCGACAACGAGGGCGTTTGAAGATTTTCTTTGGCGCGTGTGCCGGCGTCGGTAAAAACATACAGTTGACAAACTATCTATCTATCGGTAGAATGGCGCTATGAAAAAAACAAATGTCCGGGAACAGATACTGACGACTGCTGAATCCTTAATTAAAACACAAGGATATAATGCGTTCAGCTTTCGCGATATTGCTGAAGCTGTCGGCATTAAAACTGCGAGCATACACTATCACTTCCCTACGAAGGCGGAGCTGGGTAAAGCCGTTATAGAGAGACATACGGAAAATCTCCATACCCAGTTAACGGAAGTAATGAAAAATCCATCTCTAAGCTGCAAAAAAAAGCTGCATTTATTTTTAGACGGTATTTTTGCCAGTACTTACGCTGCCAACAACAAAATGTGCCTGGGAGGTATGCTGGCTTCCGATGTATTAACGTTGCCGGAGAGCATCCAGTCTGAAGTCAGAATTTTTTTCAATCGTTTAGAAAAATGGCTGGAATTATTGCTGATTCAGGGCAGGACCAGGGGAGA
The DNA here is from genome assembly GCA_963712715.1 of uncultured Pseudomonadota bacterium. GTDB lineage: Bacteria > Pseudomonadota > Gammaproteobacteria > Coxiellales > Coxiellaceae > JAFEDN01. The sequence goes on along the minus strand of CAVQJI010000007.1, from coordinate 4,703 downwards.
ATTTAATTATTCGGGTCAGGCTAAAGCTGAGGCCGAATTTATTCTCTCACTTCTTGAGGGATCGCTTTTACTGGCCAGATTATATAAGAATGAAGGAAAGTTAATGACTGCCAGGAGGCAAATTGAGCGGCATCTTTTTTAGATGTTTTTTTTAACTTAGAAAACTATCTACTAATAGGTAGTTATTTGCAAAAGAGGTCTATTATTATGATAAAGGCATTATTTAATAAACAACCCGAACATTCAGTTATTTTATGGGGTGTAGGTTTATCACCTTATGTTCGTAAAGTTCAGATCGCATTGGCAGAGAAAAAGCTGGACTATGAACACCGGGAAATTTTACCCAAATCCCTGCTTTTGGCTACGGGGAAACCTGTTCCTGTGGAATTCGAAAAGGCCAGTCCGTTAGGCAAAATACCTGCCCTGCGAGTTAATGGAGTTGATCTCGCGGATTCAGCGGTCATTTGCGCTTTCCTGGATAAAAAATATTCTTCAGGCCGAAAATTATTTCCAACCGACCCGTATTTATATGCGCGCGCTGTGTGGTTCGAAAATTATGCGGATAATATTTTTTCGAAAGTAGCGTATCAAAATATATTTTTGGAATCTGTAGTAAAGCCTCTGGTATTGGGTGTAACACCAAAAACTGAAATCATTGAACGGGCTAAATTAATTGAATTACCGCCCTATTTGGATTATCTGGAACAGGAAATTACAAAATTCGAGTGGATCGCCGGAAATGAATTTTCGGTGGCGGATATTGCCTTGGTGACGCATTTTATCAGTTTAAGTCAGGCAGGATATAGCATGGATAAAATGCGATGGCCTCATTTAGGCGATTACCTCGAGAAATCACTATCGCGCGATTCAATAAAAAAATTTTCTTAAATAATTTAAATCACAGGAGATTTGCAATGAAATATCAATACGGGCTATTTTCTGATATTAAGGCCGATGGAAATTCGCTCTTAATGGACGCGGCAATAGAGGGCAACGACAAAAAGGTGGATGCGTTAATTTCAGTGGGCGCCGATATTAATTATATAGATGAATATGGCGATACGCCTTTGGCTCAGGCTGCTTTTAAAGGGCATACACAAATAGTAAAAAGGATGCTTGATCTGGATGCCAAAGCTTACTCTAAAAACAGAGCATTATTATTATCAGCACAAAAAGGACATGAAAAAATTATGGATTTGTTGATAGAGAAAAAGGCAGATGTCAATATTTATATGGAAGGCTATAACACCCCATTATTTCAGACTATTGGGCAGAATCGAATGGGGGCCTTCAAAAGGTTGCTGTCAGCTCCAGGCATAAACCTGGATCAGGAGGTGAATGAAGGGATCATCCCTCTTCTGATGGCAGCGTATAATGGCCGTTTAGAGATGGTGAAATTGCTGATAGAGAACGGCGCCAGATCTGATATTAAAAATAAAAATGTACAAACCGCCATTGATTTGGCGCGATTAGGTAAACGGGAAGAAGTAGAGAAATATCTTTCTGGTATAAAACCCGTGCCCTCCTTTCCAAGGGGAGGGATATAGTCGGAACGCTATGGGGGATCGTAAGGGGGAGTTGCGCGTAGCGACTCCCCCTTAATTCCGAGCAGAGGGTTTGCCTCGCGGAGGATCAAAACAGGAAGCGGGTACCGCTGTACTCAGCGGGAGCCGCTGGCAGAAGACTTTGATTTTTCTATGGAAATTCATTAGAATGGAATCCGCTATTCGCAGCATGATCTTCACTACCTATCAGGTAAAATATGCTAAACAGTTTTTTAAAAACTCTCATACTGTCTGTTTTATCGTTATGCATGATAGTTTCCTGTCATCCAAAAAAAACAGAGCGGCAAAAACAGGTAATTTTAAAGCCCGCATCGTTTGCTCATTTACCTGGCTGGGAAAAAGATCACCAGGCGGGCGCCTTTTATGCCTTACAAAATTCCTGTCAAAAAATTTTAGCTTACGGCGAAACCATGCCGCTGAGTTCCAGCAGCATAAAAATCAGTATTCAGGATTGGCGGCCTGTGTGTGAATCGGCTTTACAGATGCAAAATCTATCCGACGCAGAGGCCAGGGATTTTTTTGAAAAATGGTTTAAACCGTACGCTGTTTACGACGGTAACGCTTCAACCGGTCTTTTTACCGGATATTATCTTCCAGAATTAAACGGAGCGAGTAAAAAATCTGAAAGGTATAGCGCCCCTTTATATGAGCAGCCCCAGGATTTGGTCGTTGCTGACCTAACCGCTTTTAATCCAAAATGGGCTGGAATGACTCTTTCGGGCAGAATAGTCAATGGTCAGTTTGTTCCTTATCAAACGCCGCGCAAGGATATTGACGCCGGAGCTATTGAAGGTAAAGCCCACATTATTGCATGGGTCGACCCCATCGACAGATTCTTTTTGCAAATTCAGGGATCGGGTTTTTTAACAGTTGATGGGAAAGAAAGATTATTCATTGGATACGGCGCTCAAAATGGCTCGCCCTATACGCCCATTGGAAAAATACTGGTAGAAAGGGGTGAATTGGATAAATCCACCATATCGATGACGAAGATTCGCGAATGGCTGGTTGCGCATCCAGAACAGGCGCAGGAAGTTATGGAGCAGGATCATTCTTTTGTGTTTTTTAAAATATTACCCAGACAACAACCCATTGGAACTTCAGACCTGCCTTTAACCGCAGGAAGATCATTAGCGATAGACCGGCAGATTATCCCGCTAAATCTGCCATTGTGGGTGGAAACCACCGTGCCGGATATCCATCAACCTCAACAGTCCATTCCTTTACGGCAACTATTTATAGCCCAGGACACCGGCGGCGCGATTAAAGGCGTCGTCAGAGCCGATCTTTTTTGGGGAGCCGGTGAGTCCGCCGAGTTCATGGCCAGCCGCATGCACGAGCAGGGCCGGTACTGGTTATTGCTCCCGCATATGGAGAAGATATGCGACTGAATCCTCTTCTTCCTAATATAACAATCTGTTTATTTGTCGGACTCGCTTCTGGTATTCTGTCGGGTAGCCATCAATTCAGTTTTCAATTTAATGCCGTTGTATTCATGCTTTGTGCTCCCCGGCTTTTACGCAGAAGGGCTTTCGTCAGCGACCAAATATTGGCTACGGGGTTAGGAATCTGCGTTGGAAGAGTGGGAATGTTTTTTTTAAGACCTGTGGCGCAATCGGTAGTATCATTTATAGGCGTGCGTAATTTTGAAGCTCTATGAAGGGAATCGATATAAATATCTCGTTGCCTTAATTTATGCTGCTGTTTTATTTCTTGATCGTCTGGATTTAACAATTGTTAATGTGACCTTGCCAACCGTTGCCAATTTTTTTAAAGTTTCTATTATCAATACAGACTGGATTAATTTGTCGTTTCTGCTGGCTCTGGCCGTTTCAATACCGATTAGCAGTTGGTTGGGTGAAAGATTTGGATTAAAAAAAATTTATATAATGGCGATTATCGTGTTTGGTCTGGGATCTATTCTCTGCGCCTTCGCGCCAAATCTGGCTTCTTTAAATTTATTGAGATTTATTCAGGGACTTGGCGGAGGAATTATTATTCCCGTAGGAATGACAATGCTCTATCGGACTTTTGACAGATCTGAGTACGCCAGCATTACCAGTTTTACATTTCTTCCCGCATTGATTGCGCCAACTATTGCACCTTTCTTCGGGGGTATATTGCTGCATTATTTTGGATGGCGGTTTGTATTTCTATTTTCTGGGCCATTTTGTATAGTTTTGGCAATTGCTGGGATCATGATACTCAAGGAAAGCGATCATAAAATTATTAAACCGCTGGACTGGCTGGGATTTATTTTGGGTTCATTATTGTTAATGGACGCCTTTTATACCCTGTCCACTTTTGGGAAAACGGGGCTGATTTTAAATTCCGTTGGTGGATTTTTAGCATTTCTTGTCCTTTTAATGTTATTTATTTCCTGGGAGAAAAAAAATCTTTATCCAATCATTGATTTCAATCTATTTAAAAATTCCTGTTTTCTTCATGCCAATTTAATTCAGATTTGTTTCCAGATCTGTCATTTCGGTGCTATTTTTCTGGTAGGGCTGTATTTGCAGGTTGGAATTGGTTTTACCCCCACAATGGCTGGTTTAATGATGGGCATGCAGGGCGCTGGAGCAATGACTACCAGCCGTTATTCAGTGGTTTTATTTAAGCGCTATGGCGCTAAAAATCCGATTACGATGGGGCTGATGGGAATTACTTTTTTAACGCCTTGTATTCTACTGATTCAGAGTCCGGCGATGCTATTATTCGGTTTAATATTATTTTTCATTCGTGGTATTTTTAGTGGTATTTGTGGAACTCCGATTCAAACTCTTAGCGTCATCAATACCAGCAGCGACCAATTGAGCCAGGCCAATAGTATTTTTAATATCTGCAGACAGATTGCTATCAGCTTTGGCATCGCATTGTCTTCTTTAATGATTCTTTTTGGGCTTAAAACAGCGGGATTATCAGGAATCGGTTTTTTTCCCCATGATCAGGCATTAAAAGTTTTTTGGTTTGGTTTTGGGATAATATCCGTCATTGCCTTATCGGGGGTCGCCCTGATCAGGCAGCGAGATTTGACTTTCGCATATACCGGATCTTAATCACGCATTGGACTCACCATGGGGGGTGCTTTCGTTTGCGATTCATGACCTGTCTCCTCAGGATACTCTAATCTGATTTTGA
>CAVQJI010000006.1:0-40930 GCA_963712715.1 uncultured Pseudomonadota bacterium | reverse complement strand
GTCATGGAATTAAAGATATCTGTCCGTTGGTCAAAATGGGCACGTCGAGGGACATAATAATCAAGTCAAATCAAGACGAGCAAGCGTTTTATTCACAGATACCTGCCAGCCTAGCTACACTACCCTTCCTCCCCCCACCACACTCTGCACACTTCCACCAAACGAACTCGACAAAAACAAAGGAGAGGGTGCAATCAGTACAAAGGTTAAATGTGTGAGAGGAGGAACTGGGCTTTTTGTCGAACGGCTGGCGTCTTTCTATTTTACAACTGTTGGAGCGACAAAATTAGCAGAAGGCACTAATCAACATGGCATTGATATCCGCATAGGTGCCCAAATTGAACGATGTCATATCCCTGCAATTGTAACTGGTACATTTTTTTAGATAAGGCGATTAAATTTCTTTGATACTGTTCTTTATGAGAGAAGTACAAAGCAATAAAATTAATGCTCATTCCTAAACAACAGACAGTGCACAAACCGATTAATCGCGTCAAATTTCTCGTTGTAAAATAATTAGCTATCAGGATCGCTATGAGTGGATAAATAGGTATTAAATAACGGCTGGGTGTTGGCCAGCAACTGCGGAAAAGAATAATATTACAAAAACAATTTGGGCAATCAGTACGATCAATTTTTTATCAACATTCGGTTTTGAAAATTTAATGAAAAAGACAACTAGAGAAAAATTCACCAATAATGTAGTCCATTGGGTCATTTCAAAATGTAAGGCGACTCGATTCGTCACTTGTCCAAACAGGATATAGTGTAATGCCAGATAACCCAAATCATAATAGATAAATACTAGCCACAATAAGGGGATTATTAAAGAAGTTACAAAGAAAACCGGCAAGGAAAAAAAAGTTTTTTTATTAAAATCCATACCTAACAGAATTGGAAAAAAAATAATGATTGGGAAGTAATAAATAAAACTCACCATCCCTTTAGAAAAAATGGAAAGTCCAAAAGATAGTCCTGATATAATTAACCAAAAAATATGCGCATTGAATTTTAAATATTTTGCATAACAGATCAGGGAAAAGAGACCAAAAAGTATCACTAATCCATCCCAGCGAACTCTTCCCGAATATTCAGGCCAATATAAATTACAAAGAAGAATGATAACAGCTATTAATCCATATTTTTATTTTCAGGAAAAATGATGCAGGTTAATCGATATGTCAGTATCAAGTTTATTGAGGAAATTGTATAAGCAACTATTCTCGGCCAGAATTCATTGACGCCGAATAAGCGCCATCCTGCTAAAATTGGCCAATAAAGAATGGGCGTTTTCTCCAAATCGGTGACATTTGCATCCCAAAGAGTATTTAGCCAGGCATGGGCTTTAAACATGTTCCAGGCAACTCCCAAATAGTGTAGTTCATCACGTTGTTCAAGAGGTACGAAGAAAATAAAGCTAAAAGCCATTATAGACCAAAGCAAGGCTAAAATGACCGGCAAGTTATTGATTTTTGCAGACCGCAACATGTAAACCTCTCAATTCATAAAATCACAGACCTACTAAATCTCTTCAAGAATCTTACTACCAAAAATCGTAAGTTAAACATGAATTTTCCAGTTCCGCAACATTTAGGTTTTGTACGTTATGTACAGATGAAAAGTATAAATAATTTAATTTTATATTAATAATTGCTGTGTATATTTAGCGTAAATAGATAGGTAGCCAATAAAAAATAAAAGAAGGTCTATATGACAAAACAAATAACTATTCAGAATATTAAAGCTGAAAACGTCGATAAAATTGTGACAGTCCCTGCCCAGACGAAAATGGTTAAAATCGTTAAATCTGATAGCAAAGATGAAAATAAACCCTCTATCACCGAACTGAGTGAACCTTACCAGGGTCGTTACAAGCTGCGGTTTCAGCACGATAAAAAGTATGCCGGTGGAATTAGTAAGTTAAAAAAAGGATACGAAGAGGATCTCAAGAGTCAGGACCCTGTCTGCGGGATTAAGATATTTAATGATAAAGAATATAAAAATCGAGTCAAATACGCTGAAAATGAAGTGAAATATAACTGTCTATTAGAGCGTGAAGCCGCCTGGGGCATGATGAATAACAAATGTTATGTATTATTACCATGGATTAAAGGTATGAACATGCACGACTATGCGAGCCATTTAAAAAGGCACGCTCGGGATTCCAAATATGTACTACCGTTTAAAAAACCCGATACTTATACCCGTTTGAAAATGTTCAGGAATTATCTAAGACAGGCGAAAATATTTCATGATTTGGGACTGATATGGGGAGATCCCAAATCAGGGAATTGTATGGTGGATATAGTCAATGAGACCTTTGAAATAATAGATTTTGATGCGGTACATCCTATTGGCACTAAGGGAACCGCATATACTCATATGTATTTACCGCCTAGACTGATTATCAAATCGTCTGGCATACGCGCAGAGTATAGCCAGGCCGATGATATTTATATTTTTGGCCTCATGCTGGCGGAACTGTTTCCGGAAGTTTTCAATATCACTTATACTAAAAATACACCCACGGTGATAACAGTGATTGATCAGGGATATAAAGAGCTGGAGATGCTGGTCAGATCAATGACAGATACCGATCCAAATCTTCGGCCTCGCATCGATGACTGTTTAAAGAGAGTTGATGCATTATTAAAAATATATGCGCCCAAAAATTTGCCTGAGGAAAAAGGAAAGGACAAAATTGACCTGCTGAGTGAAAAAATAAAGGAACGTGAAATAAAAATATTATTTGAGGAACTTTGTCAGAGTATCGAAAATGCTAAAACTGAAAGAGCGCTGGTCATTTTAAAAAGTTATCCTGAAATGCTCAATAAAATTTGGCAGGATAGTAAAGATCAAAATACCACACCGTTACAAATGGGTATTGGACTTAAATCCATGGAGATCGTTGAATTTGCATTTAAATATGCTTTGGAAACAGCCGATTATAAGCAGGTTGATTTTATATTAAAAAATGATTTGTCAAAACAATTACTGAGTAAAAAATTTATAGGAGGTCAATCACCACTGACTATCGCGGGTGAATTTAAAGAAGATAAAAATGGAGATAAAGGAAAAATAATGAATGCCATATTGGAAAAAGGCACTTTATTGGAAGATAAAGTTCAATTAGAAACAATGATATTGCATTTGAAGGATGGTATCCCAAACGTACAGTTCAATGTGGTTGATTCTCTTTTAAAAATTTTACATAAAAAATTCTGGTCGGCCTTAATGTCGGGAGATAGAGGGAACAACAATTTTATTATTAAATTATTTTCCCAGTTTAATTAAACTATGGCATAAGGGTAAAAATCATAAATCCAGTCTACTCATGATGGCGGCCTATTGTAATCAAAAGGAAGTTGTCCAATATTTAATAAACAAAAAAGTTGATGTTTTTGAATTAAATCCAAAAGGCGAAACCGCAGAAGATATCATACGAAAAGAAGTAGAAAAACGAAGATTAAAAGGACTAGGAAAAGAAAAACCAGAACAAATAGAAATGATCGAAATTTTAAAAGACGCCGCTTTTTTTCAGGTGTTGGAAAATCAGGATCATAAAAGATTTTCCCAGATTTTTGAACAACAAAAATCGAAAGGGAATATAAAATTTAAAGATGGCAGTACTCCGCTGACTAAGGTATTAGATTGTAAAATCATCACTGAAGATGGGGTACAAATAGTGAGTGAATTATTGAAGGAGAATGTGGATGCTCTTTTCAATAATGACGATAATGGAAAATTTCCTTTAGAAATTATTAAGGAGCATAAGAGTCTGATTCCAGTCGTAAAAAATTACCTGGAACCCAGGGCGAATGGGCTTGGTATGAATGTCGAAGATTTTTTTGAAAAGGAGGGTGGCGGTTGATCGTCACTGCGAGCGAATAGATATCTATCCGGTCGTTGATAACATTGCCGGGCCTGAAGAGTTCGGGAGGCATGTATTCGCCCATGCCTAAATCGTCTGAGCCAAACTTGCTTTCAAATTCCCGGGCACAACCAAAATCAATAATATAAGCCTTTTTGGTGACGGGATCATACAATATATTTTTTGCTTTTAAATCCAGGTGGGCGACTCCATTATGATGCATTAATGCCAGCGCTGATGCGACAGCTTTTAAAATCTGGAATCGTTCGGTTATAGAAAGATTAGGATTGGCAAGCAGATATTTATCAAGCTGTATTCCCGGCAGTTTCGGAAATATCGAGTATTTTTTTAATTTGTCTTCCCGCACTCCCTGTTTATAAAAATAACTTTCATTACGCGGCTGTGCTTTTGCAAACATTTTAATTTCGGCAGCGCCGTTAGAACTTTCGTTATCTTCAATTTTAATGGCAACCGGGTGAGTAGCCACGCGACCATTCCCGTCGAAATAATAGCCGTTTTTAACTGTCCCCCAGCCTCCAACTCCCAGGGTTGCGTTTTCACCGGAATCAATCAGGTAAAAGCCTGCATCTCCTGGATATTTTAAAATGGAGTAAGATAAGCCTGTGTCTTTTTTTCGTAACTTCAGGACAGAATTGTTTTTTACAGGGTGTTTTTTTAAAATATCCTGAAACAGTTTAATTCTGTAGCGTGACAAATCAGTGGGTCGAACAGGAATGGTTTTCAATTCGGTCGAATTTAAGAATGTTTTTAATATCTCATTCGATAAAAGTTCATAATGATTTTCCAGAAAATTCCTTAAAGCGTTTAAATAAAACTTATCATCTGAAGAAGGATTAATTCCGCATAACTCTAATTGTTTTTCAATTTCCGGCAATAAGCTCGCATCATGAATAAAAAACGATTCGCCGCGGATACTCTTCCTGACCAGAAGTAAGACACCGATCATCGCATGGTAAGCCATGCCTTTCTCTTTATCTTTATCTTCCAGGTTGGCTTCTGTTACAACAGATTTTATCGCTTCTGTCTGTTGTTTTCTTTGTAAATTGCCGGAAGGCGAGAGATAATGGGCCAATTTTTTCTCATAATTTTCTTTAAAATTATCCATTAAACTTTCCCTATAAACAGGATATTTGTTTAAATCAGATAAAATTTTTATTTCCAGATTATTCAATTTAACAGAAGAAAATTTTTCCAATGTTTCAATAAATGTGATGTTTTTTAATAGAACCGGATTTTCTTTACAGAAAATTCCTAACTGGTTAATATAAAATTTTTCAAATTGAATATTAACTTTTAAAAAAATCAGATGAGATTCGATGGTCTCAATTAATACTCTTTTATTTTCGAAATATGGCATCAATTTCACATTTTTTTGGAATAGAAGCAACCAGCCTGCGCAGGCATAGTAACTCAGGGAAAATTTAGGAAAATATTTAGAAAATTCAATAATAGTATCGAAAAAATCAATTTTTGATTGAATATTCCGGTTGCCTCCAGCCAGGTCGCTAAATTTCATTTTTTCATAATAATTTTTATAATCCTGAAAAATAAGTTTATCAAGTTTAGGATCAACGCCTATCCTTATCCTGGTAAAGTCCAACTTTAAGTCTTTTTTGTTAACTAAAAAATCTCTCACGAAGGGTTTGTTGTACAATAAAAGAGGATTCTGTTCAGAGAATTTTTTTAGATTATGAAAGCAAAATTCTCTTAAATTTTCATTCTCAAGTGATAAACTGGGAAATAATTTATTCATTTCACTGATAATTAACACCCCATTTTTTTCATCCTCAGGACTGAAATCAGTCTGTTTTTGGATGGCTCCTTTGAATAATAATAAGCTTCCCATTATCGCCGCCTGTAGAACAACTGTATCCGAATAATTATTTCCCATGGTTAATATAATTTCTAACCGGGAGATATATTGAGAAAATTCAGAAGGCGTCAGAAGCCGGATTTTATCCATAAAAATTTCTATTTCTGTGATTTTATCGGGGTTACCGAATACAATTTCCGGAATCATAATGTTAACTGAGGTAGCCAGATCATAGCGCCTGGCTAGTACCTGACATCCGTATTTATATTTTTCCAACACCTCGTGGTTATGGAGTAATTCTTTCAGTTTGATCAGATTTGGGCGCCTTTGAATATCCAGCATCCCTGAAAGGTCTTCAGCTACCAGGAACTGTGCTAATTGTTTTACTTCCAGGCTTTGAGTGGCATTGTACATCGCCTCGACGAAACCTTGGTAGAATTCCTTTTTATGAGCTAAACATTCATAAACCGAGATTATTCTTGCGGAAAATCCTTCTCCAAACGATTGATCGCCAGTCGTTCCGGCTATTTCACTGGTGCTTATGGCCGGCAAGGCTATCATTTCAGGGTGAGAGAATTTTTCACAAATCAAATGCCGATATATTTTTTGGGGAGATTTTTTAGTGCTATAAAGACATTTTGATTCACCGGAATTCAGGTCGAGAGAGATCACTTGAGTATATCCCGCTTTTTTTAAGTCAGGGAGTATATTCTCTAAAGCATCTTTTTTAAATTGTTTATTTTTACCAACCGAAATGACGTCCTGGTTTTTAGGGGAATCTCCGCAATATAGAAGATAAGTTCGTAAAAAATTCTCGCAAGAGTTACTAAAATAGGCTTGCTCATATATATTATGACTATACTCAAATGCCAGGCCGGTCGCATCGTAGTATTTTTCGATGGTATGCCCATTTAAAATTTTCGATGAAATTTCAGGGGAAAGCCTTCGCCAATATTTTTCTTTATCTTCCAGGTCAAATCTATTGGTGGATTTTTTTTCTGCAATTAAAGACAATTCTTCAGTAATAAATATTCCCTGTTCGTTTTTGTCAAAACCGGTATAGATTATCGGTGAGGAATGCACTTCCTGGTGTTGCGAATCATCAGTCGAATACTCTGGAATAAAAATTACTTTAGCTGTGGAAGGAATATTTAACATGAATCGGCTCTGGTCTTCGTTATCAAAAATCGGTCCCAGAATATAATAATCAACGATAAATTTCGGATTCCTGATTAAATCCTTATATTCAGAAACAGATTTTACAGTGACGCCGAATTCAGTATCACCCTTCAGTTTTTGAATGGTTTCTTTATCTTTCTGAGGTGTCACCAGATAAATTTCAAAATCATTTTTATGAAAAGTAGATTTATACTGCTTTATAATGGCTTCGGTGGCCTTCAGGCCAAAGAGTAAATCTCCATATCCGGCATGGCTATAAGAGTATACAACAATGGTTAATTTTTTTTTGGATTGGGAAAGAGCGAGTTTCATTCTACTTTTATCTCTATGTTTATAGTGCTTCTATAGGGTTTTTATGTATTTTTAATATAACATTAATATATTAAAATAATATTAAACTCGCCTTTGATAAAGTGAGCGCATTTGCAAGTAAATAGGGATTAACCCGCCCAGGCACTAGCAAGGAGTATAAAGCGGAGGACTTATCCGTCGCGCGCAGTGGAGCCGTTGCAACCCAGTGGTACTCTGTTCCCCTTTACCGGCGTAATGAGCACGTCGGATAAGTCCGCAGCTTGGGACGAAGGCGACTCACTGCGTACCTCTGGGCGGGTTAATCCCTATTTACGGGGCTGGGTTAAAGATCATTTTTTAATCTGATAGCACTATTCGTGTGGAATGTAACGTTGAAACTGGTCAGGGTGGTGCCTATAATGTCACAATATTAATCGAGGAATGAACATGATGAATCCGGATCCTGCAATTTTACTGACTCCTTTTAACATGCGCGGTCATCAGCTTCGCAACAGGATGGTGATGGCGCCGCTCACGCGCAACCGCGCTGTCCATGGTACCGATGCTCCCCAGGCCCTGAATGCCGAATATTACGCGCAACGCGCGGGCGCCGGACTCATTATTTCCGAAGCCACCCAGATTTCTCCCGTGGGTAAGGGTTATGCATGGACTCCGGGTATTTATTCACCGGAACAAATCGCAGGGTGGAAGCAGGTGACCGATGCCGTTCATGCGCAGGGTGGCGCTATTTTCTGTCAGCTCTGGCATGTGGGGCGAATTTCTCATACCTCGCTGCAACCCAATGGCGCGTCACCCGTGGCGCCTTCCGCGATACCCGCGATCGGTCAGCGCACTTTTATTGAAAATGGAACATTTGTGGAAGTATCAAAGCCCCGCGCGTTGGAGCTTAAAGAAATAAAGGCAATTATCGAGGATTATCGCACAGCCGCCCGCAATGCCATTCAGGCAGGATTTGACGGCGTAGAAATTCACGGAGCTAATGGTTATCTCATCCATCAGTTTTTGGCGGACGGCGCCAATCATCGCGAAGACCGTTACGGCGGCTCCGTGTCAAATCGCCTGCGTTTTGCACTGGAAGTGACTGAGGCCATTGTTTCGGAAGTTGGTGCGGATAGAACGGGAATACGTTTTTCCCCGGTCAGTCCGGCGAACGCGGTGAAGGACAGTGACCCTGCCGCGGTATTTTGTCCGTTAATGCGCGCACTGATTAAATTCAATCTAGCCTATGTTCACGTTATCGAAGGCGCTACCGGTGGGCCTCGTGAATTTCAGGGATTAGATTTTCAGGCTTTACGAAAAGAATTCAATGGCCCGTGGATGGTGAATAATGGTTATAATCTGGAAATGGCTGTCGAAGCGGTGTCGAGTGGTTACGCCGATCTTGTTGCGTTTGGTAAATTATTTCTGGCAAATCCCGATCTAGTCGAACGCTTTAAACATCAGGGTCCTCTGAATGAACCAGATTCGGCCACTTTTTATGGCGGGGCAGCCAAAGGTTACACGGACTACCCGTGGCTGAATAATAAAAATTAGAATCCACTGTGTCTGATATCAATCCATTAGAGCATTATAGAGCCTGGGTTAAAACCGGCAGGCTTGAAGCGAATCCCGAGCAGGAAGCCGTTTTACAATATTTAACGCAGGTTCGCGCGCAACTGCTGCGCCGCCCAAAATTATTTTCCCGATTTATCTCCCACGGTGTCCGGGGACTATATTTATGGGGAGGAGTGGGTGTGGGCAAGACTCTGATCATGGATTACTTTTATGAAACCCTGCCGGTTCCTAAACTACGTCTACATTTTCACGCTTTCATGCAGCGGCTACACGAAGAATTAGAGCAGTCCCAGGGTCAGGTGAATCCATTGGCCATTATCGGAAGGCGATTATCACGGCAATATGCAGTGATTTGCTTTGACGAATTTCTGGTAACCAATGTCGCCGACGCCATGCTTCTCGCTGAATTACTGAAAGCCTTATTTAAGGGCGGCGTTTGTCTGGTGACGACCTCGAATTTAGCGCCTCATCGGCTGTACGAGAATGGCCTGCAACGGGAGCGTTTTTTGCCTGCCATTCATTTACTGGAACAGCATACTCATGTTTGGCATTTATCGCTTACGCATGATTATCGCCGCCGCGCCTGTGCACAAACCGGCGCTTATTTTACTCCATTGGGTGAAGCCGCCGAGCAGGCTTTGTGGCAGGCTTTGCGGTATTTTTCTCCGGATCGGTTTTTTTCTCAGGAATCCATCGTGCTTTTAGACCGCGAAATCGCCGTAAAACAGCGGACATCCCAGGTTATCTGGTTTGATTTCAATATCATCTGTGGCCGGCCTCGTTCACAAAAAGATTATTTAGCGTTAACCGCACAATATCAGGTGATACTCGTCAGTAATGTGCCGTGTCTGGAAACCGTTTCCAGGGATTTGGTGGTATCGTTTATTAACCTGGTAGATATTTTGTATGATGCGCATGTCCGGCTGATACTTTCCGCCGCCGTACCTATCGCCAGTTTGTACACCCAGGGAGAATTCCACCAGACCTTCCAGCGCACCGAATCACGCCTGATGGAAATGCAGTCGAAAAATTATTCCAGCGAAGGCTCTGAGTGATCCCCACAAAATTATTAATTTTTACAATGCAGTAAACAAAACTCGCTACGTGTCATTCCAGCGAAAGCTGGAATCCACTCTTCCCGTGCAGCCCATGGATTCCAGCCTTCGCTGGAATGACACGTAAAAAAATAGAGGGGTTCACCGAATATTAAATATTCAGGGAGTAATTTCGGGTAAATTCCACTGTTTTTGGAGTTTTAGATATTGATCTTTGGGAAGCTGAACCAATACCGGTTTGGCTTCGGGATTCAGCCATGTCCATAAACGCGGTATATAATTTGCCTGCATGGCGGTGCAGCCTGCTGTGCCTTTGTCGTCGCTGACACCGTGAATATGAATGAAAATGCATGAGCCTGCGCCTAACATTTTGCCATCCGTGTTATAATCAACCACGATCCCTGCCGGTATTGTGGATCCTCTTCCCGCATAATTTCAGCGCTATTCCAGTCCTTTGCGGGGACTTTTGAACTATCAATAATTTTCCCATAGTAACGTGATTTAGGATCATCGACGCAAATCGTAGTGTCGGTGACAGGAATATAAGGCAACTTAAGCTGACTGTCCGCAGAGGGAGCGAAGCCAAAAGCCGGGCCTAATCGGAATGCACCTGCAGGCGCTTTTTGATCACCTTCCTGCTTTATCGGGTCGCTGCTGTCAGCATAAGATTTTAGATTATCGTCCCAGCCCAATCCATTCTGCCCAACCACTACTGGCCATGCGGGACCTGTGGCATGCCAGGGCTCAGTAGTATTGGCACGTTCGAAAGTTTGCATAGAGCCCTTTAAATTATTCCAGGAATCCGTGACAACAACAACCAGTTGTCTGCTCTGGTTAAGCATGCCGGGTTTGGGGGGGATTGCAGTCTCTGCCTCTGCGGTGCAATTAATAGCTGTTAAAAACACGCACGATAAGAAAGCTATTTTTAGTTTTTGTATTCCATGCATAAAAACTCCTTGATTTAAGCAAGATCTTAAGTTTAAAACTATTGACTGTCAATATTATTCCGCCGGTGGCGGGTAATGACAACGGCAAAGAGATATCCCAATAAAATAAGCACAGCATCGCCGGCCAATACTATGAAGGTATAAGCATGATAAGTGACTAATTTTAATTGACTCGGTGCGAAAACACCGACGATGAAACCAATCAGACACGACAAAATGCCTAATAGACAGAGAAGCTTGCCCAGCCAGGATTTTGCTATTAATTTTAAGCCGGCGGCAAATACCATGATATACATGAGCGCGGTAAATTGACTGGTGACAGCGACCATCATCCAGAAAGCGGTTTTAATCGTGGGTAAAAATAAAAATGTGGCGATGAGTCCAGTCGTGATAACTCCCTGTAACCATAAAATCCCAACTGGCATTTGATAACGGTTAAGCCGGCTTAATTTATTTTTAATGCCTGCTTCCCCCAGCGCCGCCTGCATGCCGCGAGCCGGTCCGATGACCCAGGCGCTAAAACTTGCCATCATGGCGAGAAGTACAAAAATGCTGATAACAATACCGATATCCGGAAGATGAAAGTGCTGGAAGAATATCTGCACCATTTGCCCAACGCCGGCAATGACATTGAGCTTATCGCCGGGAATAAGCAGCGCCATCATCCCGCTAGCGCCCAACATCATGATGATAACAATGGCGGCGGCGATAGGCAGAGCCACTTCGTATTCATGACGGGGATCTTCAACATCGGTGGTGTGAAAGCCGGTGATTTGCATACCTGAATAAGCGCCGATAAAGCTTACGAAAATAGCTATTTCACTCAGAGAGAATTTGAAATGATGGTTGATAGTAGTGGTGTGCGGGGGGCCTGTAAATATCCAGATAAGTCCTAAGCCGATGATCAGTATGGCGATGAAAAAAGTGCCGGCGCTGCCAATAACATTGAGCCAGCTGGAAATTCTGAGCGGCCACTGATTATACCAAAGGGTAACCCACAGAATTCCCAGCATCCATAACGTGTAGACCCAGGGTGAAGGCGTTGAAGGGCTGATCAGCAAATATAACATTCCCACAATGGCGGCGAGGGTGGCGGGAAATTCAACGATATTGTTGATCCATTCCAGCCATATCGCGAGGCAGCCCCACTGTGGTCCAAAGGCGACACAAACCCATTCATAAACGCCCCCGCGTTTCAGTATATGTGAACTTAATTTAGCGCACACATAAGTGCTGGGAACGAGGAAACAGATGGCCGCCAGTAACGATAAGCTTAATGTGGTGATCCCGCCACTGGCCATGAACGCCAGACCGCGAAGATTAACAATAGCGGAGATAGTGATCGCGATCAGGAATAAATTGTTGAGTTTGCGCATAAATGCCTCCTTGCATCAATATGCGCAAAACTATATCAAAAAATTCCGGGCGGGGGAATTTATAATTCGCAAGACTTCAAATTATCAGCCAAACTATTTCTTTATTAAAGTTTTCTTAAAACCTACAAAAGTCTCACTTTTCCAGAACTTTGCAGAACTGTAAATTAATATTTGTTTAATAAATACATGATATAATGAAAAAAAATGATAAAAATCAAGATGTAGACATGAAGACAGCTGAAGCCATTCTTAAAATTTTAGAAAATTACAAAGGCGACCATGACTCAAACAAGGCAAAACTTGTAAAAATTGAGCTGGAAGCAATCGCAACAGCCGCCAAACAAAAAAGCATAAACCCGCTTCAGGAATGCTTTTTGATAAAAAGCGTACTTACAGACCCTAAATATCAGCCTTCCGTGAATAATGAGTCTGGCCCAAAGGGTGCAGAATATGCAAACATATGGTCGACTATTTTAGATAATTTAAAAAATGGTTTTGAGAAATTACCTAAAAAAACAAGGTGGTGGCCATACAGCAGCAATGCATGGACATATTGGCAGTTTTGTGAGGAATATGAGCGCATTTTAAAAACATATTTTACAGATTTAAGCATAGATAAAAATATAAGGCCATTCACTGTAGATACATTAAAGGAATTTTTGGAAATCAAGAACATCGAAGATTTTAAAGATAATATGCAGATCTTTACTTCAAAATTTAAAAAAATCCATGGACACTCTGAGGGATTTCCTGATGTTACGAAATTCATTAAAGATCGTGAAGAAATTGAAGAATCTTTACATAAGGTTGCAAAAGATGAAGAAAAACTAGATAGCAGCCCTCTATTTCAACGCAAACTAGCAGCTTATGGATTTAATTATCCAGAGCCAAAGATAATAGAAAACCTTGTAGAACATTTGGAGTCTGATCCGCCAAAAAGAGGTAAGGATTGGCGCTATACAAGGTTTAATCGCATTCAGGTAACGAATAAAATTCCGTTAGTAGAAGAGGCGGAAAGAAACGTCATTTATTTAAAAGAGGAAAAAGAAGGAAACCTACTTATACCCTATTGGCTCGTTAGTAAAAACATGTTTTCTCCAGAAATGGACGACCAAACCTCCATTGAAATTGCGAAATTTTTTAATAAGAAACAGTCAAAAATCGAAATAGATAATCCTGACTTTGACACAGTTTTATCATTATGCAATTACACTCGTTATTGGGGGAATAGTGATTGGATACGAGATCATTATCCTCATCTACCACATTCGAACTCCTATCCAGAAGAATCAGGCGTTGATAAAGATTCTATCGATAAACCCACCATGACTTCGGCAAACCGTATCAGAATAGAGTTTGAAAAAATACAATTAAAAAAAGAAAAATTAGAAGAAAAAAAACCTGCTGGCCCAACCTATACCTTACTGTCATCTAGCGATGCATTAGTCAATCATAATTTTCCGTGTTTCAAAAATGGTTTTGTACAAATGGCTTCACAAGGAAATTGTCAAGAGAATATTGGCAGGGGTTCCAGTCCATTATGGATGTACAGTGTTGACAATACCCAGGGTCCAGCGTCAGCTATGTCAACGGGTGATGCTACATTGGCGAGACGCAAATTTGAAAAAGATTGCGATATGATGATGAAGTGGTTATATAAACATGACCTTAATAGAGAATTTTTTGATTATTGTTCGGGTTATTTGACCCCAAAAGTAGGTAAAGTAAAAGATTGTATTGAATTATTAAAAAAATTTGGCGAAGAAATTTTAATTAACGTTCAGCAAGTCCGAATCGATGATTCGGGTAAAAATGATGACCACTGGATGACGCAAGTCCCTTGTTTTGCTTTTGCTTTAGGGAGTTATGACAAATTTAGAACGGAAAGGACCAGGGACGATAAATTGTACTTATCTGATTTATGCGAAGAATTATTGAAATTACAATATCAATCATTGGCCCGCTTGGCTGTTTTAAAATCCCAGTCGAAGAAGCTTAATCAGCGCATCCCATTGCTGCTGACTCCTGTTGGAGGGGGTGTATTTGGTAATCCGACACAAGCAGTGAGCAACGCCATAAAATCCATCGAGCCGATAATAAAAAACGCAAACGTAGATGTGGTATTATCCATTTATTCTCCAACTGATATTAAAAGTTATAATGTGAAATTTAATCAGCCTTGGGTAGAGATGTCTCATGAAGAAATAAGTCAGCTACCTGCTAACGGTTTGGAGGAAAACTACCGTAAAAAAATTCCAAAAGATGTTATGGATTCTTTTGTTAATTCTTTTAATGCAAAAAGATTGACAAATGATCAAATTTCCGAACTTTACATTTCTGCAAAAAAAACTCTAATAAGTATACAAAATTTCTCCAATGAAGAGAGAGATAACGCTATAAAAGAGTTACACGAATTAGCTGTGGAGGCTTTTAAAATAGCAGCAGAGAATAGGAAAAACATAGGTAATGCTATTGACAAAAAACCTCGTTTAGTTAAGTTAAACAGAAAGATCATAATAGAGAAAATAATCGCGAAAAAACAAAATAGTGAAAAGAAAATTTCCGTTGACGAAGGTAAAGATAAACCTGGAAGTAAACCACCTATAAATAAAGTAGAGCAGGCTATTCAATTTGTAAGTGATAACCTGGAATTTTTTGCCGCACCTTTTGATAATAAAGAAAAATTTAATCAATGGTATTCTGTTAATCAAGACATTATCGCTGATCTATCATCTCAATTAGTATCTGCTTTGATAAATAAGGAAAAGTTAACTGTGGAGGGAAAACCAATTATAGAACTACCTCAATTTATTGATGCTTTGATAGGCAAAACCCCTTTAGCTCAAACGGATCATCAACACTTGAGGATGGGGGATTCCTCCAGGCTTAGAACAATGTTAGAGGAAAAACCAAAACTTGTTGACGCTATTTTGTCCTTCAAAGAAACAAAAGATCCTAATGTAACGTCAGTTTCCAAAACTTCCGTTAATGCAGTAAAAAAATGGTACGATGATCATAAAGATGAACTTCAGAAAAATAATCGAAATAAAATAGATTTACGGTCTACCCTCTCAGAAATTAAGAGAGAAGAGATTACAAACGCGAAAAAACAAAATAGTGACGTAACACAAGTTACTCAAACTGAAGACAAATCTGATAGTCAAGTTAATTCTGATTCAAAATCGCCTAAATTAGAAAGCAAAATGCATAATAAAATAAATTTACCGTCTGGCTCCCCAGAAATTAAGGGAAAACAGATTTTTACAGAATGGAACAATTTATTTTCCATGATAGAAAAAACATTTAAGAACGCACAAGATAAAAAAATTAAGTATAGAATTGCCCAATTATTTATTATATTAATGGATGTATGTCAAAAAGACAATTATGCCAGTATTGATCCAGTTATTAAATCACTTTATGAGAATATCAAAGACAAGGAAATAATTACTTATGATATTATCAATTGGTATTTTAGTTTTCTAAAAGACTTTGATAAAATTAATACACGTGGTGAAAAAATAAAATATGATTCTGTTCCTTTAATTAATGTAATTAAAATTTGTAAAACTTTTACATCTGAAAAATACCTATCTTTCAAATTTCTTTTTGACATCCAAACCAAAAATCCATTACAACAGACAGGAGGTTTTGGATATTTATTGTCAGATATTCGTAAAAAAGTTACTGATTTAAAAAACCGTATGTATAATGAAGAACTATCAGATGATTCTTATAATATTTTAAAGAAAAAATATGAGTGCTTAATGGAAGCCTATACAAAAATATACTTTTATCTTCAGGATGGCGATTCGAATAAACTTGAAGAATTAGCGGATTATTTAAACACACTTAAAGATGATAAAGCAATAAAATCCTATTTTTATACCACCAACCTAAGTAGTTTTTCTTCAAATAAATGGAAGGAATCTGAGACGGAGCAATTAGTCAATAAAATTGATGAATTTGTGCATAATTATCGATATCAGTCTATCAAAGAGGATTCGTTAGAAGCCCCATATAATGGAGAGGACCTGTTATTGAAAATCCGTAATAAAATATCTGAATTAGAATCGCGTATAAAAGATAATTGGATACCCAGAGATCTCGCCAAACTTATAGAAAACAGCGTGTTTGTCTCCTAAAAGTTTATTCCAGGATGTGCTCTTTTCTTAAATTTCGCTCTGAATATAATCTTGCACAATTGGCAATTTATATACAATCTTTGCGAGATGAAAAGCTATTACAGCCTAATTTTTATGGATCCTTTAGCTCTTCTTTTTTTAGAACGAAAGGGATAGAAATAGAGCCTTTGCTAAAAACAATTAGTCAATTTACAGAAAGTCACGACACCTCCATTCGGCACGGGAGACCATTTATAAGTTATCGTGCTCATGATAAGTACTCTAGCTGTATCATTTGCGTGAGTATTTTGCCGGCGCAGGCGATGGTATTTTGATTGGTATCGCCGTAACCCAATACGAGTGCAGAAGGCAGTTCTGAAACGGATGTAGTCGGCAGGTAATAGTTTTGCAGGGAACGCGCGATGATTCCCTGTTGATAAGCTCTGGATTCCACATGCTGGGTGTCTATTCCGGCAGGTAGGAACGCCGTCACGTGTAAACCCGTGTCCAGACCCTGAAACTCTACAGCATTGCCCAGATTCTGGTGAAATAACTCTACCAGAGTATCGCGCCTGTTCTGATATTCCTGCCGCATTTTGCGAACGTGCGCGTTGTGATGAGCATCGCTCATAAAATCTGCCAGTGCGCTTTGTAATACGTAAGCCGGTTCCCGATGGTGGCGGGCCTGCGCCGCGCGGAAAGTGTCGATTTTATCTTCAGGTAAAACCGCATAACCCATTCGTAGCGCAGGAAATAAAGTCTTGCTGAAAGTGCCCAGATAAATCACCTGCTCGGGAGATAATGCCTGTAAAGCCATTAGCGGAGCGCCGGTATGGCGAAACTCGCTGTCATAATCATCTTCAATAAACCACGTTTGATGTGGTGCGGCCTGCGTTAACAGCTCTCGACGCCGCGCTGCGCTCATCACCATCCCTAAAGGATATTGATGGGATGGAGTCATGTAAATGAGACGCGGCGGTTGTTGCCAGACATCAGGGGAGGGAGCTAATCCTTCGGAGTCCACGGGCTGGCCGCGAACGAGCAGCCCCGCGGCGGAAAAGGCGCTGCGAGCGCCGGGATATCCTTGATTTTCCATCCATACCAGTCCCCCGGATCGGCCAATAAATCCGCTGCTAACCGCAAACCACTCTGCGTGCCATGAGTAATCAACACCTGCTGAGGATCGCATTGGATACCCCGAAAAATACGTAAATGTTGTGCGATGACGACCCGCAATTCCGCGTGACCTCCCTCCTGGGGATACCCCTGCCAGTTTATGCGGGGATTGCGCGCATAACGGTTGAGATAGCGTTGCCGTAATGCGAAAGGAAATTGTGTGAGATCAGGGATGCCAGGCGTGAACGCGCCGCGCGCTCCGGGCCTTTGCGCGTCTGCGTAGATCCGTTGACCCCGGGAAGATAAAGGCAAATGCCTGCGTGGATAAGATTTTGCGTCCGAACGAATATCCCAATTTGCGGGAAGCGTAGGTAAAACATAAATACCGGAAGCGGTTTTGGCGACGGCATAACCTTCCGCACATAACTGATCAATCGCCGCCAGGATGGTATTCCTGGATAAATTTAATTGCTCTGCCAGACAACGCGAAGACGGCAGGCGAATTCCTGGCGGTAACGATCCTTCAAGGATCTGTTGGCGCAGCGCTTCATAAAGCTGTTTATAACGGGGAAGAGCGCTGTGAATAGAATTTTGCAGAAATATTTGCAGGGACGGAAAAATATCAAGCGCCGGTGTCATCTGGTTCTCTTGATCCTTGTAAACTGGACCTATACTGTATCATAAAAATCAATAAAATATAGACCAGTATTAATTTTTGGAGCAACATTTTATGCACGATAAATTTCTCATGACAGAGAGAATCAGGGTGCGCAGGAAGCCGAGAGCTCTGATCATGATCTCACGAGATTTACGAGGTTATTGATGTAATGCCTTTTACGGTACCATCGCTTTTAGTGATGGCAAAAATGTTCACGCGATTCCCACTGCGATATGGCGGGAAAATGATTATCTTTATATGCACGGCTCAAACGGAAGCCGCCTGTTACGGACATTAAAGGAGGGTATAGAAGCCTGTGTTTCTATCACACTGATGGACGGTTTAGTATTAGCGCGTTCCGCTGTGGCGCATTCCATGAACTACAGGTCTGTGTGTGTTTATGGGAAATTTTCCCGCAGTCGTGACGAAGAAAGACTCGACATTTTCAATATTTTTTAGAGCACTAAGTACCCGGACGCTGGCAGTACGCGCGGCCACCCAGCGCCCAGGAATTAGCGGCGGTGACAGTTTTACAAATACCGCTCACGGAAGCCGTTTTAAAATCGCGGCGGGGACAGGTGACTGATTATTCTCAGGATATGGAGCTTCCTGTATGGGCCGGCATAGCCCCTTTGCGCCGACAGTGGTTACCCCCCCAACAGGCTCCCGAACAAAATGACGCGGATTTACCAGGAAAATCACTGCGAGAAATAGATTAGGCCAGCAACTGTACCCCTAATCTTTCCGTGCGAAATTATCTGCGTCCTTCATCACGTAATGTTTTCCAGTCCAATCCGCTTAAAGTATTTCGTTGAGATAATTGCTTAACTCGTTGAATCGTCAATTTTATCTTCTCCCGATCAGAACCGGTAACAGGTATCAGCCGTGCTATGGCCCGGCCATGCCTGGTAATGATAACGGAATCACCTTTCTCAACCTGATCCAGGATTGAAGAAAAATGGGTTTTTGCCTGAAAAGCGCCAATAGTCTGCATAAAATTCCCTCTTTCACTAGATTGGCATTTAATGGGGTCTCCATCAACCAGTCTGTAGAAATTCGAAACCATGGAAGATGTCGAAGCATACTGTTATCATAAAAAAATTATTGGTGTGCGTACGACTACATGGATGCAGAGCATGCTTAATTCCCCGGGTTCAGAGTCCCCACCGTTACGCCCAAGGCGGCGCTTGCGATATCCAGTTTTTGGATTGATAGCGCTGCTGTTGATTCTTTGCGTGGTCCTTCTGGTCCATTCCTGCGTAAATTCCCGGCGAATAAATAAGCCCCAGCCGGCGCCGGTGGTGGCCGCAACGGCGCAGAAAACTGACGTGCCCGTCTATCTCACCGCCTTGGGCTCGGTGACCCCCACGGATACCGTGAGCGTGAAATCTCAAATCAATGGAATTCTGTTGCGGGTTTTATACCGGGAAGGACAAATGGTCAAGGCCAATGACCTGCTCGCGGAAATTGATCCTCGACCCTATCTGGCGCAACTGGAGGCGTTTGAAGGACAGTTGGCTCGAGACGTCGCTCAGCTCAATAATGCTCGCGTGGATTTGGCGCGCTATCAACAGTTGTATCCCCAAGGCGCCGTGTCGCAACAGATTTACACGACCCAGGACGCTCTGGTTAAGCAGCTGGAAGGCACCGTCAAACTCGATCAGGGACAGATTGACCAGGTCAAAGTAAATCTGATTTACACCCGTATTATCGCGCCTTTCAACGGACGAGTGGGATTGCGCTTTGTCGATCCAGGAAATTTTGTGCAAACTACCGATACCACGCCTTTAGTGGTGCTAAACGAAGTACAACCGATCACCGTCGTCTTCGCGCTTCCCGAAGACAACATTCCCGCGGTTCTCACTGCGATGCAGGACGGCAGGAAATTAGTGGCCGAGGCGTACGATCGCGCCCAGCACGTGCTGCTCGATACCGGCGAGTTGCTGACCATCGATAATCAGATCAATTCCACCACCGGCACGGTTAATCTTAAAGCCGAATTTCCTAATAAAAAATTACGGCTGTTTCCCAATCAATTTGTGAATATTAATTTGCTGGTCAATACTCTGCCGAAGGCCACCGTCGTACCCACTGCGGCAATTCAACACGGTCCCAAAAATGATTTTGTGTATCTGTTAAATAATAATAAAACCGTCAATATGAAACCGGTCAACACCGGTGTGGTTTATGGCGAGAATACCGTTATCACTCAGGGAGTGTCCCCTGGCGAGAGGGTTGTTGTTGAGGGCGCTGATCAGCTAACGGAAGGCTCCGCGGTCACTATCACTCCCAAAGGCAGTGAATGAGTCTATCCAGTCCGTTTATCGGGAGGCCGATTGCGACGTCATTATTGATGGTGGCGCTGCTGCTGGCGGGATTGGTGGCTTACCGGCTGCTTCCGGTTTCGGCGTTGCCGCAGGTGGATTATCCCACTATTCAGGTGGTCGCGGCTTTCCCAGGCGCCAGCCCGGAGGTGATGGCCTCCTCCGTCACTGCGCCGCTGGAACGCCAGCTCGGGCAAATGGCGGGACTCAACCAGATGACCTCCACCAGCTCCAATGGCGCTATGAATATCACGCTGCAATTCAGTCTGGCGACGGGCCTCGATGTCGCCGAGCAGGAGGTACAGGCGGCGATTAACGCCGCATCGACTTATCTGCCTGCCGATCTGCCTAACGCACCGGTCTATAACAAAGTCAATCCCGCGGATCGCCCCAATTCTCACACTGGCCTTAACTTCTGCGAGCATGCCGCTGCCGCAGGTGGAAGATTTTGCCGATACCCGTCTCGCCCAAAAAATTTCGCAGCTGCCGGGGGTGGGGCTGGTGAGCATCAGCGGCGGGCAACGTCCGGCGGTGCGCATTCAGGCCAATCCGACGGCGTTGAGCGCTTATGGGCTGACGCTGGAAGATTTACGCGCCGCCATTATCGCCGCAAACGTCAATACTCCCAAAGGCAGTTTTGACGGGCCGCGCCAATCTTTTACCATTAATTCGAACGATCAACTGCTGGCGGGAGCTGAATACCGGCCTTTAATTATTGCTTATAATCGGGGGCGCCGGTTCGGGTGTCCGATGTCGCCACGGCGTTGGACGCCGCTGAAAACAACCGGGAAGCGGCGTGGATGAACACGACCCCCGCCATTATTCTTAATATCCAGCGTCAGCCTGGCGCCAATGTCATCGCGGTCGTTGACCGCATCAAGCAATTGCTGCCGAAAATCCAGGCGGGCATGCCGGGAGCCATTCAACTGTCGATACTGACAGACCGAACACTCACCATTCGAGCCTCGGTGCGCGACACGCAGTTTGAATTAATTCTGGCGGTCGCATTGGTGGTGATGGTGATATTTATTTTTTTACGCAATCTTTCGGCAACCATTATTCCCAGTTTTTCGGTGCCATTATCTTTGATTGGCGCTTTCGCGGTGATGTATCTGCTCGGATTCAGCATTAACAATTTGACGCTGATGGCGCTGGTGATCGCCACCGGTTTCGTGGTGGACGATGCGATCGTGATGATCGAAAATATTACTCGTTTCATGGAGAAGGGTGATCCCCCTTTAAAAGCCGCTTTAAAAGGTTCGGGACAGATCGGCTTTACCATTCTTTCACTGACACTGTCTTTAATCGCGGTATTAATTCCCCTGTTATTTATGCAGGAAGTGATCGGCCGTCTGTTCCGGGAATTCGCGGTGACACTGGCCGTGGCGGTATTATTATCCGGATTTATCTCACTGACGCTGACTCCCATGTTGTGTTCGCGCATTCTGCGTCCAAAGCCCGACACGCGCAATGCCAAGCCGTCGCGTTTCATTCAATCTTATGGCCGGTGGTTGCGGGTGGTGATCGATCATCGCGCGTTGACACTGCTGGCTACCGTTCTTATCCTGTTTATCACGCTATTTCTGATGTATTCGATTCCCAAAGATTTTTTTCCTATTGAGGACACCGGGGTTATTCAGGGCATTTCTGAAGCGCCGCAGAACATTTCGTTTCCCGCTATGGTAGATCGTCAGCAGGCTTTGGCTCGGGTAGTGCTTCAGGACCCGGCGGTGGCGAATTTATCTTCTTTTATCGGCATAGACGGCATTAATACCACGCTAAACAGCGGCAGAATTCTCATTACCCTGAAGCCCCTGGCGCAACGCAGCGACAGGGCGGGGGTGGTGATCCGGCGTCTGCAGGATAAGTTGTCGAAGGAAGTTTCCGGCATCCGTTTATATTTGCAGTCTACTCAGGATTTAACTCTCGACGACCGGGTGACGCGGGCGCAGTTTCAATACAGTCTTAACGCCCCCAGCGCCACCGACGTGGCGGACTGGAGTGCACGCCTGATTGCCAGACTTCGCAAAATATCGCTACTGCGCGATGTCGCCAGCGATCAGCAGAATCTGGGCCTGCAAACTCAAATCACTATCGACCGGGATACCGCTTCCCGGCTTGGTTTAACCGCCCAGGCGGTGGACAACACTCTCTACGACGCTTTCGGGCAACGGCAGGTTTCGATCATGTTTACGCAATTAAACCAGTACCGCGTCGTGTTGGAAACTTTGCCGGATTTTCAGCAGAGTCCGGGAGCGCTGAATAATATTTATATCAATACCACCGCGAATAATTCGGTCATTCCTAATAATTCTGCGATTACCAATAATACCTCGACAACTTCAAATAAGGCGCCGGCAGTATCCGCTCCCGGAGTACCGGTAGCCGCAAATGCGGCGGGCATTCCGCCGTCAAATCCCCCGTTTTCAAGTCCACTGAGTAACGCGACCGGCGGCGCGGTGCCTTTGAGCGCATTTACCACATTATCCACGGGGCTTGGACCGTTATTAATTACCCGCCAGGGACAGTTTCCGGTGGCGACCATTTCATTTAATTTGGCCAGCGGCGGGACTTTGGGTCAAGCCGTGGACGCCATCGAAAAAACCGCGAAAGATTTGAGGATTCCCGCCAGCGTAGAAACCCGCTTCGAAGGCGCCGCGGCCGTTTTTCAAAGTTCGCTGGCAAACGAAGGCTGGCTGCTGTTAGCGGCTATCATCGTCGTTTATATTTTACTGGGAATTTTATACGAAAGTTATATTCATCCTTTGACGATTTTATCGACGCTGCCTTCCGCGTGCATGGGCGCGCTGCTGGCGTTATGGCTGACCGGCAATTCTCTGACCATTATCGCTATCATCGGTATTGTTTTGCTGATCGGCATTGTGATGAAAAATGCTATTTTGATGATCGATTTTGCCCTTGAACTGGAACGGCAGCAAATAAAATCGCCCCGCGAGGCGATTTACGAAGCCGCACTGTTGCGTTTCCGGCCGATTTTTATGACCACTCTCGTCGCGATGTTAGGCGCTGTACCGCTGGCCTTCGGTACGGGCATGGGCGCTGAGCTGCGCAGACCATTGGGTATCGTGATCATTGCCGGTCTGATGGTCAGTCAGTTGCTGACATTATTTTCCACGCCGGTTATTTATCTGGCTTTTGACGAACTGGCGCGCAAAGTGGCCCGGTGGCGTTCGCGCGGGTCCCATGTCAATGCGCCTCCTTCGAGACTGTTATGAATTTGTCGCTGCCGTTTATCCGCCGGCCGGTCGCTACTACTCTGCTGGCTTTGGGCGTGGCCATCGCCGGAATAGGGGCGTTTAATCTTCTGCCGGTCGCTTCCTTACCGCAGATTGATTTCCCCACTATCACGGTTCAGACCACATTTCCCGGGGCCAGTCCTGAAATTATGGCAACCTCTGTGGCTGCGCCCCTGGAACGTCAACTGGGACACATAGCCGGCATCGCGCAAATGACTTCCGCCAGCAATCTGGGTTCCACACTCATCACCCTGCAATTTGATTTATCCCGCAATATTGATGGCGCCGCGCGCGACGTGCAGGCGGCGATTAATGCCGCCAGCAGTCAACTGCCGCCTGATCTGCCGAATAACCCGACTTACCGCAAAGTGAATCCCGCCGATGCGCCGATCATGATTCTGAATGTCATTTCACAGACCCACACCACCGGTCAAATGTATGACGCCGCCTCCACCATCCTCCAGCAAAAGCTGTCGCAGATTAGCGGAGTGGGGCAGGTGATTATCGGTGGCAGTTCGTTGCCTGCTGTCCGGGTGGAGTTGAATCCGACTGCCTTGAATAAATACAACATTGGCCTGGAAGATGTCCGCAGTACTTTGGCCACGGCCAATGTCAACAGTCCCAAAGGTCAGTTATTCAATGGCGAAGCAGAGGCCTCGCAACTCAACACCAATGATCAAATGTTCAAGGCTCGCGAATACCAGCCGCTGATCATTCGCTATCAGCAAGGCGCGCCGGTGCGGGTTGGCGATGTGGGAGAAGTCATGGATTCGGTGGAGAATATCCGCGCGGCGGGATTGCTGGACGGCAAACCCGCCGTCATCCTGGTTATTTTTAAACAACCGGGTGCGAATGTTATTTCCACGGTGGATCGTATCAACAAAACGATGCCGCAACTCCAGGCGGAAATTCCTCGCGGCATGCAGCTGGTGGTGTCGATGGATCGCACCCCCACCATTCGCGCTTCGCTGCACGACGTTGAATTGACGCTGATTGTCGCGGTCATTTTAGTCATACTCGTGGTGTTTGTTTTTCTCGGTAGCGCTCGCGCCGCATTGATTCCCAGCGTCGCCGTACCGTTGTCGTTGTTGGGGACGTTCGCAGTGATGTATTTGTGCGGGTACAGTCTCAATAATCTGTCATTGATGGCTTTGACCATCGCCACCGGTTTTGTTGTGGATGACGCCGTCGTCGTACTGGAAAATACTTCCCGCCATATTGAAGCGGGCATTGCGCCTTTTGAGGCCGCCGTGCGCGGCGCGAAGGAAGTGGGTTTTACTGTCCTGTCGATGAGCGTTTCGCTGATCGCGGTGTTTATTCCGATCCTGTTAATGGGCGGATTAGTCGGACGTTTGTTTCGCGAATTCGCGGTGACCCTGTCATCGGCGATTCTGATTTCCCTGGCGGTGTCGCTGACGGTGACGCCCATGATGTGCGCGCGCCTGTTGAAACCCCGGAAACCCGAAGCTGATCGCAAGCCTGGTAGCTTGCGCCGCCTGGTCCTGCGTTGGCGGCGGTTTTATGAGGACAGTCTCAATTATGCCATCGACCATTCGCGATGGATGCTGGCGCTGGTCATTATCGCAGTGGTGTCCAGTATTGGATTGTTCGTCATCGTTCCCAAGGGTTTTTTTCCCCAGCAGGATACCGGCCGGATAGTCGGCGCTATTCTGGCTGAACAGGATATTTCCTTTCAGTTAATGCGGCAAAAGCTCGGCGAATACATCAAAATTATTATGCAAGACCCAGCAGTCGCTCATGCGGTGGGTGTGACCGGAAATTCGACTATTAACGCCGGCAATGTGTACATTACTCTAAAGCCATTAAGCGCGCGGAATAAATCAGTGGATCAAGTCATCGGCCGTTTGCGGGATAAACTGGCGCGGGTGCCAGGCGCCCGGCTGTATTTGCAGGCGGCGCAGGACCTCGTGGTCGGTGGACGTCCAGGTAACGCGCAATATCAGTATACGGTGTTTGCCGACAGCCTGAAGAAACTGAATATCGTGGCGGCTCGGGTTATGGCGGAGATAAAAACGATACCCGGGATCGCGGATTTCAATACCGATCAACTCAACAATGGACTGCAATCATTTGTCACTTATGACCGCAACACCGCTTCGCGCTTTGGAATTACGGCGCAGCACATCGACGACACCCTCAACGATGCTTTTGGACAGCGGCAGGTTTCAGTCATGTATACTTTGCTCAATCAGTATCACGTGGTGATGGAAGTGGCGCCTGCTTTCTGGCAGCGCCCATCAACACTGGATGATATTTATGTGACGTCGGCCTCGGGTGAGGCGGTGCCTCTGTCAGCCATTGCCAGTTTTGCGAACTCCAATACCCTGTTGGCGGTCAATCATCAAAATGAATTACCTTCTGCCACGTTTTCTTTTAATCTGCTGCCTAATGTTTCTCTCGGCGCGGTGGTGAGTCAGATTACCAAAAAAGTGCGCGACCTGCGATTACCTGCCGGCGTTCAGGAAATATTCCAGGGCACGGCGCAGGCGTTTCAGTCGTCATTATTAGGTATGCCGTATCTGGTGATGGTGGCTTTGGTGGTGGTTTATATTGTGTTGGGAATTCTTTATGAAAGTTTGCTCCATCCGCTGACGATTTTGTCAACCCTGCCGTCCGCCGGAGTGGGCGCATTGTTGGCGTTACTGTTGACTCGCACGGATTTAACCGTGGTCGCATTTATTGGCATTTTTCTGTTAATCGGCATCGTAAAAAAAAATGCGATTATGATGATCGATTTTGCTTTGGAGGAACAGCGCGTGGGCAACAAACCCCCGCGTGAAGCCATATATCAGGCCGCATTATTGCGCTTTCGGCCGATTATGATGACGACCATTGCGGCAATGTTTGGGGTTTTTCCGCTGGTGTTCGGATTTGGCGTGGGCGCTGAATTGCGACGGCCTTTGGGTATTGCTATTGTAGGCGGGTTGATGGTCAGCCAGATGCTAACGCTTTACACAACGCCGGCCATTTATCTCTCTCTGGAACGCGTCAAAAAATATGGAATAAAAAGATGGACAAGGGACCTCCAGTCAAATGGCTAATGATATTGCCCTTAGTGCTGTTGCTTTGCTCCTGCTTTATCGGGCCTAATTACAGGCCGGTGCCGGTCGCTATTCCCGCTCAGTATAAGGAGGGTGGGAAGCCGCCTACAGGTTGGAAAATCGCCCGCCCGCAGGATCTGGACGACCGGGGACCGTGGTGGCAGGTTTTCAATAATGCGGAATTAAATTCACTGGAATCGCAGCTCAACATTGGTAATCAGAATATCGCCGTCGCGGAAGCGCTGTATCTGGAATCTATCGCACTGGTAGCGGAGGCGCGAGCGGCGGCATTTCCCGTGGTGGGCGGTTTGCTTTCGTACACGCGTCAAAAACCGCCTGCCTCGACGTTCAATTCCGTTTCCGGAACCGGGACGGGGGGGCGGCCGCCGCCTCCACCTCCACCTCTTCATCCACATCCACTTCGAAGTCAACATCAACAAAAGCGAAGAATTTAGCGCCCTTCAGCACTTATATAGTCAGTATGAATGCTTCCTGGGTTCCGGACCTGTGGGGAGGCATCCGCCGCAGCATGGAGGCCACCCGAGACACCGCGCAGGCAACCGCGGCGCAGGTCGACGCGGTTCGGCTTTCCAGCCAGGCTTTGTTAGCGGAGGATTATTTTGATTTACGCACCCTGGATTCGTTGCAGGCGGTATTGAATAACATCGTAACGGCGGATCAGAGATTACTCAATCTGGCTCGTGCACGCTATAAGGCGGGCACGGATTCACTTGCGGATGTGGCTCAGGCGGAAGCAACACTGGAAGCGGCGCAGGCTGCGGCTATTGATAATGGTGTAAATCGCGCCTTGTTTGAGCATGCTATTGCCATGCTGGTCGGGGCGCCGCCTTCCGAATTCTCATTGAAGCCGAAGATAATCACAATGACTCCGCCGAACATCCCCGTGCAGGTCCCTTCCGAATTGCTGGAGCGCCGTCCGGATATTGCTGAAGCGGAGCGTAAGGTGGCCTCGGCCAACGCAGAAATCGGGGTAGCGATGGCGACTTTTTATCCATCGTTACCGTTGACCGCCTCTACGGGTTTTCAGAGCAATCAATTTTCACTATTGTTCAATACCCCACAATCATTCTGGATACTCGGAGCTCAATTGGTGGATACGATCCTGGACGGTGGCCTGCGCAGCGCCAGGCTGGCGGCTAACCGGGCTATTTATGATCAGACGGTTGACAGCTACCGGCAAACGGTACTGGTCGCTTTTCAAAACGTCGAGGATAATCTTGCGTCGCTCCGGATTCTCCGCGCCGAAGAGCAGGTGCAGAGACGAGCGGTGGCCACATCCAGATTTTCGCAAAAACTCAACGTTTATAACTACAAGGCGGGCACTGTGAATTTCACCACCGTCCTCGTCGCGCAAAACACTACCTACACAGCTGAACAAAATGAAGTATTGGTCCGTGGCAGAGAAATGACGGCCGCAGTAGGCCTGATCACCGCCCTCGGCGGCGGCTGGGACGTCTGCGCGCTGGCGACACGCTAATGATATTGTGGACAAGTAGTTTAAAGTGACTTGGTCACATCGAATTTTTTCCATATTTAAATATGGAGAAAAGTATGGCTACGTGTTATGATTAATAATTATGGAGAATATCAATTTTGAATTCGAATGGGATGACCATAAAGATGAATTAAACAGAAAGAAACATGGAGTTTCGTTTTATGAAGCGCAAAGGGCTTTTCTGGATTTAAAGCGAGTTATTGCGGAAGATTTGGACCATAGTCATAATGAGAAAAGGTACTATTGTTTTGGGAAAGTGGAGCAGGGAATTATGACTGTGAGATTTACGAACCGAAATAATAAGATTCGCATCATTGGTGCGGGTTATTGGAGGAGAGGAAAAAAAATCTATGAAAAAACGCAAAATTAAATATACCAATGAGCCAATTGGTAATGTGAAAATTATTTCTGATTTTTTACCAAGTCCAGACCAATTGGTTTTAAAAGAGGAAACAGTTAAAATTACACTATCTTTAACTAAAGAGAGCCTTGATTTCTTCAAAAAAGAAGCAGAATTACATCATATTGGTTATCAAAAACTAATTCGGGCTTTGTTAGCCAGTTATGCGACACATTATCGTGATTGAAAAAAATATTAGGTTCAGGTTTCGGATCGTACCACGGCAATCGGGCCAGAACTTAATTGGTTAAGTTCTGGCCCGATTGCCGTGCGG
The DNA here is from genome assembly GCA_963712715.1 of uncultured Pseudomonadota bacterium. GTDB lineage: Bacteria > Pseudomonadota > Gammaproteobacteria > Coxiellales > Coxiellaceae > JAFEDN01. Next base: position 12,071 of record CAVQJI010000006.1, on the reverse strand, counting down.
ATCGTAGGCCCGTCTCTTGCGTTACAGTAGAATTGTGGTATGGTAATCCGATTGTGAGGTAAATATTAAAAAATAGGGGTGAAAAATGAATAGACTTCAAATACAAGACGACCTGAATGAACAGGATATATATATTCCCATTAGAGATGAAAAGGATTTCAAAGAAGGTTCGATTGAGCTTTATCAAAGCGTGCTGAATGAATGTCTTCAAAATAATACTGTGGAACCTTTTGTTAAAGACTATATTTTAAATGAATATAAAGGGCTTAAATTATTGTGTAAATCGAGGAAGGAGATTTATCATTTGGCTGAATCGCTCCAGCAGGAATTGAATCGGTGGGAACAGTCTCCTGAATGTAAAGAACAATTTCGATCATCCATGTTAAGTAGAGCTCGCCGAAACCAGGTGATTTGGATGATAAGTTCCGGGCTTGCCATAGCATTAGGAAGCTATGCTCAAGATCATGATCTTCCAGCTGTGGGTAAGCTGCCTTCCGGGTTAAACGCGACTTTACTTATTCTAGGTAGTTTAAGTGGAGGCATAAGTTTGTTGGGAATTCGCAAGTTCTGCATAAGGAAAATCCCCAAAAAAGCTATGTTCACTTGTGTTACGAATAGACTATTTTCTAATTTAAGAAAAGAATATCTCTGTTCAATATTCTCTTCTAAAAGTTTTACAAATGATCGAGAATTTAAGGGATTTGAAAACTCTCAAATAGGGAAAATAGAAGGCATTTCCAATATTACCCTTGATTATTTGAAATAGGGGGGGCAAGTCTCGAATCGTGAAAAATAGGCTTTACATTATTTTTCACGATTCGAGGCTTGACTCCAAACTTATTAAAATATTAGTGTATACGGAGTGGTTTAATATGCGGAGAGAAAAAATATATGAAAACAGTCGTAGAATTAAATGGGATTCCTAACGATGCTAAATTGATTCTTAATGATACGGTGCGACAATCTATTCTCATTTTTGATGGCCAGGAATATACATATGATTCAGGTAGGTTCTTCTCCTTTAAGAATGGCTGGACTATGGTCTTTAAAGCTGCTAACTCCACAGACCTGCATCGGTTTGTTGTAAAAACTGCTCAATCTCATCCCACCTCTCAGAGAGCAAAAACCAGTGTTTTAAAATTTTTGCTAATGTATCCACAAAAGAGAGCGGCTTTTGGAAATTACATAAAATCAGAGATACTGGAGAATAAAACGGTAAATCTTTCTATGGATGTCAGTGTGTTACCATATCTCGGTAATGATTTAGGCTTCCTAAAGTCTGAGCGGTTTTCGCAACTAGATTGGTATCAGGCCCAATTAAATATCCTTATCGAGTTTGAACGTGTTAAAATCGAATGGGGAAAAGATTTCAGGCTGGGAAACTTAACTGCTTCTAACATTATTATTTCAGCAGATAAGCAAGTTTACTTTATTGATCAGTATAGACAGGACAGCGATATAAAAAGCGAATTTGAGCAATTACGTACTATATTCAGCAAAAATTCAACAAGACCATTACCTGCTCCTCCTACCCATACGAGTACAGAAGATAAATCCCATAAAACTCCCCCTAAGAATCCTGATAGTCTTTTCCGTTACTTCTGTGAAGAAACGATAGCCAGGATAAACGGAAAAATAGCTGAAATTAATAGATTCGTGAAGCAGGAACCGGCACTTCGCCAGGAGGAAGTTGATACGCTTCATGCATTCAGTCAATATGTAGGGAAAATTCAATTATCTCATGCTTTCTCTCTCCATTCAGATTTTTATATATGTCTCCAATCATCGGCACATAAATATCCTTCTGTCTCCGAAGAAATACATTATTTTATTCGACAATTTTTAGACAAAGCTAATCAGTTGGTAATTTTTACCGATGTCCTGGAGAGGATGATTCAATTTCTTAACCGTATAATTTCTGAGCCGTTCATGAAGAATAATGCCTTCCCTTGGTCTAATTCTTTATTGCAAGAGATATCGCTCGTAAAAGAAAAGGAAAATTTTATATGTTTGAGTGAGGAAAAAAGCGGGGAAAAACGATCAAATTCATTTTTGACCTTATTATCTTCACTTTTTTTTACCAAATCTGATAAAAAATTTCCCATACTCAAGTGCAGAAAGGATATACTCCAATCCATTTTGGATTTTCTTGGGTTATGTTGCGCCGCAAATCTTCGCTGTAGCTGTAAAGCCCTTTCTTTCAGATTAAAATATTTATTAGTGTTACCCAAAGTAACCTCTCTGCCGGGAAGATCGGGGCAATACAGATTATTTATTGATTTAAGGCGGGCAACTCTTCCTCAGCGCACCCTGGATAAGGTTACAGAAGCTATTAATGAAGAAATAGGAAGGCCCGGTTGTCGCGGAGTGTTATACTAGTACCGTTTCCATCTCGATCAAGGCAACCAACTCGTTTTTTTCCAGTTTCTGGATGGTTTCGTCAATGTGTGTCGGTTCAGGGATAGATTCTTTATCCTGTATCATGCCGTACAGGTGCAGCGACAAGCATTCCCTGGCTTTCTGAATAGCACTTTCATAATTTTTTCCCGCGGAAACCGCTCCGGGTAAATCCGGGAAGAAAACACTGTAGCCCTTTTTCGTTTTTTCCAAAATGGCTGGATAAGGTTTTACTTTAAACATTTTTCAAATTCCTCCGGCGACAATTGCGCTTGTTTTAAAATGGATTGAATAGTTTTAACACCTAAAGACTGCTTTGGATGAGGAACAGTCACTTTACCTTTTTTATTTGGGTTCTTAGATGAAACCAACCGTTTTTTTTTAAAGCCTTAATGATGTCACGGGATGTCCGATTCCAGTTAATTTTTTCATTGTACACATAATTGATGTGTATTGCAAACTTTAACCTTCGCCGGGAACTCCGCCGGCTTTGGTGAAAAAGGGTGGGCGGGTTATCCATAAAAAACCGAGCAGAATCACAAAGACTACTCCGGAAATCCAGAGGATATCGTTGGTAGCTAACATATATGCCTGTTTGTAAATGGCCAGATCGACCTGCGCGAAAGTTTTAAGGTGAGCTAATCCTAAATGCTGTAATTGCCGGGCGAATTGGATGACCGATGGATTAAACTGATTAATGTTTTCGACTAAACGGCTGTGGTGAAATTGCGCGCGGCGGTCCCATAATGTCACGCTGATGGAAGTTCCAAAACTGCCGCCCAGAATACGCAGAAAATTTGCGGTGCCTAATGCGCTGGCGATGCGCGCGGCGGGAAGGCCGGAAATAACAATGATGATCAACGGTGTGAAAAAGAAAGCGATGCCGATACCCATAAAAAATCGCGGTAAAATCAGCCTGAAAAAACTGATATCGGTGGTGTAGGTATAGGCGCACCAGAAAAATACCAACCCAAAAGCCAGAAATCCAAGGGTGACGAAAATTCGCGGATCTATTTTATTCAGAAACAGGCCCACGAACGGCGTCAGCAGTACGGACAAAACTCCAATCGGCGCCGTGGCTAATCCGGCCCAGGTGGCGGTGTATTCTTCCTGAGTCTGTAACCATAATGGGAACACGACGATATTGGCGAAGAAAGTTAAATAACCCAGGCTTAACGCTAATGTGCCAAAGGCGAAATTACGAATTTTAAATAACGTCAAATCCACAATCGGGTGTTTGTCGGTTAATTCCCATGCGACAAAAAAACATAAGGAAATAGAGGAGATAATCGTCATAATGACAATAAATTGGGAATTGAACCAATCCAGGTCATTGCCTTTGTCTAATAAAATCTGCAAACATCCAACACCGATAATCAATAAAATGAGCCCGACGATATCAATCGGCGGTTTGGAAACGGGCGTTTCCCGTCCCGCTAATATAATGCCGGTGACCACACAGGAGAAAATACCTATCGGCAGATTAATAAAAAAAATCCACGGCCAGGTGTAATTGTAGGTAATCCAGCCGCCCAGAATGGGGCCAAAGACGGGGGCCACCACCGCGGTCATGGCCCACAGTGAAGTGGCGAAACCCTTTTTGGTTTCCGGGTATGCATCCAATAAAATACTTTGCGAAAGCGGTATCATCGGGCCGGCGGCGGCGCCCTGCAGCACCCGGAAAACGATCAGCATCGGCAAATTAAAAGAAAGTCCGCAAAGCATGGAAAACACGGTAAATAAAAACGTGCATCCTACGAATAAACGCACCTGACCGAAGCGTTGCGCCAGCCAGCCGGTTAATGGCAGGCCAATAGCGCTGGTGACTGCAAATGAGGTAATGACATAAGTGCCATCATCGGGACTGACTGCGAGGTCGCCAGCGATATAGGGTATGGAAACGTTGGCGATGGAGGTATCCAGCACATTCATAAAAATACCCAACGATAAGGAAATCGTCAGCATGACAAGAGTGGCTCCGGTAATGGGTTTAGCCATTGGCAAGCTCCGGTGGCTGTTTTTTTATCGGCGCGTCCAGGCGTATGTTTGGTGCATTCGCGCGCAGGATTTCGGCTATTTCCTGATTGGCATGCCGAAGTTGATGGTTGAAAATCCAGGTTGAATAAAGTGGCGAGAGGTTCGTAGACTGGGTCGATAAAAGTTTTCCTTTAAGTCCCCGCGTATGAGCAGTCACGTTCATCGAAAGGCCTAATGCAAGGGGATGTTTGCGTAATTCTTTACTGTCGAGGACTATGCGCACCGGCAGTCTTTGAACGATCTTGATCCAGTTTCCGGTGGCGTTCTGCGGAGGCAACAATGCGAAAGCATTTCCCGAGCCCGGGCTAAAGCCGACAATATGGCCATGATAGGATACGCCGTTAGCATCTGCTTTGATGGTGGCGGATTGGCCGACGCGAAGACGCGATAACTGGGTTTCTTTAAAATTGGCGTTTACCCAAATCTGGTCGAGGGGCACCACCGCCATCAATGCTGTGCCCGGATTAATTTGTTGACCTACCTGAACGTTGCGTTTGGCGACGTAACCGTTGGCGGGAGAATAGATCACCGTGCGCACCCAGTTTAAATAAGCTCTTTTAAATTTGGTTTCCGCCTGTTCAACCAGAGGGTGATGGTAGAGCTGTGAATTTTCCACCAGCGCCTTTGCCGCGGTTAACTGATGCGACGTTTGGTCATACTGCGCCTCTGCTGCCTCAAGAGTGGTGGTATAGTGATGTAGCTCCTCGCTGGAAAGAGCGCCTGTCCCTACTAATCCCTGGCGGCGTTGTAGATCTTTTTGCGCCTGGATTAAATCGGCTTCGCGCTGCGTTAAAGTGGCCTGAATTTCCCGAACATTTTCGTAGTATGTGCGCACCTGACGCACTGTCTGGGCCAGGTTCGCGCGCGCATTTTGCAAGGCGACCAGCATGTCAGTATTGTCGAGCCTGACCAGCCGCTGGCCCTGTGCAGCCACGCGGGTATCGTCCGTGTAAATGGCGATGACAGTGCCGGAAACCTGGGCCATTAATTGCACCTGATTGCCATCCACATAGGCGTCGTCAGTGCTTTCACGGAAATGCCCCCACAATATCCAGTAAATCCCGTAAAGAATTCCTATTAGTAAAAAAAACGCAGCTAAACCCCACAGAATTTTTTTCCGTTTAGGTGTCAGTTTGTGCTGGCTGGTTTCGTTTTTGCTCATAAAAGTTCTATTGGAGATTCATAATCACCGCCTAAAGCCTTAATCATCGCAATGGTCGTCTGAATATGCAGATTTTCCAGTTGTAGTAAAAATAAACGCTGGTATAACCACGACGCCTCCGCGGTCAGCACCTGAGTATAATCGCTGATGCCATGCTTATAAAGCAGATAATTACGCCGGTAATTACGCTGTGCGATGCCGACTGCGTCGCTTTGTTCCTGTAGCTGAATTTTAACGGTGTGCAGAATCGCAAGCTGATCCGCAACCTGCTGTAAAGCGGTCAGGATGGTTTGATTATATTGCCCGACAGCCAGGTCGTATTCGGAGTATCGCGCTTTTAAATCCGCGCGAAGGTAGCCGGCGTCGAAAATCGGTAAAGAAAAAGCCGCCTGTACTGCCCAATCCCGACTCTGGAAATTAAAGAGTTTGCTGAGGGTAATGCTTTGAAAACTGAGCAACGCCATCAGATTAATATCCGGGAAAAATCGCGCTTTTTCAACCTTAACCTGATGGGCTGCGGCTTCCACCCGCCAGAGTGTCACGGTGATGTCCGGTCGCCTTGCCAGTAAATGCGCCGGCAATACCGCGGGCAGTGCTAATATTTTGGGATTATAGTTAAAATTTTTCACGCTAATCTGCGTGGTGAAAGGATTTTTCCCGATGAGAACGGCTAACTGGTGGCGTTTGACCATAATATCCTGCTGGGCGCGAGCCAGTATGACGGCAAAGATTTCCACCTGAATTTTGGCGCTGCTAACGGGAATCGCTGAAGTGATACTGTGTTCTGCGCGCATCTGGATGGTCCGCAATAAAGCCTGACGCTGACGCAGAATTTTTTTCAACAGTTCCGCTAAAGCCAGGTCATCCTGGAGCTGGAAATAAGCGCTGGCGACAGCGGTTGATAGCATCAGCTCTGCCTGCGCCATATTGGCTTCTTCGGCACGCGCCTGGCTGATTCGCGCCGCCAGGGTTTGCCGGTTTTTTCCCCAGAAATCCAGTTCATAGTTAAAATTAAGCGCTAATTCCGATGGAGTTTGGGTGGTGCCGTTAAAAGGCGGCGGGATCAATCCGTTTTTAGTGAAGCGTTCGCGCCGCACGTATCCTGTCATGTCCACGTTTGGCCATAGCGCAGCTCCCGCTTCTTCTGCGATGTGTTGGGCGCGTTCCAGGCGGCTTTGCGCGATCTGGATATGAGGAGAATCGGCAAGCGCTATGTTGATGAGTGTGTTCAGTTGTGGATCATTGAACTTATCCCACCACTGACAGGGGCCAATCCTCTGAGGTGAAGTAGCAGGCAGTGGATAGCGATGAACAGCAGCCAGACTTGCAGGGGAATCTGGAATGGAGTGTTCATGAATCCCTATGTAGTTCACACAGCCGGCAATTCCCGGAATCAATAAACCGATCAATAAAAATCGCAATAGTCCATCCTTAATAGTTATTCCACCTGAATTTTAGGTTCAACTCGTCATTGCGAGCGTCAGCGAAGCAATCCAGTGCGAATTTCGGCCAACGCTCTGTACTGGATTGCTTCGCCGGCGCTCGCAATGACGATATTAAAAATTCATTCGGGATGACTATAGCATAATTTTTGGTGTGAGATGACTACATTCCTTCCTCTTCCTGTGCTGTTTTTCCGGGCGAAATTGTGGCATAGTGATTTATCGGATTTTTGACAGGAGCGTCCATTTTTGATTTCTTCGTTACAGTATATGGGTATTAATTCGATGGAGCAGATTTTTACCTATATTATTTTATTTGGCATTATTGTCGTCATTGGTCAGTTGTTTGATAAATCTCCTGTGCCTTTGCCGTTATTGCTCGTGGTCACGGGCATGCTGCTGAGCTTTATTCCAGGGCTGGCTACCGTTACCCTTAACCCCTCGCTGGTGTTAAATATTTTTCTGCCCATGCTGGTTTATCAAATCAGCGCGTTTCTCTCCTGGAAAGATTTTAAGAAAAATGTTCGACCTATCGCTTTATTATCGGTGGGTCATGTGGTGTTTATCACGATTATTGTCGCAATCCTTGTTCATCGAATGCTTCCACAACTGGGTTGGCCGCTGGCGGTGGTTATTGGCGCCATTGTTTCTCCGCCTGATGATGTCGCTATCGTCGCCATTGCGGAAAAAATAAGAATGCCGGAGAAGATTATCACTATCCTTGAAGGAGAAGGAATGCTCAATGACGCGGCGGCATTGACCATTTTCAGGTTTGCATTGGCCGCGGTGCTGACGCATCAATTTCTGTTTGTTCACGCGGGAGTGGTATTTTTTCTGGATATTATTTCCGAAACTATCTATGGTCTTCTGGTGGGATATATCGTGGGAGAATTACGACTGAAAATTACCAGCGCACCGTTGCATATCATCGCTTCATTGATGACCCCTTTTTTGGCTTATTATCCAGCGGTCATGCTGGGAGGATGCGGCATTATCGCTACGGTGGCGACCGGTTTTATGATTGGGCATATTTACGCGCTCCGTTTCACTTCCGGATTCAGACTAATCGGCAGGGCGATGTGGCCTTCGCTCAGCATGGGAATACAAAGTCTGTTGTTCCTGCTGGCGGGGCACAACCTGCGTGGGATTGTCAGGAGCATCGACGTGATACCTGTAACCCATTTGTTTTTTTACAGTGGAGCGATAATCGCCGCGGTCATCATTGGGCGATTTATTTGGGTGTATGGTAATGTCTATATTTCAAGGGGAATACTTTCAACATTCCGCAGGGAAAGTCCTCGCATCCCCTGGCAATCTCCGTTTCTGATTTCCTGGGCGGGGATGCGCGGAAGTATTTCGTTGGCCGCAGCCCTTGCGGTTCCGATTTTACCGGGTATGGTGGAGGGCGTCAATACCCGAAATTTTCTCATTTTTCTGGTTTTTAGCGTTATTATGGTTACCCTATTATTACAGGGTTTGGCTTTGCCGTGGCTGGTTAAAGCGATTGGCATTGAAAAAATTACCCGATGTGAAGAATATGGTGAACATCTCGCCGAATTAAAGGCCAGAAAACGGCTGGCAAAAGTCGGTCTGCACTGGCTGGTATCCGCTATACGGGAAAAAGATAATCCAAAAGTGAAGGAAGAAATTCGTTTCTGGATACAACATTATAGAATGACGAAAAGCAGGCTGAAGGAAAGAATTGATGATCACGGTAAAGGTCTGCCACATGACGAAGAAGCCGAAGTCGTTGAGGATATCGCTTTGCGATTAGAGCTGATTGAAGTCGAAAGTAATGAGCTTATGGATCTCTGGAGAAGAGAAAAAATCAACCTGTCTGTGCGAAATAAGCTTCTGGATCAACTTGACCACCGCGCAAAAAATCTCCGGTAATGTTCGAACTCGGAAAGGAAGAAAACGATGTCTGATACCAAAATAAAGAAGCAGGGAATGATCGGAACCCCCCTGAGTCCGTCAGCCACCAGGGTAATGCTTTTAGGCAGCGGCGAGCTGGGTAAAGAAATTATAATCGCCCTGCAGCGGTTAGGAATTGAAACTATCGCCGTTGACCGTTATGAAAACGCTCCTGGCCAGCAGGTTGCGCATAGGGCACATGTCATTAACATGAGCGACGGTCAAAAGCTTCGCCAAGTGATTGAACTGGAAAAACCGGATTTAATTGTCCCTGAAATAGAGGCTCTGGCGACAGATACTTTGGTTGACCTCGAAAAAGAGGGCTGGAACGTTATTCCTACTGCGCAGGCGACACGTCTGACCATGGATCGGGAGGGAATTAGACGACTTGCCGCGGAAAAATTAGCCTTGCCCACCTCACCCTATCAATTTGCTGAAAGTCTGGAAGAAATGAGAGTGGCCATTCGTAAAATGGGTCTGCCGTGCATCATCAAGCCTGTCATGTCTTCTTCGGGTAAAGGCCAGTCACGGGTGGATAGAGAGGAGCAAATTGAGCCAGCATGGCATTATGCCACCAGAGCCGGCAGAGTAATTTCAGAGAAAGTGATCGTCGAAGGCGTTATTCATTTTGACTATGAAATTACTCAATTGACTGTTCGTGCTCTGGATAAACACGGTGAAATTAAAACATATTTCTGTGAACCCATTGGTCATAAACAGGTTGACGGAGATTACGTCGAAAGCTGGCAGCCGCAAATAATGACGAAGACGGCCAAAGAAAAAGCGCTGGAAATTGCTCGAAAAATAACGGATAATCTTGGCGGGCAAGGAATTTTTGGCGTGGAATTATTTATAAAAGGCGACCAGGTCTATTTTAGCGAAGTCAGCCCGCGGCCACACGATACCGGCATGGTGACACTGTGCACCCAGGCTCAAAATGAGTTTGAACTTCATGTCCGGGCTATATTGGGTTTGCCGGTGGATGTTACCCTGCGCTCGCCTGGAGCCAGTGCTGTTATTTACGGGACCATTGCAGAAAAGGGTGTGGCTTTTATCGGTGTGGATGAAGCGTTACGAATTCCGGAGAGCGACATCCGACTCTTTTGGGAAGCCAGAATCCACTTTGCCGCATCGCCGCATGGGCATTACCCTGGCGCTTGGCAAAGATGCGGACGACGCGCGGATCAAGGCCCGTCTGGCCGCGAGTAAAGTTAAAGTCGTTGTTTAAGGGGGAGCTTATGTCTTTGACGAAAATAATTACTGCCAGTGTATTAAGCCTGGCCGCCTGTTCGGTTTATGCAGGTGGTCCTGAAAACAGATCCCCAGGCGGTCCACCCGCTTTGCATTTTGGCCCCTTTATTTATTTAGGGGCTTCTGTGGGTTGGGCTTATTCCGATTGGAAAGATTTTATTCTTGGAAGTGGTGTCACCCGGTAATGTTCATATTGATACCGATGGTTTTACTTATGGGGGTAAATTAGGTTACCAGGCGACTGATTACGTTGGTATAGAAGGCGGCGGGTTTCAGCTGCCAGATTCCGATGAATCTGCCGGCTCCGGCGACGATGAAATCAACGGCAAGATCACCTCCTGGTTTGTTTATGTCGCAGGTACTATCCGTATCGCAGTATTTGATCCTAACCTTCATATTATGGGTAAATTAGGCGGCGCCTATCGCAATATAGATCATACCGGATTACTCAATGAAGGCGTGGGCCAGGGTTCTTATGGCACTGTGATGTTTGGCGCCGGATTAGATTATGATTTGCAAGCCTACAGCTTACCATTGTCCGTTGGTGTTGATTATCTTTTGTGCCGCTACGAGCGCCCGATTTTTGGATTTTAATTTTAATACCGATAAAAACACAGCTCCTGCTGCGCAACTTGCTGTTGCTGACATCACCTACCATTTCGGGATATAAGCCATTAAGGCCTGACCCCATCTTTATTTTTCATTAAAAACAAACACTTGTGTCGGGTGAAAGCAGCCTTATTTTTGTCGAGTTTATATAATAATCATTAAATAAGCTTTTTTAATATTAGTTTAATTTAAAACAGATACAATAATCCCGCATAACAAAATTAACATAAATCTAAACAAAAAAAGATAAATATTATTATGAAACTAGATCGGTAAAAAAGAAACGAAAGCAGCTGCCCGATGGAAAAAAGCTATTGAATTTACCAAAAGCGGCCTTAGAAGAGATGACGATTATTCTCCTTCACTCGGTCTAACAACCCACGGTTATTTATTGGAAAAAATTGATCCACTGCATCGCCGCGGAAAAGATACGATCACAGAATTTCATATTTGGAAAGAAGAAAAAACCGATAAAAATTTTTTTGAGTGGCTTGATGAAAAAGAGATAAAAGCAAAACGGGAATACACCAGACTTACTTATCGCGAAACAGAAGAGGCTAGAGATACAGTTCGTGTTTCATATCTGGAGGGTAAATTATATATTAATGAAACCCTTTGCGATACTTTAAAGCTGGGTGGTAAATGTCCCGGGTTCGGAGCATTTTCAATGTCCGAGGACCCCACCAATCGTATTTTAATATTAGGAAATGACGATAAAATCCCATCCGGGACAAGTGCAGATAAAAATACTATTTATCTCCAAAAATCTGGCGGCGAGATAAAGGGTTATTGGTATGAATACAGTCATCTAAAAGACATATCGTTGACGAAAAACAAAATATTAGCTCACAAAACTTATGGATGAAGTAAAGAAATTCAGGCGAAAGATGGGACTGTATTCAATGAAGTGCTATTTTTATGCGGTTTTACCCCCAAAAATGGCAGCTCTTTTCTGGCTGATCATGGAGGGGCATCTACTCATGCTTCTTTACAGGAGGCATAAGAACGCCTTGTGCAGCCATGCTGCAAGTTGCTAATGGAAAGATAATGATGATCATGAATGCTAGCGGACACCACAAGCCAGGATTAAGAAGCTTACTGTACGCAATCAGAAATATCCAAAGAATGTTTTGCCGAAGATACAATCGTTATTTTTGCTTCTCCTCGCTTTGACGATACTTGTAAAACCTTAAGAGAAAGTTCGAGCAGTATCTACGGGATATTGGGGGTTGGCTCGGCAGAAGATACAAGACCACAGA
>CAVQJI010000005.1:0-8030 GCA_963712715.1 uncultured Pseudomonadota bacterium | reverse complement strand
CTATTACCGGGTTTATTACCGGCTCGTTAAAAATCTTTTAAAGATAAAGATATTTGATCAGGAAGTACAAAAAATTGGGCCTGACTAATGTTGGAAATTTTTTTTCTGACTCTAAGGATCTTAATTGAAAAATTAAGCAGAACCTCTCCTCTGTCTTCCAGAGAGGAGTGGCTTGCTTGTTTGAATAGTATAAAGGTTGTCCATAAATTCTATCCTTGAATCTTCTTCTTCCGAACATAACTTAGTACAATTTGTTCAAAATTTAAAAAATCAGGTAAATTATTGCTGTGAGAGACAAGGCATTGAAAGCAATCACAGCTCTCTGTTTTTTGGATCATCTCCATTAAAGAGAAATGAAATCACATTATCCAAAGAAGAAAAAGAAATAGAAAATACAAGAATCTGAAACTTCCCTAGAAAAAAATTCACAATCATCCGATCAAAGTTTAGAGAGACTATTAGATTCTTGTTATGATTGGCAAATCATTGATGACGATTGCAGCTCTTTGTATGTTGAATCTAATTCACTAAAGACTAACGAAACCACATTCCCAAAAAAGAGAGGAAAAAAGAAAAGGTGTTAAAAGACCTGAAATTTCTTTAGAAAAAAATTCACATCCATTCGATCATAACTTAGAGAGACATACTTTTGACGATTGGCAAATCCTTAATAACAATTACGGCTCTTCGTTTTTTGAATCTAATTCACTAAAGACTAACGAAATCACATTACCCAAAGAAGAAGAAAAGGGAATAGGAGTTAGAAAACCTGAAACTTCTTTAGAAAAAAATTTACAGCAATTTGTTGTAAACCTGGATAGTCAGGCAGATTTTCCGAATGATGAGTCAATTATCAATGAAGATTACGGCTTTTTGTTTTTTGAATTATATCCGCAAAAGAATAACAAAACTACAATGACCAAAGAAAATCGAGAAAATAATAAAGACTTTTCATAAAACCGAGTTTCTTATTTCCATTTCGATTGCTCCCTACGCTCTTTTCAGATCGACAGAACCTTTGCTTAATATAGTCATTGCCGAATGAATTTTAGGTTCAACCCGTCATTGCGAGCGCCAGCGAAGCAATCCAACACGTACTTCGGACAACGCTCTGTACTGGATTGCTTCGCTGGCGCTCGCAATGACGATATCGAAAATTCAATCGCGATGACTATATACTAAAAACGATTAGGTTTTCGGTGTCTTGACTATCGCCCCACGCTAATTCAATATTAGTTTCGACATGCGTGGGTTGTCTTAGCGATTATCATGTGGTTAGGAGAAAACATGAATTTTAAAAATAAAATAGCGATGATTGCCGGCGGAAACGGCTGTATTGGGTTGTGTACTGCAGTTCCTGGGTCTGTAGTTCAATTTGTCTGTTTTATAAATTTTTTTCAGTTAAAAAAATGGCTGTTAGTAGTGAGTTTTCTAATGATAAGTCTCTTTAGCATTCCAATGGTCATTGCTGCCCCAAATGATTTGCATGAACAGAAAATAAAAAACGATGTGGATGCGCAACAGCAATCCGCTATGGATTTACTCGAAAAATTAGTTAATATCAACAGCGGAACCCAAAATATGTCCGGAGTTCATGAGGTCGGAGAAATATTACGCGGTGAGTTCAATCAATTAGGATTTAAAACTCGTTGGGTAGAAGAACCCGCCAGTATGCATCGCGCCGGGGCTCTGATTGCTGAACACATCAGCAATCATGGGCCGCATATTTTACTGATTGGTCATTTGGATACAGTATTTTCGCCAGATAACCCTTTTCAAAAATTTATTCGCCATGGAAATTTGGCCACTGGGCCTGGCATTATTGATGATAAGGGTGGAGATATTGTTATCCTGTATGCCCTGAAGGCTTTGCAAGCCGCTCATGTCCTGGATAACGCCAATATTACCGTGGCCCTGATGGGCGATGAAGAAGATTCCGGCAAACCAACGACTATTTCGAGAAAACCATTAATCGAAATTGCGAAGAGAAGTGATGTCGCTTTGGAATTTGAATGGTCCATGGGATTGGATACTGCTACCGTCGCTCGTCGCGGCATCAGCGGCTGGACAATAGAAACTCAAGGTATTGAAGCACATTCATCAAAAATTTTTCAACCTTCGGTCGGCGACGGCGCGATTTTTGAATTAATCCGCATTCTCAATGAAATGCGCACCGCATTACACACTACAAAATACCTGACTTTTAATCCAGGAATCATTGTCGGCGGCAACACCGCCGATATTGATCAAAGTAATCACGGCAGCGCTACTGGGCAGGAAACCCAGGTAGCAAAAATTGCAAGGGCGAAAGGAGATTATCGTTTTATCAGTGACGAACAAAAACAGGCATTCGAGAAAAATACAATGGACATCATATCCCAACATCTGCCTGGAACCAGTGCCGCCATTAATTTTCAGAATGGGATTCCAGCCATGCCGCCCACGGCCAATAATATTGCACTGTTGAAAAAATATAGTCGGGTGAGCATTGACCTTGGTTATGGGCAGGTCACAGCGCTCGATCCTCTGTTGCGCGGCGGGTCTGATCTTTCACATATTGCCCGCTTTGTCCCGGCTAATCTGGGTGGTTTGGGTCCTTATGGGACAGGAGCACACACGGCGCAGGAAACCCTGGATGTCCATTCATTCCCGATCGCGACTCAGCGGGTTGCTGTACTTATTTATCGATTAACTCAATAAGTCTCTCGCTTGATTCTAATGTCTATAAGCGTTAAGTTTATTTTAATGTCTATAGATATCATATTTGACTTGATATTTATAGACATTAAGATATAATTGAATCAGCTATTATCATATTCCTGGAGGGCTATTGTGAATTGTTTGAAGTGCTTATTGCCAATGAGTTCGGGAAATTCACATTATGGCTTGCATTTGACCTGTTTTATCACATGGTTCGACGTGTCAGGTAGCCCAGAATTTTTAAGCTTAACTCGGCGGCATTCTAGCGGGATATCTGAGCCTCAAAATACAAGTTTTTTTCATGGGAGATTTAAAAAATACTCAGCAGAATTAGCTGGAGTTTCCTATATATTAAAAATGAGGGAGGCAGAGGCTCCAGAGCTGCCTGAAGTGGAATATCTCTGCAATCAAATTGGCAAATTTTTAGGAGTTCCTGTTGCTGATTTTTTTATAGTAAGTTTTGAAGGAGATAAGGTTTTTGTAACAAAAAATTTTATAAAGCCTGGTCTGCCTACTGATTTGCAGCATATCCATCATTTTAGATCTGATACGGAGCATACCTGTGAAGATCTTATTCGAATAGTAATTGAAAAGACCCGGCGGCCGTATGATGTAGGTGTGTTTATAAAGGCATTATTGTTTGACGCCCTCATTGGTAATCATGATCGTCATGGTAGAAATGTTGCATTCATCACTAATTCCAGCGGTTTATATCTCTCTCCAGTTTATGATAATGTTTCTTATTTAGGGCTTGAGACAGGTGATATGTTGAAGTGTGATTTTAACCCAACAGGGAAAATCAGTACAAAAGAGACATTAGAGCCTGGCATGTCTCATTATGTTAGGGAGTTAAAGCGATTGGGTTATCAAGACCATTGCAGAAATTTTTATAATACAATTAAACTACCTCGGCTAGATAAGTTGATTGAAGAAAGTTTTTGTAGTTCTCTGATGAAAGAAGCGATGATCCGATTAATTTTGAAGCGTTACAGAGAGTTAGAAAATGAAATCAAAGCTTGAATTGGATCGAAACCGACTCATAATTTTTCATGAAGGTAGAAAAAGAAGAATATTTGTGGGTGAACTCGTTTACAATGAAAAAGAAAATCAATACGAGCTAATTTATGATAAAAATTACGCGCGCTCTAAAAAGGCGATTCCTATTGGACAGGGTTTGGACCTTTTTAAAGCGCGGCATGTGTCTGCCAATGGCGTTTTATTTCCATCTTTAGCAGATAGAATTCCATCAAAATCTAATCCTGCTTATGCGGATTATTGTAAATCGCAGGGAATATCTGTTGATGAAACGAACCCTATTATTTTGTTAGGATCTATTGGTAGACGAGGTCCATCAAATTTTATTTTTGAGCCAGTTTATAAGAAAGAATTTTCCGTGACGAATATTTTAAAATTTCGTGAAAAATTACAGATAAGCCGCCATGATTTTTCGATGGCTTTAGGGTTTAGCGAAACAACGCTACAAAAAGTGGAGTCACAAAAAAGTCATGACGCTAATGTGCTAAAATTGCTACAGATCTATTTTGAGTTTCCAGAAGTTGCGCTTTGGCAGCTAAAAAAAACTGGAAATAGAGTAAAAAGTGAGGCTTTAATGAAGTTAATTAAGTATTTTTCATAGAAGGTCAAACGTGGATAAATTTAATCAGGCAATAAAACACAGTAGTTTCGGTAAACCTTTGGACGTCCTGTTTTCTACTAAAGCAGCTATTCCTGTTTTAAAATCCGATGAAATTCTTGTTAAAATAAAAGCAAGAGCCATCAATCCCTCTGATTTATTATCTATTGGAGGCGTTGGCCCATATAGAAAAAAAATTGAATTACCGGCTACTCCTGGTTTTGAAGGAGTCGGTATCGTCATCGAAAAAGGCAAAGAAGTATTAAGCCCCAAGGAAGGTGAACGTGTTGTCTGTATGAAAATGAGAGGATCCTGGCAAGATTATGTCGTTCTACCTGCCGGGGAAGCATTGGTTATTTCAAAAGAAGTAGCAGATAATTATGCTGCACAACTTTGTATTAATCCTTTAACGGCATGGTTAATTATTAATGAATATAAATTTAGTAAGAACGATATTATCATTGGCAATGCCGCCAATTCTACGATGGGAAAACTCTTTGCTCAATTTGCTCGTATTTTTGGCTACACGTTTATAGGAATAGTTCGAAATGAAATTTATATAAAACCCTTACTTAAATTAGGAGCCAGTTTCGTTGTTAGTTCGGAAGATAAAAATTATTTAAAATTGGTATCCAATTTTACTCATGGGCAACAACCCAATATTGGTGTAGAAGCGGTGGGTGGTGCAGGGGGAGAAATTTTGATCCGTACCTTAAAGCCGAAAAGCCAGTTAATTTTATATGGTTCTTTATCGCTCTCGCCTTTTTCTGAAAAAATCTATAAATATATGATCGAGTATAAAATAAAAATATCGCAATTTCATTTACGAGACTGGATTCATTCGCAGCCGCTTGCTGCTAGAAAAGAAGTTTTCTACGACATGTTAACATTTATGCTGAAAAATAAAATCTCCCTGCCTGTTCGGGAAGAGTTTACTCTATCAAAATATAAAGAAGCCATTGCCGCAGGAGGCCAATCAGGAAGCGGTAAAATTATTTTAATTGCTGATAATGATCAATAAACCAAATCTCTCGCTGAACACAGGTCAATGCATCGCCGTCGATGGCGGTTTTATGGCTAATGGTTTTGCCATTCATCTATCGGTTACGTGATTGCTGGCTGTTGTTGGTTTCCGGTAGTTTATCTACAAATTAAAATGCGTGATTTCGCAGTGGCCGCCCATCGCGATCATACCGAGCTGCCTCCGCGTTATTTTCGCTATACCGCGTGACCTCTCAATTTGCGGTTTTATAGTCCTTCAGTCCTGCTTTAAAATTTGCTAGAATAACTCCAAATTCTAAAAGGAGAATATCATGAGATTAATAAAAAATTCATTCATCAATTATTGCCTGTCATTTATTTATTGTCCACAAAAAAAATCAAATGTAGAGAAATTGCCAATTTTAGAGAGGTTGCTAACAAAGCATCAAGATGTACTAGCGATCATTTTTAGTTTTGTAGATGATCCTATCAAAATTATTCAATTAAGTGTAATCTCTAAAGATTTTAACTGTTACTTTAAAAAGTATAAAAAATTACCTGTTCTTTTAGATGCTACAAGAATCAAGTTTGGCGCTATAGAATCAAGTTTGATGAAGCAATTCAACAGGCCGAAGATTTACCAGATTTATTACGAAAAAACTCTGCAAAGAATTATGAAAAGACAAAGTTGCTTGTTATGATAGCGCCTCCCCTCTCTATTTTTTTGCGTGAAATAATGAAATTAACGAGTGAGTTATTTAAACAAATTGGTCAAACTGAGGTTTTCATAAGAACAAGTTATCAGCAGTTCTCTTGTCCACGCGAAAATGATTTTTTAAACAACTATAACAAGGGAATAATATATGCTTACGCGGGCGTAGTAATAGCTGTAACGATCAAGTTAGGCCACAATATTTATCGAAACAATAAATTGGCTAGACAAAAAGTATCTCAAATGCATTTCTATCAAGGAAAAGCAAAAATTATTTTTCAGAGCTTAAAAGAACAAGAGATCTCAACCTCCCTTAGACGAGCAGAAGAGATTCAAAAAACATATTCAGCACGTTTAGGCGTTTAGCGCTTAAATTTTCTGAATATCGCCATACTGTTTCTTCTCTAGCCGAATAATTTTTAAAAGCCTGCTCTGTATTTACTAATTCAGTTTATACTTGAGCAATTAGCAAGCGTAGATTGTTATTGTGAATCAGCGAATTGGCTAAAGGCGCTGTGGTTTTCCTGACAGTTTCTTCGCCGCCCTCGCCTATTGGATAAATGGCGTCGGCGATTACTGGCACTTTTTGGCGTAAATCTTTCTTGCACTTTTTGAAGCGCATACCCTATAGTAATTAGGCTGCCTTTTTATAATAATTACCTGAGATTAAAATATATCACGTACCCTCTGAAATTAACCTAACGCCGATGTATCTTTTTGAGTATGATTTACGTTTCACAATTAGGAACGTGAATCATGTTAAAAATAACGTTTACTCAAGAAGATATAGGTAATCTGCAAGACCTACAAAAAAAATCATCCGCATCCTGTTGTCAGGGAACGAGCTTTAATTGTATTACTCAAAAGTTCTGGCGCAGCACATCAGACGATTAAAAAAATCGCTAATATTACTGAAAATATCGTGCGAAAATATCTTAAATTATTTCAAAAAGACGGTGTAGAAGGCCTTGAAAAACTTAATTTTCGAAGAGTGACAAGTAAATTAGAATCATTCAAGGATATTATCGTTCAGTATTTTACTGACACACCTCCACACACCATGGCTCAAGCCTGTGCAGAATTAGAAAAATTAATTGGTATAAAATCGTATATCCATGGCATAATGCGTGACAAAGTATCATAATTTTTTAATTTTGAAAACCGCAAATTGAGAGGTCACGCGGTATGTTTTAAATACTGGTTTTGGCTGGGATGGCCTGCCTTTATTAGTTTGATCATAGTATTTTATTTGATGACGAATAAACCTGCTGGATAAGTTAACGGCGCTGGTTGCGAACAAAGTTGTCTTCCATTATGATTTGACTCGAATCAGAAGGAGTGAGTTTTTGGCTTTTCCACTATAAGGAATAATCACTATGGAACCAGTTGGGTTTATTGGTCTTGGAAATATGGGCAGTAAAATGGTGGGACGGCTATTAAAAGCGGGATACCCGGTCATTGGTTATAATAGAACAAAAGAAAAAGTGACGCCTCTCATCAAACTCGGAATGCAATGGGCGGATTCTCCAATAGATGTCGTTAAAGCATGCGATATCACGTTGACGTCGTTGACCGATGATAAAGCTATTCTGGCGATTGTGGAAGGAGAACACGGCATATTATCCGCGTTAAAAAAAGGAAAGTTACTCGTTGATATGAGTACAGTGTCTCCAGATGTCAGCCGTAATATTGCAAATAAAATAGCCGCAAACCAGGGATCTCTGTTAGATGCTCCCATATCAGGAAATCCAGTCATGGTTGAAAAAGGGCTGACGACTATTATGGTGGGTGGTGATCAGGCTAATTTTCTTCTGGTGAAGCCAATTTTAGAATCAATTGGCTCTAAAGTCTTTTACGTAGGAGAAAATGGACAGGCTCTCGTTTTGAAGCTGGCTATAAATATAAGTTTGGCTGTGCAATTTTACGCATTTTCTGAAGGAATGTTGCTTGTTCAAAAAGCGGGTGTTGACATGAGCAATACGCAACCTAACGAAGAAGAGGGCA
>CAVQJI010000004.1:0-10567 GCA_963712715.1 uncultured Pseudomonadota bacterium | reverse complement strand
GTAATTAGAAGGTAAACATGGTATTTTCACGCAATTAAGTCGAAAACTATTGAGACTCTAAACTTAGGAAG
Organism: uncultured Pseudomonadota bacterium; assembly: GCA_963712715.1. GTDB lineage: Bacteria > Pseudomonadota > Gammaproteobacteria > Coxiellales > Coxiellaceae > JAFEDN01. Next base: position 10,496 of record CAVQJI010000004.1, on the reverse strand, counting down.
ATGCGCCGGATCAAAAGGAGTCATGGCAAATATTTAAACTTATGATGAAAAAATATGAAAAAATTTATAACTCTAGAAGATAAAAAACAGTCCGAAATCTTGCCCGTCAATTTGAAAAAAATTATTTACATGACCGATAATGTGGCGCCCGATTGCCTGGATCAGTACGGAAATAGTCTGCAGCAAAATCTTTATCAAGAACTACTTGATGAGGTTTGTGAAAGTGCAAGCATTAAGCCTAAATGTATTATGAAATTAGTGGAATTAGGCGCAAAATTGCCGTCCAGTTATGCTAATGCATTTCTTCATTTTTTCCTTCGATTTGATAAGTCCTCTTCGTATGAAGACATGTTTAGGTTTGTCAAGCTGTTAGAAGACAATAAGATCAAAATCCCGGTGACTCCTAAATACTTTATGAATGATGACGGAATAAAGCAAAAAGAGCTATTTGTTCAATCGGCGTTTCAACAGTGTAATGATCTGGTTTGGCGGACATTAGAGACAACCATCGTTCAATTCGCCAAAGGCTATCGCGATGCTCAAGGTAGCTTAACATATGAGTGTGCTTTAAACCGTTTCCATCAAATCGCTTTAGATTCTATTAAAATGGGTTTTGATACCAATCCCGAGCGTAAACTGTCAAATCCGAAAGAATTTGAATATATCGCTTTTATTTCAATTTATAAGCAGCATCCTCTGATCCATATCTTACTTGAACGGGGCTTAAAACTGGATCAGACTTTAAGCCCGGACGCCTGGCCTAATGAACATTATTACGCAGCTTTCCAATATAAAATGCCAGAGGATAAAGCTTTTCATTGCACAGAGATAAATACTTTAGCGGATGTGGTTGCATTTTATTCCAGTGATCCTAAATTATTAGAAAACCTAAACGCCTGTGATTCGAATAATAAATTGGGCCGAACACCTTTGCATTATGCGGTATTGGCAGCATTGGCTTGCGAAAATACCAGAATAGATTATTGGTTAACTATTACAGAAAAAGAAATTGCTAAATCGAACAGAAAAGAAGCGTACCATGAAAGTGGCAAGGATCTTGAAAGTGGGGCGGATCTTACAGAGGATAAAATCGTGACCTTCCAGGAAAGAAATCAGCCAAGCTATCGATATTTTTATAATTTATTTCAAATAAATGAAATAATAACCTGTTTTATGCCCAAATATTCAAGGTTTGCTTTAGAAATTTTTAATTTGTCCTCTCATTGGATGGCGCCTGATAAAATTGGTTTTTCCCCCTTACATTATGCGTTTATGCTGACAGATCAAACCAAAAAAAACGAGATGTTTGAATCCATTCGCAAACGCACACAAGGGGAGTTTAAATGGCCTACTCAGGAACAAACGTATGATTTAATAATTTCCTGGGCAGAAAAGCTGGTTGATAAAGCGGATTTGTTTACCCGGGAATTTCAAATTTTTTTAATAAAACCCATAACACTCTATCTTGATAGAGAAAATAAATTTGATTTTAGACGCTACCAACGCCTTAAGATCATTGGATTAGCAAGGACTGTTTTGCAAATTTTTAATCACATTACTTTTGCAGGAACCATAAGCCGTTTCGAATCCATACTGGCCAAGCCAACAGATTCCAAAGAGCGCGAGAGCTTAGTCACATTGCGTTCCACCAGGCAACAACTTCCGGCTAATTTCAGTTCCTCTAACCAGGTCAGAGTTTTTTCTTCCAGCAGCTTATCCAATTCAATGGATGTTTCTCAGGGAAAAAGCAAAAAAAGAAAGCATCTGATTGACCAGAAATCAAATGACAATACAAAAAGAAACCGAGGGTCAAGTCCAATGAACCCAATAAACTTAAGTCCTTAAAAATTGGCCGTGCTTTAAAAAACAGGCAGACTGGTGAATTACGCTGGGGTATTCGGGCATAAAAACATGATTGACCGGTAACACAATATGATCGCGGCAGCCCTCGATATGTGTGCTGGCCACTGTTACTTTTCCATCATTGGGTTGCGCGAGCCAAAATTTGGCAAAAAACCAGTCCAGAAAAAACCACTTGTCACCGGCAATAACGCCTAATTCATAAGTGGCAGAACCCAAACGGTGACAAATCCCTTGCAGTCCAGTCCCTAACTCCAGAGCGGCAGGACCATGCAGTTTTTGATACCAAAGGTATTTCCCCAGATAATCGACGATGGGGGAGCCGTGAAAAGGGGGACCCAGCGCCACGACACGCCCTAAATTTTCGGGGCGGTATTGTTTAATATAATGATGGATAATCAGCGCACCCATTGAATGGCCGACAAAATGCAAAGGCTGATTGGCCGCAATTTCTTTTTGGATAACCTGCGAGGCTATTTGATCGGTTAATTCTTCAATGGAATATCGGGTGGACGGATAATCAATATTATGAACACGATACCCGAGGGATTGCAGGTAATCGGCCATTTTAGCCATGATTTGGGGTGTGCGACCTAAACCATGGAGTAAAATGACCGCGCCTTCAATCATTGAGACTGAATTTCTTTCATGCTTAAACGGACGCGTCCCTGGCGGTCGATTTCAATCACTTTCACCCGGACAGTCTGGCCTTCGTTGAGAAAATCCCGCACATCATTCACGCGTTCGTTGCGAATTTGCGAAATATGCAGTAAACCCTGGCGGCCTGGCATTACTTCCACAAACGCGCCAAAATCCGCAATTTTAACCACGACGCCTTCGTAAATTTTATCCAGTTCCACTTCCGCGGTAATCTCCTGAATACGGCGCTGCGCTTCCTGACTGTCCTCGGCGCTGGTGGCGGCGATTTTAATGACCCCATCATCGCTAATATCAATAGTCGTATGCGTTTCTTCCGTGAGGCTTCGGATAGTGGCGCCGCCCTTGCCAATCACTTCCCGTACTTTATCCGGACTGATTTTCATGGTCGTAATGCGGGGTGCATGGGGAGATAATTCCGTGCGCGACTGACTGATGGCCTGATTCATAATTTGCAAAATATGCATGCGGCCTTCGCGGGCCTGGTTTAAAGCGCGTTCCATAATTTCGCGATTGATTCCCAGAATTTTTATATCCATTTGCAGCGCCGTAACACCCAGTAAAGTGCCGGCGACTTTGAAATCCATATCGCCAAGGTGATCTTCATCGCCAAGAATGTCGGTCAGAATAGCGTATTTATTCTCATCTTTAATTAAACCCATAGCGATTCCGGCGACCGGCGCTTTAATCGGCACGCCGGCGTCCATTAACGCTAAACTGCTGCCACAAACGCTGGCCATCGAACTGGAACCGTTGGATTCAGTCACTTCCGAAACCACACGCAATACATAAGGGAAATCGTTCATATCAGGAATGACTGCCACCAGCGCGCGACGCGCCAAACGGCCATGTCCGATCTCACGGCGCTTGGGGCTGCCGATTATACCAATTTCTCCCACGCTGAAGGGAGGGAAATTGTAATGGAAAATAAAGGTTTCTTTACGATCGCCTTCCAGATCGTCCAGCATTTGTGCGTCACGCTCGGTACCCAAAGTGCTGATGACTAATGCCTGCGTTTCTCCGCGGGTAAACAATGCCGAACCGTGAGTGCGCGGCAATATACTGGTTTCAATCGTAATCGGGCGGACAGTGACGGTATCGCGTCCGTCGATGCGGCGCTCTCCGTTTAAAATGCGCTGACGGACAATTTTGGCTTCAAGATCATCCACCATTTTCATTACCCGGCCCGTGGCTGGACTGGCCGCATCCGCCGGGTCGCAACATTTCGACACCACTTCTTTACGAATTTCCGCCAGCCGGTTTTGGCGGGCGCCTTTTTCCTGGATGCGGTAGGCCGTTTCCAAAGCCGATAGCGCTAATTCACTGATACGGCGTTCCAGGGCATCGTCCTTCTGGGGCGGTTGCCAGGTCCAGCGGGTGGTTCCCGCTTCGGCGACGAATTCCTCAATCGCCCGAATGGCTACCTGCATTTGCTCATGCCCGTACATGACGGCGCCGAGCATCACTGCTTCAGAAAGCTGGTCCGCTTCCGATTCCACCATGATCACCGCTTCTTTAGTACCGGCGACCACCAGATTTAATTGAGAATTTTCAAGGTCTTTGAAGGTAGGATTCAGAAGATATTGTCCATCTCTGTAACCCACTCGCGCTGCCGCAACAGGACCATTGAAAGGCATTCCGGACAATCCCACGGCCGCGGCCGCGCCGATAATAGCCGGAATATCCGTTTGTTCACGAGGATCGACGGAAAGCACGGTGGCGATAACCTGCACTTCATTATGGAAACCATCGGGAAACAAAGGCCGCAGGGGACGGTCGATCAGGCGGGAAACCAGAGTTTCTTTCTCCGTAGGCCGGCCTTCGCGTTTAAAATAACCGCCCGGAACCTTGCCCACCGCGTAGCTTTTTTCCTGATAGTTGACAGTCAGAGGAAAAAAATCCCTGTCCTGACTCACATTTTTTTGGGCTACCGCGGTCACTAATAAAACCGTTTCGTCCATAGTAATTAACACTGCTCCATCGGCTTGCCGGGCGATGCGACCGGTTTCTAATGTGACTTTATGATTGCCAAATTGAAATGTTTTTCTGACTACTTTCACTGAATGATTTTCCTCATGAATGACTAAACTTGACTATCCGCGTAAACCGAGCCGTTGAACCAGCTTGCGATAACGCATAATGTCTTTGCGTCTGACATAATCGAGCAATGTCCGGCGCAGGCTCACTAAACGCAATAACCCCCGGCGGGAATGATGATCGTGTTTATGGGTATTAAAATGTTCGGTAAGACCCTTAATTCGGGCGGTTAATAATGCCACCTGCACTTCTGGAGAACCAGTGTCCCCGGGAACCGCCTGATATTCCTGAATAATTTTTTCTTTATCGACAACAGTCAATGACATGATTCTGTTCCTCAACAATTTAAGTTAAAATTCGAACCTCATACTAATCTTCGGCCTCACAGTATATCCGCTGTCATTGACAGACACTATGCGACCCCAAGGGCGGGGATTATAGCGCAATAAATTGAGCTTGTATAGTCACAGTCACTCTTTGCACTCTTTGCGTTTCCCGCGTCGACCTCTCCTATGGGGAAAGGTGGAATGTCATGCACGGAAATAGTCACTACCGGGAATTCCTTAAATGAACTTGTTGGTTTCCTTGCTTGTTTTATGTTAAGGTACCAATACTATGAATACTATGAAAAAAATATTATTTGCCACTTTGGTTACTTTAACCGGCTGCTCTTCTAGCATGTATACTGCCAGTACATATACTGCACCCAATAACGCATTTAGTGTTGAAGTGCCTTATCGATCTGGCGCTATGAGAGATGCTTTAGCTAACCAACAGGGTAATAACGTTCAGTATGTAGACTTCGCTTATGCTAAGTATTATCCGGAACTTGGTTTTCAAACTATTGAATGGCTCAATAATGAACAGGTCCAAAGACTCGATATTCGGAATAAAGAACATATGAAAACCGTATTCAGAGGACGAGAACAATCCTCGGCTGGATTAATTCCGGTGGACAATAACAACCTCCATTGTGAATCGAAAAATATTAATGGGTATAACGCCTTCCAGTGTAGTGAATTAGTCAAATTTAAAGATTCTGAAAAAAATTATTTACCCAAACCCGGTTATTTTTCCATGACTGTCATTTATTTTAACCAGGGTACGGCTGTAGCCTATGGCTACGGCAGTCAAGAAACTAATGATAAGTTAGTAAATTCGATTCGTCCGTTAGGCTCTGTCCAATAATAACTTTATGAAGGAAGTGAACTTGGGGCGCCGCATATTAGCGACTAAAAAAGCTGTTATTTTCACATGGGTGCTTTTAATTCTTGTTTTCTTTGGGGTAGAAAATATCTTATCTATTTTCAATCATTCTTTAACAGGTTTATTTGATAAACTGGGTAAGGATGAAAAAGATCATACCAATGGTTGCGGGCTTATAGCAGGCTTTTTTTTGCTGGCGGGTGCTTTATTATTTCCTGCCTGTAAAGGCTTCATGAAAGAATCTCTAAAGACTAAATTATCTTTCTTTTCATCAAATACCGGAAATGAAATTGATGAATCTGATTCAAGATTTAGCTGGCGTTGCTGTTTTCTATAAAATTACAATATTTATGAGGCTTCCTGCTTCAAAGATTTTTGAATGGAGGGGCGGGTTTTGAGTTCCGCGAAATAACGGCTCAACTGCGTGTAACTGGCGATGCCTCCCGGTACCATACGTTCTGCCCAGGTCAGCATGACGAAGAGGTAAGCGTCCGGCAGGGTAAACCGGTCTCCCATCAGGAATTTTTTATTTTCCAGACAGGTGTTTACGAATTTGAGTTTTTTCTGCAACATGGGCATAAACAGGCTGCTTTTTAGCTCCGGGTCTACATCAGGATTGAACAGAGGACCAAAATTTTTGTGAAGTTCTGTGCCTATATAGGCTAACCATTCCAGAACCCTGTAGCGGCTAAAATCGCCTAAAGCCGGGATTAATCCGGCGGCGGGATAGGTGTCACCCAGATACTGCTGAATCGCTATATTTTCGCTGAGTACCTGATTATTCCCGACGACTAAAAACGGCACATAACCTTTCGGATTGATTTTTAAATAATCTTCTCCCTGAGCGGTTTTTTTGGTTTTCAAATCCACGGCTTCGTATTGACTCTCAATACCAAGCTCATTAATTACGATACGCACTGCTAACGAGCAGGCGCCTTTGGAATAATACAATTTCATGAATTAACTCCTTGTTGTCAGGGGATCCTCTTCAAGGTCAAGTCCCAGCATAACCGCCAGCCGTTCCCTGAGCGCGGGACCGAGATCGGGACGCTGCAGCGCATAAGCGATGGTGGCTTCCAGAAAACCCAGTTTGCTGCCGCAGTCATACCGTTTTCCTTCAAAAAGACAGGCGGTAATCTCTTCCTCTTTTATTAATTCAGCAATGGCGTCGGTTAACTGGATTTCCCCACCCACTCCCGCGGGAATTTGTTCCAGCAGGGTAAAAATACGCGGCGTTAAAATATAACGGCCCACCACTCCCAGGCACGAAGGCGCTACCGCCGGCTGGGGTTTTTCCACGATACCCTGAATGCGATCGTTATCCCCAAGCGAAATAATGCCGTATTGATCCGTATTTTTCGGCGGCACCTGCTCCACAGCGATGACACTGGACTGCGTGCGCGCAAAAATTTCAACCATTTTCTGCAAACATCCGTCCGGCGGACAATCGATGATGTCATCCGCCAGCAGCACCGCAAATGGCTCCTGACCCACCACCTGTTTGGCGCGCAGTACGGCATCGCCTAATCCTGCGGGGGACGACTGTCGAATATAAACTACGCCCACATAAGAGGGAACGATATTGCGCACCATTTCCAGCTCGGCAAGTTTACCCTGCTGTTCCAGCCGGCGTTCGTATTCGTGATGGCGGTCGAAATAATCTTCGATGGCGTATTTGCTGTTATTGGTGACGAAAACAAGCTGCTCGATACCGGCGGCCAGGGCCTCTTCCACCACATACTGCACCAGCGGTTTATCCACAATGGGCAGCATTTCTTTAGGACCGGTTTTGGTAATAGGCAAAAATCGGGTACCCAGTCCCGCAACGGGAAAAACCGCCGTTTTGACTGATTTGATCATGAGTTGAGCGCTCCTTTCTTAACGCCATTGAACGTGCAAATATTATTATAACATATAAAAGGCTTTTCAATCGACCTTATAACCCCCCCATACTTGCAAATTTGGTTCATTTATGATACAAAATATAAAGTTTGTATTAAAAACACGTATAGTTCTTCAGATAAGTCTTTTGGCTTTAAGCGCTCGATAGATGTCCAGATCGAGGCGTCTAGCGAGATGCTTAAAGTCAAAAGACTTATCTGAAGAACTATAGCTACTCGCTCCCTGCCAATTCATTAAATTAATGGTAAAGAAATGTTAAATAATACCCCACTAATTGAACTCGGTTTAAATGAAATAAACGACCAATTGTTATCTATTCGTTATCAGGATTCCGTTGGCGTGTGTGAAACAGAAATGAAAGGTAAAGAAGATCAGAAGTTTCAACATTTGTGCAAATCAATGCTAGTGAGATATGGTTCAGTCCATGCAGCAATCTTGCCGATAAAACGAGGACTATGGAATGACCCTTATCACAGAGAAAATGTCTATGGTAACAATTCACTTCTAGATTATTTTTTCAAGGAGATAAACAATCAGTTAATCAAAAAAGGCATATATCTTAACGACAAGTACATTCCCGTGAATAATATACAAACGCTTAAAGAAGCAATGGGTTCCAGTTTTAGCACTGTGTTTGAGCAAAAAGGCATTACCCTGCACGTTGCCGGAAAAAAGGTCGCACTGGTTGAAGTAAAGGAACCTTATGCAACAAATAGTAAGGCTAAAAAAATTATCAGTAATATGGGGCAATTTCCCAACAGAGATTTACAATTATGGGTAGTTGCTACAAATTATAAAAACCTGTACGAAGAGCGCATTTTTTCTGAAATAAAGAATACCGAAAAATATTATACTCCTTCAAAGGACCTGGCGGTTAATATCCAAAGACGCATTATACAATTATTATCAGAGGAAAAAGATCATTCAAAGCAGATAGCCCGTATAACATTATTTAAAAATTTAATTGAAAAAATTTCTTTAAATAAAGATACCAGGGAAACTAAAGAACAAATACGTCTTGCTTTTTCTCGATTAGAGTATATTCTACAACATGCAATATCCAGTCCAAAAGAAAAATGTGATTTTTTTCTGGAGTTTGCATTTGACGAATTAATATTTATAAATACCTTACTAAAAAGGAACTCGAATCCGGAAATTATAGAAAACCTGACTCAATTCATTAAAACCCAACATATGATCAATTGGAAGGAAGCAAAAGATATAGAAACCTTCGTATGCCTGGGAAATTGCTGCATGGATTCTTTAACTCAAAACATTAATTCAGCCATTAAGCAAATTAAAACACATAAAAATACCGTTAAATTATATTATAGCCGGGAAGTATACTTTGAAATCAATAGAAACCTCCAACGGTTTACGAATGATGATCCTACCGACATTAGAGATCAATGGGAGGTTCCCCAAAAGGTATGTCTCACCCTGAATGAAGGAGGCTCAGGAGAATTTGCTGAATACAAAGCTGATGAAATATGCGATATCGTAGTATGTGATTTTTTTTCATCCGTTTCACGATTAAGAAATCGACATAAAGAAACTCCTATTGAAGATATCATCGAATACCAATTCACATTAAGGAAAAAAAATCGATCTGACAATAAGTTAATAGTTATTATTGATACCACTAATAATTCATTTGATGATGGGTACGTGATGTTACTACTAGAGAAATTTAAACAACAACTTAACGCTGGTGATCTGGCTATTATCACTTCACAGAGTTTGAACAAATATTTTCATATGGGTTTTGATAAATTACCGGGAGGAATAACCGCTGCTTTTTATAACCCGAATATTTTTGCCGGTCTTGCTGAATTTCATCAAAAAAATGTATTAATGAATCATCAGGCTACGGACCCTACCCCACAAATGATCGCCACTTTATTGAAGGTGGAAAATTATACCGATAATATCCTGGATTATCACCATAGTATCAAAAAAAATTCCCGATATATTCATCATAAAATAAAGCCTATAAATTTTCCTGATTCTGCAGAAATTGAAATATGTGAATTTGAACCTCTTTCGGAAATGGATCCGGGGGATGTTTCTGATATAGAAGATATTGAAGTCTCTGATGATGAAGATACAGATAGCAAAGATGTTGATGCTGAAAGCCAAAAAAAGGAAATTAAACCAACTCCGAATCATAAACTTTCAGATAAAGCTTTTTTGATTTATAACCCTTACGCCGGTTTATTCCAAAATTGGGGATTCTTGGTTATAGCATCCAATAATTACATTTTAAACAATCGTCTAACTGAATTATTAAATGTGTTAGGCATAGAATGCAGGGGGGGATATGGGTATTTAAATTCGACGTATACTGATATCCCTAAAAATATTACTCGTATCAGTATTGGCGCAGAAGCAACCCGGAATTTTAAAAACAAGTTTAAGGTAGTGATAAATTTTGTCAATTCTGTTAACGAAATATATTGCGCTCATAAGAATATTAGTGATTTTATGCTGAAATATTGCCTCCAACAATCCATAGAGGAATACAATAACCTGGTCAATCAAAAGGAAAAAGAAGAAGCTATATTTGATTCGGAAACTGGTGAAATTATTTCTGGTACAGACTCCATAACAGAACCTCGACCACCTGATTCCAAAGATTCAGAGAATAATATCAGAAAACCTTCTTTTAAGAATTTGTTTAGGTTTCTAACAACAAATCCTGATAGAATTAATAATGACTCGAGTAAAAATAAATTGAGCAAAGATCTATAAAATTATGCAGTGATTTTTCCCTCAGTACACGACAAATTCGTCATTGCGAGCGTGAGCGAAGCAATCCAGTACAATACCTATAG
>CAVQJI010000003.1:0-17326 GCA_963712715.1 uncultured Pseudomonadota bacterium | reverse complement strand
CGGCCGAGATTCGAACCCGGGACCAACGGATTAAAAGTCCGCTGCTCTACCGACTGAGCTACCGGCCCAATTTGGTTTGCGGGTCGTTCACAATGACATTTCACTGGCGAAATGACTGCTGCGAAGCCCATGAGAAATGCATCATACCTGTTTCTAATAAAATCACAAGAGTTTTTTAAAAAACGGTCATTTTTAGTTCATTGTTTAATAATCTATTTATATGAAATTTCCGGTATTGCCAACGTTTTTATGGACCCCTAACCTCCATAACATGAAACTAAACCGCGGGTTTTCTTTACTTGAACTCTTGATCGCGATAGTCATTATTACGATCCTGGTCACTGTCGCCTATCCATCTTACAATAGTTACCTCGCAAAAGGTCGTCGGACTCAGGCTATGATAGATCTGCTTTATATGGCTGGCCAACTGGAATCTTTTTATACTCTACAAAATACCTATCAGGGAGCGGCGCAAAGTTTGGGTCTTAAATCCACCACGGACGATCATAGCTATCAACTCGTCGTGCAGTCTACGACTGACTCCAGTTATAACTTGGCCGCAGTGCCTAATAGCGCTCAGGCGGCCATAGATCAGTCCTGCAGCACACTCACACTCAACGAACTTGGCGACCGGGGGGATACCGGCACGCTAACACCCGAAAAATGCTGGCAATAGCCAAACACGAACTATGGACACCATCCATATCACCGGAAATGATTATCCACTAGAAATTCCTCCCAAAATTCTTTAAAAAAATCTTTTCTTTAATAATTCCTTAAGGTTTAACTGGGATAATTGACGTTATGGATAATCATCTCATATCAACAAACGCGATAAACCAGCTTCAGGCTGGCTTAAATCAGATCGCTGGAGCCTTGCAGAAACAACCCAATCCGGGCTGGGCTCAGATGGACAGGTTAAGTCAACAGCGTTCAGTTACCCAAGCAATATACCATGTCCTTGTGAATATTTTTATCCAAAATCCGAAACTGGCGCCGCTCACTCGGCTTAGTCTGGCTGACCAACTCTTATTTCGTAAAGCTCTGGGCGATCCATGCGCAATTATTGGCAAGAGCGGCGCTCAATAAGGTCTACCCTAATCCTGACAACACCAAAGATCAGGTCAATAAAGATATCTTTAATAAAAAAATAATCACAGCGCATAAATTTTTCGCCGCGATAATCATTATTATTTATCAACTCCAGGACGCAGAGGCGTATCGGGAACAACTACTCAAAGACCTGAGAATACAATTGACCGCGCTGGCGGAGAAAGAAAAATCACAAACTCCGGAATATACGCAGACAGAGGTTGTCGATAAATCTCCAGTCCTCATGCCAATCCCCTGTTTGATACCGGAAGATGATGAAGATTTATTAGAACTCCTGGAAATTCTCGAATTAAAAATAGGCGCTACCCATAAAGATATTGAGACGGCTTTTTTACGATTAACGGAAGTGTTTACCCCAGAAAAAAACCCTACAGAATATGCCGTCCTCAAATATGCTCGTGATACCTTAAGGCGCGTGGAGGCCAGCAAGCTGGCGAATCTGCCTAAAATTTCATCTGAAGAAATCAATTTTCTGGTAACTCACCCACAATTTAAAAATACCCTCAATAAAGACATTTCCCTGCGCGAAGTGCGTGAAGTTTATTTAAAATATGACCCTTCCAAAGAGCCTTCATCCAGCAGTCCGATTATGCAGAAATTGCAAGAATATTTCGGATATAACCCTCCCAAAGAGCCGTCATCCAGCAGCCCGATGCGCAAACTGCATCTGACTATGCAAAGATTAGAATATAAATTCGGCGAGGATCCTGACAAGAAATTTAACCTGGCGAAAGAATTTTTAGAAAAACCCGGGTTATCACCTCTTGGTCAAACCCCGAGGCCAAAGCCCCCCAAAGGCTAACGCCCTCTCCACTCGGTTGGAATTTTTCATAAAGAAAAATAATTTTCGCAGAAAATACCCTACGCTATGGGGGATCGCAAGGGGGAGCAGCGCGAGGCGCTCCCCCTTCATTCCGAGCAATCGGCTTTGCCGATGCGCAGGATATAACCAGGAGCCATAAACGCTGTACTCAGCGTTTATGGCTATGGCCGAGTGTCTGAAGCAATAGCATCCCGACCCCAACAACGATGGCGCTGTCGGCAACATTAAAAGTCGCATAATGCCAATCGGCAATATGAAAATCAAAAAAATCAATGACGAAACTAAAACGCAGCCGGTCAATTAAATTTCCCGCAGCGCCGCCAATGATCAAACTCAAGGCGCAGGCCGTCCAGGGGTTTGGGGAAGATAAACGCAACAGCCATATCAATAATACCAGAATGACTACTACGGAAAGGACACAAAAAAATAAAACCTGCCAGCCACCCGCCTGATTCAGAAAACCAAATGCCGCGCCTGGATTAAAACTCAAAATCAGATTAAAAACCGGCAATAATTTGACTGGCTCACCCACATGCAAATGATGCAGAATTAAATATTTGCTTAACTGATCCAATAAAATGACCAAAATAATCAGTAAAAACCACGGTAGCGCTCTTCTAATTTTCATTGCGATGTCACTCTTACAAAAGATAGTTAGGCAAAATGCCGGGTTTCTCCGGGAGCAGAAATATTTTCTACACAACGTCCGCAAAGAGTGGGATGCTTTTCATTCACACCCACATCCTCGCGGCGCTGCCAGCACCGTGCGCATTTTGCTATTCGGAGACACAATCACTTTGACCCATAAACCAGATATGTCTGTGGTTTCAGCATCGTCGGGTCGTGAGTCAAGAGGCAATATCTGAGCGCTGGAAGTGATCAGCACGAAACGCAGCTCGCCACCTAATCGGGATAATTCCGCAAGCAATTTTCCTTCAGCATATAAAATAATTTCCGCATCCAGCGCTGAACCAATATCCCCGGATCGCCGGTGCGTTTCCAACACTTTATTGATAGCATCCCGCACCGGTATCAGTAATGACCAATCAATCTCCGGAGCAGCTTTAAAATCCGGGAATTGATTGTACCAAGAGGTTAAGAATACGGATTCCGCACGTTTTCCGGGGATATATTGCCAAATTTCCTCAGCCGTAAAACTGATCATCGGCGCAAGCCAACGCACCAAAGCTTCAACAATATGGTACATGGCGGTTTGCGCGGAACGACGTGCAATTCCAGAACGATAACTGGTGTACTGCCGGTCCTTGATAATATCCAGATAAAAACTTCCCATCTGCACACTGCAAAAATTATGAATTTTTTGGTAAATTGTTTGGAAACTATAATCGTTATATGCGGTGATGATCTCCTGCTGCAGCGCCGCGGTTTCCGTAATCGCCCAGCGGTCCAGCGGCAATAATTCTGCAGGCGCCACCAAATCGGTTTCCGGTGCAAAATCAAAAATATTCGCCAATAAAAAGCGAACGGTGTTGCGAATACGGCGGTAGGCGTCCACGCTGCGTTTTAGAATTTCTTCGGAATAATTGATATCCAGCTTGTAATCCGCGGACGCTACCCATAAACGCAGAACATCCGCGCCTAAATTTTTTGCCACATCCACCGGAACTACGACATTTCCCAGCGATTTTGACATTTTACGTCCCTGACCATCCACCACATATCCGTGCGTCAATACGGTTTTATAAGGCGCCTCATTGCGCATAGCCACTGCCGTCAGCAAAGAGGTCTGGAACCAGCCGCGATGCTGATCAGAACCCTCAAAATATAAATCCGCTGGGAAACCCAGCTCTTCGCGCTTTTCCAGCACGCAGAAGTGACTGCTGCCCGAGTCGAACCAAACGTCAAGAACATCGTTTAATTTATCGTAATCGCCTGCTTCCTCGCCTAATAGCTCCGCAGGATCAACCGCAAACCATCCTTCAACGCCTTGTTTTTCCACTATGCTGAGCAACTTTTTCCATTAACTCGACAATATTGGGATGTAATTCTCCCGTTTGTTTGTGAGTGAATAATGCTAGTGGAACGCCCCATGCACGTTGACGTGAAATACACCAATCAGGATTATTTTCTATCATGCCATGAATACGTGATTTGCCCCAATCTGGTATCCACTCTACCCTCTCAATCGCTTGCAATGCCATGTTGCGTAAACCATTTTGATCCATACTGATAAACCATTGCGGCGTCGCGCGGAAAATTAAAGGGGTTTTATGCCGCCAGCAATGTGGATAGCTATGACGGTTAATTGTTCTTGGTGAATCAGCGCATGTTGTTTTTGCAATTCTTCAATAATAACTGCATTGGCTTTATTTACATGTAAACCAGCAAAAATAGGCGTCGTTTCAGGATAAAACAACCATCATCACCTACAGGATTTTCTAAAGGTAAATTATATTTTTTGCCAACCACGTAATCATCCACACCATGAGCGGGTGCGGTATGCACGGCACCTGTCCCTGTTTCAATGGTGACATGATCACCTAAAATAACCGGAACACGCCGTTCCAGATAAGGATGTTGCAGAATCAGCCCTTCCAACTCTTCTCCATTGACTGTCGCCAGCACTTCGTATTCCTGCACGCCATAACGTTGCATGACCGCAGCCACTAATTCTTTCGCGCAAATAAGCAGAATTTTCTGATCTTTCCAGTTTAAAGTGACTAGAACGTAATCAAAATTTGAATTAACCGCTACCGCCTGGTTGGCGGGCAGCGTCCACGGCGTGGTGGTCCAGATCGGTAAAAAAATAGTTTCTGCCGGTAATTTGATATTAAAAATTTCTGCCACGGCTTGCGAATCCGCTACTGCGAAACCCACATCAATCGCTGGCGACGATTTATCCTGATACTCCACTTCCGTATCCGCCAGTGCCGAACCGCAGGCAGTGCACCAGTGCACCGGTTTTTCACCGCGATGCAGATGCCCATTGGCTATCATCTTCGCCAAAGCCCGAACGGTGTTCGCTTCATAGCGAAAATCCATGGTTAAATAGGGATGCCGCCAATCCGCGACGACCCCTAAACGCTGGAAATCTTCCAACTGGATGGCGACCTGCTCTGTGGCGTATTCGCGGCAGGACGCTGCGAAATTCTTTGGGCGAAAGCTTATCGCTGACCTTGCCAATTTTTTTCTCGACGTTCAATTCGATAGGCAGACCATGACAATCCCATCCCGGAACATACGGAGCGTCATATCCGCCCAATATTTTCGACTTAACCACCATGTCTTTAATGATTTTATTCAACGCAGTACCCAAATGTGGGCGCGCGTTAGCATATGGGGGACCATCGTGCAGAATAAAACGTGGTTTTCCACGGGAGTTTTCCCGTAAACGACGATATAAGTCCAGCGCCAGCCAGCGCTGTAATATTTCAGGCTCCCGCTGCGCAAGGTTCGCTTTCATCGGAAAAGCCGTAATGGGTAAGTTCAGTGTGTCTTTATAATCTTTCGTCATAATCATTTCCGCACATGTTTCTCAAAATCTCCTCAGGGGAATTTTAGTATGTTATATTAGCTCCTTTATGCAAGCAACTAGAGGCTCATGATATGTTAATAACAGCTGACACGTCCCGTACCGTGATTGTTTCTATTCATTTTTCTCCAGAAAATGATGCTCCGGCAAAAGTGGAAGCTTTGCTGCGTGAATTGGGCAATCGCATCACCCTGCTTGACCGCGTTCAGTCGCAGAGCAATACCACCCTGTTTCTCAGGGTGACGGCGGAATTTGCCCCGATTATCATTAATAAAATCAATTCTATAGAAGGAATCGGGTGTGTGGCTTTGGACCCAACCTTTGAATCTCATCTAGGTGGGAAAATTGAGGTCCGCAGTAAAATCAAAGTCACCAGCCGAGAGGAACTTTCTCTGGCATACACGCCAGAAGTGGCCAAAGTGTGCATGGCCATCCATCACAATCCAGAACAAGCAGAAATCTTTACCATTCGTCATAACACCGTGGCGGTGATTTCCGACGGCACTGCCGTGCTGGGGTTAGGCGATATTGGCCCCAAGGCAGCGCTACCAGTTATGGAAGGAAAGGTTCTGTTATTTAAAGAATTCGCCAATGTCGATGCTTTCCCCTTATGCTTAGCCACGACCAATATCGATGAATTGGTTCGCACCGTTACTTATTTGGCGCCTAATTTCGGTGGTATTAATTTGGAAGATATTTCGGCTCCGCGCTGCTTTGAAATTGAAAAGCGGTTGAAAGCCAATTTAGATATTCCCGTGTTTCATGATGATCAACATGGCACCGCCGCTGTGGTCACCGCTGCCTTTATTAACGCTTTGAAGGTTACCGGCAAACAAATCGATGACCTTAAAATTGTGTTCAGCGGAGTAGGGGCTGCAGGTACCGCCTGTAAAAATATGCTGTTGATTAGGGGCGAACAATATTATCGGCTGTGATCGTAAAGGGGCCTTGGTAAAAAGCCGGAAAGATTTGGACGTGAGTAAACGTGAATTCGCTGAAACTACAAATCCCGATAATCTCACCGGTTCTTTAAGTGAAGTCATTAAAGATGCGGATGTTTTTATCGGTTTATCCGGCCCGAATGCTATATCAGTAGAAGATCTGCTCAATATGAATTAGGTTCCCATCGTTTTCGCCATGGCGAGACCCGATTCCCGAAATTATGCCCGAAATCGCCCCGCCCCACGTGGCTATTATGGCCACGGCCGCAGCGATTATCCCAACCATATGAATAATTTCCTTGCTTTTCCTGTATTTTCCGCGGCGCCCTGATTGCCGGGCCAGTGATATTAATCCGGAAATGCAAATGGCCGCCGCGCACGCCATCGCTAACGTCGTTGACGAGAAGGCGCTATCGCCAGAATATATTATCCCCAGCGTATTCGATAAAAATGTAGTGCCCGCGGTCGCCTGAAGAAGCTGTTATTCGCGCTGCCCAGCAAACGGGTGTCGCCCGCAAAAATGATATTTTCGCAGACACCGGCCTACTGGATGACTGGCCAGACCCGGGAAACTCCTCAGGGGTTGAGAAAGCTTCTGTGCGAACGAGACCTCTCTTTGCGGGACTTCCGACACTGCTTACTGGGGATGAAAGAGCAGTGAATCAGTCTGGGTTTAGAATTATGTTTACTATCAAGAGCTCAGCCTGAACCGGTGATAGCCGAAGCGATTTTTCCATCGACCCGCCCGGAAATTACAAATTTCCGGAAGGTGACGGTAAAATAGATTAATTTAGATAAATCACGGTGAATCTGGCGGGTCAACTCATTTTCCCCAGAAAAGCGGCAAATTTTAGGATAGCCGCCTTAATGGATTCGGTGGGATTTAACAAAAAGCTGCTAATCTCTCGGTCAACATTGCCGGCATTCAATTTTATGTCGCTAATCGAGAGATTTTTTCTGGCGGTAAACTGGAGTGTGTCGTAAAGATGATGGATACTGTCAATAAAAGGTTTCGCCTGAGCGTCACCGATTAAGTGATTAAGGGCATTGAAGTTCATCATGACCAGAGATTGCTTATCTTCCGCCACGAGGGATACCACGAAACCTGTCGAACAATCCCTTTCTGTAACGCGGACAACATATAAAATCAAGCGTGTCTTTATCTAAAATCCCTTCCATTACCTCAATAAAAATTTCTCTAGTCATTACTTTTACCTCAATATTTAACTTACTCCAATCTACATGAGACAGCTTAGTTACCAATTATTAAAAATATTTTAAAAAACCAAATTCCATTCGTTCAACCCCTCACCGCCGCCACAGAGAATTATTTACGTTTCTGTACATCTTTAACATTTTATTAAGATTTCAGGGTTATATTATGCCGCTGATGTCATTAATCCTGATCATGTACAAACACGCATAATAAGTAAAAAAGGCCGAATATGCATAACCATAGAGAATATGAAAGAACTTCCTGGGATTGCGTTATTAAGTTAATGGATTTTAATAATCAGAAGTTTTCCAGAAAAACTGATTTTGCAGTCACGGGAACTACGCCATCCATTGAACGCCTTGTTGAGCTTAAATCCGATTGCTTCATACTGGACACCCGGGAATTAAAAAAAAGCGGGAACCTGAATATACTGCTTGCGGATTGGCAAATTTACTATGGCGGTAAAAATTTGGAAAAATTTTATAATTCCTATCAACAGTTGCTGCGGGTACTATCAGAAAACCAGTTTAAGGTGTATGTATTTAAGGGAAAAACATTACATCAGATCACTCACGGAACCGATCTATTTGACTGCTACGATACGCCGATGTGGTTTCCACAAACCGCGGAAATGAATAGTCAATTATCATTACTCGGTTACGATGCCTCACAATTCTACATTATTGATCATTTTCAAATGTTTCAATTGATGGAAGCTGTCAGGGAAATTGATAATCACTATCTCAGAGAAAACAAAATTTCTGAAGGTTCCGAACTCATCAAACTCAAAGATCAGGCCCTGGCAAAGTCTGATTATACTTTGTCGTTATCACTGGATCTGGATGATAATACTTTTTCCCGAATTTTAAACGCATCCAGGCATCGCGAAGTTAAAACGATTGAATTTTTGCTGCCGCAATATGGTTCAACACTGGTGGACGTTAATAACAAAATAACTCAACTGCTGGCGAAACTCGACAGTTTTTATGGAAAAAATAAAAAGCCGCCGGGCTTAAAAATTGATTTTTTAATATTTATTAATTTTATCGATGGCAGAGCCCCTGTTTTTAACTGCTTAATGGATAATTGTCTGGCATATTATAAGTCCGATGAGTTGCGTAAATTACATATTCTTAATTACCCAAGCATATTAAATTTAAGCCGGCATCTGCAAATTGAAGAATTACGCATTACCTCTAAATTTAACCCTAGTGATGAAAAATTCAGTTTAATAACAAATCCATCGACAACAGAAAACAAAAACATAATAAATATTAATGGATTGAAATCACTGCGAAGCTATGAACACAACATTGACAGGGAAACCGTATCCACCGCTGCTTATTATACAGAGGAAATGTTCACCCGCCATAATCAGCCATTTGATTTTAGCGAATCACTTCATTTAAAAACCCTGTTTCTGCCGATTAGTCCAGAAAGCAGCGGTGACTATAAACACTTTCAGGGAAAAAATAATCTTATCAATTTCAGGGATCTGGAGTCTCTGCACACAGACGGGAGGTTATTACAAGGCCTGGATAATTTTTCATTACCCGAATTAAAGCAGATTACTGTCGACCTCGATAGTCTGGATGAAGAGGGACAAAATAAATTTTTAAAGTCATTACAGAAAACACCCTCTCTAAGCTATATTAATTTGTTATCGATCAAAGTTAAAGTTATCGATTTTAGCAAATTCACTCAATTAAAAGTTTTCATTTTTGTATCGGGCCATTGTAAAATTATTCTGCCCGCAGGATTACAGGAACTCAATTTAATGAACACAACCCTGTCTTCTCCGATGAAATTGCCTGAATTAAAGGTATTAAATTTAGAAAACATGAACCTTTCTCATATTGATATTAAAGAGACCGCGCAATCGTTAAACCAGTTAATAATAAAAAATTGTACCCACATCGATAAATTTATGGATTGTTCGTTTCCTCGTCTCTCTTCTTTAATTATTGACAATAATCTGCTTAAACCGCTTAATCTTGATCGTTATCCTGCTTTACAACACCTGAATATAGTTGGATATCGCTTGACTCAGATCAGGAAAGAATAACTTATACTTTAATTCAGGATGAATTACTTGAAAATAAAAAAATTCCTGCGATAACCAGCGCTGCCTTCCATATTGATCAGTTTAATCCAATCAAATATCCGTGGATACTCAATCTTAAATCTCTCAGTTTAAATGTGGATTCATACAATGAAAATAACATTGATTTGCGACATTTCACCCAGATGACTTCATTTCAATTCGAAACGCCTAAGTGGTTTTGCATAATGCCGGGATTATATTTACCACCCAATCTGGATTATTTAAATTTAAAGTTATATAAATTCCATGACCTTCTTTCGGTAATACATAGTTTACCAACAATTATATTTAATTTAAACGAAATTTTGTCACGCAAACCTCTCGTACTACTGACCTATATTGGGCATGATGGGTTATTCAGAAGCAGTATTCTATTAACAAAAGATTCTTTGCAGACACTATTGAAAGTAAAAACAAAATGATGCCGGCATTGATAAACTCGAAAAAGAACCGGTTAATTTGCCTGCCCCGAAAAAGAAGCGGATTTTTTCCTCAGAAAAACGCCCGCCTGGCTTAATCCCAAAGCGAGGAGGTCAACTGACCGATAAATGTTCCTCCTCTTCAGAATTTGACGGGAAAACGAAAGCGGATCCTGATAAAACCTATCAGGAATACAGATTTATTTACCGGCATAACGGTCCTGAGTCAGAACCTGAGTCTATCACCACGCATGACTTCGTTTTCAGGCTCTCACTATGGAAAAACAGCGGATTTAATGGCCGTAATGATAGCGCCGAATTCCAGTGATGTGATTGATCTGGATAAAGAAATCAAATTTCTTAATTGGCATTCCCGAAAAATAACCTCAGACGCATTCTGAAAAAACAGTAAAACCGGCTGTTTTTATGCTACTATCACCATACGTCAGTTATTAGCTACTTACTCTCATATCACCTGGCAGACGAAAAACTGGTTGCCACTAACCATGCTGACTGCTCAGGATCATTTATCCGATATTTATTTACCGGCGAATATTAAATTACGTTATAACCGTGTCAGTCAGCAATATGAAGTTTTTCTTCCGGCATCTCAAATCAGAAATTTTTCCGAGGAAGCCATTACTTATGTTTTTAGCACACAGCCGGCGTCCCCATTCCTCATTTCCTCCCATCACACTCCGCCGTTAAATATTGAATTGGTCAGGACGCTGGAACAGGTGTTTTCCATTGAAGATAAAAAAAGATTATTACCCACTGAATTTTCAGAATTTGTACTGGAATTTAAAACTATTCAAAATCCTGGAGACCAACTGGCAACTCTGGTTGACTATTTATCAAAGAAATTTAAAAGCGGTGATTTAGACGATAAACCTGCTTATCTTCAATTAATCCATTTAATACCTTCTACCAGATTTTGGGTGCAATCGTTAATAGAAGCCAAAGGAGCTTGCCGTCACCGGGCCAAATTATTTTGCCTGATTGCAACACATTTTTTAAAGCTCAATGTTCGACTGATTGTTCGCGGTGCACACGAAGATATTGAGTATGAGGATAATGGCATATTCAAACGCATCGACCTTGGCGGTTTTCCTTTAAAACGATTACCACCCAAAGAAAGTCTGTCCCGTGAGAAAGAAAAAGAAGAAAAATCTTTCAGTACAGAATTGAAAGATAAAGCGCCAACAACTATTTTAAGGCAGGATCCCGATGACATGAAGTCAGAAATTAAAGACGATCCTGCCATATTCCTGTTTCTTTCTGAACTACAAACCGATGTGGATGAATGCAAATCATGGTCTCAACTAACAACGGCATTCAAATCCACACAGCGTTTATTGCTGCGTACCGCGGATAATGACGAAGCCCGAAAAATTTCCCTGAGACTACAAAATGAATTTATCCGGTTAAAAGTTCAGTTTGATTATATAGAAAACGCAGACGAACTGGAATACGCACTCAGTAATTTGCACATTGATGAAAAAGGCGGCGTCCATAAATTACCTGGCTCTCTGGTAAAATTAATTACCGCAGCCACACCAGGCAAAAAGCCTGTCTCGAAGTGTTGTCTACTGATTAACTGGAATAGTTTTACCCCAGAGCAGATGAACCGTTTTAAAAGCATGCTGGACGATCCTCCCATGCTGTCCGGTCTTCCCGTTGATCCAAAATTACAAATTATTAATCTGCTGAATTCTGAAGTGAATGTCAGTGAATTATTTACCTCGCGCTGCGATGACGAAATTTTTTGGCCCACGGGGAGGCTGGAATTACCCGCACTTTCGAAAGAATTTCAGTTTATTTCTGAAAGAAAAGTCCTTTCCATCAAAAACAAACCTCAGGAAGATACGATATCCGTGAACTTATTTCATGGTGGCGTCTCCTGGCGCGAAGCATTACTCGGGCATATTCTGCTGAATGACGGAACACCCTGCTTCATACCCGGCGCATTGACTCAGGCGGTGTGCACCGGAGCGCGAAATTTTGTTATACAAAATTTACCCACAGCGACCCAGGATAAAAAGGAACATGCACAACTCATGGCTTTTCTTACCCACCTGCAGATTACCGGCTGTTTTAGCGCCAACGGCGTCTGTTACGACCTGCGTCGTGGTATAAAATTAACTCCCGATGAAGAGTCAGAACCTCTGCCAATGCCGCCTGAATTCAGGATCTCTATGGAGGAATCACCGTCGGCTCAATTTCAGGGCGAATGTAAACAGCAGGAACTGATCAAATCGGGTAAAAAACCCCGGCTCCAGCAGGATATTCATCATCAATGATTCCAGTTATTCCACTTTCTTCTGTCAGGTGAAGGTTGACGAGCAAGTCACAGCAGCAACCAGTCGGGCTGGGTCGAAGACTGCGCCGATCAGGATTTAATTCTTTTTTCAGAAGACCTCAGCCCTGGCAAACGCGACGTGGTTTTAACCGAATTGCGCAAAAAGAACAAAGCCGTTTTTTGGGGGGATG
Source organism: uncultured Pseudomonadota bacterium (assembly GCA_963712715.1). GTDB lineage: Bacteria > Pseudomonadota > Gammaproteobacteria > Coxiellales > Coxiellaceae > JAFEDN01. Next base: position 4,727 of record CAVQJI010000003.1, on the reverse strand, counting down.
CTCTTCAGGTTCAGGATCATCTGCACCGTTGCGAAACAATATCCGGCGCCCTTTTAATGCAAAGCACCGATGTGGACTTCACGGTAAAATGCCTGCGCGAAGAACTGGCTAAACAGAAAAGACCGTGCTGGCATGTCGCTCCCGTTCACAGCAACATGCGTTTCGGCGAGCTTATGGCCTGCATCGATGTTCCTGCTGTCGCTGAAGAAAAACAACAGCGATGGGGAAAAATATCAATTTAACCGTAAAGTCCACTATAAACAGACTGCGTTATTGACAACTTTATTAGCCGGGGAAGACGTGATTGTCCACGGCAGTCTGGGGATTGACTGTTATGGCGAACTCGCCACTTTATGGACGACGCCGCCCTATTTACAACTGAACGGCCAGCGCGTCGAAGTTATGGGTCGCCTGTTTTTAGTGACTCCACCTCTGGCGTACGAAACCACCGGGATCAAACGCGCATTTGCGCGGAAGATTACGAAGCGGCATTAACGAAGGAGTTCAAAGACAGCCCGGAAATAACCGGAATTATTGCGCGTTTGGGTCATCTTTATCAACTTGCGCAGCGTCTGAAATACGGCAAGGCAGGCATGCCGCCGCATTTGATGTGGAATTATCACCGGTTACGCGAGTGCGTAAAAATTCTATTAAAGACCGGAAATTCAAAGATGAAGCTGTCGACGACAGCCCTCTCAAGAGCACATTACTCCTCGGTTATGATCCTTTTAGCGAAGAATATGCTTTTTTAAATGTCATGGTGAAACTGCTTTTTGGTCCGGACAGACAACCTGATTGCCGTCAGGAAAAATTGAAAAAATTTGTTAAACAGGGCGACGAAGCGGGCTGGCGACAGTTGAATTGCTATAATGGACCGGCGCTGCGTCAAATATTTAAATGCGAAAAAGATCGCATCGTTCAAAATCCTCAAATAATTACCGCTTTATTGGATACTGGAAATAAATCGGGTTTACCAAAACTATTAATCCCGGCAAAGCAAATTTCCTCTTTCCCGCTTGCGGAATCTAAAAAACCGGATGTAAAACCAGTCATAGCCAATAAACACCTGCGAAAAGTTCTAGGATTTTTAAAACAAAACCCATTCGCATTTTTAAAAGGATTACCAGGCACAGGCAAGAGTTTTACCTCAGAGATCCTTGCTCAGGGAACCGTGGAAGGATTTGGGATTGTCGCGACCTTCTGGGGAGAGCAGCAAATTAAATCGTGGATCAAGGCAAAAGACGGTGACTACTTTATTTTATTTATCGATGAAGCCAATTTAAATATTCCACAGGACTACTGGAATTTTTTAAAAGATTTGCGTCAGCAGCCGCCCAGCATTTACCTGGAAGGCCAGCGCATCCTGCTGAGCCCAAACATAAAGTGATTTTTACCGGCAATCCCGAACATTATAGCCGGCAACGGGACTTTCATACCTTTCTGGAAGAAATGCCCATTGATTTTTATAAGGCCTGGTCTGGACGAAAAATAGTCGCCCATCTCTCCAAATTATGGCAGGAGATAACATCGCCAATTTCGCCTGCCGAAGAAAAGACGGAAATACCCGTTATTCAATTAATCGTAAAAGCCATGCACATCCTGGAAGAAACTTTCCCAACACTGTTTCCACCGGGCAGACTCACCTTGCGGTATTTACACCAGGTGATGCACCGGTTAGACATACGCCGTCCGCTGGGACTGGATTTCAAAAATTTGGCCTACACTATTTGCGTGGATGAATGGATGCCTTTACTCCCTACTCATGAACAGCGCGGCGTTTTCAGGCAGCAATTAAATAAATTATTTTCATTAGAAAAGTATCCTGAAAATCTGGATGAAAAACTCGTCTCTCTCAATCCTGAGTGGGAAAAAATCAGGGAATTCTTACATATCCCTCAGGAACGCTGGCATGATGTGCTGGTTATGTATGAAGATTTAAAACTGCAGACGCAACATTCTTCAACCGGCGATAATCATCGAATAAAAAACGCCATTTTACTGGAAGGTCCTTCGGGAATTGGAAAAACCACTTTATTGCTGGGATTATTCAAAACCCTGGGCTATAGTAAAATAAACCCTGAAGAGTTAACAGCCGCTTTCAAACAGGCACAATCCGATAGTAAAGATTTGAAATTATCACCGAAAAGCTTCATTCATTTAACCGCCGGTGACGCCCATAATGCCGAATTATTGACCCAGGCCTTTATGCTGGGAATTCCCGTGGTTTTTGACGAACTGGATTTACAACCGTTATCCGAATTGTTAAATCATTTATTAACGGGAACAACGCCCGACAAAGTAAAACCTTATCGCCAGGGATTTTTTCTGGCAGCCAGTCTGAATTCCGGACGGGTGAAACTGCCTTTGGATTTCGAAAACCGTTTCCGTAAAATATATTTACAGGCATACAGCGATGCAGAACTTCGTGAAATCGCGACACAGGCGCTCACTAAAGCGGGTATGGAATTCCAACCGGACGACGTGACCGAATTTGTAGATAAGTATTGCCAGGCGCGAACATTGCGCAATGGTAAAATGAATGCGAGAAATTTCTTTCGTACTTTGAAAAAGGTCATTGACAAATCTTCAGGAGAACGCTCCTTTATGAAATGCTGGAATGCTTTACTGGACGAGCGCTGGGAAAAGATGCTGATGAAAGAGCAAAGAGAGTCAATTTCCGATTCCGATGAAACCGAAACAGTCAGCTCAATTTCTCTGGAAATTCCGGAAAGCAAGCAGGAAGTTTCAGAAACGTCTTCGCCGCAGGAAAATAAGCACGTCAGTGAAAAAACAGTCCCTGAAATATCTTTTCCTGTCACCGATTTCCTCACTCAACTGATTATGCATAACCCGGATTCCGGAACGCAGGGTATGCTGGCAGAGATCTATCGAACCAGGCCTTTAATCATTCCTCAGGTCTCCCGTGGTTTTTTTAGTTTCAAAGAGCCGTCCCAATCAGAAGACCGCATTGTCAATTCCATTTATCTGATTTGCCTGCTCCAAATGACTCCTGTGGATCATGAAAAAAGACTGGCGATTTTACAAAATGCCGCGCGAATTGCGGCTTCCCTGCAGGAAAAAACTCTGTCTCCTAAAATATTAGCGGATGAAGAAAAGTTATTCGCGTATTTGATGGGCAGTATGCTAAATAACTGGGCAATGGAGGAAGCCCTGCTCTGGATAATGCGACAAGGCTGGGACAAGGAATTTGTAGCGGCAGCGCCGTCGCAGTCCAGTTTATTCAGGGCCATGACCTCCCTGAAAGCTGCTCAGGATCACCCAACCGCTGACCAGAAATTTTTTAAACCCCTTGAATACAAAGCCATTCCCAGTAAATTTATACTGTATGTCAATGAATTGAAGCAGTTAGTATTACGTTTCGAGGACGAAAAAAGTTGCCGCCGCTTTCTCGGCAAAATTGGTCAGGGTCAGATTCCGAAAGACTTTAGAAAAGGGCCGCAATTTATTAACAACAAACCCGGCTTGATTCCGGTACAGGAGTCGAAACATTCACTGATGTTTTGCACATATATGGCGCTGGGCGGCGAACTGGCCATCAATTTGGTGGATCATACCCGCCAGATTAATTTTATCAAACATCTGCGATTAAAGTTAACTTCCAGACATCATTTACCCATTAATGATGAGTATCAGGAAAATTACTTAAATGGTCAACTAATTACATTTACCAAAAATCCTACTGCCATATATTTTCCCGATCTATCCAAGCCCGGATCTTTTATCAAGGTAGAGGGTGATAAAGTGTCAACGGGAACTGGTGATTTAAATAAGTTAGCGAAAGAGCCATTTGATGCGATAGGCGAATACTCTGAATCAAGAGTTAAGTCTGATTCCGTATTTAATTAATTTATGGAATCGTGCTAAATTCAACGGCAGGCTGCTTTTCGAGAGCAAAGGGTCATGTCTCGAATCGTGAAAAATTGGATTTACGTTATTTTTGAGTAGAATTAAAGTATCCAAAATACCGTAAACCCAATTTTTCACGATTCGAGACTTGACCTTTTTTCGTTTTTGCATCAAGATAAATGTTCACCTGCCTGGACAACTTTATTCCCATGTGTCTCTTTCTCTGCGAATAAAATCGTTTGCTTCTTCGGGAGAAGAAAAACTGCCTTTACCTGCGCCAAATAAAGAGCATAGATTGGATTTTTTAGGCTCACCCTGACTCAGTAAGACGATCACTTCAACATGATCACCTAATTTTAGTTCAGGCGAAAAAATTTCAATCTGATGATCTTTTTGTACAGTGACCTCTTGTCGAATAGCTTGAGTCATAACTTCTCTCTATTATTTTGAAGAAAAAACTATAAATGTGAAACCAGTTTCATTATAAATGCTAACTAAGGAGAAAGCCATTCACCTCTCGTGCCGTCCCACGGCCATCGGGCCAAAAATTAGTCAATCAAATCATCAGAGTCAAGTCTTTTATTCTTTTTTATTCTTTTATTTGTGGCTTACGTGAATCAATGATCTCGCTATTCGATTTTGTTCCTGAAATTTAGGAAGCCGTGGCAGTTAGCGGTATTCCCGGCCATCCGCCCATTCGCTACGAAGGCGGGTGACAGAGGCGGGCTTGGCCAGCGCGCGCAGCGAGCGGGCGATATCTGTTCAAAGAGCGAAAATACGATTTATGAATGATTTCCAAAAGCACTTCTACCCGCACACGCGAGTGAGCACGGTAGACAAGCCCGCCTCTGGCAGGCCCT
>CAVQJI010000002.1:0-6480 GCA_963712715.1 uncultured Pseudomonadota bacterium | reverse complement strand
ATGTTTTGCATACCTTCAACAGTACGTATTGCTAAAGCATTATCGACTCTCCAGATAGTCGCATATTCAATTTTTCCACCTGGATCAGGTGAAGATAAAATCAGGCCGGCTTTTTGCCATGACTGTTCATCACTATAAATAATCGAGAGCGGAATACCATAAATTTTCTGCAATTGCTGTCTTTTATTCCCCCAGGCTTCACGTGGAGTTTGTTGCAGTGTTAAAACAATTAAATGCGTCATCCATGCAGAGACTCGATGAGCAACCCAAATGATCGGAATTTCCCGCATAGTCAACACAGACTCACTTTGACCTATACGCTGATAACATATCGGTTCCGATACACCATAACCAAAATAATATTGATCTTTATCTTTTACGACAATTAATTTTCCTGATCGCAGTTGATGCCCCTTAGTTTTAGAAAAGTGTAAAGCGGGGAGAGCTGTACTATCGCGACGGTATTTCCATCCGATGGTTTTAACTGGTTTATGATGGCAGGCCATTGGCTCTCTGGATAAGCCTGTAATCGTGCCTGGAAAGAATAAATATGCCACGGTTCATGGTTTTAATGGTTTTTTCAAATCCGAGATCAGACATTTTTTGAGCGATTAAATACAGAATCACCATTGAAATTAAGCCAAGGATAATCAATCCTGCCATATATTTGAGTAGTAGCTTAAACATATGAATGTTTACTTCTCACTCCAGGCTGAGAGATACCAAAACATATCCTTTCGCACGTACTGTCTTAATACGAAATGGTTCGGTTATATTATCGCCGAGCTTTTTACGTAAATAAGAAATTCGCAGATCAATGGTTCTGTCTATGCCATCATAAGGCATGCCCCTTAATGCCTGCATGATATTTTCCCGATTGACTACTTTGTCGGCGTTTTGCGCTAAAAAAGCCAGTAACTCAAATTCAGTTGGCTTGAGTTCTATAGATTTCCCAGCCAGGGTCACCGTTCGCTTTACTAACTCAATTCGGAGATTTCCAAAAATCAATTGCTGAGGCGGTATTGCTGTCCGTTGACGACGACACAAAGCATCTACTCGCGCAGCCAGCACTTTAGGATCAATCGGTTTGACGACGTAATCATCCGCACCGCTGCTTAATCCTGAGATTTGCTCTTCATCTTCCCCTAAAGCCGTGAGCATTAAAATCATGCCAGAATACTGTGTGCGCACGGATTGGCAGACCTGCATCCCACTCAGTCCAGGCAATAAAACATCTAAAATCACAAGATCAGGCTGATCTTTTACTATCCGATAAACTGCTTTATCACCCCTGGTTTCATGAGCCACTGTATATCCCAAATCTTGCAGATAGGCCCGGATGTAATCAGCCAATTTTTGATTATCCTCAACGATTAGAATTTTGGTCATACCGAAAATGCCTATAATTTAGCGCTAATCTAACAATGATATCACAGATTTTTTTAAGTCTGCCACTAATGCATGAATGAATTCTTTGCTGGTGCTAACTTTAATCACAATGTGCGCTAAATCATTTTCAACCAGGAGTTGCCATTTTTGTGTAAGATTCTCAAGAGGACGAGGAAAAACGACAGTGGTCGCATTCGGATTGACCCAAGCAGGAATATTTGCCTGATTAAAAATTTTTAGTGCGTATTGTGTATTATGCAAACACTGCTGCACGCGCTTTTTCAAACCTGCTTTACCCAAACGACTTATTGCATACCATAAAAACAATACCGTTGTGCCATTTCGGGAACCACTGACAGTAGAGTCATTCAGCTGGGCATATTCAACGAAAGCATCTCGAGGAGTTTGTCGGGTTAACGCAATGCCACAGGGCATAGGAGTGCCAAGAAATTTATGTCCACTCACTACCAGGGAATGGATATTGCTGGCGAAGTCAAATTTTGGCGGTTCTTTTACGAAGGGTAAAATCAGTCCGCTTAATGCAGCATCGACATGAATGTGGTATTGACGGATATTAAATTTTTCAAATAAATTAATAACAGTCTCAACATTATCATTGGCCTCAGTCATCGTAGTACCGGCAGTCAGATTAATTACAATTGGTCTTGACTGATAAAATTTAAATAATTTTTTTAATACGGAATAGTCAATTTCACCATTTTTTTTAACAGGAATCACTTCATGTTCTAATCGTAATAATTCAGCAATTTTTTTAATACTGTAATGCGCTGCGGATGAATAGAAAAAAATGCCATTGGGGTATCTTCTAAAACCTAAATTAATACCATATAAATTACCTTCTGTACTACCATTCGTTATGTAACCACGATAATTTTGTTTAAGATGAAAAAGACTTGCGAAAAAATCCAATACTTCTCGTTCCAGGTCATGAGTGTTTGCCTGATAGCTACTGCCTACAAACGGATCGCCGATATTATTAACAGGATATTCTAAAAAAGGATATAGTTCTGAATAATCAAATAAACTATTATTCGGATAGCCACCCATTGTGTTCATAGCGCCAGAAAATTTTTTTAATAAACGATCTAATTGGTTTTTCTTCTTCTTTGATAACGGTTTTGTATAAATTGAATCTATGGCTTGACTCATATGTGCTGCTCCTTTTGATTTCAAAAAATTTCAGGTTAGAAAATTTTAAGCTTATCATATTCAAGGTGAGAGCTATAAATTTCGGGGGCACGTTCTTTTCACTTGCAAATAATAATGATTCTCATTATCATTCCAGATACCACATCTGGAAAAATAAAATGAGTAATATAAACAAATTGCTATTGGCCCTGTTCACAGCTTCGGTAGCAGCCACGGCGGTTGCTGCTGAAGTGCCTTTATGCGAATTACCGCAAGCCCACCCGAACGTCGAAAATGCTGATCCAGGTTGCGGGCAAATTTTAAAAAATGCGAAAAAAGTGGCGGAATCAACCCAATCAAACCTCTCATTTATTAATACAACATTTATTCCACCGCAATTAAATGTCGGTTCCGTCTATTTACAGCCGATCACTATGGCGCCAACAGGAATGATGCTGCCCCGCAATCAATCCGACATCCATTTAGAAATTGATATTCATGCGAAGGCCAATTTGAAAGCACGAGGATTCGCGCCTGGAGACTGGCTGCCTAACGTTAATGTCAATTATACCATTCAAAAGGTTGGTGATCCTAAACCTCTGGCCTGCGGTGGAATGAAGACATCGTCGGATAAAAATACGTGCAGGTTAATGCCAATGGTTGCATCGGATGGCGCACATTATGGCGATAATGTAAAACTGAATGGACCAGGTTTTTATATTGTGATTTTTGATGCAAAGACCGATCCCGATTTTGGCTGGCACACAGATACAGACAGTAAAGTATTAGGCACTGAATTTGTCAATTGGCACTTTAAGCAAACCTATCTATTCAAGTGGACTGGCATTGGAAAATTAGGCGGTTATTAATGCGGCGGTCGGGTCTACGTAGTTTTATATTTATCGCATTATTATTTTGGATAGGCGCTGTTTTTGCGAAAAACGGTGAACCCATCACTGTCAATGCCTTCATAAATGCAACGGCCATTGAATTTTCCCCAAATATTATTGCAGAAAATACTCCTTTTATTATTCATGTCATCAATAAAGCAGGGGCGCCCGTTGAACTTGAAAATTCGGATACCTCCGTTGAAGTGTACGCGAATATGGATAAAACATATAAAGTGGGGTTGCCGGCAGGCCATTATGTCTTTTTCAATGACTTTAATGCGCATACAAAGGCGGCTACTCTGATTGTTGAAAAAGAATCTGCTATATTGAAAAGCAAAAATGCACCTTTAACCACCCAAGCCGCTCTCACACAATCTAATCAAACTCTTTCCAATTTAAATAGTTCTGAAATTTTATTTATTGTTTGGCGAGAAAGTGTTGAAGCATTACTGGTGGTTGGTGTGGTTTATAGTTGGCTAAACCAGTTAAAAACAGGACGGCGTTCCGGATTTTTCTTTATGTGGATGGGGGTTCCGCCGGATTGCTTTGTGCTGTTTTACTCAGTTTTTTACTCACGACGGTTAATCATGTTTTATCCCCTACTTCGGCAACACTTTTTCAGGCAGGCATAACGTTTCTTGCAGCCGGCATGATTGTCTACATGGTGAAATGGATGCGAGGAAACAGCAAGAATCTGCTTAAAAAAAACATGCATCACTCTCTTGAGAAAAATACATCAACTCAATGGAGAAATATTTCGATTTTAACAGTCGTCAGCGTCGCAGTCACCAGAGAAGCCAGTGAAGCCTGCATTTTTATTTATGGATTAGGATTCACCGGTGACTTTTCATACAAAACAATGAGTACCATGGGCTTGGGGATACTGCTTGCAATCGGGACTATTTTTCTTTTGCAATTAGGGAATAAAATTTTTTCCTGGCGATTTTTTTTCAAAGTCACCGAAGTCTTATTATTATTGTTAGGCGGAGGATTATTACTGAGCTGTATCGATCAATTAATTTTATCCGGTTTTCTAACACCCTTACACAGCAAGGTATGGAACACTTCTTTTTTAATCCATGAAGGCGGTTTTTTTGCGCCGATGTTATCGAGTTTCACGGGTTATCGTGCAACGCCATCTTTAATGGATATTATCATCTATGGCGCATATTGGATTGTCATCTATTTATTACTGAAAACAAAAAAAGAAAAAATCCATGCGGTATAATCTTGCTAATTTTGGAAACTGGTTAGCCCGGCATCAAAAATTAATTCGCCATACGCAATGGACGATCATATTAATTTATGCCTGTCTCATGCTGATTCCTGTTTTTTTGCCACTTCCCGATGAGTCGGCAACGTTATTTCATCATTTAACGGTATTTGCCGGATTCTTATTTTGGGGAATCTGGTGGCCGTTTGTACTGATAAGCATTATTTTTTTCGGTCGATTGTGGTGCGGAGTTCTTTGTCCCGAAGGTGCGCTTTCTGAATTTTCGAATCGCTATGGTCGAGGAAAAAGTATTCCGAAATGGATGCGATGGGGAGGATGGCCGTTCGTAGCGTTTGGCATCACAACGATATATGGACAAATGACAAGTGTTTATCAATATCCAAAACCGGTATTACTGATTTTAGGTGGTTCAACCTTAGCAGCGATGGTTATTGGCTTTTTGTATGGAAAATCAAGCCGGGTATGGTGCAAATATTTATGCCCTGTCACTGGCGTATTTAATTTGTTAGCAAGGCTGTCGCCATGGCGATATCAGCCCATTCAGGAACCGTGGAATACAAATCAAATTCAACAAATCAACAATGTGCGCTGCCCCACCCTATTACCATTACCTCAAATGACCGGCGCTGCGAATTGTTTGATGTGTGGGAAATGCGGTATAGCTAAAAACTCAATACAATTAACAACGCGTTCGCCGAATGAAGAAATTGTTGTCCACGGTGGCAGGAAAAATAATTTTTTTGATAGCCTGCTGATTATTTATGGATTGTGCGGCCTTGCATCAGGCGCATTTCAATGGACTAATAGCTTTTGGTTCGAACACTATCGTGATGTGATTGATTCGTGGTTTTTAGCTCATCAAATGACATGGATTTTTAATACGGATGCCCCTTGGTGGATTTTTACTCATTATCCAGAACGCGGGGATATGTTTACCTGGCTGTATGGTTTTGAAGTGATCGCATATATTTTATTGATTGGCTTTTCTATTGGAACAATTCTGTCAGTTTTAATTAGTTTTTCGATTAAAATCACTGGACAATTAACATTGTCACGATTTAACCATTTAAGTCAGTCGTTAATTCCCCTCGCTGCTTGTGGTGTGTTTATCGGACTATCTGCGAATACCACCAGCCTGTTACAAAAATATGCGAATTTAGGTTTTTGGTGGGTGAATCATCTCAAATTTATTTTACTGTTTCTTGCCACCCTTTGGAGTTTGCTATTGGCCTATAAAATTATTAGGTGTTATACCCATTCATTCACTCGTCAACTGTGTGGTTTATTAATCATGCCCGTTAATTTTGCTATTAATTATTCCTGGATTTTTATTATATGTATGGTCGCTAAAATCTGATAGTATTCCCTGGAATACGTTATGGAGATAAACTCAAAACTGCACGAAATCTCACCTCGCCTTTCAGCATTTTATCAAATGCAGTTTGAGTCTGTTGTAGCGGAAATTTTTCTATGAGCGCTCTCACATCATGAAGGGCACAAAATCGAAGGGCCTCTTCTGCATCAACAGGATTGCCCGCAGGCCAACCCTGAATTCGACGCCGGCCGCCGATCAACTGAAAGGGAATGACTTCAATAGGGTCAGGCCCCACACCGATGACAATTAAAACTCCTTCCCGGCCTAACCCGTTAATGAGTGATGACATGGCCTTGCCACTCGGTGCTGTTGAAAGGATAACACGCGCGCCACCGTGTCGTTTTAAATCCGCAGCGGGATCCCGCTTCTCCGAATCGATGTAAAAATCAGCGCCTAATTTTTTAAATCGAGGTTCTTTATCGGAGCCATTCGAAATCGCGATC
>CAVQJI010000001.1:0-22961 GCA_963712715.1 uncultured Pseudomonadota bacterium | reverse complement strand
TACTCGCTCTCCCGGGGACGGTTACGGCCGTGCTCGCCCGGCGGGTAAGGCCGGATCTCGATCGGGCACTTCGGCGAGTCGCACTTGGAGCCCTTGAGGAAAAGCTTCATCTTCTCGCGCCGGCACAGCTTGCAGTCCGGGCCTGTGTATCGAGCCATCTGCCGCTTCTCCTCAGACCCTGCGCCGCTTCGGCGGGCGGCAGCCGTTGTGCGGAACAGGAGTGACGTCCTGGATCGTACCGACCTCAAGACCGGTCGCCTGCAGGGAGCGGATCGCCGTCTCCCGGCCGGAGCCTGGCCCCTTGACGAACACATCGACCTTGCGCATGCCGTGCTCCATCGCCCGGCGCGCGGCAGCCTCTGCTGCCATCTGCGCGGCGAACGGCGTCAACTTGCGCGAGCCCTTGAAGCCGACCTGACCCGAGGACGCCCTCGCACGCCGCCCTCGATGTCGGCGAACATCGTCGCGACGAGCGCGTTCAGCTGGCCGGGGCGGTGCAGCCGGAGGATCGCCACGCCGGGCTCAGGCCGCTCGATGCGCACGGTTCCGAGTTCGGTCATCGAGCCTCCTGGTCGTGACGAGTCTGGCGTCTGGCGCGCTGCAGTGACAGAATACTCTTATGTTCGATGATTGTGTACTAGACTAATATCTCATGGTGAGTGAGGCCTTATGTGGGGAACCGAGGTCAGGCGCAGCGACGGGCCGGTGCCGTTCCTGGTCTACGAGCCGCGGCCGCGCCGGGTCACCGAGCTGCTCGGTGAGGCGGGCCGGTGGGCCAGCCGGGACTACCTGGTGCAGGGCAGCCGCCGTGTCACGTTCGGGCAGCTGGCCGCCGCCGCCGATCGCGTCGCCGGGCGGCTGCGCGGGTGCGGGCTGCGGGCCGGTGACCGGCTGCTGCTGCTGGCCGGCAAGTCGCCGGACTGGGTGATCACGCTGTGGGCAGGCCTACCGCCTCGGCGCCGTGGTCACACCGGCAACCGCTGGTGGAGCGCGCAGGAGCTGTCCCACGCCGTCGCGCTCGTCCGGCCGGGGTGATCGTGGCCGACCCGCGAATGACCAGATTCCCACAGTGGAAACTTTTGTGGCGTTAAAATTATTATTAAACAATTGGCGTTGGCTGCACGTACCGTTTTATCTGCGCACTGGCAAACGCTTACCGGCGCGTTCAAGCGAAGATAGTCATACAGTTTAAATCAGAGCCTGCGATTTTATACGATAACTATGGGAAAAATGTGTTACCCAATTTATTGCGTATAAGAATCCAACCCGATGAAGGAATTTCCCTGCGTTTTAACGCTAAAATACCAGGACAAACATTGCGGCTAGGCCAAGTGGACATGAGTTTTAAATACTGTGATTATTTTGGCATTGAGCCGCAAACAGGCTATGAAACGGTTTTATACGATTGCATGAATGGAGACCACACTTTGTTCGAACGTGCGGAAATGGTGGAAACAGCGTGGGCGATTCTGCAACCAATTCTGGAAGTTTGGGGCGCTTTTAACACCGCATGATTTCCCTAACTATGCATCAGGAACCTGGGGACCAAAGCTGCCGACGCTTTATTAAAACGAGATGGTCGTTCATGGGTGCTGTAAGTAAAAATAGAATCATTAAAATATTTAGCAGCGAAAATGATTTATTTTCGACGGCTGCGCAGGATTTCGCAGAGCGCGCTATCGCCGCGGTAGCTGCGAAAGATAAATTTAACGTCATGCTTTCTGGAGGAAATACTCCTAAATTATTTTTCGACGCGTTCACGCAAACTCTGAGTATTGCGAAGAAATTTGCTGGCGGAAGATAAAATTTTTTTTAGGTGATGAACGCTTACGTTCCCGCCGAATAACCCGGAAAACAATTATTGCGCGGCTAAACAACATTTATTTTCAAAAGTGCCAGTGTCCGCGGAAAATATTTTTCCGATCCCAACCGGTTTTAGCGATCCGCAAGATTCCGCTCGAAGTTATGAAGTCACTATCTGTAAAGTTCATTTTGATTTGATTTATCTGGGCCTTGGCGACGACGCGCACACTGCCTCGCTGATGCCGGGCACGGATATAGTCAGAGATTATGCGAACGGAAAAGCGCCACACCAGCTAGTGGCTGCGCTCTGGGCGCCTCACCAAAAGATGTATCGAATTACGCTCACTCCCTGCGCCATTAATCACAGTGAATGTATCTGTTTTTTGGTGACCGGCGATAATAAAGCTACCGCGGTGTCGCATACTTTAGAAGGCGCTTTTGATCCGGAACGATATCCCGCACAGCTGATTCACAGTGCGGATGAGAAAATTATCTGGTACCTGGATCAGGGCGCAGCAGGCAATAGTATGAGAAAGTTATTTCAAGCTTAAAGAATTTTTCTCAATTCCCCCCTTTGAAAAAGGGGGTGCAGGGGGGATCATTTGTCGATGACGGATTTTGGATGCTTTTTTATTTAAAAACTCCCCTAATCCCCCTTTTAGCAAATGGGGACGATTTGCAAAATTTCTGAGCTGGAAAAACCAATGCGATATAAAAATTTTGTTAACCACTTTTTGCGTTGGCCCGGTTTGAAAAAGAAACGGCTGGATCACCTGATCTATGGTCATCCCTGCCGGAGCTATTTAGCGACGAGCAAATGGAACGGCATGGACGGCGATTGGCGCAGACGCATCAGGTCACACAAAAACGCACCGAAGGAGTGTTGCTCAAGCGACTGGCTGCCAGCAAAGAGATTCTGGTCAAGACCCACCATATGCTTGACAGAGGCCGCCGCCGCCAGAGCGCACATCACCCCGGCGGGGGAGTGGCTGCTGGATAATTTCTATCTGATCGATGAGCAGACCCGCATTATCAAACGCCACCTGCCGAAAGGATACGAGAAAGGCCTGCCGCAATTGCGTAGTGATTTTTTGCAGGGAAATTATCCGCGAGTCTACGATATCGCCCTGCAGATTATTGAACACGGCGACGGCCGGTGGGAACCGGAAACCCTGAGCCGATTTATCCGGGCCTATCAAAGTGTCACCCAGCTTACTCTCGGTGAAATATGGGCGCTGCCCATTATGCTTCGCCTGGCGTTAATTGAAAATCTTGGCCGGGTCAGCCGGCAAATTCTCGCCAACTGGAGCGATCATCAGTTGGCGTCGAGTTGGGCTGACCGCATGGTGGAAGCTTCTGTCTCCGATCCCAAAAAACTGGTGTTGATCATTGCCGATATGGTGCGCTCCGAGCCGCCCATGACCGGCGCCTTTGTCGCGGAGTTGACACGATGTTTACAGAGTGCGGCGTTGGCGCTGCCTTTGAGCTGGATTGAACAGAAGCTGGCGGAAGAGGGACTGACCATTGAGACTCTGGTTCAGACTGAAAATACCCAGCAGGCAGCGAACCAGGCGACGGTCAGCAATAGCATCTCCAGTTTACGCCGTTTAACGGAGGTAGACTGGCGTGAATTCGTTGAAAAAATGAGCGTTGTCGAAGAGATTCTGTATAAAGATCCTAAAGAAATTTATCGCCACATGGACTTCACCACCCGGGATCGCTATCGTCATGTCGTGGAACGTCTGGCGCGCGCCAGCAACCGGCCGGAGCCCATCGTTGCGGCTACCGCGATCCATTTAGCAACGCTCGCAGCGGAGAATGCCGGTGAAAACCAGGATCCTGCCGATCGCACCCACCACAGCCATGTCGGTTTTTATCTGATCGATGACGGCCTTCCCCGGCTACAACAGATGCTGGGTTTGCGGCCCTCCGTGTGGGGAAAATGGCGTGAGTGGGGAGGAAAGTGCGCATTATCCATTTATTTGGGAGCGATCGCCCTGATCGCCGGTGGTTTTACCGCTGCTATATTATTCAAAGTCAGTCATTCGCAGGTTAGAGCAGGATGGCTGGTGGCGCTGGGGATTGTTCTGCTGCTGTGCATCAGCCAGCTGGCGGTTGCGCTGGTAAATTGGTTAGTCACTTTGTGGGCTAAACCCCATCCCTTGCCGAAAATGGATTTTACCCATGGAATTCCCGCCGAATTCCGCACCCTGGTGGTCGTGCCAACCATACTTAGTAACGTAGCTGACATTGAATCCCAGGTGGAAGCACTGGAGGTCCGTTTCCTCGGCAACCGCGATAATCATCTGCATTTCGCTCTACTGACCGATTTTAACGACGCGCCAGAGGAAAATATGCCCGAAGACGCGGCACTGCTCGCCCTTGCGCAAGAAAAAATCGCCGAACTCGGCAGGCGTTACCGCCGCAAAAGTGGGGAGGAGGATATTTTCTTTCTTCTTCATCGCCCGCGGCGCTGGAACGAACGGGAACAGACGTGGATGGGCTTCGAGCGTAAGCGCGGCAAGTTAAATGATCTCAACGCCTTACTGCGAGAAAACGACACCCGCGGATTTTCACTGATAGTCGGACATTCCGAGGTGCTTGCCGGCATCAAGTATGTGATCACCCTGGACAGCGATACGCAATTGCCGCGGGAGTCGGCCCGTCAATATATTGGCGCCATGGCGCATCCCCTCAATCGTCCGAAATATGACGCTGAAAAACAGCGGGTGACAGCAGGTTACGGCATCCTGCAACCGCGCATCGCCGAAGCCTTGCCAAGCCCCGGCCCTACCCGTTATGTCTGGCTGTGCGGTACCGAATTGGGGATTGACCCGTATACCCGGACTGTTTCCAACGTTTACCAGGATTTATTTAACGAAGGCTCGTTCACCGGTAAAGGCATTTACGACGTGACGTTGTTCCATAACGTGTTGTCGAAACGTTTTCCGGAAAATCAGATTCTAAGCCATGATTTGCTGGAAGGCTGTTATCTGCGATCGGGTTTTTTGAGTGATGTGCCGTTGTACGAAAATTCTCCGGGCAATTACCTCAATGATGTCAAACGCCGTCACCGCTGGATCCGGGGAGACTGGCAGATCGCGAGCTGGGTGTGGCGTAAAGGGATGAGCGGCCTTTCGAGGTGGAAAATTTTCGACAATTTGCGGCGCAGCCTGGCGCCGATAGCCCTGGTCGTCCTGCTCATATTGGTCTGGACGGTTCTGCCGGCGACCTGGTTCTGGTGTGGCGTTATTCTCGCACTGTTGTTGTTGCCGGAAGTTCTCGCCACCCTGCTGGAGCTGGCGATCAAACCCGATGACATGCGCTTCAGCCAGCATGTGACCGGAATGACCGAGGTTGTGCAGCGGCGTTGTTATCAGCTGATGCTCTACCTGGCCTGTTTGCCGCACGAAGCCTGGTATAGCCTGGACGCCATCGCGCGCACAGTCTGGCGGCTCCTGATCTCCCGCCGCCACCTGCTGGAGTGGGTTCCTTCTCAGCCAGATCGATCATAGTTTTCACGGTAAACCCATCGAGTGGATTGTCAGAATGTGGCCCGGTCCTGTGCTTGCGGTCGTCATGGCGGCCGTTTTATTATTCGATCATCGGCCTGGATCCCTGTTACTGTCGGCTCTCCTGCTGGGGCTGTGGTTTGTGTCCCCGTTGCTGGCTCGCGTGCTGAGCCAGCCATTCAGGAAGCCTGAACCCAAACTGGATCCTACCCAGTTTCGTTTTTTACACCGGATGGCTCGCAAGACATGGGGATATTTTGACACCTTTGTGACCGCTGCTGATCACTGGTTACCCCCGGATAATTATCAGGAAGCGCCTCGCGAAGTATTGTGTCATCGCACTTCGCCGACCAACATTGGTTTGGCGCTGCTGGCTAATCTGAGCGCCTATGATTTCGGTTACATTAATAGCAGCCAGTTGTTGCAGCGCACCGCCAATACCCTAAAGACCATGACGGCGCTCGAACGTTACCGGGGTCATTTTTATAACTGGTACGACACCCAAACTCTCGAGGCCTTGCAGCCGCGTTACGTCTCCACGGTGGATGGGGGCAATCTGGCAGGACACCTGTTAACCCTGCGACAGGGCCTACTGGCGCTGGCAGACGAACCATTGTTGCGAACATCTTACCTCGAAGGATTGGAGGATACGCTGGACGTTCTTCTGGAAACGGTTTTTTCCGAGCCGCAGCATGCCATCTTCGATCAATTCCGGCAATTGCTGCACGAGGCTAGGACCGCGTTTTCGACCTGGGCCGGCGCTTTAACTTATAGCGAAAAACTGTGTGAGGCCGCAGACCACATCGCGGCCGCTTATTTGCACGAGTGGCCCCAGAAATTATTATTGCAGTGTCACGTATTGCGCGATGAAATAAAATTGTTTAGCGGAGCTTCGTCAAGCCTGGCGGCAAACGCCACTCTGCGCGAAGTAGCGCCTCTGCTGACCGAAGCGAAAGAGCGAATGACACTCGCAGAAACCCTGGCGGAGCAGGCGTTGGAACTGGCGCAGATGGATGTCAGTTTTCTCTACAACGGCGCCAACCGCCTGATGACCATCGGCTTTAACGTCGAAAAACAGCAACGTGATCAGGGGGATTATGATTTACTGTCTTCGGAAGCCAGACTGGCCAGCTTTGTCGCTATCGCCCAGGGTCAGGTGCCGCAGGAAAACTGGTTTGCATTGGGGCGTTTACAGGTGATGAGCCGGCGCGGGCAGCCGGTGATGATGTCTTGGAGCGGCTCGATGTTTGAATATCTGATGCCGCTGCTGGTCATGCCTTCCTATCCCGGCACTCTGCTGGATCAGGTGTGCCGGTCGGCGGTTAGCCGGCATATTGAGTATGGCCGCCAGCGCGGCGTTCCCTGGGGAGTTTCCGAATCCGGTTTTCATGCCGTCGATGTCCATTCCATTTATCAATACAGGGCTTTCGGAGTGCCGGAATTGGGATTCGAGCGGGGCCTGGAAGAAGATCTGGTGGTTGCGCCGTACGCGACCGTCATGGCGCTCATGGTGGAACCGGAAGAGGCCTGCCTCAATTTACAGCGTCTGGAGGCCGAAGGCGCGGCGGGGCGATTTGGCTTCTACGAGGCGATCGACTTCACTTCCTCGCGCCTGCCGCGGAACCGCTCACACATGCTGGTGCGTTCGTTCATGGTCCACCACGAGGGCATGAGTCTGCTGGCATTTTCCTATTTACTGCACGACCAGCCTATGCAGCGCCGTTTCGCGGCGGACCCGCTGTTCCAGTCTACCCTGTTGCTGTTGCAGGAACGCATTCCCAAACCGGTCGCCGCCTATTTCCAGAAGCCCAAGTCTTACGGCACCGTCGCCGCCACTCCTCTACATCCAGAACCGTCTACGCGCGTATTCCATACCCCCAATACCCGCAATCCATCGGTGCATCTGTTGTCTAACGGGCGTTATCATCTCATGCTGACCCAGGCGGGCAGTGGTTATAGCCGCTGGAAGGATATCGCCATTACCCGTTGGCGCGAGGACCCCACCTGTGACAACTGGGGGCTGTTTAGCTATATCCGCGACGTGAAAACCGGCGCCTTCTGGTCTACCAGCTTTCAGCCCACCGCCGCTCCGGTGAAGGATTTCCGGGCGGCTTTTCCGAAGCGCACGCCGAATTCCACCGCACCGAGGGAGAAATTGAAACCCACACCGAGATTGTGGTTTCGCCGGAAGACGATATCGAACTGCGCCGTACACGCCTGCGCAATCTTTCCCGCAGCCGCCGCGTCATTGAATTCACCAGTTATGGCGAAGTGGTGTTAGCGCCGCAAAGTGATGATCAGGCGCAACCGGCATTCAGCAACCTGTTTGTGGAAACTGAACTGTTGCCGCAGCGCCAGGCTATTCTGGTGACACGGCGTCCCCGCAGCGAGGATCAAACTTCGCCATGGATGTGTCACATGCTGAATGTTTACAGCGAAAGACCCTGGCAGATTTCTTTTGAAACCAATCGCTTTCATTTTGTCGGGCGCGGCCGCAACCTGTCGGAGCCGTTAGCGATGACGACACCAGGGGGGACCTCTCCAACTCCGCCAGGCACGGTTCTTGACCCCATTATGGCCATTCGCTGCCGCATCACTCTAGATCCGGCGCGCCGTCATCACTCTGGACCTCATCACCGGCGTCACCGATAGCCGTGACCATTGTCTGGCCCTGGTGGAAAAATATCATGATCGCCATCTGGCCGACCGTATTTTCGGACTGAGCTGGACGCACTGTCAGATTCTGTTGCATCAACTCGACATTACTGAATCCGACGCGCAACTGTATGGCAAACTGGCCGGAGCGATCCTCTACGCCAATCGAGCACGCCGTGCTGAACCGGGAATTATTGCCAGCAACCGTTATGGCCAATCAAAATTATGGGGTTATTCAATTTCCGGGGATTTACCCATCGTATTGCTGCAAATTAGCGACGCCGCCAATATTGAAATCGTGCGGCAGTTGGTCCAGGCGCAAACCTATTGGCGGCGAAAAGGCCTGATCGTCGATCTGGTCATTCTGAATGAAGAAACATCGGGTTACCGGCAGACCCTACAGGAACAGGTGATGAGTTTGATCAATACACGCACTGCGACCGCCGAGCATGGCGGCGGCATTTCGTCAGGATAGCTGAACAGGTGCCGCCGGAAGATCGGGTACTTTTTAAATCGTTGGCGCGGGTAGTGCTTTCCGACAAACACGGCGCCCTGAAAGAACAACTCAACCGCCGCCCGTCGACGCAATTAGCAATGCCGGCGCTTAAAACCAGCAAACCCAGGCGTTATGCCGCTCCTCAGAACTTACCTGTGCCAGACGACTTACTCTTTTTTAATGGTTTGGGCGGATTTATGCCCGATGGCGAAGAATACGTGATCGGGTTGGCGGAAGGCAAACCGACGCCCGCGCCTTGGGTCAATGTCATCGCGAACCCTGATTTTGGAACTCTGGTTTCCGAAAGCGGCCAGGCCTATACCTGGTTTGAAAACGCGCACGAATTCCGTCTGACGCCATGGGAAAACGATCCGGTGCAGGACTCGGCCGGAGAAGCTTTTTATATACGCGATGACGAAACCGGGCAATACTGGTCGGCGGCGGCGCTGCCGTGCCGCGGTAGCGGTGATTATCGGGTCCGCCACGGTTTTGGTTACAGCGTATTTGAGCATATGGAAGACGGTATTTATTCTGAAATGTGGATGACTGTCGCTCTCGACGCACCGGTTAAGTTTATTATTTTAAAAATTCACAACCAATCCCGCCGGCGCCGCCGTTTGTCCGCGACCGGTTATGTCGAATGGGTATTGGGAGATTTGCGCACAAAGAACGCCATGCAGGTGATTACCGGTCTTTCGCGCAGCGGCGCGTTGCTGGCACAAAATCCTTATAACACCGAGTTTGACTCTCGAACCGCTTTTTTTGAGGCATCGACTTCCCGTTTAGGATTGAGCGCCAGGACAGTCACCGGCAGCCGCACCGAATTTCTTGGACGAAATCGCTCGCGGCAGCGGCCAGCCGCGCTGGAGCGAGCCCGCTTATCCGGGCGAGTCGGCGCCGCATTCGATCCCTGCGGCGCCATTGCGTTGGCGTTTGATATAGAGGAAGGGCAATCACGCGAGATCGTGTTCATCCTCGGTGCGGGCAAGAACTCTCAGGAAGCTGACGATTTAGTGCAGCGGTATCGGGGATCCGCGGCCGCAGCCGACGCATTACTGGCGGCACGACAGTATTGGCACGGCATTCTGAGTGTGGTGCGAGTGGAAACGCCGGATCCGGCGTTGGACCTGCTAACCAACGGCTGGCTACTGTATCAGGTTCTGGCCAGCCGTTTATGGGGACGGAGTGGTTACTATCAATCGGGCGGCGCGTTTGGTTTTCGCGACCAGCTGCAGGATGTCATGGCGCTGGTTCACAACAGACCCGATTTGTTGCGTGCGCAGCTATTATTGTGCGCATCACGCCAATTTCCGGAAGGTGATGTGCAACACTGGTGGCATCCGCCACAAGGCCGGGGCGTGCGCACGCGTTGTTCGGATGATTTTTTGTGGCTGCCATACGCCATTTGCCGGTATGTGGAAACCAGCGGCGATATGACCGCGCTGGACGAACAGATCACGTTTCTGCAGGGGCGCCCGTTAAAGGAAGGTGAAGAATCGTACTACGAATTGCCTGCCATTTCCGAAGAACGCGCCAGTCTTTATCACCATGGCGTGCGTGCGATTATGCACGGTTTGCGGTTTGGCGAGCGGGGTTTACCATTGATGGGCTCGGGAGACTGGAACGACGGCATGAATCTGGTAGGCATCCACGGCCGCGGCGAGAGCGTCTGGTTGGGTTTTTTTCTGTATACGATATTGAAGAATTTTGCAGTTTTGGCGCGCCATTATGGCGACGCCATTTTCGCACAGCGCTGTGAAGCCGAGAGCGATTTGTTGCAGAAAAATCTGGAACAAAACGCCTGGGATGGCAAGTGGTACCGCCGGGCCTGGTTCGACGATGGCACGCCACTGGGTTCGGCCAATAATGTCGAATGTCGCATTGACTCCGTTGCCCAGAGTTGGTCGGTACTTTCTGGCGCAGGCGATCCGGAACGGGTAAAACAGGCGATAGCGGCGCTGGACCGGTATCTGGTGCGTCCCGCCGATAAGCTGATTACATTGCTCGACCCGCCGTTCAATAGTTCCACGCTCAATCCCGGATATATCAAGGGATATGTGCCAGGTATCCGGGAAAACGGCGGTCAGTACACTCACGCGGCCGTGTGGGCGGTGATGGCGTTTGCTGAATTGGGGAAGTATGACCTCGCCTGGAAGCTTTTCAATATGATTAATCCGGTCAATCATGGCCGAACTTTGGCAGAAATTGAAGTCTATAAAATTGAACCTTACGTGACGGCGGGAGATGTTTACAGCGTAGCCCCCCATACCGGCATGGGCGGCTGGAGCTGGTATACGGGGTCCGCCGGGTGGATGTACCGCCTGGCGTTAGAGTCGCTATTGGGAATTCATCTGGAGGAGGGGAAGCAACTGCGCCTGACGCCTCATCTGCCCGCGGACTGGAATAACATCACCGTGGATTATCGGTTTGGTGAAACCCTTTACCGGATTTCCGTCAGTCATGCTGCGATCGGCAGTGTGGTGCTGGATGGCGTTACTCTTGAAAACAATATTATTCCACTTCAGGACGATCGCCAGCCCCATCAAGTGGTTGTGAAAGCGCCTAATGTTTAAAAGTTGTAATCCCAGTTAAAAATGCTCCTAAAATTGGACCGCGAAGAAGTGAGTTTTTCGTCTTATAAAGAAACTGTATATTGCTTCGATCCTTCTGCTTTGTCTTTCGGGAAGTTAGAAATCTGGTAACTTTTTCCAAAAAAACTTATGGGTTGGACTGTATATTTTTTACTTAAAATTTCTTTCTGACTTGCACCTAAAAAATCTTCTTCATTGTCATTATCAGCTTCATTGAAATTCGTAGGTGAAACTAAATCGTCGTTAGGATCAAAAGTAGATTCACAATTAATGGCTGTTTTATCAGAATTATTAACAAGACTTAAGTCAATCCCATTTTGTTCGGTTAAAATTTCAAATATTTTATTCTGGTTAGAAAATTTGGCAATATGCGCTGCTGTATTCCCAGTTTCTGGATCTTGATAGTTTAACATATCTTTAAATATTTGAGGTCTATTATCGTTAATCCATTGTAAAATTAATGAAAAAGTTTTTGGATTAACGCTAGTGGAAACTAAATTAAAAAGAAAGTCGTCTTTAACCAGCAACGAACCTCTACCACGGTCGAGAAGAACCATTAAATTCTCTTGATCCATCTCCAATTTAAAGATACTCAAATCTTCTACTTTCGCTCCTGTTTCTAATAAAAAATTGACAACCTCATTATTAATGGGTGAATTTTTAAATGCTAATTTTAAAGCCTCATAACTAATTTGAGGTATATGGATTTTTTCATCATTTTCCCGTTTTAAAGCAGGAAACAGTAATTTTAATAGACTTATATTATTTTTTTCTGCTGAGATTAATAAACATTCCTGTATATCCGTTTCTTTCGCAGCATATTTACATTCGATAATTTTTTCTATTACCTGTAAAATATACCTAAAGCGAATGGAATTTCGGCTTTATGCTAAATCAAATTCGCCCTGCATTAGTCTTCCAATCGCAGCATAATGCTCACCAATATTTCTAAAAAACTGGATACAGGCTTCTCTAAACACTGAAATATTCTTTTAAAATAGACTCCAATAAAATAATTTTAAATTTTCTAGTATTTATTTTTGAATAGAAATAAATTGCTTGAATTTTTTTTAAATACATAGGATGATGTCTGCGATGAAAGGAAGCGCATTGACCCAGGAACAATTGAATGAACTTCGCCGAGCCCATCGTAAGCTGAAGAATAAGCGAGATGCTGATCGAATCAAAGCAGTCTATTCATTGGCCGTTGGCCATAATGTTTCTCAAGTGGCAAGCATATTAATGATCGATGAAGAAACGTTAGAAATTATAGAGATCGCTATTTGAAAGAAGGCATATCCGGTTTATTAAAGACAGAATTTAAAGGAAGTAATGCAGGCTCAGTGAGTTAGAAATTCAAATTTTAATAGAAGAATTAGAATCTAAAATTTATCTGACGACTCAAGCAGTCATTGCTTTTGTAGAAAAAGAATTTAATGTGACTTACACCCAAAGTGGGATGCGTGATTTATTACATAGAATTGGGTATGAATATAAGAAACCCAAGCTTGTCCCTGGGAATCCTGATGCAGAAGCGCAGGAGATATTTGCACAAAAATATGAGGACTTCATGCACTCCAAGCAGTCGAGTACTGAAGTATTATTTTTAGATGCCGGTGCATCCGGAACATAATGCGATGGCAGCCTATGGTTGGATTAAAAGAGGTAAAAAGCGAGAGCTTAAAACCAATAGTGGTCGGGAACGATTAAATTTACATGGTGCGATCAACGCTGAAACCTATCAAATAACTATTTTGGAATCTAAAACGATCAATGCTGAATCAACGGTTGCATTACTGGAAGCTATTGAGAGAGCTTACCCATTAGCGAAATCCATTAGGGTGATATTAGACAATGCGAGATATCATTATTCGGGATTGGTTAAAGAATTTTTAAAAAACTCTAAAATCCAATTAATTTTTCTTCCGAGTTATTCACCTAATTTAAATTTGATTGAAAGAATATGGAAGTTTTTTAAGAAAAAAGTGCTGTATAATACGTATTACAAGGATATTTCAGCGTTTAGAGAAGCCTGTATCCAATTTTTTAGAAATATTGGTGAGCATTATGCTGCGATTGGAAGACTAATGCAGGGCGAATTTGATTTAGCATAAAGCCGAAATTCCATTCGCTTTGGGTATATTATAATAGTAATTAATTAATAATAATCAATTTAAAACCAATAATAGAGAAGAAAAATGCAAGAAGTAAAAAAGATAGATGAAATAGACGCCGGCCCTATGCTAATTTATCCTATCCTTAAAGAGAATGATTTTAAGCATTTCCAGTTTCAAGAAAGTGCCCTTAAATATTTATCTATTTCAATAGTACAAAACATGGCTTTGAGATATGCCATTTATTGTCCTCTTGAAAAAACTGCCGAGTCATCCGTTTGGCATACATTTGCTGAAGCTTCCCTACCTTCGTTTGCAGAATCAGAGGACGAAGACAAGATGAATCGACTTGTTGGAGAAAAGAATTGGGTAAAGGCGAAAGAAGGTTTAACGGGGATTGTCCATCAGGAACTCAAAAATCATTCTATACAATATTGCAAGCTGAACGGACAACTGCAGCTTGTAGTTTGCATGGAAGAAGGCAAGTTTGAATTTGGTTTTTCTTGTGAATTCGACCCGTCCAAAAAAAGATTTATTATTATATTTCGCAGCACTATGCAATTTAAAGAGTTTGAGATAGGAACTGCTCCCAAATACGCCAATTATTACTCTGAGAATACCGGATTTGATAAAAATACGGAAGAATGTTTTGGCAGGGTATATACAGATGAATTTCATATAAAAAGGACGCCAGAGAAATTTATTATGGATATTTTTGCAGACTCTTTTACCAGAGCCATAAATCAATATCTCCAAATACATCATCCCGATTTAGTTCAACAGGAATGGGTTGATTACGATGCGACTTATCTAAAAAATTACACTCTAAAATTTCATAAAAGCTGGCAAGAGATGCGTCATAACAAATCTCTGCTAGGCGCGGCCTTATTTAAAACCTTTTATATCAGTTCGTGTTTAAGAGAAGATCAGTCGGGTCCCTTCTGGCCCAAAGAGGGCGATGAGGATGTTGCCAGAGAATGTATTCGACTGTTTTTGAAATATGATATTCCTTTCAATCCTGATGAAATTCTTTCTATAATTACGGAATTTACTAGTAAAACCGCATTAATACAAGCTTGCAGGAAAGAAAGCTTTGAGGGTACTTCTTTTGTCAAATTATTAATTAACCATGGTGCAGATATTTATGCGAAAGAAAAAGGAGGGGCTACGGCATTTCATTACGCAACAGAAGACACTCTTGAGCTGTTGAATACTATACATCAGCTTATTCAAACAATTAAAGAGGGTGATAAACAAAAAATTAATGCCTTCTTCAAAGCAGAGAAGTTGCGGTTTATTGATCAACCGGTTTACAAAGGAATGACTCCTCTGGCGCTCTCTATGAAAAATAATAGTTTAGAGGCTGCTCTGCCCATTCTTAAGCTGTTAGAAGATAATAAAGTAGATTTTAGGTCATCTAAAAAAAGGCCTCTATGCTAACTATCAATCTCCATTACAAGTAGCTGCGGACGGTGGAGATTTTACAAAAGTCATTTTCCTGTTATGTGCAGGTCTTGATCCAGCAGATTTCACCCTTAAAAATAAAGACGACATTAAAGGAATACCGGGAACCATCGTAAAAAATTGGTCAAAACCGGATTGGTTGCATTTTTTCTTGAAAAATTTAATTGAAGATTTTAAGATTCCTGCCGAATTAATCCATAACGAAAGAATGCGGATAACGACACGGGATGGAATGAATTGTTTTAACAAATTTAAAAAAACCTTAATTCATGCGAGAAAAATTGCAGATTTAAAGGGTCTTGCGCCTGAATGTTATTGGAAAGAAGTAGACGCTCTCATCCGTTGTGCTTTAGCTATAGAAAACTTATTCAGTGAAAAATCAACGCATACTCATTCTCTCAAGGACATAAGGGATCTTATTCCTAAACAGGATTTGATTTTTTCTCCAAATGTCACATTTCCTGAATTTGAAGTCACCCAAGACGATGAAGATTCATTTGATAAAGAAATTTTCATTCCGTCTGCTATGAAACCGAGCCTTGGTTCAGCAAAAATCTCTCTATTCAGTTCTATTTCTGTAGGAGAAAAAAAGCCGGAACCAGTTGTTGATTCCGCGTCAGTTACTATAACGAGTTCACAATCTCTTTCCGATACTCCAATTCCCCATCCAAAACCAGCTTCGGTTTTTTTCCGTAGTTCTATCCCAAACTCCCCGAGATACCTTATTCCGGAAAAATTCGGCTCCTATGTTACCTGCTTTTGTACTAGTAGCGGTTAAGAGAACTCTCATTCAGAGCCGGATGGTTGTATCGCCTGGCGTTACTCTTGAAAACAATGTTATCCCACTTCAGGACGATCGCCAGCCGCATCAGGTGGTGGTGAAAACGCCTAAGTAAGAGCCACGTTTAGAGAAGTAAAGTCTTATGCGGCTGAATACCAAGGTGTTCGGCTATAGACGTCATGTTGCTGACGAAAGAGAGCCGGTTTTGGGTGAGCCTGAATTTGCCGCCTGTTGTACGGCCGTGTAATTTTTCAAAATGATCTAAAATAAAAAGAATTTTACCCTGATTTTCCACGATCCTTGTTGAAAATAATCTGAGTTCCGATAGTTTGGATAAGGTAAGTTTTAAATAAATATTCTTTTCTTTTAATCGCTCATTTCCTCGTACAAACCCTGTTTTTTGATGCCCATTACCATGTTGCACAAGCCTGGGTTCACGTAAATTCTGCAAAACAGCATCAGAAATTTTTTGATCTGCGGACATTATTTTACTGAGAGCTTCATCGGTTACCGTGATAAACCAGTTGGTATTGAATTTATCATTTGTTAATCTTCTAATGCCAATCTTTTGGTCGTCACTTTTAACCCCACCATATTTCCAAAACTCTCCAAAATCGAATTTTTCCCCCTCAGGTGGTATAAAAAAATTTTTATCTGCTAATTGCTTTTTACGTTT
Organism: uncultured Pseudomonadota bacterium; assembly: GCA_963712715.1. GTDB lineage: Bacteria > Pseudomonadota > Gammaproteobacteria > Coxiellales > Coxiellaceae > JAFEDN01. The sequence continues at coordinate 6,869 of CAVQJI010000001.1, read as the reverse complement.
ATAAGGTTCGCCTTGAGTTTTAATCTTTTTTTTCGGTTCTTTTTTATTTTCAGATTTTTCCAGGTTGGCTGAGCCGGCTGAAAATAATAATTTCTCGACAGCAGTATGCTTATCTTCGTGGGCCACCATAAGCGCGGTCCAGCCATCATTTGTACGAATATTCAGGTCTGCTTTATTTTCCACTAATAATGCTACGATTTTGATACTATTGTTTAATACGGCAATATGTAAGGGCGTGGCGTCATAAGAACTTAACTGAAGATTGAGATTAGCTTTAAATTGGATTAACAAACGAACAAGGTCCTCATGTCCCAACTTCGCGGCTATATGCAAAGGCGTTTCTTTTTCTAAAGTTGTTTGTGCATTAACATTGACCGAACATTCTAACAGGTTTTGAACCAACAGTGGCTTATTGAAATAGACACTGATATGTAAAGCCGTTTCATGATCAGATGTAAGGGGCGCCTCAGGACTAAATCGTATTAAATACCTTAAGATTTCCCAATAATTGGATTCAATAGCTTCATTAGAAAATATTATTTTTTCTAAAACTGCACGTAAGGGAATTATTTTGTCTGTAGTGCATACTTTGGTAGGGTCGGCTTTAGCATCTAACAGCAATTTTACGACACCATGTCTTCCACGCAATGTTGCCCAAAATAAGGGTGTAGCATCTTTAAAACCCATATAGAGGTCCGCCTTTTTTACGATCAATAGGCGAACAGCCTCTTCACCGCCTATTGCAGCAGCCAGGCATAAGGGAGTACTTAATAGTTCTGAACATACATCGATTTTTATGTTTTTTTCATCTAAAATTTTTGACAGTAAAGAAATTCGTTTTAGCAAAACCGCAAGATGCAAAAGCATAATATCTTTATAAGCATAATTTATATCAGCTTTATAATGGATTAAGCATAAGGCCATGGCCTCATCACCGCCTTCCTTTAAGGTAGTCCATAATGCAGTTTCTCCCGCTTTATTAACGAGGTCAGGTTCAACGGCTTTGCGTTCCAGGAGTAATCGTACAAATTCAACATGATCATTTTTCACAGCGGCATGAAAAGGAGTATCAGCATCCTTGAGTTCGAGAAAATGGTCGAAACAGGAAGGTAACTTTTCCGGTTTTTTTCCTTTTGGTATTGGTTTTACCGGATTTTTGGTTTCTTTTAATGGTGTGCTCCTGGTTTGCAGCGGTTTTTCTATAGCAAATTTGCCTGCTGATACATCACCAGCTTCAAGTAACCTTTTACCAATAGGTATGTTACCTCGGCGGGCAGCCCAATAAAAAGCCGTTAGACCTGTATCATTACAAATACTTAGGTCACATTTGATTTGAGATTCTGTCAACATGAGATCGACTAACTGCTCTCGCGCCAAATCACAGGCTTGCATTAACGGGGTGTTGCCATCGCAATTTTGAATATTAGGATTAGCTCCATGATTCAACAGTACCCGTGTAATGGCTGGATTTTCGATGTCTGTTTGCATCGCATAATGCAAAGCGGTTAGAGAAAATTCATCATCCTGCCAATTGATCATGTCAGGATTCACTTTTAATAAGAATTCAAGCATTGCTATTTGCTCCTTCCCTATAGCCATCCGGAGTGGCAATCCTTCTTTGGGCGCCAGATTAGAAATTATATCCGGGGCCAATATCTTCGAAGTAATTAGAAATTGCAAAAATTCAATATGTCCGCAACTAATAGCTAAACCCATAGCCGAGCTATCTTTAAGATCTCCACCAAAAATGTAAGGATCTGCTTTCGATTCCCATAAGCTCTTCGCTGCCGCAACCCGATTAAAAACCGCAGCGGACATAAACGGCGTAATGCCATGTTCAGCAGAAACGTTGACTTCTGCCTTTTTCTCAATTAAAAATTTAACTACTCCTCCCTTATCATCATTCATTGCTGACAGATGCAAAGGAGTTAAGCTATTCGACTTCATATTAATAGTTTGTGGCGCCTTTGAAAGCAGAAAATTCAAAGCGAGTAAATGATTACTTTTCGCTGCTATATGTAGAGCGATATCGCCAAAACTACTTACAAGATAGGGATTCGCATTTTCTTTTAACAGAGTTTGAATCAATACATGATAACCGAATCCTGCTGCAATCATTAAAGGCGAAGTTCCATCGTTCGTCTGAGCATTGGGATTCGCTTTCATTTCCAATAAAAATTTAGTAGCTTCCGCATGTCCTCTCTTTGTTGCTAAATGCAGGGGAGTAAGGTCTGAATTATTTTTAGCGGCTATCATTTCTTTGGTTATTACGGCCTTAAACCGTTTTTTTGAATCAGAAAAAATGGAATCAATAGTTTTTATATCCTTCGATAAAACAATATGTAAAAGATTATCTTTGGTTTTAGGATCAAGCATCTTGGGAATTCTATGCTTTTTAGAAGCCAGAAGCACAAGGAAATTTTCTGTAGATAAATCAAGAATGTCAGTTAAGTTTTTCATAATTATTTCGTCTTGTATGCCAAAATTCTAAGTTAAACATCAATTTTTGTGTTTTGCAACCTCCAGATTTGTACATTTTGTACAGATTAAAGGTATAAATAAAGTAACTATTCAGCAAATTTTATTTAAACTAAGCGCTCTAAAACCAATTCCGCAGATTTCGACGACATTCGCCTGCTCGCAAGTTTTAAGAGATCGGGTCCTGTCAGCTGAGTTGTTTTCCATGCTCGCTTCGCTGCGCGTGGAAAACGACTCCGCTGCCACCCGATGCAAAGTTCGCTGGCGAATGCGTCGAAATCAGCTAACTGCCACGTCTATTCTATCCTGGAATATTTTTCGATCAAACAGATCATTATCTGACGATACTAAAAAAAATTTCAAAAACTACTTGACAAAGTTTTTTCAAGAAAATTAAATTTTAAATGGTCTGCTCTGTATCAAGAAAATTATCTTTATATAAGCGAATGTGAGCCGCTCTATTCATATAAAAAATACCGCCTACCGGTGACCAGAGTTAAAAAAATAAAGGCTGTTACAGGCTTATTAAATGAGAAAAAAATTCCAAAAAAACTCATGATATAATTCTTGCATGATAAATCACAATAAAATCTGTTTATGAATATTCATAAAATGAATGTCAGTGAAACCATTGGCGAAGCTGAAAAATTATTGCAGGCGGAAAAAAATATCTCACCCGCCTTGCAGTCTGTGATGAAAGTACTTTTGTCCTTAATGAAAATAATGTTAGAGAAATTCAGCCTCAATAGCAAAAACTCCAGCAAACCTCCTTCAACAGGTCACAATCGTGATAAATCAAAATCCAGGAAAATGAAGAAAACTCGAAATCCAGGTGGTCAACTCGGTCATGTGGGTAAACAACTTAAACCTGTAGATAATCCCGATCAAGTAGAAATTTTAACCATTGACCGACGCACTTTGCCTCGAGGCCATGATGAAGAAGCTGGTTTTGAATCGCGACAGGTGATTGATTTTATCGTTACCGTACAGGTAACTGAATATCGAGCGCAAATTCTAATAGGACGCAATGGCGAAAGAGTGGTGGCCGCTTTCCCAGATTGGGTGACTCGGCCTGTGCAATATGGTCCGAAAACAAAAAGTAGCGCAGTTTATATGTCGCAATACCAATTAATCCCCTACCAGCGTATTGAAGACTATTTTAGTGAGCAAATCGGAATTCGCATGAGTACCGGAACGTTATTTAATTTTAATCAGGAAGCTTACGATCGACTAGAGCATTTTGAAACAGTGACAAAAAATAAGCTGCGCCAAGGCAGACTCCTTCATGGGGATGAAACGGGAATTAATATTAATGGTAAGCGGCTTTGGCTTCATATCGCCTGTAATGATCGGTGGACGTATTTTTATCCTCATGCCAAGCGAGGCCATGAAGCGATGGATACTATTGGTATTTTGCCAGAATTTAAGGGGGTGCTTTGCCATGATCATTGGAAAGCCTATTATCGATATTCTTGTCTGCATGCATTATGTAATGCACATCATCTCAGAGAATTAGAGTGGTCGGCGACGGAAGATCGGCAACGCTGGGCAAGCACGATGAAGAAATTTCTAGTCAAGTTAAATCAAAAAGTGGAATCAGAAGGTGGACAATTACCGCTTCAAAAAAGTCAGTATTACCGGAAGCGGTATAATCAGGTGCTCGATGCGGCTGAAAAAGAATGTCCATTGATTAATACTTCCCGAGAAAAAGGTCGTCGGGGACGAATAAAAAAATCAAAGTCGAGAAATTTACTGGAGAGGCTACGCCAATATCAAGATGACGTTTTACGGTTTATGGATAATAAAGAAGTACCTTTTACGAATAATCAAGGTGAAAATGATTTACGGATGACCAAAGTGCAACAAAAAATTTCAGGTTGCTTTCGATCTTTGGATGGGGCTTTGATATTTTGTAGAGTGAGGGCTTACTTGATTACCTGTAGAAAACATGACGTGAGCGCTACAGAAGCCTTGGAAATTTTATTCCAGGGAAAATTGCCTGATTTTATTGATAGTAGATAGAAATGAAGAGGATAGAGATATCATTTTTTTAATTTTTCTGGAATATCGTCAGGCAATGATCTGTTGGATCGAAAAATATTTCTGGGATAAAGTAGACGTAGCAGGTAGCTGATTTCGGCGCATTCGCCAGCGAACTTTGCATCGGGTGGCAGCGGAGTCGTTTTCCACGCGCAGCGAAGCGAGCATGGAAAACGACGCAGCTGACAGGACCCGATTTTTCAAAACCTGCGAGCAGGCGAATGTCGTCGAAATCTGCGGAATTGGTTTTGGAGCGCTTAGTTTAAATAAAATTTGCTGAATAGTTACAAAAGTTTTTTTATTAAAGTTTAAGTCTAACAGAATTGGAAAAAAAATAATAATGGGAAAAAAATAAATAAAACTAACCATCCCTTTAGAAAAAATGGAAAGTCCAAAAGAGATTCCTGATAAAATTAACCAAAAAAAATGCGCATTGAATTTTAAATATTTTGCATAACAGATTAGAGATAAGAGACCAAAGAGTATCACTAATCCATCCCAGCGAATTCTTCCTGAAAATTCAGGCCAATATAAATTGCAAAGAAGAATGATAACAGCCACTAATCCAATAGTTTTATTTTCAGGGAAAATGATGCACGTCAATCGATATGTCAGTATCAAATTAATTGATGCGATGATATAAGCTACTATTCTGGGCCAGAACTCATTGACTCCGAATAAGCGTCATCCTGCTAAAATAGGCCAATAAAGAATGGGCGTTTTCTCTAAATCAGTGACTTTTGCATCCCAAAGAGTATTTAGCCAGGCATGGGCTTTAAACATATTCCATGCTACTGCTAAATAATGTAATTCATCACCTTGTTCAAAAGGCACGAAGAAAATGAAACTAATAGCCATTAATAACCAGAGAAAAACTAAAATAACCGGTAAGTTATTGATTTTTGGAGACTGCAACATGAAAACCTCTCAATTCTTAAAATTATCAGACCTACTAACCCCGCCAATTGCCTAAGTTCGGTCAATGAGATGCTAAGGGCCTGAATCTCATCCGCCCCATTGTCCCATTATAGGACGATCACTTGCCTCTTCAGGTGGTGGTGAAATGCGTAAAATAGGAACTTTTCCTTCGTTAAATTGAAAATTTAAATATCTACTGTGACCGATTTGGTAACCCAGATGAGAATCAAAAATGTAAACTCCATGTTTATGAGTCGCGAGCCATTTTTTTTGATCGTCAGGGAAAAAAAGAACATCTATATCTTTTGGAAGAGAACCAAAAAAATTTAAATTTTGATATCCGCATAGGTGCCCAAATTGCACAATGTCGTATCCTTGCGATTGTAACTGATACATTTTTTTAGATAAGGCGATTAAATTTCTCTGATACTGTTCTTTATGAGAGAAGTATAAAGCAATAAAATAAATGCTCATTCCCAAACAACACAGTGTGCAAAATCCGATTAATCGCGTTAAATTTCGCGTTGTAAAATAATTAGCTATTAGGATTGCTATGAATGGATAAACAGGTATTAAATAACGGTTAGACTGCCTGGCAATAACCGTAGAAAAAAATAATAACACAAAAATTATTTGAGCGATGAGTACGACCGATTTTTTATCAAAATTCGGTTTTGAAAATTTAATGAAAAAGACAGCCAGAGAAAAATTCACCAATAATGTAGTCCATAAAGTCATTTCAAAATGTAAAGAGACTCGATTCGTCACTTGTCCAAACATGACATAGTGTACTGCCAGATATCCCAAATCATAATAAATAAATATTAGCCACAATAAGGGGATTATTAAAGAAGTGAGAAAGAAAATGGGCAAGGCTAAAAAAGTTTTTTTATTAAAGTTTAAGTCTAACAGAATTGGAAAAAAAATAATAATGGGAAAAAAATAAATAAAACTAACCATCCCTTTAGAAAAAATGGAAAGTCCAAAAGAGATTCCTGATAAAATTAACCAGAAAAAATGCGTATTGAATTTTAAATATTTTTCATAACAGATTAGGGATAAGAGACCAAAGAGTATCACTAATCCATCCCAGCGAATTCTTCCTGAAAATTCAGGCCAATATAAATTACAAAGAAGAATGATAACAGCTATTAATCCAGTATTTTTATTTTCAGGGAAAATGATGCACGTCAATCGATATGTCAGTATCAAATTAATTGAAGCGATTATATAAACAACTATTCTCGGCCAGAATTCATTGACGCCGAATAAGCGCCATCCTGCTAAAATTGGCCAATAAAGAATGGGCGTTTTCTCCAAATCGGTGACATTTGCATCCCAAAGAGTATTTAGCCAGGCATGGGCTTTAAACATGTTCCAGGCAACTCCCAAATAGTGTAGTTCATCACGTTGTTCAAGAGGTACGAAGAAAA